>CAWBZU010000001.1:2405000-2842253 GCA_963793325.1 uncultured Flavobacteriaceae bacterium
CTTGCCATAGTCAGTCTTGCAATTGCGCTTTACGGAAATGCCCATATTTCTTTATACGCCTTTCAAATATGCGGTATTTTTTTATCAGTGATGTATCCAATAATTCTATCTCTCGCACTAAACTCTGTAAGTGAACACCATGGTTCCTTTGCGGGGATATTAATGACAGGAATTATGGGTGGTGCTGTCGTTCAAATACTTATTGGGTTTGTCAGCGACCTGACATCTTTGAAAGTTGGAATGCTGCTTAACTTTGTTGCATTGTTATTTGTTTTGAGTATTAGTATTTGGGCAAAACCTATCGTAAAGAATAAAACAATAAGTTTCGGAAAAAGTAAGACTTGAAATGGCTGATTCAAAACCTATCAAACTAATTGGGGTAGACCTGGGTGGAACTAAGGTCAATGTTGGATTGGTCGAAGGACATACTATAATCAGCAATAAATCCCTGAAAATACCCCAGGATTCCGATAGTGAATGGGATGTCATTAATGTTATTATTGAATTAATAAGGACGCAGCTTGGCGGGCATAAAGTAGAGGGAATTGGAGTAGGGGTGCCGAGTATAGTAAACCGAGAAAAGGGAATTATTCATGAAGTTCAAAATATCCCTTCCTGGACAGAGGTTCCTTTGGCAGATATTTTAAAAAAAGAGTTTGGAATACCTGTCTTCATAGACAATGATGCCAACTGCTTTGCCTATGGTGAGTTTAAATTTGGTTTGGGAAAAGGGTTTAAGAATCTGGTTGGCGTTACCCTTGGTACAGGTATGGGTTCAGGAATTATTACAAACGGACACCTGATGGGGGATGCTAATTGTGGATCAGGGGAGTTTGGGATGATTCCTTATAAGGATGGTATTTTGGAAGATTATTGCAGTGGTAAGTATTTTAAAAAATTTTACGACTCCAATGGGGAAGAATTAATGACTCTTGCCAGGAAAGGTGATGGTATGGCCATTGAAGCCTTTAAAAATTTTGGGGAACATCTCGGAAACGCAGTTAAAATCATCTTATATGCCGTAGATCCCGAAGTAATTATAATAGGAGGTTCTGTGGTCAAATCAGTGGAGTTTTTTGAGCCGGGTTTGGCACATAGTATTAGTGATTTTGCTTATAAAAAAGTACTGGAGAAGTTTCAGATTTTGTACTCCAAAACCTCAAATATTGCACTCCTGGGGGCCGCTTCATTATACTATGACCGTATTGGGAATAATTGGTAAGAGCTATTTATCCCAGGCCGTTTTAATAAAATAATTTTTAAAGAGATTATGAATATCGACTAAACTCTTGGCAGATCTCCTTCTCCTTTAAGGGGTAAATTGGAGTTGCCCATTAAATAAGTGTCTACATAATAAGCGGCCTGCCTGCCTTCTGAGATAGCCCATACAATAAGTGATTGTCCTCTGCGCTGATCGCCGGCCACAAAAACACCCGGAACATTTGTCTGATAGTCTTTTACTGATGCTTTTATGTTGGTTCTTTCATCTGCCTCCAGACCCAGTTGCTCCGCAATGGTCATTTCAGAACCGGTAAAACCCATTGCCAATAAGGCTAAATCACAGGGCCATTCCTTTTCGGTTCCTTCCACTTCTTTTAGAACAGGTCGTTGTCCGGGTGCTTTTTCCCACTCCACATTGACAGTAATAAGGCCTTTCAAATTCCCGTTTTTATCTCCAATAAACTCTTTGGTAGAAATACTGAAAAATCTTTTAGCCCCTTCCTTATGTGATGAACTGGTCCGCAATCTCATAGGCCAGAATGGCCATGGCTGGTCTTCAGGTCTTTCAGTAGTGGCTTTGCCCATAATTTCAAAATTGACAACTGAAGCTGCACCCTGCCGGAATGAGGTTCCAATACAATCAGAACCGGTATCACCTCCGCCAATAACAATCACATGTTTATTGGTGGCTTTTATTTCTTCACCCGCATATTTTAATCCATCAACCCTTCGGTTGTTTTGTCCTAAAAAATCCATAGCCTGTACCACTCCTTCCAGGTCTGCGCCTTTTATAGGTAATTTTCTCCGAACAGTTGCCCCACCGCATAATACCACCGCGTCATAATCTTTGTGCAAAACCTCAGCCTTAATATCAATGCCAATATGCACACCGCATTTAAAATGAACACCTTCTTCTTCTAAAACACGGAGCCTTCTGTCAATCACATTTTTCTCCATTTTAAAATCAGGGATCCCATACCTTAAAAGACCACCCGGTTTTTCATCCCGCTCAAATACCGTAACAGAATGCCCGGCCCTGTTGAGTTGCTGTGCAGCTGCTAAACCAGCCGGTCCAGAGCCAACAACGGCAACTTTTTTACCTGTTCTTAGTTCTGGCGGATTAGCCACAACCCAACCTTTTTCGAAAGCAGTCTCAATAATATTCTTTTCAATATTTTCAATGGATACCGGATCTTCATTGATCCCAAGTACACAAGCTTCTTCACAGGGAGCAGGGCACAACCTTCCGGTAAATTCAGGAAAATTGTTTGTCGCATGTAAAATTTCAGCAGCTTTTTCCCACTTACCGCGATAAACTGCATCATTAAAATCCGGAATTAAATTGCCCAGAGGACATCCGCTATGGCAAAATGGAATGCCACAATCCATACATCTGGCACCCTGGTTTTTGAGGTCCTTTTCCTTCATTGGAATGGTAAACTCCTTAAAATTCTTAATACGCTCATCAACCGGGGCGTATGTCTCTACTTTTCTATCGAATTCCAAAAATCCTGTTATCTTTCCCATCTATCGATTATATTATTTCTGATTTTTCTCTTTCAAGTCGGATCAATGCCTGCTTGTATTCCTCAGGGAATATTTTAATAAATCTGGGAAGGTATTCTTCCCATTTCTCAAGTATTCGCTGGGCAAGCGGACTTAAAGTAGCGTTGTAATGGTTTTCAATTAATTCCCTGAGTTGCCTTATGTCATTATCCTCATCCACCGCCAATAGGTTTAAAGCTTCCAGATTACATTTTTTCTCAAAAGTCTTTTTCTGATCAAAAATGTAAGCAATGCCTCCGCTCATTCCGGCACCAAAATTTCTTCCAACTTCCCCTAATATTACGGCTACTCCGCCGGTCATGTATTCGCAGCCGTGATCCCCAATTCCTTCAACTACAGCCAGTGCCCCTGAATTCCTTACACAAAAACGCTCACCGGCTTTACCATTTATATAAGCCTCACCGGAAGTAGCCCCATAGAGCGTTACGTTACCTGTTATAACATTATTTTCCGGTTGTAATGTTGATTTGTCCGGAACTTTTATGATCAATTTTGCACCTGATAGTCCTTTCCCTAAATAATCATTTGTATTTCCATTGACTATCATGGTAAGGCCTTTGGTGGCAAATGCCCCAAAACTTTGCCCGGCAGAACCTGTAAAATTCAGCTTTAAGGTGTTGTCTGGCAAACCTTCAGCTCCATATATTTTGGATATTTCATTACTGATAATTGCACCTACGGCCCTGTCCGTATTGTGAATTGGAAAATCTAATGATGTTTTTTCCTTTCTAAATAAAGCAGGGTGGGCTTTCTCAATGATCTCAAATTCTATGGAATCATTAATATGATGCTGTTGTTTTTGGGTATTGTACAGTTTTGTATTGATGGGAACATTAATCCGGTGGAGTATAGGAGTGAGGTCAATTCCTGCTGCCTTATAATGTTCAATTGCTTTATTTCTATCCAGTTTTTGCACCTGACCTACCATTTCCTTAACGGTGCGAAAACCCAGCTGAGCCATTATTTCTCTTAATTCCTGAGCTACAAAATACATATAGTTGACTACATGTTCCGGTTTGCCCTTAAACTTCTTTCGCAATTCGGGGTTTTGTGTTGCAATACCCACCGGGCAGGTATTTAAATGGCAAACACGCATCATAATACATCCCGAAGCCACCAAGGGAGCCGTAGCAAAACCAAATTCCTCTGCCCCTAAAAGGCATGCAATTGCCACATCTCTTCCGGTTTTAAGCTGTCCGTCACATTCCAGAACAATTCTGTTTCTAAGGTCGTTCATGACCAAAGTTTGCTGGGCCTCTGCGATCCCCAGTTCCCAGGGAAGCCCCGCGTGTTTTAGTGAAGTCAATGGTGACGCCCCTGTTCCACCGTCAAACCCGGATATAAGAATTACATCGGCTTTTGCTTTAGCCACTCCTGCGGCCACCGTCCCTACACCAACTTCTGATACCAGTTTTACGTTTATCCTGGCCTTTCGGTTTGCGGATTTCAGATCATAAATTAATTGTGATAAATCCTCAATGGAATAGATATCATGATGTGGAGGAGGCGAAATAAGGCCCACATAGGGGGTTGAATTTCGGGTTTTGGCAATAGCAGGGTTTACCTTTGGACCCGGGAGTTGTCCCCCCTCTCCTGGCTTGGCCCCCTGAGCCATCTTAATCTGTATTTCCTGTGCGTTGGTGAGATAGTCCGAAGTAACTCCAAATCTTCCGGAGGCAACTTGTTTGATCGCACTGTTTCGCCAGTCGCCAGTCTGATTTTTATAAAACCTTTCCGCGTCTTCACCACCTTCCCCGGAATTGCTTTTGCCACCTATCCTGTTCATGGCTATTGCAAGATTTTCATGTGCTTCTTTGCTGATAGAACCATAAGACATTGCACCAGTCTTGAATCTTTTTACTATTTCTGTCCAGGGTTCAACTTCTTCAATTGGGATGGGGTCATAATTTGAAAATTCAAATAAACCGCGAATAGTCATTAAATTCCTGGATTGTTCATTTACCATTGCGGCAAATTCTTTGTAGGTATCCGGCTCGTTATTTCTAACAGATTTTTGAAGCTTTGCAATAGATACAGGATTGAACATATGTTTTTCTCCATCCCGCCTCCATCGGTATTCACCTCCGATTTCCAAATCTAAATTAGCGGCAACATGCTGATCCTGATATGCTTTTTTATGTCGTTTTGCAATTTCCTTCTCTATTTCATACAAGCCTATACCCTGAATACGGGTTGGTGTATTTGGAAAATATTTATCCACAACCTTGGTATTAATCCCAATACATTCAAAGAGTTGTGAGCTCCTGTATGAATTTAAAGTAGAGATACCAATTTTATTCATGACTTTTAACACACCTTTTCCAATAGCCTTATTGTAGTTCTTAATGGCCTCATCAAAAGTAAATTCTGTAATATCATGTTCTTCAATCTGTTCCGCAATAATTTCGTTTACCAGATAAGGATTTATGGCACTGGCCCCAAAACCAAATAAAAGGGCAAAATGATGTACTTCCCTTGGTTCGGCAGATTCTATAATAATACTTAATTTGGAACGCTTGCCTAATCGCTGAAGTCCACTATTTACAAAAGAACAGGCAAGCAATGCCGGAATAGGCGCCCTGTCTTTATCTGAATTCCTGTCCGACAAAATAATAATATTTGCTCCGTCATCAATGGCCTTCCCTGCTTCTTTTAAGATGTTTTCCAAAGCGTCTTCCAAACCATTATGGCCCCGTTCAATATTATACAGCATGGCAATGGAAACTACTTTATAATCCGGACTGGCATCATAGTTTTTAATCTTATCCAGATCTTCCTTGGAAATAACAGGATTTTGGATTTTTAACTTTCGACAATTCAATTCAGTGATGTCAAAAATATTATAATCACTCCCAAGGGTGAGTGAAATATCTGTAATTAACTCTTCACGAATACCATCTAAAGGGGGATTGGTTACCTGTGCGAAAAGTTGTTTGAAATAATTATACAAAAGTTGTGGGCGTTCAGACAATACGGCAATGGGAGTATCTGTGCCCATAGAGCCTATGGGTTCTTTCGCATGTTGTCCCATAGGAAGAATGATGGTATTAATGTCTTCCAGTGTATAACCAAATACAGCTTTCCTTTTTTCTAAGGTAGCTTCATTTAGAAATAGCGGACAATCATTATACGGAATATTTTTCAAGTGAACCAAATTGGCGTCCAGCCACTTTTTATAAGGATATTTTCTGGCTATTTTTTCTTTAATCTCTTCGTCATTTACAATTCTGCCGGCTTCCATATCAACCAAAAACATTTTTCCCGGCTCAAGTCGTCCGTGCTGTTCAATATTTTCAGGGGCTATATCTAATACCCCGGTCTCGGAGGACATAATTACATAACCATCTTTAGTAACCGAGTACCTTGATGGCCTTAGTCCATTTCTGTCCAAAACTGCACCTATGTAACTGCCGTCTGTAAAGGGTATGGATGCAGGGCCATCCCAGGGTTCCATCAAACAGGAATTGTATTCATAGAACGCCCGTTTAGCTTCTGACATTTCGAGGTTCTTTTCCCAGGCTTCAGGAACAAGCATCATCATTACTTCAGGCAGGGATCGCCCGGTCATCAGTAATAATTCAACTACCATATCCATGGATGCAGAGTCAGATTTACCGGGTAAAATTATTGGCAGAATATTTTTAATTTCATCGCCAAACAGATCACTTTCTAATAAAGCTTCCCTGGAACGCATGCGCATAATATTACCTCTAAGGGTATTGATCTCTCCATTATGACACATGTATCTGAAAGGCTGGGCCAGATCCCAGGTAGGAAATGTATTGGTGGAAAAACGCTGATGCACCAAAGCTAACCTTGTGACCACTCGTGCATCCATTAAATCTGTGAAATAAAGCTTAATATCATTAGGCATTAAAAGCCCTTTGAATATTATAATTTTTGTAGAAAGACTTGGAACATAGAAAAACTTACTTTCAGATAGTTTTGAGTTTAATATAGTGTGCTCCGTGACTTTTCGTGCAATAAAAAGTTTTAAATTAAAATTAAAATCATTCTGCTCCTCATTTTCTTTGCCAACAAAGATTTGCTTGACAAATGGCTCTGTTTCTCCCGCAATTCTACCCGGAATAGCTCTGTTAACAGGAACATCCCTCCATCCTAATATCTTCAGTCCCTGCTTTTTTATGTTTTCCTCAAAAACAGAGATACAATAGTTTCTTTGATTTTCCTTTTTAGGAAGAAAAACATTACCTGCCGCATATGTCCCGGCTTTTGGAATAGAGAAATTACATTGATCCTGGAAGAACTGATGTGGAATATCGATCAGTATACCGGCACCATCCCCGGTTTTCCCATCTGAGCTGACAGCCCCTCTATGTTCTAATTTATCGAGGATTTCCAGTGCCTTATGAATAATGTCATTGGACTTTTTTCCCTTCAGGCTGCAGATAAATCCGGCACCACAGTTATCATGTTCAAATTCAGGTAGATACAAGCCTTGTTTTTTCATCATCTTTATTGCAGTATTTACTCAAAAATATCATTTTAAATGAAATATATACATCAATCAATAAGATACTGTACAAAATATTTAACGTTTACAATAAAACGTTAAAAAATATTCAATTTGGAATTTTTATACCATGCAAATTGAGATTATAATAATATACAATATTTATTTGCCAACATAATTCAGGACCTGGGGACTAGATGGGTCAAATAAGTGTTTATTTTACCCATGACCCTGTGTTTGGAAATATTATTGATTGATAATATTGAATTATTCTTAGGGCACCCCTAAATATTTTTGGGGTATAGATATGTAAGATTATGCTGAGCTATTATTTTTTTAGAATACTTCTGGAAATCACTATTCTTTGAATCTCTGATGTTCCCTCATATATTTGGGTGATTTTCGCATCCCGCATCATTCGCTCAACGTGGTATTCTTTAACGAATCCATTTCCTCCGAAAATTTGTACGGCCTCCACCGTGGTATCCATGGCAACCTGTGAGGCATAGAGTTTGGCCATCGCGCCGGAAATGTCATAATCATTACCCTGATCTTTGTCCCAGGCTGCCTTGTATACGAGATATCTTGCAGCCTGAATCTGTGTATGCATATTTGCCAGTTTAAATGCAATAGCCTGATGGTTTGCTATCTCCGTGCCAAACGCTCTTCTTTCTTTGGAATAATCTTTAGCCAGTTCATAGGCCCCGGCGGCAATTCCCAAAGCTTGTGCCGCAATACCAATTCTTCCACCGGCAAGCGTTTTCATGGCAAATTTAAATCCAAATCCATCTACACCAATCCTATTTTCTTTGGGTACTATTACATCGTTAAATATCAAAGAATGTGTATCGCTTCCTCGTATTCCCAATTTATTTTCTTTAGGCCCTATTTCAAATCCAGGCATACCTTTTTCAAGTATTAGCGCATTAATGCCCTTGTGTCCTTTTTCAACATGGGTTTGGGCCATTACAAGATATACAGATGCAGAATTTCCATTGGTAATCCAATTTTTTGTGCCATTCAGAACATAATGGTCACCTTTATCAATTGCCGTGGTTTTTTGAGAGGTTGCATCACTGCCTGCTTCTGGCTCGGAAAGGCAGAACGCGCCGATAATTTGGCCTGAAGCCAATTTTTGAAGGTATTTATCTTTTTGTTCTTTGGAACCATATTCCTGTAAACCCCAGCAAACCAATGAATTATTGACAGATACGACGACGGAGGCCGATGCGTCTATTTTTGACAGTTCTTCCATGGTTAAAACATAGGACAACGTATCTAAACCACTACCGCCATATTCAGGATCTACCATCATTCCCAAAAAACCGAGTTCCCCCATTTTTTTTACCTGCTGGGCTGGAAATTGCTGTGTCTCATCACGTTCAATTACACCAGGTAATAATTCTGTATTGGCAAAATCTCTTGCGGCCTGTTTAATCATTATCTGTTCTTCCGTCAGGTTAAAATCCATTACAATAAATTTTGATGAAAAGCATTACAAAGATACAAGACTGAGGTTAACAAATTGAAGATACCCCGGCTAATTTATAAAAGTAGAATACTTTGTAAAAGAGTTGCCTTTTCGGACCAAGTATGATCCAAAAAGCTTTTAAAGTAACACAATATTTTTATATTTGTCTGAGGGGTTCATTTATTCCAAAATATCAAATATATTATGAGACAACACTAGCTTTTTCAGGACTATTATTAGTTAAAACCCCATTTAATTGAACAATTTTATCCAGGTTCCATAATTAGTTGATAAAAAATGAAAAAGCTATTAAAAATATATGAAAATAAACCGCCAGAAATAGTCTTTAATTGGAAAGATCCGGAAACAGAGGCAGAAGGCTGGGCCGTTATAAATTCCCTGAGGGGTGGAGCGGCAGGTGGAGGAACAAGAATGCGTGAAGGTTTGGATATGAACGAAGTCTTGTCCCTGGCTAAAACCATGGAAGTTAAGTTTACCGTGTCGGGCCCGCCTATTGGAGGGGCAAAGTCGGGAATAAATTTTAACCCGCATGACCCAAGAAAAAGAGGTGTGCTGGAGAGATGGTATACGGCGGTTGCTCCCTTACTTAAGAGTTACTATGGAACGGGGGGCGATTTAAATGTAGATGAAATTCACGAAGTTATTCCAATTACGGAGGATGCCGGTGTTTGGCACCCTCAGGAAGGAGTATTTAACGGGCATTTCAGGCCTACGGAAGCAGATAAAATAAACAGAATTGGGCAGTTAAGACTTGGAGTGATTAAGGTCCTGGAAAGCAATACCTATTCTCCCGATGTTTCCAAAAAATATACTGTAGCAGATATGATTACAGGTTTTGGAGTGGCTGAAGCCATAAGGCACTATTATGATATCTCGGGTGGAACTGTCATAGGTAAAAGGGCCATTGTACAGGGTTTTGGAAATGTAGGATCTGCAGCGGCCTTTTATTTGGCACAGATGGGCGCTAAGATTGTAGGAATTATAGATAGAGTTGGCGGAGTTATTAATGAAGATGGTTTTTCATTTGAAGAGATAAAGACTTTCTTTTTGCATAAAAAAGGAAACACATTAATAGCTGATGCAGATAAAATGATTCCTTTTGATGAAATGAATAAGCGCATATGGAGTTTGCCCACGGAAATTTTTGCACCTTGTGCATCGTCCAGACTGGTCACCCAGGAACAAATATCGGAAATGATAGCTGCGGGCCTTGAGGTTATTTCGTGTGGCGCCAATGTGCCTTTTGCAGATCCGGAAATATTTTTTGGCTCTGTTATGGAATATACGGATGAAAGAGTTAGCCTTATACCTGATTTTGTTTCCAACTGCGGAATGGCCAGAGTATTTGCCTATTTTATGGAACGAAGGGTGGGGATGGAAGATGAATTGATTTTTAATGATACTTCAAATACAATACGAAAAGCAATTTTGAATATCTTTAAGGAAAATGTAACAAAAAAGAACATGAGTAAAACGGCATTCGAAATTGCCTTAAAACAATTAATTTAAAACCAACCAGTATGGAGACCATTATTATTATTGTATTCTTTGTAGGCTATTTGGCAATTACCCTTGAGCATAATCTGAAAATAGACAAACTAATTCCTGCTTTGGCCATGATGGCTATTTTATGGGCAGTTATAGCTTTGGCCCATTTACCGGTATTTGAGGTGAACTCAGACTTAAAGGAATTAGAACCTTCGCACCTTGATGAAATGTTATTGCACCATCTGGGCAAAACAGCAGAGATCCTCGTTTTTCTTTTAGGGGCAATGACAATTGTAGAGATTATAGATTATTTTGATGGCTTTGCCACCATAAAAGGATATATACGAACCAGGAAAAAATCAAAATTACTATGGCTATTTTCAATTTTAGCCTTCATTCTGTCTGCAATTATAGATAACCTTACGGCGACCATCGTACTGGTAACCATATTGCAAAAAGTGATTAAGGAAAGGGAGTTAAGGCTATGGTTTGCCGGGATGATTATTATTGCTGCAAATGCCGGGGGTGCCTGGTCTCCTATTGGTGATGTAACTACAACAATGCTATGGATTGGCAACAAAGTGTCTGCCGCCCAACTTATAGAACATGTTCTTATACCATCAATAGTTTGTATGGTTGTTCCCGTACTTTTTGCCTTAAGGTATAAGGTGTTTAAAGGTAATATTGATGCTGATTTGGAAAAGGAAGAAAAACCAAAATCCCCATTTGGAGCTACTATGTTATACCTCGGTTTAGGTTCTATTGTTTTTGTCCCTTTTTTTAAGACTATTACCCATTTGCCGCCTTATGTAGGGATGATGCTTTCTCTGGCTGTTGTGGCCACTTTTGCGGAAATATATACCAGTGCAAAATTCAGTATTTCCAGTGTTGATGGATCGGAAAGCCAGGAAGGCTCTCACCATAGTGCTGTACATTCATCCCTTTCAAAAATAGAGCTTCCGAGTATACTTTTTTTCCTTGGTATTTTACTGGCAGTTGCTGCTTTGGAATCTTTAGGAATGTTATTTCATTTTGCGGGAGCATTAGATACTTTTATGCCTTTCCTTGGTACGGAAGGTCATGAATCTGTTTCAGATTTAGTGGTACTATTTTTAGGTGTTGGTTCTGCCGTGATAGACAATGTGCCTTTGGTGGCAGCAAGTATGGGTATGTTTTCAGTTCCCATAGATGATCCTGTATGGCATTTTATTGCCTATTCGGCAGGAACAGGTGGCAGTATGCTGATTATAGGATCTGCGGCGGGCGTAGTAGCTATGGGAATGGAGAAAATTGATTTCTTCTGGTATTTCAAAAAAATAGCATGGCTTGCATTCGTTGGTTTTATTAGCGGCGCAGTCAGTTTTGTGCTTATTCGAAATTTAATATTAAACGCATAATTTAATTGATTTTAAACCGTTATAAGGGCAACTTTTAATAGGGAAAAATATGATAATGTTACAGGATCTTGTTGATGACGCACAAGTTGGGGAACTTGTTTCAGAAGAAAAAACACTTTCGGTAATTGATCTTATCTTTAATGGTGGGGCCGGAAGTATAGTTATAATTTCTGTTTTATTTGTAATGCTGGCAGTTGGATTATATATTTATTTTGAGCGTTTACTGGCCATAAAAGCCGCCTCGCAAATAGATAAGAATTTCATGAATCAAATAAGGGATCATGTTATGAACGGTAAACTGGAAGCGGCCAAAATATTATGTGCACAGACAGATTCACCAGTTGCGAGGTTAACGGAAAAAGGAATATCCAGAATTGGTAAGCCCCTGGATGATATCAATACAGCTATTGAGAATGCGGGAACCCTGGAGGTTTATAAATTGGAGAAAAATGTAAATGTACTTGCTACCATTGCAGGCGCAGGGCCCATGATTGGGTTTTTAGGAACGGTTATTGGAATGATTTTGGCATTCCATCAAATGGCAAGCAGCGGGGGACAGGCAGAAATGGGTGCTTTGGCATCCGGTATTTATACTGCTATGACCACAACGGTTGCTGGCCTGATTGTGGGTATTGTTGCTTATATGGGATATAACCATTTGGTAAATCGGACAGATAAGGTAGTCCATAAGATGGAAGCAAATGCAGTGGAGTTTCTTGACTTGCTAAATGAACCAATTTAAGATGATCCTATGAAATTTAAAGGGAGAAATAAAATCAGTCCGGAATTTAGCATGTCCTCTATGACGGACATCGTTTTCCTGCTGCTGATTTTCTTTATGTTAACGGCTAACTCGCCCAATGCACTGGATCTTCTGTTGCCAAAAGCGAAAGGAAAATCAACAAACACTCAAAATGTTTCGGTTACGATTAATAAAAACCTGGAATATTTTGTGAACAACGAACAAATAAATGGAGAATACATTGAAATTGAATTAAAAAAAGCACTAGAGGGCCGGGAGAAGCCCACTATTATTCTTAGGGCAGAGGAAAGCGTGGCCATTAAAGAAGCGGTCCATGTAATGGATATTGCCAATAGAAATAGTTATAAAGTGATCCTGGCGGTGCGGCCTAATTAATGTCATTTTTAGATACGAGACACAAGAAAAAATCTTTTACGCTTACAACTATTTTGTTAAGCGTACTCCTTCTTTTACTTTTTTATATTGGCCTCACATATCTGGATCCACCCATTGAGAATGGGATTACCGTGAACTTTGGTTCCATGGATTACGGCATGGGGGATAAACAGCCGATTAAGCCTGTGAAATCTGAACCTGCCGAAACTGTAACAAAGGAAGAAGAGGTCGTGGAAGAAATACCCGCTGCTCAGCCGGAAGAAGTTGCCGAGGAAGACGTTACGGAAAAAGCCACTGAGAAAGTTCTTACCCAGGAAGACGAAGAATCTATAAAAATTAAGCAACAGGAAGCAGCAAAGCGCGAGGCAGAAGAAGCGGCGAGGAAAGCCCAGGCAAAAGCTGAACAACTGGCCCGTGAGCAAAAGGCCGCTGAGGAAAAAGCCCAACAGGAAAAAGAAGCCAAAAAGAAAAAGCTGGATGAACTGATGGGAGGTCTTAACCAATCTGATGGTGAGGTCCAGGGTAGTGAGGGAGATGATAACATGGCCGGGGACAAAGGACAACCCGGTGGCGATCCATATGCAACAAGTTATTATGGCAGCCCGGGTTCCGGAAGCGGAACGGGCGGATACGGACTTAACGGACGTATTTTGGCGAATAAGGGGAAAGTCCAACAGGATTGTAATGAAGAAGGAAGGGTAGTGGTTAAAATTACCGTAGATAGAAACGGTAAGGTGATAAATGCAACCCCCGGTGTAAAAGGGACTACAAATAGTCACCCTTGTCTCCTGGAGCCTGCAACAAAAACTGCATTTATGCACACATGGAATCCGGATTCCAATGCCCCGAGTCAACAGATAGGTTTTGTTGTGGTCAATTTTAAATTAGGGGAATAATAAATGACCTATAAGGAGACCCTGGTCTGGATGTTCGCCCAACTTCCAATGTACCAGCAAAAGGGACCACAGGCTTACAATGGCAAATTAGACAATAGCCTCTCTTTGGCTGCCCACCTTAAAAATCCACATTTAAATTTTAAGAGTATTCATGTGGCAGGGACAAATGGCAAGGGTTCCAGCAGCCATATGCTGGCATCTATATTGCAGGAAGCTGGCTATAAGGTGGGTTTGTATACATCTCCCCATATGAAAGATTTCAGGGAGCGGATTAAGATTAATGGAGAACCTATTAGTCAAAAGAGTGTCATAGAATTTATAGAAGGAAATAAGTCTTTTCTGGAAAGAAATAAACTGTCTTTTTTTGAAATGAGTGTGGGGATGGCACTGGATTATTTTTCCAGGGAAGAGGTATCCATTGCGATTATAGAAGTAGGCCTGGGTGGACGCTTAGATTCTACTAATATCATAAAACCTGAAGTTTCTTTGATTACTAACATTGGTTTAGACCATACAGATATACTGGGTGATACGCTGGCAAAAATAACCAGGGAAAAGGCAGGGATCATCAAACCGGGCGTCCCTGTTGTCATTAGCGAATATCAGGAAGAAATTGCCCCTGTTTTCGAAGAAATTGCGAAAGAGAGAAATTCAGATATAGTCTTTGCTGAAAAGGAAGATCTTAAGCTGTATAAAACTTCACTACTGGGAAACTATCAAAACAGGAATATAAAAGGGGTATTAGCCGCCGTTAAAAGGCTTAAAGGGTTTACCATTAGTGAGGAGCATATTAAAAGTGGACTTATGAGAGTGGTGGAGAATACCGGACTTCTGGGAAGGTGGCAGATACTTCAGGAAAACCCAAAAGTTGTTTGTGATACAGCCCACAATAGTGAGGGCATCTCTTTGGTACTGGAACAAATAGGAGCACAAAAATTCAAAACCCTACATATAGTCCTCGGGTTTGTAAAAGAGAAAAACCTGGATGCCATATTACCTTTATTTCCGGGGAATGCGGTTTATTATTTTGCAAGACCCGATATTCCAAGGGGTTTAGATGCTGAAATTTTGAAGAAAAAAGCATCGGAATATGGTTTGGAAGGGACAATTTACGATTCTATTCCTATGGCCTATAAAGCTGCACTAAAAAAGGCAGACAGGGATGATTTCATCTATATAGGCGGAAGTACATTTACAGTTGCTGAGGTCGTGTGATTTTTTCTTATTTTTTGTTTTGGGTAACAAAAAACTATACTATATTTGCATCCCCTTAGGGGCTCTTAGCTCAGTTGGTTCAGAGCACCTGCCTTACAAGCAGGGGGTCACTGGTTCGAATCCAGTAGGGCCCACATCATTCAGAAAATCCGCACGGTAAGGTGCGGATTTTTTTATTCCGGTAAGCGCCAAACGAATGTTTGAGCGTTTATAAGGAATAAAAAAATAAATAAGGCGGCTTTGCGCCTTATGATTTTCTAACTGCTGGAGCGGTCTCCCGATGGATATGCAATCCAGTAGTTTTCAGGAATAAAAAAATAAATAAGGCGGCTTTGCGCCTTATGATTTTCTAACTGCTGGAGCGGTCTCCCGATGGATATGCAATCCAGTAGTTTTCAGGAATAAAAAAATAAATAAGGCGGCTTTGCGCCTTATGATTTTCTAACTGCTGGAGCGGTCTCCCGATGGATATGCAATCCAGTAGTTTTCAGGAATAAAAAAATAAATAAGGCGGCTTTGCGCCTTATGATTTTCTAACTGCTGGAGCGGTCTCCCGATGGATATGCAATCCAGTAGTTTTCAGGAATAAAAAAATAAATAAGGCGGCTTTGCGCCTTATGATTTTCTAACTGCTGGAGCGGTCTCCCGATGGATATGCAATCCAGTAGTTTTCAGGAATAAAAAA
Source organism: uncultured Flavobacteriaceae bacterium (assembly GCA_963793325.1). Taxonomy (GTDB): domain Bacteria; phylum Bacteroidota; class Bacteroidia; order Flavobacteriales; family Flavobacteriaceae; genus Eudoraea. The sequence goes on from CAWBZU010000001.1 coordinate 2,420,573, forward strand.
ATAAATAAGGCGGCTTTGCGCCTTATGATTTTCTAATTGCAGGAGTGGTCTCCCGATGGATATTTAATCCAGTGGTTCGGAGGGAAAAATAAAAAATATCCGGCGCTTTAAGTCGCCGGGCGTTTTCTAATTGCAGGAGTGGTTTCCCGATGGCTCCCCGAATAGGATGAGGTAATCCAGTAAGGCCCACATCATTCAGAAAATCCGCACGGTCACGTGCGGATTTTTTATTTGTACTAAAACCTCACATTTCTAAAAAGTCCAATTCTGATTAAGTTAGATGGTACTAAGTTTTAATGAAGGTAAGTTTAGGTTGAAAATCTAAATCGTTTGAATATACGCCTCGTCTATCATAACCTCTACTTATTCTCACTTTTTATATTGCATCACTTGATTGACAATAGAATGCAACTATGCCGAAATTAGAGAGCTTTCTATTTGAGGAATGAAGTAAACATCCAATTTCTTTTTTCCAGCGCTCTCAAAAAGTCTGTCAGTATTTGTTCTGTGGCAATGTCGCCCGTATCAAGTGATGAGCCAATGGCGGACATCATATTGTCATGCAGAATTTCGAAATCCCGGAGCACTTCCCTGACCATTTCAATGGCTGAAAGACTTTGCTCGGTTTCCTTTATATCCGAAAGTTTCAGGGTCTTTTTTAATGTAAAATTTGGTTTAATTCCGAATACCCTTATTCGTTCGGCAACAATATCAATATTCTTTTGTACAGTGTTGTATTCTTTTTCAAATTCTTCATGTAGCTCAAAAAATTCGGGGCCTTCTATATTCCAGTGAAAGTTTCTCAGCTTATTGTAGAATACATGATAATTAGCCAGCAATGTATTAAGGTTTATGACTATCTCTGCGGTTTCCAAATATGTAAAACCTAATTTTTTAAATTCTTTTCTTTTTGGTGTTTTAATGTTTTCCATTTTTTAATTTTTTTAGAATTAATACTTGATAAATGTTTAATAATGACCTTTAAATCTCCTGTAACCGATATTGCAATCGTTTCTTAGGAGTTTTAAGCATTTATAATGTTTGAAATATTTAAGAGGGATGAATCCCTCGGAGAGAAGAAGTAAAGCCAATTTCTTGACTTAGAAAATGATATGTTTTAAGAAAGGTTTCGTTTTATTCATATTTATAATTTAATATTTATAGTACAGAAAATCAAGTTTTTAACATCATTTAACCTTTGCTAACCAGTCTGTATGATAGCTGCATTGCCACCCGGCAATTATAAAATTCAGGTTGAAACTTTTTATAAAGTAATTGTTTTTGAAAACGGTTGAATTTGAAATGTGCTCCATTAACAGGGCATACAGGTCCTGCAAAAAGAGGTGTTTTCATCGCAGTCATCTATGATATGAACTCAGTTTCCGTATTGGGTACACTCATAGCATCCTAAATGAACCCGGGAAAAATTACATCATGACAGATAACACATCTCAGGGCAAAACTCAGATCCAAACTACAACCGTAAGTGCAACATTATAAGCTCTAAACAGCAAGGATTGTAATTATCAGGGCTTAAATCTTTAAAGGTTCTTTGTTTGTAAGATTAATATCCGCCAATAATTGGTCTGTAAACTTAAAATGCCCTCTGGTAGTAATAATTTTAAAAACGGCTGAATTCAAACGACTATAGGTGTCCAACAATAACCATTTTGACTTTAAAATGCCGGGTTTCTCTAATTTAAGGCTTATATCGAAGTAGTGTTTTTTCCCGTTCTTAGTAGCTGATATGTCTGGTATCATATTAGATCCGGCACCTTTCTTTAAAAAAGTCTTTGGAGTTTCGTAACCTGGCATATCAGCTTTGATATTTTCAAAACCCTGAGCTTGAAGATGATTAACTGATTTTTCTAAAATTGCTCTGTTTTCTAATTTTTGTTTTCTTATCATTCTTTTAATATAACAGAATCTGCACAGAATCCAAATTAAAATGGAGATTTTACAAAATATTTATGAATCCCTTTCGCGCGGAAGGATACAGTCTGTTAGGTAATTACTTTGATAATCTTCCGGAAGTAAGTTTCGTTTGATAGTACTAAATAAAGCCATACACTTCCTGGTATGGCCTTTTAATTTAATGAAGAAAAACAGACAATTACCTTTTACTCTGTTGTTCTTTAATGGTTTCCTTATCAATATCGAACTTATTGGTATCAATGTTGGTATTCCCTGTAGGATTGGTAGGATTGGTTTGTACTACTTTTCTTTTAAATTTTCTTTTGTCTCTTATATTTCCCATAATTTTTTTTTAAAATTCCTTATTATACTAAGGGTTGAGTGGAAGAATATCAAATATTCAAGACTAAAATTTTGTTAATACTGGATATCTGTTATTATAAAGACCATCTATCTACCCACTGCAGGAGTGGTTTGCCGATGGCTCACCGAATAGGATGAGGTAATCCAGTAGTCTGAGGGAAAATAAAAATTTGATTGGAAAAAAACCAAATGAAGAATGAAAACTTAAGAGGTGTACAATTTTCACACATTTAATAAGCCTTACCAATAATCCCATCTACACTTACAGCAGGATCGTATGTTAATGCAAATATGGTCATAGCTATAACAGGGACTGCTATAACAGCAATTGTAGCCCAGGTTGAGGCCGATTTGTTTTGTACCAGGACTTCAGTAATATCATTTTTATTCAAAGGAACCCTAACCAATTTACCGGATTTTGTCTCAACCCCATAGAATTGACCATTTTCAAATGAAATGTAATTATATATTGAAGTTTGATTAGTGTTTGTCTTAATTTTTGCTTTTTTCTTTTCTTCAGAAGCCTGATCAAGGGTTACAGGGTTTTTTAAGTCATAAACCACGCAGCCCTGAAAGAGAATAGCAGTCACTAAGAAGAGTGGAATGTTACTAAACCATTTACGAATTGCTTTCATAAGCGTAAATATTAGTCTGTATTTTATAGGGTATAATTTAGGAAATAAATGATTATGGTCATTAGGCCGCTATTATTATTTAAAATCTATGGGATATTTTGTAAATTTTATTGGGCATATAGAAGAGAGGAAATCCGTAAAAATAGAATATCCAAAAAGTTAGTAAGTTATCCAATAGTTGGATGCTAAAAAGGCATACTCTCCAGTCTCCCAATTGAACTTTAATCTGCCGGGATTGGGGATAAAATAACCGGTGCTCATAGTGGTTTTTGAAATGTGTTATATCGTTTGTTAACTGCGCTTCTTTACTATGTTATTATCCGGACGGACAAAACTTCCTGCGACCATCGCCATACAACTGGCTATGGTTCCATAAATTGTTGCATCTATGGTTGTTTCAAAAATCCAGCAACAAAACCATGTCAGGCCTCCTGCAATAATGGCACTCCAGGCTCCGAATACGGAAGACTTTTTCCAGAATAAGCCAAATGTAAGCGGCGCAAACAGGCATACCAGAAGAAGGCTTACAGAGGCCACGACCAGGGCGACAATGTCCGAATCACTGTAAGCGAAGTAGCAGGAAATTACCGCAACAACTATTACGCTTAAGCGGGTATATAGCAATAATTTCTTATCGGACATATTCGGGATATTAGGCCGAATAAGATTCTCACCTATGATTGTCGAGGGAGCAAGCAAAGCCCCGCTTGATGTACTTAATATAGCTGATATCAGAGCACCATAAAACAGAACCTGGACTAACGGACCGGCATAGAGGGAGACGATTGACGGGATTATATTTTGCCCCTCGTCAATAGTCATCAGTTCAGGGTGCAGATAGGCTGCGCCAAGTGCGATCAGCAGCGGTACTGTTGGAATTAAAACCAAAAGAAAAGCCCCCAGAACCACTCCATTTACAGCAGCTCTTTCTGATTTAGCCGAAAACACGCGCTGCCAAATTTCCTGCCCTGGCAATGCGCCCAGTACAAATGCCATTAATGTGGCCAGGTATACTGACCATTGTTCAATTCCCCCTTGCGGAAAAAAGCTAAAAAAACTTTGAGGTTTTTCAGCAAAAATTGGTGCAATACCAACGGTTTCATTGAGGATATTCCACAGCAAAACAAACAACCCTAAAATAATCATTATACTTTGCAGCATATCTGTATAGGAAACGGCCCACATACCCCCGATATAGGTATACAGAATCACAATAGATGCTCCCAGTATAATTCCGTACGCCATGGGAATACCAAGAACAGTGTTAAAAAGAAAGCCCAAAGCTACAAACTGTGCTGCTATCCATTGGGGATAGCTAAAGACCAGAATAACAGAAATTGTCAGATCAATTTTCTTATTATATCTGCTTTGAAAGAAATCACCAATAGTCACAATATTAAGGCGGTACAATTTTCTGGCATAGAACATGCCTACCAGAAGAAGACACAGACCACTACCAAGAACCAGCGTAACAAAAGAGGAAAAGCCATTCTCGACAAAGTGACTGGGGTTGCCCATAATCTGGCTTGAACCGAACCAGGTAGCAAAAAGGGTAACACCCACAAAAGAAGTGGAAAGACTCTTACCGGCCAGCGTAAAGTCTCCGCTGGTCTTAATTTTTTTGGAAGCCCAAAAACCTATGGCTAAGGTGGCGATTAAATAAACAGGAATAAAAAAAACTAACATTTAAAAGGTTCGATTTATACTCAATTGCTGTTAACGCCCTCTTATTTCAAAAGTAGCATATTTTTACACATTGCTGTTATGGTCAAACCTTCAACTTGATTTTCTAGTTTTATGGTATTCTGTACATCTCATATGTTCTGGACCATTCTGTTGATTTACCGGGTTTGATGGAGATATTAAAAAATAATTCCGGACTTATCACATGGGTCCATCCCCAAAGATTCACTTTGTTTGTTTGAAAATTTCCTGTTTCTCGAATCCCAATTTTGCGTTTCAGGTTTATTAATTCCCAGCCTGCATCAACATTTGCGCTACCTGAAAGGTTACTGAAATAGAATTGCTCTTTGGGCGAATCCTTAAAAATAATTTCATTTTGCCCTACATCAATTTTTCCTTCCGGATTAACCACCTCCCCAAACAGTTCAGGTTTTATCTGAAATGGAAATTTTAAAGTATAACCGGGCCCTGTTAGAGTACTATTAATTGCGACAAAATTGTGGACATATTCATTGGTAACCATATCTTTTTCGCCGTTATTTTCTAAGTAGTATTGAATGGTAAAGCCGGTGTCATTCAAAGCAATCTCTTTTCTCAGCACATATGAATAGCCATTGCAGACTTCGGATATGCAGCTAATTAGAAGCTTGTTTGATTCCGCAATAATTTGAAATTTGGCGGGTTTAATCTTGTAATTTTCACTAAAAAGGTATTCTGGTTGCTCTTTTTTTAATAAGCCTACGCCTATTTTGTGAAACCAACCGCCTATATCCGTTTCGTCAAAGCCTAATGCTTTGTCAATTCCAAATTCATTATAAAACCCTTTTCCAAAATAATTCTCATTGTGACCATCCGTTCTTTCCACACCTGACACTTGAATATCCTTAAATTTCACCTCCACAATTTTTCCGGTCCAGTCAAATCGGGGAAATTTATAATTTTCAAAAGGGGTGTCAATATGTATCTCCAGATTTTTGTTTTTAAATATATGTGTCATATGGGGAAAGAGGATTGATTAAAAATGTTGGAACCACTGTTCTATCGGGCAGTCAGATGATAAACAGATGGAACTCTTTTATTACATCGTTTGTTAAATTGCATTTTTAATTTCTATGAATGTACTATCAAATATAGGGGGATTATAAAAGCTCTTTTACGATTTCAATTAAATGTGATTATGATTCTTTAATAAAGAACCCAAAAAGGTAAACTTATCCGAAAAGTTTTAGGGATGTTTGATGATATTGTTTCGCATAAAACAAGTTGGCATTAATATTCATAGCCAGAACTACATTTAACAAAAAAGTTTATGGTTTTATAAGTATTCTATGTGCCTTATAAATATTGAAAATGTACCAATCAAAATGAGAAAAATAAAACAAATTTTTTATCTCATGAGCTATCTTCAGTATCCTGCTGTGATAACAGGACTATTTTATACTCTTAAGCCATATGTTGATGGAGGTAACGTTGATTTGGAAAATCTCAATAATGCGCTTGTATTTGTTGGTTTGGGTATTAGTTTATCTACTTTGCAGGACACATCTAAAACTCAAAATAAATTATTCAAACTGATTCGGAAAAATCCAATTAAATAATTATCTGGAGATAAGATTACACTTATGTTTAATTTATAAACAAATAACTTTAACAAAATGTTCTTACCTTTACCTCAAATTAAACCTTTTCTTTGTTGAATTCTGGATAGGAGCTATATTTATATAGCCTGATCTGGAAAAGGCGATTAAATAATCATCTGTAAACAAAATTACACTTATGTTTGATGTTTAAATAGAAAACTCTAACATAAGATAACTTTAACTTAACGTTATTAATTTGTATTTTTCAATCAAAATCCCGATTTTTAAATAAGTTAGTGGTAGTAGGTTTTATGTTTTTCACTAAATTAAATCGTACAAACCTTACCACCCATTTTGATTGAACAAGTTATTAATAATAGGTGTTAAAAATAGGTATTAATAATTGGATATTAACAGTTACATAGTACAATGTATCTCACTAAACTAAAGCGGCCAACCCTCACTCCGGATCTCTTTCCAAGGCCACATCTTTTGGAAGAATTGGAAAAAAAAGCTTATTTGCCTTTTCTATTGGTCTCAGCACCTGCCGGGTATGGCAAGAGTGTGCTAATAAGTCAATGGCTTGAAGTGAGTGGAGGTGATTATACCTGGATATCCCTTGAAGAGAGTATGAATGATACATCTACCTTCTTAAGCTATTTGACTGAAGCGATTAAGATAGTTAGTCCTGCTGAAAAACAAAGTTTAATAAGGTTACAGAATGAATACAAGTTTCTTTCATGGGAAATAATTATTGAGAAAATTGTTGATATAACTAATAAGTTCCAGGGAAATTGCAGGCTGATTCTTGATGACTATCATTTGATACGAAATCAGGAGATTCACGAGTTGGTCCAGGCCCTCATCAATGAAAATACCGGCAATTTGCTAGTGGTAATCATTACCCGGTGGGACCCCCCTTTTGCATTACGTGGACTACGGTTATATCAAAAGATGTTCGAAATCAGGATGCGAGACCTCAGATTTCAGGAACATGAATTAACTGACCTCCTGGCAGTTGAGAATAGTATCAGCCTCAGGGCTGACGAAATCAAAGAACTTACGGCCCGGACAGAAGGTTGGATCCTGGCTATCAGGATGACGATAATGGCGAATTCGTTTACGAATTTGGTTGATGAAAAGATGGGATCCAAGATCATGGCTAATGATCTTGATGAGCTGTTGGATCACATCAGCCATGGCTTAGATCCGGAGTTTTTCAGGCAAATGCAACTTTGTTCGCTATGCGATCAATTCAATGAAGATTTGATCGACTCTATCTTTTCACATATGCCTTTAAAGATACCGGTAGCGCAGATATTTTCCTTACAAAATTGAAAGGATTTAAATTTTTTCTTAGTTCCTACTAGCGATGATGGAACATGGTATCGATTCCACCACTTAATTGGTGACATATTAAAGAAGCAACTGGAAAGAAGTGAACCGACTATAATCAACCCGCTTTATCTTAAAATAAGTGAATGGTTTTCAGGTAAGAATCTTATTGATGAAGCCATCCACTACGCGATCAAATCAAAAAACTATGCATTGGCGTGCGAGCAGATCACCAAGAATAGGGCAAGCATTTTGGATAAAGGACAATGGTGGGTTGTGCAACGCTGGCTTGATAAGATTCCCCGGCAAATTCGCAACGCCAATGTTGATATGTTGCTGACGGAATTACTGGTTTGCGAAGAAACCTGGGGCATCGAGGATTTTTTTTCCATCCTGGACACTTTAAAATCAGTTGGCATTGAAAGTTCAAGTGATGAGAACGTTTCCCAATATCTGTCTCATTTAGGGTACTTTCTAACGTTTGTCAAACCTGACCCCAAAAAAGCGGTAGAATCGCTCGAACGATCTAAAGTGTTGTGCCATGATGAAAGTTACATGTTTGGCGGACGCAGGGAATTGACATTGGCCTGTGGCAGACAGATGCTTGGCTTAACCGCTTTGGCATTGCAGTCTCTTGATGAGATTCAGGAAAAATTCGATGCTTCCTCAAAATTTCATGTACGCTCCATCCACGGTAAAGTGCTTGTTCACTTACTTTCCGGAGATTTTGAATCAGCAGATAATGACGCAAAAAAATTACTGTTTCTTGTTCAGGATTCTGATTTACTATATGCAAAAGGATGGGGTTCGTATTTTCGAGGCAATGTTGCCTTTCAATCTTACAATGAGCATGAAGTTATACACACCTTAAAAGAAGCGCTAGCATTTGAGGGTGTGTTTAATTACCGGGTTTATTTTGATGCACTGGCAGGGTTAGTTCTAATCAGCTCCTTAAAAAAAGATGAAAAGGCAACGGCTTTATTTCTTGAACAAATGTGCCAATTGGCGGCAAAACTGAAAGACACAAAGTTCCAAAATTACTACCGCTCAGTACAAGCAAGAGTCAACTGGCATACCGGGTTAGGGGACAAGGAATTAAGCTGGGCTACAGCCGACTGGGTGAAGCAGCATCCGTCTTCGTATTTATTTTTGATAGATGTACCTGAACTGACGAAGTTACGAATCGTGGTAAGTCATGGTTCACATGCTCAGGTTGAGGAAGCGATTTCTTTGCTAAATGAAGTGGAAGTCATGCTGGAAAGTGTTCATAACCACTATCAGCAGATAGACGTTGTTCTACTCAAAGCGATGGGATCTTTGCGTCTTGGAAGGAAAAAACTTGCTGCCAAATGGTTAGCGGAAGCGCTGATACTGGCAGGTAAAAAAAATATGATCAGACCGATCATAGAGGCATATAGAGTAATGCCAGACCTATTCAACCAGATTCCACATACTGATGAACACAATCGTCTATTATCCAGAATCGGTATCGATTCATCTTCACAAAAGTCCGCATCAGTTTCTACCTTCAAAGACGATCGGTTAACCGCGCGGGAGCACGATGTGGTTGAGCTCATCGCTAAAGGCCTGCACAATAAAGAGGTTGCTGATCAACTTCATATTTCTACTGTAACCGTTAAAAGTCACTTGACGAATATTTATAAAAAGCTGGACGTTACGAATCGTACTTCAGCTATGCTGAGCAGCATACGGGAATAACAATAGTAGTATGAAACGGTCTAACGAAACCAAAAATCGTAGTAATATTGAATGTGAAAATAAAATTCAAATCCATAATTATTTTCTTCCAATTGGATAAAGGTTAAGAAGTCATGCATGGCTTTGTTTTTCTGAGTACTTTTTTCTTGTCTCCCATACACACAAGGGCTCAGCAATTTAATACCGACAACTACCTCACCATGCCTCATGGTACTGCCACAATTCTCCTGACTACCGGGGGGCGAAACGCAGGGACAGCAGCGTCTTTTGCTTTAGCTCCCAAATGGGAATTTTTTGCCCAGGCTTTCTTGTTTTGGGAAAATGAAAAAGAGTTAATCCCTCAGCATTTTAATATTCTGGCTTATGCGAAATACATGTTCTGGGTCAACAAAGAAAACAATGGTGGAGGAGCTGTGTTTTTGGGATTCGGAAAATCTCCTGGTTATTGGCAGGAAACGGAATTTTTAAAAACACACCAAAATGTTTGGACTGCTGTTCCAATTACATTTCCTCTTTTCAACAATACCATTTCATGGGACATCATGCCTGGCGCAATTTTTGACTGGAGCAATAGTGAGTCAGGTGATCCAGCCTGGGGCTTTACTTATTCCACGCGTGTTGCTGTTTACAAGATCATTCCCAAAACAGCTATAGTTGGTGAAGTCTACGGGACATCGGGATCCGCCTATTCCAAACCGGAATATAAGATTGGGCTCCGGTGGGAACCTAATAACACCATAGTACCTGCAATTACCTATGGTCGTGCTTTAGACGGAACATCAGGGGCACGATTAGAAATAGGTGTACTCATCTTTTCCCCTAAATTTTTAAAAAAACCGTTGAAATGATCATTGAAAAAATAGGCCGAAGAGGCTCTGTTTTTTTCTAACCAAAACCAATTAATTTCGTCATAAGGCCTCTTTGAAACTATTACAAAAGAAAACGAAAAAACAACTACCTCAGAGGGCAAATCTTTAGATATCCTATGTTTTCATTATAACTGTTATTTCTTGCCAAAAATAAACTAATCCGCTAAAAATGGTCGGCTTCATATGGCATAAATAATGACCATAATTCTTTACAACTTTGGATTCATAACAAAACCGAAGCTCAAAGCAATACTAAAACAATATAGACGCATTTCTCCTTCCATACTCATTCTTCAAAACTGATTAATGATTAATTATCAGCAGGTAAGCACTCAATATCCTACTTTTTTGCGACTTAAGTAGTAGATCATTCCTTACCCGGTTTTTGTACCTTGCTCTTACATGTTAAAGATGCATTCTCTTATAAGACCTGACCATAATATGGCATCAATTTACCAGATTATTATAAAGGGAAAGATTTCACCTTCCCTCAGACATGTTGCCAGGATATGCAGATCCGTCAGGAAGATGAACAATGTTATACCATATCACTGGTCGGGTGGTTACCAGACCAGTCAGCCTTACTCGAATTTGCTAAATCACATTGAACGATATCCTCTATGAGATTATATCGGTCAAATTTTACGATATCCACCAAAATTGACACAAGCCCAATAGAATGAAATACATCCTGAAATAACAGCTATACCCCAATTAATCTTTGTAAACAGTAACTATAAACATTTAAAATCATGAAAAACAATTTACTAATTCTATTTATTTTCTTAGTATCGTTCTCATACGGTCAACAGAAAACAACTACAAATGAGACCTATGACATAGTCATATTAAACGGTCGCGTAATGGACCCTGAAACCATGTTTGACGCTGTCGCCAATGTGGGGGTCAAAGACGGAAAAATCGTTGCAATTACCAAATCTCCAATTCAAGGAAAAGAAACCATTGATGCTAAAGGGCATGTGGTTGCTCCTGGGTTTATTGACACACACTACCATTCAATGGATGTTTTTAGTACTAAAATGGCAATTCGAGACGGTGTAACTTCCGGGATGGACCTTGAAGCCGGATCATTCAATGTGAAAGAATGGTATGATGAAAAAGCAAAAACGGGCTGGCAAGTAAACTATGGTACTACTGCAAGTTTATTGTGGACAAGAATGGCTATTCATGACCCTGAATTGAAGATGGTTGGCACAATGGATTATACGGAAGCAAGACCATACGTTGCCAAAGCTGCAGAAGATGGCGTTCAAGGTTGGGCAACAACAAAATCAACTTTGGACGAAATGAATACAATAATGAAAATATTAGATGAAGATCTAAGACAAGGTGCAATTGGTATGGCAGCTCCTGTTGCTTACATAACTATGGGAACAAGTAGTTACGAAGTTTTTACGGCTCAAAAAGTAGCTGCTAATTATGACCGTATGACAGCTTCTCATACCAGATATCATTTATTAAACGAAACACCTACGGAAGCGCCAATAGCTTTTGATGAGATGTTTACCAATGCCATGTTGTTAGGCGCTCCATTTTTAATTTGCCATAATAATGATTATGGTTGGTGGGAAATAGAAGAAAAATTGCAATTGGCCAGAGCAAAAGGTTTGAATATGTGGTCAGAGTACTATCCTTACGCTGCCGGAGCAACAGCAGTTACTGCAGATTTCCTGAAACCTTCTGAATGGGTAGAAAAGCGTGGTTTCAAATACGAAGAAACCATCTTCGACCCTATCGATAATGCATACCTGACCAACGAAACCTATGCAGCATTGATGAAAAAAGAACCGGGAAGATCGGTTGTCGTAGTATTTCCATACCGGAAGCCCTGGTTGAAAGATTTTTTAACAATACCTCATATGACTATAGCAGCTGATGCCATGGTTGGTGTTGGTCCTGATGGAGAATCTTTACCATGGGAAGCAGATTGGAAGGATTACAGAGGACATCCCAGAACGGCTGGTACGCGTGGTACAGCTTTTCGTATGGCTCGTGAACAAGGTGTTCCTTTAATGTTTACGATTGCACAATCAAGCTATTGGGCTGCTTTACACCTTGGTAATGCCGGGCTTGAGGCTATGAAACAAAGAGGAAGAATTCAAATAGGGAAAGTTGCTGATATCACCATCTTTAACCCTGAAACGATCACAGATAATTCCACTTTTAAAATAGGGGAAAATGGCCTCCCTACAACAGGTATTCCTTATGTTATTGTAAATGGTGTTACAGTAGTAAAAGACAATGAAGTATTAGACATAAATGCCGGGCAAGAAATTCGTTTCCCAATAGAAGACAAAGGAAGGTTTACGCCGATTGACAAAGAGGATTGGAGGGTAAAGCATACTATTGGAGTTAATCCAGGTCTTTCAAAAATTCATGTAGATGACTCTGGTGCCGGGGACTTGCTTGATAAAAAAGAATAACAATAATTCAAAATAAAATTAATTCAAAAACAGATCAATTATGAAAACATTACAAAAACTATGGTGGTTCACCCTGTTAAGAGGGATTATACTTTTAATACTCGCATTTTTTGTATTTCGCCATCCGGCGAATGCACTCATGGGAGTGGCTATCTATATTGGGATTAGCTTATTGATTACAGGAATATTACAGACCGGAGCATCCATTGGTTTTAAAGATTTATTTCCCAATTGGGGATGGGTACTGGCCGGAGGTCTACTTGATATGGTATTCGCTTTTGTGCTCTTATCAAACCCGGCACTTACAGCAGCCTCATTACCTTTTGTTGTCGGCTTCTGGATTATCGTTTCCGGTATAATGTCGTTTGCAGACGCGTTTCAAAGTAAAAAAGAAGAGGCGCCTCTTTGGTGGCTGGGATTGTTGTCAGGAGTACTTTCAGTAGTCATAGGCTATATGATTATGAGTAATTTATTATTCGGAGCACTTGCTATTACCACATGGATGGGTATTGGATTTGCAATTGTCGGCATTGTAAACATTGTCATTGGATTCAAGTTAAAATCATTAAAGTAACTACGCAATCAACGGAAACTGCTTTAAAACTACTTTTTAGAGCGAAATATATTAAGGTATGGTTTCAAATTTAATCGACTAACATCGCAATAGCATTGCAAAGCAAAGCTAAGCCCGGAATGAACGAAAGCTGAAGGAATGGTACCGCTGGCGCCAAAAGCGTCTTGAACTACTCTATCGGCTTTCGGATCATCCTGGTAAAGTAGCGCGGCAACCCAATCTGCTTGTGTTAATCTACCAAAGACAGGAAAACTTGCAAGAACACAATTAAATAAGTAAAAGCTGATAAACAACTATTTTATGAAAAACTATCTCATTATTCTGTTTGCGTTCTTGGTATCGTTCTCATACGGTCAAAAGAAAACCATTTCAAACGAAACCTATGATTTAGTCATATTAAACGGCCGGGTTATGGACCCTGAAACCATGTTCAATGATGTCGCCAATGTTGGGGTTAAAGATGGGAAAATTAGCTGTTATTACCGAAAGTGACATTAAAGGTAAAGAAACGATTGATGCCGCCGGACATGTAGTTGCGCCTGGTTTCATAGATCCGCACACTCACAATGTACCAACGCCCTTTGGACAAAAGCTAGCCTTGCGAGATGGTGTTACAACTGCGTTAGAATTAGAATTAGGAGTACTCCCAATTGATTTTTGGTATGACCGGATGAAGGGGAGGTCACAAACCAATTACGGAGCCACTGCCAGTCTGGAAGCTGCTCGGGAGATGGTGCTCAACCCCAACTATAAAACCAAAGATGGAGCGCTTATTAATGATAGCGGTATACAGGACGAGACGCATTTAACCATGGCGTGGTCAAAAGGTATTGCTACCGACCAACAGCTTGAACAGGTCATCAATTTAGTGGAAGAGGGATTAAAGCAAGGCGGTCTTGGTATTGGATATACACCTGGTTATATGGTAAAAGGTGCAAGGTCTGAGGAAGGCATTGGTGCTCAAAAACTAGCAGGAAAGTATGGACGTTTCGTTTATTTACACGGACGTTTTTCGGGACAACTCCCACCAAATGACGGTCTAACAGGTACGCTGCAACAGCTTGGTGCTGCTGAGGCCTATGGTGGAGGTTTGGTGATTGCTCATATGACAGCACAGACCTTGAGTCAAACAAAACAAGCACAGGCGCTCATTGATGCTGCAGCCAGGAAAGGCATTCCTGTAATGTCTGAAATCTACGCTTATACCTATGGTTCTACAATTGTTGGTGCGGACTATCTTCAACCAGATAATTACCAAAATAATATGGGGCATGATTATAAAGATATTACCAATATTTCGAACATGCAGCCTTTAACAAAGGAAACGTACGAGCAATTGATGAAAGAAGCTCCATTAACCAACGTAACGTTTGAAAATGCCACTAAGGAAGACTTATATTGGGCGCTTTCATACCCAAATTCCATGATTGGAAGCGATGCGTTTCCGGGCGTTTCTAAGTCGGACGGCTCGTTACCTATAGATTGGGATACACCTTATGAATCTATAAATGCGCACCCTAGAGGTGCGGGTACTCACGCGCGAATTTTAAAGTTAGTACGAGAAGATAATTTAATGCCCTTAATGTTGGCGGTTTCCAAGATGAGCTTCATGCCAGCTAAATTTCTTCAGGAAAACGGCGTACCCCAAATGGCAAACAAGGGGCGCATACAGTTGGGAAAAGATGCAGATATTACGATTTTTGATCCAGCTACTGTCAAAGACAATGCAACACCTGCGATGGGTACTTTGCCGTCTACGGGAATCCCCTTCGTTATTGTAAATGGTACCGTTGTGGTGAAGGACTCTAAAGTATTGAAGGATGTTTTTCCTGGTCAACCCATCCGGGCGGCAATTCAAGAACAGAAAAACCCATAACGCTATTGGACTAGTGACAAAAACAGAAAATTTAAAAATTAAAGACGGAAAAATTTATAAAAACAGACTTGATGAATAACAATTATAACATAACTATTAACCATTAAATTTTAAAACAAATGAAAAACAATTTAATTATACTACTTATTCTTTTGGTAGCGTTTTCATGCGACCAAAAGAAAGATTCTTCAAACGAAACCTACGATTTGGTCATATCAAACGGCCGTGTCATGGACCCAGAAACGCAGTTTGACGAGGTCGCCAATGTGGGCATCAAAGACGGTCGCATCGTGGCGATTACAAAAGAGGCACTGACGGGCACAGAAACTGTAGATGCAACAGGTAAAATTGTTGCGCCCGGTTTCATTGATACCCATTTCCACTTTCAAAAGCCAATGGGCTATTCCCTCGGCTTGCGAGATGGCTTGACAAGCAGCATGGATCTCGAGATGGGCTGTGCGGGATCCTATATCGCGGACTGGTACGAAGCACATAAAGGTGTGACCCAGGCCAACTATGGCATTGCGGTGAGTCACGAGTTTGCCCGTGCGATGGTCATCGACGGTTCAGACGGCGATTACTTGCTGGACGGTCCCATAGCCGCTCTTGAAACCCGCAAGAAAAACGGCTGGAGCGCGACGCGCCCGACTTTGGAACAGGGTAACGCGATTCTCCAGGAGATTGACAAGGGCCTGCAGGCTGGTGCCGTAGGAATCGGCAGCACCGTGGGCTACATGAGAGAGGGCGTCTCCACACGCGAGATGTTCGAGGTGCAGAAAGTTGGCGCACGCTATGACCGCGCGACTGGCGCCCATACCCGCTACACGCTCGGCACCGACGTAACCGAGAACAACGGCGCGCAGGAACTGGTTGCCAACGCCCTCGCACTTGGCGCTCCGGCGATCCTTCTGCACTTCAACAACGCCGGCTGGCAGCTTACACAAGAAATGATCATCAGCCTTCAGGAACAGGGCCACAACATCTGGGGTGAAATTTATCCTTACGCTGCGGGTTCCACCCCGATCAATGCCGAGTTTCTAAGGCCTGAGAGCTGGGTCGACGATCTTGGCAACCGCTATGAAGATACCATGCTGGATCCGGAAACGAATGAGTACCTTACCCTGGAGACCTACAAGGCCACAATCGCATCCACTCCGACCAAGCCGATCGTTGTATTCAAGCAGCCCGAAGAAAACATTGTGAAGTGGTTGAGGCTGAAGGGCGTAACCATGGCCAGCGATGCGACTGCTGCCACGCCATACGACGCCCCGTGGGATTTTCCAATGGACTCACTTGGAGGCACACACCCCCGCACGGCTGGTGCCCGAGGCGCTACGATCAGGATCGGTCGGGAAAACAACATCCCAATGATGCAGCTGATGTCAATCCTGAGTTACAATGCCGCCAAGCATTTGGGTGAAACAGGCCTTACGTTTTTTCAAGAGCGCGGCCGTATGCAAAATGGAATGGTTGCTGATATCGTGGTTTTTGACCCTGAAACCTTCAGAGACAATTCAACTTACCAAAAGGGCGCTGTTCCTTCAACGGGCATGAGAGCCGTAATTGTCAACGGTCAGATCGTTGTGCGCGACGATGTGCAGCTTCCGGTTTTTCCTGGTCAGCCGATCCGTTTTGAGCCAGAAGCCAATCCGCGCTTCGAGCCAATCTCGGTAGAGTCGTGGAATGCCGAATTCTCGACCGGTATGCCAGATGACTTCTCGTATGCATTCCCTGCGGACGACAAAAACTGATCTTGAATTTCTCGCCCGAAGGGGCGAGAAATTTTACTCTTTGATCCATGATAATGAAGGTAATGATAAACGCTGATGAAAGATTTTATGAAAGTGACTGCTAAGAGAGAGAATACTGGTCAACCAATCCGTTTTGAACCTGAAGCAAAGGGGCGTTTCGAACCAATATCAGTTGATGCCTGGAATGAGAAATACACCACTGGAATAATTGAATTGGACGCAAAGTATCATAAACAATAAAACCAATTTTTTATTAAATAACGTGAGTTCGATGTAAATCTCAATGATGAAAAGTATTTATTTTTTTGATAAACAGCATTCTGTCATGTCGACAGAGTGAAGTATGAGTGACGAGACATCTCATAAGGATGAGATTCCTCCTCGTACCTCGTTCGGAATGACATCGTTCTTATATTGAAATTATTTAAACATATGATTATTAAGGCTTAACATGTCGAACTCACGTTAAATATTAGAACATATACTTAAAATGAAAAAGATTGTTTTTACACTCTTAGGAATCTTATTAATGGCATCTTCTTGTAAAGAAGATGCCAAAAGTAATAAGGAAACTCCTGCGTCTTCTTCTGATACAACCCTCTATTATGGTGGTGATATTATTACTATGGAAGGGGAGGAGGCGCAATATGCTGAAGCGGTGGTTCAGCAAAATGGCAAAATAACTTTCGTAGGTACTCTAAAGGACGCAGAAAAACAATTTCCCAAAGCCAACAAAAACGATTTGCAAGGCAAAACCCTATTGCCAGGGTTTATTGATGGGCATGGCCACCTTTACCTTACAGGTTTTTACAATATGATGGCCAATCTAATGCCTCCGCCAGATGGTAATTGCAATAGCATTCAGGGCGTAGTAGATGAGATGAATTCTTGGAAGGCGTCTGAAAAAGGTCAGTTCTTTTTGAACAAATTTGGTTGGTTGGTCGGCTTTGGGTATGACGATTCTCAATTGGCAGAAAAAGAACATCCTACGGCCGCTGATCTGGACCAAGTAAGCACGGAAGTTCCTGTAATTATTATACATCAGTCAGGTCATTTGGGGGCGATGAACCATAAGGCTTTGGAAGTTTTTAAAATCACTAAAGATAGTCAAGATCCTGTAGGCGGTCACATCAGAAAAGATGCCGATGGCAATCCAAATGGAATCCTTGAAGAAACCGCATTTCAGCCATTACAACTGCAAATGATGCCCAAAATAGATGATGAAATTGATAGTAAAATTGTTGAAAACGGACAAAAAATGTATGCCCAATTTGGGTACACCACTGCACAGGAAGGTGGCGGCATTACAGCCTTTAACAATTCTTTGAAAAAAGCGGCAGATAACGGAGAACTGTATATCGATTTGGTAAACTACCCGGTTATGGATATGGGCATAGAAGCCATGGACAGCAAATATTATACAAAAGATCATAGTTACTTGAACCATTATCGTGTAGGAGGTGTAAAATTAGTATTGGATGGGTCACCACAGGGCAAAACGGCGTGGCTTACCAAGCCCTATTTAATACCACCTTCAGGGAAAGACAATCATTATCATGGGTATCCAAAATATACAAAAGAAGATGCCCAAAAATTTATTAATCAGGCTTTTGAAAATCAATGGCAATTATTGGCGCACACAAACGGCGATGCAGCTGTAGATGAATATCTTTTTTACATCAGGGAAGCCTTAAAAAATCATGGCTACGATGATCATCGTTCCACAATAATTCATGGGCAGGTGATTCGGAAAGATCAGATTCCACAAATTGCTGATTTAAACATGCTCGCTTCTGAGTATGCGGTGCATACCTTCTATTGGGGCGACTGGCATTTAAACTCTGTGCTAGGTTCACCACGGGCAGAATACATATCGCCTACCAGAGATCTTATAGATGCAGGAATTAATTTAACCAGCCATTCAGACTGCCCGGTGATACCACCCAATTCATTGAGGATAATCGATGCCACTACCAACAGGGTAACCCGAAGTGGATTGATACTCGGTCCCGGACAAAGAACGACTCCTTATGAAGCCTTGCTTTCACAAACGCGTTGGGGCGCTTATCAGTATTTTGAGGAAGACCATAAAGGAACGCTCACGGTGGGTAAATTGGCTGATTTTGTGATTTTAGATCAAAATCCGCTAAAAATTGATCCGATGAAGATTCATACCATTAAAGTGGTAGAAACCATCAAAGAAGGGAAACAGGTCTATGAAAATAATGAATCCAATTAATCCTTTTCATAAGTCATGAAAATCAAATGAGAAATAAAACATTAAAATTAAAAGCTTTATACCTGGTACTAATCTTTGTATTACTGTCTTCCTGTAAAGATAGCAGCAAAGATAATAAGGAAACGCCTCTAGCTACTTCAGAAACAACCCTCTATTTTGGTGGTGATATTATCACTATGGAAGGAGAAGAAGCGCAATATGCTGAAGCGGTTGTTAGAAAAGGGGATCATATTGTTTTTGTAGGCGCTCTGGATGATGCAAAAAAGCAATTTAAAGATTCAGAACTTTTCAATTTAAATGGCGCCACCATGCTTCCTGCTTTTTTAGACGGACATGGACACATGTATATGGTGGGTATTGCATCTATGTTGGCTAATATTCTCCCACCTCCTGACGGACCGGGCGCTGACTTTAACAGTATTGTAAAAACGTTAAATGAATTTAAAGTCACTGAAGATGGAAAATGGTGCCTGAATAAATTCGGTTGGATTGTAGGAAATGGATATGACGATTCTCAATTAACAGAAAAAGATCACCCTAAAGCAATAGATTTAGATAAGGTAAGTACAGATTTTCCCGTAGTTGTCATGCACCAATCGGGTCACTTGGGTTCTATTAACTCAAAAGGACTGGAACTTATGGGGTGGGCTTCTAAAGATACACCTAATCCTAAAGAGGGGAAGCTAAGACGAAATGCGGATGGAACTCCAAATGGTGTTTTGGAAGAAAATGCATTTTTTACGGTATTAGGAAAAGTACTCGGAAATACCGATGACGAAGTAAATGCTAAAGCCGTTAAACTTGGTCAACTACAATACGCAGAAAATGGCTATCTAACCGCACAAGAAGGCAGAACAGCACCTTCTCAGGTAAAAGGTATCATCAAAGAAGCAAATGCGGGAAACCTTTATATCGATGTGGTATCCTATCCGGATATGCGAATGGCCGGAGCATATGATTTACTAAAAGGGGAGTATTATAATAATGAGCATACCTATAAAAATAATTTTAGACTTGGTGGAGCTAAATTAACTTTAGACGGTTCACCTCAAGGCAAAACAGCCTGGCTAACACAGCACTATCATAGACCTCCTCAGGGAGAAAATGCGGACTATAAAGGTTTTCCTATTATGGATGATGAAGCCGCAAACCAATCTGTTGCAGATGCATTTGAAAACAAATGGCAACTTCTATGTCACACCAATGGCGATGCTGCTATAGACCAATATTTAAATGCCATTGAAAAAGCACAAGTTCAGTATAATTACGATGACCATAGAACAGTCATTATTCATGGCCAAACCATAAGGAAAGATCAAATAGAAAGAGCCGCGAAATTAAATGTAGATGCTTCACTATTCCCAATGCATACGTTTTATTGGGGAGATTGGCACGTAGAATCTGTTTTAGGACATCCAAGAGCCGATTATATTTCGCCTATGAAAGATGCCCTGATGGCCGGTTTAAATATTACGTCACACCATGATGCTCCTGTTACCTTTCCTAACGCCATGCGTGTGCTTGATGCCACTTTAAACAGGGTAACCCGAAGCGGTAAAATATTAGGTCCTGACCAAAGACTTTCAGCCTTTGATGGATTAAGAACACTTACAATTTGGGCTGCCTACCAATATTTTGAAGAAGATCATAAAGGGACTATTTCAACGAACAAGTATGCTGATTTTGTGATTTTAGACAAAAACCCAATTAAAATAGATCCTTTAGAAATACACGATATTAAAATAGTAGAATCTATAAGACGGGGAAAATCAGTGTACAAGAGAAAATAAATTTAAAAACCCGGAATTATGAAAAAACAACTACAAAAAAAAGAATGGGCCGAAAGATTGCAAATGGTATCGTCCGGTAACCGAGGTGCGAACGCACTTTTAGAAGAAGCAGGCGAAAACATTGCCGAGAATACTCCATTTAGAGATATAGAATATGACCCGGCAAAAAAAGGTGATGATCTGGTTATTGCTTTAGGGTCTGGTGATGATAACCTCAGACATGTAGTTGCATCCCCGGTGGAGTTGTATTTACACGAAGATTCTAACGGAGTACTGACCTCCGTAGAAATTATTAACAATAAATCCGTGACTACCAGCATTCGGTTTTTATAAACCACCGAACAGGCATTTATATATAATAAACTAAATTCAATTATTAATTTTTAAAAACAAAAATCATGAAAGAAACAAAAACAGTATTTGCTGACAAAAGTATTGCTCAGAAGATCGAAAAAATTACGCAAGGGCTGGTTGGCCGCCTTGGTGTCGCAGCACAGGACCTTAGTTCAGGGCTGAATGTCAGCATAAATGGCGATGAAACCTTTTGTATGGCGAGTGCTTATAAAGTAGCGATCGCCTCGAAAGTGATGGATCTCGTGGACAAAGGAGAACTCAGTCTCGACCAAATGGTTGAAATCCCGCATGACATGTATGTCGCGGGAGAAGTTGCGATTGCCGAGAGATTCCCTTACCCCGGGGTCCAGTTCTCGTTAGCGAACTTGATATATCCGATGATTACAGAAAGCGACAACACTGCAACCGATGCCTGCTTGCGGCTGGTAGGTGGGCCAGCAGCGGTCACCGAGAACCTGCGCAGGCTCGGGATTAACGACTTCAGGGTCGATCGGTCTGTCCGCGAGATTCTCATGGATTTCTACAGCTTGCCATCGGTCACCGCAGAAGCTGTCGTTGAGGCCATCAGCAAGAACCCGGCACTGGTGGCGGCCCAGGTTGATCCCAATCCAGACTTCGAGGCAGATCCCCGCGACCACACTTCGCCCAATGCATATCTGAAACTCCTACTTGCCATAGACAGTGGCGCAGCTATGAGCCCGAAAAGCCGCGAGTTCCTGCTAGGCGTTATGTCACGCACGCGCACCGGTGTTGGCCGACTCAGGGGATTGTTGCCGAAGGGAACGCCCGTAGCGCACAAGACCGGAACCGTAGGTGGAGTTGCCAACGACGTTGGCTATATCACGCTCCCTGACGGTAGACGATTTGCTATCGCTGTGTTCACAAACAGCAGTAAGACGCCCGCTGAGGACAGAGAACGGGCTATTGCGGAAGTTGCCCGCGCTTTATATGACTTTTATTATTTACAATCATAAGGCAAATAACATTTTTCATACCTAAGGCCTTGGTTGCAACGGGCGGTTCGAAATATCGCTGCTCAACCAGGGGCTTAGGTTCTCGAATCAGATAAACTCAATTCTTGATAGTAAAAAAAAATCACAATAAGATGAATAAAAAACAAGAACACAAAAGCACGGTAGCAGATCTAGCACCAAAAGATTTGGTTGAGTACAAGAAAATGAAAGAGGCTGGATTGTCCCTAGAGTTTGATAAACAAGCGCATCGTGAATCTTCACTTCCACAGATGGCTACCGGACTTAGATTTGTGCCTTATCAATACTCTAGAATGGAAGAATATTTTCCTTCAGCTCTTATTGACAAAGCACCTTCCAGCTATAACATTGAAAGAGAACTCAACCCATCTTTAGGAAATGTCTCTTTTAAACGTGTGGATGGAAGCACCACCCCTACCTTGAATGAATTTATTAATGAGCCTGGTAACAGACTGCAAGCCATTTTGATGATACATAAAGGGAAGGTCATTTTTGAGAGCTATCCCGGAATGCCTAAAGAAGACCGTCATCTTTGGAATTCTGCCTCTAAGAGTACGCCTGGTATTCTTAATGCTATTTTAGCTACTGAAGGAAAGATAGACATCACTAAGCCTGTCTCTTACTATATTCCTGAATGGAAGAATACGCCTTGGGATGATGTTTCTGTGCATGATAACATGAACATGACTACCGGTCTTAATGTACAAGAAGAGTTTTCACAAGATATTGGTACACCTGATCGCCTTGCCGATCATTTCGTAGCTTCTCTTTATCGATACGGGGATTACACCCCTTGGGTGGAATTATGTAAAGGGGTTAAGAAATTGTACGCTCCGGGAACTGTTCATAGATATTCCAACATTAGCGCGCAGTCAATGTGTAAAGTGGTTGAAAATGCGCTTGGAAAACCTTTCAGAACCATCCTGGAAGAACGTCTCTTTCACTCATCCGGAAACACCGATACCATCTCTGTAATGCTTATGGATGATGGAATTGCTCAAGGTGTTGGGGGAATTTCTACTACGCTAGAAGACTTTGCAAAATACGCTTTTTCGTATACGCCAAGCTACAAGAGACTTACCGGAAGAGATGGAATCTCTCAAGCTGCGATTGATTTCTTGTTTAAAAACAAAATTAATCCGGAAGTCTTTGCAAAGGGTAATCTATATGCGATGGGACAAGCTAATTATGGAGCAGATCATCCTGTATCTGCAGGTAGTCTTTTTGACTTTTTCTTTGAAGATGGTGCCTTCTCCAAGCATGGTCACCATAGCCAGGGAATCTATGTTGATCCTAAAAGAGACTTTGCCGGTGTATACTTTTCTACACAACCAACCGGAAGTGCAGAGAACCTGGCTGCTGGTTATATGAGAGCAATTTCAAAGACCTTATAGTCTTATAAACTACAACTTAAGGAGGGGGGCTTCCCAACCAACGCAAAGGCACTCAATCATTAAAATTAAAAAATCATGAAAAATTTAAAAAAATTAAGAGTCTCCTATGTTGGTTTTTTCCATGAAACCAACACCTACCTCACCGAAGGCATGGGAGAAACCACGCTCGACAGAATGCGCACTTTCCGGGGCGATCAGATCAAGCAGTTGAAAGGAACTGCCATTGGCGGGCCAGTGGATGTGTGCGAGGAAAAGGGCTGGGAGCTGCTCCCGGGTGTCCTGTTCTATATAGACTGGTGCTTTAGCACGGTGAGCGATCAGTGTTGGAAAGATGCGAAAAAGGAGATGATGGACACGCTGAAATCACAGTTACCGATGGACATCGTCTACCTTTCTGTTCACGGTGCCGGTATGGTGAATAATACAAACGATCTTGAAGGAGACTTAGCGGAATCGGTCAGAGCCCTGGTCGGAAAGGACACGATGATCGTCTGGTCGGGCGACCTGCATGGCAAGATCACAGATAAAATGAAGGACAACATGAATTTCTTCAGTACCTGCAAAGAATATCCTCATATGGATATGAATGTATGCGCGCGTGATGCCATGTATCGTGCCGCTGCGATCCTGGCAGGAGAATCTCATCCCACCCCGGCCTATCGCAGAGTGCCCCTGATGATGCCGGTGAGTAATACCGAACAGGAGGGCACCTTTGCAAATCGACTTAAAGAAAAGTGTATTGAAATCGAAAAGCGGCCCGGTGTGTTGAACTGCTCGGTGATGCATGGTTTCCCATACCAGGACAGCGATTTTTGCGGCATGTACCCGATGGCCACTACCGAAAATAACCCCAAGCTGGCACAAGAACTGGTGGACGAACTGACGCAGTGGATCTGGGAACACCGTAAAGAGTCTATCATCTCATTAGAACCTTTGGATAAAACGATAAACACTGCACTGGCTATGCTCGAGAAGGACGGCCACTATGTTCGCAAATTGCCAACGAAAGGCGATGTCATCGACCATACCCCGATCGTGATTGGGGACGCTGCGGATAACCCGGGTGGCGGAGCCGGAGGTGGCGGCACCCACCTGCTGAAGGCTCTTATGGAGACCAAAGGCTTGGGGAAAGTCGCTTTCATGTCCATACACGATCCGGAAACCGCGAAGGCCGCAGTCGCTGCCGGTGTAGGAGCGACAATCGATGTGAACCTCGGGGGCAAATTTGAGCCATTGTCCGGCCCACCGATCAAGACCAAAGCTTATGTCAAGTCGATTTCGGATGGGAATGAGACCGTTCGCGGAGGGACCGCTTTCAACGGCCCATACGAACTTGGCCCTACTGTTAGGTTGGTCATCGAAGCGGTGAATACGGTGGATGTTATCGTCATTTCCGGCCTATGCCAGACCTATGATGATACACAAGGGAGGCCACATGGCATCATCATTCAGGAATATGACGTTATCGGTGTTAAAAGCGGGATGCACTTCCGGGCATTCTATGAAAACTTCACCGACAAATTGCTGATCGCTGATGTTCCCGGAACCACTAGTCGCGACATAACTATTTTCAAACATACCAAGCTAAAGAGTCCTATCTATCCGCTGGACGCCAATACTACTTTTAATTTAAAGTAATAAGACAAATATTCATTTAACCATTAAAAATTAAATCAATATGAGCAAACAAGACAGAATCAACGAGATGCTAAACTTAGTAACTCCTATGAGCAAATGGAAAAAGCCTCAATCAGCTGATTTTGTTGATGCTGCTACAAAACGATATAGCTTTCCAAACTGGCAATCAGGAAGCGAAGATTCGATTTATTACAATTTACATATCCCGGAATTTTTTAAATGTTGTGTGGTACCAGCACCAACCAGAAAGAGTAGTATAGAACGAGATCTTCATCCTGATTTATTGGATTTAACTTATACCGCATTTGATGGCACTACTACACCTACTTTAAAAGAGTATTTAGGTGGAAAACGTCAGGTGCAAGCGATGATGATGGCGCACAAAGGAAAAGTAGTCTTTGAAACCTATCCGGGAATGAATCCAAATGACATACACATATGGATGTCGGCAGCTAAACCAACGGTGGGTTTGTTGATTATGCTACTGGCTGAAGATGGTAAAATAGACCTTGAAAAACCAATAGCTAACTATGTACCGAGATTAAAAGGTACTGCATGGGAAAAGGTAAGTGTGAAAAATGCCATGAACATGTCATCCGGACTTGATATTGAAGAAACGATAGAGAATCTATTGAATCCGGATACGTGGATTGCGAAGTGGTTTACCGCTGCTTTTGAAGAAGGAAAAGGTGATTGGGTAGCAATGGCTCAAGATGCACAACCTTTACCCAATGAATCTGCAGGTGACCGTTTCAGATACTCCGGTGCTAACACCATGATGCTGGTGCTTGCAACTGAACATGTAACAGGTATGCGATGGCAAGAATACTTTAATGAACGAGTATGGTCTAAGATTGGAGCGCAAGGTCAGTTTATTTGTGGACTTGCAGAGGGCATTCCTTTAGGTGCAGGGCTTCACAATTGTACACCGGAAGATTTTCTTCGTTTTGCATTAATACATACACCAAGTTGGAATGCAGTAGCAAGCGAACAGATCGTTTCAGATAATGTACTTAAAGCCATCCAAGATCTTGGAAACCATAAAGCTTACAAAGGATCTACAGAAGAACAGTATGGTTCAGACTGGTTTGGAGAAGTTCCGGAAAAAAATACAGCACAATGGGATCATTATTTTCCTGATGGAGGCATGTTCAAACACGGAAATATGGGTCAAGGGATCTATGTAGATCCGAAGCGTGACTTTTGTGGAATATACTTTGGCTTAGCCCCAAATCCAGATTCGATTTCAGGAATTGATCATTCTCCTGGGTTTTTAAGAGCTGCAGCAAAAAAGATAGCAGGGAAATAATAAATCAGTAAAGAAGAGGGCTCTGCCAGTAAAGCAGAGCCCTTTTAAACAATTTTAAAACAGAAAATTATGGCAAATTTAAAAATGAAACTACTGACCACAGCAATCGCCTTCATTGGATGGTTTTCCGCAGCTATTGCACAGGACAAGCCAAAACAAATTACACTTTTTACCAATGTACAGGTATTTGATGGCGTATCCGATAAACGGTTCAAGGCGGATGTTTTGGTTGAAGGAAACATCATCAAACAAATATCTAAAGAACCTTTAATGGTTGCGCAAACCGATAATGTGACCATCATAAACGGTGAAGGGCGCACGCTGATGCCTGGCCTTACAGATGCTCATTGGCACAGCATGGCGGCCTATATGACTTTGGATCCGTTTGCGGCTGGTGCGGGCACACTAAATCTCGTGGCGGCATATGGGGCAGAAAAGACGCTTATGCGGGGCTTCACCACAGTGAGAGACCCGGGCGGACCTGTATTTGATTTAAAGGCGGTAATCGATCAGGGTATGTTCGTTGGCCCCCGGATCTACGCTGCGGGTTCGATGATCTCCCAAACGGGTGGACATGGCGATTTCCGTAGCACGGTTGATATCCCTCGAAGCTATTCACGGGATCTTACTCCGTCTGAAAGGATGGGTACAGTCGCGATCGCAGACGGCAGGGCGCAAGTCATGCAGCGCGTGCGCGAGAACCTGATGCAAGGTGCAGCCTTTATTAAGCTCATGGCCGGCGGAGGGGTCGCTTCACCTTCGGATCCATTAGACGTATCGCAATACACCATCGATGAAATTGCTGCAGCGGTTGAAGTCGCGGAGAACTGGGGCACCTATGTGACCGTTCACTCCTATTCCGCGAAGGCGATCCAGAACGCAATCCGTGGTGGTGTACGGAATGTAGAGCACGGCCAGTTGATTGACGAAGAAACAGCAAAACTTATGAAGGAGACGAATACTTCAGTTGTCATGCAGCCCTTCTATAACGATGAGGATGCCATCCCACTGCCTCCAGGTTCATTTGCGGAAGAAAAATATCAGGTTCTGATGTCAGGAACCGATAATGCCTATGAGTTAGCAAAGAAATATGACTTGCTCTTCGGATTTGGGACAGATACACAGGGTAATCCGGCACTCGCAGAGCGTCAGGGGGCTCAGTTAGCGAAGCTAGCCCGCCATTTCGAGCCGTGGGAAGTGCTAAAGATTGCGACCAGCCAGAACTATCAGATCATGAAGCGTTCAGGGCCTCGAGATCCATATCCTGGCGAGAACGGTGTGGTTAAAGAAGGCGCTTTAGCCGACCTGCTTTTGGTAGATGGAAATCCCCTGGAGGACATTAACCTCATTGCCGATCCGCATAAAAACTTCGTTATCATCATGAAAGACGGCGTGATCTACAAAAATTCCATTAAATAAATAGAAGACGGCTCTGCCCGTAAGGCGGAGCCCTTTAAAGAAATATTTTCAATGAAAGAATCAAAATTGTCTGCAGGCTCAAAGGTTTCCTTTGACGATGCATGGCGTTTCATCTTAAAGGTTGGCGTTGCAGCGCATAAATACGGTTCTACCTCAACCAGGTTGGAGTCTTTCCTGACCAGCTTATCTGCAAAAATGGGCTATCAGGGTGTATTTAAGTCTACGCCTGTTGAAATCATGTTTGCTTTGCGCGAAACTCCTGATTCACAACAGCGTGTTGAGGTGATGGCCACACCACCTCCGGATATTGATTTGGACAAGCTTGCCCGACTAGGCGATGTATTGAGCGAAATTAAAGAAGGGACTTTGTCTATCTCAGATGCCAACGCGCGTATTGATGCCATCGATCAACTTCCCCCACCATGGGGAAAGTTTGCGAGTATGATGGGTTACGTTCTAACCGGGCTTGGCCTGGCGCCACTTTTAGGAGCAGGTTGGACAGATACGATTATTGCCGCATTATTCAGCATGCTGGTGTATGGCCTGGTTTTACTTTCAGCTCGTTTAGGCGCTACCACAATGAAGTGGATGCCGCTTTCAACCGCATTAATTATTGGCTTTCTGGCTACGCTTGTTAAATATTGGGTTCCCGATCTAAACCTGGTGCTGGTGATATTATCGGCTGTTGCCATTATTCTTCCGGGTTACACCGTGAGTCTTGGTGCTGGTGAATTGGTGGCACAACATGTCATATCAGGTATATCAAACTTAATGAGCGGATTGATTACCCTTGTGATGCAGATTGCCGGTGCCCTAATTGGAGTTGGCATGGCAAGCCTTTTAGTTACCATAGCAGCTGGTGAACCAGAAACACCAATATCGCAAAATTGGATGTTTCTTCTTTTTCCTATACTTCTTGTCGGGTTGTGCTTGGCGTTCCAGGTGTCGCGAAGAGATTTTCCCTGGGCTGTCATTGTATCTGGCTTAGCGTATTTGGGGGTTCTGGCAGGGAGTTGGGTTTTGGATGGCAACCTTGGAAATCTGTTGGGAACAATCGTTGCCGTAGTTGTTGCTAATATATGGTCCAGGAAAACAGGACGACCGACTTCGATCGTGCTTATTCCCTGCGATTGTGATGTTGGTTAGTGGCAGCATCGGTTTTCGTGGTTTGGCTTCCATGGCGCAGGGCGATATGGCATTAGGTGTACAACAGTTTTCTCAGATGTTCATAGTGGCGATGACGATCCTTGTAGGGATAATGATTGGTTATACGATTGCTCGTCCGGAGCCCGGATTATAAAATCTATGGCTGCAGTATACAATGAATCGAATTATTTCTTCAAAAAAATAAAGTATGAGAATGGCAAATAATACAAATACGCTGTGAATAAACTATTTCAGTAATGGCATATTTAGAAATGAAATTGTTGCTCAGCCATTTTTTATTCAACAAAATAAAATCATGAAAAATCAAGTTCTCAAAATCATCCATTTATTTTTTTTCTCGGTACTATCACTTTCTTCTTTGGCTCAGGATGAAAAAGAAAAATCGACAGAAGAAATCGCTAAGGAATTATCCAATCCAAACACTTCGCTAGGCATGATGGCCTTCCAGATAGATTACATTCATTATAACGGTAATTTACCAAATGCCGGGATGCAAAATGGCGTCCTACTAAATTTTCAGCCTAGTCTACCCATCCCGCTTTCAAACGGAGTCAATCTATTTGTGCGTCCGTTAATTCCCATTTTTATTAGCCAACCAACCTATGGCGTCAACGGTTTTGAACAGAAGGGATTCAATTTGGGAAATATTAGCGCGGATGTCGCAGTGGGGAAAACATGGCCTTCCAAAACAATTACCATTGTGGGAGCATTTGGGAGCTTCCCAACAGCAAGTAACAAATCGTTACGGTCAGACTTCACGATGCTCGGACCTGAGTTTATGGTCGCTCAAATATTTTCCTGGGGAGTAATAGGGGCTCTGGTTAATCATGCCTGGAGCGTAAATAGTAACGATGCGGATACCGGCAGTTTTACAACCTTATCGGATGCCTTTTGGACAGCCAATGCAGGACAACAAAAGGCGAGCGTAACAGCAGGACAGTATTTTTATGTCGTCAATCTGAAAAATGGATGGCAGATAACCGGTCAACCCACCTGGGCGTACAACCACACTGCCGAAAAGGGTAATCGATTTACGTTCCCTGTAGGAACAGGAGTGAACAAAGTGACAAAATTTGGCACGCTGCCTGTTAAACTTTCTGTACAATACTGGTATTATGTTGCATCGCCGGAGTTATTCGGACCTCAGCATCAAATCAGATTTCAGATAGCACCTGTAGTTCCTTTACCATGGTAATTAATGACACTATACGAATGGGCACAAAACGTGAATTCATAACACAGCTGGCAGACAAGCGCATAAAGCGTTCTACCCTGATTATTCAGGTAGCCATCCTCGTTATGATCCTTATCGTGCTGTATGACGCGTACGTTTTTAGAACGCCATTGTATTATGTAATCTTTGCCCTGGTTGGCGCCATTGTGGGTAACGTGTTCTTTTTTTCACACAGAGTTCAGGTCAATGAAGAAAACCTGGAACTCACATTAACAAAAGTGGAAAGTAATTATTAACCAAATAGATGAATTGTATTATCAAGTTTTAGCTAATCTCAACAAACAGAAAAAAAAATGAAAAAAATTACCTTCTTATTCGCAGTGCTGGGCACCTTCGCAGTAGTACCCGCTCTTGGCCAAGATTGGCACGCGGGAGATACCCTTAATACGGCTAAAAACGATTCGATTCGAATAGACGATTTTAGAGATAATATGATTGATTATACGGGTCAAGATTTGGTAGATGCTACTTTCCCGAACTCATGGCCGCTGTTCGGCACCAAAGCCCGCATGGCTATAGGTGGCTATATAAGATTGGATTACATCCAGGATTTTGATGGTGCGTATGATCGATTTCAATATGAAATACAAAACGTACCCGTAGCCGGAGACGGCCGCGACGATCAAAGTGGTTATATGAACATGCATGCCCGTGAATCGCGCTTCAACTTTGACATTAGAAGCATATCAGAATCTGGACGTCCATATCGCATATTTATTGAAATGGACTTTTATAATCTTGATCGCGGGCCGTTTAATCAGGCACCAAGACTCCGCCATGCCTACGGTGTAATGGGTCGACTACTCGTTGGTAGAACATGGGGTACGCAATCTGATTTGTTTGCCGTTCCAGCTACAATTGATTTCGCAGCGGGCGATGCCTTGACGGGAACGCGAAGAGCGCAAGCGCGTTGGGAAGACAAACTTGGAAGCAAGTTTATGTATGCTATTGGTCTCGAAATGCTTGAGTTTCCTGGCATTGATAGTAGAGATACTGTGGGGTTAGCGAGCCAACAACTTCCTCTTTTGGCTGGACGTATCACAAAAAAAACAACCTCTGGTGGACGAATGATGGTAGGCGCTTCGGTATTTCAACTCCGTTGGGATGGTTTGGGCGTTATGCCGAATGCCACGGCAATGGGTTGGGGCTTTAGCTTTAGCGGACGTGAATACTTTGGTGAAAAAAAGCATTATTTCAGATGGATGGCCAGCTATGGCCAGGGTTGGGGTAGCCAAATTGTAGCAACAGTAGGCACGCAAAGTTCTGCCATAGTTACACCAGATGGCTCGATAGAAACGATGCCCGCATGGAATTTAGGCGGTGGACTTGCATTCCGCCTGTCAAACACACTCGTAGCTAATCTCAACTCCAGCTGGTATGCTATTGATCCTTCTCAATATAAAGAAGGATATGATATGAAAGCAGGTATATCGGGTCATGTGAATTTGATTTGGTCTCCAATAAAGAACATAAATACCGGGGTAGAATTTCTGATGGCACAGCGCACAAATGTAAATGACACACAAGGCACGGGAAAACGATTACAGTTTATGATGAAATACTTGTTTTAAAATGTTAGTATGAATGGAGTATTAATAAGCAGTAATCAACCAACGATTTATGAAGAAAAAACAAGGGTAATCCCTTTCATTAAGTAAGGTTAAATGGTTGCTATGAAAGGAACTGGCTTTGATATCGGTCAATAGTTTTAGGAAGATTAGAAGTATTTATGGGAAGTTGGCGATGTAGGAAGGCTGTTATGTTGATTGATTTGTCTAACCGGCAGTGAGTTTATTTGGATGATAGAAGCAAAAGTGATGGGATGTATAAAGATGCCTTTCACTTTAACTTGCTGTTTTGCTATGACATCTAAAACAGAATCAGAACGAATGAATAAATAATAATGAATTTTTTAATTTTAAATATGAAAAAAATACTTCTCAATGTAGGGATCATTTTTATATTGTTTTGTGGAGATTTAAAGGCCCAACAATTCAATACCGACAATTACCTAACTATGCCGCATGGCACTGGCACCTTTGTAATTACAGCCGGGCAGCGAAATGCTACCTTACTGAGCTCCTTTGCCCTTGTGCCAAAATTCGAATTCTTCATTCAGGCCAACTTATTTCGCGATTACCGTATTGAGAATTATGTGCAGCATTTTACAACTACCATATATGCAAAGTATATGTTCTGGGTGAATAGGAAGAGTAATGGAGGTGGCGCTGTCTTCCTGGGTTTTGGGCAATCTCCAGGCTACTATGCGGATACTGAATATACAGATTTACATAAGAATATATGGACAGCCTTTCCCTTCACCATTCCTTTGTTTGAGAATATGATATCCTGGGATATTATGCCGGGAGGAATGGTTGATTTCAATTCGAAGGATCAGGGTGAAATTGCATGGGGGTTTACCTGGTCTTCGCGCCTGGCCATATACAAGATCATACCCAAAACGGCAATTGTCGCTGAAGTCTATGGTACCGAAGGACAGGCGGCGTCCCCTGCGGAATACAAAGTTGGTTTGCGTTGGGAGCCCAATGATTTTATCGTTCCGGCGATTAGCTATAGTTCAAGGCTACAGGGGGGATATGGTGCAGGATTGGAAATTGGAATTGTCATATTTACACCCCAGTTCCTGAAGAAAGGTTTCATTCAAAATAACCACATAGCGTATTGATCTGGCTTTTCTTGTACCGTAATTATGGATTAAAGTCGGTTTCCTTGAAAATCGGCGCTTACAGACGTGTATTTATGAAGCGATATATTAAAGACGTTCGCGAAAATTCGGGTGCTAAAACGTTAAAAATATTTACTTATAAGCGTATTGAGTGGATTTTTTTTAGCTTTGACCAGCCATTAGTTATGACTTGTTTAGTTAATGATATCAGCAAAAACTTTAGAAATAAATGAATTACAATAGCATATTTCCCAATTGGCCCAGGATGATCACTACGGTCGTGGTATCCGTGTTTTCAATCACTTACCACACCCAGGCCCAGGAAAGCGAAAAAAATGACTACACGCCATATGAACTGATGTCCAGTTATTACAATCAGGATTTTAAGCCATTTAAAAAGAAGAATGCGTACGTAGGTTTGGCATTCAGCCTGGAAGATAAAAAACAGACGAACACAACCAATATACTGGAAACTGTGATTGATGGCGAACGTTTGAATTACGATATTTCCCTGAAAGGAGGATACTATACTGGCAATTATGGAATGGCTGGACTTAATTTTAATTATTATCAAAGAGAATTTATTGGCGAAGTATTTCGTGATCCTGATACGCTACAGTCAAATACTATCAGCAGGGGCTATGCATTCACACCCAATTTTCGGTCTTCTGTGCCTTTGACAGACAATGAAAGGCTCAGTTTTTTTACAGAAGTCGGTCTGACCTTTGGTTTTGGTAATTCGTTGAGACGAACCATCAAGAACCTCGATGAAGTGGATAAGACGTATTCCTCGGATTTTAATTTTCGCGTTGGTATCAGTCCGGGGATTACCTTTTTTGCCATGGAAAGTTTTGCCTTTGAAATACAACTGAATGTCCTGGGTTACGAGCTTCAAGTCAGCGATCAATCAGTTAATGAAGGAGAGGAATCCAGGGAAATACGGCAAAATGTCGATTTCAATATTGATATTCTATCCCTTCAGCTGGGCTTAGCTTACTATTTTGGGTCTAAAAAATAACCTATACCAGAAATTATCATGAACAAAAATATACTGATACTCCTCATCTCATTTATTGCCTTTTCCTGTGTGACGGAAGATTTCTTTGGATTGTCAGGTTATGGAAATATCAAGTCCATCGTGGTAAGCAACCAGGCCAGCAACGCAGTGATCAATAAAAATGAATTTACTGTGGAAGTCGAAATCCCGGCTGGGATAGACCTTGCCACGATCTCCATCCAAACCTTGACGCTATCTTCATTTGCCACCTCAGATAAACAAGTAGGGGATATACTTGACCTGAACGATCCTCAACAGATTCTGGTAACAGCAGAGGATGGTAGTTTAAGCACATGGACCATCACCTCATTTGTGGCATCAGCGACTCCTCAGCTGGATAATGGAGATTTGAATCTTTGGTATAAGACGGGCTCGGATTATTACGAGCCAGGGGCTGATGCTGCCACAACAATTTGGGGCACGGGCAATCCGGGTACACAAATTCTTAATAAACTGGCAACCATTCCTGAGGATTTAGGAAATGGCAATCTGGCTGCACAGATGATCACCTTGGATAATGGTAAACTGGCCGGAACTTTTGGCGCGCCCATATCGCTGCAGGATCAATATTTACCGGGGTTTTTAATTCGGATAAAATTGATCCATCCAATCCGGAAGCCGCCATCGAATTTGGAACACCATTTCAGTGGAAGACCGACAAAATTGAGGTTTAAATACCAATATCAACCTGGAGAAGAAAACAAAGATAAAAGGGGAAATGTACTTGACTATCCCGACATGCTGGACATTTATGCATTACTGGAAATCCGTTTAGGTGGAAAAACGGAACGATTGGCAACTGCATGGTTTAGAAGCAGCGATGATCAACCAGCGCTGACCACCATGGAAATATCATTTACCTATGGAGAACTGGATGGTTCCTTTCCGGATTTTATGAAACCTGCAGACCACGGATATGTAAGTGCTGATTCAGCCACTTTTGTATTGCCTACGCATATTACTTTTGTAGCCTCTTCCAGCTTTGACGGCGCAAATTTCGCAGGTGCTATCGGTAGTACACTGATTATTGATGATGTAGAAATGGTGTATGAAGACTGATGAGCATAAAGTCTCAATTGTTTTAGATGGGCAAAGGAATAGTTACTAAGAATTTAGAGTCTCAATATAAGTGCTGCCAAAAACAGATGACCTTTATGGGTGGGTAAATGACAAAACGCAAGTTCCCTAAATAATCAACAGACTCTCATTGACGTTCAAATAATTCGGGGGCTAAAAATAAAAACCGACCGTAATCTATTGATTACCAGTCGGTTTATTTCTCATTTTGAGGTCTCGGGCGGATAATGACTACGTTGGAATCAAATGCTCCATAAACTTCTTTCTTGAAGAGTCCTCAATACTATCCGTATAAGCCTTCTTGGTATGAAATGAATTATTGATATAATTCTATATTACAATGGTGTTAGTGTGATTATAATTCTAAAATACAATACTGTTATGGAATAATATTGCTATATTGCTATATTGCAAGTATTGTTTGGGTTTTATTTATAAATATTAGGAATAGTAATGATACGTCATATTGAAAAATACCTGAAAGAATGGAAAAATAGTGCAAATAGAAAGCCTTTAATCCTCAGAGGAGCCAGACAGGTCGGAAAAACTTATATAATAAGAAAATTGGCGAATGAGGAATTTGAACATTTTTTATATATAAATCTTGAGCAAGAAAGTGGGTTGCAGTCCATATTTAAAAGTAATAATCCTGAGCTTATTATTAATGAATTAACCTCCATTTACAATATTCCAATAATTGGAGGAAAAACTTTATTGTTTATTGATGAGATTCAAATCTCTCCGGAAGCCATTGCTTCACTACGTTATTTTTACGAACATGACCCTTCTTTGCATGTAGTGGCTGCAGGATCATTGCTGGATCACACATTAAACGAGATAAAGTATTCGATGCCGGTCGGTAGGGTAGAATATGCATATATGTTCCCAATGAGTTTTCAGGAGTTTTTAATTGCGTTGGATCAGAGCGGATTGGCAAACTACATCAATAATTATTCGATTGATTCGTCTTTTAGCGAAGCCATTCACAAAAAAGTATCTGAATATCTAAGATTATATTTTTTTATCGGAGGAATGCCTGAAGCGGTAAAGACCTATATTGATACAAAAAACTTGATAGATGTAGAAAAGATTCATGCCAGTATACTAACTTCTCTGCAATATGATTTTTCAAAATATGGCACCAGGAGACAACAAGAATTATTAAAATCATCTCTTCAATATGTGGCAAATAATATTGGAAGAAAGGTAAAATACACAAATATTGAGCGGGATGCCCATTCCTCTCAACTTAAGGAGGCATTACTTAAACTCGAAATGAGCAGAGTTATACATTTAGTGAGACAAACGAGATCTGTCAATCCGCCGATTACCCAATATGCAGATAATGACAAGTTTAAGCCGCTTTTTATAGATATCGGATTAGCATGCCATCTGGCACAAATAAAACTCAATAACTTGCAGAGTCTGGTTACTGATTTTGAAGGAGCATTATCTGAACAATTTGTCGGACAGGAATTGGTTGCTTCTTTTCCTTTCTATAAAGAAGCTAAACTTTATTATTGGTCGCGAGAAGCAAAAAGCTCCAATGCTGAAATTGATTACCTTTTTCAAAAAGAAAATGAAATCTATCCTTTGGAAGTAAAAGCAGGAAAAACCGGGACTTTGAAATCAATGCAAGTTTACTTGGGTGAAAAGAATAAAACGATTGGGATCAGATTAAATCTTGATCGACCGAATTTCGGAAAAGCGTTGCAAGCAAAAGTAATGGTGAACAAAAAAGAAAAAAACATCACCTATTCGCTGCTTTCATTGCCGATGTATTTTGCCTGTCGCCTGGATAACATTGAGATCTAACATGTAGCATATCATTTCGGATTCAGACTTTCCATAAACTTCTTTCTTGATGAGTTCTCAAAACTATCCGGGCAAGCTTCTGTTGTTTGAAGAGACTTATGTCCCAGGGATTGACTTATCAATTCCATCGGCGCTCCTGATCGCTTCAGCACAGTAGCAAAAGAATGCCTGGCAACACAGGTTGTTAGTTGTTTATCATATCTGATTTACCTCCTATCAGTTTCATGTTTTTGTAGATTAGTGTCACAGTATTGACAATTTTCATATATCCGGATTAAACGGGGGGCTATCTCTAGATTTGAGAATTTCGTGCTTTTTTATAGCATTTAATCTATAACTTGTATTTGCTCTAGTTTATCTATAATGAGTTTTCTTCGTTCATCTGCCGTGAATGGATTTATATGGCATTCGATTATTTCATTTACTGATGGGTGAGCAAGTATTTCAGTACTCATTTGTTTCAAGAAGTCCCGAACATTATTATCTGCATTTGCAATATCATCAACTATACTTCTATTATTGTCTATTACATAAATAACATCCTCGAAATCATGACTGGTTCTTGGGTCTCCGCCCCTATTATTAAATGCTTCCCATTTTGTTGCCAGGTATAAACTTACAGGTAAGATCTTTATTTCAGTATTTCCAACTTTTATAGGGTAGGCTTTTTCAAAACCAGGTTTTAACCATCGGTTGGTTGGTCCTAGTGGGGTTTCTTCATAAGGGATAAAATCAATTAATATATTTTCCAAAGAATACCGGTACAGTATTGTTTCTGTTGGAGCAGGATATTTTTTTTTATTTGCCAAGAGCTCTCGTAATTGATCCATTTGTGGATAGGAGCTGATTTGAACAGATATATCAATATCTTTAGTTGGCCTGGGCAGTTCTCCTCCTTTATCTGTAACGTATAAACTTATAACGGCTCCACCAACATAGATTACCTCGTTATTAAGTTCTCCTAATGCCAGAGCTACTTTTTCTACGACTTTTAAGTTGATGGTTTGGTTTTTAAGCATGTTCTATTCGTTCTTTTATCATTTCAACTGCCAATTGCTTTTCTCTTACCTTTCCAACTCTTATAGCATCAGTCAAGGCCATTAGTTCATAAAATTTATCATCTCGCAGGCAAGCCTCTGGAATATTGGGATGTAAAGGGGTGATTGCATGCCCTCTTATATTTCCTTTTGCAAATGGCCATACAAATGGTTCTTCGCTCATTATTTGATTATTTAGTGGTGATGCAGTATGGGCTGTACCTATGCCTCTTACCATTGATCCGGGATGTTGAGGATATACGTATTGCAGTCCTGATCTCAAAAAGTCGATTAAGGCCAATTTATTTAATGTCTTCTTGTCGCTGCTTATAAGACCAGAAAATACTGATCGAGTGATGCTTTCACTTATTTCGCTGGCGCTGATTCCAAGCTCATAAGATAAGTCTTTCATATACCAGTTTTGCTGACCTTTGCTGGCTATTTTAAGCAAAATCGCAATGTCATGCGGACGCATACCGTTGTGCTTTTTCATATTCTTCTGGAAAAATATAAACAAATATATGAATTGATTCGCAATTCGCGAATTGCAAATTGAAATATTCAATGGCCAATACTAATAAATAGTTATCCTAATCATAGTTCACAGTAAAAATTCATATAATTTCGGAATCAAATTCTCCACAAACTTTCTTCTGGTTTGATCTTCAAAGCTATCAAGATAGGCTTCAGTAATATGCAATGACTTATGTCCAAGAGATTCACTGATGAATTCCATTAACCACTGGATTGTCCCAGAACATTAATAAAAGAATGTCAGAGAGTGTTAATGATTATACATGTTTCACCATTAGTAGGATTACCTAGGATATAAATTCGCATTTGCA
Source organism: uncultured Flavobacteriaceae bacterium (assembly GCA_963793325.1). Taxonomy (GTDB): domain Bacteria; phylum Bacteroidota; class Bacteroidia; order Flavobacteriales; family Flavobacteriaceae; genus Eudoraea. The sequence continues at coordinate 2,459,369 of CAWBZU010000001.1, forward strand.
TAGAAGCTAAGCATCCTGACGTAAAATATATTATATTGACAATTAGTCAACTCACCTCTTCTTTAATCGCAGTTTTGCTTTCAGTTTTTCCAGAAAAGATAAATCTTCAATATCTCTTGACTTATTTCTCCCTTTTACTGCAGCTTTTTTAAGAAGAATTAGGTCATTAAGGTCCATCACATTGATTGAAATACCGTCAATATCTACTTTTTTAACTCTCTGGAAAGCGTACATAAAATCAATCACGTCAAGTTTTTTAAGTATTTCAATTCTCAAAGGAGGTTCGCCAATACCAATCATTTTTGGGGCTAAAAACATTTCCTTTTGAATACTCTCAACCGGAATCCCATAGGCAGTACATGCATGAACCATTTTTGTAGCATTCTGCTCGGTTGCATTTATATATACATCTAAATCGTTAGTAGCCCTTATATGTCCATATGCGCCAAGGGCATAACCTCCAATAAGCATATACTCGGCCTCGTGTTTATTTAATTCAATTATGAAATCTCTGAAGTGAGAAGGGAACTTTGCATTTTCTTTACTCATCCTTAACGAATTGAATATCTCTTTTAACAGGATAATTAATTACGTCAATATCCATCATTGCATAATTTGAAATCAAAGTCTCACAGAATAAACTTAAATTTTCCTCCCGGGTGCGAGATAATGCCAGTTGAACTTCCTCATCAAGGTAGTCCACATTTTCATCAATATAATATATGGTTCTCGTGTCCATGGCGTAAATTTAATGAATTTAAACTACTATTTTGGCATCAAATTCTCCATAAACTTTCTTCTGGTTTGATCTTCAAAGCTATCAAGATAGGCTTCAGTAGTATGCAATGACTTATGCCCTAAGGATTCGCTTATCAATTCCATCGGAGCTCCAGACCGTTTAAGAACTGTAGCAAAAGAGTGCCTGGCCACATATGTGGTAAGAGGTTTATCGTATCCGATTTCTTCACCTATCAATTTCATGTATTTATTAATCGTTTTTATGAACTGGTGCTTTATCTGTTGTTTACGCTTCTCATCAAGATTTTTATGAAATATTGGGAACACATAATTTTTGTCATTTCGATCTTTACTGCTCCATTTTTTTAAAATTTCTTTTGGCTTAGGCAGCAAAGAAATAATAATCGGTTTGGGATTTTGAATCGTATTTGATGTTTTAGCCCGATCATAATGGATAAAATCACCTTGAATATTTGTGAATTTAAAATTCAAGATATCTTTGATATTCATGCCATTACACAAATAGGAGAATAACCAGATATCTCGCACAAAGTGTTGAGTTGAATCAATTTCTACTTCATAGTCGATGATTTTTTTGATTTGGTCTATTGTCAAGGCTTTTTTTATATTTCTAGGAGCCTTTATCTGAAATCGGTTTTTCCCAAAAGGATAACTCTTTTGATCAACGATTCCGGCCTCAATTGCTTTGTTGTAGATTGCTCTTAAATGTCGAAGATAAATACCAATTGTAGTGATAGATTTACCTTCACTTTTCATTTTAGACTCATATTCTTTAAGGAGATCAACAGTCAATTGAGGAAAGGCAAGCGATGATCTAAATGATTTCAAAGAATGATGCGCATCCCGATAAACACTAGCAGTTCCAACTCTTCCTTCGGCGTTAAGTTCAATGATAACTTTTTCAAAAAAATCATAGACTCCTTTCTTTTTCGATGGATTATCGAAATCCTTTACAAGCTCTTTTTGAAGCTCAAAAAATGAAAAGACCTCAAGCGAATCAATTATTTTCTGAATCCTGGATTGTAATGACAGGATTTTCTTTTTGGCTGTTATAAATTCTTTTCTTGTAGAGCTATTGTTTATCCTATCAAAATCTAATTCGGTCAAATCAATTCCAACTGGATAATACTTTTGAGTCTTTAAGAAAGTCACCCTAACTTTTAAAGGATAAAGACCACTCTTTTTTGGTCTTCTTTTGTCTAAAATAAGTTTCTGATTTGCGTACATAAATCCAAAATTTGCATACTATTTGCATACCTTTTTCAAGAAAGTAAAGAAAAATGAAAATTACAAATATTTATAAGTAACTTATAGTCAATGTTTTAAACAAAATAAAAGAAAGGAAAGCTAAAGAAAATAAAGCAAAAAAACGGACTCATAATCAGGGGGTCGAAGGTTCGAGCCCTTCTGGGCCCACGAAGTGGGCAATGCCCCGGCAGAATTGCCGGGGCTTTATTATTTGAGCGAAGCGAAAATAACCAGAAGGGTGAGAAGCCTGTTCCGCTGGAACGAAGTGGATAGCGGGGAGCCCATGTGGGCCCACGTTAGAAATTAGGCAGTTAACTCAATATTGGGGTTGGCTGCCTTTTTTCTTTGCATATAAACACTTTATTCAACTGCCAGATGAAATCATCTAATGACAGTGGCATACTTTTCCATGGCAATAGCGATAACCTGCATATCATAATCGTCAAGTTCATAACGGCCTTCTGATGCAGCATTTAGTTTTTGTAAGTACTGAATCATGATTTCACTGAAGATATCAATAATGATATCTTCAGTGAGTAATGTGCTGTGAGACTTATTAAGATTGTTATTCAGAATTCCCCAATTTAGTTTGCATCAATTAGATTCAAAGTACCTGATATATCCTGAGAGATTGATGGATTTCCTTTGTAATAAACGTTGGCAAATCCACTCACATCAATGTCGAGGTTATCAGCACAGGAGACTTCAAAATCGCCCGAACCGGATACATCGATGGATGTATTACTTGTCTGAAGTTCGAAGTTTTTAGCGTTCAATACTCCTGAGACTTTCAGCGTTTGATCAGCTACCTGACCGCTCAATGCTAAATTGGCTGTGCCCGAAACATCGATTGTCAGCTGATTTAGATTTAGGTCACCAACTGAGACAATATCGCTCACTCCGGAGCTACTGATGTTTTTAATTGTAGGTACTGTGACGTTCACCCAAACACCAAAGTCAGTCTCAAAACAGGTCACATTTTCTTTAAAGCCGATTTCCAGCGTTCCATTTTTTACTTCATAGGACAGCTCAGAAAATATTTCTGCTTCGGCTTGCACCATCACTTCGAAATCAGCAGCTTGTGTTATTCGCAGATTAACGGGTCCGTATAATGATATATTTTCAAAATCATCGATGCCGAGTTGGTATTCTTTTACAGTTCCGGAACCAATAAGGCAAAGGTCTTCTTCTTTACAACCTTGTGAGAAAATTGATACTATTACTAAGATTACAAATAGATTTTTCATGATAATATTATTTTAGTTTTTGATTGCTCCGGGACATCCGGAGACTGATTTTGTTAATTTGTTTTTGTTTATAGCGACCGACATAGCCAGGATAAAAAAGTGAATAATTAGAATTCGATACGATAACTGATGATTGGGATCAGTCCAGTCATTGGGTAGTCTATAATGGATTGATTTTCAGAATCATATGTCTTTGTCCAGGTATTTAGCCGATTGGTAACGTTCTGGATATCGAGGGATAGTACATGTTCCGATTTCTTTTTGTAGAAATGCAGCCGTACTCCAAGGTCTAATCTCAGGTAATCCTTATTTTGGAACGAAAAGGGATTGCTTTTTTCTAATATAGTCTCACCTTCTTCCATGGATGCTTCGAGGTCTATGGGTGTTTGACGCTTTCCTCCCGACCAAATCAACTTGGCATTCAAGCCTACCATTTTATTTTCACCCCATTTGATCTCTTTGCCACCGACGAAATTATTGATGAAGTTGACATTGTATTTTGTGTTATACCATTTGCCGTCAGCTGGTTTGTATTTCGAGTCAAACAGAGAACTTGTCACGAGGAAATAATAGTTATTGTTAAAGGATTTTTGCAGCGTAAACTCCAGACCATAGTTTCTGCCTTTTCCAATATTAGCCAATGTGTCATTGGGATCAACTCCACCAAAAATCGGAGACCAGTATTTATCAGGATTGGTTGCTACTGGCAGATTGCTGATGTATTGGAAATATGCTTCAGTTTTGAACAATAAATCCTTACCAATCAGCTTTTCATAGGAGGCCACGAAATGATGGGCTCTTGACAGTTGTAACGATTTATTTGGCATATAAATGGAACCATCGGACAGCTCATTTTCTAACAGATATACTGGTAAATTCTCATGCTTGCTGTGCTTGCCATAGCCAAATCCAAGCTTTTGTTGGTGTGGCAATCCGATGACCAGGCCTAGTCTTGGTTCAAGGGAATTGTCACTACTCAATGCAAAATGAACATAATTCAAACCAGCAGTAAAGATGACATTATCTGAGAATTTGTATTTCCCCTGACCGTAAGCTTGGTACAGATTTGTAAGCCCATCACTATTTAAAAATGTGTTCCAAGTTTGCGTACTATCGATAAGTGAGCGTGAATAATAGTTAAAGTTAAGCCTGTTTAGTTTCACGCCAGTACGAAAGCTCAATTTGCTTGATACTTTTCTGTTGTAGTAGGAACTAAATCGAATAGCATTGTTTTGGAGTTCATCGAAAAATGTGCCATTAAATTCTCCTTCAGTATCCATCTCTTCAAAGTTTTGAGAACTATAGGAAGTTGAAGACGAAACAACTGATTGGATATATGATTTGCTTCCAATAAATATTGTATGGCTGATACCCGCAGCATACATTCCGGTTTTTGTATAATCGATATATCCATCATCAAAATACTCAACTGAGTCTGGTGCATATTTTTCATCAGAAGTGGAAAGTCCGCCAATTCCCCATAAAGAAAAGGTGCCAGCTTTTTTAGTTGGTAAATTAATTTTAAAGGATAAGTCCTGGTAGTCTGCAATACTGTTTTCCGTCACCTGCACTCCAAAATCATTTAGTAAAGACAAGGTAGAATATCGATAATTGAATAGATACGATCCGCCATACCCTTTTTTGAATGGTCCTTCCGCAGATAAATCAATACCCAAAACTCCGGCTTGAAAAGTGAATTCATTTTCCTGGTTGTTGCCATTTCTTAGGTTGATGTCAAATACACCTGAGAGCGCATTTCCATATTCTGCAGGGAAGGCACCGGTGTAAAAGTCAGAACTACCCAACATATTGGCACTCAAAATACTTATGGCACCAGAGGAGTACCCCTCTTCAGAGAAGTGGTTCGGGCTTGGTATTTCCACACCTTCCAGCCTCCATAATAACCAGTTGGGAGAGTTGCCTCGAATCACGATTTCATTGGAAGCGTCGTCTGTTCCAGAAACTCCTGCAAACACCTGGGCCATTCGGGCAGGATCACCGATTGTAGCTGCATAACGTTTGGTCTCTTCTGCATTGAATGGCTTTGCATTAACGATGGCCATTTCGTTTACTGGTTCGCCATTTGCGCCTATAATCGTAACTCCTCCCAAGTGCCTGAACTTGCTCAGACAACTCTACAGATACCACCGCTTCTTTGGCCGAACCCAGCAGAATCTCTGGAAGAAATGCATCCGTGTAGCCTACAAAAGAAACTTTAAGAGAGTAGCGCCCTACAGGTAAATTCTTGATTTCAAATTTACCATCTACATCTGTTGTGGTTCCTACTGCAGGATCAGTATTTAAAATATGAACTGTAGCAAAGGGTAGGGGTGTTTTAGAATCCTGGTCAAATACCTGCCCTCTTAACGTTTGTTTCAAAATATTTGGGTCAGCGGCAGGTTTAATCGAGGTTTTATCTGCAGGCTTGATAACGATGGTATTGTTCACCTTTTTGTAAGTCAAACCAGTATTTTTTAAGATTTGCTCCAAGGCATTTTCGATCAGTTACTTTCTCTACAGAGACAGAGATTTTTGGCGCCTGATTGATCTCTTCATTATTGAAAATAAAGCTGACGTCCGTCTGATTCCTTATCTCATTGAATGCTGTCTCTACACTTACATCCGTCATATTGAGGCTGACGGTATCAGATTGCGCTTTTACCGTGGCAATCAGGAAAAGTGTTGCTGCAATCGTAAGGCAATATTTTAGCACTTGGCTCATGCTTTTAGTAGTGCTGTTTGTCGGTTTTTTTATGCAATATATTCCCATATACTTAATGTTTTAAGAATTTCAAGTTTTTTTAAAATGGTTTTTGATTTGAGATGCGGCCGCATCTCGGATTACTTATAAAATTACAATGGTCTGGTCTCTTATTTCAAATTTCACATCGGTAGTCATTTCAAGCATTTCAAGTATGGAAGAGATGCTTTGGTCATTATTTATGCGCGCTGTAAAATGAAAGCCCTTAGCATAATCACTTTCAAACTCATACTTAAAGTCATACCACCTAGCCAGGCGTTTCATCACTTCATCCAGGTTTGCATTGCTGAATTCAAATTTGCCCAAAACCCATGAAGTGTATTGACTGGTATTCACTTTAATGATCTTAACTGAAACATCATCTCTGCTAAATATTGCCTGATCGTCTGGAGCCAGGATGCTTCCCTCGGATGCCTGAGTAAGGTTTTCTGCGGTTGTAATCTGTACTTTTCCTTCTACAAGGGTAGTTTTGATTTCAGAATCATCTGAATAGGAGGACACATTAAAGCTAGTTCCCAGGACTCTTACGTCCATTTTGTCACAGGACACAATAAACGGTTTGCCATTGTGACTTACGTCAAAATAGGCCTCCCCTTCTAAAAACACGTGGCGAATGCTATCCGAAAACGAAACAGGATATTTTAGTGAAGATCCAGCATTTAATGTCACCACTGTTCCATCAGCAAGCTGTAACTTATAACCTCCACCTCGTGGTGTGATCAGCTCATTTTGAATTACTGCTTGTGGTGATATGTCTTCATCTTCAACAGAATAGATCAGAGAATTCTCCTTATTTACTACTTTAGCCTCACCTTGCTCCATTTCAGCTAAAAGATTTGTATCATCCAATTCCATGATGTTTCCATCTGAAAGTTTTAGTATGGCCTTTTGTGATCCAGGCTTAACTACCTTATCTAAACTTGACAAAGGTGGTGATTTTGATTCATTCAGAAAATACCAGGAAACGCCCACTAATATTATGAAAGGAATAAGGATGGCAGCATATCTCAATAAAACATTTGGATAAAGCTTCCTTGTTTTAGCAGGGAATAATTCATTTTCCAGCGCTGCCATGACTTTCTTTTTCCTGAAGAGTTGATAAACTTCAAGTTTGTTGACCAGATAATTGTTGTCAGTTGCCCTTGTATATATTTCAAGATTTTCATTGCTTTCATTCATCCAGGATTCAAGTTTTTCCATTTCCTCTGGAGAAATGGTCCCCTTGTTCTTTTTTGCGATGAGATCCGATATATAAAATGAATTATCCATGTGATTTACTTTCTTTCGAAGCTAAAACAAGCAGGGTTAAAAAGCGGGTGAAAAGAAATTTAATTTTTTTGAATTAAAGTTTAAAAACTCAAAAGAATTGCCTGCATCACATTGTCTAATTTAGGCTTTAATTTCGCGTAGGCGATCTTTTTCTGGGTTTTTACGGTATTTTCAGAAATATTCAGCTCACTGGCAATTTCACGATTTTTTAATCCCTTTAGTGCCAGAAGCATGATGTTCTGAGAGGATAGAGGTAGCTGGCGAATCTCAGAATAAAGTCTATTAAAAGCATCCTCCTCGATCACATGTCTTGTAAAATACTGCTCTGACTCCAACTCATAGATCAATGCTTCCTGATGCTTTTGAAGCACAAGCTGGTGCTTGAGATAATTGAGACATTTATTTCTGGCAGAAGTGTAGAGAAATGCTTTTGCTGCATTAATGTGATCAAATTCTTTGTTGTGCTCCCAAAAAGCGATAAACACATCCTGCACAATATCCTCCGTTACAGACTTGTCAGGGATATATTTATAGCTAAATGCACAAAGGGCGTTGAAGTATTCATCAAAAACCTGGTTGAAGGCTTTTTTATCACCTGAAATTATGCCTTGAATGAGTTCTTTGTCCACTTAGTACTTAATAATAAACTTTGCTTTGAAAATAAAAATGATCAAATTTCTATGCAAATTAAAATTAAATTAGAATTTACCACTCCTTTCGTTTCTGAAACAAAGAATTTATACCTTTCATTTCCCAAAGTCACATCTCTATGGACCTTTTCGTTCCATGACCCATTGACGAATTGATTCCTGAAAATGTGGATCAAAAGATTGCTTTTCTGCAGTTGCCCAATCGACACATCTGTCTTTGACAATATAAAATCCATGCAGACCGCCCTTCATAACTTCTATTGTATAATTATCCGGCGGATTGCCATCAAATACTTCATTGAAATGTGCAATGTTTTCACCTGGACCTACATTGATGTCATGCTCTGCAAATAAAAACAAGGTTGGACATTTAATCGACTTGAGCACTTCATCATGATTATAATCGGCAATCAAATACCAAAATCGTGCACCGCCAATCAATCCGAAGGATTTGCCAACATTATAACCCAACTGTTTGTCCTTTCGGTCTTTTTTCATCTTTTTGACCAACTTATCTCCGGTATATCCTTGTATTGACCCCCTAAATAGCTGGACAGTTTCTAAAAAACAGATTTAGTAGATTAAATTTTGCTAATGCATGGCTTCGCCAAGGGAATCATGAGTAAACGAAGAAGTTTTTCTATGGAGCAGAAGCTCCATCCCGAGACTTCGGGACATTCGCGAAGCAGAGAGTGAAGGGATGTTGGCTACCTGCCGCAAGTATGAGATCGCTCAGAGTTTGTTTTATCGATGGAAACATGCCTTTGATCAGAAGGGAATGGATGGGCTACAGGCTCAATACTACCGATTGGATCCGGAGGTTAAAGCCTTACGGGAAGAAAACGAAAAGTTGAAGAAGGTCAGCCTTCCCGGGACCTGGAGCCAGACAGCTTACCTGCACAGAGGATACGCTCAGTCAGCGTAAATAAGATTTTATTGCATCGGTCGAAATCAGCACACGCTGTTGATCCTGATTAAAAAAGGAAAAGTTGGGGTCATGGACATTTTTCATGAAAGTAATTGGCTGGATATCAACGGATTGGTATTTTTAATATTAAATTCATCCACCTGCATGCTTACAAATAAGTAATTCTGAACAAACGGGATCAATCAATCGGCAGGTTCATTTTCTTCATGAGGGCGATATATCTCTGATTGTTCTTCATCTTATTAATAACGTCACTCCTGGCGATATATGGCATGCTCGGTTGGTGTATCTCGTATGCTTTTTCAAAGTGATCCATGGCCTGGTCGTATTGATCAACCCATATATAGAGTTTTGCTTTATCAATTTCATCCATATGACCAATTTTCTCCCAATCCTCTTCACCAATCCTGACCAGTTCCTTCTGAAAGGCCAGCCAGCCCTGTTCATGGAATATCTTTTCAAGATGTTCTGTCAGGCCATATTTATCCCATCGGCTGGCATTTATATCCTTTGTCACTTCAAAAGCTCTTGGGTAGTCTCCGGCGCAAAGGGATGCATTGATCAATCTCGGATAGGTAAAAAAATGACCTGGTTCAATTGAGATCGCCTGTTCAACCAGGCGAATGGCTTCCTGACAATGCCCGGTCTCAATGAATATCGTAGCACATAAACCGAGGATAAAAGGATTCAGTGGGTCAAGTTCCCGTGCGATTTCTGCATGACGGATCGCTTCCTTATTCCTATGGAAAAAAGTCAGAAAAGCAGCATAAAAAGCATGGTTGCCGGCATGGTTGGGATTTAATTCAATGGACTTCAGAAAGTCCTGGTCTCCCGTTTCCCAGTCATAATCCGACCATATGGCTTTGGAAGCCTTCAGATTGTAGACCCAGGAATCGTTGGGTTCCAGTTCAAGCGCCTTGTCGATATATTCACTCAATTCAGGTACGGCTATCGACCGTTCAACGAAGCCCATCTGGTATTGCCTTTCCAGAACGCTTGCCAATCCCCTGTAGGGAGCCGCCCAGGTCCGATCCTTTTCGTTGGCCAGTTTAAAATAATGCATGGCTTTTTTCAAGGCATCCTCGCTCATCTGATCATTGTATACCATCCCTTTCATGTAAAGGTCATAGGCTTCCTTATCCACCACCCTCGATTCGGAAATCCGGTTTTCTTCCTCAGGGGTCATGATCCCATTCATTTCAGCAGAGAAGCCTTTTGTCACCTTACCATATAATTGCAGTATCTCGCTTTTTTCTACTTTATATTCCTGTACCCAGAGCTGTCGCTCCTCCGGATATGCGCTCATCACTTTCACCTGCAGGCATACACTATCCCCCAGGCATAAAACGGATCCTTCAATGAAAGTACCGACATGCAATTCGTCCGCTATTTCCTTTAGTGATTTTTCCGTGTGCTTGTAGGCATTGGCCGTGGTTTTGGATTTTACGTGTAATGCACTTATTTTCCCAATCTCTCCGATCAAAGAATTGTGCATCCCATCTACAAAATATTCAAGTGAATCACTGCCTGTGTAATTGTCGAACGGTAACACCAGCACAGATCTTCCGGACTCCGGGATAGTCATAAAAAGTCCAGGAAAAAAATAATAAAATGTATAAGCCATTAGCGCAATTATCAAGATGCCGGTAATCAGGGAAATCCTGCCGGATCGGAGTGGTCTGATCAGTTCACCCGTATCGATGGAGAAATCGAGGATACCATCGTCCCGGCTGGATACCTTGAATAAATCCACAGGAAGATCAACCCCCTTTAAATTTCGTGTTCCCAGCGCATCAATTTGAAGGCCCTCCTTATTTTTGATGTCCTTGTATACCGTTTCAGATATCACAATGCCGTGAGTATCTGCAACTCCCTGGATCCTGGAGGCCATATTTACCCCATCCCCCAACACATCCTTATTCTCAAAGATGACATCACCCAGATGGATGCCGATTCGTAAAGGAATTTCCAGATCTTTAGCTGCAGTTTGGATGGATAGCGCACACATCACCGCATCGATGTTGGATGAAAAGCTGGCCAGGATGCCATCTCCCATTTCTTTCAGCAAACGTCCTTTAAATTTCTTAATGAGCCGCCAGTGTATCCGGCGGTTCTTCCTCAGGAAATCGAATGCTTTTTTCTCATCCTTCCCCATCAATGAGGTATAGCCGACGATGTCGGTGAACATGATCGCAGCCAAGCGACGTTTCTGCATAGTGGTATTCAATCAGATTAAAAAAAACAGTCGTAAATACAATTTTCTTCATACAATTTACAGAAAATAGAAGAAAGTTAATAGTTGCTTAAATTATATACAGAACATTCTTTTAGTCCAGGGTGAAACATTTGAATATTCTGGTTTCGGACATGTTTCAGTAAGGTAATTGGTTAGATATCAGCTGGTTATTAATCTTCTGTATATATTTCATCAAAAAGTCGAGTAACAAATCGCTAACAATGAAATTTAAGATCTGGTAGTTGTTAATTTAGATTTACTTTGAAATAATGATCTTTAGTAAAGATTTAATCGACCCGTAGGTTTATTTTCTTCAGTAGGGCAATATACCTGGGATTGTCTTTCAATTCAGGATATTTAAGATGATCTAATGAGATATAAGCGAATTCCCAATCGTGAATGTCATAAGCGCTCTCATAATTATCCATTGCTTTGTCATAATTTTTAACTTCTAAATATCTGACAGCCTGCCCTGAAAATGATATGCGGCCACCTTTACCTAATACTTCTTCATTGGTCTTTATCCTTGCCTTAATGACACCAATATAACCTTCCACACGAAATGTAGAGTCTAATGAAGCAAGAACTTTCTCATCCATCCACCATAAACGTGTTTTCCATATTTCATACCAGTTTAATGTATCACCTGTTGCCAGATATGCATCCGCTAATAAAGCAGGCCCAAATTGGTTTTCAGGATCGATTGAAAGTGCCTTTTCTGCATGTTCCATCATAGATTCAGCCTCTCCCAGAAATTCCATTACTCTACCATATAAGCCAAGGACCAACGATAATGCATCCGTTTCTATGGCCAGATCAGCGTGGTATCTTGCTTCTTCAAACCTGTTCAGGATCATCAGTAAATGGGCATAGTAAATACGGCAAAGTGCATCATTTGGATTTAAATCAAGGGTTCTTAAAAATTCTCTTTCACCCTTCTCCCAATCCCATTCTCTCCAGGTGGCAGTTATTGCATTGGCATAATGTGCAGTAGCAGAATTGGGATCAAGTTCAAGCGCTTTGTTCAGGTAATTATACTGCTTTGGAAGGGCAACAGTTTCCGGCGTGAACCCCGATCCGCCAAGTACACCCCATACAAGTGCCATACCAGCATAAGGAGGAGCCCAAGTCGGATCTTTGTCAATGGCAATTTCAAAATACTCCATGGCCTTTCTTATTGATTCCTCACCAAGTTGTTCCCAATAGAGTTGACCTTTCAAATAGGCAGCATACGCCTCAGGATCAACCGTTCTGAACTCAGAAAGTCGACTTTCTTCCTCTGAGGTAAGATTAATATTAATTCTATCTGAAAGTTCTTTCGCTATATTATGGTATAAACTCAGAATCTGACTTTTCTCGACATAAAAATCCTGAACCCAAAGTGGTTCTTCATCATCATCCGCATTGATCATTTTTATCTGAAGACAGACGCTATCTCCCAGATACAATACATCGCCCTCAATTATGAAATTAATATCTAGATCTGCTGCTATTTCAGATATCGATTTATTAATGTTTTTATATGCCCTGGCTGTTGTTTTACTAATAACTTTTAAGGCACTGATTTTCCCTATATCTGTGATTAGTGCATTATGCATACCGGCAGTATAGTATTCAAGTGTATCGCTCGTATAATTGTCAAAGGGAAGAATAAGAACTCCCTTTTTAAATTCAGATGTGGATCCAGTCTTAGGTAGAAAATAATACAATGCATAGGCTAATAGCCCTATTACCATTATACCAACCATTATGGTTGTCCTTCCAAAATCCAAAGGCCTGATCAGTTCACCCGTATCGATCCCATAATCCAGAAGGCTTTCGTCTTTACAGGAAACCTTATATATACCCATAGGATGTGAAACGCCTTTAAGTGCTTGTTCTCCCAGGAACTCCACCTCCAATCCTTCTTTATTTTTAAGGTCATGATATACCCTTTCGGAGATTACAATTTCATTCCTTTCAGTGGTTCCCTGGATTCTGGATGCTATGTTGACACCATCACCCAATACATCTTTTTTCTCAAAGATCACATCTCCAAGATGGATTCCAATGCGTACAGGAATTTCTACTTCTTCGGTTGCTTTCTGTATGAAAACAGCACACATGACAGCATCAATATTGGAGTTAAAGCTGGCCAGGATGCCACCACCCATTTCCTTCAACAATCTTCCGTTAAATTTCTTGATGAGAAGCCTATGGGTTCTGTGGTTCTTTTTAAGGATTTCGAATGCTTTCTTCTCATCTTTTTCCAATAAGGAGGTATAGCCGACAATGTCAGTGAACATGATAGCTGCTAACTTGTGCTGTTGCATGACGGCTTGTTATTACAATTAAAAATCAGCCACACGAAAACCTTTCTCTTAATACAAGTTAAGAAATATTTGGGAAAGTCAACCAATCCCGCCAACCTCAGGCTTAAAAAACATATTATTCCACCAGTTGAAACAGCATTGAAAAATTGAGGAAAGTTACGAGATGATGTATTGACCCCCTAAATAGCTGGACAGTTTCTAAAAAACAGTTTAGTAGATTAAATTTTACTAATGCATGGCTTCGCCAAGGGAATCATGAGTAAACGAAGAAGTTTTTCGATGGAGCAGAAGCTCCATCCCGAGACTTCGGGACATTCGCGAAGCAGAGAGCGAAGGGATGCTGGCTACCTGCCGCAAGTATGAGATCGCTCAGAGTTTGTTTTATCGATGGAAGCATGCCTCGACACTGTAGGATATTAACGGATTGCAAAAACAGTATTCACGTATTGATCAGGAAATATAGACTTTGGGGATGAATAATTACTTTTGCCAATGCGCACCAATTATTTGTAAAAGATTCCTTTGTAAAAACTTTGCCAGATACCCACACTCCCAACATGTTCACCGGCTACTATAACATCGGAAAGTGATTGAATATTTCCTTTTAGGGAAGCCACTACTATTTTTTTATGGGCTTCTTTACGGACAAGCTGCATGGTACAAACTAACTCGCCGCCGTCATTCAACCATACTTCATCTAAATGATGCCATACAAAATTCTCCGGAGTCTCAGGAAATCCAAAGCGTTGATTTAAAATTTGGAAATCCACATCCCTGCTCCCACTCATACGGAGTTCCACATTTCCGAATTGTAGGTCCCCATCGTAAAGATAATCTTTAAAACCTCTGAAATCGGGTGAAAGACCCGCACCATGAGGCGGTCCACTGGGAGGTATTTTTTCACCCAATAACTTTGCCGTCTCGTCGGGATCATATACATATTTGGAGGATTCTTTATCAATTCGGGCACTTTGAAGCCAATCTTGTTTTTGCGCTTGAGTCTGCCTGTGGTATCTCATGAATTCCCCCAGTTCATCTGCGTTACCTCGACAAATCATGTTTCCCGCATCGTCTATAATGTCGGCATTGGTGCCATGAAATCTGAATTTGTATTTGCGTGCCAATAAAAAGTCCAAACCATCATCCCCAACTGTGCCTACGATCTCATAAATTCTTTTGCCTTCAACACTGCTTTTCGTTCCGGATGTAAAGATGTGTTGACCGCGCCAAACGATTCTTTTTTCACCGTTAATAAAGAACCAGCTCAGGCATCCCAACACAATTGATGAGTTCCTGTACCATCTCGAGGACAATCCGGGGAAATCATTTAAAGTATTGTCTTTAGGACTACCTTGGATTCCTGATTTAAAAATCACCGTGTTGAATAAATTGAATAACATGGTTTTAAAACCCATTATTATGCCCGTAACAATTTACATGCTCTTGCCACCCCTTTTTCCAGGCTTACAAAACTGAATCCCAGTTTATCAAGCTGGTCTATTTCGGATTTGCTGAGTTTGAATCTACGCATGATTTCCTTCAATAATTCTGCCGATATCTTTACGGTATCTAAAATTTCGCGGAACAGAATCCGTATTGAATTGATCACTCCTTCCGTTCCCTTTTTCAGAAATTCAATGATCTTCATGATCACGTAAAGAATATCGTCTTTTAGCTGACTAAGGCTTTTTCCAAAGAATTTTACCAGACTCGCCTGGATAGTTCTGATAAATTTAGCGCTATTGGTTAATAGTTTATTTATGGTGGAATATACCGCTTCCACACCACCTGTTAACAGAATTCCTACAATGATTTCGACTATAAATCCTACGACAGCTCCTAAGAAATAGGCCACTTTTTCTATGGATATTTTACTTGCAAAAGCCGTAATGTCGAACCGCATGATTTGATCGACAATTTCAGATATGATTTTACCAAAGTCTATTTTTAAGAATCCTTGTATACATTCATCCAGTAATTCAAAGGACTGTGGAATTTTTGTTTGAGCATTATTCATAAAATCAGCCTGCATGCCAAACGCTTTAAACAATAACCCAATAAGGTCTATGATCCCAATGATGGAATCCATCAAACCGTTCCACAAACCACAATAAAAAGCATTGATGACACTTATTATTTTTTTCCCTAAATAACCCATGCTTTTAAAAATCTGATCGGCTGCTAAAAGTAAATTATCAACCAGTTCCTTGACTTTTAATTTTGTGAATTCCAAGGCATCCGTGGTCGGTTTGGCTAATGCACTTAACTTTCCTAAAAAATCTTCATTGTTCTTAAGTTTTGCAAGGTATGTGTCAATTTCTGTAACAAAATCCCGTTCTTTTTCCTTAATATATTTTTTAATGGTATCAATAAGTGCGGCGGTTTCACTTTCGCTGAATGACGTGATCGAATCAATAATATCATTGGAAAAGGGAAACAATATCGGTTCAAAATCAGGATTGTCAATCATTTTGGGTTGATCAGATGTATCACTTGGATCGGGCATTTTTGCTTCCGGGTCCCAATGATGAGGTTGAAACTTGATGGTTTTCTTTAAAAGTCCAGTTAAAGAAGAGATTCCATCGGCAATCCATTTGAACAATGGTTCCAGAATAATATTGGGCAGATACAGTACCTGCAGGAGACCAATCATAAAGGCGCTGGACATATTTGCGATTTGTCCGGTCTCAATAAGTTCCTGTATTTCATCTTCGGTAAAATCCAGGTTAACGTTCTGGAAATGTTGGCGAAATGATTCATCAGTCAGCAATCCCGATTGCCCTTCACTTATGATCTTTCTTTTCTTCAGGTCTTCCCTGAACTTTTCACCGATTTTGACATAACTACTTTTTCCAGAGAAGATGTCACCGGTATTATCCTCTAAAAACAGGCACACTTCATTATTTGCAGGTGCAACGCTTTCATACAATTTTCGGAGATAGCTGTCATCTTTTGAGATGAAAATTTTCACATTATAATCAAAACTGTGCTCATCTATCCCTTCTTCATATATATTGTTTCCATCCTTATCGATATAGGCTAGCATCTCCCTGATGAAATACTCGGGATTTACCTGCTTGTCGGCGATTACTGTAATTCCATTGGCACTCTTTTTTTCAGCACCATGAAATTGTATATCTTCAATCTCCTTGCCACTTTTTTTAAAAGGGCTGTCGGATATCAATGGGCTTACGTACGGATCCATAACCTAATAGGGTTAAGTCAATTTTATCAGAATTTTCAATTTAGGATTCAGGAATATTGATTTTAACGTCTGAAGCCTTCAGTGTAGCAGCACCTTCTATCTCCTCGCAGCACGGCAAACCACCTTCCTCCAACTGTGCTGATTGGTTTTGGACAATTGTTAACGAAGTGGGTACTGTGGTTTGCCATTCCTCTTCAACAAATCCCTCTATTTCCTGCATTTCCTCAACAATTGATATATAAAGATCACTTTCGGAATCAAGTACCAAACCACCTCCATTCCAAATTTCCCCGGTTTCCATGAAATAGGATACGGCTTCCTCAAAACCTACCCTCACTGGGACGATGACTCGGGCCATGCCACTTTGAAGGAAAGATTGAAATATCGGATCATTTGTATCCTTGGATTGGAATAATTCAATCCATTTACACTGGTCAGCCCAATAATAGGGATAAAAGAGATAAGACATGATTTCCCAGTCAAATGCTTGTTCGAAAAACTTGACATGGGAGGTATATCTTTCAAATGAAGGATTTTGCTCTACCCGATGTATTTCTGTTGGGTTGTTCTCTCCACAAGGTGTTACGGTGCGATAAAAATCTTTTCCAACTGGTATATTGAAAGGCCTTGCCAACATTTCGATGCAAATTCTTTTTATTTCACGCTTCTCAATAATTCGATTGAATTTTGGATTCGATTTAGGCTGCTCCGTTTCACTATCTTCATTGAGTCCAGCAGCTTCCAGTTCTGCATTATACTCCTGTAATTTGGCATTATATGCCGCCTTAAGAGCATCGTAGACTTTATTTTTCCATTCGTCATAAACTTCATCCGTTCGCTCAACGAACACCACTATATCTGCTCCGGCCGATTTAATTTTATCTCCACTTATAGAACCCGATACTTTGGTTCTAATGGGATTGGAAAAGACAAAATCATTTTGAAGGTTTTTGGTAGTTTGATCTCTATTCTTATAGGTTTTGGAAAATTTTTGCCCTCCCAGGTTCATGACAAATTCGGCCTCCGGCCCTCCCACAGTTGCCCTGTCATAAACAAATGTCATACTGGCACTTGCTACAATGGCCTCATATCCGGTCGGAATGATCAAGTCATTGATGGGATAGGAGAAGGGTTTTGCATCAGGATCAGGCTTGACCGATACTGAATGTGAAATAAAATCATTTGGCTTAGGTGGAGTATCCAAACTCACATCATAGGCGGCTGCAAAGCCCTGATAATTTTCGTCAGTAATATCCCCGGGTCCGGAGAAACCTAATTCCTCCGGTGTTGGCGGTACTTTAATAACTGTTGGTAATTCAGGTGTTTCTTCCTCAGAATCAAGTATTGTTGTTATGGCAGTCCGGTAAAAACGTGCAGGTTCCGGAACCAGAAATTCATACATGAGCCGCTTTCCATAGTTCACCAATCTATTTTTATAAATCTTATCAACCCATCTGTAGATCCCCGTTACATGCTGATCCCCGTTTCTGTTGTCGAAGCCATGTCGATTGTTCTCCTCAAACTCCTTGAGTATTTTCGATACACGTTTTTCGGTTATTTTCTGAACAACACGTTCCAACGCCCTGCGAGTGACATCTTCTGCATAAGTTTTAGCTACGGAATTTGAATCAGATGATGAATTTGATGTGGCAAAATCGGCGTAGGCATCTGCACTCACTGTTACTCCGGCATAGCTGCCTGAAACTCCGGCAGAGAAACCAAAACTGGTTGACCTGTCCTCATTTAATATGGACGAAGTTTCCGTATGAAGTTCATTTCTTTCAGTGGTGGAGGTATCGGTCAGGTTTTCAATTTCCACTTCGGAGGTGATCTCTGTCGTGGTCTCCGTACTGGTCAGATTCCGGGTGTGACGCTCCTTATATTCCTTTGCCAATATATTTTCAATGTGGGAAACCTCCCCTGGAACATAACAACATACCTCCTGCTCAACCTTTCTGTAATCGGCAATGCCAATGCGATTTACACCGTAGTGAATATCTGTGGGCTCAACCACACTTTCGACGACTATCCTGGCACAACCGTTTGTGTACTTATTTTTAACATATCCCCTGGATTCAAAAAATAATTGAACTCCATTGTTCAGTTCGAATTCACCATTTATTTCAAAAAATTGAGCCTTTCCTACTATTAATTTTTCATTGGGAAATAGCTCCATGAAAAGTGTTTTGTCTGAGTTCCTGATTACATTTATTTCCTTACTATTATAAGCCTTGTTGCCAATTTTAAGCTTAAAACTACCTGATATAACAAATGCACGGACATAGCCTACATTGATAGCCATGAACATCTTGTTATTCAGCTCTTTTATCTTTTCTTCGAGGAAAATCCCCATGGCATAGCAATAAAGTTCTAATTTATTTTCTTTGATAACGTTGCCATTGGTTATTATAATTTTTTGTGGTTTCCGGGAAGTACCGTAGGCTTGCTTCTTAAGAGATCTTATTTGTCTGTCAACTTTTTCTATTGCCCCTTCCACAGGTTGATCCTGCAAATGTTGATCCTGGATCAGCTCTAAGGTCGGTGTATTGAGTTTCCCCTTGACATACTTAGCGGATAAAGGAGGGACAAATTCAAATTTGAATTCAGGATAGGTTAAAAAAAGCTTATCGTCGGGATCCAGTTCTCTAGAAACTCCGGCATTTGAATTTTTCTTTACCTCAGCATTTTGTCCTTTTATTTTAATTTTATCAAAGTACTTTTTGTTAATATTTTCAACAATTTTATCGTGATCGTCCATGGCTTTTTTCAATGCGGCACCATAATCCTTCTTATATTCCTTGTTTAGTGATGTTAATTCTGATTTGATATCTTCCAGAAAAGATACTTTGTGTAAGAAATACGATTTTTCAAAGTCTGCTTCAATATATTCAAAATCATGCTTGGGCTGATATTTTTCGTTGACTTTGTCTTCTTTTTTTACGGTCAATGCCTGAGGTATGATCAATTTTGCATTGGCCAATCTTCTAAGATAAAGGTCAACCTGTCGGTCTACTTCAGGAGGCAAGGGAAGACGTGGTATATTTATCTCTTTGGCAGTTTTTTTGACCTCATCTTCGTCTTTTGTTAGCTTAATAAAATTGGAAGCTACCAGCATTTGGATACAAGCCTGACGGATATATGCAGATTCTTTGGTGATAATCTGATACATGATATTATCCCATAAAAAAACCTGCAGTGGCAAATCCAATTCATTGATATTATCCTTTTTCTCAAGAACTTCCGTTTTAGTAAGCGAACTTTTATTAAGCATCAACCAGCTTGAAAATTCATAAATTTGTTCGTTGATTTTTTTGATGGAGTTTACCGATTTTGAGGCATTGAAGTTGGAGTGGATATCCCTGACTTTTTTTCTTGCTTTCTCTATATCATCAATATTGGCAATAGATTTCAAAAAAAAGCTTTCCGTAATTTCAGGATGCTCCAAGTATCCTACCTTTTTCATCCGAGGAGAGATCAGCTGGGGCGTACGAAGGGTAGCAAATCTGAAGAGGTCTGTTTTCATGTTTGTTCTGGTTTAGAAATTAATTGAAGAGATCTAAAATATGAAATATTTCAACTAAATTAAAAAATATTGTATAAATAAATTGTTACCAATTATCAATTTTTTACACCACTCTTTGATCTTACGAAAGCGACCACTCACTAGCGCAGGTCTTCTCATCATGGTTGGTGCGGCTGCGAGTGCAAATTCCGGACAAATTGACCACCCTATTAGGCGCTAAGGTATTGGAAATGTAAAGGTTGTTTGATTTTCAATTATAAAGAATATTGCCACGCACGAAGGAGACCTTAGCACCTACCCGGGGGGGATCATGCAGATCTGTAAGAAATGATTTTCCCAGCCTGGAAGATTTATAGAAGTTTTTGAAAGAGCGTCCGGAAATAACGTCCATCTAGAAAAAAAACCCCGGCAAATAATTGCCGGGGTTTTTCTTATCCTCCAATGTGCCAATTGAATTTAAATACTTTTTTTAATCAAGAAAGGTTTTCACAGTATCAACTGTTATATCCCCATTGGCATTCATATGAACTAGTATTAAAGAACCTAGTTTATATGGCTTCCCTTTAACCGCAAATGCAAATGACATTTCGATGTATACTCCTTCAGAAGGCATTTGAGAAGGCATGTATGGGGTCAACCAACCGTCCGTGACATTGGTATAATATAAATTAAATCCCTCGTTAGCAGCATTGAGATTATTAAAAAAATCCCACCCAAATCCACCATTGTCATGGCCTGAATCAACTATTCTTACCTTTTCTTGCCCGTCATTTTGGAGATCATAATGTGGAATGTTCCAATGGATATTTTCAATGTAACCTTGCTTGGATAGCTTGTACGTGAAATGGATTGTAAAAGTACCATAAACGTTTCCAATTTCTTCATTCACATACATACCATCAATGACTCCAAATAAATCCGATTGAACCGTTTGTCCATAGCCGTTATTGGAGGCCATGACAGCAATAGCAAAAATCAATAATGTTATTTTCAGCGTTTTCATACTTGTTTAATTTAGCGTATTGTTAAAAAAATCTAAGAGAAAATATTCGATAAAATTTGTATATAGGAGATTCTCAGTTGACCAGGGAGGATTGGGGCGGTGAATGAATAAAAGGCATCATAAATGATTGTTTATTTGAATCTTCTGACTTCAGACTGTTCTATTTATCCGGATGTCATTTCGAAATCCAGGGTTTAATCATGTGAATTATGACCTGAATTTACATGGAACTTCAATCTTCCATTAACACAATTAGACCAATCTTTAACACAATCTGACCAATCGTAACATCCATCATTAAATACTTCAAAAAGGAAAATTTTCAGAGATTGAGGAGGAAATCAGACCATGCTTCCTGATTAATTTCTTCTAAAGTTGAACAAATAAATGGTATTTAATGTTTCTAAATCCCATAAAAAACGTCTCCTTCTAAACAACACTGAACAAAGTGAAATGGATGTTGAAAGAGAACAAAAAGTAGTTTATCCCGAGTAATTACTCCATAAAATAAAATGCCACTTTATTTCAAGGCATGCAGTTTCATTGAAAGTAAATTTATTCCAAATGGAAGATCAATAAGTATAAAGTCCAAGGAGCAATTTTTTGATAATTTGAGAACTTAAATCTCAGATAGAAATTCATACATCAACTTCCACTAAACTGTAAATGAATATTTGTCTTGCTTACAGGGAGCCGAACCGTAGAGAAACATTAAAAGCAACAGGCGTATGCAGGGTGAAAATGATAAAAAATTCTTAGATTGAAGAATGAATAACCGATATGTTAAAAATTATATTTTTAATCCCATGAAAGATAAAAAAGAAAATTTCATTGCTTCCTTGAACGGGAAAGATCAAATGGATGAAAATCAAAAGGGGAATTCTCTAAGGCGTCGCACCTTTATGAAACGGTCGTTAGCAGCCTCCGCCGGAATGATTGCATCAACTGGCCTGGCAGCCTCCCCCATGTCAAAAAGCATAGCAAATAACAATATGAAGATTACGGATTTGAAATGTGCTATAATGGGAAACAGTCCGGTGGTTCGAATTACCACGGATGCAGGGATCAGCGGCTATGGACAAGCGGAATCAACAAAACCTTATCTGAAACCATATGTACTCTTTTACAAAGATTACCTTATCGGTGAGGACCCGACAAATGTTGAACGGGTAATGATGAAAATCCGCCGGATGGGAAGTTTCAAGCCATGGGGAAGTGCGGTGAGTGCCATTGAGATAGCACTCTGGGATATTGCAGGCAAGGCAGCCAACCTGCCTGTGTATAAACTGCTGGGCGGCAAGATCCGCGACAAAGTCCGCTGTTACAATGGAGGTGTGCGGGTGCAAAGAGCTGGAACAGAACCGGAAGATTTTAAAGAGTGGGCGTTAAAAGTGAAGGCACTGGAGCAGGGTTTCACCATCGTAAAGACAGCCATTGGCTTTCATGGCGGTATGCATAACAGTATTCCCAATTTCTATTATGGAAATACCAACCCGTCACTCAGTCAAAAAGATGTCGGCCGGCGTGGACCCCTAACGGAGTATGGATTAAAACACATGGTTGAATGCGTGGCCGCCATGAAGGAAGGGCTGGGCGATGGCATTGGCCTGGCGTTAGATTGCGGACCGGGATATATGTTATCTGATGCCATTCGTCTGGCAAACGAGCTAGAGCCCTATCATGTCATGTGGTGTGAAGATATGCTGACCGGCGATTACACACCCTACGTGATGGCTGAGGACTATCGTGAGCTAACCCAAAGTACAATTACACCGATTCATACAGGAGAACAAATATACCTGAGGCAAAATTTCCGTGAGCTGATCGACCATCATGCAGTGAGGATCATTGGTCCCGACCCGGAGGATATCGGAGGTATCGCCGAACTTAAATGGGTAGCTGAATATGCGGACCTGCATGGAATCCAGATGGCACCACATGGAGTTTTCGACGGCTTGCTCGGCCTGGCAGCTCATGTTCAGGTTGGAGCCGCAATGCCGGAGAATTTCATCGCCTTTGAGTACCCCGTGGCAATTCCATCGTGGTGGTATGATATCGTTCACGGGTTACCCGATCCCATTGTAAAAGGAGGCCTTATTGACGTTTGGGACAAACCGGGTCTGGGAGTTGAATTTGATGTTGAAGCGGCCCGGCAATACCTCCCTGAAGAAGATAAGAATTTTTTCGATTGATGAGAAAGTCAGGATTTGATATTAAAGACAATGAAACCCCTTGTAGGCGCTAAGGTATTGGAAATGTAAAGATTGTTTGATTTTCAATTATAAAGAATATTGCCAGGCACGAAGGAGACTTTAGCTCCTACAAGGGGCCCACTTGATAATCAGGCAGTTACCTTAATAGTTTGTGGTGTAACCCTTCAGCCAAAAGTGGACTGATTTAGGACTAAGGTTAAGAGATAGTTTATTATATTTCAGCCTTGGTTGTAAGGTAGATTTCTAAACCTTAAAACAGTTTAAAATGACACAGAAAAAATCAAGTGAAAAGTTAATCCGGGATATTCACGATTTGACCATTCAGGATAATTTTATTTCGGATCTTGTTCCGCTTCCCTTGCTACCCTTTGGGCTTCACGTGCTTTCAGAAAATCAGCTAACTCTTCTTTAGACATAGGTAAATTTGGATGTTTATCCAGCCATTGCTGAAAATCCTTTTCAAATACATCACGGTCAACAACAAACGCCTCGTTAATATATTCGTATTTTTTTGTCTTCATGCAAAAGAAATTAAACTCATCCCGTAAAGCTGTATATTCACCGGCTATCACTATTTCCTGTACAAGATGGGGCGGAATAAAAACCACACCTGTTGTTTTGGCAAGAACTACATCACCCGGTAGTACCGTTACACGGCCAATGCGAATAGGACCATTAACACTGGCGATCATCATCTGTTTAATTGCCGATGGATCTGATCCTCTTATCCAGGCATTAAACCCTTCAATCTGGGACAATCCCTCAAGATCTCTTACAGATCCGTTAAATATGACCCCTCTTTTGCCCGCATTATAAATAGCATTTCCAAGGTTATCACCAATCAGGGTGCCCTCAACCATTTTTCCATAACTATCCGCTACATAAACATCCCCATCCAGTAATTTAATAATGGGGGCGTAATTTGTTACCGGTGTTTTTGTGCCTTCTTTTTGTGCTTGTTTCTGAACATAGTTATTAAAATCTTCTCTTAATGGCATAAACTGCCCAGTTACAACACGACCAGTCATGACCTTTTCAGGATGTAGAATCTGCCATCCATTCTCAAAAGTACTGGCAAAATTTTCAAATTGATTCTCATATCCTTTGGATCCCAATGAGGCCCAAACTTCCTCCATGGAAAGAGTTTTTAATCGCTCCAGAAGCTGATCAGAAACTTTTGGCCTTCCATCTGGTGTACGCTCGCCTGTCCATTCAGATGTTAATTCCTTTATACTCCCGGCTGGCCAAACCACATTCTGAGCTTTTGAATAAAACCCAAGTAACGCAAAGGCAAAAAACAATAAAAGTCTTTTTTTCATAACATATAGGTTTAATTTAAAAAACTGATCTGCACATTGATTAAAATTTTGCGAATTGCTTGTAAGTTATGTTTTTATTCAGATCAATTATTCAATCCTGAGAATAAACTGCAAAAAACGGTTAAAGTGACCCCCACAAATCCGGAGTAAAATGACCAGGCTTTCCGGTTCAAACTGACCACCCCATACCAGTATTTGTGCTTTTTTTAAGTATCTGAAGTACAATTAATTAATTTTTGCTCCTAACAAGTAAATAATATTATTTTTGAAGTGGTCAGCGATTCCGGTTTTGGGTGGTCATTGAGACTGGATTTTGCACTCTATTTCTACGAGGCTACATTAAAAATAATCATATCACAATTTTTATAAATAAGAATTATATAGAATGTTATTTCTCCTTACTAAGTATATATCTTGAGTTATTATCTTGAACAGAATTCCTTCAGCAGTTTTTGACGGCTTGTAGATTTGAGTTTCATAAGCGCCTTTTCCCGGATTTGCCGTACCCTTTCTCTCGTTAATCCCATTTCATCACCAATTTCTGAAAAATTCATTGCATGGTCATAATCAATTCCGAAGCACATTTTAATTACTTCCATTTCTCTTGCATCAAGTGTTTTCAGTGTTCTTAATGTTTCATGCTTAAGTGACTGGGTGTATTCCATTTTGTAGTCGGTATCTTCAATAGAACTGTTTTCCATTACGTCATACAAATTACCTTCTCCGTCATCACCAAATGGAGCATCCAGGGATGTTTTACTAATATTGGCATTTAAAGTATTATAAATATCAGAGGGATTCTGTTCGAGAATTTCTGCTAATTCTTCTGGGGTTGGTTCCCTTTCATTTACTTGCTCAAATGAGGAATACACTTTTTTAATTTGATTGAAATGACTCTTTTTATTGGCCGGTATTCTCACAATTTTTGAATGATTATTGATAGCCTGTAAAATAGATTGTCGTATCCACCATACAGCGTAAGATATAAATTTAAAACCTTTAGTCTCGTCGAATTTCTGAGCAGCTTTAATTAAACCTATATTGCCTTCATTAATCAGGTCATTTAAAGGAATGTTCCTATTCTGGTATTGCTTTGCTACCGAAATCACAAATCGCAGATTTGCTTTTACTAATTTCTCAAGTGCAACGTTGTCTCCTGTACGGATTCTTCTTGCCAAGTCGGCTTCTTCTTCAGGGGTAATTCTTTCCTCTTTACTTAGATCATTGAAATACTTTTCAATTGTGTGACTTTCTTTTCTGTTGGTAATAGATTGTGAGATTGTTAACTGCCGCATTATTTTGGGTTTGAACAATCTGCAAAGGTAAGACTTTTAAACGCAAAATGCAACTAAAGAAGGTTAAAGCCGGGCTTATATGAATTAAAAATAATATGCCAGTGGATGGCAAAACATTCCGGCTCGTATCTTGAAGCAAAGCAGTTGTATTTAGTATACTGTAAAAATTGAGGGTATTACCTGTTTTTTAAGTGTAACCCTTCAATCAAAAGTGGACTGATTTAGGACTAAGGTTAAGAGATAGTTTTTTACCTCGATTCACACACTTAATACCTTATCATTGCATGAATGAGTTTAAATGTGGGTCACTTTCACACACTTGAGGCGAATAATTAATCTTGTTCATCCCATTTACTCCTCTTATTTAAAGGGCTAATACAAATATTAAGAGTCCTATGGATTTGTCGGGTGGTTAAAATAAATTTATTTATATATAAAAATGAAATTGATATTACAGGATGTGTTAACACAATACATTCTACACTCGTTAGGCGAAATTAACCTGAAACTTAAGGTATTAACTTTGACAAGCATAGAAAAAATATAAAATTTAAATATTAAAAGAGAATTAAATGACAGATATTCAAACAAAAAAACAGCTACCTCAAATATTGAGTATCTTCAAAAAGATATTTCAAATCATCCTTTATATACCGATTCAAATAATCTTCATTCCTTTTGCTATTATTGGACTAATAGATGGAATTTACAAGGAAAATGGAAAAAGCAAGAAACTGGGTGTCTCCTACTCGGCAGGTCAAGCGCTTCAATATAGGTGGATCATGCATTATTTTAATACCAGACCGGATCCCCTTTCTGTTGCATTTATTAAAAAGTTTCCATGTGAATCACATATTGGTTTGTGGTCGACTATGGGAGCTCTTATCATTTCCCAGCGGTTATTTGGTTTCACCACCAAGCTTGGAAAAGTTCCTGAACCAGGTGAAGAGACCTTATATTCCTGTTCGGGTGTTCGGGTGCTTATGTTCGACAGGATGATGGAAAAATATGTTGATGAGATGGAGCAGATTGTCATTCCTGGAGTTGGTTTTGATCTAATAGCTTTGCATTTTACAAAGGGAAAAAAAGTAAAGGTTTTTGAACTCGACCAGGTTAAAACACTAAATATTAAAGTTGAAACATTAAAAAAAGCAGGTATAAAGCATGATTGGATCACCTATATCCCAGTTGATTATTCAAACGAATCTTGGGTTGAAAAACTATTAGGAGCTGGTTTTGACAAAACAAAAAAGACTTTGTTCCTTTGGGAAAGCGTTTCTTTGTTTTTAGAAGTTGATAATGTCAAAGAAACACTTAGGAAAATGGCTGATTTATGTGTAGGCGGAAGTATCATCGCTCAAGACTTTTATTCCAAAGCATTCCTATTAGGTGAAATTTCAAAAATAGCTAAAAGACAAATGAGTATGATAGAAAAAATGGGAGAGCCTTGGAAATTTGGAATAGATATGTCAGATGATCCGAAAGCAGCAATTGAATCATTCTTAAAAGAATGTGGATTAAAAATAACAGAAATCAACCAGTTCGGTGAGAAACTTGATATCGAACCATTTTACTGTATTGTTGAAGCTGAAAAACCATAAATGGAGAAATAATAACTATGCCTATCATTTTGTATAAGTAATGGCAGGGAAAGAGCTAAATATCAAGGTTTGTAGCCCGCTCCAACGTCATCTCGGTTTGACAGGAAAGTACCACTCAATCTGCCACTACTCATACAATTTGCCGTTATGGGCAAGCCATTGAATACCAACATGACAGTTGGGTGCATAATAATAAAAAATAATTCTGCAATCTTGCCATCTTTACCGTGACAAGAAAACTTTGTGATTTCTACCGTGACTTTGCCCTCGGGCAAAAAATTTTAAAATTCTTAGTACTGGAATTTTATAAAATTGATTAAAAATTTATACTAATGAAAAACGCAATTATCAAATTCAGCGCGCTGATCGTGTTGGTTATTCTTTTCGGATGTTCATCAGGTGTTCAATCGCCTCAGCAAGAAGAGAAACCAGCAAAAAGCGATTATTATGTGGCAGCGTATATCTGGCCGTCGTGCCATGACGATTCGTTGGGCAGGGTGATGCTGTGGCCGGAAGGCACCGGCGAATGGGAAGTGATTAAAAAGGGCAATCCCCGTTTCGACGGACACTACCAGCCCCGTCAGCCGCTTTGGGGTTACGAATTGGACAACGATCCGGAAGTGGTGGAAAAATGGATTGATGTAGCCACTGACCACGGTGTCAATGTATTTGTTTACGACTGGTACTGGTATGAGGAGGGCCCGTTTCTGGAAAGCGCCCTTAACGATGGTTTCCTGAAAGCAAGGAACAACGAAAAAATGCAGTTCTACATTATGTGGGCCAACCACGATGTGAAGTACAATTACTGGAACGTTCACCGCTACAAAGACAATACCGATATCCTGTGGGACGCCAAAGTGGACTGGAAAAACTATCAAATCATCGTGGACAGGGTCATCAACCAGTATTTCAAGCAACCTAACTATTTTAAAATCAACGGCGAGCCGGTATTTTCCATCTTCAGTGTGAACAAACTGATGGAAAGCTTTGGCAACAGCGTGGAAGAAGCCCGTAAAGCGCTGAATTATTTCCGCGATGAAGTGAAAAAGGCCGGTTTCCCCGGGTTACACATCCAGTGGAACCAGGGCGGCGGCTCCGTGATGTCGGAATCGGAAGCCGGGCAGTTTGCCAACCGTGTGAAATTGATGGGTTTTAACAGCGTTGCCATGTACAATATGGGCGGACGCGTGGAAGACTATATTGTTTACGGTACCAATTCAATCAAGATACGGGAACAAATGGACGCTATCCTGGATGTACCGGTCTTTCCCTGTGTGTCCATCGGATGGGATGATACACCGCGTTTTCCCGCAAAAGGAATCCACGATGTGGTGCACTACCACAACTCACCCCAAAGTTTTGCAACACTGCTCGCCAAAGCGAAAAAATATGCCGAAAGCCACCCTGAACAGCCCAAACTGATCACCATCAACGCGTGGAACGAATGGGTGGAAGGCAGTTACCTGTTGCCCGACATGCTCAACGGGTTCGGCTATCTGGAAGCAGTGAAGGAGGTGATTATTGAGGGCAAATACGACAGGTATTAAACCGAAAAAATAAGGTCTGGCCCATAACACGGACAATAAAGGTAAGTAGCTTGTCATGATTTTTGCGATGACATCTTGCTTTCTCCCACACTGGCTCAGGTCTTAAAGTGGACAAGCGGGAAAGTTGGACTTGTGCCATCAAGGAAAATATACGGGCACAAGTGACCTGACGCTATAATCCCAGGCAAACACCTGCGCCAGCGAGGGCAGTTTCACACACTTTTCGATAAAAATTAGCAGGAAAAATTTAAATTAATTTATAATTCATACATCCAAATCGATAAAACCGACTGAGCCAAACGTTCTAAAAGTTGATTTTTATATATGGATTGTTTGAAGTTTTTCACTTTACTATCTTTTTTCCTATCTTGAAAAGAAACACATATAAATGGAACTCATTTTATCATCGAAATATTAGCGAAAACCTTTTCACAGGATCGTTCGATAATTAAAATTCGCATAAATTTCAGAAAAAAGAGTATGAATAACATACAAGACTTTATTGTTTATAGTAAAATATTTAGAACCTTTAAAGTGGATGACTTGTTGTTTGCGGAGTTCAAATGTCCAGTTGAAGCATCAACTGATAGTGTCTGGTGTAATAACAATTTTTTTGCATTCATATTGACCGGTGAGACAATGATAAAAACGCCCCGGAATGAATATCCAATGGTTCCCGGCGATTGCGTATTCGCTAAAAAGGGGAGTATCTTAATTGAAAGCGAATATCAGGAAGATTTTTGTGAGTTGATGATTTTCGTTCCAGACGATTTTATTAGATCGGTCATCCTTAAATACAAACTTCCATTAGTCACTGGTTCGTCAGAGCCATGTGATACGATATTCCCTTTTGGCTCAGATGAGGTTCTACAGGCATACTTCCATTCTCTGCTAATTTATTTTAATCAGCCAACGCCACCTGTGGATACATTGCTGAAATTGAAATTCGAAGAGCTTATCGTTAGTATCTTTTCCAGTAATAAATATCTACCTCTTAAATGTTATTTCGGCGAGATCTCAAAATCTTCTAAGCCATCCATTAAAGAAAATATGGAAGATAACTATACTTATAATCTTTCCATTACTGAATTTGCCCGCTTGTGCGCACGAAGCCTTTCCTCATTCAAGAGTGAATTTAAAAAAGTTTACAACACAACCCCAGGAAAGTGGCTGCAAGACAAAAGGCTTGAGCACAGCAAGTATCTTATAGAAACAACTGATAATTCTCTTGATGAAATATATATGAATAGTGGATTTGAAAACAAATCACATTTTACCAGAGTATTTAAAAACAAGTATGGATGTACACCTGGAAAATACAAATCGCAAACGGATAATGGCGTTAAATAAGTTTTCCAATTAACTTCTCAGCAAATTTATTTGACCTTTCGGCAAATCCATTCATAATTCCTCTGTTTAGTTTTGATTTATTAATCGAGTTCTCGCAGTGAGAGCTTTATGGTTACTTATTCAAAACGATTTTGTTATGGAGGCTGAAAACAACCTGAAGAATACTCAATATTTCGAAACTATCATTATTGGAGGCGGACAAGCCGGGCTTTCTGTAGGATATGGACTGGCAAAAGCAGGGCAATCATTCATTATACTTGATGCGAACAAAAGAATTGGTGATGCCTGGCGCAATCGCTGGGAATCACTCAAACTATTTACTCCTGCCTACTTGAACGGATTGGATGGAATGGCCTTTCCAGGAAAACAACATGTCTTCATTTCGAAAGATGAAATGGCAGATTATCTTGAACAATACGCAACAAAATTTGAGTTGCCAGTGCTTACAGGTACTCGAGTTGAAAAGTTATATAAAAATGGGGAAGGATTTATCGTTAATGCTGGAAATAAGACTCTTAAAGCAAAGAACGTAGTTATCGCTATGTCCAACTATCAAAATCCAAAAGTCCCGGATTTTGCCAAAAATCTCGATCCTACTATCGTGCAATTACACTCCAAGGATTATAAAAATCCGTTTCAATTGCAGGATGGCACTGTATTAATAGTTGGCGCAGGCAATTCGGGGGCTGATATTGCCCTTGAGCTTGCCAAAAATCGCCTAACTTATGTCTCAGGAAAGGATGTAGGCCATGTTCCATTCCGAATAGAATCTTTCATGGCACGGTACCTGCTTATTCGGCTTGTACGATTTGTGGGCCATCATATTATAACTATTCGTACTTCGGTTGGTCGTAAATTAAGGCCAAAGGTGTTGAAGAGTGGCAGTCCATTGGTTCGCGTAAAACCAATAGATTTAGCAGAGGCAGGCATAGAACGTCTTCCGAGAGTCGTAGGTGTTCGGGAGGGTCTACCCTTACTTGAGGATGAGCGAGTAATTGAAGTCCGAAATATTATCTGGTCTACGGGATTTACCCCTGGCTTTTCCTGGATTGAATTACCGATTATTGGAGAAAGAGAGGAACCTTTTCATGAAAGAGGTGTAGTGAAAAAAGAACCCGGACTTTACTTTGTTGGTTTAAACTTTCTTTACTCGATGACCTCCGATACTATTACAGGAACACGAAGAGATGCAAGACATATAGTAAAGCAGATATTACATTCTAAATTCAGATCGAATCCCCAAAAATATAAGATTTAACAATAATTTAACAAATATCATTTCAAGAACTGTCCAGCTTTTTTGGTGGTCAATACATGAATCCTAATCAGATGATACGAAAAAGGGTATGTTAGCGACTGCGACATGTCCCTGTCCATCATAAACATAAACAAACAAACGGTAATTAACCGGCTGATCAGAAGGAACCTGGAAGTCAATCCCGTCATTGTATTTTTTAATAATAAATCCATCCACAGGTTTCGGTTTAGTTTCACCCTGTCCTGCATACGCACCGAATTCGGTCGGTTCCGGAAGAAGTTCCCACTCCGTTCTGAGTTCATCTTCATCGGGATCACTGACTACAATTTGTGCCTTATCAATCCCTCCGGGAACCAAATGTACATGATCGACAGCCCTTATCCCGTTGATGCTGAGCGATTCAATACGGGGGGCAAGATTGTCAGGGAAGGTATTCGTCCACATGTATTGCATCACTTCCACCGTTTGTGTTTTAAGACTGTCGTGGAACATGTTAAACCAGGTATGTGTTCTTTCCTGCCGGTTTGTAGTCCACAAAAACACATAAGATCCGATACAACGGGGGTCTCCCAATATGACTTTTTCATATCTTTCCCTGTAAACTTCTGCTTTTTCAGTGCTGGTCTCTTCGATTACAACGCCCCATTTCGTGCGGGGAAACTTCCCACCATCCGGAAGGCCCCCATTCAGTTACGGCAAAAGGCTTGTCCCAGTTATATTTACTCAACCACGCTGGAACTTTAACCAGGCTGGCATAGGCATTGATTCCCAGTAAATCCAGGTTGGGGCATCTTTCATGGATGTCTTTCAGTTTTTCCAGCTTACCGAATCCAGTTACAGTCATTACCGGGTGATTCGGATCGATTTCCTTGATCATGCCTGCAATATCGTTCACCGCATCCCACATTTTCAGGTTGTAATCAAGGTCCCCGGGTATATGGTCCAGTTCATTGCCTATGGCCCACATTAGTAGGGCAGGGTGATCTTTATACTCCTCCACGATCGCTTTTGCTTTTTCGTATTGTTCCTTAACTGCTGATTCGTCGTTATAGTCGAAGCCGTCCCGCTCGGCCTTCATCGGGATATTTACCAATGCAGTTAATCCTCGCTCGTAGGCTTCATCCAGATGTATTGCAGAAGTCCGTAAAGAGTTTCCACCGGAAGCCTTGAGCTCATCCAGGAAGCTCCAGCCAACGGCCCCCTTTATGAAGTAGGATTCGCCATTTCTGTACATCTTAAAATGATCTCCTTCTTTTTTGATTTCCACCTTGTTGGTGACCGCAGTGTCTTTTTTCAACGTGCAAGAATAAAAGAACAATATGAATGTCAGCAGTGGGATGATGATTTTCATAAAGGTAATTTTGAGATTTTAGTCAAAAAAGTAAAATACAATAATATCCTTTATTGGCCAAGAGGATTGACAGATCATTTTTGAATGCGTTAAGTATTCCCTATTAGAGGTTCTGTATCATATTCTAACAATAAGAAAGGTCTGATGCAGGAATATGGTTCTAGGTTTAATTATTACATTCCAACACAAAACTTTGAAAAAATATTTGCCAGCAGGTCATCGGTGGTGATCTCACCGGTTATTTCGCCGAGGTAATGCAGGGCCTGACGGATGTCCATGATTTTCAGTTAGCTTGTTATTCCCTCACACCATACATAATGCCATCTAATCCCCAAAGAATATCCAACCATTTTGTAAAGTTGGTGAAGATGCAAAGCCATAACAATAATTATCAGCATCATCTTCGATACTGACCTGCCATATATGGTCTCCAGAGATCCTGTCAATTGCATAGAACCTACCGTGCATATTTTCAGAATAATATTGGGTTCCGATACTCCCTGAAAACACATACTTATCATTAACTGCAGGAGTTGGCCAGGCCCAGCCCTCTACACGTGAACTCCAAATAACATCACCATTTTCTGGATCTAAAGCATGTATTTTTTTATAATCAGAACTTCCAATATAAATATTTCTATTATATATTTCTGGTGATGATTCAATCCATGACCCCCAGTATCTTGTTTTCCAAACTTCATGTCCTGACTTCTTATCAAGAGCAAATATGAATCCTACCCTACTGCCGAATACAATTTTATCGTCTATAATATCTGGCGATGATTGTATGATCGCTCCGGCATCATATTTCCAGTTCAATACCCCATCATGTGCATTCATTGCATACATATAATGGTCCCAACTTCCCGCATAAAGGATTCCGTGATTTATTATCGGAGTAGAACGAACCATGTCGCCTGTTTTATATTTCCATCGTATAGAACCTTCACTAACATCAATAGCATATATGCATGAATCCATGCTTCCGATATATATAACTCCTTCGTAAACAACTGGGGAAGAACATAGGTAATCATATGTAGATCCATCTTTTGCAGGGATATTCCTATGAGTTACATTATTTCCAATATAAACCTTCCATATTTCTCTTCCTGTATTTAGATCTATTGAATATAGATATCCGTCATCACTTGAAAAATAAACGCTTTCATTGTCAATTGTTGCTTTTGATCTAATAGGTGCTTCACATTTAAAGATCCATGAAATTGATTCATCAATGAAATTAATTGAATATAGATTCCCAAAATCATTTCCAAAGATTACATTATCGTTATAAACCGATGGGGATGACCAGATCGCTCCATTCGTCTTAAAAGACCAGTCAATTTCTTTTTCCGGGCATTCAAAATCAAATTCTGGCTTTTTGTCCACTTTAATTAGTTTTACATTCAATTCGGGTCCAAGTGCAGATAATATACCAGTTATTTGCTGTCTGTTTCTATTATATGAAGCTTCAAATCCTGGTAGTGTAAAAGTGCTATCATATAAGATGAATTTACCGTATGGCAAATCACTGAATCCAAAATCAGGTAAATGAATGAAACATTCCAGGCTATCTGAATCTGTAGATTTAATATCCAGAATCATTAGTAATTCAGCTCCTTTGTCATTGAGTGTTGTTTGCCACAATCCAACAAGAGGATGATCGGTTTTGTTACAATCATATGCAAAGGAATTGATTGCATTAGAAACTGAAAACAAGAAAATTATTGCAGGAATGTTGAATCTGATTAAAAAGTAACTCATCTATTAGTTATTTAAAAAGTGAATCTAATTTTGACATAGTGTGACAATTAACGTGCCATTTTTTTAAGGCTGAAAAAATGTACATTATAAACTTAATACTTTTAAAAATTCATTATCTCTTTTCGATTGCGACCAGTTCTTGATCGATATCGAACACTTGATTTTATTATCATGATTATTCATATGTTACTTTGCTTCTGTTCTGAATCGTAATAATTTACATATGGGAAATTTAAAGAACTCATTATTAATAAAGTGGAAGTTCAAAGGTGGATATTGAATACTGTGGCTGCATTTATTATTTTCGGAGCAATGATATTAAAGACAAAAATGAAGAATTAGACAGTGTCTAAATAGCCACATATTTCAAGACCCTTTTCCCACGCGCCTAGGTACTCGTATTTTAAGAGGCATATGGCAATTATTTTAAAAAAAAATTCAAAAAATTAACTGGGGGACAAACTATAATTTGAATATTCATTTAAAAATTAAAAAATAGCTGCGTTAGATCATTTCTAGTAAACGATCTTATATCAAACATCTATTTATATTAATTTGATTGAAAAAATTACTTGGAAGTCAAAAATTATTTGATTCTTTCCAGCCCGTAATAGGCATATCTTAATCCATTAGCTAAATCGTAACCAAGATTTTCCGAATCAAGCGAGAACCAGATCTCAATGACACCCCCATAATTAACCTTAAAGACATAGTTCGTAATAAATCCTTCTTCCTTATGTACCTCATTCATCGGATAAGAGAGTTTTACCCAATTGCCATCTGATTTTTTACCTTCGAAAATTATTTTCTTATTATCAAAATCAAATGTATGGTATGTGACTTCCTTTATCGTTGACACAATTTCATAATTTTTTTCCACATCATGATTTGTGCTCTTGAATTTATAGACCTGAGAAAATGTATTTAAATAGGAGATTAGAATTATAACCGGGATCAGAGCTAAATTTTTCATGGAACTCAAATTGATATACGATATCAACATTTTACCAAGAAAAATCATTCCAGATATTGTTATTTGATTATTATATTATTTGAGAAATCAATAAAACAATGTAAAAAATATTTAAATAATTCCGCTACATTCTCACACAGAATATATTTTATTGTGTTTACCATCTGATAACCAACAATTTACAAAGAGATTTACATAAAAACGAGCAATAAAGGCCCAAAACATCACAAAAAAGTTAGTTTTAAGCCAAAATATCAAACTCGAGTAATATACCAATAGCACACTTTTTTCTTCCTTCCATAAATCCCTTCCTCATAACTAACTTGTGGAAGAAGGTCAAGTCGGCCCTCCTTTTTTAGAAACCGAAATATCCTTCTAACCGATTTTACATTTTTATATATATTCATATCAATCATTGCATCCATAACATCATCTGGAATTAATCTATCCTTATCTGATTTAGTTAACGCTGAATCCAAGGCTATTTTCATTCGTTTTGTTTTAGATATTATATATGTTGTGAGTGACATAATCTTATTTGACTATATGTTGAAAGTAATAAATCTGTTCATATTATGCATTTTAAACAGCGCAGAAGAATCCATAGTCGATTTGTAATACTCCCTGAATCCTAGACCAGAGGTTTAGTTAAAATTAATACTATAAATTTACTAAACCTATGACAAAACAATCAAGACGCAAATTCAGTGCGGAATTCAAGGCCAAGGTTGCCTTAGAAGCCATTAAAAATGAGAAGACTTTGGCCGAGCTGGGCCATCAGTTTGAGGTTAATCCAGTGACTATCTCAAAATGGAAAACTGAGTTCTTAGAAAAAATGTCTGTTATTTTTGAGAATGGCACGAGTAAGAAATCGCAGCAGGACTCTCCGGATCTTGATCAGCTGTATGCCCAGATCGGGCAGTTAAAAGTGGAGAATGACTTTTTAAAAAAAAGTGCCAGGAGACTGGGGATATCAGACAAAGAATGGAAATGATCAGATCAGGATCATAAAACACTTTCGTTACGAAAGCAGTGCGATATTCTTTCAGTACCCAGAAGTTCGTTGTACTATCAGCCTATCCCGGAAAAACCGGAGAATGTAAAGATGATGCATATAATGGATAAGCATCTGATCAAGCATCCCACGGAGGGCGTTGTATCGATGGTTGATCTTTTAAAGGATATGGGGTATCCGGTGGGTCCAAAGCGAATCAGGCGCTTGTTCAAGCTCATGGGACATCAAACCATTTATCGTCGAAAGAATCTTACCAAAGGGGCGCTAAAAGAGTTTATAAAGCCCTATTTACTTCGTGGGTTAAAGATCACCCATGCCAATCAGGTATGGTGCACAGATATCACTTATATCCCAATGGCCAAGGGTTTTATGTATATGACAGCTTTTATTGATGTTTACAGCCGCAAAATAGTAGGTTGGGGCATCAGTAACAGCATGAGTAAACAATGGTGTCTGAGTGTTTTAAAGATGCCATAGCCAGGACATGGCAAACCGGAAATACTAAACTCTGACCAGGGATCTCAATACACCAGTTTTGCCTGGACAAATTACCTTGAAAAGCAGGGAATAAAAATATCCATGGACGGAAAGGGCCGTGCTACTGACAATGCCTGGATCGAACGGTTCTGGAAAAGCATAAAGTATAATTACCCGTTGTGTGAATTAAATAAACGCATGTTTTAAATTTCCAATTGATCTATCCAACAAGAAATAATTAATATACTGTACAATTGTTAACGAAGTAATCTTTGACAATATTCTTGTTCTAAAACCTTCGAAAGTTTTCGCATAATTTCTTCTGATCATAAATTGATCACAAAGTTGGGAAAACAATGTTTCCAATCGTTTTCTACATTTTCTGAAGACATAAGGGTATGGTTTATATTCCTTTTGGTTAGAACGCATTGGTGTATGCAACTTGATTGAAGCACTGTGAAAGAGATCTAATTGTATCTCTTTTCCGACATATCCTTTATCTCCAAGTAACACAGCATCAGACAATTGTGATTTTATATCTCCAAGTATTTCATTGTCATGAACACTGGCTTTTGTCAAATCAATAGAGTAAAATACGCCATTGAGTGATGTTATCCCATGAAGTTTATATCCATAAAAGTACATTTTCTGTGAAGCACAAAAACCTTTATCAGGTGAAGTTGCATAGGCTTCCTTACAAATCTTTACCCGCTTCTCTCTGGATATTTTACATATTTCCAATGGCATGGAATCGATAATAAAGTAATTCTCAAATTCAACAAATTTCTCCGCCATTTCTTTTCGAATCTTGTCTATGAAATGAAATAATTGCTTCTTTCTACGATTATATTGTGATCTGTCGATTAGCATAGGAAAATCATCCTTGTGGCATGAAATTATCTTTTTAAAAAGTAAATTTTCACTGTCAATTGACATGTATTCAGCAGTTAAATTTAGGCTAATGACCTGTAAATCAGAGAACTTTGGTTTTGGTCCCACTCTTTTTATGTTACCGTTTTCATCAAAATCATTTAAATCTAAAGATTTGATAGTCTGTAAAATTTTGTCGAAATTGATCTTTATATTATGCATCTGTCTAAGTATTTAAGTGAATTGGAATCTTACTTAAGATACTCATTTTCAGGCAGATGCATTTACTTTTTTTCTTTTATTTTTAATAAATTTTAATTCACACAACGGGTTATAATTATATTTATCTAAATCCTTGTGATAACGGATTAGAACTTTTTGTAGGAGTCCAGAGCTATATTGAATATTATAACCAGAAAAAACACCAAACAATAAAGACAAAACCCAATGAAGCGTACCATGAATCAATATGCAAAAAAGCAGCTTAAAACAATCAAATGTTTAACTTAACAATTAACACCTTTGGTACAGGAAATGGGGAGTATTACACTGGGAAGATGATTTAGATAAATTGAGAAGGATTGAAATTGAATGTCAGAATCAAAATATATTACGGTTCGGATGGCAACCGATTAGCTCAATATGGAAGGATCAAACACTTGATACTGAATTAAGGTATTTGTTAAAGGAGGATACTATTCTGGGATTTTTTGTAGGGGCAAGACATGATGCCACCGCAGTATATACACTTAAAAAAGAATTTACTCCCAAAAACTTTTTACATTTAGTAGGCTATGTAAGAGGAAAAGATAATATCTTTTTCGGAGAAGCAACCGATGATTGATATTATTATTTTGCCTTGTTATTTTCACTTACTGGTGATTTTAACAAGTAAAAATCATAATATATGCTAAAGTGAAAAATAAAAAAGTCCTTAAACGCTTAAATTAAGATGGTTCGCTGGCAGTTACTTTCCAATACAAAACTTTGAAAATATATTGGCGAGAAGGTCATCAATAGGGATCTTGCGGTAATGGTGTTTTGATTTGCCGAATAGTAGTAGCAAGAAAGTTGCAACTTATACCCCTCTTAAAACCCTTATTGATGGGGTCATACATTAACCGATGCCGAGTTAGATTAAAAAACCCCACCGGATGACAAGGGCTTTGACCTTTGATCCAAAAATGAACTCATTAAATTTTAATTCTTATCTCTTAACATAGAAAGTTATGGCCCTCCCAGAAACCCAAAGGTTAGCCTTCGAAGATCACAATAAAAGAAAAACCATAGGTCAAAGTTCTATGTGTGGAAATATGAAATTTGGATTTAGCAAAGAAGCTTAGCGTTGTTTATTCAAATTATTCCGGTTAAATCAGTTCGAAGTTGTACTGTTCTTAACATCTTGCCTAACAGAAGATTCAACTGCATTGATCACCTTCCATTGATCATCGATTTTTATAAATGTGAATTGCATGACCATTGGATCTGAAAGAATTGCATGGCCGTCTTTGTAATTCTCCAAAAATGTGCAATTTGTTGTGTATATAACCGTTGTTGCATTCAGAAATACATATTTTTCATCGATTATTTTGACCTCCTGATTTAGTAGCGCGTTAAAAAGAGGTCTCATGGCATCCTCTATTCCCTGATAGTTTAATGATGATCCATTGAAAATAAAAACTAAATCAGGTGAATCAAGCCATGATTTCATGGCCATATCAAAGTTTGCCAATTCGCATGCTTTAAACATTGTATTTACAACTTCCTTTATCGCTGCTTTTATTTGAGTCTTTTCAGCATCGGTAATCATTCTAGCCGGCATAACTTGTGTTTTCATTGTAGTTGCTTTTTGGGTTTTATATTGATTATGTTATGAGTTCAAGACATAGCTGCCCGAAAAAAAGGTGGGGAACGACCTTTCATTTGTAGTCTTGGTTGTTACTACTTACAGAACATGATAAATATATTTTAAGTTCTTGACAACTTGATAAAATTGGCAAAATGTTTTTACAACCCTGCCGGGGGATTTTATAAATTTCATGATACATGGTCACATCATGTACATCTAATTATAAAATCTTTTCAGAATCAAATCAATAAAAAACCCCGGCAATCATTACCAGGGTTTAACCAGCTATGTATTTAATATTGGATTTTAATTTAGATGATCAACTTTTCAAAAAATAGCATTTGTGTCGAAAATACATAAAGATCGTTTTAAAATGATTTAGCTTGTTTCATCTTGAAACATATACATAATAAAAAAACAGAAGGATTTTTTATATATAGCTGATAATCTTTAACTTGTTTAAGATGGTACGGAAGTTGGAAAAATTAAGTGGAACACACACTTATTAATTATGTTACGCAGTTTTTTTATCATCACCCTCCGAATCCTCTGGCGAAACAAGTTCACCTCGCTTATCAATATATTCAGTCTGACCATCGGGATCACAGCATTTATCCTGATTATGCTATACGTTCACCATGAACTCAGCTATGATAAATTCAATGAGAATTATGATCGGATATACCGCTTGCAAACAGATAACTATGCGAAATTTCCACCCATAATTGGAGAATATATAAAAACAAAAGTCCCAGAGGTTGAAAATATTGCCAGAATCGTAATTATAGGTAATGGGGAGGAATATATATCCTATTCCTATCCGGGTAGCACAGAGCTTCCTGTTCAAGTTCAATCCTATTCATACTTTGCAGATAGTACTGTTTTCGATGTATTTACTCTCCCATTTATTCAGGGTGAACCTGGATCGGCTTTAAAAGAACCTTTTACCGTGGTTTTAACAGAGAGTACTGCCAAAAAACTTTTTGGAGATCTTAATCCCATGGGGGAGACAGTAGTAATCGATGATCATCCATACAAAGTAACTGGGATTATAAAAGATGTGAAAAACTCCCACATTGAAATTGATGCACTTAAATCATATGCATCTTTTTCACAGATCTATGCAAAAAGAAATCTTAACCGTATTGAATATTCTTCCTGGTTGTGGAGTGCTACCTATTTGCTTTTGTCAGATAAGATCGATCAAAATATTATAAAGGAGAAAATCAATAATGTATTGGCCGAGATCAATGATGTTAACTTATTTATGATTGAGTTCCAGGAATTTCACATCCTCCCCTTTAAAGATATATATTTCAACGGGAGCACATCCAATTTACAGTATGGCAAACAGGGTAACCTGAAATTGGTGCAAACGTTTATTGCTATTGCTATTTTTATTCTTGCCTTAGCGTGTATTAATTACATCAATCTAACTACCGCAAGGGCAACACTACGTACCAAAGAGGTGGCCTTAAAGAAAGTTGTCGGTTCATCCAGTACATTACTCATATTCCAATTCATTCTTCAATCAATTCTTGTCACACTTATTTCTTATTTTCTGGCATTCACTGTGGTTCTTGTTCTGATACCGCAATTCAACCAATTGGCGATAGTAAATATTAATATGTCCGAGTTAAATACTCCGATAGCGTGGGCATTTTCAATATTTGTTGTTCTGTTGATAGGAGTACTTTCCGGATTATATCCTGCCATTTATCTTACAACAATCAATACTGTATCTCTGATAAAAGGAGAATCACTAAAAGGATCGAGAAGAATGTTTGTACGGCAGGCTTTACTTACCTTTCAGTTTTCCATATCTATCATTTTGATTATTGGCATTATTACCAATTTGAGACAGTTACACTACGCCAAAACTATGGATCTTGGATTTAATAAGGAACAGATCATTTTTTTCAGTACACCAGATTTTCCGGGACAAAAAAAACATGAACTTCGGAAGACATTTAAGGAAAGATTAATGCAAAATCCAAATATTCAGATGATATCCTATACAATCGGTCGAATGGGGACCCAACTTATACCTGCCCCGGAAGCAGATTTTGATGGAGTTAAAATGACAGGAGTTGTCTTTATGGTGATAGATCCGGATTATTTGGATATGATGGGAATTGAGATAATTGAAGGGAGAGGATTTTCATGGGATATTGAAGGGGATAGAAATTTTAGAATAATATTAAATGAAACCTGTGCCAATCAAATATTTCCAGATTCAAGTGTTGCTGGGAAAATAGGTAATTATGTAAATCCTAATCAACCAAATACACAGCTTCAAATTGAAATTATTGGAGTCGTTAAGGATTTCCACTATCAATCTGTGCACCATAAAATAGAACCGATGTGTTTTGCATGGTTTGGCCCTGAGGCAAATATTAATATCAAAATCTCTTCAAATAATATACCTGAAACAATCAGGTTTATGGAAAAAGAGTGGAAGAATATCTATGGGGCAGAGCCATTTCAATATTCCTTCCTGGATGAACTTTTTGATCAACAATATAAAAGCGATGAACAAGGAACGAAAATCATCGGTTATTTCACCGTCCTTGCCATCATTATTGCCTGCATGGGTTTATATGCACTGTCATCATTTATGGTTGTAAGAAGAACCAAAGAGATCGGCATCCGTAAGGCCATGGGGGCATCGGTTCAGAGCATATTTTTGATGCTTTCACAAGAGTTTTTGAAATGGGTATTAATATCTGTGATCATTGCTTCTCCGATTGCCTTGGTTTTGATGAAAAAATGGTTGCAGGGCTTTGCCTATCATGTCAAACTGGGAGCTGATATTTTTATCCTGGCCGCTCTTATCGCCCTGGTCATTGCCATGTTAACGGTCGCTTGGCAATCATTAAAAACAGCCAGGGCGAATCCGGTGAATGCATTGAGATACGAATAGATCAAAGTGTGGCGATCCTTGCTTTTAACAAGATTTATGCCTGAGTAACGCCAGGGGTGGTGTTAACCTTGTTAAGCCCGATCGAGGAAGGATCTTTGCTATTGTGGAGTGCATGAACCAAAGGTATCGCTCATTTTAAAGCCTGACGATGTGGTGCTATTTAAGGCTAAATTCGAATATCGCTTTCTCATTTTCGTAGGTGATATCTAAATTCCACCCGGCTTTCTCGGCGCGATCATGCCATATTGTATTATCGATGGAAAGATAATCGGCATATGAAATCAGATTCTTCATTTGCCCTGAAGCATAATATAATTTTAAGTATATCGGTTCCAATATTACCAGGGCCGAATCATCTGTTAACTTTTCAAGCGTAACTTCACTGCCTCTTAATCTCGATTGTTCATAACAAAGAGCCAATATAAATGCGCGCGTGGGTTTCAAGAAAGGGACATGTGTTTTTGCCCAAATGAAATATCCAATGCCATCTTTAAACCAATTCAATGCGAACTCTTTGCTTTCTTTTTCTACAAAATAATTATACAAGTATACCATTCTGGATATTCTAGGCTCTTCTCGTTGCCAATGCTTTTGTATTTCCGGTAAATCAGGAAAAACTGAGGTGGGTGGAGGATCAATTTTATCCAATCGAACCCAAATTGATTCAGCATGATGGAAGTACCATTTCCCATCTTCAATAATGAAGGAGAGACAGTAATTTTCTACCTGTCCATTTTCAGTCATCTTAACCAGGTAATGTATTTTGTTGTCAACGACGAATGTTTCGTCAGGTTCCTCCCACGCTTCCCAGTTGGCATTATTCTTTCGGTTTTCCAAAAAAGGCAACCAACGGCCTTCTAATAGTTCGTGTATTGGTCTTATATTTTCTTCAGATATTTCTCCACTTTTTAAAAGTGATCTGAATTCGTCCCAGACTTGTTCAGGATCTTGGCTTAACAGAGAACAGGGGAGAAATAGAAAAAAGATGAAATGAACTTTAAGTGATAAAGATTTTTTCATTGCATTCATTTATTTAAAAAAATAATTGGAAAGGTACTTTTTTGCTAATTAACATTTTAAACACTTGAAGTAAATAGAAAGTTCCACATAGGTCAACACTGCGATATACAACTTTCCATATAGGCCCCGGAGTTAATTATTACATGTTCTTTAATCCGTTGAAAATGGGGGATATGAAAATTAAAACTGATCTGATCGAATAGATACAGTTTAATAAACATGCAAAAAAACCTGTTTTAAGCTCCTTTTTAGCTTTTATGATAGGTATTAAAATGATTTTTAAGAGATCCCTAAGTATCCGCGTGAAATCATTTGCATGGTGTTATCTGAAAAACACCCGCTACGGTTTTGAATATCCTTTCCTTGCATTATCCAGTACAAGCACCCAGTCATTGTTTAATCCCTCATCACCCGGTGGATCAAATTCTAAAGCAGGGTAATCAAAACTCGTGTATACAGCAAAAGGCTGG
Source organism: uncultured Flavobacteriaceae bacterium (assembly GCA_963793325.1). Lineage (GTDB taxonomy): Bacteria > Bacteroidota > Bacteroidia > Flavobacteriales > Flavobacteriaceae > Eudoraea. The sequence goes on from CAWBZU010000001.1 coordinate 2,503,808, forward strand.
TCCGTTGCAGTATTTTCCTCCGTATAACATTTACCGTCCCTGGGATTGTACCACCAGGCATTCACCTTTTCTTTGGAGATAATCCCCGCACGTATACTGCGCCTGGAAGTATCATTCGGGAAATAGATGATCGCCCAGGTACTGTCATTCGACCTACCTGCCATGGCTTTCTGTCCTGTTGCCCAATCACCAGGTGCACCCAAAATCATATCCTGGGCGGGAACTCTATCCGAAAATGATCGGGATTCAAAAAGTTTCCTCAGGTATTGCATCTGGGAAGCACCTTCACTATTTAACAGATCCTTCCAGTTTTCGTTAAAATTCCATATGCCTTCACAACCATAGGTATACCCCATACCTCCGTTCAGGACTGAATGGAATCCTTCATAACGCACCTCAAATGCCTGATGACCGCCCCCCCCGAATTCATAGCCAGGTTCTGCGAGCAGGGTGGGCTTGACCGGGATCCGGGAATAATCATCGTGGGTATCCATCTCGTTCCCTTTGCCAATGCTCCACGATTGTATCATATTAAAATCAAGCCATTCGGCGTCATGAAAATGCTCGGATGATGATTTCCAGCCATCCGGATGTATAGTCATTAAATGTGCACCGCCATGGCCTTCTTTGAGACCCCGGGCCAGATTTTCAATAAGTGCAAGTTCCTTTTCATCCGGGTCGCTGTCTGGTTTCTTTGGTTCCGTTTCCCAGGCAATTTTGTGGTATTCCCCACAGACCGACCAGATTACATTTTTATAGTTTTTGTAGCGATTCCCCAGTAGAAATCCGAATTGATAAGCATTTTCCGGCCTTTCTGTTGAAAACATCTGATCCAATGCCCATCCCCACGTTGGGAAAAGGACGATGACCATATTGTATTTTTCAGCCTTTCTCACGATGTCATCAATATGGGTAAAATACCTTTCGTTGAATTCAACCGGATCCAGATTGAGAAAAGGAACCTCTCCACGATAGTTTTTCCTAAATTCCGGCACATCGAATCGTTTGTTCGTCACCATGATCTGAAGGGTATTAAATCCATGACTTGCACGATTCTGTATATACATTTCAACGTCTTCAGGGGGTTGGGTAAATAGGAACCAACCTGTATCACCCAACCAGAAAAAAGGCTTTCCTTCTTTACACAGGTAATGTCCGTCTTCACTTACGGACAGAAATGGCATTTCCTGGTTTGAACCGGTGTTTCTATCCGAACAGGAATTACCTATGATGAGAGCAATAATCAGCAAGCACAGAAAAATCAGCTTATTCATCTTCAATCTTTATACCTCTTTTTGTTTTATCCAATATAATAGATTGTTAGTATTTAAATCCTAAATCCCTTCAGGTATTTAATACAGGATAAAATTTCGTTCCTCCTTTTCAGCTTTTATATATTTTCCCCCTGCAGGCGCTAAGGTCTCGTTAGTACCTTTGAAAAATTATCTGCCCAATAATCCGGTCGAAGCAGGGTTTGTCAATGAACTACCTGATTGGAGATTGAGCAGTGCCCATCCACACCGTCCGATTCATGTAATTGATAGGTAAAATTAAATTGATTTTCAGGCACTAAGAGTATTTTCAGGCAAACTGAAGACCTTAGTGCCTAGAGGGAGGACATTATTGATTAACTATCTCGTGATGTTTTATTATTTCTTCTTCTGAAAGACGTAAAAATCTGGCCGCGTTATTATAGAAAATATCTCTTTTTTGCTCTTTAGTTAAGAAATCCGCCGTTTCGATCGCATCGATTGCCATACTGATAGTCTCTGGAAAGATCATCTGATCTGATCCAAACATAAGTCTTTTCCCTAATCCTGCATCTATCAAATCCTCTAAATAATTATGAAAAGCTTTAATAGGGATGATCCACGAAAATGTAGATAGATCTGCGTATACATTAGGATATCGATACATCAAAGCAATTATTTCATGTATATACGGGTAACTTGCATTCTCAATATAAATTCGAAGCGTAGGAAACTTTTTTAAAACTTCTTCTAACCGCAAAGGATTGCCATCAGAAATGTTAAATAATTTATTCTCTCCTGCTAATCCTCCGCAATGAATTAAAAGAGGAACATCGAGTTCTTCTGCCAGACCATAGAATTTTTCAAGTTGGGGATCGTTCGGCACAAAACCATTATATTGAGCTGCAATTTCACCCACAACACTCAAGCGACCTTCTAAAAATTCCTTCCGTAAAAATGAAATATCAGGTCCTAATGGATCGAAAAATGCTACTCCGGTTAAAAATCTTTCAGGTGCGTAAGTCTTCCATCTATAAACCTCTTCTAGATTTTCAGCTGTAATGATGCCTAACACCACATTATTTTTTTTCATCTCTTCAACAGTCTTTGGAAGCAATTCGGATATGTTCTTCACCATTATTTCAGGGCCTTCCCAGAAATTTGGATATCTCGGGAGGTATGTACTCCATAATGTGGTATCCGCATGCATATGCATATCAATAATAGGTAGAGGTTCATTTTGGGCATAGAGACTTAGCCAGGATATACTGATTAAAAATAATAATGATGCTTTCTTCATGATATTAAATATTATAAGGGTGGTGGATCTTATTAAAAATTCTATACATCAGCCAAAAAAGAAAAGCTAATTCGTCTTGTAATGGTTTACCCTAATAACAAACGCAAGAATCTTAAAGTTTACTTGGGTTATTTGGATATTATAATTAATACTGTTTTTCTACTGCAGACCTTGACTTTCCCCTATTTTTCGTCACTTGAATTAAGATAGGTAATTATGTGGCTGATTTTTTATATCATAACATACAGGCATGCAAGAACGTCGTCACCCCTTTTTAGGCGCCTGCAGGAGGGTGTCTTATAACTCTTATTTAACGCTGGTAAATTTGAAACAGAATTACCATCAATAGAAATTGCAGCTTTTAATCCCATTTACTACATTTAATTAGAGATTGAAACTTTTTAAGTCTGATTGCAGGGATTTTTATCGCTCTGAAATATGGCTGATACCATAACGAAACAAAGTTCCCTTTCATTCAATATCTCAAAACTGATCATCATGAAGAATATACTGATACTGACTGCTTCAATTGCATTGGTTGTACTTTCATGCACCCTTAAAAGTGATCCTCCCAAAACAGATCTTCCCTTAATGGACCTGCATGTCCATTTAACCTATGATGCTCAATCCCCTGAAAACAATGCTCCTTTGGCTTATGAAAAAGCATCCGAACTATCAAAAGAAATGGGGGTTATTTTTGGAATTGCTGAAGAATTTGGAAACGACAACCTCCAGGTTAATGACAGTCTTCTCCTGGACCGGATTAACCTTGCAAAGCAAAACTTGCTCTATCTGGGATTACAGGTCAGCCGGCGTGACTGGCCTCAGATATTTTCAAAAGAGGCCTTGCAACAGGTTGATTATATCTTAGCCGATGCGATGATATTTCCCAACAAAGAGGGTGAAATGCTTCGTATCTGGGTTCCTGGAATGCCTTTGGGTGAACCACAGGAATTTATGGAACGCTATGTTGCCCATAATCTGGAGGTTTTATCTGAACCCATCACCATCTGGGCAAATCCGACCTACCTTCCCGATGTGCTTGTATCGAGATACGATGAATTATGGACAGATGTCCGAATGAAAAAGCTGATTGATGCTGCAGTAAATAACAAGGTTGCCATTGAAATCAATTCCCGGTATAGGATACCAAATGCTAAATTTATTAAGATGGCAAAAGCTGCCGGAGCACATTTTACATTTGGAACCAATCAGCATGGAAAGGGTATCGGTGAAATTAACTGGTCGGTTGATATGGCAGAGGAATGTGGATTAACCAGGGAGGATTTTTATATCCCCAAACGTGCAATCGCTTTAAAGTGAAGTAACTATATTTTAATATTTGGATCAGCAATGGCCAGGGGGGATTGGAAGCACAAAAATGACCGGGTTAACATTAGGTTTTTCAAAAATCAGAAAGCACATTTGTTTCAAACGAGTTCACCAGCGGAAAGCATTTTTTGAGGTACCTGATAATTAATTTTTAGGATGATGAAAAAAAAGAAAATATTGAAAATCCAGGGATTCTATCTGATGTTGATTTTTCTCACAATTGATCTGACAGGAATTGGTCAAACCACAAATCCCTTAAACACTCAGACCGATGGCTTCTATATATCCTTAAAAGCCGGAGATGCGCTTCCATCGACCGGTATGGAACAGATGCCACCTCAGATTACCAACGTTGCTACCGTAGCTCCTGATATACTCTGCATCGAGATCGATGCCTGCCGTATCCTGCCATCCATACAAATTCCCTATCAGCCAGATTCATCAGATGTGGTTAAAGTGGGTGATTATAATAATCTTGGAGAGAAAAGGAGTATATACGTGGTACGGAATGGATTTCCTCTGGGGAGTCTTGTCGGCATAGACCGCAAGACCATTATGCTGTATGAAAGGATTGCCGGGAAACACTTAAATACCACCGTGGCAGATCAAAGGACCAGTTATCTGATCAGTTCTCCAACTGATCATAATTACAGTAAGGCTGTATCACCGGAACAGATCTGGCGTAAAACCAAGCCTACTAACTGGACAACCTACCGGGAGTTTGATACCGTGCAGTTTTATACTGCAAAACATTATCTCTATTTAATACTGCCAAATTCACTGTTAACAGGTCATGCGTATCTCATCAGCCTGCCTGAATTGAACCTGAATTGTTCAGCATTCTATTATGTCCACGATCCTGCGTATGTCCGAAGTGATGCGGTACATGTATCGCAAATCGGATTCCGGTCGGACGATCCGGATAAAAATGCTTTTCTATCGGTATGGATGGGTAATGGTGGAGGATATACCTATCCGGAAAACATGGAGTTTTTTCTTATTGATGACCAAACAAACGAAAAGGTTTTTACTGGAAAAGTTCAATTGCAATGGGAAGGAAGTGTTCCTGAAGGGGTTGGTACCAATATTAACCATAGCCGTACCGATATAATGCGCCTGGATTTCAGCGATTTTAAACTACCCGGTCGTTATCGTGTATGTGTGGAAGGGATCGGATGTGGTTATCCATTTAATATTGACGATGAAAGTACATGGGAACATGCCTTCGAATTATCCATGAAGGGACATTTCAACCATCGTAGTGGCATACCCATGCTTCCCCCCTATACTGATTTTGTACGACCCCGTAGTTTCCATCCAGACGATGGTGTAAAAGTGTATCAGTCGACCTGCTCGCTTTTAAACAGTGGAAATGGCCTGAATGCCATGGGTACCGACAGGGATAATTTTGGTAACCTGGTGGCGGGTAGAACCGATGTGCTTGTTCCGGAGGCATGGGGAGGAACGATGGACGCAGGAGACTGGGACAGACGGATCAATCACTTATATACCCCAAGGCACTATCTGGAATTGGTTGAGCTTAATCCCGATTATTTTAAAAACCTCTGCTTATATATTCCTGAATCGGGAAATGATTTGCCTGATGTTGTAGATGAAGCGCTATATGGATTGGATATTTACCGGCGAATGCAATTACCCGACGGTGGTATCCGGGGAGGCGTTGAGTCAGCGGAACACCCGGCAGAAGGGACAACCTCATGGCAGGAGGTGAACACCGTCCTGGCTTATGCTCCTGACCACTGGTCAGGCTATATATATGCAGGTGTAGCTGCCCGTGCTGCATTCGTATTAAAGATATTGGGCAAGCATGAAAAGGCCCGTATCTGGGAAGAAAGTGCGGTGAAAGCGATGGAATGGGCAGAAGTCGAATACGAAAAATGGATATCAGGTCCTGACTATGCGAATGTACGGGATCGTGCAAAAAGGGCTGTGCCTGTTGAGCGCAACCTGGCTGCTGTTGAACTATACCGGCTGACACAGAATAAACGATGGCATCAGGTCTACCTTTTAACGCAGGATCAAAGCGATAATGATGCTGCCTTCATTTATGCACGCCTTGATCCCTCCCTGGTTGACAGGAAAGCCCGGAAAAATGCCGTTGATAAGCTGATCGCTGAAGCCGACCAGTTGGTTGAATGGTCGGCAAAAAATGCTTTTGGCATTACCACCGGCATACCTGGCAGGCCTCTTGGAGGATGGGCAAGCACCTTTACCATCCCAGCCTCTCCGGTTCTGGTCCAGGCTCACTATCTTACCGGGGATTCCCGTTATTTAAAAGCCATACTTCGCTCGGCGCTTTATTCTGCAGGAGCCAATCCCATGAATCTTTGCTTAACGACCGGTTTGGGGCAAAACAGCGTTCAGAACGCGCTGCATGAAGACACCAGGCATACAGGACAGCCCGTTCCGATCGGGATCTCTGTATTTGGCCCCAGTGAATTGACCTACAATATAGAACCGGAATCAAGTCTTGAAATCAAACTGAATAAGGAATGCACGCCTGGAATTTCAGAATGGCCTACTTACGAGTCCTATTTTGATATTTTCTGGTTTGTATCCCAGAACGAGTATGTAATCGACCGTCCCCTGGGTCAGGCAGCATACATCTGGGGATACCTGGCATCCCGAAAATAGTAGTAATTCTTCTATTTATTATTCACTATGGAGTCTTCCGTATGGAGATCCCATAGCCCTGCAGGCATTAAGAAGACCTTAGTACCTACAAGGGGATCAGGATAAATACCTTGCACTCATGGGATTTTAAGCGAATAGAGCCTATTCTTTCCGGTTGTTCAACCTTTTTATGTTCCCACACATCATAAATGGAATAATTGATTTTAGAATCAAGTTCCATATCCTTGTATAAAAGAGAAATATTATTACTCTCCGAGTTCCTGTTAAGGAATGCTATCGCAACCCGATCCCCGCTGAGAGGCTTTTTAAATACTTCAATGCCGTCTCTCCGGAATACCCTGAATCCTTGTTTACCCAGGGTATCCTGGTCAATGGAAATGATATCTTTATTCAAAAGGATGGTTTTGGTGGCTGCATCCATTTTGCGGATGTCACAGCCGATCATTAAAGGGGCGGCCAGCATACACCACATGCTCATTTGGGTGCGGTACTCAATTTCGTTGCAGCCGCCACCCCTGACATTACCCGTATTATTAAGACCGACCACCAGCATATCAGGATCATTCCAGCCACCAGGACCGGCAAATCGATCAAGGTTGGATACCACATCCAGGGAAGTAAGAATTCCTATCGGACTGTCCTCATTTCTGGGAGTGTCCCAAAAATCATGTACATCGTATGAGGTCCTCCACATGTGACCACCCACTTCCTTTCCCCACAGCCAGGGAGAACGTGGCCCCCATTCACAGATACTGTACAGTATGGGCCGTCCCGTAGCCTTCAGGGCATCCCCCATTTTTTTATAACGATCAATGGCCATCTTATAATCATTATTTTCAGAACCATAATCGTTACAATAGCAATAATCGTATTTAAGAAAATCGATGCCCCATTCTGCAAACAATTTTGCATCTTTCTCCTCATATCCATAACTTCCGGGTTGATCTCCACAGGTCATTTTGCCAGCGTCTGAATAAATACCCAATCTAAGCCCCTTGCTGTGCACATAGTCGGCCAGGGCTTTCATACCGGAAGGAAATCTTTCAGGATCAGGGAAAAGAAGATTGTTGACCGAATCTCTTCCACCATGCCAATAATCATCAATGACAAGGTAAGTATAGCCGGCATCTTTCAAGCCGGTACTGACCAATGAATCAGCCGTTTCCTTGATCAACTGTTCACTTACTTTTTTCCCGAATCCGTTCCAACTGTTCCAACCCATGGGAGGGGTCATTGCAAGCCTTTCTCCGGTCAGAAGACCGGGGATTTGCCCTTTCGTCTTTTCCTTCGCAGTTGGCACATCACATAGGGTCAAGCCGATCAATAGGGCCGGCAGGATATTTAGTACAAATAATTGCCTGAAAAATCTAATCATTTTTTCACCTCCCGAATTTTAATCCATATTTTATTTTAACCTGATTCAGTCTTTTACAATTCGCTTATAATCTCAATTTTATGTTGTCCCAGACCGGCTGGGATCCCGATAACCTGTTTTGGCTCGAGGATTGTCCCCACCTTCATTCCATCAACCATTACTGAAGCCTTACTTCCAAGATCTTTCCTGTATCTTTCAGACAGTTCCAGTGTCCAGGATGAAGTTTTCTTTTCAAAATACTTACAATAATGGTCGTCATAATTTATTTCAATAACATTGGAAGGCGTTACTGAAATAATTGAATGCAGATAGGCACATGTTTCGTTAAATCCCATCCACCGTTTGTCTTTGCGTGATTCAATCCATTCGAGATTATCATGCAGATTTATCCTTCTTCCACCTGCAATTCCTGAAGACATCAGCTCTTCAGTGCTCAGCGATAAAAGTTTATCCCAATCAGCTTCCGTTTGATCGGCAGGATCGTCCGTTTGCGCGGTCAGGTCAAGATCGTGACAGGTAAATTGCTGGGGCATCATCATACTAAATTCAATGGTATGGTCGATCCCTACATAACATTCACGGCTAACGCCCAATCCGGCTATTGCTGCAATCCTGCCATTATCATAACCGCCAGGGCTCCCCTCCAATAATTCTGCCCCGGGACGTACTTCGGCCGCCAAGGGAACCACCCCAAATGATTTTTTAATCGCATCAATTCCCGTTTTATAAATGAACAAAAGATCGTTTGAAGGCACGGGCTGATGGTCTCGCCGTACATCGACTACCTCATTATACCAATCAGTAACAGCCAATTCTCCATCCACAGGGCTTCCCCACCAGGGGCCGGGTGGTGAATCCAGATCCCAGTTCATATGCGACCAGGCTCGATGTGCCTGAATTTCAAACACCCCCCTTCTCAATCCTTCATAAAGTCCCTCCCAGGTAGAACCATAATCCTGCCAGTTGCCGAAAATATCCTCAAAAGGTTCTACAGTCCAGGGAGATTCAATGATTTGTTTATCAGGATTGGCAAAACCCGGTGTAATATTTTGAACCATCATAAATCCATACTTCTCAAGTGGTTCGATCAGATACTTGATCAATGTATCTTTTCGGGGAGTTGGATAGTGCCACCGCAGACTCCAGGCATGCTCGCTGCAACCGATATCATCCATGATAAAAATAAATCCATTTTCGAAATTATCGTTGAACACACCATATCCGATTGAATAAACCAGTGCCTTTCTGAAAATATTTCTCATTACAGGATATCTGCGAAACCAGTCTTTACCCCCGCCTATCCAGACGACCTTCGTGTGATTATTTAGATCCTTTACCACAAACTGAGGGGTTTTTCCGATTGTCCCAAGGACTTCTACAGAATTGCTGGCGTTACAATGCACGATATTTACCACCCCCTCATCCTCCATTGATTTATCATCATCCGGTGTGATCCCGTTCGCGGCAGGAATACTCGTATTTGCAGATCGTCTTCGATCAGGCAATGCAACACCCACCGCATCGGATGTGATAAAATGATTTCCTGATATTACAAACTTATCCGTAGTTTCCCCCAATTTATTTTCTGAAACATCGGTATAATCAACGCCAACCAGCTCAGCCACTTCCTTTGTTTTAATGTAGTCAAAAAGAGCAATCATACTTATACCATATTCTTCAACGACACTTTTTAAAGTTTGAAATTTTGCTGAATAACCTCTAAGTTTATCAGGATCTGCCATCCAGATCACACAACCGTAATTTGGTTTTGCCACCCCATCGAGGAACCGGTTAATTTGAAGTCGCTGTTCATCAAGACGAAGGATATCGAATGGTACACCCCAAATCTTCAACATGTTCACCACATCTAAAAAATCAGTCCCATTGACCCTTGTTGGATCGATATGATAACTCATCGGGTCGGTCCATTGATCACCAATAATAATTAATACACGGAATGGCTTGACCTTTATACGCTGCTTTTTATCTGACGGTTCTTCATCCAACATCGCATTATGCTCTCTCGTGTTACAACTTAAGAAAACTTCCAAACTCAATAAACAGATTAATAGGTACAACCATTTTTTAGACATAATCTATAGGGCATTTATTTATATTTTTATGAAAGTCTTTTTACGATACATCCAGTAAAGAATAAGCCATACCACAGTCAACGCTCCCAGCGCCTGAACAAATTCAAACCACGGACCTACATATTTTGCCAGCCCACCAACAAAAACATTTCCGATTCCTGAGAAATCGAACAGATGAGTCGCTACATAAACGGCAATTGCATTCATGCCGATTACCACCAACGGAAATACCCATTTTTTAAATCCCCAGACATCTATTATCAGGTAGAACAAGGATAAAAGTAAAAAACTGATTCCACCGGCAAACAAAACAAGCGTGCTGGTCCATAAATGATGAATAATTGGGAACCAAATTCCCCATATTTTCCCTGTTATAATGCAACAAATACCAATAAAGGCCAGCAGGCCAACTTTTTTCAGAGGTGTATTTCCTGACAGCAGAATATTTCCGGCGAAAACACCAAGCATTACTGAACAGATAAATGTGAGGTTGGTAATCATGTAAGTCCAGCCTGCACCTTCCTGGAAATGGCCCAGCACTGCGTTGTCAATCCAAAGGGCCAGGTTTGTATCAGGCTCATAAATCCCGGCTCCGTGGCCGGGTACTGGAATGAATGCCATGATTCCCCAGTACAGCATTAGAAGTGCCGCCGTTATCCCAATTTGCCATGAAAGCTTCAGTTCAAGTATCATTACAGAACTAACAAGGTAACCCATCGCAATTGCATGTAGTGTGTCGGTCCAGAGATGCCATTTTGAAGGATCAAATGTCAGAAGATGACCGGAAGCAACAAGACCAAGAATATAAAGAATAACTACCCTTTTTATGATATGGGTATAGAGTTTTTTCCTGCTTTCGCCCCGTGACATACGATTTTTAAATGCAACCGGCATAACCACTCCTACGATGAACAGGAATAATGGCATAATTAAATCATAGAAATGGAACTGCCCCCAGCTATGATCAAACTGGGCAGGTATGTTTCCTAGAAATTTTAATTCCGAAGCTTTTGAAAACGTAATTAAAATGTCACCACCTCCAATAATCCATAACATATCAAAACCTCTGAGCGCATCCACACTTACTAATCTTTGATTGCCTGGAACCGGCTGAGATCTTGATAGAGTCTTCATTATTAAAATTTACAGGTGCAAAAAATATCGGCGTTTAATTTCATTCAAATTTCTTATCCGGATTTTCATATAGCTCCCTTATCAAATCATTTTCCACAGTTATTTTTTTCTGCTCAAATTGAGGGCATTCACCGTTTGCCAATCAAAATTTAAAGTAACCAGTACCGCCCGGATTGGTTCCGGATTGTCTATCCGCTACAGGAATACATGAATTAAACACTCGTTCCCCACTTTCAATATGATACACACTTCCTGCTATAGTAAAAAGCCTATGCGAATAAGCCGACAGGAATAAGAACAAGTTGAAAAAAACAATTGAATAAAGTAAAAAAAAATCTACCAACTTAAAAGTAATAATATGGATTCATTCATTAAATGGTTCTGCTGTGATTTTAATTGGTAAAGATTATTCTGCTTAAATGTAAAAGTCTTCAAACTTAAGTAGAATAATTTGAGCTAAAGTTAAGTCATACTTTTTAACTAATCAAAAGGTGTAATTTTCTTCCTTTTTGTATTGTTTTTTTCTCTAAGAAATTACCATTTTATTTCTTCAAATTTTTCGTAACTTATAGATTGGTTCTATCGTATGGTTGATTTTTTATCATACTTTACTAACATCGCCTACATTGAGTAGCAGCGATTAAGACAATGCAGGAGCATCGGCTGGCAGCTATTATGTTTACCGATATTGTGGGATATACCTCCCTCATGGGTCGAGATGTTGATTCAGCCCTGGACATGCTCCGACAAAACCGATCGATTCAAAAACCCTTAATTGAAAAACATGGAGGAACATGGCTGAAGGAAATGGGGGACGGTGTTCTTGCCCAGTTCAACAGCGCCATCGATTCTGTTCAATGTGCCCTGGAAATTCAGGATCGTGCCAGGAAAGAATTAAATGCTCAAATCCGTATTGGAATACACCTCAGCGATATTATCATTGAGAACGAAGATGTTTTCGGGGATGGGGTGAACATTGCCTCAAGATTACAGGCAATTGCAGATCCAGGTGGAATTTACATATCGGAATCGGTTTACGTGTCGATCCGGGGAAGAAAGGACATTCAAGCTCAATTTCTGGGAGAGATTGAGTTGAAGAATGTAGATCGACCAGTTAAAACCTATTATCTGGAAGGTGATAATTTACCGGCACCTTCCTTCGAAAAGCGGAAAGAACTTAAATTAATAAAAAAAGAAAAGATCAGGTCCATTGTGGTGCTTCCTGTTGAAAACCTGTCTGGGAATCAGGAAGAACAGTGGCTGGAGGCGGGTATCCATCATGGCCTGATCGATGAGATCGCCAAGATCCAGCAACTACGGGTCGTTCCACGACGATCGACCTTAAAATACGGTTCTTCTGATAAATCGGTATCGGAGATCGCCTGTGAACTGGATATTGACGGGATGGTTGAAACCTCCTACTATAAATCAGGAAATAATATCAACATCCAGGTACGTCTCATCCAGGCCCGGCCAGAAGAACAACAGATCTGGCAACATTCCTTTGATAATATATTGGATAATGTGTACCGGATTTACAGCGATGTGGCAAAAGCAGTGGCGGGGGAAATCAATATAACTTTATCGCCCGAGGAGAAAAAAAGTTTCTCTGCAGAAACTGTGGTAAATCCCGCCGCCTATGAGGCCTACCTGAAAGGAATGTGGTATTGGGGAAGGTTGAGCAGGAAAGATCTTGAAACCGCGATGGAGTATTTTGATCTGGCTAAGAAAATTGATCCGAATTATGCACTGGCCTATGTGGGAATCTCAGAAACCTGGGGAGGAAGAACGCAGATGGGTTTTGTATCCTATAAAGTGGCCGCGCCGAAAATAGAAGAAGCGCTTAATATGGCCATTAAACTTGACAATTCATCTCCAGAAGTACATTATCTGATGGCACTTGCCAACTATAGCTGGTACTGGAGATGGGGCAAAGCCCTTGATGAATTTTTGAGAACGCTGGAATTAAATCCCAAACATGGAGATGCAAATGCCTATTATGCACATTTTCTGGCAGTAGTGGGAAAACCGAATGAAGCACTGGTTTATGCTGAACGGGCAATCGAACTGGATAAATTCAATACCAGATTTTATGCGATGTACGCCATGGCCCTCAGGCATGCCCACCGGTTCGATGACGCCATCTCAGTTCTTCAGGAAGCCTACAAATCAACGCCGGATGAACTACTCGTATTTTCAACTATGCGGTCGGCCTATCATGACAAGCAGATGTATAAGGAAGCCATTTGGGCAGGGAAAAAATATTATGCGAAAAAAAAGGACTATGTTTCAATAAAAGCCCTCAACCAGGGATACAAAGAAGGGGGTTATAAAATGGCTTTACAGCGCAACGCGGAATCCTTAAAGGATCGTATGTCGACCGGGTACATTACTCCCTGGCAGATCGGTACGCTTTATACGCGCGCCGGGATGAAGGAAGAAGCCCTGAAATGGCTTGAAAAGGCCTATATCGAACATGATCCCAACATGCCCTATATCAATGCGGATCCGATTTTTGATTATCTGAAACCAGATCCCCGTTTTCAGGATCTCGTTAAAAGAATGAATTTTCCTGATTTGGAAAGCAGCCCTCAAAGATAAGGTCAGACAAGCAGGTGAACGATGGGATAATGATCCCATCCTCATAAACCTTGTCAAATCTACTATTCTGATCAAAACAAAAATAAATCTTATTTTTGCACGGGATTTAATAACAAGGTGTCCTTTACAGGATACATGAATGTAAAATCCCGGGTCAGCCTACCCTGAATCAAGGAATGGTTTTAGAGGTGCCCTGAAAAATAATATTTATACCAGTAAATAATTATTATAGACATGAAACGAACATTATTAGTTTTTCTATTATTCATGATCTTTTTTACTTCGTTTGGGCAGGCAGAAGAAAATATATTGCGTGGAAAAGTCTTGGATGAAGATCAAAAGATACTTCCCGGAGCAAGTATAGTTATTGTAGGTACAAAATACGGAGTCAATGCAAACGAAGCAGGTGAGTATCTTTTTGATCATGTTCCGACGGGTACATTAACCGTTCAGGCTTCCTATGTGGGTTATAAGACCATCACCAGGGATTTTGAAGTTCAAGCGGGGCAAAATTTTCTGGACTTTACCTTTGAAACCGAAGGGATTAAACTGGATGGGGTTACAGTTACCTCCCAGAAACGGGAACAACAGATTTTGGATGTCCCCATCACCATGAATGTGATAGATGCTCAGGTCATGGAAGATCATAATATTACCGAACTCTATGATCTATCCCAATTCGTCCCGGGTATGCAGGTCAGGATGCAGGGAACCAACCGGCCAAGCATTGTCATTCGCGGACTCACCAGTGACGAGGTCAGCCCGGCTGCCCAACCCAGAATTTCAGTGTTCTATAATAATGTTCCGATCAGCCGTGCAAGCGGAGCCGCCGTGGAACTTTTCGACATGCAGCAAGTAGAGGTATTGAAGGGGCCCCAGGGCACGCTATTCGGCCGTAGTGCCCAAATCGGAGCCATCCATTATATCAGTAAAAAGCCGACACGTGATTTTAACGGATATCTTACGGCCGGACTGGGGAATTTCCATCAGAAAAAAATCAACGGAGCTATCAATTTACCAATTATCGGGAACAAATTACTGGTGCGTGTTGCAGGAAATTATGATTATCAGGATGGTTATATCCAAAACACCTTTGGTGATAAATTAAATGGGAAAAATACGGTGGCAGGCAGGATTTCTGCAAGTTATCTGCCATCCGAGAAGGACAGAATTGACCTGGTTGTCAATTATCAGCATGATGATAATCCGGGACTGGGTTTTATGAGTATGAATTATCCGAACACAGAAGGGAGTACCGATCCATTTGGATATGTGGCATCTCTTGAACAGGGAAATAACCTCTCCAAAGAGAGAGATCTTTTTGATGCCACTTTATCAGCACGTCATTTCATTAATGAAAATAATTACTGGACCTCCACCAGTTCATTACCGTAAAGTTGACGACTATTCCCGCTGGGATGGAGATGGAACGGCAGCTCCCGCCATTGATATGAGCGAAGATAACGGAGCTCAGTCAGTTTTTTCAGGAACTCCGGTATAATTATTCCATAAAAAATAAATTGAACGGAAGCATTGGTGGTAGTTACTGGTATGAAAATGCGAACCAGAATTACTGGTTCTCCCCCAACGAACAGCATATGTTCCATCTGTTTTTCAATACCGGATTCCTTGTAACCCCGGATGGCCAGCCTGTTCCAGTTACCAACCTGCCGGATGATCCCCAATTGGGTCCGCTTGCAGGGCTTCCCCTGGTCACCAACCATCAGGAAGAAAACAACAGCCAGGCAGTCAATCAGGCGCTTGAAGGATTTGCAGATGCCAGTTATCCGCTAACTGACCAATTAAGTATCACTGCAGGGGTACGATTGCTAGGAGAATGGTTTGACCTGACAAACGAGGCACAAATGGCAGGAGGTAGTCCAGCCACACTGGGCTTTCTCACTGGCAACTATCCCAATTTGTTTTTTAAGCCCAGTGAAGAGAAAGAAATGAATGAATCAACCTTTGCAATTACCTGGCGCGGGGGTTTAAAATATACTTTTGATGAAAATTCAAATCTCTATGCCGGTTATTCAAAAGGGCGTCGTCCCATCGTTCTGCAATTCACCTCGGCTGGTGAAGAACAAGTGCTTGATGCTGAAATTGTCAACAGCTATCGATCTTGGATATAAAACGGCCATACAGCAACGTGTATGGTTCGATCTCGGGATCTTTTACCACGATTACCTGAATTTTCAAACCTCAGCATGGGTGGCAGATCCGGATACAGGCGAATTCGATTACATTGTAAAAGATGGAGGGAAAGCATCTGCGTATGGGGCAGAAACGGATATCCATTACGCCGTTTTAAAAGGATTGAACTTATTTGGTAATTACGCCTATATTCATACTCGGTTTGCAGAAAAGGATGTGGATGGGGCTGAACAGAGTTATGGCGGCAACACGTTCAGACTTACCCCGGAACACAGTTTTGCCGTGGGATTTAATGCGCGTATCAGGCTAGCCAAAGGATTCGTTTTGTTTGGGGTCCCTAGCTATACTTACCAGTCAAAAATATTTTTTGAAGATGCAAATACTCCCGGATTGGAACAATCGGGTTATGGGCTGTTAAACTTCCGGGCTGGAATCGAATATACGGATCAAAAGATTACACTTGCCTTTTACGGCCGCAACTTATTAGATGAAAAATACATTGTGAGTGCCGGAAATACAGGAAGTCTGTTTGGTGCCCCAACCCAAATACCGGGTACACCAAGAATCTTCGGGACACTATTAACCTGGAAATTCTAGTCAATCCATCGGACATAGTTCAAGCGCTATTTGCCCGCTAGCCAAGATGGCCGGGATGATATTATAACAATAGATCCCACATGATACACGCTGACTATTTACCATCTTTCACTCTATCAAACCGTGCCACTTATTCTGAAAAATGGCAGTTAGCAAATAATTTCAAATGAAATCAGTATTAGCCTCATCGGAGATGACAGCATTTTTATTGCTGTTATCTCCACTTAAGACACAACGCTTTAAACAGGCAATAATACTGGTCAGTCTAAATTCTTTCCTGTAGAAACCTATCGGCCGGTAAGTGCTTCAAGCAATTTTTTTGTCTGCTCAATGGAGGCAGAGGCATGTGTTTTAAATTCCACATAGGGCGCATACTGTTGCGCCATAATCCCAATTTCAAGTTCGGATCCTTGAACAACGCAATAACCACCACTTTCAGCAATAAAAGAGCCCCAATCCTTTGTGATTCCTTTTTTCATATCCTGTTCCACCATATTCAAAAGTTGTTTCCACTGCGTGCCCCGCTTTACAGGATCTTCAGTAATGTAATTAGGATTCAAATTCCAGATTAAAAGATAAGTTGACATTTTGTTAAGATTGTGGGTTTAAATTTGATTTTTTTAATAATAAAACTTCAAACACCGCGCTCGGCATCATTTAAAATTCATTCCAAATGGGAGTTCCCATTTAGTAGATAGTGCTCAATTAAGTTAAGTAATTTATATGTAAATTACCTGATTTAAAGGATTAAATTTATCGCTAATTCCCTGCGCACAATTCCTGGTTCGTTGTCTGAGGAGGTACGTCCTTGATCCAGTCCACACCTTCACCCCAACTGCTGATATCCCAATTAGAGATGGGCATCTACAATGTACTACAGGAGTATTAAAAATGGAAAAATTGGGGTAGATTTATAATAAATCTGTATTTCAACTTACGATGTCTAAAATAGCAATCGACGTGGTCCTGTTACCTTCAGATGAAATGATGGACCAGGCAATTGAAATCAATGGAGAACTACTCAAGGAAAATGAGCATAAAATTATCCTGGATAAAGAAAAATGTTTGCCTCATATTTCATTGTGCATGGGTTGTATTGAGGAAAATAAAATCCCGGAGATAAAAAATGTTCTTGATGAAATTTCAAAGCAATTTTCACCATTCAATTTACGGGCCATAGATCTGACCGCCGAGATTATTCCAACCGGGAAAAAAGTATCGGGCCTGCAGGTAAAAAATCAGGAGGATCTGCAAAAGCTCCATGAAACGGTTATGAAGAAATTATGGAAATACCTGTCTTATGATGTCGAGATCTCCCTGTTATTTAACCCACCCGAAGTAGAGGAAGTAACGCTTTATTGGATCAGTAATTACGCAAACCATTATCATGATCCCTCCCTGTTTAATCCCCATATTACGGTGGGATTCGGTGAAACCGGTAAATTTCAATTGCCGATTGATTTTACCGCTTCAAAGATTGCCTTATGTCAGTTGGGGAATTACTGCACCTGCAGAAAAGTGATCGATTTTTCAGGTTTAAAATAAAATAACCCTCCTTCCTTACCAGGATCGTATTCAATTTTGTAAAAGTCCGGGGAATTATTAAATTGAAAGCAAATCAGATCTAAAATCGGGATTTTCTCTCTTGCAATCCTATATTATCTGTTTGCATTTCATATTTTACCTCCAAATATTTGGTAACTTGTACAACTGTTTCTTTGGGTGATTTTTAAATCTGAAGATCCAGGAATACTGAATATCCTGGTACATAGTCAGGACAGGATTTAGTCCAGGTCCCGGTAAAAGACCGGGAGACCCTGGCGATTCGGCAGGTTTTATGCATAAAAGTTGTTTGGCGGGTGTTATACTCACAGGAATCATCGGATACATCGGCATGATCTAAAAAGATAAGGCTGCGATTTTGGCACAACAATGTGAATATCGATTTTTATACTTCCGACGATGTAAATAACCACGAAGTTAGAATAGAGGGGATCACTAAAAATGTAAAAGTTATGTCTGCAAAGGCAATATTTGAAGTGCATTAATGTACAATGGTGTGATAATCTATTTTTAAGATCCCCCCCTAACAGCCAACATGGTCTCCTTCCGAAAGACCCCATTGGGAGGGTGATTTGAATTAAAGATATCAAAGTCACCCTGGATGTCTGCCAACAGGTTAAGGGATCTCAAAAAATTGGATGTTGTTTAGAATGGTAATGGGAGGTAGTAAATAAGAATGGGCACGGATGAGGTTACGCTTGATCAAAATCACAACCTCCGCGCCAGCTCCAAAACAATTTGTAAAAATTTCTATTCCTACCCATTCGTTTCAGAAATTAGTAAACTCTCCGTTCTCAAAGCGGGTTATCCCTGGCTCCGTTCCGATCCAGACCACACCATCCCGATCGATGGCCATAGAGAGGATATGGTTGCTGGCCAATCCATCGTCCGTGGTATAAGAGATCCACGAAGAACCATCAAAAACAGAGACACCTCCACTGGTCCCGATCCAGATGTTACCTTTCCCATCACCGCAAATTGCCTGAACGAAATTATCGACCAGGCCATCCTCTGTCGTGTATACCCTCCAGTTTTCCAGTGTATTATATCCGGTATGTCTTGCAATCCCCGCATCAGTACCAAACCATTGTATCCCATCCGGATCTATATAGATGCTATAAATATTGTCGGAAGGTAGGATAATGGGCCCCCATTGCGCATATACGGATGCACCCGAAATGGCATCTACCTCATCCCGGTAAACCCGGGCAATACCTGCCCCGGCTGTTCCTGCATAGAGGGAATCCCCTTCCGGATTGGTAGCTATCGTGGTAATTGGCCAACCCTGGAACAATTCTTCCGGATAATACATGTCATAAGCAGGAGTCAGCCATGTATCATGACTTAGCGCTGATATTCCCTTTTCGGTTCCAATCCATCGGATGGAATTTTTCCCGGCGGCAATACTCACTACCTCTTTACCAAAAATACCTGAATTTTCAGGACTAAGGGTGAAGGCATTGTTCTGATCATCCATGGGTAGCCTGGCTACCGTTGCCCCCTCGGGTGAAGCGATCCAGAGTTCCGGTCCTTCAGAATTCATGACATATGCAATTCCTTTGAGATCCTGGGATGGTAAATTCCTGATTCCATCATGCAATTTCCAGTTTTGTCCATCATAACTTACAATTCCTGCATCCGAACAGAACCATCTAATATTATCTTTATCCACTATGATAGAAATCACATTTTTTACTGAAAGTCCATGGCCATTGGAGAGGCTATCTGGATTCCCACTGACAGCCGTTGGAGGATGATTAGCGTTTTTTACCGGATTTATTAAAGGATAGGCATTTCTCATACCAATCACCACGGTCATTAAAACCGCAACAATAAAAAGGTTTACTGGTCGGAAAATATTTTTCTTAGTCATTCTATCAACCTTGATTAAGCGTAAAAAGTATGATTCCTTAATGATATTAAAATTAACCATATTTAATGATTTATATCCATTGTTTACACTATTGAAACATGGTTTGGGTTTTCTAAAAGTCCCCGTCAGCCGGAAGGCAAGTCCGTGGTATTATAATCATATTAAGTTTTTCACCAGGGCTTCAGGCTTGTGAAGAAATCACCAATAAAATAATCAAACATTTATTTGATATTTCCGATTATCATTCAATTATATATTTATTGAAAAAATACCAATTCCATTCAACAGGTTAGTTTAAGCAACATTTACTGTTGTAAAAGATCCTGAAATTGGTTAAGATTGGTATATCTATTATGCTTACAATCAATACATATATTGAAATTTTTTACAATAAGTGTAAAAATCATTATTCTGATATAACATCAGGCGATTTTCAATCATTAAATAAAATCTTTGATCATGCCTGAAATCCATAAATCTGTGTCAGCATCTGCATCTGTCATCGTATTGCTTATTTTAACTTTTTTTTCTACCCTACATACAGGGCAGGCCCAGAAAATAGATATTTTATTAAAAGGGGGGCATGTAATTGATCCAAAAAACAAGATTGACCAGAAAATGGATGTGGCCATTGCTGAAGGGAAAATTCTTGAGGTAGCAACCGATATCTCTTCAGAAAATGCAAAAAAGGTAATTGATGCAACCGGTTTTTATGTGGTTCCCGGCTTAATCGATCTTCATACCCATGTTTTTGTTGGAAGCCGGGATGGTTTTGCAGATGGCTTTTCCTCGGTATCACCCGATGATATTACCTTGAAAGCCGGCATTACCACGGTCGTGGATGCGGGAACCTCAGGATGGCGAAATTTCCCGGTTTTCAAAAAGCAGGTAATTGACCGGTCAAAAACCAGGGTACTTTCTTTTCTTAACATCGCAGGATCCGGCATGACCGGATTTCCTTCCGAGGAAGATGTAAACGATATGGATTCCCGGATGACTGCCCTTGTCATCCAGCAATTTCCTGATATCATTGTGGGTGTTAAAATCGGTCATTATCGCGGAAGTGAATGGACGCCGTTCGACAGGGCCCTGGAAGCAGGACGAATGGCAGAGGTCCCCCTCCTCGTAGAGTGCCATCTTCCTATGCTTTCTTTGGAAGGAATACTTGATCGTTTAAGGCCTGGTGATATTTATACCCATTCGTTCTGTACGGCTTCCGACAGAACCTGCCTGTTGGATGAGGAGGGAAAAATCAGGAACTATGTCCTGGAGGCCAGGGAAAAAGGAGTCCGGTTTGATGTGGGACATGGGGGAGCCATGTTCCATTTTACCATTGCCATTCCCGCCATGGAACAGGGCCTTTTGCCGGATTCCTTTGGCTCAGATCTTCACCGGTTCAGCATGAATTCAGGGATGAAGAACATGCTCGATATCATGTCTAAATATCTGAATATGGGAATGGCCCTCGAAGATATTGTTTTCCGGGCCACCTGGAATTCTGCCACCTCTATTAATCGTGAAGATCTGGGACATATAAGTGAGGACGCGGTGGCAGACATTGCGGTTTTAAGTGTAAGAATGGGTAATTTTGGTTTTATTGATGCCGGTGGCAATAAAATGGCTGGAGACCGCAGACTTGAAGCTGAATTAACCATCCGTGAAGGAAATATTGTATGGGATCAAAATGGTTTGGCAGCGAAGGAATGGGACAAGAAATAGGTTAAAAATTAAAAGTTTGTTTTCATGAAGATCAAAAGACGTGATTTTATAAAAGTCTCCTCTGCAGCAGGACTCGTTGGAATGATGGGACCAGGAGGCATGGCCATGGAAAATGCGGGTTTATCAGGAGTAGAAGGATTTGACCTTCACCCCTTTATCAAAGAACATCCCGAAGCAGTTTTTATCAATCTTACATCGGTAAAAGAAAAAACGGACCATGAAGCTGTATATAATGCCGCAAACAAGCTTGCCAGTGAGATGTTCGTTAAGACCACAAAAGGCAAGGGCTATTCCAATTCAACCAGAATAACCTGTAAACCCAACTGGACCTGCAACAGCGGACCCGGATCGGATCCGGAATCTAAGCTTGGAATAACGACTGACAGCCATTTTGTCGAAGGTTATTTGAAGGGCGTAAAGTACAAGGGGCCCCAGAATATTTATCTGAGGGAATGTGCCTGCCCGCATACCTGGGAAGCCAATGGGTGGATGGGGATGGCAGAAAGAAACCATTTCGATCTGAGAGATCTCTCCACCAAGAATTTCTGGGAACTGGGACCAGATGACCTGATCTTCAAGGAGGTTGATGGTATTGTTTTCAAAAAAGTAGGATACATGGCCCCGATGAATGCACCGGATACTTTCCTGATCAATATCGCAAAATTCAAAGCGCATCAGATGGGAATTACAGGGGCAATCAAAAACCTGCAGGGAATTACCGGTAAAAAATTCCATCAGTTCTGCGGTGGTCATTTTGATATCTTCAGATCATACGACAAACGGTATCATCCATTTTTCCAGCCGGATTACATGACCACGATTAAAGAGCTTCATGAAAAACATAAACAGGAAGGCATACCACGATGGGATACCCTGATGGACAAACCACCCTATGGCGGTGGTTTATTCATGGAGCAGTGGGTTCAACGAATGCTTGACTCATATAGTGTGACTCCAACTGGCATCAACCTGGTGGAGGGCATATACGGCCTTGATGGCAACGGATTCGCAAGTGGACCCCATGACGGAAAAGGAATGACGTATATGAGCAATCAGGTGATCTTCGGGAAGGATGCCTTCAGGGTGGACATCATCACACACTGGCTTGCGGGACATGAACCGGGGAATTTCGGGCTTTTCCATATAGGAATGGAGCGGGGTCTTTCCGATGTTTTGAATCCGTTCGATATCCCGGTATATCTCTGGAAAGATGGGAAGGCAAAAAAAGTAAAACTCGATTCATTCCAAAGAACCCCACTGCTTACCAGTTATCTCAGAAGGAATAATGACGGGCAAAACGAAGACAAATATCATATGTGCGATGAACCCTTCGATTACAGTTCATGGAAAATGACAGGAAAGATAAACCAGCGTGATGTTCCTTCTATCCGGGCACTTGGCACCAATTCCAATGACAAAGTGGTGATGGAAGTGACCGTTCCTGAAAAGGGAGATGTTTATGTGGATATTCTTAACCGTCACGGTGAACTCGTCTGGCGCCTGGAAGCCGAAGGACTGGAACCCGGAAAACACGAGGTGGTATGGGACGGATTCTCTCAACCCGGGATTTATAATGTATATGTGAAAGGGATGACCTGGGATGCTGAACGGGAAATGGTGATATATACCTGATCTCACTTACTGATTCAATAATAGGGCCTCTCCATAGGTTCATTTGATCGAGAACAAAAATAGATCCTCTTAATATCTCAATATTTTTTTATAAATGATTTGCTTTTCTTTCTCTGAGGCAATCAGGATCTTTAGAAAATAAAATCCCCGCAAGAATTGATCTGGCACATCCAATTTCCAACTTATTTGTTGATATCCAGGATTTACCTGGATATCGGATCGGTTTTGAACCACTCTCCCACTGAGATCAGATAAGCTTAATTCTATCTGCAAGGGTCCGATCTGATCGGGTATAGAAACCGGAATATTCAGTTCGTTATCAAATGGATTTGGATAGATTTCCCCGATCTGAAGTTTCAGAGGCAAAATCTCCTTCATAAGCCGGTCCTTGGTTCCATAAAATATCCTGAAATGATGAATCTTCGTGGCATAAAATGTATAAGTATCGGATGCCTGCATGTCAACCATCCGGCCATTGGTTTCATCGAGCATGATCAGTTCGTATGGATTATTGGCAAATAGCTTATTATCCCACTTAAGGATTATATTTCCAGCTCCATTATAATTATTGAGCTCCAGAACCCAGGTCTGAAATTCAGCTGGACTCACGATATCCCGGTTAAGTTTGTCATAGCTTTCCCCTTCACGTACAAAATACAGATCAAAACCCGATATCTCATGAGGAATGGGCAGCAAGGGCTCATCCTTTACATCAAACCCTGTAAGCGATTCCGGGTGCATGCCCAGGGCATAAAGCCTATTGGTGTAATTACCGGAGGAAATTGTTATGGGAAGTAGCCATCCAGCCTGATCTTTGGGGTTTGGTTTTGCCAGTTTACCATTTCGGTCTAACCGGGCGATTTTAAATCCGGGATTTGGTGGAATATTGAGAAAAGCAGACTGCACTCCTGATAAAAATACAAAGCCACCCCTGAACTGTGGAACTTTATCAGATTCCATCAATATGCCATTTTCGTATAGCTTTATCCTGCCAAGATTCGGATTGTTATTAAAATCGATCACATCATCCCAGGAGATTTCAAAATTATAAGGATTCCCCACCTGATTCCAACCCGGTTGAAGGACCGTTGAAAATCCCTCCTCATCCTCAATCCGGACCGTCCTTTCTCCCCCCACCTGGATCGATGTCTGATTCCTTACAATCAGCCAATATCCTCTACCGGGATTAATCCTCGAAAATCCCTCCCCATACTCACCGGTAATCCCGTTGTCGTAATGAAATAACCGCCACCTCTTTATATCATATGGCATCAGCTCTTCGAAAACATTCTCCACCCGGTTATTTTCCAGATCGTAGGGTAACGATAGGATCTGATAACTTTCGGCCACGGATCCGAATATCAAATTCTCTATTTCCGGACTGTTCTGATCAGTATATCTCAATACCAGGCTTTTTATACCTGTACTGTCCGTGTTGTTTTTATCATCCCAGGCTTTAAAATAATAGAATATCCCATGGTTGCCCACCTCAGATTCCTGGATGTACTGACGATAAGTCGTTCCATTCGATCGAACCATGTTTTCCTTCCATTCCAAATCCTGATACCTCTTATACCGGAATACAACCCGTCTTACCCGTACGTTGTCGGTCACCATCACACTGGATGGAATGCTATCCATACCTACCGGATACTCCTCCGGTATTAGCCCCTCTGTGATTACCGGATCTTCGTTGTCCAGGATATCCTGTACCACAATAGTCACCCTCCAATCTTTAGAAGTCTTACCATCTTCTGAAATGACCGTGTAAACGACCATATCTCTAAAATCATTTGCCGTAACACCACTTTCCTGGGCCACGCCGTCGATCATTCCAACAGCACCATCTGACAGGGTGAAATTGGCAACGAGGTCGGTTACATCCGTATCCGTTGAAACAATAATTATAATAATGTTATTTTGATGATCAATTTCAGTTGGAAAAATCTGTTCCGGTATCGTATAACTTATAAAATCAGTCTCAGAATTTGGTGCTTCTGTAACCTTTACATCCCAATCCTGGGTGGTGGTCATATCAGCCGCAATAATTCTGTAGCGTACAATATCAAAAAAATCATTGGATGTTATACCATTTTGTTGTAAAACACCGTCAACTCTAGCGATGGCTCCGGTGGACAATTCAAAACTTGCCACTAAATCACTCAGGTCTGTCCCAAAGGCTACTTCCAGATCTATTCTATGATTGATGTAATCTATTAAAGCGGGTCCGGTCTGCTCGTCCAACGAATATCTTAAGATATCCGTTGAATCATTCAATGCTACATCCACCGATACCGTCCAATCCTGAGTTGTGACGCCATCAGCGGAAATTACCGTATAGATCAAATCGTTGGTAAAATCATTGATCGTGGATCCACTCTCCTGTACCATCCCGTTCACTTCAGCTGTTGCACCCAGCGGCAGGGTAAAATAGGCAATGAGATTTGTAAGGGGTGTACCATAACGAACATCTAACTCTATCTTATGATTTATCTTATCGAAAATTGTTGAATTTTTCTGTTCTTTAAAACTGAATGATAATATTTCCGTATCCTTACAGGCAAGCGGATCTTCCGACAACACCACTCCCAATCTTCCCGCGCTGATACAGCCTGTTATTTCATCTATTACTTCGGCATAATAAACGGCTGTACCCGGATTATCCGGTGTGAATTGTTCCCCGTTCAAACCTCCAGTGGTTCCCTTAGCGAGATTTCCATCAGTAGCGCTATCAAACCAGTATACCTCTAAATCATCACCTGGATTGTCTACATTTATGGTAGGAAGTCCCTGGCCAGGACAATAAGAATTACCCACAGGATTTGATGCATTTGGCGGCAATGTATTTTTTACTACCGGTACCCCGACCCGAGTAAGATTTATACAACCAGTTACATCATCCTCTACAGCTGCATAATAAGTGGCCGACGAATTATTGGCAGGTGTAAAAATTTCTCCATTATTGCCCGTTGTCATACCCGTAGCAAAAGTGGTTCCTGAAGTATTTGTATACCATACAATCGTCAAACCATTACCTGGATCATTTACCCGAATTGAAGGAATTGGTTCATCAGAACAATACTGATTTCCAATGGGATTGGAAGGAGGAAAAGGTGCTGAGAGTTTAACTACAGATACGGTTGTCCTGGTATTACTTGTACATCCGGTCGTCTCATTTTCTACTTCAGCAAAATACGTTGCGGACTGGTTAGCCTGGGGAGTAAAAACCTCGCCGTTACTGCCAGATAATATTCCAGCAGCTTGAATATTCCCAACGATGGTTGAATACCAATTGACAACATATCCAGTACCCGGATTATTCACCTGTATGGAAGGTACAGGACTACCATCACAATACGAAGCTCCGATTGGATTCACAGGAGCAGACGGACTCGTATTCGCAGTAAGATTTACTGCGACCCGGTTAGCACTCGTACAACCGGAAGTATTATTTACTACCGCTGCATAATAAATGGCTGACTCTTTTATGTCAGGTGTAAAGATCTCCTCCCGTAAGCCGGAAGTGGTACCCGTGGCAACTGAATTGCCTGTGGCTGTTGTATACCATTTGATGGTTAACCCGGTTCCCGGATCATTTACACGGATAGGAGGTGTGGGGTCTCCGGAACAAAAACTGGCTCCTTGTGGGTTGCTTGCTGCCGCTGGTAAAGGATACCTGGTGACAGTAACAGTGGTTCGGGTTATGCTTATGCATCCTGTTTCATCACTCACCAGTTCTGCATAATAGGTAATTGTCGCATCAGAATTCGGCGTAAAAATTTCCCCGTTATTCCCCGAAATCGTTCCTGAAGCTTCTGCACTACCAGTCAGGCTGGTATACCATTTTACAGTGATCCCATTCCCCGGGTCATCGACCCGGATGGAAGGAATCGATTCTCCGCTGCAATAATTGGCACCGATTGGATTGGCCGGGCTGGAACTGGCCGGATTTCTAGTGATAGTAATCCCCAGGCGATTTATGCTGACACATCCGGTTGCATCAATTTCTACCTCCGCGTAATAAGTGGCGGTAGCATCCATGGAAGGAGTAAAAATTTCACCATTTTTCCCCGCTGTGGAACCGGATGCCATGGTACTTCCTGTGGCATTAACATACCATTTAACCGTATATTGATCTCCCGGATCATCGACCCGGATTGATGGAATCGGATCTCCCCCACAATAGGCTGCATTTTGAGGATCCATTGGATCGGGTGGAGCCGGATTTTCAACTACCTTGGCCTCCACTCTTTTTGCGCTAAAACATCCTGTGGATGTGCCAACTGATTCCGCATAGTATTTTCCGGGGGCGGCAGGGGTAAAGATAACTACCTGATCCCAACAAAATCCCATCATGATCATCATCATACCAGTCAATCCTGAATCCCGTGCCCGGATCTTCAACGGATACTGAACTTACTGACTCTCCCTCACAATAAGAACTGCCGGTTGGTCCCGTTGGGATGTTGGGTGCCGGATTTTCTACTACGGTTCCCGATACCCGGCTTGCACTTCTGCATTTGGTAGTGGTATTGATCACTTCAGCAAAATAAGTTCCCGGTTCGTCGGGCGTAAACTGAATTCCATCTCCCACTTTCCTGCCATCCACTGCCGCATCGAACCATTCTATTTTAAAACCATCCCCCGGATCATCCACCGACACCGGCGTGATGTGTTCACCCTCACAGTAAGAACTGCCAGTGGGATTGGTAGCATCTTCCGGGAGTGAACTGATAATCATTTTTTTATCTTTATCATCCCCAAAAATATTTCCCTGAATTCCCGTATATACGATGGTGGTAATGATTTCTTTACCATCCGTAACGGCTTCATCGGGTACGGTAAAGAAAATAGTAGTTTCATTTTCAATGAGAAACTCACCATTCGAAAGCCATAATTCTATGTCTTTGAATACAATCCTTGTAATGTCAAGCAGATTTTTGCCTTCGATTTTTATGGTTTCGCCGATACATAATTCGGACGGTTTAACATCTTTAATCGTAGGGTTCTGGGCTACTGAATGAAAAGAAATAAAAATAAACCAAACATAATAGGAGGAAATTCTTAGAAATATTCTTTTATTGAATGGGAATAAATTCATTTGTAGTGCATTAACGAATTTCCATTTTAACTAAATTTAACTTATTTCGCCGATATTTCAAATCATAATGTCTATCTGAAATCCCATCTATAAATGGTTCAAGATTTAATATATAAAAATAAAAAAGAGCTCATCACCAGCTCCTTTATTATCTTTCAATATATTTTTTTAAATAATTTTCATTGACGGCCCCTGCACAATCAGTCTGGTAAATACATGGAAGGCTGATTTTCTGATGTTTTAACCGGAAATCTTTGATTTTTCCCCAAAATTATATTCCGGGATTAGAATCCATTATTCCCGCTCTTCTGGATTGAATCTCATCGTCCCTTATCTCACTCGCATTATTTCCCAAATTCTGACGGATAAAGGTCAGGATCATGGCCAACTCCTTATCACTTAAAAAATTGTAGGCCGGCATCGGTCCGTTGTAAAATTCACCTTTTACTTCCAGGGTGCCATTCAAGCCGTGGAGTACAATATCAATCAAGGGTACTTTATTCCCGGTCACCCATTCGGATCCGGCCAATGGAGGAATGCGGCCCGGTGAACCTTTGCCATTCATTTGATGACAGGGGCTGCATAATGAATTATAAAGTTGCTGGTTTGGGCTGAGATCTTTCTGCAAATTGTCTTCAATAACATCCGGAGTTCTAATATGCGGATAGGTTTTCCTGTTCTCCATGATGGTCAGTTGCGCTGGACTAAACTGATCCCGGTTTTCAGTATACATGACACGCCATATTTTACCGTGGTTTGATTCTGTGATGTATAAGGTGCCATCTGGACCTTCTGCCAACCCCCCGGGCCTGTATAGGGCGTCGTTTGTATTGACCACAGGGTATTCGCCTGCAAAGCCATCCGCAAATATTTCCCATTCTCCGGTGGCCCTGCCATCTTCAAAAGGCAAAAAGGCTACAAAATAACCGGCCTGGGGGTATGGAGCCCTGTTGGTTGAGCCATGAAATGCGATAAAGGCCCCATATTTGTAGCGTTCAGGAAACTGATCTCCACGATAAAAAAGGATATCATTGGGGGCCCAATGACCTGGAAATCCAAATTCAGGAAGGGCCATGCTATCGCACCTGCCTGTCAGGGTTCCATCTCCGCCATATTCAGGTGCCAGGACCATTTTCTCCTGAAGCTGGTCATAATAACAGTAAGGCCATCCATAATTTGCGTTTTCAGTAATGCGAATCAGCTCCTCGGCGGGTAACATGGCATTTTGCCATGCGCTGAACCGATCAGGGTAAAGACTGTGTAAATTATCTCTTCCATGCATCATAATGTACAGATGTTGATCAACCGGGTGCCAATCCATGCCTACCACACTCCTGATTCCAGTGGCAATTTTATGTCCGTCTTCCTGCCTTAAACCGATTTTATCGGCTTCAAATCTCCAAATGCCTCCATGCAGTTCCAATTCAGGACATGGATCTATCCCTTTTCCACCCGGAGCCCCGTTGGGTGTAGCGTCAATTGTCTGACAGGCATTGGATGGTGTACCGAAAGGAACATACATATATCCATTATTATCGAAGGAAACAGGTTTTGTAATGTGCCAGTGTACACCATGCGGGTGATCATCAACCAATACCTCTTCACGCGGACTGACAGGAACCAGTGAATTGGGAGTCAATTTCTGACGATAGAGTACCAAGGCAGAACTGTAGTAGAGGTATCCCTTATGGATGGTCATCGCATTCCCGTAAAATTTACTGCCCGATGGGATGCCACCAAATATTTGCCTGACATCCATCCTGCCATCTCCATTTATGTCACGCAAGGCCACGATTCCGCCTCCAATAGAATCCGATGAACTTAATTTAATATAAATATCCCCATTATCCCTTATGGCAAGATGCCTGGCCCGTCCAATATTGTCTGCTACCACCAGTGCCTTGAATCCATCCGGAAGAAAAAGTCCTCCATTATCAGGATCAGGCAATGGCAAACTAACGGGTGACTGACAATTTGTAAGGTGTATCAGTACACAGACCCAAATGGTAAGCTTTGGAAGGAATTGGAAATTCATTCTGGTTGAAAGGGATTTGCTGAAATTCCATTTAGATCCCATACGATTTTTCCGGCACGAAGTGTCAATTCAGTTTCTAATTTCTGAGGGGCCTTCACCCGCTCCCCCCGTACATCTACAAATCCAAAATCACCTTCCCTCAGGTTTAATACAGCAATGTCGGCCTCTGCTTCTACACTCAGGTGTCCCAGGTCCGGACGATTAATAACCTGAGCCGGGATCCAGGTAGACCGGGTTATCACTTCTTCCAGCGTCATCCCTATTGCCATGAATTTGGATAGCACATTGCACAGATCCTTCATGCCTCCATTCATGCTTTGCGTGTGTAAATCGGTGCTGATAACAGTAGGCATAAAGCCCTGTTTAATGGCAGGGACCGCCTGCCGCCAGGAAAAAGCACCTCCCCCATGCCCTACATCGAAAACAATGCCTTTTTTCTGGGCCTCGAAAACGAAAGGTTTTACGACACCATTTTCGTCCACGATGGTTTCCCGTTGGTTTGGCCCGTAGGAAAAGGTATGCGTGAACATATCGCCGGGACGTAAATGCTCAGAAAAAAGTGAATGAATTGAATTGGGGGGATCATGTTCTCCAAAGTCGACCATGACAGGTACATGAGCCAGATTGCCAGCTTCCACCGCCTTGTCCACCTGGGTGAAATCGCCCCAATAGTGGGCGGACTTGATGCCGACAAGGATTTCCGGATACAGGCGTGTGATCATATAGGCTGTCATTTCGGGATTCATATCGGTCACATCCTGCTCTTCAAAACGGCTTCGCATACCCGTTCCGACGATATTCAGCAGGGCTAAAACACGTGTGTCGGCTTTATCAATGGTTTGTTCCTTAAACTGTGTGAAATTGCGCCAGCCAGATGACCCTGCATCCACCACGGTGGTTACTCCAGCCCTGAATGTAAACCCATCAGGCATCACACTGGTAGCGCCATCTGCAATGTAGGCACCCGGTTCATTCCCCATAAAGACATGAACATGCATATCGATCAGACCCGGGGTAACATAAAGTCCCGAAATATCAATGACTTTTTTTGCCTGACTGGGATTGATACTGGTTGCTATCTCTGCAATTTTACCATCGGAAATGGCAATATCCATGGGCCTGTTGATATCGTTCCTGGGATCGATCAGATGACCTCCTTTCAGGAGCAGGTCATACTGGGCATTCACAAACCCTGTCGACAAAAGGAACAGGATAATAACTAAAGGGAAAGAATAATCGTCGGCTTTTTTTGATGTGCACATCTATTTATTTATTCATTACAATGCTGAACTAAATAATTAATAAATATAATCTAATACTTTCCTAGCGAGTATATTGTGGGAATCTTCAACAGTTCACCTCCCTGCAATGCTGATTCGTGAGCAATGATCCCGGGCACCGTATACGCAAGGGCCTCATAAATATCAACGGTGGGATTACGTTCATTCACCAGCGCATCGATAAATTCATGGGTGAGGAAAGTATGGGATCCCTCATGACCGGTATCATGTCTCAGCGGTTCAGGCAGCATATCCGTTTTCCACCATTCGGGCTGATCATAGTTCTCCCGTTCCGGAATGCTTTGAACAAATCCGGCATCGTCTGTCGCCCATTTTTCGTGTTTTCCTGACAAGGGCTGGGACCGCTGCGACCGTTGCCGGCATAAAAACTCATATCCGTGCCGATCCAGTTGGCCCTTTCACCACCAAGGTGTGCTCCTTTCCACCAGATATTGGCTCTGAAACTGTTTCCTTTACGGGTCTTGAAAAAGGCGGACTCATTATGAAAGGGATTGTTATATACATTGTCTTTTAGAGTAGGGGGAATCATCCCCCCATCCATGGCAGACCACCTCGGTCAGCCGCTCTCCGGTAATTCCTGTAATATGAGCAACACAATGCGTCGGATAATGCATAGGCGCCACTCCGTACCGCCATGTCTTTTTACCATCCTCCATATACAGAACATCCAGTCCATCATGCTGGTATTCCGATTCACAGTAATACAGTTCTCCAAAATCACCCTCTTCATACATTTTGCGCACAGAAATTGTAAACTGTTGATAATAACTGGTTTCAGCCATCATATAAGTTAAGCCGTATTTTTTCACCGTTTCCAGGAGTTTTTCTGCTTCCTCGACAGCACCCCAGCAGGCTGGAACGGCGCTGATCACATGCTTCCCATGCTTCATGCATTCCATGGTGTGCTTAACATGATTTGGTCCCTCTGTGAAAATAGCAATCGCATCAATATTCTTATCTTTGACCATTTCTTCAAGGGAAGCATAGGACTTGCTGCATTGGAAGGTCTCCATCAAGGCCCTGTTCCGTTCCGGCCGCAGGTCACTTACTGCTTCAACCGTACAATTGGGATGTTCGTGCCATTGAAATGACCTGCCAAATCCACCACCCACAATACCCATCCGTATTTTCTTCGAAACAGGTTCTGATGCGAGTAAAGGATTGTATAATAGGGCAGTTCCTGCCAGGGCAGCACTACCAGATATGAATTTTCGACGTGTGATTTCGTTTATAAGCATTTCACTAGTAAAAATTTATGATCACATTGGATTCTTTTTCGCCAACAATTATCCGAGTAATAAAAAAGGTTAGCCACTTTGTCTCTATTAATTATACATTCAGTGTTAAGTGGCCAGTGGGGGGCCTCCCGGAATGGTGATCCGTTTCTGTTTTTTATCATAAAGGGTACGGCTTCCTGTAAAGGTTGCATTGAGGTATTCTCCTAAATAAATAGATCCAGTCAGTTTTTCATTTTCCAGCTTAGCTGAGAACAGGTAGACCAATGCGTTACCTGGTATCCGATAATCACTTCTCAGTTTTATTTCATCACCTTCTACCATACCGATCAGATCCAAAAGCTCAAAATCAGTCTGGTGCATCCCCTGGATCCAGTTGCCATCCTGTTCGATAAATAGTTTATGCTTGCTTTTACTGCTCGGGAATGAGACTTCTATATCCCAGTGTCCGTTTAAATCCACGTTGGCGGCTTTCAAATTGTACTTCGAGGGGCCCGTTTTTGTGACAGGATGCCATGAAGACGTTCTGCCACCACCTCTGCATTTCCCGGCTGCATCTGGTTCGGGGTGATATTGATGGATGTCCACTCGTCGTTTGTCCTGCTTCCGATAGCTATTCTCGTTTTATTTCTGGCTACTTCCTCCGCTACTTCTTCTCCCGTGATATTAAGCTGGTCGGGATCCCATTGAACATGTAAAACCGGTGCGTGATTTGATAATCCTTCAGGTTGTGTTACCTTGGTTTCAATACCTTTGATGGTAAGCATCCGTTTAGAGATAAGATCCAAGCCACGACATCCATCTCTCCCATTCTGCTTCATGATCCCGGGCTTGTCCAGGCCTGAACAGCCGCCAGCATCCCCAACATTTCTTCTTTGCCAATTTTGTTATCACGTCCCGGGCCATGATGTGGGGAGCTCGCTTGCCATGCAGATATTAAAATGTCTTTTTCACCAAGTAATAGGCCGGCACACTGTGGTCCACATATGGCTTTGCCGCCACTATAGGCTACGACCGTTGCTCCTTGCGCAAGATGTACGGGGGAATGGTTAGATTCTCTGCAGCCGCATCCAGTAAAACGGGGATATCTAGAGGTTTTGCCATTTCAGCGATTACCTCCAGGGAAAATGGTTGACCAGGTTGTGACTCGTCGCCTGCCAGCACATAGATCATCGCGGTGTGCTCATTAATGGCTTTGCGCATTTCTTCAGCAGTTTCAACGGTGATGACTTTCACACCGATGTTTCGCACCGCATGATCATAAACATTCCTGGAATATCTCGGAATAATCACCTCCGTTTTTTCCATTCCGGTGAGATTGGGAATGCGGATTAACCTTTCAGGATTTCCTCCCGTCACGCAAGCGGCGGTGAAATGCTTCATGGCAGCGGCACAACCGGCTGTGACGACACCCCATTCAGTTTTTGTCAGCTCGCCAAGTCTCTGGCCAATCCCGTAGGCAAGTTCATCATACTGGGCAAAATAACCCGAGGCCGCTTTCATCGCCTCAAGCACCTCTGGTCTTTCAACAGATCCACCCAAGATAGTGAAAGTGCCTCTGCAATTGATGATGGGCTCCACACCTATGGAGCGGTAAATGTTTTCTTCCGTTTTCTGTGTATCACGGGAAACCTTGCTGGAAAAGAGGTCTGGAGTCATGGTGGTACCCACCAGCGGGATTACCGATAACTGCTTGATAATTTCTCTACGATTCATTTGATTCTATTTAGTATCCGCCAACATCCCAAATTAATGAAATTCGGGTTAAGAACCAAAGCGAAAATCCGCTCTATTGTTTAACCAGTAATATTGCATGACTGATTCGTTCATTTACATAACAATCACCTATTACTTTTTATCGGGCTTTTAATTATGTTTTCTTTCGAAGGAGGATCCCGGAAGATGAAAAATGAATCCTTAACAAGAGCGGGTAAATGAGCACGTAAGCACATAATCCATGCATCACCTGATCGTATGGGAAAATAAAAAACAGTAGAGGGTGAGCAAGCAAATGAATAAAGGTTGAGAATATGTATGAATCCGCAACATTCATGTCGGGATTTCCAACAGTCTACCAAAATAAAATATTATAACATCTTGAAAATCAATCATAACTGTTTTGGTATCTGATTTGCGAATTTTTATTAGAGCCGATACAAATTATCCAAAAAAATGTTAAGGCATTACATTATTATATTTATTAGAAATTTCAGGCGCCAGAAGTTATTCGCAACATTTAATATCATTGGTCTGGCCATTGGTTTTGCAACTTTTATCCTCATTGCCTTACTGGTTCAATTTGAAAACAGTTATAATACGTTTCATGAAAAACTGGAAAGAATATACCGGGTCGAGGAAATGGCTCATTTGGCAGACGGGGATCAATTTTGGAACCAGACCTGTTTTCCGATAGCTTCTCATTTTAAAGCAGAATTTCCGGAAGTGGAGGATGCGGTTGTAACCCGGCCCGTATGGGGGGATTATCTATCCTCCTCCGAAAAATTGACCTTTTATGAGCCGGATGGTTTGTATGCTTCAAACTCATTATTCAATATTTTTACATTTGAATTTATTGAGGGAAATAAGGAATCAGCCTTACTCGAACCTTCATCCATTGTCATAACGGAAGAACTCGCCAGAAAATATTTCCCGAAAGGTTCAGCCATGGGGCAAGTTATAACCATCAGAAATCATCTCCCCTTAAAAATAACCGGGATCATAAAAAATATGCCTGATAATTCTACCCTTCAACCGAGCTACGTGTGCAACATAGTAGGATTGGAAACTATTGATGATATTGTCCTGCAGGAAAATTGGAATAACTATAGTTATTACACCTATATCTTATTACAAAATGGGAGCAAAATGGAAACATTCCAGGCAAAGATCTCCAGCTATATGCTGGATAAAGATGTTAGAACCAAGGGAACCATGATGCTTCGACCTTTTTCAATCATCCATCTAAGGCCTTCCAATGTGGGGGGGATGTATTTAATGGTTTATTTGTACTCCATGGTCGCGGGCCTTGCCTTATTGATCGCAGCAATCAATTTTATTAATTTAATTACTGCCCATGCAGCAACTCGAGGGAAAGAAATAGGCATTAAAAAAATGGTTGGAGGAAGACGATCTTCACTGTTCCTGCAATTCATAATAGAATGCATCGCTCTATCCTTGATCTCGGTGTTTATTGCATTTATACTTTCTGAACTATCATTACCCCTGTTCAACCGGATCGTAGACCGACACCTTGAGATCAAATATATTGATAATCTGAAATTCAATGCTTTTATAGTTGGCGTGGGAATTATAATTGGAATCCTGTCGGGAATCTATCCTGCCCTCTATCTTTCTTCATTTAAACCGGCCAGGTTTTTGAGGATGTCCAATTCCGGAAAGGGAGGTAAATCCTACCTGCGGAAAACCCTGGTAGTGATACAGTTTGTTGTGGCCACATTTTTAATACTCACCACTATTATGATATACAGGCAGTTTACCTATCATATAAATAAAGAACTGGGTTTTAATAATGCAAACATTCTTTTTTCAAGGATTAAAATCAATGAAGGATCCGGCAATCAGAATTTTGATTTGATCCGTGAAAAATTAATGGCCGAACCGGAAATAAAAAATGTATGCATATCTTCGAATATCCCATTTAATGGTACATCGGGAACCAACGTTAGTTGGGAAGGTGCCTACGAAGGGGAACAGTTAAATATTCGAAGAAACTGGATCAACTATGATTATACAGCCGTCTTTGGACTGGATATCGTTCAGGGAAGGAATTTCTCCAGGGAGATCCAATCAGACCTAAACGAAGGGTGTTTAATCAATGAAACAGCGGCAGGAAGCTTTGGATGGACTGAACCAATCGGCAAAAAAATATACGATATCAGCGGCAAGGAATACCAGGTGGTCGGTGTGGTAAATGATCATCATTTATACACAACCATACTAAAAATCCCACCAAGCATGATGTTACTGCATGATGGGAATACACAGGGTACCCATATTTATTCATTTAAAGTAACGGAGGGAAAAACGTTCGCTCAGGCAAAAGAAAAGATAACAGGGATTTTCAAGGAGCATTTTCCAGATGCACTTTTCGATCTCCAGTTGCTTGCAGACAATATGAATTATGAAACCCTAAAGGTTTACAAGGGAATGGCAAATACCATTGGATTTTTTTCGATCATTACGATCGGGATTTCCATTGTGGGATTATTTGGACTGGTTGCCTATTCCACGAAAAGAAAAACAAAGGAAATTGGGATCCGTAAAATTCACGGCGCATCACCCGGACAGATATTCATTATGCTTGCCCGGGAATTAATCATGCTTATGCTAATCGCCAATTTAATTGCCTTACCGTTGGGTGCCATTAATAAAATAATGGATCCGGCTGAAATAAAGGTGGCCTCCTCGGCCTGGGAATATATGCTGGCTGCCGGAATTATTCTTTTAATTGCTTTCACTACCATCATTTATCATACGATCACTGCATCTGTTCAAAACCCGGTGGATTCGTTAAGATATGAATAGAAAAAGATTAATCCGAAAATTCAATCATTCATTTAACCTGCCAGGCACAAGTAACAATTGGTATAAGCACCTCTGAAATAGAAAGTCTGTCTCTTTTTGATGAAAGGTATATATTTTCTTCAGCCTCCAACGTTTCAGGGCAAAACTGGATAGACAAATAGTTCGTATGCCGTGGATGTCTCAATGCGGGGAATCACTAATAACTGCTTAATAATTTCTCTACGAATCATTTGATCCAATTTAGTAACCGCCATGATCCCCAATTAACAAAATTCAATAAAAGAACCAAGGTGAAAATATTTAGTTATAAATGGGGAAATGAGTATTTTTTTTAACTTGTACCATGAGTATTCCTGGTAATTATTCTTAATATAGACACATAAATGAACCCGAAACAGAGATTTCTGGCCGCCCTTAACCGGGAAAAACCGGACAGACTACCCGTTACCACCCATCATCTGATGCCGTCTTTCCTAGCTCATTATATGGATGGAGCTGAAGAAATGGATTTTTTTAACATTTTCCGGATCGATCCGATCAAATGGATTGTTGCCCACAGGCCGGATCCTGATCTAGGGGAATATTACGACCCGGATCAAGGTGAACCCGGATTTCTTGAGGCTAACAGGATCTGCACTGATAACTGGCGTATCAGGATCGAGGACCTCGAGGGTTATGAGAATAAGACACAAAAATTCAGCATCATCACTCCTGAAAAAACCCTGTTTATGATCCTCCAATCCAATGAGCATACCACCTGGGTAAGGGAATATCTGATCAAGGACAAAAGCGATATTGATGTTATTGCCAAATATTTGCCAGCGCCTAAATGCGATGTGAATACGATCAATAGGGTCGCCAAAGAGGTAGGAGATAAAGCCCTGGTCAGGGGGCATATCTGCTGTTTCGATGGATTCGGACAACCAGGATGCTGGCAGGATTTTGCCTGTCTCTATGGAATTGAAAAACTGATCATGGCAACTTTTGAAGATCCTGATTGGGTTCATACCTTCCTTAAAGTCCTGCAACAACGCAAACTGGTATTCATCCGGTCAATGAAAGATGCGGAATATGACCTGATTGAGCTGGGAGGTGGCGATGCCTCAACGACGGTTATTTCTCCTGATATTTTCAATACTTTTGTAGCCCCCTATGACATGGAATTGATCCGTGAAGCGCATCGAGCCGGGCAACGGATTACTTATCATACCTGTGGAGGCATGATGCCAATCCTTGAAGACATCGCCTCCATGAAGCCCGATGCCATGGAGACCTTTACTCCTCCGGCCATGGGAGGTGATGTCAATCTTGCTGAAGCAAAGAAAAGGATCGGTGATAAGGTTTGTATGATTGGTGGATTCGACCAGTTTAATTTTTTCAATAACTGTTCAGAGAAAGATACCCGGAAGGAAGTGAGAAGGTGTTTTGAGGAGGCAGGTGGAGGGGGAGGATATATCCTTTCTCCTTCCGATCACTTTTTTGATGCGGATCTGAATTTAATCAAAACCTTTGCCGATGAAGCAATTAAATGCATCTATTAAATATGGATGTATTTGTTGAAACCTAAAACAATCGCTTGGCTTTTCAAGCCTGAGAACAGGTTTGCTGAGTGATTGAGAGGATACACCATACCATCTGCTTCATGATTTTATGAGTTAATAATTCCAGTCACCCGGGAATATCCCCCAAATAAAAAAACCAACCCGAGGGATTGTTTTAAGAAAATAAATTTAACGTTGAATTGTCTACTTGATGGATAGTAAATCACTGCGATTTTAACTAAATTAAAATCAAAACAGGGGAGAATATTCGCAGATTCCCCTTCGCAGCAATGAAGCATAAAAAACTATTTTTATTAACATAAAATTTTAAACAATGAAAAAAGTACTATTCTTAACTGGAGACTTTACAGAAGA
Source organism: uncultured Flavobacteriaceae bacterium (assembly GCA_963793325.1). GTDB lineage: Bacteria > Bacteroidota > Bacteroidia > Flavobacteriales > Flavobacteriaceae > Eudoraea. Next base: position 2,543,219 of record CAWBZU010000001.1, read on the forward strand.
TTACGAAACCATGGTTCCGTTTCAGATGCTTGAAATGGTAGGTTACGAAGTTCATGCCGTTTGTCCTGACAAAAAAAAGGGCGATACCATTAAAACAGCCATACACGACTTTGAAGGTGACCAAACATACTCCGAAAAGCCAGGGCACCGTTTTATATTGAATTACAGTTTCGATGATGTAAAGGTCAACGAATATGACGGCTTGGTGATTGCCGGAGGAAGAGCACCAGAATATTTAAGACTGAACAAAAAAATAATCGATATAGTTAAGCATTTTTTCACTACCAATAAGCCCGTTGCCGCAATTTGCCACGGCATTCAAATTTTAACTGCCGCCGATGTGGTAAAAGGAAGAAAGTTAACTGCTTATCCTGCTGTCGGACCTGAAGTAAAGTCAGCTGGAGGAGAATACCAGAACATCCCGGTAGATGGGGTCTATGCAGATGGCAACCTTGTTACCTCTCCTGCATGGCCTGCTCACCCGAAATTTATCAGAGAATTTTTGAAAGTGATGGGAGCAAAAATTGAGATATAAAGTCGCTCTCAACAGAAGTTACGGTTGCACAACTCTTTGAATGCGCGAATATTATTTATTTTATTAAGAGAACCTCCTTTCATGAAATATAATGGCATTTATCAGAGGGCGTATACATTTTAAATCATTTACCGGTTAAGCAATAAAATGTTACTTTATCTCCGATATTTGGGATAATTATTAAATTTTGGTGCCTATTTACAGGTTATGTTATTATGATTTAGAAGATAAGATGAATGCTACTACAAATAGGTCAATCGGATTTTGGCTTTTGATTGGAATAGGAATTCTGTTGAATGTAATCTATGTGCTTGGGCAAACCATGGCAGTCATTAATTATGATTTTACCGTGTCAATCGATTTGCAGGAACCTATTGAGGAAATAACAGAAATAGGCGTTGCCCTGAATAAAGGTTTTGGATTCGGTGATACTGTTTTCTATATTCCACTTTTTGTAATTGGTATAATAGGATTGCTTAAAAAATCTGAAGTTGGACTTTATGCCATGTTTGCTGCTATGGCTGTTACTGTATATTGGTCAATCGTTTGTTTGTCATTTGTGTTTTATGCAAAAGGAGCACCAGGATGGCACTTCACAGGTTATACATCTTACTCAATAATACTTTCACTGATTACTCTTTATGGACTTTGGGGTGGGTGGTTTCTATATATAAACAGAACTAAATTGGTGGAATAATAGAAGAGAAAAAAAGCTCACAGAAAGGCTAAATTTAATGCTGCAGAGAACATTTGAAAATTTGATTTTAAGAATATTGAGCAAAAATTTTAATTGAAAAGGATAAGAAGGGCCGGAAGCCTGTCCCGCTGAAGCGGAGTCGAAATCGAAAAATCCTTTATCCCACAAACTTGATTCAGTTATAAGCCCACCTTACTCGATTTGATCCATAAATTCTATAAAATGATCTATTTTTTATATTTATACAATCGACAATATTGCCACTGATTAAAGGAACGATACTGTTAAAACTTATGTTTTTTATGTACCAATCATAAAATATAATTACCCTTATGAAAAAAATAATTTTACTGACTGCGTTGATGCTCTGCATACTGATTTTTATCAGCAGAGCACAAATCGTCGCCCAGGATTGGCCACAGTGGCGGGGCGATAACCGGGATGGAAAAGTTAAGGAATTTACGCCTCCGGATAAATGGCCAATGGAACTGACGCAACAATGGAAAGTTACGGTAGGCACCGGTGATGCCACTCCGGCCCTGGTTGGTAAAAAGCTCTATGTATTTACCAGGCAGGATGACCAGGAAATAACCCTGTGCCTGGATGCCGATCATGGAAAAGAAATGTGGCGTGACCAGTATAAGGCACAAACAGTAACAGGCGCAGCATCCCGGCATCCAGGTCCGCGCAGTTCACCGGCCGTTGCGGACGGAAAAGTTATTACGATCGGTGTGGCAGGGATTATTTCCTGCCTCGATGCAATCACAGGCAAACTTGTATGGCGAAAAGATCCTTTTCCAGGGGTGTTTCCCATGTTTTTTACGGCCATGTCGCCCATGGTCGTGGATGGCCTGTGCATTGCGTACCTGGGTGGTGTAGGGAACGGGGCCATCATCGCCTATAACCTGGAAAGCGGTAATGAGAAGTGGCGCTGGTCGGAAGAGGGACCGGATTACGGCTCACCCGTATTGCTGACTGTGGCAGGAACCAAACAGATCGTGACACTTACAGAAAAAAGTATCGTGGGAATTAATGCGGTGGATGGGAAAAAGTTATGGCAGTTACCCTTCGTACCTCAAAGTCGGGCATATAATGCGGCAACACCTATCGTTGACGGACAGCGAATCATCTATACCGGTGCCGAACGTGGAACCAGAATGATTGCTATTGAAAAACAGGGAAATGGCTTTACTGCCAGGGAAGTGTGGAACAATCCTGAGGTAGCGGTTCAATTCAATACCCCTGTGCTGAAAGAAGGAATGCTTTTCGGCCTGACGAATATGGGGAAACTTTTCTGCCTTCAGGCAGAGACAGGCAAGACCCTCTGGACCAATTCTGAACAACTGGATCGGGGTGGTTTTGCGGCCATCCTCGATGCCGGCGCAGTCATGCTTGTACTTCCGTCAAATCCCGAATTGATCGCCTTCAAGCCAGAGGGGAAAGCCTATGCAGAATTGGGCCGGACAAAAGTGGCCGAATCATCCACCTACGCACACCCGGTCATTGCCGGGAACAGAATTTATATCAAAGACAATGATTCGGTTACCCTTTGGACGATAAATGAATTGCCCCAATGAGTAAATAATTAGGGCATAAGAGTTGACGAGAACAGGAGTAAACGGGTGGATCATCGTGAAAAAGGCATGCACATAATTCCCCCTTGTGGAGATGCGTCACGTGATAATGTACACTATTTTTAGGTATTTTTCTTTTCTATCAGGCATTTAATAATTATCCCTGGTAATAATTATTTATGGAGGTATTAGCCCCCCAAACAGCTGGACAGATTATATTAGTAAAAATTGCTTATGAAATATTTTAGAACAAGAACTTTTAATAAATAAAAATCGTGATTTAAATAATATGAATTGAGTTGAATTAGAAATAAACACGATATGTGATTGCACTTTTTAGACATAATTTTTGGTAATATAGTTAATTAATGTTATGAACAATTGTAAATTCTGTAATGCGCCCGACCAATCAGGACCGGTCTGTTTAAAATGTGGTAAGTCTCTCTGCCAGGCCGATATCATGAAATTAAATCTACACAGAGAAGAATTAATCAAGAATTATACAGTGTGTTATGAAACGCTGAAAGGAATCGAAAAATCCATCCATGAAGGGACCGGCAAAGACAATAAAACACCTCCACATATTGTAGAACTGCTCGATAAACTTCCAAAACCAATTGAAATACAACCGATAGATATAATATGTATCGCAGTTAGCATAACCTCCAGAAATTTAGAACATTTTTACACGGTTTTTTTAAAGAGTGGACTATCATTGGGAGATTTTGCCGCAAACAAAATTTTACAAGGATTTGACACCCGTCGTTTAGTAAAACTATCCGAATTAAAAGAAGTCTTTATGTAAAAACCTTCCACAACTAGAAGCTGAGAAGGCATAAGGTAATCGGTTCAAGGTTTTCCCTTCACGGGGTGCGTACAGGAATCAACGATGGCCCCTATGCTGACTATTTTATCATAGCTTTGGTAAAATGAAGTTACCCTTATAATAACTAAGATTAATAATAGTACTCCATTACGTGCCATCACTGATAAGATTAACTTTTGTTTTATAATATTCTGATCTTACTCCCGGTTATTCATAAAATATTTATGAAATAGAGTTCGGTCATTACGTATTTCATCCTGATTCCGTTCGGTACATCAAGGGGTTGTATCGAACCCTATTTCATGAAAAGAAAATCTAATTTAATTGAACAGAGTTTGGATATAATTTTTCCCCACATTAAAACATCATGATTATTCAATTACAGCCTCCCGAATTACATAACCAGTGAATGGCGTCTCCCTTTTCCTCTAAATTTTTGAAACCATACCGATTTTTCATCTAGCAAGATTTCATTTTCAATGAAAATGTGAGTCTGAAAATAAAGAGGAATTTTATATATTGAGAAATATTTAGTCAGGATAATAAATTTTTTATGCACTTAACATCCGAATCACTTTGTTCAGTGCTATTTAGGGGGGTGATTATTTTTTAGATTAAGAAACATTTTTACTGCAAGACAAATGGATACAAACAATCGTGATAATGCATTGCGCGGCAGATTAATGTCGCTGGATGCGCTCAGAGGGTTCGATATGTTCTGGATAATTGGTGGAGAGTGGATTTTTAAATCCCTGGCAGATATTCGTGACACCCCGACAACCCAACTCATCGAACGACAACTAAACCATGTAACCTGGGAAGGATTCCACTTTTACGATTTAATTTATCCATTATTTCTATTCATGATCGGCGTGACACTCCCATTCGCCCTAACCCGACGAAAGCAAATGGGGCAAAGCCGATCCAGTCTTTATCTGAAGATCTTCAGACGATCTGTATTGCTGATATTGTTAGGATCCATTCCATACGGGCTTTTACATTTCACAGACTGGCCGCATTTGGGTGGGGTACTGGCACACATTGGGCTTTGTTACTTTTTTGCGACTCCCATTATAATGCACACTGAATGGCGGGCCCGGGTGGTAATGGTAGTTGGATTCCTGATATTATACTGGATGGCTTCTGCTTTGATCCCAGTCCCGGGTTATGGTGCGGGGGTGTATACCGAGGAGGGAATCCTTGCTTCGTTTATTGACAGCCACTTCATATCAGGAAGACTTTGGAATGAAGGCCCTACTTCAATCCTTTCCGGTATAACTATCATCCTTTGGGGGTCGTTGGCGGGTAACTGGCTTCGTTCCAATCAGCCAGCTGTACGTAAAGCGGCTATGCTGGCTCTTTCTGGTGTTATCTTTATCCTATTGGGTTATGTTTGGGGATTTTCATTTCCGATTATCAAAAGAATAGTCTGGTCAAGTTCGTACGTCACTTTAGCCTGCGGCTGGAGCCTGTTGCTGATGGGGATTTTCTATTGGGTGATTGATGTAAAGGGATACAGGAAATGGGCGTTCTTCTTTATCGTGATCGGGACCAACGCCATCACGATCTATTTTCTTCAGGGTGTGGTAAATTTCCACGAAATTGCGGAACTGTTTTTCCAAGGTATCAGCGATCATGCGGGAAGACTTCAGCCGCTCATTTTACCGCTGGGCGTGATGGCTGCTAAATGGCTTTTTCTTTTATTTCTTTATCGGCACAAGTTATTCTTCAAGGTATGAGATATTGAAGATAAATGGAGGATATAGGTTAGATACTGATGTTAGTATGTCAGGAGGATATTAAAATTTCAAATTTATTATTATTTGAAATTAATAAGAAAAGTGACCATCTAAAAGTGATTGGATATATCGAATGATCAGTCCCGATGTTCGAAGTGGAATCGGAAAGTCCTCCTAATCCTGAACTTGAATCAGGATGGTCCAGAGGTTGTTTTGGAGAACGGACCCTCCCGCCGTTTAAATCCCTTCATTGCTTGTTATAAATGGATCTTTTAAGTATATTCAATAAAAATACGAATATGCATCCCGATTATGAATATTATATTACAGTCCTTGGATTTGCTATCATCGAAAACGAAGGACGGACCACATTGATTCAAGCAGACCAGCCAAATGGTTTATCGTTCACTGATTATATTGAGTTATGGCCCATTTCCCTCCATTATCAGCCAGAGGGACATACTTTTCACATCATGTCTACTGGTATCTTTATGTTCCCCTGGACGACTACTACGCTCGATGCAAAACCAGAAATCACCTTGACAAATGGTGAAGTATTAAAATTTTCACATTGGCAAGTTGGATCACTGGAAAATCATCATAAGTCGTTTAATATTAAACTGCCGATTTCTTCCTGCCAGATGGGATTGGCTTTTCCCTTTTATGGAGAACCGTGGAAAATTCAATTAACTGAAACGAAATTGAAAGAAATTCAAAGTCTGATTAAAACCTTTGCTAAAATGATTGCCGAGGAATAATTTTTTAATTGGGGGATTTAGCGATGCGTAGATCTAGTGTTTTATTAAATGTATAATCTGGCATGAATGCTTCTGAATTCTTCAGGTAATACTCAACAGATATTATCAGAATCACTCTACCCATCTCATTCACAGCCTCATATTGTTGTTTGGGTAAGTTCAGGGTGAATATGAGCTCCCCCATACAAATTAAACCAGGTAGTTCCTTCTTCATTTTTTTAAAATTGTTGCTTTAAATCTGCGGTATTTTTACACGCTCTACTATTCGACTAATCCCTTTACACCATTAATGAAATCAAATTGAATTTTGTAACCCTTTTTTATACATATTTTTATATTTTTTTGTACTAATCAAAGTAAAACTTGCTCCAAATGCCATCATCTTACTTACCATAAACCAACGCCAGATTGGTCTTGGTTGGCTGAAAGCAGCTTTGATACTACCTGTATTTCCGTCTGGGTGAGGCTCCTTGCTGCCACATCGAATTCATGAAAAACAAAATATAAAGTATATTTCAAATTACAGGATCAGCCGGTAAATAATACATTCCGGTGCATGGCGGATAAAAATCTTGTTGCATCATATCATTTGGAAGTTGATTCTAATCTATTTGAAATAATTATTGAACAAAATTTTATTTTAGCAAACATCCGGATAGGATAGCTATTCCAGGATAGCCGGATCCTGATGAAAAACGTTCTCCAGCATATGGTAGAGTTCCGGATGTTTTTTCGCAAGGAGTTGAGGCTGATTGAAAAAATATTCAGATACTACCGAAAAAAACTCGGCCTCATTGGTGGCGCCATAAGGGTTTATGTCAGACCTGCCACGATGGATACGTTTCATTTCATCATGGATCATCTTTAACCAGGGGATCGCATAGGATCGCCGCATCAGTATTTCGGGAATACCATCGATCGTTCCATCCATCTTATCAATGAGATGTACAAATTCATGGATCCCCACATTTGTTTTGCTAGATTCGTTCTCAAAGCCCTGGTGTAATGATTCCCTTGACAAGATCATGGTCCGGTTCATGGGACCCCAGCCCACCATACCGCCTATATTCCGGTCTGAACCAGCGGTTTCATAATTCTTGTTGAAGCTGTTGGGATATATCAGGACTTCCTTCAGATTTTTGTATTTCCAGTCCGGAAAGCCGAAAATGGGGATCACCGCACTCGCAGCCACCAGCATTCTGTCTTCATCATTCAATTCAAAATCCACCCCGGTGATCCGGCACCCTTCCATAAATTCAACCATGTCCTTTTCGAATTGAAGTTTTTGATCTGAGGGAAGTTTTTCATAGAATTTTACCTTTTTGTTTAAAATGGTTTTCCATGCTTCCGGGAACCGACGGATGTGAACAATCTTTCTTTTACGATAAAAGACCAGCACCCAGACAATCAGAAAGATCAGGATGACACCTATCAAAAAACTCATTTTAAAAAGAGAAATATAATCATAAGATTCCATTTTGATTGGGTACCTTTTTATAAGGTCCGATAATAATCTTATAAGGGCCCTTTCATTTTATAAAGTCAATAGAAATGATAACCTGTGCCGCATTGCAGCTATTGGTTAAAAACAGTCTTTTTATATTTAATATAATTCATAATATATATAGTCTTAAATCCAATAAAAGGTTACAATATTTTTAACCATTTAAACTTAAGTTCAGCGACCATTGGTTCATGCCATTTAGATGCCCCACTTTCTTCTTTAAAAAATTAATAAATAGTAAGGTGGCTATTTATTTTATATTGTTTTAACTAATATTTAAATTGTATTACTAATCATTCGATGTAACTCATGAAATTTTTAAAGCAAACAGGAATTCTGGCGATATCATTGATACTTTTAGTTGCCTGCAGTCACTCCAAATGGTCAAAAGCCGAGGAGGATAAATGGTTAAAAACATGCCGAGAGACTTTCGTCAACAATGCGGTGAACAAGGAAGATAAAGCGCAATTGGAGGATTTATGTGATTGTATGCTCAAGTTAACTTCCCGCAAATATACGGTGGAAGAAGCTCAAAATCTGACTGAAGACCAGGAGCGAAAACTTCTCAATGACTGTAATTATAGTTATTAAGATTTTTGATGCATATCCTTATTTACTCTTTTTCGCTGCACAAGCATTAAAACATGCACGTGATTTATCTTTATTTTGCCCTTTTTTTAGGCACCTTCCTGGAAGGAGAAGCTACCTTGATTGCGGCAGGTTTTGCTTCTCACAGAAAGCTCTTAGACCCTTATTTGGTAGCTTTTGCAGCCCTCTTGGGCGTTCAGGCCACGGACTGGTTTCATTTTTTACTCGGGAGATACGCCGGGACCAGAATTTTGGAGAAAAGGCCCTGGTTAAAATTGAAGTTAACTAAAGTGAATAATTACCTTACTAAAAATCCCAGGAAGGTGCTTTTTATTTACAGGTTTATGTATGGCACGAGAACTGTTTTGCCGCTGGCAATAGGTATGTCTAGTATCCCGATAGGAAAATTTGCTTTCTTCAGTTTCTTGGGCGCAGTCTGCTGGTCAATAATATATACACTGCTTGGCTATTTTGCGGGTCATACGATGACCCTTCTTTTGGGGGAGATCAAGCGTTATGAATGGCCGGTGATCATTTCTATTTTGATTTTGGGAATGATTTTTCTTGTCTACAAAAGAGTGAAATTCAAATATCATTTTTCTAAAACCAGTTAATTTCTTGTCCCATAAAAGAAATCAAACAATGAAATAAGCAGTTTTACATGAAATTTATTAGGAACATAAATCACTTGAAATATTTACGGATATGGTAAAAGTATCTGTGTATAAATATTCTTTCCTAATTTTTCAGACTTAAGGTAAAATTGAAAAGCGTATGTTCTATCCTTGCTTTTTGTAATTGACTATTTGAATAAATATACGTGTTTGTGTGGTGATTCCCCGGATCATTGAGCACATAGGTATCATTGGTGGTTGGATTAATACTTTTAAAAATACCCTCCACCTCTGAGAGGATGGATTTAACGCCCTGGGGTTCCGAAAAATATAATTTAATACTGCTTTCTCCAACAGGCTCTGTTATAGTAGACTTATTTCCATTTTGAGTTATATTATAAACGCTATTATTGTTTACAATAATGGTGCTATCGTAAGGATTTCCATCTTTTTTTAATATATATCGGCTGGATTCCAATAAACCATTATTATAAACTACTTCCAAAGAAGTGGCAATTGTTGATTGGCCAAATAAATGAATGGTTGCATTGCTTTCTATTGTATATACTGTTTTGTTGCCTTCCTGTTTTTTGGTGGCGGTAAGTGTTCAGACAATATTATTGCCAACACTGGTATCGTAGGTAAATGTTTCGTTCTGGGCATTCAGTACATTAACATGAATCATTAAAATGAACGTAAGAAAGTGTCGCATGATATCCATAATTTATATTATCTATTTTTTTCTATATTCTCATTTTTTAACAAAATTCAGTAATAATTAATGATTTCACATATGTAATCCCCTATATTCAGGATCACGAAAATGTCGACATCATTGTCTGCAGCTTTCAATGGCGGAACAACAGGTGTTATGTTCTATCTTACTTGTGGAATCATCCGGATTGCCGGGGATATTTCCAATTCTTATCAAACCAATCCCCAACCTACAAACAGGTCAATTATTTGTTCGACAGCATCAACAATTTTCGGATGATTTTCCTCTAAATGCCTAACTGATTCCCGGAATTCCTTCAAGGAGGATTTCAGAAATTGCGACTTATTTTTTTGTTCATCGAATTTTAAGATGTGATCTATCCGATCTAGTACCAGTTTGTAGTGTTGGAGCTCTTCCTGCTGTGCTCCATTTATCAGATGTTGCAGATTTTCAATTTCCTGTAGCAATTTCTCTTCAATCAGAGATGGAATGGTTTCATTCTTGAGAATATTATTTTTGAGTTTTTCTGTGTATTGACTCAGTTGATCTTCGTTCATTTATTTTTCCGATTTAATTAATCTATCAAATCAACAATTTTAGCGCCTTTGGCAATTATTTCTATTTCCTGAATAGCGCTGTCCGCGAGAATTGCTTTCAAGGCCATTGGTTCGACAATGGAAGATTTGAAATCAAACAGTAAAAAGTCGTTATCATATAATCCATTAAAAAGTACTTCCCCCCTAATTTCTACCATGCCGAAATTTACGATACCATCGAAATGATTTTCCTGTCCTTTAAAATCTCCCAAATTAAACTGATCTTCAGGAAGATCAATATATATATAAAGAATAGGTGTGTCAACGGTATCCAGATTTAAAGCAGAATAAAAATATTCTAAATCACCTCCATTAAGTACCCGAATGGAGTTGGACGGGATCCTCATTTCAAATCGCCCTTCGGCTTCGTCCAAACCTGCATTCATCATCACTGAAGTATATTGGTACTTATGTGATTCATCCACAATATTGATAAAAATTTCATTTTCTCCAGTTCCCTTGATTTCCTGGGCGTGTAAGGGAAAGTTATTTACAAAAGGAATTATCCATGTGATCCAAATGAACAATATCCGAATTATAAATATAATCTTCATTCTCAAGCATATTTTTTTCTGAAATACGTAAGATTATCCATTCGTCAACCTTTTCCGTTTTTGAATATGTTTGAATTTGAGTAATAAATCCATTACTTACAAGCTTTGGTTTTTTATTTAGATTGCTTCCGGCATTTAGGTCACTTAAAGCCCCCTTGTTTGACAATTCAAGCGGTCATTCCCAGGGTGTAGTATTACTAAATAATTGAGTAATTAAAGATGGGAAAAGAATACTACAACCTAAGTCCGAAGTATTATATTCTAGAGGAATCAAATCAGTCAATATTGCTATAAAATGTTTTTTGAAATAACCTCTCCCTTTCTATTTATTGAATAACAGATAATCTCACCGGTAATTATCTCCAGGTTAGTTATTTTCTTATCATCCAGATGGTCAAGCAGTTTCACGATTACACGCAGGCTATTACCATGAGCAACCACTAATACATCCAAACCATTCTTCACATCTCTCAAAATATAATCATTAAAATATGGAGCCACCCTGCTAGCCGTATCTTCAAGGCTTTCACCTCCCGGTGGACGGGATGTATAACTCCGGCGCCATTCATGAACTTTCTTTTTCCCTACTTTCGCTGCCACTTCATCTTTATTAAGGCCCTGCAGGTCACCATAATTTCGTTCATTAAGAGCTCCGTTTTTTATTATTTTGATATCCTCCTTTCCGGTTTCTTTTAAAATAATATCCAATGTCTGATGTGCTCTTAAAAGCTTTGAAGTATATGCTATCGAAAAGGAGAGGCCTTTAAGTTTCTTTCCGGTATTTTTTGCTTCGATTCTTCCGTGATCAGATAAAGGGACATCAACCCACCCTGTGAACAGGTTTTGTTCATTATAGGTTGATAATCCGTGACGTACCAAATATAAATCAGACATGAATAGAAAATTATTTAAAAAAAATGATACAACCTAATGGTCCTATGCTCCAAATAAAGACATTGTTTGAGATGGGGGATTTTATTGCCATGAAGTCTGAAAGATAGAGATATCCCTTAAAATGCTAATTATTGATTGGATGAGTTTATTCGAAAAACTTTTCACTTCATCGTGCTAAGTAGATTTGAATTCTTTATTTTTGAAACGGTTCGGACGGATTAATTTTTTATTCAGATTGATTTTTTAACATTTTATACAGATTTCACATGGAACCTTTAAAACGTCGCCATTTTTTAAAAACCTCTGTACTGGGAGGAATGGCCCTTACCATACCTTATGGGCATAAATTGAGCAATTTTTCTGAGAAGTCTGATACCAATTATACCAGTCAGGTAAGTATAACCACGGGCGATCACCGGGCGGATATGGCGTTCAGCGCCTTAAAACCATTTTCTGAACAGATCAAAAAGGCAATAGGGAATAAGCGCGTATTGATCAAACCCAATAATGTGATGATCGACCGGCAATTGGCTGCCTCCCATGTTGATCATCTGGAAGGCATTCTGGAATTCCTTCAATCGATCGGAGTTACCGAAAATGTGATGGTCGCTGAATCGGCGGCTAACGGGGCTACTTTTGAAGGTTTCGACAATTATAATTATTTCGACCTGCAGAAAAAATACCGGGTCAAACTCGTTGACCTGGACCAGGAAAAATACGAGTTGATTCAAGTTTTTGATGAAAAGGACTTCCGTCCCCATCCTGTCAGAACCTCCAGTCTGATCCTGGATCCCAATACTTTTGTAATATCTGCTGCGAAGCTGAAGACGCATGACCGTGTCCTGGCCACCTTATCCCTTAAAAACATTGTCTTTGGTGCTCCGATCAAGGACCTGGGCTTCAGCTGGGGAGAACGGAGAAAGCCAGGTACCAAAAATGATAAACCCATCGCCCATGGGAGTGGATACCGGGGGGTCAATTATAACCTGTTCAGCCTGGCCAGCACGCTGCATCCCGATCTATCCGTGATTGAGGGTATGGAAGGGATGGAAGGTAATGGTCCGAATTCGGGTACCCCGGTCGATCACCGCGTATGTATCGCAGGGACCGACTGGCTTGCTGCTGACCGGGTGGCGATCGAGTTGATGGGCATCGATTATGCCAATGTGGGTTATTTGAATTTTTGTGCGGACGCCGGCATGGGAGAAACTGATCTGAAAAAAATAGAGATCATTGGTGAAAAAGTGGAGGATCATATCAGGACCTACAAACTGAACGACAATATTGAAAAACAGCTGATCTGGAAACAACCTGTCGGATAGATCCCCTGACATAAGATCTGTATACCTGATATTAAACCTGTATAAATGAAAACATTATTTTCCATTGTAAGCCTGATATTTCTGTTCAGCTGCAATCATCAGAAACCAGCTTCAACGGTTGAGCTGAAGACTGAGGATTATTACCGGATCAACCAGATCGGGTATTATGAAGCCGGACCGAAAAGATTTGTGGTGGTGGAAGCTACACCCGATCACTTTGATCTTATCAATGAAAATGATCAGGTTGTATATTCCGGTAATTTATCAGAGGCTGTTCTCTGGGAATCATCTGGAGAAAATGTCAGGATTGGAGATTTTACAGACTTTACTGATCCCGGAACCTATCGGATCCGGATCGAAGGAATGGGAAATTCACATCCTTTTGTCGTAGGAGAAACGATTTATGAGGAAGCTGCCCTGGCCGCTTTGAAATCCAATTATTTCCAGCGTTCTTCCATGGCCATCGATGAATCTTATGGGGGAAAATACCATCGATTGGGCGGTCATCCGGATACGGTCTGTATTTATCATCCATCCACCGGCCATGACGGTGGACAGAAGGCTTCTCCTGGCGGCTGGTACGATGCGGGGGATTATGGAAAATACATCGTGAACGCCGGTATCTCAGTCGGGACCATGTTATTAATATATGAACTCTATCCCCAGGTATATGGAGATCTGTTATTAAACATACCGGAAAGTGGAAATGGCACTAACGACTTGCTTGATGAGATCCGTTATGAGACCGCCTGGATGCAGACCATGCAGGATGAAGATGGGGGTGTATTTCATAAGCTCACCACCAAACGTTTCACGGGATTTGTGATGCCTCATGAGACCACTGAACAGCGGTATTTTATCGGAAAATCGACGGCAGCTACTTTGAATTTTGCCGCGGTGATGGCCATGATCAGCCGGATCTATGAAAAAATGGATCCGGTATATGCTGATCAATGTCGTGAGGAAGCTGAAAAAGCATGGAACTGGGCCATGGATCATCCGGAGGAATATTATCGGAATCCTCCTGATATCTCTACAGGAGCGTATGGAGATGATGAATTGCAGGAAGAATTCTTCTGGGCAGCAGCTGAATTATACATCACCACCCAAAAAGAGGATTATCATGAATTTATTAGTGATAAACTGGACCGGCTGACTTTCAGGATTGAAGAAAGCTGGAGGAACTATCAAGATAATATCGGATATTATTCCCTGCTGAATCCTTCGAGTCCACTGAAGGTAGAGGATAAGCAACTCATTATGAACAGGTTGACCGGGCTTGCAGACAGTTTATCCAATATAGTAGAAAACCATCCTTACCGGATCCCGATCGATCATTTTGTATGGGGATCCAACAGCGATGTGCTCAACCTGGGTCTTATTTTCGCGATCGCTCATCAATATACCGGGGAGAAAAAATATCTCGAGATGGCCATTGAAACAACCGATTATATTTTCGGGAAGAATGCCACTGCCTATTCATTTTTAACAGGTGTGGGTGACAAAGTACCCATGAATATCCATCACAGACCTTCCGGGGCAGATGGAATTCCAGAACCGGTACCCGGATTCGTGGTAGGCGGACCCAATGGAAGGCACCAGGATGCAGGAAGTTTGAAACCACAGGGAATTTCCTATCCTTACCCGGAATCCGCCCGGGCCTATCTCGATGTCACCGGAAGTTTTGCTTCCAACGAGGTCTGCCTGAATTGGAATGCACCGCTGGTATTTATTCTCCAATATCTTGATGAAAATATGAAGCTGGAGAATTGATGATTCGTAAAAGACTGGAGGGATGTCTCTCCCACCTGCGGAAAGATTCCAATCCCGAAAATTGTTCGACACTTACCGGGAGCGCTATACTCAGAGATGATATCGTTCCCGGATCCATTCCGGGATCTTTCCAGGATTCCTGAGTGAATCCTTTATAGATCCCTTAACAAATCAGGGAGAATCTGGAACTCCGGGGAGGATTTAACAACTGGGATCTACGCTTCTGGTCAACAGTGTATGCAAGGAAAGTTAACTTGTAAATTTGTGATAGAAATGATTATATTGATATCCCCTCAGTTTCCAGCAAGCAAATACCAATTGCCTCCTTCTTCTTCAAGCATTTCAATCTGTTTTCTGGCTTCTGCTTTCTTTTTTCTTACCTCCTCCAGAATCGAATTGAGTTTCCCGGTCTCATGGATTTGTTCAAAGACATGATAATTGGGTATCAGTGTAAAATGGTTTATATAGGGATTTAAACGGGCGAGCTCTTCTAATTTTTCCAGCGCTTTCTCCTTTTCACCCATGGCAGTTAAAACTTCAATCTGAGGCCAGATCCCACTGACACGTTTATTCTCTTTCAAAAAGCCCATCAGATTTTCCATAATTTTCTTTCCCTCATTCTTTCTTCCGGTCTGCAAATAAATATAAGCAACATTTACATTCCCCATAATTGAATTACTTTCCGGTCCATTGTCACTTTTACTTAGTTGATCATAATCCTCGAGGGCTATTTCATAATTCTTCATAAAAAAATTTGACAAGGCATGATAACCTAAACAATCAATTGGATCTTCTGAGGTTGTACAAACGGAATCCATATATGCCTGCGCTTTCTCAAATTTACCCTGAATACAATTTGTCCAGAAAATAGGACCATGTGCAGGATGAAAACCCGGATTCAATTGGATATTTGCATTAAAACATTTTTCGGCTTTCACAAAGTCTTCCAGGCCTAGATATAGAAACCCCATTTCTATAAAGATCCAGGGCAGGAGAGTTCCATTTTTTTCATAAAATTGAGCAAGTTTCAGGTACTGTAAACTTTTTATCGGGTCTCCCTTTTCATGAAACCAGATCCTTCCCAGGTTCAGGTAGGAATCAGTTAAATTAGGATTGATCGAAATCGCTTTTTCCTGGTCTTTAATCGCCAGATCCATTTGATTGTTGACTTCGAAATAATTGCCCCGCAGGGCATAGGCATTGGCCAGATTCGGATCAAGATTGATTGCTTTCGTAGCGTATAGTAATACACTGTCAGTATAACTGGATTCATCTATTGAGCGTGTGCCGAAAAGACCTTTCTTTGCATTATTGATCTCACCAAGTCCTACATAGGCCAGGGCAAAAGTTGAATCATAAGCCAAAGCTTTCTTATACAAGCTTTCGGCCCGTAGTAGATCTTCCTTTTTAAACATTGAAAGATAGTTGGCAAAATACATTTTCCCCCTTAAATACAGATCATATGCATTGTATGAAACAGTAGGACGTAAGGTCAGGAGACCTTCCTCTTTCGGACTCAGAGAAATCTGAAGTTCGGAGGCAATATCCCGGGCAATTATTGTGGTGAGTGTAAATATATTCTGAAGCGGTTCCGTATATTGTTTGGACCAGATATTCCGATCATTTGAAATATCAACAATCCGGGTGGTGACTCGTACATGATCTTCATATTTCTGAACATTTCCCTCCAGGATATAAGTCACTTCAAGATCTCTTCCGATCTCAAGCACAGATTTATCCGATTCACGGTACTTTTCGATAGCCGTCCGTGAGGAAACCCTCAATCCCTTGATAGTTGAAAGATGATTGAGTATGGCTTCTTTTATCCCTTCCGCGAAGTACATGTTTTCTTCCTCCCCACTCAGATTTATGAAATGCAGCACCGCAATTGATTTTTCTTCTGATCCTGACTTACCGGAAATCCGATGGTCTGAGGAATTTTCACTTTTAAAATCGATTTTTGGTAACAAATAAGTCATTAAAATAGCCAGAATCAGTCCGGAAATGGTTAATAATCCTGTAAAGGGCTTCCGTTGACCCACAATGCCACGATCAGGATTTAAGTTATGTTTCGGAATCCTGATGAAACCCTTTTGACTTCTTTCATAGTGCCAGGCCAGTAATAAGGCTACAGGAAATCCTATTAGCAACAGGACCAGGATAGAAGTAAATATCCATGGAGAGAGCGAAAAATATTCTTCCAAAACTGCAACTATCTGCAATACTAGCCACGTCACCGTCAGGTAAGTAAATCCTGCTCTGAATATATTACGTCGTTGAAGCTCTTTCCAGAAATCTATCTTTATACCGGCTTTCCTCCCAGAAGGAACACTATGGGCTGACGAAACAGAACCGGAAGCTGCTGAATACCTATTGGATTCCATGTTTTCAACCTTTCTAACCTCGCCCGGCGTGATGCCATAGAATTCAGTAAAACATTTATTGAAATAGGCTGGACTGTTGAATCCTACCTGATAGGATATTTCAGAAACTGTCTCTGCACCATTTTTTAAAAGTTGCATGGCCTGTTTGAGCCGGTATTCCCGGATATACTGACTGATGGACTGACCTGTGAGTGCATTTAATTTCCGGTATATCTGAAATCTGCTGAGTGACATTTCACTGGCCAGGTCTTCCACTCCAAATTGTTCATTTTTCAGATTGGCTTGTAAGATCCTTTCTAAAGAATCCAGAAACGAGTGGTCACCGGAAGAATGTGAATCAGGAATTTCTTTTCCCTGTAAATTATCAGAATAATCCGTCATTTTTTGTATATACTTTTTCAGGAAAATCCTTATAATATAATGATTTATAATAACATAGGAAAACAGTTTAGATCAAAAGGAGGCAAAATGATAAAAAAATGCCGGTCTGATGATATTATCAGACCGGATTTAACCTTGCCATGCGAGTTACAAGGTTGTATGTAGGACAATCACCCCATTCAGGGTTCTGGATTCGAAAGCAGTCGTTTCACTGGTATCGTAAAACCCCTCTATTTCCTTTACATCGGAAAAATTTATCATTCGGTAAACCAGTGCATAATCAAATTCCCTATCTATACCATCCACAATGAATAAAGGAGATCCGGCAGGATCATTACGAATATTCGACCTGATCTTCTCCATTGCAAATCCCGGTTACTCGCAAATGGGAATAACTGATACTCAATTGAGTCAGAGAAATTATATAAAAAGCCCCGGCAAGATGTTCAGCAGGAATCAGGCCGGTCCATCCAGCGACAGACCGACCTGATAGGCATTAGCTAAAGCAATATGCCCTTTTTGCTAGATGCCGAAGGGAGGACCTGCAACGTTTTCTATGGCCCAGACGTCGCCGGTAAGCGTGATAACATAAGCGGTGTTCTGGATGAATTCGAGTGAGGTTGGCCGGTCAAGTCCGCCGGCTATTTCCGTGACCGTTCCGTCTGCATTAACCTTCATAAGTGAGCCAGTATTCGGATCCGCTGGTGAACCATCACCTCCAAATTGGCCCGACCAGAAACCCTGCGAAAGTGCGAAGAGTGTACGACCGCGGTTGAATTCTACATCCACCAGTAACCGGGCACCGGATGCGACGGTTGTGACTGTGGACGAATTCGGGCCAAAAGATACCACCTTCCCATCTTCCGGAAGATGAGGGGTTGGCCCGGCCTCTGCCATGTATACTGTATTGCCCGATAACGCAAGCCCGGTCGGAACAATATTGCCAAATGCTCTGAATTCAGTGATTTCACCATCAAGTGTCACATACAGCACGCGGTTGAGATGACCATCCGTCACCAGGAATCCGTCGCGGTAGGTTTGGATTGAATACAGGACTCCGGTACTTACGAAGAAATCGAAGCCTGCGGGTGGATGGGCAACATTGTAAGCGCCGATGTCTGCGATGACTGTATAACTGTCCGGGCCGTCAATGCGGTAGATTCCGTTCACATCCCCAGTAGGAAACAGAGTCGGATCATCGACGAGTGTAACCAGTGCGTACGCGGTCCCGCCCAGGAAGGCGACATCATAAACACCACCGATACCAATTAGCGATGGCGGCAATCCACTGGCGAAAGAGGTAACGTCACCGGTTCTTGGATCGATTCGGGAGATCCTGCCGGCTGCACCTTCAGTAACAAATAGCGCCCCTCCCGGACCAATGGTGCTCCCCGAAGCCCCCTCCAGGCCTGATGCAAGCAGCTGAGGGGGACCAGGCATTGTTAGAGCCTGATTATTTTTTAAAAGGAGACTCTTTGACTCAATATTCAGGTTATCGGCATCGTCATTGCAACCTGTAAGTGAGCCTAAAAGTACAAATATGATGGCTAATAAAGTGTGAACACCAGGGACAAGTCTGGTAATACTGTAGAATGGTCGAGATTGATCTTTTCTGATCATTCTGCGAATGGCCTGATGGTCATTGATCGTTTTTAATTTTTTCATGGTTTTTCAATTTACATCCCGGAATATCCTGAAACTCTCCTGAAATTCCGGGAATGGTTTAACATGGTTTTTGAATACGTGGTTTTGAATCAAGGGGCCCCTATAATTCAAAAACCAGTTTTAAAGTTGTAGATAATCAGGAGAGGTTACGTATCAGCCTTGTGATGATCTCTATCAAATAATTAAATATTAATATTAATTATGTGCGGGGATTATAGTCTGGAGCGATTATGCACAGTGAATGAATATGAAATTCAAACTCGTACTACCCTGAGGTGGTAGTACGAATACAATATTTCACCTTAGGAACCGGATGATCAGAGCGATAAGCACACTGATGGCAAGCCCTACATTGACTTTAAATAGATCCCGGAATATATCCTTGTAAGTATCCGAGATCAGATGCCTTTTTAATAAAAGGGTGATGGCGTATTCCCGCCCTGCCAGGATCCCCACAAAAGTCCAGGTGGTGCTCATGGGTATTGGGTTGACTACCGTAAAAAAATAAAGTACAAGGCCGTAAGTCAGGTCGATGAGGGTGGCCGAACGGAGGTTGGCCGAATTGGTCTTCCTTTTTACGATCTGCTGAATTCTTCCCCCCTTACGGCGGAAAACCAAGGCCAGCAGAAGCAAAATAAAGGAAAGGGAAATCATAAGTTCTGTAAATGTCAATTGCCGGGATACATAAACGTATATATTGGCAAAATCCTGGATCAGCCATTGGGACCAGAGAAAACCGGTCGAAAACCATTGCCCTACAAGCCAATATTTCCGCTGTTTTTTAACCTCGGCTTTGTCGGCAGCAGTTTTTTCCTCGAATTTCCTGGATATAATTAAATATATCACAAATGCAGTAACGAAGGCAACGGCATATCCGCTGATGGACTTGATGATCATTTTCTCAATCACCTGCTGGGAGGAAAATACACTGAGGATCATGAAAGTGGTGCTCACGGGAAAGCCTAATTGGGTGAGTAAAAGCAGTGCAATGGGGGGAAGTAGAAACCACCAGTGGATCTGGGAGGGAAAAGGAATCTCGGATAACCGCCCATAAGAGACATCCCCTGAATTTACGCTCCATCCAATGATCAGGACAAGGATCAGTATCAGGCTGGCATAACCCCATAATATATACCAGGGCCTTTTGGCGTTGGATGTCAGGAAAGTGCCAAGGGTCTGGATCACATCATTGGCGATGACTGAATAGGCGGCAAGCCCAAAACCGATCAACATGATCATTTTTTCCATATGGATCTTTTCTTATCAGATTTTTATAACCTATTCTCAACCAAACCCGTGTGACGATTAGATCATCAGCACAACCATCGCATTTCCAGGCAATGCCCGGTATATATTCTTCACTTCGTCCCCTGGTAGATATATTTTAATCCATGGATGATAGTCCGGAACCTTCAGACTGAAAAGATCTTTACATAAAACCAGCCAGGTTTTTGTTCGATGATCAGAAAGAAATTTTCGATAGGATCTGGAATCATGATTGATTTTTTGTGATCTCTGTTCCATTAATATAGTCATTCCATTTTCCAGGAGCAGCCTTGCTGCTACTTCTTCCCTGATCGTGTCGGGTAAGATCTGGGTAGTTAACAGACTGGCTTCCTCCTCATTTTTCGGAGCCTTTACGGTGCGATAATTTGCCTTGGGGATGCTGGCCGTATCCGCTGTAACCATCAGCGGATTGGAGAAAAGGTTCATCATAGCACTTCGATCCATTTTATTTAATATATTACTGTAGCCGAAACTTTCCAGCGGCTGATCAAAAACCGTCACCCCTTTCAATACCATGCTGATCGAGCTGTCCCTCAAATTGATATATAAAATAATTGAATCCGAAGCCGACAGTCGAAGTTGTGTCTGTAACCAGTTTTCAGTCATGATCCGGTCGAACAAGGGTTCGGATTGCACCATCCGGACCATCAGACTGTCATTGGATCTGTATTGATCATTGAGTTCTGCCAACTCCCGGGTGGCTGCACGGTAACCCTGAATACCGGTATATAAAGAAAACACTATAAAAATCAGCAATACCATTTTTATTATAAGCGGTACCTTTCTGAATTTATCAAGTGTCTTCAATATCTTACGATCCATATTATTTTTAATTGGTAAAGTTCTAATAGATAAACACCCGGTCCCCGATATTCAGGGTCTGGAATATGGTCTCAAGGTCATCATCACCAAGTCTCACACAACCATGCGTTACCGGCATACCCAGCATCCTTTGATAGAGGGTGCCATGGATCAGATACCCATCCCCCAGGGACAGGGAATAATCGCCAAGTACTCCATATTCATACCTGGAGGGATGATTGAGAGAAGGAATGGGTTTGCCCTCCTCTACAAAAGCCCAATCCGGTTTTTTCCAAACCGGGTATTTCGTCTTCCCTTTGATCCGGAACATTCCTTTTGGTGTCCTGAAGACCCATCTTTTTTCTCCGTTGTATTCCAGCTTGACATAACTCCCGGTGGAACAGATCCCTTCCCGGATGAGTTCCCCCCCTCTGTATAATTTAAATTCATTTTTAGTCGTATTGATCAGGATGTAGGGAGAAAGGGATTGACGATTGATTTTCCTTTCCAGGGATAGAATTTTCCCATTGTATTCCTCCATTTTTTTTTGGAATAAAAGGGTATCCAGTGGATTTACTGAATTCCTGGACTGAGGGATCCATTGTATTACACTTTCAAAGATCACGGGAATGAAAAAGCGAAAAAAGAACAGGGTGAAGATCACCAAAGCAGTCCCCATAAAAACCGGGATGATCTTCCGCTTCCAAAGTGCCGATCCGGCGAACATGCCAATGGCACTAACTCCCCTTTCAATAAAACGGACCATCTTCAGATACCAGGTATCTTTGGAAATACTTGGGGTACTATTGGGCGATAGATTCATGATCTGCAATTGATTTTTTAAGTTCTTCAAAGCTGACCAACGAGCCCACAATGGTAACCGGAGTATTGGTAGAGACAAAATCATAAAGGAAATCCATTTCGTTGTCTGTTAACGCGATGCATCCATCCGTCCAGTGCATCCCACGGCCTCCTCCTCCATGTATTTCGATCATTCCACCGATTTGTGATCCATCCGAAAGGGTGCCATTCTTAATTTCCATTTTGAATCGGTGATGGTCCTGTTCATTCGGATAATTCAAGAGCAGGGCCTTATAGTATTTTGTTTCCGTCCCTTTCTTTTTCCTGATCACCTTATATTCTCCTTCCGGAGTGGCTTTATCACCCTGATGCCGTTTGTCACCTATCCAGTTGATCCCCAATTCCACCTGATAACTTTGCACCTGTTTCCCATGCTGATACAAATAACATTTTGCGGTGAACTTATCGATCAGGATGGCCCTTTTTGATCTGCTTTCCCGGATTGTTTTTTCTGCCATTTCCACCCATTGGGGGAACATTTGGAAATAACCTTCAAGGAGGGTATCCAGCGTTAGGGTGGTCTCATTCAAATCATTTCCAGCCTGCAGCAATTTTGACTGACAATTTGAATAGTCTGAATGGTTAAAGGCCATTTTTGCCTCCGAAAAAAGGAGCAGCGATCGTTCATACCGCACCCTGACGGATCCCTGGACCGGAAGTGTTTTCCACCAGGGTTTATAAAATTCTATTTGCGCTTCAATGGAGTCCATGGCCTCCATCAGGAAAAATCTTAGATTATTTTTGTCTTTCAAGGCGTTTTGTCTGGCTTTTCCGGCAAGTTTTTCCGCTTTCCCCGCATATTCAATAACCTGAGCATAGTTCCGTAGAAAGATCCATTTGTCATTTTCTTCCTTCCACAACACCAGGGCAGAATCATAAGCCGATTGAGCCTTTTGCATCAAATCACTGCTGAAAGATTCCGCCCTTGCATGTTCCGCGGCGGAAATAGAAAATAATGCCTCTCTTATCTGATCAACGGGTGGTATGGGAGTCAACCGGACCAGAATAATAAGAAAGGAAGCAGTCATAAGAAGCCCGAATGCGATAACTGCAATGTATTTTACTAACTTTTTTTTCTTCACCCGATCTCAATCATTAAAAAATAACCGGGGTTTTAATACCCCGGCATTTAAAGAATTTTCAATATCTGATTATTTTGGATTAGCCCCTTTAGCCCCTTCTGCCTCTTGCCTGGTTATATTTAGCAATCACATCCTTCAGTTCGGCATTGATCGCAGCTGCCTTCTGATGGGCGGTATTCACTTTATCCTGTGTGGCAAGCAATTCTCCGCTATCAAGCATCTTCCCGGCTTCATCCACGGCCGTTTGAACGACTGAAAGTTCTTCTTTGATCTGGTTCAACGCTTCTGTTCCTTCTTTGCCCTTGGGTGCATTGGCGATCAGCTGATTGTTTTCAGCCAAAAGATTCTGTATCTGAACGAGTGTGTTCTGAATTTCATCTCGAATTTCAGACTTACGTAATTCTGTTTTTGTTACCACGCTTTCCGCCATCGTATTGATGGAAGTCAATTGTGCGAGCGATTCTTTATAATTTGGGAACCACTTGGATTTTTGCTGCTCAAGTCCGAGCAACACATTGTTCAGGGAATCCTGAAGGGCATTAAATTGATCTTTTACATACATTTCAGCACCTGCCGACCTGGCACTTTCAACTGCATTCTGGGCTTTTTGAACTTCGTTTTCCGGATATTTGGCACAACCTGTCAGGATCAACGTGAAAGCCGCAATCAAGAGAACGGCATAAATCTTTGTTTTCATGGACTTTTAATACTTTATTTAATTTTTTTTTGATAAACTTTCGATTCCAGTTGCTAATCCGGCGTTTCCGGATGATCTTCTTATGATCTCAGAAATCGCTATTTAGACGATGCCGGTTTGAAAAGTCACATTTTTTCAAATAATTTTTCTTACTGCTTTTATTCAAAAAAACAGGTTTTTCAAAAAGTTCTGGTCCCGCATTCAGATATATCTGAGAAATAAGATGACTCTTTTCAATCCATGCAGAAATCTTTCGATTGAAGTTAATTTCATAACTTTATAAAAACAGTCCCGGCAGGTACATTGAATACAAAGAAGAACATACTAAACTCGAATACGGCATTTCAGAAACTCAGTGATAATGAAATAATCAATTTGATCCTCAAGGAGGAGAAAACTAATCTGTATGCTGTGCTGGTTGACCGATACAGGGAAAAAATCATTGATAAAAGTTACAGCCTGCTGAAAGATCGGTCCCTTGCTACTGAGTTCGCCGGTGATATTCTGAGTAAAGCATATGAAGGTCTTCCGAAATTTCACGGAACCTCATCCTTTTCTACCTGGTTGTTCTCGATCACTTATAACTATTGCATTGATTATCTGCGAAGTAAGAAAAAAATGCACTATCCAAGATGGAACAGCAATCAAGAACTTCCAGAAATTGTTGATGTGGAGGAGGAGGATCTTACCGATCTGAATTATAATCGTTTGATGACCCTTATGGAGATGATCCATCCGGAGGAAAAAGCGATCCTGATTATGAAATATCAGGATGATCTCCCCCTCAGGCAGATTGCTGCCGCGCTCAGGATATCTGAAAGTGCATTGAAGATGCGATTACAAAGGGCAAAGGCCAGAATTTTATTTTTGCATAAAAAAAAATTTAAAAATTAAACAGGCTGAAATCGTTACTGTCTGATAACCTATTCGTCTACATACAAATGGAAAACTGTGAAAGAAATATTAAAAAAGTTATTCAGGAGGGAATACCAATCTGATCCTCCTTCATCGATAAAAAGGAAATTTAAAAAGACATATCCCAACGCGATCAATGAAGAATGGATTGAGGATCGGGACATGTGGGAAGTGGTCTTTCACGATGAGAATAAGGAAAAAATCTTAAGGATTAATCATGCAGGTAGAATCCTGGAGCATCGGATTAATACCACTCCAGGAGAACTACCTGAAAAGATCCTGAAATTGGTGAGCGATAAAGGGGAACTCATGAATGTCATCTTGATTGATAAGGTGGAAAGTACTGCGTGGGAAATTATTTACAGGGATAAAAAACTCGACAGGTATTTGATGGTTTTGGATCCGGATGGAATGGAGATCAGCAGCCGGCAATTATAAGTCGTACTACCTCTATAGTCGTAGTACGACTACCGGGCCAACTACCGGGACCATCCGGTTTTTTTTTCGATCAGTGCGATCAGTTTTTCAGCCATTTTCCGGTTGTCTTCCACGCGGGGATGTCCCCCTTTTTGCATATAGGGGAAAAACAGGGTTTCGATTTTGTCATCATCCATTCTTTTCACAGCTTCCGTTACATATCCCGGCCAGGGTGATCCTTCCCGGGTGGCATCCATGCTGCCCAGCGCACATATGATCAGGGCATCCGGATAATGATTCCGCACCGAGGAAACAAAATTGATATAAGCATTGATGATGAATTCCTCATCCGGCGGGGTATCACCAAAACGTTGCTTAAAAGAAGGATGGTCAGGCATTTCGATCAGCCAGGAATCATTCTGGAAGAGGTTGATGACCACCACATCCGGAGTGATACTTAAAAAATCCCAATGACTCAACGAATCGGTCGGATCCAGACGGTCATAGATCTCAGGCATGATCACCGGGAACCAGCTGATCATGATGCCGATTCCGGATCTGACGGTACCGATGTAATCTGCCTTAAAATGCCTGGCAGTGATGGCGCCGTAAGTGGTATAATTATTCGTAAAGATACTATCGGGAGAATCACCTCCGGTATCATCCTCGATGGCATATCCTGCCGTAATGGAATTCCCGAAAAACTCAATGACCCGTCCATTACCAGGTTCTGGATCGGATAAATTACCATTAACGAGTTCAAAACCATGGAATACGGTATTCCCCAAGTCCCATTCCGTTCGTTTGATCAACTCAATCTGATGGAAACCATCCGGAAGTCCTGCGGCGAGTAAATAAGTATGCCTTCCTGAATCAAGTTTGATATGGCGCAGACTGTCCTCATCAATGACAATGTTGAAGTAGTTCTTCCCAGTTTCATCCTCCAAAATGATCTTCAGGCTGTCTCCCTTAAAATTGACTTCAAGTTCAGACCCGGACCAGTAAATGACCGGGGCTTTCGGATCTTCCTCATTGATCCGTCCGGTGAATCTGATAAGGGAGGAATCTGGTTCAAGATAGGTCCGTTGCACTTTGGGCTGGCATGCAGTAAATAGGATAAATAAAGAGAAAATGAACAAGTCCATTCTGACTGACGAGGACATATTAATTAAATTTAATTGGCGATATTTTTTGTCAATCGATAAATAATAGTATTAAATAATATCCGGAGACAAATTTAATCATGAACATCATTAAATCAGCCATATTTGGTCTTTCCTTTGTACAACTTACTTCTCCGGGATGGGCAACAAATAAAACCATCGGATTCCCAATGCCGAAGATCCACGACAGGTTCGGTTTTTTTCATAGTTAAAGTCAGACATGAATGGGCCAAGTTTTCCGCCCACCCAAAACGTCCGTATCAGCATTGAAAATTTAATGGGGGTGTTACCTGGCAACCAGGATTTTAGAGATCCTGTTAATTTTTTCACCGGTAACTTTTATGATATAAACTCCTTCGGCAGCTCCCATCATGTCTAATTCAATATAATGCCGACCACTTTTTGTGGAAATGATTTTCCCATTCATATCCAGTAGGTTCACCGTTAACACGTACATCTCCTCTGATCGGATAATGAGTTTGTCATTTTTTACCGGATTGGGGTAGATCCATAATGGATCAGGGGTCTCATCTGTCAATGCCGTAATCCGGTCAAGGCCATGAGAAGTCAACAGACTATTCCTCCGGGGACTATTTCCCAGCACCACATGTATCCGGGCTACCTGATCCCTGGTAAACAGGTTCATGCACTTATCCTGTGTGTAATCCATAAAATTCTCATACATATCCCTGCTGCCGCATGAAACCGTATCGGCCGGATTACATTGACTATAGGAATGTTCCTGGTCTGGGGTATCATCACAATAATCACTTGCTCCGCAACCTCCGTCTCCCCAGATATGTAACAGCCCAAAATAATGACCTGCTTCATGAGAAAGGGACCTCCCCTGGTCATATCCTGCCCGGAGATCAAGGCCATTGACTTTGATTTTTGAACCAAACGACCTGTAATCGATAATCACTGCATCGGTTTCAGCATCATATGGCGGAGGAAGTCCGCTTAACCCATCATTCCTGGGAAACTGGGAATACCCGATATAATCTCCGATCAAATCAACCACGTAGATATTCATATAATCTTCCGGCGGCCACATGATCTGAGATGTAAGTAATCGGACATCCTCTCGATTGGTTGGATCAAAAGGAGCATCAGTGGTGACAGTACGTGTGATCCCATTGGTTTCATTCCCTTCCGGATCCTGATAGGCCAGGACAAACTGGATCTGTGAACTGGCGGCAACACTTTTAAAGGTATCTGGTGTATAGATTGTATCAACATTCAACCGGTTAAAATCTTCATTCAGTACCTCGATCTGCGACCGGATCTGCGCATCGGAAATATTGGTACCCTCCCCAATTGCTTCACCATCATGAACGATGTGGACTACGACCGGAATCTTGTAGGTGATATCTTCCATTCCTGACAGGATCCTGTGTTCAGACAATTTGGTTTTCATCCACTTCTCGAAAATGATGGACTGTCCCTGCGGGATCACTGTAGCGCATGGCTGAGCTACCAGGGCAAAGGGTATGCTTAAAAGCAAAATTGACAAATAGATCCGTCCCATTCTGATATGTTTTTCGTCAGACCAGGGATCTTCGTCTGACCAACCCTCCTGGTCTGACGACGGCTGGTGGTCTGACCAACCGCCCTGGTCTGACGACGGCTGGTGGTCTGACCAACCGCCCTGGTCTGACGAGGATTTTCAAAATTAATTCGAATTAAGCAGGATAGACTTAAATTTAAAAATAAATCTTCTGTTTTCTCCTTCAACTAACTACACCTCCGATTCGTTAAATAGGATGGCAAATGGCATTTTTTTAGATCACTTAAATGAACCCCCGCGAGATGGAATCACAGGCCCAACCAATGGTCAAGCCCCTTGACACTAAAAAAAATATTATCAGACGGCTGATACAGGTTACAATATCAATCCTTCTGATGGGCATCCTTTTGTTTGTCTCTGCCGGAACAATCAATTGGCCATACGCATGGATCTTAATCATTGCATCCGTCCTTCTGATCATTATAAACGCATTCATATTTCCCAAGGAATTAATTTCTGAAAGAGGCAGTAAGAAAGAAAACATTGAACGATGGGATAAGGTGGTATCCGGACTTTTGATTTTGCCCTGGATCCTTATTTATGTGGTGGCCGGCCTGGATCACCGGTTAGTATGGACCCCCCAATACTCGAGTTTGATCCATTTGACAGGCCTGATATTTTTTATCCTGGGAAGTGCTGTGGTTAGTTGGGCCATGATATCGAACCACTATTTTTCAACGGCTGTACGCATTCAATATGATCGTGGTCATCAGGTTGCAGAAGCTGGACCTTACCAGATTATCCGACATCCGGGATATATGGGAATGATTGTATATCATTGTTTCACACCCATTTTACTTGGAACCCTGTGGGCCCTGATACCTGCTTTCCTGGCATCGGTCCTTTTTATGATCAGAACCGCGAAAGAAGATAAAACCCTGAAAACCAAACTGGAAGGTTATCAGGAATACTCCAGAAAGGTTAAATACCGGCTATTCCCAAAGATCTGGTAATCCCGTAGGTAAATTCTCAGAATTAATTTTCCAATTATTCAACCCCAAAAATGAATCTTTTTTTATCACAAAAAAAAGGATAAATTAAGGTTCCCTGCGATGGGAGAAGGAAATGCTCCTGTATATTCTTGTAATAATGAAATAATAAAAATCAAAATTATACTGAAATGAAACACATCCTTCCAATCATGGCCTTATTGTTATTTTTCAATCCTCTTAAAAGTCAAAACCAGGATTTATCACTTTTAAACCGGAAATATTTCCTGTTGATCGAAGGTTCTGAAAATTCAAACCTTTTCAGAATAGAATTATTCTCCGACATTGATTCAACATGGAATAAATGGGGCCTCAGGGGATATAATTTTGGATTTGATCCCGGATACACGCCCATGTACACCACCGTAAATGGGATCCTCAGTACTCCTTATATGATCCAGGTGAGAGGAAATGAAAATGAAAAGAATAAAAAACGCTGGGGATACCATGTTTTTGAAGGTTATGCCAGGGATGATAAATCCAGGATTACTATGCTTGTAAATAAACATGTCGAGGAGGATAAGCCGGTAGCGGAAATGTATTATTACGGAACGGTATATGACCACTCCGAACCAGCATATAACTGGTTCCGGATAGGATCGGATGTAAAGCAGCATTCATTCTTATTCAGCAGGGACAGGGCCATTTTTTATGGGTCCCTGAAACTGAAAAATGCACTTATATTGGGTAAAATCGGTGCGGAAGATATCATTAAAGAGGAACCTGATGGCGATTCAGAAACTCTTTTTGAGGAAAGTGCCAAATATGTTAATTACCAAGCATTAAAGGAAGGTGGGGACGGTACGATCTTTTATGATAAAGACCACGATATCGTTGTAATCAAGATCGGCGGGAACTGGATGAAACTTGCCGTTGAACCCCTGCCAGATGTCATCCATTATGATTTTGAATAAATTATAGTTAATCCCGTTTTTAAAAGTCTGGCAACACCCTTGTCAGCTGAAGGAAAGGAGACGTGCTCAAAAATTATCTCAAAATTCAATTTCTTTCTCGGGATGAATTTCTCTCAGACATAAAGAATCTGGAAGTGTTAGTAAGGCTAAAAAATAGCCTGTTAAAATCAGAAAATTATTCTCCTTTTTCCTATCTTTCGAAACACAGGAAAATGAAACCCTCCGTCAAAACAAATATTCAAAGATCTAACTGATAACATTATGAAATGGAAAGGCAGAAGACAAAGTTCCCATGTTGAAGACCGAAGGGGACAATCAGGTCCTGGTACAGGAAGAGGATTTTCCCCAATGATGGTAGGTCCTCTTATCAAAATACTTTTCTCAAAGACCGGGTTGGTGATAATCGGCCTTTTCCTGGTGCTTTCATTTGTTACGGGCAATAATCCCCTGACCTTGATAGGAAAATTGGTGAGTGGAGGTGAAACCATGGTTATCGTCCTCAGCCACCTACGAGCCCACCGCGGAAGAGGAGATGCTTGCTGATTTCAGTGCCACTGTCGTTGGCCGATACGGAGGATATCTGGAATCATCTGTTCGATAATTACCGCGAGCCCACCCTGGTGCTGTTATACCAATGCCGTTTCCTCGGCGTGTGGTTTTGCTTCCAGCGCTACCGGTCCTTTTTATTGCCCGGGTGATGAAAAACTTTACCTGGATTTAAGTTTTTTCCAGGAAATGGAAGACAGGCTCAATGCTCCAGGAGATTTTGCCCAGGCCTATGTGATTGCCCATGAAGTAGGACATCATATTCAGAAGATCATGGGGATCACGGATAAAATGCAAAATTTGCGAAGCAAGTTAAGTGAAAAAGAGTACAATCAGTATTCTGTCAGGCTGGAACTCCAGGCTGATTTTCTTGCAGGTGTCTGGGCTCATCACACACAAAATATGAACCAGGTATTGGATGAAGGGGACCTGGAAGAGGCTTTGAATGCTGCTTTTGAAATTGGAGATGACCGTTTGCAGAAGAAGGCTTCCGGCCGGGTGGTACCTGACTCATTTACGCATGGCACCTCTGAGCAGCGCATGTACTGGTTTAAAAAGGGTTTCGATACGGGAGACCTTTCACAGGGAGATACTTTTTCTGTGGATCTGTGATAAACTACCTTTTGGTATATGCTGATCTCTTGACATCCCGGTCGGGGAAGTTTCAGGTGAAAATTTAATACTTAAGAGAGTGAAAGGGTCTCGCTGGGTAACTTTCTCCCAGCTTAAAGTTGCAGATTTTGATTGATCTGTAAAATTAAATCCAGGACCTTATAAACAGCATTCCTCCATTACGATAGTTGGTAAACGGGTCCGACCCAGGGTGATTTTTCTAGTGTACCCCTGATAAAAATGGATATCAATCATGTACTTTTCACCCGGATTTTTCGTATCTTATTGGGTTTATTTCAAGTGGAGCCCATGCGCAATGCTTCATTTAAGAAAGCCAGATGGGTAAACACCTCAAATAATTTAAATCAGACAACAACCATGAAATTATCGGTAGGACAAAAAGCTACACGAAGTCTGACGCTCACGAATGATCATGTCAGGAAATTTGCTGATATCAGTGGTGATTACAATCCGCTTCATTTTGATGCCTCCTTTGTCGCCAAAACCAAATTTAAAAAGCTGGTGGTACAGGGAGGTTTGACCACTGGACTTCTGCATGCCCTGGTCGCCATGGATATGCCGGGTCCCGGCACGGTATTTCTAAACCAGAACTGGAAATTCACCGCCCCCGTATTTATTGGGGATACGATCACTGCCGAAGCGGAAATCATCAGTATGCATGAATCCAAACCAGTAACCCAGCTGAAGGTGAAGGTGACCCGTGAGGGCAACGAAACTGTACTGGAAGGGGAAGCCTGGTGTTATACCTTTTCACCTGAATAAAAATCATGAAAGCTCCCAGAAGGATCTTGCCGGTTATTGTATTTTCCCAGTTTTTCTGTACTTCCCTCTGGTTTGCTGGTAACGGCGTGATGAGTGACCTGGTTGCCGAATTCGATCTCAAAAGTACTGCCCTGGGAGATCTGACTTCCGCGGTGCAGCTTGGATTTATTTCCGGCACCTTGCTGTTTGCGATATTGACGATAGCTGATCGTTATTCCCCTTCAAAAGTCTTCTTTTTCAGCGCCCTGGCAGGAGCCCTCTTCAACCTGGGCACCATCCTTGAGGGCAATGGATATGTTAGCCTTCTTTTTCTCCGGTTTCTAACAGGCTTTTGCCTGGCTGGCATTTACCCGGTCGGAATGAAGATCGCCGCCGATTATTACCGGGAAGGTTTAGGGAAATCACTGGGATACCTGGTGGGTGCCCTGGTGGTGGGAACAGCATTCCCCCATTTATTAAAGGATTTTACCGGAGATTTTCCCTGGCGGCTGGTAGTGATCCTCACTTCCTCACTGGCCTTACTGGGGGGCTTGCTGATGCTGTTTCTGGTTCCTGATGGCCCCTACCGGAAAGCAGGCCAGCAACTCGATCCCCGAATGATATTCAAGGTTTTCCGGGAACGGTCTTTCCGTTCAGCCGCATTCGGTTATTTTGGTCATATGTGGGAATTGTACGCTTTCTGGGCCTTTCTTCCGGTGATGCTGGCCACCTATCTGAAACTGAATCCGGCTGCTGAATTCAATATCCCCCTACTTTCCTTCCTCATCATTGGACTGGGTGGACCCGCTTGTGTGTTGGGTGGGTATATCTCGCAGAACCTCGGCACAAAAAGAACGGCTTTTATTGCGTTGTTGCTTTCGTGTATCTGTTGTATTCTTTCCCCATTGTGCTTTTATTTTGACTCAGGCATACTGCTTATTGGCTTCTTTATCTTCTGGGGTCTGGTGGTCATTGCCGATTCCCCTTTGTTTTCGACCCTGATTGCACAAAACGCCTCCAGCGAAGCAAAAGGCACTGCACTGACGATCGTAAACAGCATCGGATTTTCCATTACGATCATCAGCATTCAGCTGATCAATGCCATTAAAGGGGCCTTTGATCCTAAGTATAGCTATATGATCTTAGCAATCGGTCCGCTATTTGGCTTAATCGCCTTGCATGAAAAAAAGTAATTTGAGAATTAAATGGTACCTTTAATCTACCAGGTTAATTATTTGTGGAATTTTATGTTTTTGGGGAATTCCTGTTCATAAGTCAAAATTCGGTTTGATTTACAGCGTATGTCGGGGTATTAGAAGTCATAATTTTACCCTCCTGCTTGAGGGTTCACTTTAATAAACCTAGACATTTTATGTACTGACATCAGAAAATCCATTTTTTATAGTACCAAAAATCGAAATATCCAATCAAAATGAAAGCATGGTCAAATATCCAAGTACCAGCTCAGGATCCGGAAATAATTAAAATAGATCATTATGAAAAAAAACTGGGCGAATTGCCAGATAAGGTTTATATCATTCGTGAACTAATAACAAGATTTGAAGTATGCCATTTCAAATATCAGCAGCATTTAAATAATATAAAAAAATCTATTATGAAGCTGGAGCCAAATACCGATCCAGGGAAAATAGGTACAAACCACATTCAAAAGGGAGAGAATGCCTGGAGAAAGGATAAAACAGGGCGAAGTAAAATGGGTCAGCAATATGTATGGGCTATTCGTAAATGGTTAGGTGAGATTCCGCATATAAAACCTGTTGATCATTCCAACAAGAAATTGTGTGATCAGATAAAAAAATGGCTGGGTGATAAGGATCCTGATAAAATGAGATTAGTACGATTGTTATTAGCAAGGTTGACCTGGGATTGGAAATCGTATCAGGAAAGGATACGTGGGGGTGAGTGGGAAGAACTGGAACTTCAGGTTTGTTCAGTAGACATTTGTCATTATGCTTTTCCCCAAAACCTTGACCTGGTACTTAAAGGTCTGGGAAATATGACACCGATAGAAGGGTTTGAGGGGTGTGGGTCATTTGATAAAAACAGGAAATCATTTGTTGAGAAAGAAGTTTTAATATTAAATGAGATACTTAGCTCACTGGTAGATACTGATAGAGATGATAAAAATAATTTAATTAGGATCTGGCTTTTTGCCTGTTTAATCAAAACAATTAAAGAACAGGTCAATTTGCCAGAATCCAGGATTGATCTGATTAATTGAACTAAAAAAGCCAACTCAAAAAGAATTTGGAAAAAATATTTACGGATCCGATAATTTATTCTATGGGGAAAGTGCTTTTAAAAATAAATTCCTGGTCATTTGCTGCACCCTCGGATCCGGTATGGAGAAATCCATGATCTTGCTCATCTGCATCGGGTGCTGATACGCTGGTGTTCTTGCCAGGGGTTGTACCCACCAGCATGTTCCGGCATTGAATACAAAGTTCCCTTTTTCGGCTGTATAGATTGTCGCTGTCCAATTTTCAGGATCTTTACGTCCGAAACCTACCGTATTCACCTGATTTTCCCCCACCACAATCAGATCCTTCTGATCGCCCACCGGTCTTCCATGATATTCCCAGCCGACCAAATTTTCGATGCTGTCACCATTCTGCATACCGGTCCCTTCGAATAACCAGTGATCCGGTTCCTGGCAAATAAAACTGCAATAACCAACGCCATAGGATACGGCTCCCATCAACCCACGGTCATCCAGGTCTTCCCCACCCGTCCTGCCCATCGTCCGGTCAGGCCGCTGATCGGTCGATGGTTCCAGATAAACGGCCCCTGAAACTGAATTGCCACTCAGAAACAGGATATTCACCCCTTCATCCCGGGCTCGCTTAACATTTTCCACCATTCTATAGGTCCAGTATTCATCATGTCCTACCGAGAGGAAAGCTTTTCCCCTGAGCAATCCATCCGGATCGGTATCCGTATCAATATTGGAAATGTAGGTCACATCATAACCCTCGCGCTCCATCCAGAAAGCCAAAGGATATTCCCATAGCAAGAACTCACCGGAACCATTGGACAAAGGATTGAAGGCGGATGGCAAAAGGTTTACATACAACGCATAAGGCCTGTCAAAACTGGTCCTGGTTACTGTGGTGCTGGAAGCACCTTTCCAGGGAGTATGGGCTTCATCGTACAAGCTATGCCAATAGGGCCACCGGTTGTAAGATTGCCAGGTAAGATCAGAACATTGAAAAATAAAATTAGCCTGCCGGTCATCCTTGACAATGAAAATAATATAAGATTGGTACTGATCAGGGAGGGTGGTCAATTTACATAAATACACCCCGCTAAGCCAATCCTGCGGAATTACGAGCTGGTATGATTCATCCCAGTTACATTCAAAAAAGTTGGAAAGAGAGTCGGGTTCCGGATCCTTCTGGATTTTTCCCAGCAGGGGACCAATACTTTTTTTGAGATTGGCGCCTTTCCCCTGATAATATCCCATCCGGTAAATATCCATTGTGAACTGAACAGGGGGATTGGTACTCACATAAAAACTCAGGACATCGCCCTGCATCAGTCGCATTTGTGAACAATACCCTTCCACTTGCGGGCGCCTGCAGAATTGGTGATCCGGAAACTGGCAAGTATCGAATTCCACGTTGATTAGCCAATCAGTCGTACCAGGCAACTGATTTTCAGTAACGATCAGGTTGTCAGTCGAAGGTAGATTATACTGAGAACATGCTGAAATCAGAACTATATAAAAAATAATTATGCTCTCTTTTTTCATGGTAAACTGTTTTATCATAATTAGAAAAAAAATACCGGAAAACATATAATAATGAAGGGGATTTATCATTATTAACAGAAATCTAAACGAATGGGTACGGATCCCTGATGGTCTTTCTTTTGTTCGGATTTCAGGGATGACGGCTCCCGGCATGAATCAGTAGTTTTATATTCTCTGATTATTGCAGGTTTCTGACTGAATTCCTCTTTATAATCATCGACATCCATCTCTTAAAAATTCCTCATTCTTTCCCAATTCCTTAATAAAATCAACTTCTTATATGATTTAATGCAATACGGAAAAAAGAACCACGGATTTTTGGGAAGAATTAATAATTTCATACTCGGGAATATTATGTTTCGAGTATCTATTTTTCAACTTTTCGGGTAAATCAGGAGTCTTTTACGTATAGAATATTACAATCAATCGACATCCAATCATGAAAAAGCATCTGTTTTTTCTGCTGATGTTCCTATTTAACTTCTCGGTCATTTTTTTATATGGACAGATCCAATCCGATTCGGTGGAATTATATTCAATTGAAACCATGGACGGGAACCAGTACATTGGTCAAATTCTCGAGAGGAATTCTGAATTCATCCGATTAAAGACGGAACAATTGGGTGAGATTAACATCAGAGTCAATGACATTAAAAAAATTGAACTCATCAGAAGAGAACTCATGGTGGGAACAGAATACTGGTTTGAGAATCCACAGGCCACCCGGTATTTCTGGTCACCCAATGGATACGGACTCAAAAAAGGGGAAGGTTATTATCAGAATGTCTGGATTTTGTTTAATCAATTTGCCTATGGAATCACTAACAATATATCTTTAGGCGCCGGATTTATTCCGCTTTTTCTTTTCGCAGGTGCTCCCACCCCTGTCTGGATCACTCCTAAAATTTCCATCCCTGTATCCAAGGATAAATTCAACCTGGGTGCCGGTGCGCTCCTGGGAACTGTCATAGGCGAGGAAAATGCAAATTATGGGATAATATACGGCATTACTACTTTCGGTAGTCGAGATAAAAATGTGAGTTTTGGGCTTGGTTATGGATTAGTAAACGGAGAATTGGCCAATTCACCTGCAGTCAATGTAAGTACGATGATCCGGACCGGAAAACGGGGATATTTTCTCTCCGAGAATTATATCTTCCCCGGTGAAAATACACTTGTTTTAATATCTATTGGTGGAAGAAGTATCATTCAGAAAGTAGGTATTGATTATGGATTGATTGTTCCGTTCGCAGAAAGTATGGATACTTTTGGGGCCCTTCCATGGTTGGGGATCAGTATACCGTTTGGACAAAAAAATTAATTTGTACGTGCTCGAGATTAAGTCAACCATTACCTTCAGATCATATTTGACGAATAAGATCATTCTTCAATCTTCCTGAAATGGGTAATCACCGCCCTTGAATCAGGGACATCGAAATGGAATGAGCCTGATGCGGATTCCGAAAGAAGTTTTTCCTCCATTGAGATTATATCATATTGTACCACCCGCCAATTTCCATCCGGTAATCTTGCCTGAATCTCTTTTTTTCCCTGGTTGCTGCCCAGTACATACTCATGGCCCGTCCAAGCCAATGCTCTGAAGGAATCTCTGATATCATGAAATATTCCTGAAGTAATTCCATCTGTGTAAGAATATATGACCGGTTCCATGTTCCAGAAGGCAATGTTATCACCGATCACCTGATTCATCCATGCAAGATTATCTGCTGAGGTATGCAAGGATGCTGAAAATCGACCCATAAAGTAATGTCCTAATTTATGACCTGATTTATAACCTGTAGATCCATAACTTCCTCCCATAAATGCTCCCAGAAACGCCTCAATAACATCTTCCTCCGACCAACCGTCCCCTTCTCCTTCGTAGGCAAGTTCATCGTTGATTACTGGTTTGAAGCCACCAGCTTTCCAATAGTTCTTTTCAGCAAAATCTGTGGCAGCATATAAGGTTTTGATCTTGTTCTGCAGAATTACATGATCATTCCAGGGTTTTTCCCGGTTCAAGCGGGTATCCCAGTCCTGCTGATTGGCATGCACACTTACAGGAGTGGGATAGGGAAGGAATTCCCTGATCCGGTATCCGAATGTTGCGATCTGAGACTCGGTATAACGGGGTTCACGGATGTTATATTCATTTGAAAGGCATATCCAGACATTCGGATAACTCCCATATCTGGAAGCAATATATCTGAGAATGGGTCTATTATCTCCGCCATTTTCTGCCGGATTCAACACTGACCTGGCCAGCGGTGAATCTGGCCCATTGACAATGATATCAGCGATTATATCCTTCTCATAACAGGTCCTAACTGCCAGGTCCACCCGGTCTCTGAACCATCCAGGATTAGGACGGTGTGAAAAATTACCATCATCAGTTGGATTGCCATTTGTATCAAGAAAAGGTTTCTGCTCATTATTCGGATAAATATCTCCTGTAATGGCAAATCGTATTTTATTGAAATAATCGCTCGAATTTATTATGTCATCCCGTATATTCCCCCCAGTTGGACCTTCAGGGCCATATTCCGAAATAAAACTGTAAAATGTGTTTCCGACAATATACGGATGCATTCCGTTGGATCTTCGATACCATCTTTTTCCTTCGCTTCGATCATCCGGGATCCAAAACCCAGGGTGAGATGATTCAGAACATTGAATTTCAAACCCTTCGTGCTGACCTTGAAGCAATGGATCATTCGATGCCACTTTCACCAGTCGCCATTTACCGGGAATAATTGGACAAAATCTGACTTTAAAGGAATTACCCTCCGGCCCGCCCCGCCCATCTCCATCGTAATAACCGTAAATACTTAATGTCTTGTTTTCGTGTCGCCAGGTAGTAAGGAGTTTAATATCACGAACCGGGTTTTCCTCTAAAAGGTATTGTCGTCCCGAGAAATTTAATTCATATAAATCATACTGGTCAATTTCTACCGACTTGGTACTTCCTTCAGATGATATCAATGATGTCAATATCCATATCCAGATCCAGATCTGTGCCATATTATTCAGGGTTACCTATTTTATTTGATTCAAGAAAAATAATGAATAAAAATAGCCGAACCATTCCAAATGATCTTCCGTTCTTTCTGTCCAATAATTTTTAATCTTATATGGAATAAAAATTAATATTACTCAAAAAGCCAATCAACAATCGACGGCAGATTATCGGATGATGAGATCATCAAATTTTTCAAATTTTGTCTGTAATTGTACACCTCCCCTGGAAATTTCATTTCTGTTTTGATCAATTCATCCGAAGCTGGTTCGAGCAACTGGTTTTGTGGAGCAATAAAAGCCACTTTCCGGGGAGCCATACATCCGATGAGATCCGGCAAGTCATAGGCGGTCAGTGCCCCGGCCACGCCCCAGGGGAATTCGATCTCATAAGGATGCCAGTAACCTCCTCCCTCCCGTGCAATCAGTCCTATTTTATAAAACCGGTTCAGAACGATAGAACGATAGGATATGGGAGCCCTGATCAGTGCTACCTGTGTAATGGAAGGGTTGAAAGCCGCTGCATGCATCAGAGGAATACACATATCTTCCAACCCAATGGCTCCTATTTTGGTAGCGTCGATCCGGTCAAGTTGCTTCAGGTAATGAACCACCCGGGCGATATCGCCTGCCTGAACACCCACCGTACTTCTCCCAATGAGGATGGCATTATAATCATCGGTATACGCCCTTGCAATGGTATTGTCGACCTCTCCCACTCCTATTACATCCACCGCAGCAACGATATATCCTTTTTTGACCAGGTCCTCAATCTCTCCTCCCGCCCCCGCTTCCTTCACCTTGCCATCAGGATGCAGGTATACGAGAGCCGGTAATTTTTCAAGGGCTTCATCCGGTACAAATAAGAGGATGGGAATGGCATAATCCCCCTCCCCGGGAATGGCGATCCTGGATACGGTATACCCATCCCGCTGGTACCTCCCATTAAAAAATGGTACAATCCGGTCGGTTCCGGGATCGATATATCCAGAAAGTTCTTTTGCTTTCATTCGTACACGTTCCAGGTGCGCATCGATATTTGTTCGTGATTCCTCAAGATCCCGGATCAAAATTTCTGCCTCCTTCCGGTTCATGCTGAAAACACTTTCCCCTTTCAGGTAAGTGGATACCTGTCCGGTAGGTGTGACGACTAATTCTTCCTGCGGTAATA
Source organism: uncultured Flavobacteriaceae bacterium (assembly GCA_963793325.1). Classification (GTDB taxonomy): domain Bacteria; phylum Bacteroidota; class Bacteroidia; order Flavobacteriales; family Flavobacteriaceae; genus Eudoraea. The sequence goes on from CAWBZU010000001.1 coordinate 2,582,909, forward strand.
TTACAACCTCTTCCTCGGCAGGATCGCCCGATACCCCGAGATGTTTCATAAAAAATGCATAGATGGCTGTTCTTATCCTGGGTGTCATCCAGTGTTTATAATCGTCTTCTACAAATTGAACATTTTCCTGTTTGCCCAATGCCTCATAAGCTCCTCTGATCTCTGAATAGGCTTCTCTGGCTCCCTGGATGGACAGGTATTGATCCCTGGAAGTAAAGGTCATCAGGGTGGGTTTGGGTGCCCGTACCTCCACCAGGTCTTCAAAAGTAATACCTTGTGTCAAACTGCCGATGAACAGGGATTCGGCATCCTGAGCCCCCTTGGTCTCGACCTGTCTTCTCGAGGCAGTGGACCAGCTACAGGGTACCGCTACTTTCACCCGGTCATCCAGGGCGCCGATGTAAGATGTGATCGTGCCCCCTCCTGAGAAACCGGTTACGCCAATCCTTTCCGGATCTACATCCTTCCGAGTGAGCAGATAATCGATGCCACGTATTCCATCCCAGGCGAAATACCGCGCCGGAGTCACCCCCGACAGAAAGCATTGGTTCCCCAGATAACAATGTTCCACCACACTGTAACCCACTGAGGAAAATTTAACCTCCGGATCATAATACTGAACCATCTCCCCCTGTCCGATGGGATCAATGGCCAGCACGATGAAACCTTTTTTAACAAGATTGAGATACACGATCTGATCCAGTTCAGCGCGGAAGGATTCCTGTTCATGACCAATCAGGTTCAGAATGGCAGGAAATTTATATGAAGATCCCGGACCTGACCCGGACCTGTTCCGGGATCTTCCCGGATCTTTGGGACCATCAGGTATAAACAAACACCCGGTCACGTAATTTCCTGGCATCGATTCATAGATTATTTTTTCGATCCTGTACCCTTCCTTGTGCAGCACACCGGTAATTTTCGGATTCAGAGGTGTTTTCTGCGGAAAAGGACCGATCATCTCCAATAATTTGCCCTTCACCCATCGCTGACGTTCCTTCCAGTCCTCCCGGTTCTTTAATTTGGATATCTCCAGATCGCGGTGGGCATAATACCTGTCTGTCTGCTCGATAATATAATCCGTCAGGAAACTGGAAGGGTGATTCCAACGTAACCATTTCCAGAAAACGTTCAGATCTTCTTCGTCTTCTTCCTGGCTGAATACCGGATTGAAAAGGACGAGAAAGAAGAGAAGAAAAAGTAACAAAAACCGGCTATCATGTCTGCCGGTTATAAGGGAATGATGATTATTTTCGGATTCCATTTGAGGTACAGGCTTATAATTTATATCATTTTTCTTCGAGCTGGATTTTATATATCTCAACATCACTCGGAGGTATTTCGGCGGTCACAATTTTCAGCTTTTTATCAGCAGTGTTTTGAATCAAAGTCCGTTCCTGAAGAATTTCATTCAGTATATACTTTCCTTCCCCGGGAACATTCAAGTGAATGGATACTTTTTCCGGCGATTTTCCCTGGTTCAAAACATATAAGAGCCATCCATTCTGGTTTTCATGCAGCCGGATCACCACCGGATCTTCCCTCCTTCCATCATGGGAACTTATAAAGGGCCGCCTGATTTTCGCCCAATCCATCAAACCCAGCAGGAACCGGTTATTATTATCATTTGATTCGGGATGGTTATTCAGAAAAGATCCCATGAACAAGGTTTCCCCCTGACCAAATTTGGAAGCTACCAGGCAAGGAGTGCCATCATTTAATGTTGCCAAAACCGTACTTTCAATCCCGGGTAAAGGGTTTACGGTTTCTGCAAAATAAACCCCTTCCAGCATCTCCCCTTTGGAGAAGGCAGCAACCGAAGGATGGGAAGTATCTGTAATTTTCATGGGTACCTCATCTTTTACTTCGACCTTACTTTCCCGGACCCCAAATACTTCACTCAACCCCATGCCGGGGATCACTTCGGTAGCATATCCCCGGTCATCGTTCCAGGCCAGTCTTGCCTCAGCGACTGCATACCCTCCCTGTTCGATAAAAGCCTTCAGGCCCTCGGCTGCTTTCTGCGTAAACATGACCGGAAAGGGAAGAATGATCAGCTTATAGGACGACAGATCCCCATTTTCAAGGTCTTTCCGGTGAATGAATTCGACCGGGATGTTGTATTGGGAAAGTACCCGGTAATATCCGATCAGTGACCTGGAATGTCCCGCTCCTCTCCCGCCTGCCTCCCCTTCTCCCCCGACCATTTGGGCCAGTGGATTATAGACCAGCGCTACCTCTGCTTTAACAGGTTTAGAGGAAAGAAAAAGCGCCTGATTTTCATCCACAAAAGAAGCAATTTTCCCCAGCGATCTGGCCCGTTCAGTGATGGTTCCATCCAGATTGATCAGCCCGTAACCTCCTGATTCATATCCCGAATTCATCGGGTAAAAAGCATACACGTTGACCGCTCTGGCACCTGTGGCAAGGGAGGTCCAGAACCAGATCCGCTGATCAGCGGCTGTGACCTCATCACCGATCCGCAAGCCTACGGTCCCGAATCCGGATTGAAATTCACCGACATAATAACCCCCATTCTTTTTATTGGCACTGTAGGAAAAGTCTGCATTGGTCATAAATACCCATCTTCTCCAATCCCCCGGCTGGTTGTGTTTGGGATACTGGGAAACACCATAAAAATCAACCTCATCTGCAAACAGAAAATCATCTTCTGCACCGCTGCCATGCGGGGAACTGAAAATGGAGGCGGGAGATGCATGTGAAGTTATTACACCGTTCTGATCGGCTTCGCGGATGGCATTGTAACGAAGACGCATATCTTCAGCCATTTTCTGATAGATGAAGTTCTTCCAGTCAATAAAATCCGTATAACTGAGAATGGTATTGAACCTTGGAGGTTCCACTTCTTCCCAATTCTCAAATGTCCGGTACCAGGCCTGGTTCAGAGCTTCCAGGTTCTGATATTTTTCTTTCAGCCATTGCCTGAACCTGGCCTGGGTATAGGGACAATAACAGTATTGTGCATCAGGGACCCACCTGGGTCCTCCCCATTGCACGATATGTGGTTCACTCCACAAGTCCCAACCGTAAAAATTCGAATATTGACTGGCTACCCTTGCGGTTTCCGTATAAAAATAAGCAAAAGCTTCCCTGACCCCAGGATGATCCACACAATAACCGGGAGCGTTCTGAGGGATGATTTTGTCTCCACTTTGTGCTTCAAGCAAACCGTCGGGGAATTCTTTGCCCACCCAATCCGGCGCAGATTCTCCATACATCTGGATGAAGACCTTCAGCCCTGTTTCCTGGGCCAGCTCACATAACAAGCTGAGGTTCCTCAGATCATATTGACCCTTTTGCGGCTCGGTATGGGTCCATTCCACCCAGGTCCGTACAGTATTGAATCCCAACGCCTTAATTTTTTCAAGATCCTGCTTCCATTCCTCCCTTGACGCCGGCGTGATGGGGGATTGCATGGGTGCCCGGGCCTTCCCACCGCTGTACCAGACGGATACCGGGAAAAAATCTGATTTGGAAAGATCCTCTACCACCAGACGCTCCTGATCATAAAGAGGTACTGTTTGGGTGTTTTCACTGCATTCTGTCAAGAACAGACCGATAAGCAGCGCGAGGCATACAGTTGTTAATATAGGGGGTATCTTTTTCATGGACACTGAATTTCAATTTGCTATTTTTTTGGAAATTATTCAGGACGAAAAATATTTTTCCGGAAAAAATGAATTTAAGAACAATTATTCATAATCTTCTAAATTTAAGCAGAGTTTTCATCCCAGTCCTGTCGAAGGATTGCCCAGATGGCCACATCTTCGTATTTCCCCCACTTTATGACTCGCTGTCGCAGAATCCCTTCCTGTCTGAAACCATTCTTCTCCAGCACCCGCCCGGAGGCCGGATTTCGCAGCATATGATAGGCATAAAACCGGTTGATCCTAAGAATTTCAAATCCATATTGCAGAGCAGCCTGGATCCCTTCGCTCATATAACCCAAACCCCAGCGGGAGGTAGTCAACCAAAAGCTCAATTCAGCCTGGGAATGCTCCCGGTCGATTTCCCGTATTTCGATCAGACCACAAAAATTTTGTTCAATTTTCAGTTCCAAAACAAAGGTGACCGCTTTCCCCTTCTCATTTTCTGCCAGCTGGTGCGAAATATAACGCTCCCCTTCACCATCCGGGTAAGGATGCGGGATGGATATCATGGTATCCGAAATCTCACGCTCCCCGGCAGCCTCCTGTATGACCGGGGCATCAGACGTTTCAAGGGATCGAAGCCGGAGTCGTTGTGTTTCCAGTACAGTTTGTTCAATCATTCCCCAACATGTTTAATACGAAAAAATATTTTACCTCCAATTATACACCGTTAATGAATTTTTTCCTGCAATAGAGGGATCTGTAAAACTTAATTCCACTATTCTGCCGATTGGATCAACCTGGTCCTTTCATGAAGGTCAGCTGCATAATCACTCAGGATTTGATTCATACAGGCCGGAAGGGACCGATTTAATATAATCGGATCTATCGTAAACATCCGATACATATGATCGCGACCTTCTTTCAATGAAATCTTCAACCATTCACAGGCTTTGTCCGGTTCATCAAGCAATAAATTCGACAGAGTGAGACTGTTTGCAATATAAAAATCAGACCATATTCCCCGCCTTCCAAGCCATTCCTTCTCTTTCTCAGTGTTAATTTTTTCCAACATATTGATTGCTCTGCTTGAATCTGCCATTCTTAGCAGGCATTCGGCCTGATGGGGAATATCATGGTTCATCTCAAAATGATAGGCGGCCTGATGAAAATCTGACTGATAATATTTTAAGATGCCTTTATTCCAATGCCACGAAAGGGTGTCCTGGGTATGAGTCAAAGCTTTATTGGAAAATGACTCATAAGCTGTCCAATCCTGTTGTGCATCCAGACAGATCAGATAGCTTAATAATGCAAACCGGTTATCCGGTTCAAGCTCCATTGATCTGGAATAAAACATTTTGGATTTTGTGAAATCACCCATAAAATAATACATGACACCCATGTAATTTAAAGGTTCCGGATCTCTTGGATTCAAAAGGATTGCATGTTGAAGATGAGGCATCCCTTCCGAAAAGAGCCCCCTGGTAATCAGGAAAAAACCCAGATTGGTGACTGCATCTGTATAATTGGGATTCAGTGAAACTGCCTTCCGGGTATAGGATATGGCCAGATCCAGGTTATTTTTTGTCCTTTCGATCAACCCGAGTGTTTTAAATCCTTCGGGAAGAGATTCATCATAGAGGATACTCAATTTGGCATAATATTCGGCAGAATCCAACAAACTTACCTTCTGGTCAAACCGAAGCACTTTTTGTGTAAAGGCATCGGCCAGACCTGCATAAGCAAGTGCATAGGATGAATCAATACCCACTGCTTTTTTAAATAACTGAATGGCTATCTCATTATCCTCCGGGTAATACCGTCGGTAATACTCTTTGCCCTTCAAATAATAATCATAGGCATCATAATCCAGCGTAGGTTTATGATTAAGTTTTTCAGTATCATATGGAGAAATCTTTATTTCCAGATTTTCTGCAACATTTTCCGCTATCTCATTTTGTATATCCCACAGATTTTCCATGGTCAAATTTTTGATATACCGTCCCGACCAGAGATGCGAATCGTCCCTTGCGTCGATCAATTGTACGGTAACCAGGACGCTCGAAGAATCTCTCCGGACACTTCCCTCCAGGATGAAATTGACACCGAGTTGCCTTGCAATCACGGGAATGCCCATGGTCGCATTCAGATATTTCATTGAGGACGTCCGTGAGGTAACCTGCAACTCAGGCACATAGGAAAGTTGAGTCAGGATATCTTCCATGATACCATCACAGAAATATTGATTCTCAGGCTGACCGCTCATATTATTGAAAGGTAGAACCGCAATGGAATATACATCCGGTTTTTTTAATTTGGATTCAGGGACCAGATACCATATTAAAAAGACCATCAGCAAAATCCCAAATCCCATTCCGAAGCTGATCATCCTTTTCATTGGAATAAACTGATGACTATTTAATCCTTCTCCCTTCAATGCATAACATTTGACAGGATGCTTGATGTTCTTCAGCTGGTATTTCCTCAGGTAACTGAATTGAATTCCCCGGTTCTTCAGGTTATCATGGACAACCTCTGAAACCAGAATCTGATTTTCCCTGGCCCTGGTCTGTATTCTGCTGGCAATGTTCACTCCATCTCCAAAAATATCCCGGCCTTCCATGGAGACCTCCCCGATATGAATGCCAATGCGTAATTTTAATTGATGGACCCGTCTGGCTTGCGCGATCAATTCCTTGGCGTAATTGATCGCATTTTCAGCTTCTGAAAAAACTACCAGGGTGCCATCCCCGATCTCTTTAATTATCTTTCCCTGATATTTTGATAAATGCGCAAGATGGATTTCCCTGTTTTTCTGAAGTAGCGAAAGAGCAAAAGATTCATTCTCTCCCATCAGCTTTGAATAACCGACGACATCTGAAAATAAAATGGCCAATATCTGGTGTTGAACTCCGGTCATGTAAAAATTTAGCAGTTTATTTCCGCATTGTCAATGAAAACAGATAATCTCATACAATCACTCATCATGATTGCATGAGTTTCAGAAAACTGGCAACCATTTGGATTTTCAGAAATGAGATACCTGGTTTTATTTCAGGCACTGAATATCCGGCTATCAACCTATTCCATAAGCTTTTACGTAATGGAAATGAACCGGTGTTACTAATTTTTTTATGCTTTCTGATTGATAGAAATTATATTCTTTATTAATATTGACCTCCTCAATTTTTAGAAGGACCCTATTTTGTGATCATTTTTTTATTTTAAATATGAATATTATGTCCAGATCGTTCTTTTTAATCCTCACGCTGTTTTCTGTTTTAATGGCATCCTGTGAACAAGATGTAAAACAACCTGTCCGGGATAAGGTTATCATTGGATATGTTCCGGGATTCAGGGGCGAATTGGATGAAAAAACCATTGATGCCAAGAAGCTCACCCATATTAACTATGCCTTTGTAGACGTGAAAGACAGCATGGCCTGGCTCACTAACCTGGAAACTGATTCGATCAATTTCCGTCGTTTGGGAACCCTGAAAAAAATCAATCCGGACCTGAAGATCCTGATCTCTATCGGTGGATGGGGATGGAGTGAGAACTTTTCAGATGCTGTTTTAACAGAAACTTCCCGCGACAAATTTGCCCGTACCAGTGCGGAAATTGTTGAAAAGTATGATCTGGATGGGGTGGACATCGATTGGGAATACCCCGGCCAACGGGGTGAAGACAATGTTTTCCGACCCGAGGACAAGCAGAATTATACCCTGATGTTCAAAGCGATTCGTGAAAAGCTGGATGACCTTGCAGAAAAAACAGGTAAAACCTATCAACTTACTACCGCTGTCGGGGCCAATTATACGTATATTGAAAATACCGAGATGGATAAAGCCCAGCAGTATCTTGATTACGTGAATCTGATGACCTATGATTATTATACCTCCGGGGATTCCGCCGGGCATCACACCAACCTGTATCCGCCGGAAAACTATGAAATAGACCAATCTGCACATAAAACTTTTCATGAGTTCGTCGCCGCCGGGGTACCGGCTGAAAAACTGGTGATGGGCATCGCCTTTTACGGAAGAAGCTGGTTCATGAAAAGCAATGACAACCGGGGAATTAACCGGCCGGTTGATTCCGTGACGAGGGCCGGTGGATTCACCTTTATCAAGGACAGCCTCTTGAGCCGGCCCGGATTTGTCAGGTACTGGGATGAAAATGCCAGAGCTCCCTACCTGTTTAATGAAGAGACCCGGCAGCTGATTTCTTATGACGACGAGGAATCCGTAAGAGAAAAATGTGAATATGTGATAGAAAACAATATGGCCGGCGTGATGTTCTGGCAGTATGCCAGTGATCCAAAGGAATATTTGCTGGATGTGATTAATGAGAATCTTTAACTCATGCCATCACTTTGAGTGATGGTATGAGTTTTAATTCCTACCCTACCAATGGAAGATCAATCAGAGGTTTTGAAAAATCCAGGGATTGGTGTTCCAGCAACTGTTCGTCCTTCGCCGAAAAGTAAATATTGGAATATAAAGTTTTTGAAAAAAAAGAAGAAGCTGCTTTCAATAAAGGATCCCCTTTGTAACTTCCAAAATAAATGAGATTATACGTTTTCGCCCTATATTCATTATAAATGGGAATAAGCAGGTTTTTAAGGACTTCCGGATCCCTGTTTTTAATGACCAGGTCGGTTAAATATACTTCCCGGAGCGATCCCCCCTGATCCGGCAGATCCGGATAATGAAAGAGTATAGAGATAAATTTGTAGAGCAACCTGATCCAGAAAAACCGCTTTTTATATTTTAAGATCCGGGTTCTCTTAAACGAGCTGATATCCCAGGCGGCACATAGCCCCACCAGAATTCCCTTCTCAAATGCCAGATAATAATTGCTGATCCTAAAATCAGGTCTACTTTCCAACCGGTTCATAAAAATATCCTGATTTATAACGGATGATAGGATTCTGGAGGGATACGCATCCTCCAGCATGGATATGATTTGCGTGATATCTTCATTCACTGCCTTCCTGATCTGATATTTCAGGTTTTCTCTTCGTTTTCTTGTGATCAGAATATTTCTTGTTTCGTAAGAGCCAATCTTAATATAGTATGGCATGGAAGGGAGTATACGCTCTCCCCGCATAAAATATTTCAGGGCCGACTGATTCCCTTCAAGGATCAGACAATAACCAAAAGAGGTATCCCGGTACAGACCATTCAGCATAAATTCAGATAACTCTTTAAATAATCCCTGATTCCGAAAACGTTTGTCGATACAGAAATTCCCGAAATATGAAATATCATTGATCTTTCCGTTAACAAATCCTTTATATTTCAAATGCATCCCAAAACCAGCCAGCAGATCACCCACAAATATCCCATAATATTGAAAGCGATCCGACCATAATTCATTAGGCAGGAAAATATCCGGGGATTTATCAAAATGCAGATCAAGGTTATCCGTTTCCATGGGAGAAGAACGTAATATGTCAAGCATTTGATCATTGTAGGAAGGATCCAATTCTTTAATATAAGTTTCAATAACTGCCATTATACTTTTTGTGCTTTTATCACTGAGTAAAAAGGAAAGCGATCCATGAATCTTATATTTTCTTTTATAGAAGAATTAAAATTGAGTCTCATTTTAAGGGTTTTTTCATTCACCGGATTTTTATGGATATATCTTAAAAGTATGTTCGATTTAGCAACCGATTTCGTTGAAATATTGTTGAGCAAATCATTCATCTCCTCAACGGATAACCAATCACTGATATTTGAAAGTGCATAGTTGCAATAATGTAGCTGGGGTGACCCGATAATTTCATCCTGAATTGTTTTAACTTCCAGCACTAAATTATTTTTCCGTTCGCGCAGATTTTCAACACCAACAGGCTTGAGATAATCAGGTAAGGCTTCATCAAACCATACTTCTCCCAAAAAATAAAACTGAAGATAAAAATTGGAACGTACCGGTGTGGCTGTAATAAAATCCCGGAATCGTCCATAAAACCTAGACGCCATATCATTGCCTTTCTGATGAATAAGTGCCTGTTGCGCAAGCCCTCTTTTTTTATATATTCGAGGGGAAAATGCAATCCTGAAAATCCAGAAAATTATTTTTTTATCCAGGTGCTGATCAAAAAAGGATTTTTGTGCTTCTATGGATTCCATTTCAAAAAGTTGCATCAACTTTTTCTTACCTAGTATTGGTGTAACGATCTTGCAAAAAAAAGAAAGATACCGTTCAAATCTTGAATATTTTATAGGCCCGTATAAAATCTTAAATTTATATTTATTCCAGAAATCAACATCCTCTTCTGTTAATGTGCGGATCACCTTGCCATAATATTTTTCCCAATTTTTTTTCACATCTTTCTTAAATCCCAGAAATACAGCTGCTTCCCATGGTTCCAGGTTAAGGGCTGCTGCCTGTTTCAATTTGCATAACCGTATTTGATTCGCTGAAATATCAACCGCCTTGATCCTGGTATCAAAATTAGACAGGAGTGATAAGGGAACTTCTCCGCCACTTGCCACACAAAGCAGGTTACTGTTTTCAAGAGGCAGAACACATCCCTCAACATTGGGATCATCCTGGGAAATACCGAAATCATACAGATACCTCATGACGTGCCCTCGATTTAAAACTTCTTAAGGAATCAGTATTCTGTATTAAGCCAAGCTTCCTGGCTAAATCATAAACCCTATTAAATCCTTCATGGGAAATATCACCCCTTAAATCACAGGGAATATCTTCTATTCCATTAAGAAAGGCTTCTGCCATACAACAAAGCGCCGTTCCCCTGGGTGAACAGGAAGTAGCCAAAAAATCCGGATCTTCTGATAGTCTAATAGATGATGCAAAAGACAACACTTTTACATTTTCAAAATGAAGAATTTCCTCTGATATTCCCCTGGGTACTGAAAGATCCGTAATCAATACAAGGCCATTTTTTCTGATATGTTCGGGGTAGATAATCGGATCATTGGTATTTACTGCAACAATAAATGCATCACACCGATTCAGATAATTCAGGTGACTGTCAATTTTTATTTTCATGTCAATCCGCCCGGATTTACTGAGTATCTCCTCCTTTATTGCCTGAATTTTTGTTAGATTTCTGCCAAAAAGAACAAGTTCACCTAACGGAATTGATGAATCCTCACAAATCTGAGAGGCCAGGACTTTTCCAATATTTCCATTGGCCCCCACTACCCCGATCTTCAGATATTTCTTAATCCTGAACATTTTATGTAATTCACATATGAAATTATGATATCCCACGACCGCTGTCAGGGTATTCCCGGTAACGATCTTTGTATTACCTGGCGCAAGGATCGCTTTGCCATTGTTTGAAATAATGGAGGTATATCCACCCAGACTGATAATTTTTGCCCCACGGTTCACGGCTAATTGAACTCCTCGCTGAATATTCCGGATTACCTGATCCCGTTTCCCGGTTTTATGGAGTTTCTCAAGCTCAGAAGAATCCAGCGGAAGGAGAATGGTGGTTAAATGGATCCTTCCTCCATAAAGATTTTTGGCATAGAGTACGAAAGGTTCCATATCCATCATTACCTCAAACTTTGAAAAAAGCTGCCTGATTCCCGTATCTGATGCGCGGATCAATTCTTTTGAGAGCATTCTGAACTCTTCAACCGGATAGGCAAAATGCGCAAGAAATGCCACTCTTACCGCATTGTCGGACGGTTCATCGATGGCGGTATGTAAAAATCCATTTTCAGGTTTTTTGCCTTTGTTGTCTATGTACGGATCCCCCTTCATCAAGTGTTTGACCAGGTCATAGAATCTTCCATGGTGTACCAGGTCAGCCAGTTTTCCAATTCCTGTGGAGAGTTTACGTATATCTGTGGTTGAAAAGCATACGGATGGTTCGATCCGCAACATGTTCGGGGCAGATATTGAAGGGAGAATTCGTATTCGTTCATTGTGTAATAAATAAGATGAGAATAAATATCCAAGTACTTTTTTCTCATCCAGGATCCTTAAAAACAGGTTTTCGCTGATTGCCTTGGGAGAGAATTTGATACCGATCATCAATCCCCTTCCCTGGATACTTTCAATCACATCCGGATATTTTCTTCTTATTCCGTCAAGCATTCTGAATATCCGGTGGCCGATTGTTCGTGCTTTTTCAGGAACGTGTTCCCTTTCGATGATCCTCAAATTTTCCAGGGCAATTTTTGCTGCAAAGCCACCACCTGCAAAAGTGGAAACGTATAATTTTCCTATTTCCTCGATGAATCTTTCTTTCTCAATGGAGATAGCAGATATCTTGGCAATATTTCCTCCAAGGGCTTTTGAAAAAAGATAGTAGTTCCCAATAAAATCCTGACTGGCCAGAAAAGAACCTGTCCGGCCAAGGCCTGATTGGATTTCATCCACGATCAGCGGGAATTCAAAGGTTGACAACACTTTCGGGAACGCAGGATTTATTTCCCGGATCCCCCCTTCTCCCAATACAGGTTCTACAATGGCGGCAATGATGATGCTCAGATCAAAAGGAATGATCTCTGTTTTTTCTTCCCTTTGAGCAAATAACTGGATTTCAATCTTATTGGAATTTATCGCCTCGGTAATCCGGTCCTTAAAATCAGGATCTGCATCATTGATAAATGCAGTATGAAGTTTCAGGATCCCGCTGAATTTATTTCTTCTTTCTACATCTCCCATCATTGATCTGGCTCCACTGGAGGTTCCGTGAAAAGCTTTTTTGTTGGCGATGATAACGGGAACTACCTGATTTATTTTCTCCCAGTTGCTTTCCCAGACTTTCCTGAATTCAATTTCTCTCCCATAGGAATATTTTGTGATCTGATCTTCTTCTAATTTTTTTACTTTTTTCATCCACTCCAGATAAGCATGATGGATCGAGATCTCAACTGCTTCGGATCCTGTGGATCCTAACAAAGTAAAATATGATTTTTTCGTATGGCGGCTTATCATTTCGTTGAGCTTTTCAGCTAACTGGCCGGGATATTTCTGTAAGCTTAGTTGGTCTGAGATCGGTATTCCCTTTGATTTCAAGAATTGTGTTGCATGATCTATCAATTCGCCATGATGATGGCCCAAAAGATTGGTCCCATACCCTCCCGTCAGGTCCAGGATCTCTTTTTCCTGATTTTGAATCGGGCAATAAAGATGGTCCCCTTCAGCCCATTCATAGGAAATATCCATATCAAGGCAGGCCAATAATTTCCCGATATAAGGATTGTGATACATTGAATAACTGCTGGATTTCTCGTGGATGGACCTTACCTCCTCGATATTTGATTTAGGGCGGTTGTCTTCCGTAATTTCACGGATCAGGTTCGTGTAATCCCTTTCTATCTTATAATTTGAAATGATCCCTTTCCTGTTTTCAATGTTATCGGCCTGTATGCATGAAAATCGATTGATTGTCCAGTGATTGAATTCAAGGGGTTCCAGGGTTTTATACAACTCATGATTTGATTTCTCAATGAGACTGTGGATCTCCGATATGGTCTTCTTTTTATCATGATCAGTTTTAAAATCAATTGAGTTGTTAATAAAAATGATTGCTGCCAGGCCAGGCTTGAATTTTAAAGGAAGGATCTTGACATGATATACAGATTCGAAGAGTGTTTGATAATTCTTTTTAACCTTACCAATTGGGATTTTTACACCGAATTCATCGTTGATATAATCGGCCTGCTCTCTTTTAAGATAAAATAATCTTCCATTGACAAATTTCACTGTGTCTCCCAGGTAGATATACTTATTTTTCAGATCAAGACTATCGTTCCGTTCAATAATTCTAATACCACCGTATGGGCTTTTAATATATAATCTGAACGTATTTGAGGTATGGTCTATTTTCTTCAACCCAATGGATACACCCGGCAATAAACCTCCCAGTGATTTGAAATTGGCAGAATGACCGTCTTCACAAACCAGGGTACTTAAGACCTGCTGGGTTTCTGTTGTTCCTAAGGCATTCTGAGGACTTATGGAAAAGGCGACTTTCAGTTTTCTGATCACTTCCTCATTCACAGCTGTACCGCTGGAAACGATGGTTTTCAGGCATTTTCTCAGCTCTTTTTTAAGATCAGGGAAGATACGGGATAATTCCAGAAGCATGTTGAAAACGGCCGGCCCTCCGGTAATATGTTCTGGTCTCGACTGCGACAGGAAATATCTGACAGCTTCCGGCTTCTCAGTAAACCATTCTGTATTGATCAATATGACGGCGTTCCCCAACCAAAGGGCATTGAGAAAGGTCCGTATGCCCATGGTATGAGTAAACAGAGGCGTGAATCCTCTTCCCCCGAGTTTTCCGGCGTCGTATAAACCCGATTTTCTCCAGGCACTGATATTGATCAAAAAAGACTGGTGATCATACATGATAATTTTGGATTCCCCGGAGGTTCCGGAGGTGGTGATCATCAGGGCGATATCAGTTTCCCGGGTTTTTTCTATGGCCTTCCGGATCAGGTTTTCTTCCTTCTGACTTATCCCTTCTGGAGGTTTGATCACCCATTCATTTAAATGAAGGTCTGTAAAGATATCCAGACATGGGATTCCTGCCTTCCCGGCAAAATTCTTCAGATGTACAATGTTGTTTTTCTGACGGTCATGATGATTGAGCTTAAAAATCTCTTCTCCCGGAATGATCATAAAATTGATACGGGTGCTGCTATTCCATTTCTCCACCAGATCTTTTTCAAGATACATGGGTAAAAACACCTTGGTTCCGTAAGAACAAAGGGCCAGGAATAAAATGGCAATGTATATTTCACTGTTGCATTCCAGGCTTGCCAGAAATACCGTATCCCCTTTTTTAATACCAAAATCATGAAATCGGAGGAATAATTTGCCAACAAGGTTTCTTAATTCTTTTAATGTAATGGAGACGAGTTCCTCATTGATGTGGCTGATAATGACCGTGGATCGGTCATCCCTGCCCGGCAGGTCATGAAATAATAAAGCTCCCAAATTTTTTAATTTAGTATCGTTATTTTGAGGATCTGACTCGATGACCTGATCAAAAAACTTTTTCTGTTTGCCTTCCACCATATTTTGAATTGCTAAGTTCATATAGGTTGTATCATTTTTTTAACAGTGAGGGCAAAAGGATCAGATCTCCCATTAATGCCGTTGCCAGTGCAAAAAGGCTTAGGATCGCAAAATATGCTACCGGTGGTGCATCCGATAAGAGTAAAATCGAAAATCCAAGACTTAATAACACCGTGGTAAAGAAAATTCCAGGTCCCGCCTGGATTAAGGCATCCTTCAGATTCCTTTTCATTTTATACCAGTACATTAAATGAATGGTATCATCCACCACGATACTGATCAGCAGACATCCAATCGGGATCGTTACCATGTCCAGATGGATCCCCAGCCAGCCCATCAGGCCAAGCATGGCTAAAATGGGGAATATATTTACAATCAATGCGAAAAGGATAAGTTTAAAATTCCTCAGATAAAGGGTGATTAATATATATATGATGATAAAGGCGAGGATTAGGCTTTGTTTGAAAGAGGAAAATAATTCATTGGCCACATTGCTGTAAAGGGTGATAAATCCCGTTAATTCGGGTACCTGATTTTCAAAATATTTCTTTGAAATATTCGTGATGCTGTCCACCAGGACCATCCCTTCTGTTGTTGACATTAAGGGGACCATAAAGGTTATCCGGAAGTTAGTTGGAATTGTTTTGGATTGATATCCCAATTCCCGGATATTCAGGGTTCTGGGAATTTGATAATAAACGATCGCGGCATCGATATCACTTAATTGATATACTTCATTGACCCATCGACTCACCTGTTTCCGGTCGATCTTCTGCTCGTCAACGGTATATTCCAATGGAAAATAATTCCCGACATGTGATTCCGTATATACATGATCCCGGTACGCTTTGTCCTTTACAGTCAAAATGGAAAGGCTATAAATTTCCGCTCTGATCTTCAATAAACCGGGGATAAATAAAAATGTCAGCAGCAGGAAGCCCGGGATCGTCCATTTTTTGCTGAGGACAGGCATCCGTTCAAACCGTTTAATTATTTTCTGAGAAACTTCATATTTATAGCTATTGGGATAAAATATGATTAGGCTCCAGATAAAAGCCCCCATTAATCCCGATAATCCAATGATGGCAAAATCCTTCAGCAGAGGAGTCTTATCAAAAAAGAAAACAGCAAATCCCATGGAAGTGGTCAGTACTACGATCAGGCTGGGCATCATCACTTTCCTGAAATCCCCGGAATGAAATAAAATATGTAAGGATATGGAAGTACTGTAGAACAGAATAATGATGGGAATGATGGTATGTATCAGGCTAATGGAAATGTCAAATATTTTGGCTGCGTATATAATGGAAGCGATCCCTCCCATGGCCACGAATAACGTCTGTATGATGGGGACAGGTGACCGAATCAAAAATATCAATACCACGCATAAAATCATGATCCCTAAAAGGAGATAATTCTGGATGGCCTTTTCAGTCTGATGGTTAATTGCCTGATAGATAACTCCCGTACCTGCTAGATGAACCTTGCTGGAATGATCCGTAAAAATTCCGTTTATACGGCTGATCAATTCAGGCCGGTTCGGATTTAAATGGGAGAATGGTTCAAACCGAATGATATAGGTCAGAAGTTGGTTGTTTTTTTTCTTTTTGTACCGGATATTCCTTGCAGGCCAGGAAGTGACATTCAAAACGTGATCAAGCCCACTTACAGTAAGGATTTTCTGATCTATTTCATTCTTGTTAAATAATGAATCGGAATTTTCAATGGAAAGGATCAATAGGGCATCCGAGTTGAATTCCTCCAGAAATTTTTTATACTTTGTTGTCTCCGGGGAATTATTTGGCAGCCACCTTTCAATCGAATTGTTAATTTTAATATCAGGCAGAATGAGCCGGGTCCCTCCAACATAAAGGACCAGCAGGAACATTCTGAATATGATATTGGAAATTTTCATATATAAAATTTAACGGTAATTTGATCCGGGGGTCTTATTGATTCAACCCACTGAAATCCCTCGTGTTGCATTATTTACCTATTATACAATCGGATATATTGATGAAATAGTAAACTTTGGTCCATATGAATGCTTGATCTTCACCTTCCGGTATATTTTGCAATTTTTCAGTACCTTGTTGGTAAATTCTGCAAGAAAAAAATCAGCGTTATTAATATTGGAAACAGATCAATGCCTTTATTTTTCTTAAGCACAGATTTTAAAAAATATATTTTTATTTTAACTCGGGTCAATTAAATATCAATCCTCATTCTTCAGGATCATTCCCTCTATTAATCTCCTTTTAATTAATCTAAAACATATTTAAATCCGACACAAAAAGTTATTACCAAATGTCCTCCAGGGATTACAGATGAATTCAAAAAAAACTTTTTTGAGATCTTATAACTATATTCTATATCGCCAAAAACGACAAGTCGATACTGCCATTTTCCATTCACTTTGTCCTTAAAAAATTCATCTCCTGTATATTCTGGAAATTGATGCCAATCATCCCTGAAAACCAGTGTCGGGCCCAAGCCAGCAGTAAGTATATGCCGGTTCCTGTTAATTAATTGATAATGAAATCCGAAATGGAAAAATCCGGCCGGCACGTTCGCACAATCCAGATTATAGGCTGCGACAGTTTTAATATAACCTCGATTGAAAATCCGGTGTTCATAGGCCAATACAACTCCAAGTTCAATAACAACATATGCTTTTGGATCTAATTTTCTTATGTAAAGATCCGGGTAGGTACCCCCCTGGGGATGAAAAACCAGTCCAATCCAATGAATCGAAATTGCATCGGAAAAAAATCTGGAAGAATCGGCCAGTTGATTTTTATCACCAATCCCGTAACCCATCGTAAAATCCATCATGAACAGGGTCAGCATTAGAATCTTAACAAATTTTCGAATCGATAAGGACATCTGTCCACTACATTTAATTTTATCATATCCTTCCACATATTCAAGAAGTAAGAAGGGACTATCCCACATAGGTTCCTTTTACGTTCTCACCCTCCAGCACCCTGCCAATAATGTCATCCTCATATCCACTTCCGATAAAGCAAGTATCACAGTATTTGGAAATTTCAAGAGCTGTTTCGACTTTACGCTTCATCCCACCACTTACATCTTTTTCATCTGAATCCATTTGATAGAACATATGAATATTTTTTTGGTCCAATCGATCAGTAAGATAATAGCAATTTTGAGGTAACCTTTCTGACCTTGCCAGATAAACTCCATCCACATCACTTAAAAATATCACCGTTTCAGGATGAAATATCCGGGAAAGCATCCAGGTGATATGGTCACTCGAAATCACCCTGAATCTACCATCTGCCATTGAGATTAAATCTCCATATAAGACCGGCAAAATCTTATTTTTTAATAAGCCCAAGAGTTTATTTTTCGATTTCTTAAAGTCTATCTCATCTTCCGCCTCGTCATAAAAGGAATAGATATCGAGCGGAATAGCCGGGATTCCACAGGTTATAAGAGTATCGATTACCAACTGGTTCAGTTGACGCAATGAATTCTTGATTTTTAAAGCAACGAGGTAATTTTTTTTATCAATAATGCCACTTTGATAGTATCCATATTGAATGGCCGGAGGCTTCCCAAAATTTCCGGTACCATGAACCAGTATACAATTGGGATAGCAGAGGAAAAGCTCTTTCGCTATTCTGGTTGTATTCTCTTGATTAAAGGAAGGCATGTGTTTCTTCCCCGTGATCACAGAACCTCCCAATTTTATGATATGGTACTTCATTTTTTGATTTTTAAATTTTTCGCTCAATAACATAATAGGCGAAATCTTTAAGTAACGATTTATAGTCATCCAGAAGATCGGAATCCTGCAATGTTTTGCAGGCTTCTTCAATATATCCTTCGGCCTTTTTACTTACATATTCGAAACATTTATATTTTTCAAGAATGCCAATTGCTTCATCTAAAATTTCTATTTCAATATGCTTGCCATTCAGAATATGAAGTAACCTTTCTCTGTCGTTTTTGGAACTCTTTTGAAGACAATACA
Source organism: uncultured Flavobacteriaceae bacterium (assembly GCA_963793325.1). GTDB lineage: Bacteria > Bacteroidota > Bacteroidia > Flavobacteriales > Flavobacteriaceae > Eudoraea. The sequence continues at coordinate 2,601,551 of CAWBZU010000001.1, forward strand.
AAACCAAAAGAGATCTTTTCCCTTCGGTGAGGTCCTCTGCAATTGTCTTACCCCAGCCGCCAGAGAGGGGTTTCAAGTTTAATATGTCATCTATTAGTTGAAAAGCGATGCCCAAAAGAGTACTGTAATGAAAGATTATTTCAAGATTTCTGGAATCCGCACCTGCTACGATCGCCCCAATCCTCGCAGCATGCCTGTAGGTATAGGAACATGACCGGAACAAAATATGCTGAATGTATTCCTGCTCAGATATCTCATTGCATTTTTCCAGCACCCACCCCAGATCTAGAGCAGAACCAATATTTGTGACATAATTCTCCCAGATCAATGTCTCATAAAGCCGTATTTTCATTTCCAGATCCAATTGCTCCGAACAGGTTTCCAGTAAACGAAAGGCATAGAAAGTCATTGCACAACTTGCGTTGGCAGCTCGGGGAATTCCATAAATCAAATGTGAACAGGGGTGTCCACGTCGGGTCAAGGAAGCATCGGCAATATCATCCAGTATCAGGGAACTGGAATGAATTATTTCTGAAATTGCCAGAATGGGCTTAAAAAGATCTGGATTTTGATTGAAACCCTCAATACATATACAGGTTAACAATGGCCGGAAAAGTTTTCCCTGGATTTTTAGGTACTGTTTCATGGGCTGATACATGACATGATCCATCAAATCCATGGAAAATGCATTTAATCTCCTGTCTACTGCGTTCTCCAGAAAGTCAGCATCAAGATGACCGGGGATTATATCATCCAATATCTTTTTTAAATATTCAATCTTAGCTTCATAGTAATTCTTGAGTTTTGGTCGCATCCAAAACCGAAAATCTTCCTTTATCTGGGAATTCATTACCATGATCGTCTATTTTTTTATATTAGAGATGTATCAAATGATATACGTAGGACATCAGCAATATTTTATATTCTTCCGCAAATGGGAAAAGTTCAACTATATCAGAAAGTTCTTTATGATAACTGGAAATTTTTAACTGTGTATATTCAAAAGAGCCTGCCTTGATCATAAATTCCTTTAAAGAATTTATGATATTTCGTTCTTCGAAAGTCAAGTTATACGAGGATTCAAGCCTGGCATGCAGACACAAAAAATTACTGTTGGGATGAAACGTCAAATTCTTATTGAGGGTGTCGTGATTTATCCATCCCTGATAAGACATCAAATCTTTTTCCAGTTGAATCAAAATGGCCGCCTTTTCTGAAAATTGATATAATAAAGTTTGAAATGGCTCCTCTACTTTCTCTCTGTTTAATATCAGGTAAAATTCAATAGCCAACTGAAGCATTCCACGATTAAGTAAAGTTGCTGCCTCGTAATAAGCTTCATAACTGACATTATTATTTTCCTCCTGTTGTTCCCAGAAAAGTTTTATCCCATTTGCGAAAAGTGTATCCAATACAAGGGAAGTATACTTTTCATATAATCTTAATTTTTTTTCTGGTTCCAATGAAACGCGATTAAAAAGTATGTTGTGGACAGGTAGCGTCAGCAAAGAGAGGGAAGCATTTCCAATTACTGAAATTTCAATAAGTGATTTACCAGATAATATATTTATCGGATCTGAGGTCCAATTCGTAATATCCTGAAAAGCCTTATTACTGAGGTATAAAAATTCACCAATGGATATCAGGGGAATATAATCAAGCAAATTGAGCTGGGCAATTTCCAGAAAAATGCAACTGCCCAAACTGATTAGCCGATCTTTATGATTCTCCAAATACTCATGGACAGGATTAAAAAATGTTTTCTGCAAAATTTCAAGATCCCAATGACCGTCATCTTTTCCGGAAAGATTTCTGAGGGAAAGTGGTGAACAGGTTGAAGGAAGGATGGATTCAATTGATTTTTCAATAAGTGGGATTTTTTGAATGTAATACGAGTAAAGCAAGGGGTCATTCTGAATATTGATAATTTTACTTTTTTTGATTTTTTTCTTTGCAGAATAAAATTTTAGGATATTGTGATCGGCCATGGAATGATTGTTATAATCCGATTCACTTCCCAGCCAGTATCTCTTGCCCACCTGTTTCAACAGTTCCAGATCTGATAAATTATCGGTATAAAATTCAATATTGCCCGTATTGATTCCTCTTTCAGAGAATACCTGCATTACCTTATTGATTTTACCAATCCCAATGCATATCGTATCCAATGGCCCGGGATGAATAGATTTAATATGTATTTGAAACTCAGAAGCGATGATATTTTCCTCTTTTATCCCTAGTTCAGTGGCTATCTCTTTCAACAGAATCCTGGGCGAACCAGAAGCCAGATAAATTTCACATCCATCGGATATCAAACTCTCTATTTTCTCAATTATCTCTGAATTAAAATGCTTTTTAACTTCAGAATGAAAACATTCCTCCCACCATTCTAACAAATTCTGAAGAGGGATTTTTGCCAGGATTTTAAAAGCTTCATGAGCAATATTCTGATAACGGATTTCATCCGGGGTATAATTTCTCAGCAATAGCTGATAATAATATAAGTCATCAGGTTCAATTAATTTTTTATCCAATAGAAATCGTATAAATAATTGGGTACAGTTCCCATTGACGATGGTTCCATCGACGTCCAGTAAAGCAATTTCCTGTCGCTTGGAATTTATTTGTGGTGATATTTCTTCAGATTGTTTGGTCATGATGAGTAAAATAGTTTGTTTTCACAATCATTCCGCCCTAACGCGGAAAGTGGAGCCAATACTGGGATCAAACAGAAATTTTCTGACCAGGATCCTTTACGTAATTTAAAAATTCTTTTACGCTCTCCGGATTTAATTCATTCTTTCTTTCACCTGCCATACACACTGCTCCCCTGATTCCGATAATATCAGGATTCAGTTCTTTTAATTTTTGAAGATGATCCTTTTTTAATGAACCAGCCAGGGCAACCAGCAGACCTGAGTCATGTGAATATTCAACAAACTCTTTTAGCTCTTGAAAATCCATTGCATCGAATAGGTCATGGCCATCCTTGATGGCAGTATCTAACATGACCGCATCCGTCTTTGCATTTTTAGCAATTCTTACCAGCTCCAAATAAGAAATACCTCCGAATCTCCTATAATCTGCATAACCAGCAGCAACCACCAGGGCATTTTTTCTTGCTTGCCGGACACTTTGTACTATATTTTTCATCATCTCAAGCCCCTGCTCATAATTGGCAACACCAAATAATCCAGCTTTTACATAATCGGCCCCGCAGGATGCTGCCCCGAAAGCAGCCAGTGAGGCTGTACCTGGCTTGTAGGGTAAATCTCCAAGCGTTGCACTGCATGTGATTTTGGTATATTTCACTTCATTCGCAACATCCTTGATCACCCATGGGAACTGGGCACCCAAAGAACCTTCATCCGGGTTTTTTATATCAAGGATATCCGGTTTGAATTGAAGTACTTTTCTGGCTTCACCAAGGGATATAATACTTATTAGGATTTTCATAATAGAATAGATTTTTATTTCATAATTCAGCCTGTTTAAATGGCTGGCATCCATTGTATTTCATTCGGGATGTTTTTTCTGTCAAAGAGCCATTCAGTACATTTCCATATTTTTTTTGACAAAAAGGACATGTCTGCAAATTGCCATCTGTATCCACATAAACATAGCGGCTGCTTCCACCAAAACATCCGATTCTCCTTTGATGGTAACCATGATAAGAAACGGCTGGGAGATCCCTGTATTTCCGGTCAAAATTCACTTTTAGGTAAAAATCTTCCAGGATTTTTTCCTGTTCAACCGATAAAAAAACATCCTTGCCGGCATATCTGCCAACTGCTCTTGGTTCCACGAGAAGTATAAAGGCCGCACCCAGATGTTTTGCAAATTCGGCATATCTCATCAGGTTTTCCTCAGTCGTGAATTCTTTTGTAACACATAAAGATAGAATGACGACCAAATTAACCCCATGAGCATTTTTGATAGCCTCCAATATCCAATGATAGGATTGATTTGAACCTCTGAAAGCATTGTGATCTGCTTCATTGAAATGATCCAGACTGAACGCTATTCCGCAAAGTCCTGCCGACTTAAGCATTTCAGCTTTTTTTGGTGTCAAATTGTATCCGGAAGATACCAACCAGTAATCGGTACCCGGCTTTGCGGCCAGCAATAATTCAATGATATCACTATATCTGGATAAGGGTTCTCCACCACTTAGCTGAATTTGAGCCAATCCCTTGCCCCTGCTTTGAAATAGGTCAATAATCGATTTTAAATCCTCCAACGTAAGCTTCTCCTCTTGATTGATCACGCCCCATTCGTAACAATGCTGACAATTTAAGGGGCATTTTTTTGTAATGGCAAAGATCATCGAATTCAAATAATCCTCAATCGGACGGAAGGTGATGATCCGGTTCATCTCGCCTTCATTGTATTTAATAAAAGCCTTTGATGGCCATCCGGGCGCATGCATATCCCAATAATACCTGCCATCTATTTTAAACAATTTCTTTATTGGAAAGTCTCCCATATATTTTCTTCGGAGCGACTCAAGATCCCGCAGTACTTTGATCACCTTTAATGGATTTATATAAATCCGCAAAGCTATCAGAATGATATGTATTCTGATAAGCATTCCCGTAATCAAACTGTGAAGACCGGTAACCAAAGGAGGTTCCCAATATGGCCGGTTCATTAAATCATGGAAGTTGGAATTGATTTCAACAACTTCTGAAATCAAAGGAAAATTGGAATGATTTTCCGTAATTAACCAATCGGATCCTTTTTTCACCTGGGTCAATTTTTTATAGAAGCGAATTTTTGTTCTTTTGCCTTTTCAAATTCATTCCAGGAATATTTTGAAAATGCATGTTTATGTTTGTGTGTAATCAAGGTAAGCCAATCTGGATCGTTTGAATATTGTCTGATTCTTTCATAATAGCCCTTTGAATGAAAGAAAAGGGATATTTGTGAATTCTGATCCCTTCCGGTTTCATCAGATGGAGAAGCATAGTTCAGGATCACTTCATTCCCTACATCTGGCTGAATAAGGTATAAATCATCATCCCTAAGGAGTACAGACTTTACGTCATTGCCTATTTCATCCTCGGCTGCGATCAAGGGAAGAGAAGTATAATCCATATGGATGTTTTCAGAAAAATCCATAGCAGCATAATCCAGTTCCCAGAACATGAATCCGGTCTCCAATTTTATATGAATCACCCTGGATTCTGCTTTTGAAAGGTCAATTGGGATCACCATTTCCCTAAAAGCCAATGGTCCGACCACCTCAAAATAATCGATGAATTTCCATCCTTTTTTTGTTTCAAGGTAAATGGACAGTGGTACATCCTGATCAAGCGCATTTTTTTTTATTTTCCTGGTGGAGAGGCCTTTCTGCTGGTCATTCCATCTTTCATAATAGGTGCCGAAAAGATTGGTGAATTTGCCGTAAGTATAATCAGCCCAGACAGAATTTTTTGCGCGGACAGTCAATTTGCCCTCATCCGAATTATCAGAGTTGATGAAAGTGAGTACAAGCCCGTTAACATGGTGTTCACCTCCCCGGTCATCAAAAGCGAAAAATCGATTGTCCATTTCCCTTACGACGCTCGTAACATCCTGTTGATTGAGGGTCGTAGCTGTCTTTGGAAATTGTGGGGATACAGATGTTTGAATTTTCCCGTATTTATCCAACAATACCTTAGTCCCGATGGGATGTTGAACTCTTATCAACTCACAAAGATTTGTATACTGTATCTCCTTTAATTCATTTGCGATTTTCAGCTGATATTTCCCTTCTGTGGCATTAAAACCCGGCAATTTTAAATAGTCATGTCTTTCCAGGGATTGATAGGTGGCACCCCCATATATTTCACCTGCCAAAATATAGGAATTGCCATCAAAAGTATAAAGAAAAGGACACGAACTTGCCGCAATGATGGCAGCGATTACGCCAATCACAATAAGAGGAGGCAATAACCAAGAGGCTGCAGTAGCTCCTCCATCTGCCTTATATATTTGAACTTTCTGAACTGCTGATAAAGGAAAAGATACAGACTCATTTGATTGGTCTTTTAAATCCACATCGTTAACAAATAAATGAACCTCATTGACGACCCCACTCTCTGATTTTTTAATATATCGGTTCCCACCTTTCTTTTTGGGATTGAGGTGTTTTTCATGAGCCGGGGTTAAAGGTTCAATTTTTCCTGTCATCAGGTCATTTTTAATTTCAATATCATACAAATGATTTACTGAATTGCCTTCCTGTAAAATCACATATTTATCGCTAAGATTCAGCAAAGCCTGGGTATCAGGATTTGACAAATTATTTTCCTCCTTCACTTTAAAGTAAAACATACATCCGGTGAGATAATTGAGGAAAATCATCATAGTGAACAGTGCAAAAATCTCCAACATCAATTTTTTGATGTGGTGTTTGTTTCTAATACAAAACATGGATTTGGATAAATGTTTCATGAGAGGTTGAATTTGTTTATATATGGGTTATAAGGGCAGCTTGACAAAATTGGACTGTAAATAACTCATTCGATATAACTTTATAATTTAACGAAAATATTCCTGATTATCAATAGTCATTTCGGTTCATATGGATTTAAATAATTTTAATAAATGAATTATGTATCAATTCGTGCTATTTAAAGATACGATAAAAAAAAGGGTGGCAATTATTGATATTCATCAATGCATTTTAATTTTTGCATTATCTAAGAATCAATTTATTGGGCCGTCAGGATTGGTAGTAAAAATTGAAAGAATTGGATTGAGGAGATGCTTTCAGTTCATAAAATCTGCAATTATTCTATGAACGATTGGCATAATTTGCAATTATTTTCCGCCCATCCCAGTTTGAAACATTTTTCTGTTTCTATTAGATCCATAAATACATTCATCCCAGTAATTATAATTTCGAAAAGACAATCAGGTTTATATGGATGATATAAAAGGATAAATCCATTATATTTAAATTCGATATGATCCTCAAAATTTTTTGTTTTTACTATGAAAAAAGATATTTTTTTAACTCAGGAAAAATCCGGCCGTCCCGGTCGCCGGACTTTTATCAAACAGAGCATTTTGGTTGGCTCTTCGATACTCGTTTTCAGCCATTGTTCCACAAAAACCGAATATCCTGTCCTCAAGGGAAAAATTCTCCAGACAGGGGAACTTCTCGGTGGACTCAAAAAGGTGGATGGCCCCTCCTATCTTCCCGATGCCCAATGGTATGAGGGAAATAAGGTAGGAGATGGCATGAGCTTTCAGTTCCCTGAAGGCAGCCTTGCCAATGAAATTTATCTTACAGCCGATATGCTGGCCGAAGGGAACCATATGATCAAGTTCCAGATCATCCTGCAGGAAGGAGTGGATGGACCTGCATTTAAATTCCAGTATGGAGTGCTGAATCAGTGCTCCCTGAGGGTAAGAATGCCTTTAAGCCTGGTCGATCAGAACCGGTGGGGCATTGACCGTGAAGGGGCTTTCCTGAAACCCCGATGTGGCGGAGACCGGGTGAACCTACAGAAAGTAGACCGGATGCAGCTAAGCATCCTTCGGAAAAGTGCACAGCCAGCTCGTTTCTGCCTCTCTCCGATGATGTCTTCAGCTGAGGAAGTCCCCTTAATCCTTCATCCGGTACTCCCAAAAGCGAAACTGATCGACGATATCGGCCAGAGTACCATTCATGAATGGCCAGGGAAAACTAAAAACGCCAACCAGATGAAAAAATACTTGCAGAGCAGGCTTGAATCCTCGAATCATTCCCTTCCAGATACCCTGTCGGAATGGGGAGGCTGTAAGGAAAAAAGACAGGATGAAGGATCCGGATTTTTCCGTGTACATCATGATGGAGATCGATGGTGGCTGATCGATCCATCGGGATATTATTTCTGGTCGGCCGGGATGGACTGTGTCCGGGTGGATACCACCGCCAATTATTACCTGCTGGAGGATGTTCTCACCTGGATCCCCTCCAGGGAGGGTGAATATGCCGAGATTTTTGGCGACCGGAATGGGGCCCCCTCCATCAATTACCTGGCAGCAAATTTTATCCGGACATTTGGACGAGATGGCTGGCGGGATCAATGGGCCAAGGTTGCCCTGGACGAGCTGAAACGGCTCAGGGTCAATACGGTCGGTAATTGGTCGGAATGGGAATATGCCAGCAAAGCCAGGTTCCCTTATGTCCGTCCTATGAGTTTCAGCCCGCAAAGAGTAACCGATATCTACAGGGACTTCCCCGATATTTACCATATGGATTTCGAAAAAGATGCACTGGATTATGCACAGGTTCTTTCCGATACGAAGGAGGACCCAGCCCTGATCGGGTATTTCATGATGAATGAACCTACCTGGGCTTTCTCCTCGGAACTTCCGGCAGTGGGCATGTTGTACAATACTACCTCATGCGAAACCCGGCTTGAATTAAAAAGGTTCCTGATGGATAAATATGGGGATGATGAAACCCTCTCAAAAAACTGGGATATGCAAGTCAGCCTGGAAGAAATTGGGACAGGTAAGTGGGAAAAACGTTTTTCGGAAAATGCCCTTGCCGACCTGGAAACCTTCAGTCAAATGATGGTGGAAAGATATTTCACTGTCCTGGCCGAATCATGCCGGCAGGTGGACCCGAATCATCTGAACCTCGGGATCCGGTATGCAGGTGTCCCCCCGAAATGGGCGGTGGAGGGGATGCGATCCTTTGATGTTTTCAGTATGAACAATTATCGCGAGAAAGTACCTTTTGATGTAACTGAAGAGATTCATATGCTTTTGAACATGCCAGTCATCATTGGGGAATGGCATTTTGGTGCCTTGGATGTGGGACTTCCTTCGTCCGGGATCGGGCATGTGCGTACTCAGACAGACCGCGGAAAAGCCTACCGTGTTTACATCGAAGATGCCGCAGCCAATCCGTACTGTGTCGGTACCCATTGGTTTACGCTGTATGACCAGTCGGCCCTGGGACGATTTGACGGCGAAAATTATAATATTGGATTCCTGGACGTCTGTAACAGACCTTATGATCCATTGTGTGATGCAGCCATTCAAAGCCATGAGAATATCTACCGGTTGGCATCAGGCCAGATCACACCCTATTCGGATGCACCGGAATATTTGCCATTGTTGTTTTGAATGAGTAAATTTTTAAAATATAATACCCCCTCATAGAGGTTGTATTATTGTAACTTTAGTATGCTTTTAGAATTAATCCCGGAGGGATTTCCTAGTTGGATTGCGAAAAAGGGAAACACTTCACTGAACCTGAAAATAATGGATTAATTGTTTCAATCATGCAACCCCGCCTGGCTAGCATCCGGAATGTGTCTTCTATGAATTTCAACCCGTGATAACAATCAGGGATCTGAATGAATATCAAAAGCATCTCTGCCTGCCAAGGCAAAAACGGCGGCGGGCGCACAAACTTGGCCTGTACGAGGAGCCGACAAGGCTGTCGAGTTCGCAAGAGGCTTATTTAAATGAGGACGGCAAAATGTACAAAAAATCGAAATAATAAAGCACATGATTTATATCTCCACATAATTCCTGAAATTTGCTAAAACCAATTATTGAAACATCCATGAAAAAGACACTCAAATTCATATTTATGGTGCTAATCCTTCTTTCCTGCGTGAAGGGAAAAGACTCTCAAGATCAAAGACAGGAAAGCATCACCCCAATGATCAGCAATTTTGCAGGAGATTTTGTTTCTGATGGTTATGGGCAGCGGGGTGAAGGTTATGACTGGGTAGCAGTTTCCATCCGTATAGAATCTGATTCCATTGCCGGCATCAATATCCGGTCAAGATCTGACCGGAAAAAACCCACCTGTACCTTTGAGGGGCAAGCGATCCTTCGTGATGCTGAAACCCTGATCGCAGAACTGGAAGATGGCAAACATATGCTATTAAAGATTGATAACAATCAACTTGCTATCCAACCGGCAACCCAGGAAGATGAAAACATGTTATATTATTACTGCTCCGGAGGTGGAAGTCTGGCCGGCAACTACCTTAAAATTTCCGGACCCCTCGATGAAAGCCAGCTGGGCCCTCCCCCGTTTGAAAGAACATTATCCTTGCAGGGAATTACCTTTTACATATATGCAACCAATACCGGATCCATTAACAAGCTCACCATCCACCCCAGCGACCTGGAAATCGATAACCGGATGGCGGAACATGAAATCGACGGAACGGTTACCAATGCAGAAATTGAAGACCTCAACAGTGACGGATCACCGGAAGTGCTTGTATACATTCATTCAGCGGGAAGTGGCTCCTATGGTTCAGTGATCGGCTATTCTGTCAACAATCAAAAATCCATGAGCCAGATCTACCTGCCCGATATCATGGATAATCCGGAGGCCAGTGAGGGATATATGGGACATGATGAATTTGCCATTGTCGAAACCACTTTTGCAAGACGTTTCCCCATTTATAAAGAGGGGGATACCAATAACAACCCCACTGGGGGGAACCGTCAGATTCAATATAAACTGGTGGATGGGGAAGCCGGCAGGATCTTTAAAATCGATAAAATTGTTGAATACTGAGTTTCATAGGCTTAAAGGTGATCATTTGATCATTTCATCACGGACAATATTATTTTTAAATAATTTTATAAATGCTTCCAATTGATACAATAAGCTAACTTCTATACAATTACTTAATTTCATCAAAATACCCTGTTTAAAACAATTGATCTCTATTTTTTGTTCATATTCACAATTCACAGACTCAATTGCGGCAGGAGAATATTCAGGATCAAGGCGATCAAAGTTATGGATAGAAATCAAGAAGTGGTCGGTTATATAATTATTGAAGAATCCCCCCGGAAAATAAATTTCATACATCAATTCAGAACTTTTTAATATTACTCCCACAATGCCTTTTCATTTAGACAAAAATGGCCTATTTATATATTGTGGCTTTGATTTTAATGAAAATTTCCTTTTGATGCCGAAATTTTATTGACGAAGCGCGACCAAAGAATCTGTATACTTTTCATATAAGGTTTTATATCTTTCCAATTCAAGATCATAAAAGCCTTTCGTCCAAAATAAGGTCGTAGAAACTGAATTATATTTCTTGAAGGATCAAGACGTATAAAATTGATCACATCATCATTAAGATCGATCAAATAAGTGTTATCATGATAATGGTCTATTCGTACCTGTTTATCCATGATTAGATCCTGATAAATTATCCATGGAAAATCAACCCCACTTGCAATCGGAAGATGCGAACCTAGTGGCTGCCGAATATTGACCTCCATTAATTTGAGTTTATTATCCCTGTAATCCCGCTTGAATTCAACACTGGCATAGCCACGAAAGTTGATTTTACCAAGTAAGCGTCGAGTTAGGTCAAGGACTTCTTGGTTGACAGAGGTGCTTTTCCCAACACGCATCCTGCCAAACATAGGTGGCGACTGACGTAACTTAATATTAAAAAATTCGGCACTGATGTCTCCTTTTGTGTTGATGTAAAGCATCACCTTTTCCATTGTGCCATAATCAGTGCCAGGAATAATCTCCGTGATAATTACTGGCTGACTAGCTTCCAGGGTACGCTGAAAATTATTTCGGAATTCATCGAATGTCTCGCAAATGAATAAATTCATATTGAAAATTTGTCCAAATTCATGTGAGATGACAGGTTTTATCATAACGGGTAAAAGGATCTGATCTGCAATCATATTGAACTCTTCCTGGTTTTTAGGCTTAAAAAAATTCGGATGCGGAACATTTACCGAATCTGCCAGGGCGTAAGTTTTGTCTTTTTCGATAAACACTGAGGCAATTTCTGGGTCAGGTGCAATCATTCGATAATGCTCAGATAATTCAACTTTGTGGCGCGAGAGAGCGAGCATGTAATGATCAGTTGTTTCCAATAGGAGAGAATTTGACCAAGTATCTACCCGTTTTAGTAGAAAATCGGCAAAAGCCTCCTTATCTTCAGGATGCGGACAGATTGCAGTTTCCTTCAAGTAGCGGGAAAAGAGACCAAATTCAGTTTTATCATGTGTCACACCGACAACATAAATCCCCCGTTTTCCAAGCGAACGGATAATTGAAAGACCTGCATGACCACAGCCTAAAACAATAACCTTTGCTTTTGTATTGTTTTTTGATTTCAAAGAGATCAATTTTCCAAGAATTCCTTTTCTAATCAGATTTATGATCGGACAATTTACTAATTTTATTTAAACTTTGATTTATTTCAATGAATTGATAAATTTTGGGCATTTCGTGGCAATTCGGAATCAAGGGACCAAAAAATGATTATGCGGATAATACTAACAAATAATTCACTGATTCTGAAATCCTCCCAAAATCAACAAAGTGCCACAATATAAAAGATATAGATGTATTCTAATCACCATTAAATCAGCCTTTAAAACCAATATTTTGAGGTATTTATTGGGGACGAGGAAAAAATTGAAACTATTGATCTATGTAAGGATTTATAATGATTATTGCAGGCAAAATCCAGAAGATGATTAATGTTTATATTGGCCCTTGATTTTTTCAATTTTTTTCTTGTTTATGATAAATTTAAATGTGATACAATAATTCCGTACGCAAAATTCCCAGGAGTTTCCATAACCGCCATCCTGAAGTCAAAGATACCTGTTAAAATCAAAGTTCAGCTGAGAATTGATTGGTAAGAGGTAATTAAACGAACATTATTTTGACATACGAAGTCAGAGTCTTTTGATATTGTCGCCAGAACTCCCTGATTCATTTCACTAAAAATCACCTTTTTTAACTATTATAATATGGATTTTTATGAAGTTTTTTTAGTTTTCGAAACTTTATTGACGAAGCGCGACCAATTAATTTGCAGATCTTTCAGATATGGTTTCATATCACGCCAATCAAGAATAGCAAAAGTCTTGCGTCCGAAATAGGGCCGTAGGAACCGGATAATATTCTTGGAAGGATCAAGACGGATATAATTGATCACATCATCCGTAAGATCAATGAAATAGGTGTTTTCATGATACTTATCAATTCGAACCTGTTTATTCAAGATCATATCTTGATAAATAATCCATGGAAAATCAACTCCACTCGCGATTGCAAGATCTGAACTTAGAGGCTGCCGAATATTAGCCTCCATTAATTTGAGTCGATTGTCCCTGTAATCACGCTTGAATTCCACACTTGCATATCCATGAAAATTGGCTTTAATAAGTAATTTTCGAGTTAATTCAAGCACCTCATGATTGACGGGTGTACTTTTCCCAACTCGCATCCTTCCAAACATGGGTGGCGATTGACGTAACTTGATATTAAAAAATTCAGCACTGATGTCTCCTTTTGTGTTGATATACAGCTGTACTTTTTCCATTGTACCGTAATCGGTGCCTGGAATAATCTCAGATATAACTACTGGCTGGTTTGCTTCAAGGGTACGCTGAAAACTATTCCGCAATTCATCGAAGGTCTCGCAAATAAATAATTTAGTATTGAAAATACGAACAAATTCATGTGACACCACGGGTTTGATCATTACAGGCAATTGGATCTGATTAACCATTATATCGAATTCTTCCAGGTTTTTTGGCTTAAAAATATTTGGATGCGGTACATTTACGCTATCAGCCAAAGCATAGGTCCTGTCTTTTTCGATAAACAGTGCGGCAATTTCTGCATCCGGTGCAATCAATCGATAATGTGCACTCAACTCAGCTTTGTATTCGGAGAGTGCGAGCATATAAAAATCACTTGTATCGAGTAGGAGTGCATTGGTCCAGGATCCAGCCTGATTTAGTAAATAGTCGGCAAATGCCCGCCTGTTTTTTGGATGCGGGCAGATAGCGATTTCTTTCAAATATCGGGAGTAAAGACCAAATTCATTTTTATCATGCGCCAATCCAATTACATAAATTCCTCGTTTACCAAGTGAACGTATTATCGAAAGACCTCCATGATTACAACCTAATACAATCACTTTTGCATTTGTTTGCATATCTGATTTCATTAATACTTCTAACTATGTATTATCTAACTATGAGAAAATTTAAGGTGCCTCAATTTAAAAAATCTAATTAATAATTATTTTATCTTATAAATTATAACTTTTAAAGATCCTTTGCAGAAATAGGATCGTTTAAATAAAACAGAAACTTTGGTGAAATTATTGCAAATTAATTAAAAATTTTAGCATCCAACCAATATCAAAATCTTGTTTCTATTGATAGAACGATTAAACTTTGAAATCTTAAACATGATCTGATCGATTAAAGGTTGTCTGACCAAATCAGTATATTTTAATCCAATTTATTTATCCCTGTTTTATTGAAATTGTAAAAAATGATAAAAATTATATTTAATCCTCAACCTTTTTTCCTGAATGGTTATAAGTGGCACTGATCGATAGGGTAACCATGTGTGCATAGAGATGGTCCGATCGCCTGAAATAGGAATACCGAAGCATCAGGTTATTGAATAAAAATTTCTTGCCCCAATATACATTCGGGCTAAATCTTCCACTGAAACCAACCAGGAATGTCCGGAAATCTGAAAGATCAAAATCCGAGGTATAAAAATTTTCTCCGGGAAGATGTTCCATATAGGGTGCAAAATACCGGGAACCTTTCTGCGTGTAAAACCGAAAATGAGGCCCCAGGGAAAACCTGGGGGAAACTTTATAAATGGATTCATTTTCGATCGCTGCACCCAGTATTCCAAAATCATCCTTATAGGCATTCACCCGGTTTCTCATGACAAATCTTCCGCCCATAAAACTGTTCCACTTCAATCCAAAAGCCCCTTTGATCCGGTTCTGCGGTAAATTTTCTACCACCAGTGTACTGTCAGAAAAATAAACCCGGTGAAAAGGGGTAGACAACAAACCTTTCTGATACGTCACCTCCAGGAAAAAACCGATCACATTTCGCCGGTTAATAACCTGAGTCAGTCCTGAATTAAAAGAATAAGTATTCCTGTTGTAAATGTTAAACCATTCCTTATAACGAAGCTCTGAAGGATAGATCAATCCGACAGGCCTGCCATAATCCTCATTCAAACGCCCCCATCGTAAATCATCAAAATACATCTGTACATTGAAGAAGAAGGAACGCATTTTATTTGATGGCAGATATTCCATACCCAGCCGGAGGGCCCTGGAGAAATAATCAGATTCAATCGAAAAACCAGCTCCGCCACTGAAAATGGTATTATCATTTTTAAGTGTTCTTGAATAATCAAATTGTGCATAGGTCCGTGCATCAAGTCTTGAAGCAGAAGACAGCACATAATCAATATTGTCAGTAGAAGCTGAACTGATTATGTCGGCACCCCCTTTCAATGTATAAACATTTTTCCCTAAGGTGGATTTTAAATAAATGGATGGCGAATAAACGGTAAGCTTTTCGGTTCCGATCCCGCCAGTTACTGCCGAATGATTACCATCCTGTACGTAATGATTGTAAAGAACCTCAATTTCGGTTTTGTTAATTCTTTTTTGGGCTGAAGCCGGAATGGAATCCTGTGCTTTCGCAAAATAGCTGTAAAAGGCGAAACTCCCGAAGATCAGATATTTCATCTTCATAGGCTCTGCATTTAATTACATCCACAACCTCCCCCTGACTTTCCACTGCCCGCAGAGATACCTCCCTCCCGGATCGATTCTACGTAATATTCAAAAACCTCCCCGGATGAAACTCCCATCTGCATGGCCGCATCATCCACATAAACCCTTTCATATGGCTTCACCGTGGTACATGAACCCAGAACGCAGAAGGCGAATACAACCGGGAATAACTTAATACTTGTTTTCATGCTGCAAATCCAGATTTTTTGAAAAGTAGTGCTTATTATTTTCGCCGATGATGATGCAATGGGTATCAGGCAATTGATTGATAAATTCAATCCCCCTGCTTTCCCCCATCACATACACCGCAGTGGCCAGGGCATCCGATAATTCAGCACTGGGAGAAATGACTGAAACGCTTTTAATCCCCTGAAGAGGAAGGCCTGTTTTTGGATGGATATTATGGGAATATCGCTTCCCATTGAACATAAAATACTGTTCATAATCACCCGAAGTGGCAACACAAGCAGAGGTGATCGGAATGTAGAATAATATTTCACGGGGATTATCCGGATTGGTAATCCCCATTTTCCAGGGAGATCCATCGGCCTTTGTTCCGAAGGCAGTCAGATCTCCACTTGCATTGATATATCCTGATCTTACTCCTTCTTCCTGCCAAATCTTTTTTACACAGTCTGCCGCATATCCTTTCCCAATGGCAGCGAAACTAATATGCATCCCTTGCCTGGTTAAAAATACAGAAGATTCTTCTTTTGATAAAATGAGATTATGGTACCCTGTCTTTCTCAAAGTTTGCTTAATGGTTTTTCTATCAGGTAAATCAACCAATGTATTTTTAAAGTTATATAATTTTTTCAAGGGGCCAACCGTAATGTCAAAGGTTCCCCCCGAAATGGAAGAGATCTGTTTAATACGTTCCAGGAAGCTAAAAATTTCGCTGTCTACCACAATAGGTCGTCTGCCGGCATTCGAATTGATCCTTGAGGTGTACGATTCCGTAATGAATTCAGAAAGCAGCCGTTCCAATCTTTTTATTTCTTCAATGCCGGTCTCTAATAGTTTTGATGCTCTTTGTGGATCCTCTTCCACCACTGCCAGCTCAAAGGCTGAACCCATCAATTTCTGTTGAACGTGGAATTCATTCATAGAGCCATTCAAGGTTGTTCCTGATCATCAACAGTAATTCATCAACACTTTCATTATGATAATAGAACCGCCGGTGTCGGTCCGTATCCATCCTGACGAGGATCAAGGTAGGGAAAGTTCCGTCGAATCCAAATTTTTCAGCAATTCTATCATTGTATTCCTTAATGTCGGAGGGCAATTTGGCTCTTTGGGGAAAATCTATTCTCTCTACCTTCACCTTAAGAAGGCCGATCTCTCTTTGAAAGACAGAGTCAGTAAGGATTTTTTTCTCCAGCCTGGCACAATTGGTACACCAGTCTGACCCCTCAAATACATAAAGAACCACCTGAGACGCTTTGCCGGCATTGCCTTCAACTAGCAGGCTGAAAATACATAGGATGATAATGATGAAAACCGTTCTCATACTCCGGGATCAGGCTGGATGATAATAGAAAAAGGAAATCCTTTTTGAGAAACTAATTTAGGAATCCAGCATGCGTATGTCATTTAAACTGTAAATCTTATTAAAATGTTATATCCTTTTATCCATATCTTCCATCATTCGACTAGAAATCTTTTCAGCGATATATTTTAAATTTTATCCATAAATCAATAGATCATATCTACAAAGCCCAGGCTCAAGGGTGGCAGGAGGATGATCAGGATCAGGGCGATCAAGAGTACCACATAAAAGGGAATCAGATCCCGGATCATCTGTTCGATCCTTAGTCCTGAGACTACAGAGCCTATATACAGGCATGCACCTACCGGTGGCGTGATCAGGCCGAGTGCCAGGTTCGCCGTCATGATCACCCCGAAATGAATGGCATCAAATCCGATGCTTTGTGCCAGGGGCAACAACAGGGGTGTAAATACAATGATGGAAAAACCGGGATTCAGGAACATCCCGGCGATTAATAATATGACATTGATACATAAAATGATGAGTAATGGATTTTGAGTTAGAGAGGTAATATACCCGGTCATGGTCTCTGGAATGCCTTCTATGGTAATCAGATTCGAAAAGAGAAGTCCTGCGGCCAGTTCCAGGGCGACAATTCCTGTCGTTCGGCCCCCTTCATATATGATCCTGTATAATTTCCTGAAATCCAACTCGCGGTAAAGGAAGGCGCCGATCACCAGGCAATAAACGAAGGCAATGGCTGAAGCTTCCGTGGGTGTGAAAGTCCCGAGGAAGATCCCCCCCAGGATGATGGCCGGCGCCAGCAGGGCAGGGAACCCATAGATGCTGGTACTGATTACTTTTTTCAACGAGAAGGGAGTCGATGAAGACCATTTCCCTCGGATTGAAAAAAAAGTATTGACAACGATCAACAGACCGGTGATAAATAGACCCGGAACCAGGCCGGCCGCCAGGGTGGCTCCAACCGAAGTATTGGCAATGGTGGCATAAATGATTAACAATATACTCGGAGGAATGATCACGGCCATCGTTGAAGAGGCAACCGTGATCGCGGTCGCATACTTTAAAGGATATTTCCGTTTGACCATTTCTTTTATTTCCACTGAACCCAAACCGGCAACATCTGCTACGGATGAGCCGCTCAAACCTCCAAATATCATACTGGCCAGGATATTTACCGCACCCAAAGATCCGGGGAGATAACTCAAAATAGATTCGGAAAAATCGAAAATCCGTCTTGCTACACCACCATAGGACATAGAAATACCTGCAAGCATGAACAGGGGAATGGCCACCAGAAGATAACTGTCAAGTGAATTGTAAAATAAAGTGACCACACTGATCAATGGATACATATCAAAAACGAGCAGGCTGGTGATCAAACCCAGCATCAGGCTTACAGAAATGGGTACGCCAATGATCATAAAAACAAAAAATAATATCACGGTCAATAAAGTCGCGGTCATGGTTTTGCAGGTGGGTTATGATCCATTTTTATTTAAAATTTCTTCTGAGACTTCAGAAATTTCTTTCTGAATGGGGATATCCCATATGACGGCTTTTTCTGAACCTTTCAGATTGTTGGCAATATCCTGGATCAACCGGATGGAGGTAAGTGCAAAACCTACGGGTAAAGCCGCTGTAAAAATGTACATCGGGAATTGAAAACCCATGGCCAATTTATTCATACTGAAATGCATCCATGTCAACCTGAGTCCCCAGAAAAAGAAAAAAAATGAAAAAATCAGGAATAGAAACTGGGTGATGATCCAGGTGATTCTCGGATTGATCGGGATCCTTCTGGCTATAAAATGAATGCGGACGTGCTGATTATCTTTGGCGGCCGCAGATATTCCGATGGCACAAAGCCAGATGAAAATATATTTTCCCAATTCCGTGGCGAATACAACATCAAAATGAACATACCGGGCAAGAATTCCCAGGAGTACATCCGAAACCAGCAAAAGGGTAAGTATGACCATTAAAAATCCTTCCGTATGATCATAGAGAAGAGAAAAGAATTTAAGCAAATAATCACCCGTTTTCTTTAAAAGCATGTTTTTGATCTTCAAAATTTCTCTGGAATGCTGGAGATCCATTACCTACAGGCATCCGGATCTAACCCGTCCAAAAAATAATAAATTTTTCACCCCTCCCGCCATTGAACCTTCATTTTATTTTTATCAATCCAGGTTAATATTTTTCAATTTCGACCAGAAAATCGTCCAGAAAAGATTTGGTGAACATTTTCTCATATTTTTCCCAAACCGGTCTGACTGACACTTTAAATTGGTTTTTTTCTCCAGGCGTAAGATAGTAGATCTGGACACCTTTTTCTTTAATTTTATTCCTGAGATCTTCAGTATTTTTTATCAATAGTTCCACCTCGTAGGATACGGATGCATCTGCAATCTCCTGAATCAGTTCCCGATGTCCGGCGGTAAGTTGGTTCCACCAATCGAAGTTGACCAATACCACCTCAATATCCGTGGAATAATCCCATACGGTCATATACTGCTGAACCTCGTAAAGCCGGGAGCTATAAATCACATCCTCTGCATTCTCCTGTCCATCGATCGTATTGAGTTGTAGTCCATTGTACACTTCTCCCCAGGCCATGGGTACCGGATGCGCTCCCATGGCATTCATATTATCTACAAAAAGTTGATTGGTCATCACCCTCAGCTTCAGCCCTTTCAAGTCCTCAATATTCCTGACTGGCCGTTTGTTGTTGGTAAGCTGCCTGAAGCCACGGGGCCACCAGGCAATGATATTCAGATTTTTGGTATTCAGTTCTGCATTGATGGTCTCCAGTACCTGACTCCGGCTTTTAACCAATCCGACCACCTGATCGATGTCCCTGAAGAGAAAAGGCAGGCTTACAATGGAAGTTTTAGGCACAAGATTGGCCAGGTAGGCCGTAGTAGTAATGTGTATTTCAATGGTTCCCTGCTGACACATTTCAATCTCAGCACTTCCCTTACCGCCTGAAAGAACGCCCGAATGATAGACCTTAGGTTGAATGATGTCCCCACTTTTTTCACTGATGTTTTTAGCCAGAAAATAGCCACCCAGGGTTACAATATCCGTTGGGGAGTTGACCATGGATATTTTGGGATGTAGGTCCGCGGATTGTTCAGACGGGGTACAATATTGAAAAATCAGGCAAAAAAACAGGACAGGTATCGATATAAATAGAAAATTCCAATATCTTATACTCCTGGGGCTCATATATTGTTAATTCTCAAACATTCACAAATTGTTGACGTCCACTTTTCCATACAACCATTACTTTTAATAAGGCATGGAGGTCCTCTAATGGATTGCCCTCGATGATAAGCAGATCAGCCTCCTTCCCGGTTTCCAGGCTTCCGGTCTTTTTTTCGATACCACATACCTGGGCTCCATGCAGGGTGGCAGCCCTGAGTGCCTCTAGGGGAGTTGCTCCCATTTTTGAAAGATAAAATATTTCCTGAGTAAGTTCACCATGCATTCCATCCGTACCTACGGCATAAGGAATTCCTGAACCTATTATTGCGCTCATCCTCTCTCTTATTTCATCTCTCTCCTTTAAATGTCCGGGAATCAGTTCAGCCGGCAGATGATTGACCCGTAAATTCGTAAGAATCGGACTTGGTGTGATCACCGTCCTGGTATTGGAATTGTACAACTTTTCAATTTGTGAATCGTTTAGGTGATAACCATGTTCCAGGGTATCCAGGCCCAATTCCAAAGCCCAATCCAATCCAATGCCCCCCACACAATGGGCACCGATCCGCAATCCAGCATGATGCGCCTCTTCAATGGCAACGCTGATCTGTTCCCGGGTGAGGTAGCTGGGTAATTCCCCCCCTCCCTTAAGTGTTCCGGTGATATAAATTTTTATAAAATCCGCACCTGCTACCACGTTTTCCCTGATCGCTATCCGGATGGGTTCAATCCCATCGAAGGGGTAGCCCACAAAACCATGACCATGGGGAGCACGGATTCCCCGGGTAGCTACAAGCAGATTGGGTCCAATGATCTGATCCTGCTGAACGGCATCCCGGCAGGCGACATCCAGAAACTCCTTATCCCCACAACAACGGCAGGTGGTTACGCCCGATTGCAGGTCTTTCTGCATCATAGCCGTAGCCCGAAGAGTCAAAACTGGAATGGGATCCGCCATGTGATCGAGATAGTTATCCAGCAGCGGATCCATGGACAAGTGGGTGTGGCTATCGATCAGTCCGGGCATGAGGGTACTTCCCGGATAATCGAAGACCAGGTCATGTGGAAAACGGATTATTTCCTTAGCCGGACCAACTGCCTTAATGATCCCATGTTCGGTAAGTAAGGCTCCTTGAGGGAGCATCTTTTCACTGATACCATCCCATAGAAAGTCAGCACGAATGATGGTAGCTTTATGCTTCATATATGGTGATTCATTGTCCATTCAAATCATTCATTCTTCCTGAAGGTAATGGTCAGAAGGCCAGATCCCCGTTTTTATTCAAAGTCTTTTCCACAATTTCAATCAGATCAGCCCCTTCCCGGTCCTGCATGCCCGATGCCTCCGCCTCGGCAAAATATTTTGAAGCTCCGGTGATCACGTAAGCTGGGAGTTTTATCTCCTTTGTAGTGTTCACCACAATGGAGACATCCTTACACATCTGTCCCAGGCCACCGGGTGATGGCGTTTTATTAAGCACACTCTCGGATAATAGACGGAAATAATCACTCCCGGCTATTCCACTGCCAATCACCTCCCTTACTATCGATGTATCCAGGCCAAGTTCCCTGGCCAACGTGATCACTTCCATGGTGGCGGCATGGGTCGCACCCACCAGCAATTGGTTACAATGTTTTACTGCCTGACCCATACCGGGGCGGCCTCCCACATAGGTTATTTTTCCAATCACCGCTAATACGGAGGATACCTTTTTCAAGGCTTCTTCAGGACCAGCAGCAATCAGCGTAAGATTCCCTCCAGGAATCCTGGCAGGGCCTCCGGTAAAAGGACAGTCGATAAATCCAATTTGGGTTTCCTGACACTTCCTGGCCTGGGCTTCCAAAGTGGCCCGGTTGATCGTGCTCATGCAAACGATGACCGTTCCGGGATTACTTGTCTTTAAAAGACCCTCATCACCTGAAATCACTTGCTCCACCTGTGAATCATTAAGGACCATTATAAGAATAATGTTTACCTTTTCGGCAAGTTTATCAGGACTTCCCATATGAATTCCACCCATACTTTCCAGGGTCTTTTTGATCTCAAGCCTTTTATCATATCCAAATACCTGATATCCTGCGTCGATAAAAGCGCCGGCGGCTGGCAGACCCACTCGGCCAAGTCCGATGATACCTATTTTTTCTGGCATGATTCCGTTTATATTAATCTTTGGTGAAGGATTCCCTCACTCCTCTTCCTTCACATTTACTCATTTCAAATTAAATAATTTTTGAACAACTGCCAAAAACCATGAGGTTGTCAAATAAATGAATAAATTTTACATTTGTTAATGGCAGGAAAATTCAGGTCAATTCCTGGTTGGAAATGCAGGCCTGAAATTCATAAACTATTACCGGAACTGCTTGACATTTGATTCATTATGATTATAAACCAGAAAAAGTGCGTGGCCTGTGGTAATTGTGTGCCGGTCTGTCCGATGGGTGCCATTTATGTGAATCCGGGGAAAAACCGGGCCCAGATCAATGATGATGCCTGTGTGGAATGTGGAACCTGCTACCGGGGAATGAGTACTGAAAATCTCAATCCCTTGTTGGTCAGGACCATACGTAAAATCGCCAAATGGTTAAGATTCCGGTTTGAACCAGAACCGGATGTCTGCCCGACCGGGGCATTCGAAATGAATGAACTTGAAATGCCCCGTTTGATCCGTCAGATCTTTTCCGATCCTGTGGTAGAACATACCTCTACCGGGATCAAGGGGAGAGGAACCGAGGAGGTAAAAACCAATGATGTGAATCCCAGGGTAGGTACCGGCGAAGTAGGTTATACCATTGAGTTTGGCAGGCCAGGGGTTGGAGTCAGGTTCTCTGATATCCAGCTAATGACGCGGATATTGGCGGAAAATGATGTGTCATTTGAAAAAAAGAATCCCATTACCCATTTGATGACCGATGTTACCACTGGTGATCTCCTACCGGATATCCTGAATGAAAAGATCCTTTCGGCCATCGTCGAGATCAAAACACCTATTGATGAAGTGGAAAAAGTGCTGAAAATCGTTCATCAAGTTAACCAACAGATCGATACGGTGATCGCCATCGGCATATCCACACGATGTGATGAAAATGGGGATGATAAACTGTTGGCTCCCCTGCTTAATGATCTGGAGTATTCCTATTCCAGGGCAAAGACCAATATGGGCCTGGGCCGGATCACCAATAAAGTTGAATTAACTGAAACCAAGCAATCAAACTTATGACCAATACTTTACACCGATACGGTCTGGCTCAAAGTTTCCGGGATGATTACATCATCTTTGCCATCCCTTCCAAAGGTAAAAATGATGAAGGATGCATCCCCAAATTGAAACAGTTTCTGAGGATCTGCATTAAATATAATCCATCCAATATCGGTAATGGTAACCGGGGAGGTCTGGCTCCTGAAAAGGATATGGGGCCTGCAGCACACTGGAAAAGAGTGGGCCGCCCGGACTGGGAAAAAGTCATTGAGGGAGTGATCAAACCCGGCACGGTATCCGCTGTATTTACCACAGAGGAAGATGCAACCGCCTGCTTCAGGGAAATAGTGGAAGCTGATCTGGGCATGTCAGTCAATATCAGCACCTCGGTGGAAAATGCCCGGCAGGTGGGGGAAAATTGTGGCATCAACCGGCACAGCGTGGAATATGCCCTTTCTTTAAGTGATCCCCACGATCACCTCCCCAATTCCCAGATCCTCTCTCTTTCTACCATGTGTGGTCACGGAATGGTCTCCTTCAATATGGCCAGGAAAATGCTGGACATGGTCCGGGAAGGCCGGCGCACTCCGCAGCAGGCAGTGGCCACCCTCACACGCCTATGCCCCTGCGGGGTTTATAATCCTGAGCGGGCCAAAAGATTGCTGGAGGAAGCACGGAAGGAACAGGGATAGGGGAAAAGGATAGGGACAAATGGACTATTAAGTTATTATGTTATGGAGTATATTATGTTAATCCTAAACCTGTTATTTGGAATTGAATTTATCCTGTCAAAAACAAAGCTTAAGGATGACGGGAATATCCGGGAGTTAATTGTTCAATAAAAGAGTGTTCAATATCATCTTTCAAATGGTACATTCGCTTGATTAACCCTGAATTGCTGAGTATCCAAAAAATTAATAAGAGGGTATTGTACCCAAAGCCAACCCGTACAATTTTATAAATGTGTAATGCCCCTTACTAATTAGTTGTTGATATGGGGTATGCCCAAACACACATGTTTCAGGGTGAAACATTAGAAAGTTCGGATTTCGGACATTTTTATGGCAGGTAATTGGTTAGTTTTCAGCTGGGTTGAATCCTTTATTATTCAATCCCTTCAAATGCTGAGTAATATTTGATTAGC
The DNA here is from genome assembly GCA_963793325.1 of uncultured Flavobacteriaceae bacterium. Classification (GTDB taxonomy): domain Bacteria; phylum Bacteroidota; class Bacteroidia; order Flavobacteriales; family Flavobacteriaceae; genus Eudoraea. The sequence goes on from CAWBZU010000001.1 coordinate 2,626,196, forward strand.
ATGAAAATTTGTTAATATTATGATGACTTTTCAGCCTTAAAAATAATTATTGATCGACCAGAAAAGTTTAATCCGCGGGTAGGTTCATTTTTCTAAGTAATTCTTTAAAACGGGGTTCCTCCCGGAGAATATCAAATAAGGGATCCACGCCAATAACTACTATATTCAAATCGTGGTCCTCGTAGGCATTTAGTAGCCAGTCCAGCGCTTCTTTCTTTAAGCCTGCGCGGGTATACAGTGTACCGATCTGCCAGGAAGGGAAATAATCCGAATCGCGGTAGGCAATCATCTTTTCCGCTATCCGCTGCATGGCCATTTTATAACCATCTTCTGTATAACCGGCTTCCAAAGCTTCAATAGCAAGGTCGTTTTCTTTTATTTTGTAAATCTCTTTCGCAACTACGAGTGCTTCAGTATATTTTCTTTCTTCGTGGTAAACTGCCCAGAGTGTGGATAGTCCAATCATGTTACTGGGATCAGTTTTAAGTAATCCTTGAAGAACCTTAAGGGCTTCATCATATTTACGTGCGTTTTTCAGATTCATGGCGTGTACGGGTAGGATTAATTCATTATACGGGTCAACTTCGATTGCCCGATAGCTATAAGTCAGTCCTTCTGTTGGCCGGCCAATCACACCCAAAAGATGTCCATAATAAACCAGACCTATCGCATAGTTCGGATTGATGTCGATTAATTTCCTGACCCTGAGATCGGCATCCTTCCAGTCTCCACGATAGATTGCATTATACATATTGCCAATAACAACCCGGCCCTGTACCTCAACCAGTGTACTGTCTAATTCAAAGGCCTTTTTGTTAGCTTCCATCCACTTTGGTTCTGTTATACTAGGAGGCAAAAAGCCATGTTGGCTATAGAGACCCCAGGCAAATGAAATACCGTAATAGGCAAGTGCATACGCCGAGTCTATTTCGAGGGCCATATTAAAATAGTCCATGGCTATATCGAGATCTGCTTCCGTACCTTTTTCACAATAACCCATTCCTCTGAGATAGGCTTCATATACCTTTGGATCTACTTCACGGCTGCCTGAAAAATACAACTCCTCATCGGGCGATAAGGGGATATTAGACACTTTGGAAATAGACCTGGTGACATCATTATAAATAGAAGGTAGATTTTTCAAAGGCCCGTCATAGGTTCGTCCCCATATTTGTCTTTCTTCAGGATGCACCTGAATCAACCTTACCTGAATGTTCAGATTATTCCCTGAATTAGCGAAAGAGGCCTCCAAAATTCCATCCACATCAAGTTCAGTGGCTATTTCCGGTATCGTCATAACAGTATCCGCATATTTCAGGGTAGATCTTCTCCCAGTAACTCTTAACTTCCGGATCTTAGCCAATTCATCAATCAAACCGTTATGGATCCCTGCTTCTAACCATTCTTCATCGCTATTCCCCGATAAATTCTCCAAGGGTAATACGGCAATGGATCGAATAGGCTGATTCTTTGTGCTGAATATCCACACTAAAGCTAGGGCTATCGATATGACAGCCAGCAAAACAATTACATTAACCCTGAGCTGTTTGAACAAGGGTTTTGGATGCAAACCCGTGAGTTCATTCTTCTTTCTGGTTGAAGGGACCGGTAGCCCTGTTCCCCGGAGGTAATAGGTCTTTACGAGATGATCTACATTTTTAAGTTGAATGTCTCCCAGAATTTCGCATTGAATGTCTTTTCTGGCCCGAATGGCTTCATAGATCGATTCCGAGATATAGATCCCGCCCGGGTCAGCGATCGATTGGAGCCTTGAAGCAATGTTGACCCCGTCTCCGAATACATCCTCATTTTCGATGGTTACATCCCCGAGGTGAATGCCGATTCTGAGTTTTGCACCCAGCTTCGTTCTTGCCATTTTCTGAATTTCCAAAGCACAGAGAACGGAATCGATTGCACTGTCAAATTGTGCTAAGGTTTCATAACCGAATTCGAATTTCCACCCGCCACACATAGGGCAGTGTCGTTTTGTTTTGCCTTTGAAATGGGTTTCGATTTAATATATAGCTGGTAAGCCTTGGTAACTATTGCCGGGGGCTTCTTTCTATTAGGCACTCTGTTTCTAATTATCAGGTGGTACCAGATCAAACTGATCTAATTTTTGGACACGTCTACGAAACTGCTCTTCTGTACTAAACTTAGCGTTAAGAAAATTGGACAAAATCTCCTCAGCGACACTTCGTCCAATGATTTGTGCACCAAAGCATATTACATTAGCGTTATCGTGTTCTACACACTGATGGGCTGAGTAAGTATCATGGCATAGTGCAGCTCTGATACCCTGAATCTTATTACCGGCAATGGATGCCCCAATACCAGTACCACATACCATAATACCCCGTTCAGCACGACCGCTTTTTATCTCATCGGCTAACAGGAGGGCGATGTCAGGAAAGTCAACAGGATCAGGTGTAAATGATCCCACGTCTTTCACATTGTAATTCCACGATTGTAATACCTTAATCAATGGAACTTTAAGAGGGAAGCCAGCATGGTCACCTCCGATAACAAGATTCATACGGACGTTTAATTCGTTTTTTTCAGCTACAACAGGATTAATATTTGAAGATTTTTTCCCATATCCCAGAGAGGGTACAATCAGCATCGAAGCTGATAACACGCTGGCTTTTCTTATAAATTCCCTTTTTTCCATAATATTTTTAATTTAAAAATGCAACGTATTCGTTTTGTTACAAAGTGTGTATTGCTAATATAAATGTAAGTCTTCAAGCCAAATGTAAGTCTGTAAACTAAAGAGGACGAATTAAGGATAAAGTTAAGTCATACTTTTGAACTATTCAAAACGTGTAATTTTCTTCTTTTTCGCTTTGTATAATCAGAACATAGACAGCTGGTTATATAATACTACCCTGAATTAAGTCCACTGGTTAAGTTTAAATTTAATAATTTTAAACCAGTGTATTTTGAAATCAAAAAGACAAAAACATTCAGGGACCTTTAAAGCCAAAGTAGCCATTGAAGCTTTACAGGAGCGAGAATTGCTAAGTGAACTCTCAAAAAAATAGGGGATACATCCAAGCATGATAGCTCGCTGGAAGAATGAGTTTCTGGAGAATATGGACAAAGTGTTTGAAAAGAAAGATAAGTCATCCGATAAAGAGCAGGAAGCAGATGTAGAGAAACTCTATGCTCAGATTGGCCCGCTAAAAGTGGAAAATGCCTTTTTTGAAAAAAGCTGCAATAAGCTGGGAATTTAAAGATGAAAATGGATTTGATTGGCAACAGCAGCCAAATTTCTATTCGACAACAATTTAGGTTGCTGCAGGTAAACAGAAGCACGTTGTTTTATCAGCCGGTTCAGGAAAAACCGGAAAATCTTAAAATGATGCGCATTACGGATAAACATTTACTGCAGCATTCTTCTGAAGGGGTAATGAGCATGGTGTATATGCTGCGGTTCATGTGCTATCTCATAGGGCCAAAACGGATCAGGTGATTGTTCAGGATCATGGGCCATGAAACCCTCTACCGCAGGAAAAATTTAAACCAAACGGGACTAAGAGAGTATATCAGGCCATATCTGCTACGCAATCTGGAAGTTACACGTGCAATCCAGGTATGGTGCACTGATATCACCTGTATCCCAATGAAAAAAGGATTCATGTATATGACCGCCATTATTGATGTGTATAGCCGAAAAATACTGAGCTGGGGGATCAGCAATAGCATGACCACCCGTTGGAGTATCTCGGTGCTTGAGCAAGCCATTGATCAATATGGGCAACCCGAAATTATTAACACTGATCAAGGCAGTCAATACACTTCGGCTCCATGGATACAATATCTGAACCACCGAAAGATCCATATATCAATGGATGAGAAAGGCAGGGCCACAGACAACACCTGGATCGAGCGATTCTGGAAATCTTTGAAACATGATTCATCTACTTGAACCCTTGCGATGATGGTCTTGAACTTTTTGAGGGAGTTCAAAACCACATCGAGTATTATAATGACAAAGTACATCATGGCACCAAACAAAAACCAAATGAAAGATATAAGAATGGAAGTAGAAAAATGGTGGCCTGAAAAATGAAAGGATTAACTGAAAATATTAACTTAGAGAATCAACCTTTTGGTCCTAAGATTGGGGAGTATTACAACCTATAAGGATATTAAAACTCTACATATGCTGCATTCTTTTGTTTGCTTAATTTGATCATTTTTTCAACACCATTCACTTTTATTTTATGGGTTCCGAAAAATGCCCGGATTATACAATATCCGTCATCGTTTGATTTCCCCTTGAATCTTGTCCACCACTCATCAAAAATCAGGGATCGATAGGTGTTGGCAGACCGGGTCGGGGTCCAATCTTTCTTGTAAAGGGATGAAGCCGGAATCCAGTTTGCTCCCTCCCAGAATCCCCACATCAGGATCCCCTCCACGGCAGGGTGGGCAAAACAGATGCGATAATAGTCTTCAAGGTTTTGAGCGAATTGTTCCTCCTCTTTTTGGGTGGGGATCAACGACGTATCCCTCTGGAACCTGGATCGCTGACCAGGCATATTGAATTCAGTGATCCGGATCGGCAGTCCAAATTGCGAAAGGACATCGAGCGCATATCGCAGGGTATCCCGGCTGAAGTCCTCGGCATGCAGGTGTCCCTGTACACCAATTCCATCGATCGGCATCCCGCGGCCCTGCAGATCTTTTATATGATCCACATATTCTTGCAGCATTCTGCCAGTAAGTACGTCGTAATCGTTAAGAAAAAGTTTTGCTTCAGGATCGTATTCTTTTATCCAATCTGCCATTTTTTTGGTAATGCCAGGCCCCAGCCTTTCCTGGTAATAATCGCCGTGCATCATTTCATTATTAAAATCATATTCCACGAAGCGGTCTTTGTATCTCGGAGCAATCGTTCGTGCCCGTTTGTGAAGTTCATCGTACAACTGTTCATCAGTAAGCGCCTTTACCCAATCCTGTACATAATATATCCCCCAGTATAAATTATGGCCTCTCAGGGGCAGATGGTTTTCATCCGTCCAGGTGAGGATGTTATCCGTAGTCAGGAAATCGACTTTTCCCTTTACGGGCTCCATATGATGCCATTTTAAAGAACTCGCGGTAACAGCGGCATTGAAATTCTCAATGAATTTCTGTTTATACATATAGGCATCCTGTTCACCAAGACTTCCATCGAATGCGGCACTGGTCACAGCTGATCCGAACCAAAATTCATGCTTTTGTTGTTCCGACTCAACGCTTGTATTGGGAGTCGTTTTCACGACTATTACACCCGTACGATACTTTTCTATGGAATCTGCCAAATTCCACTCATCTGAATGGGTCATTTGGAATTCAGTCCAAACCGGTGAAGGATTCTGTGCAATAAGGCAATAAGTAATAAGAAGGAGGATTAAGGTCAGAATATGCTTTTTCATTTGTTTGGATATGGATTGAATTAAAAATTTTAAAATATTTTAGGTTAAAAAGTTCTTTCACTCAAATAATAATTAAATCAATATAAGAAATTATAGAAAAAAAAAGAAACTCCCACCAGGTCGGTGCGACCAATCAACATTAAGTGGACCGATTTAGGACTAAGGTTAAGAGATAGTTTATTACCTTTCAGTCTTGGTTGTAAGGTAGATTTGAAAACTTTTAAAAATCATAAAATCCCTACTCCTCAGTCTTAAAAAACATATAATACTTGCATTCTTTACAATTCATAAATATTATAGCCCGACCTCGTTCAAGGTCTGGCATTTTAACCGCAGCCACGACATCTGCGCTGAAATGAAGAGAACTTCACCTTTTGAATAGTTCAAAAATATGACTTAGCTTTAGTTTAAATTATTTCGCTTTAGTTTGAATACCAACATTATAGGGTAAATATACTACGTTAATCCAATGGTGATTCCCTCGCATATCAAAGATCCGCCCGGCCACGTTTTTTCCTGATACACAACAATCCATTACAATATCTAACAGCTTTTTATTTCAACCGGATCCCCTGCGGTAGATTAATATATTGTGGCAATACATCCAGGTATAAAACCAGTGTGCCCTGTTCAATTTTCAGTTTTAAGAGGTTGCCGTATCCATCTGTGGCTGTGGTACGGGCCACTCCAGGTATGTGATTATCTAATTTGACAGCATGCGGAGAATTCATCGTCCAGGCGCTGATCTTATAATTGCCTTTACCGTTTCGAAAAACCATCACATAATCGTTGTCAGATTCAAGATCTATCCTTTGTGAAAAAGTGTAGCCCTCCAATTGTCTGTTCAGGGTCTGAAGTCCAGTGTACGCTAGTTTGGGTTCCAAATCATATGCTACAGTACCGAAGTTTTGTTCGTGCTCTGCGGGATCATCGCCATCGTTTTTCCAATCATACCAGATCGATATAGGGATGTCATAGAGAAGATTAGACAATTGCATCCTGACACTGAATTCAGCCTGTTTCTCCAGTGAAACACCTTTCGATGACGTCGAATAACCCCATTCACTGCTTATGATGGGCATGTTTTTTTTCCCGGCAGGAGCATAACGGTCAATCAATTCACGCAGCTTCCGGTAATCGTCTCCAGCCGTTTCCGGCGATTTGGCATAATTGCGATATGGATGAACACTAACCGCGTCTAAATAATCCAGTACCCCAGAGGCCAGGAATGTTTCAAGAAACGGTAAAGGTACTTCGGAGGTAGCGGGGCCGATGATCGTAGCGTCGGGAACAACGTTTTTGATTGCCCCCGCAGTAGCCATGGCAAGAGTTATGTATTGCGTAACATCCGGAACTGGTTTCCAGAAACTGATGTTCGGTTCATTCCATATTTCCCAGATTATATCATTGGCTTTGAAATGTTCAGCGGCTGCTGCTGACCAACGTGCAAAGGCTGCTACACTTTCCGCATGCTGTGGCGAAGCCAGACCTTTCCGTTCCTTGCCCGTTATGGGATCTATTGAGTCAATAGTTTCCTCATAAAGCGGGTTGGAATAGTCGAGAATATAAATGGCACTCAATCCGCGTTCTCTGAGATTAGCGGTCAACTCTTCGTAAGCAACCCAGTCATAGGTCCCTTTAGTAAGTTCGATGGTCTGCCAGACAAAATCCATGCGGATATACTTAAATCCTGCAGCGGCTATCATGTCCAGGTCTTTTTCGTGCCCTGTTACAAAGTGGATATTAACGCCCGCACAAACCTGGCCGGAGGGTCCAAATTTTGTGTTAATAGCAGGTTGCGGAGATTGGAAGATATTAAAAGTGCCGTAGACCGCAGCATTTTTATTGGAAAATTCTGTTCTTCCCGGGTTAATTTCATGTTCTCCTTCAAACGCTACAAATGCTGTCAGGCATAAAGTGCAGCAAAGAAAAAATGAGGTCGTCAAAAAAGTTCTTTTCATTTTTTTATGATTTTCATAATTGTTAACTATTCCTGAAATATTAGCAATATAATGGATTACTGCGGTATCTAATAATGGTAATTTCAGGTGAAAATTATTTATATAGCAGCGCAGTTAATCCAGCCACGACGGAAGGTTAAAGTAATATTTGTTGATGGCAGCAAAGCTTATTTAATAATATTTACTTTAAAAATAACAGCTTATTAAATGGATTATTAAATAAAAAAATTTCGAAATTATAGATAGAAGCATACCAAAAAAACAGATTAAAGAGCACGCAGCAAATGTTAACTTATATGCTGATGGATCGGCCGAATTTATTACCGTTGAAGGCAAAAGATATATTATTACTCTTTTTATTACAAAAATGATGCACTTTACAGGTAAAAGAAAGAGAAACTTACTGAGCTTTTAATACTCGTACAGTCGATTAAGGAAATTCATCTTTTAAATCAAGACGCAAGTGAAGCAGCCACGACAGCAGTGATTTTTTTGATCTAATAAGATTCAGCCATGCAACAAAGACGTCTTGCAGCGATTATGTTTACCGACATTGTCGGTTATACAGCTACGATCTTCCAAGGTTAAAGTGGTTTTAACCGGAAAAGTCAAGAGTACATTTTCCCAGATTATATTCAATTTACGAAATATTGGGAAATGTAAAACATATTACTAAAATCAAAAGAAGATATAAGATCTAAAAGTTTGAACAAATACTATTTTCAAATCACTCCCATCTTTTGTGGATTAAAGAACATGTAATAATTGCACTCCTTGCATTCTACAATCGCTAAGATTCTCCCGCGATCAGGTTCAACGAGATTTACTTCTCCCCTGACATCCACCTTCCACAATACCAATGTTTCATAGCCAAATTCAAATTTTTTACCTCCTCACATGGAGCAGCGGCGTTTGGTATTGATTTTGAAATGGGCTTCGAAGGTTTGCACTTGGGAATCTGAGCGTGCCATAATAGATTAGGTTTAAAAGATTAATCGAGGGATAATACGGTCTTTTATTATAGCATTAATTGAACCATTTTAAGTACTCCCAAGCAACTATTTTTTTTCACGTATCATATCGACTTAGGCGAAAAAATTCAACAGAGATATTATTCGTCATGCCAGATAATAGGGTTAGCGTATTTTATTCATATCGCAATGATTTAACCGGATTTGTCAATGCCGCTTTGATTGTTTGAGAGCTGATTGTGATCAAAGCCAGGATTAAAATGAAGAACAGGACTACAGGTAAAACCCAAAGACTCAAATCAGGACGAAAAGCAAATGACTGGTAAAACATGTTTGAAAAAATATACGCAACAGGTATAGCAAAAACAGCGGAATACAAAATCAGTTTCATATAGTTTTTTGAAAGCAAGTACACGACATTGGAGACATTTGCTCCCAGTACTTTTCTGATACTGATTTCATTTATTCTCATTTCGGTAGTGTAACTTGCCATTCCGAGAAGTCCTAAAAGTGCAATAAGTATAATAAATCCACAAGCGAAGCCGAAAATTCCAATTATTCCGCGTCCTTCAATGCTGGCGTCTTGTCGAGCGTCATCAAAAAATTTAAAACTTACAGCATGAACTTTATCTAACTTTTTCCATTCATCCTGGAGGTATTTTTTAATCTCATTTTCCTTTCCCGGCATATAACTGATATTGGCGAATCTAAACTCTTCAGGCCGATAAAGAAAAACGAGCGGGGCAATCGGTTCATCAGGAGCATAATAGTTAAAATTCTTTACAATCCCTATCACCTTGACTTCCTGTTCATCATCAACAATAAGCGTTTTTCCGATTGATTCCATCGGAGAACCGAGATCAAAAATCTTAACGGCCTCTTCGTTTACAATAATCGCATCCTCTTTATCAGTAGAAAGCTCCTCGGAAAAATTTCGGCCTGCTACTAATTTAATATCAAAATTATCGATGAATTCCGGATCAATACTGTAGTAAAATGTACTTCTCGGCTTTTCCATATACTCGTTTCTTAAGTTTAAAACCCGTTGACTTCCAAAGACCGGTACTTCATTAGATAGAGAAATACAATTAATACTACTTTTCGCAATAAGTTCATTCCTGAAAATCTCATATTTCACATCTCGTAGATATACATTGACTAAGTTTTCAGTCTTGATTCCATAATCAAAAGTCACCCAATAAGTAAGCAGTTGGTTGAAATATATCGTGATTATTATAATAATTAACGATACCGCGAATTGTATTCCCATCAATATTTTTCGTGTCAGGAGATGAGATACTCCCTGAATTCTCGAGACTCCCTGCATGGCATTGACCGGTTGAAGAGAAGAAAGATATAAGGCCGGGAATAATCCTGTCAGAATGCTCAAGAATGTAGCGAATAAAATGAAAACTATGTATAAACCGGGATCTTTCAGCTGTTGAAAATTGACTTGCAATTTGCTGTTTTGTATGATATCCAATTCGTTAAAAACAGGAATAAACCAGAGAATGAAAAGAATTGCAGCAACAAGTGCACTAAAAGTGATCACAAAGGTCTCGCTGAGAAACAACCTGATAATCTGGCTTCTTTTCGCACCAATCACTTTTCTAAGCCCAATTTCTCTTGTGCGTTTTAAGGATTGGGCAATGGATAAATTGATATAATTGAAGCTTGCCGAAAAAATTATAAGTATGGCTAAAAACGGTATGAAAATTATATCAAAAGATTTCATGGTTCCTGGCATTGACAGCCAAAGATTTATTCCCAAATTGATTTCAAGTAATGGCTGAAGCTCAAATCTAAACCGTTCATTCACCGGATCAGGAAAAATATCATTAGCAACTTCAGAAAGCTGTTCTTTAAAAAGTGATTGATCGTCTTTATTTCTAAGAAGAACATATGTGTAATATTTGTTAAAAGATGACCAGCTGATCATATCCGTCTCCAAAACGCCGATCTTCTCCAAAGATGAAACAGTCGCAAATGAAAATAAAGCATCAAATCTAAAATGTGATTTCTTTTCTAAATCTTTCAAGACTCCTGTGACAGTAAAATCACCTATTTTTTCAAAAGTCAGTGTTTTATTCATCGGATCGTCATTTCCGAAGAACTTTAAAGCAGTTTCCTCAGATATAACGATTGAGTACGGTTCATTTAATGCTGTTTGCGGATTGCCCTCCTTTAGCAGATAACTGAAGATATTAAAGAAAGACGGCTCAGCATAAAAGCCGCCAATGAAAATAGATTCTCCTTCGTAAACAACACTTCCCCTGTATTGCCTTAATCTCACAACCTCTTCAACAAATGGATAATTGTCCAGCAGATAGGGAGCCAGCGAACCCGGTGTTGTCGCAAAGCCTTTTACTTCTGAATACTTTATTTCCTTATCGGTTGTGTACACACGAGTTATACGGTCTCTCTTCTCATGAAACCGATCACTACTTTTCTGATCTTTGATAAAAATGATGATCATCAAACAAATGGACATGCTAAGGGCGAGTCCGAAGATCTTAATAATAGAAAAGCCCTTGTGCTTCAACAATGTTCTTAAAGTAATTTTAAGAGAGTTGTGTATCATCGGGAAAAATTAAAAAAGTAATGCGCTATAACATACTACTATGTATTAAAAGGTACTATTTTATAAAACGTAATTTGAGGAATCGGGTTTCATATTAACCATATTTTAATGGCTGATACGTTTGGAAAGTACCCATGCTAATCGATCGGTGTGAAATCAGGCATAAATAAATCTAATTGGAGAATAAACTCATTCTTAACCATTTATAATTTGTTTTGGAACCATTTCCTTCCGGTGGAGGTTTGAATCATAAAATGCCGTACACTTAAATCACCGGAGAGTTTTTATTTCTCAACTTTCATATTGAGGTTAACCTTTTCAAAAGTACTATTCATTTCTACGATAATTCGTCTTTCATCCGTTCCTAATAATGCTTTAGAAGTACCTCATTTGATTTGCCCGTTATTTTAGTCATGACCAGGGGATTATCCTCTTTTCAACTCCATAAGTTTGAAAATTTTTTGGGTCCATGTGAGATGAAATAACCGAATGGATTAGGGAGGAAGATGCTTGAAAGAGTGCTACTCCTATCAGTGTTGGAACTGCCTGGTTCAGCGTCATGTAGTACAGTTTTTACCTTGTATACATGGATGACTTTTCTAAGAAGTTTGGTTTATCCGTGCGTTGCATGAAGCATGTTTATAATTAGACTATTAAAAAGATTAATCTTATCTATTCCCAAACTACAACAAACTTTTATTATACGACTAATTAAAAACTGATTTATTATAAACAATCTGTACCTCCTGAACAGGCATTTATATCCAATAGACAAATAAAAATAATTACTGTTGATGGAAGGAAAATGCATTTTAATAGAATAAAAATTGAAGATGGCATTCTTTATGACATTAAGAAAGCCAAAGGAGAGTTCATCAATGTGATCTTGCCCCAAATGATACAAAAGAAATTCATCTTTTATATAAGAAAGCATGCAAGACAGGCACGGTTTAATTGATCTGCAGGGAAATAGTGGTTATCCCTGTTATCGGTATTTGTTTAGGAAAAAACGAACCTCCATGATGGATTGAATGGCGTATCAGTTTAACAATTTTATTGCATGTATTTAACCGTTTCCGGATATACCTTCAAAAAATTCCTAAAATCTTCCCGCCGGGAAAATCTTTTCTGACAGATCCCAAATTGTCATCCCAGGAAATAGATATTCGAAGGTTTTAATTTGAGAATTCATTTTTTAAACTGAAAATAAAAATCTATGGAAAATAAGAAGAAGCAACCTAATTGAAATGATTAATTGAAGACCTTCAATGAATGATGAAAAATTATATAGGAACGGAAGCCAAAAAATTAATGGTTTACCAGCAAATGTAGCGCATTGAAATCTCAGAAATAATTGTTAACTTATCAGGCATGTTTATGATATTAAGTCATGATAAGATTTTTTGCTTGGCATCAGAAATTGAAGTGGATTCTGATGCTTGTTTTCAACACAGTTCTAGCTATTTCCAGCTTGCATGGACAGCACACAATCCATGGGAATCTCGGTGTAGGTGGAGGTTTAAGTTATGGTGGATTTGGCGCACGGCTGACTTACCTGCCTATCGAACAATTCGGATTATTTGGGTCCCTTGGGTATAATCTGGATGCCCTTGGGTATAACCTGGGAGTTCAGTTTCATATCCCCTCTGAAAAAAGGGTAAGTGTTTACCTTACCGGCATGTACGGCTATAATGCTGTATTGATAGTTGATGCCACCTTGACAACCAGTAAAACCACGTATTATGGTATTTCAGCAGGTGCTGGGGTACAATTCAAATTAACGGAAAAATCATATTTGTCAGCAGAAGTGCTGGTGCCTTTCAGACCTCAGGTCTATAAGGATGCCATAGATGATCTTGAGTCAATCAATTATGACGTTACAAAACCATTACCGGTAGCATTTTGCATTGGCTATCATTTTAAATTCTGAATCGAAGTTTATGAATCAGCGACCTGCAAACCTCTTTAAAAGCAAATTAAAAGGTGGTTCTTTTAACTATATGTTAGTTGGTTATTCTATACTTCTTACTTCCTGTTTTGAAAATCCTTTTCCACCGGAACTCACTACAAAGGAAATCGAAATAGTTACTTCAACAACGATAACCAGCGGGGGCAATATTCTATCCGATGGTGGTTCCGATATTTTTCAGAAAGGGGTATGCTTCAGTCTCAACAATAATCCGACTTTGGAGGATCAATTCACTGTTGATGGCTATGGCAATGCCGACTTTAGCACCATGATAGAGCTTGACCTGGATAATACTTTTTACATCCGCGCCTACGCGGTGAGTGGTGCAGGTATCGGTTATGGGGATATCTTATCCATTACGATGGAACCACTTCCCTTAATCAATGTGGTCATCATGGACTTTGGCAATATTACCGGCAATTCTGCCTTCATGAGAGGCCGGATCGAATCGAATCAAACCATCATTTCAAGAGGTGCTTGCTGGAGCACTGAAATGAATCCTACAATCAGTAATAATAAAACGCAAGCGGGAAGTGGGGCTGGAATTTTTGAAACTACACTTAGTGAACTTATTCCTGGCACCACGTATTATACCCGTGCTTATGCCACTACCAACACAGAAGTTTTTTACAGCGACAACTATCAGTTCATCACTGTGGGTTATCCTGAACTTACCACCAAAGAAATAAACAATGCTGGAACTTTCGTGATTTCAACCGGGGGTAATATTATTTCAGGGGGACTCATCCTGAGTACAGGTGTTTGCTGGAGTACTTCTCCTTCTCCAACAATTGCTGATAGTAAAACCGAAGATCAATTAATTTATTCAGACTTTTACAGTGATCCATACGGATTATTGCCGGGGGAAACGTATTACCTTCGTGCTTATGCTACCAATATTGCCGGCACCGGTTATGGTAATGAACGGGTGATTAAAATGCCTGAAGCCACGGTGTACGACCTTGACGGAAATCCTTACTCTTCTGTAACTGTGGGATCTCAGACATGGCTGACGGAGAATCTCAAGACCACGAAATATGCCAATGGAGATAGTATCCCGAATCTCATATTATCGGATGACTGGTCAAATGCTACTTCAGGTGCCTGGAGTTATTATGAAAATGAGGCCCAATATGATGCTCCATATGGCAAACTTTATAACTGGTTTGCTGTAATCGACACCCGTCAAGTCTGCCCGGCAGGATGGCATGCGCCTGATGAATCAGAATGGTCAACGCTGATAACTTTCCTGGGAGGTAGTGATTTAGCTGGAAATGAATTAAAAGAAATCGGAACCGCACACTGGAAGCCAAATAATGATTTTGCATCAAATAGCAGTGGATTTACGGCACTGCCTGGAGGGGCGCGAAGCCCATCCTTCGGACTTTCATACCCTATTCTAAGCCTTGGATTGTTCTGGAGCACTTTACCTGTCGACAGCGAAAATGCTATTGGTTACTATTTATTCGATGCCTATCAATCCATTCATAAGCAAGAATATATCAAACAGACAGGCCTTTCTGTACGATGCGTAAAAGATTAATCCAAACCATTTACAACGGCTACACCTTATTATAAAAGAACTAATTGGCATTGATTTATAGTCGTAGAAAAGAGATCTTTCTCTCAACATAGTTTGTAAACGCTGGTATTTCTTGCAGGGATTTTTATATCCACAACGGAACTTAAACAAGAACCCATTTGTTTTCAGAATACAATTCAACCTAATTCTTAACCTTAAACTTAACTACCATGCCAGAAGGTATAATACGCGACCCAAAACAGAATCAATATCGTGAAGAATCATATGGGATAGTTTTTTGTCCTGATGAAGAAAATCCTGGTCATCCTAAAGGTAAATATTTCAAATACACCAAGAGTGTAGGGCATGAATCTCGAACATGTTTGGCTGGAGAGGATGTTTTTGTTACCATTAATTCAAACCACAACGATCCTATTGAATGGATCGATCATATTCCTATTCATGGTGAGGCCAATTTTGACTATAAACTTAATCCTCAGTTAGGTCCTGTTTATAGGCAACATTTCGCAAATCTTCCACACCAAGCCCGAGAGGCTCATATTCGAAATGCTATAAGACAAGGTGATATAACATCTGCATTGGAAACGATTAAAGATTTAGAAAATTTAAATGTATGATTCCTGATCTGGAAGTCTAAGAAAGAATAACATTATCATAAATATTCATTTGTAAATGGATACTGACTTCGGTGATATCACTTATTGAAATTTATTATTTATAAGTGAGTAATCATCTGTAGGCGCCAAGGTCCTCTAGGTGCCAGGAATTATTCATACGGTTATATTTCAAATCATATTTATATACATTAACTCTTAACCGGGCTGCATGGATTCGCACTGCTCAGTCTCCCTTCATGCAGTTCATTGACTAATCCAGCCTCCACATGAATATTGTGATTGCCCGCCTGTAGAAGTACTTTGTACGGCGGGCAGGTAATCTCTTTTCTGATCAATCATCCATGTCCATTCAAGCAAGAAAGGATGATTGTCGTGCCATCAATCCTTATAATACTTCTTTGAGGACCTTGAGATCCTTATAGTTGATATTATACGATCATCCATTCCTTTCTGCCCCCCCGGATTGTTCCCGATTAATATTATTTATTCCTTTACCTTTCAAAGGATTTAAGGCTACCCTAACCTATAATTAGGTCAGGAACAGGTAAACCTACGCTCTGCACTGCAAATGTCCTGACATCGTAATCAACATTTTTGAGTTTAATCTCGCCCAGGTATTTAGCTTGGACACTTGACGGTCAACGTATAGCTTTTTCTATGGATTCAGAGAGGTAGATTCCACCAGGATCAACAATCGATTCCAGATATGCAGCAACATTTACACCATCGCCATTTATATCATCATTTTCAATGGTGACGTTGCCAAGATGAATTCCAGTACGCAGTTTACTGTAAAACTTTACCCTTGCATGTTCCTGTATCTCTATGGCACAATTTACTGCATCCAGGGCTGAATTGAGTCAGGAAGCCATCACCCATTTCTTTCAGCCTTATTCCACAATGTTTTTTTACAAATGGCTTCTGAGATCGAATACGCTGCCTGACCAGTTCCGTGGCCCTAGTTGAATCCTTCCCCATCTAGGCAGGGTAGCCCAGTCAGTGAACATAATAGCGGCAAGTTGGCGTCTTTGATCGGGCATAGTTTAATACGTTAGATAAAATCCCGGATAAACAGCAAATGCAGTCAGGTTGAAAAATCAGCCGCACGAAAAACTATGTAAATACTATAACTGATAATGTAAAATAACCATTTAAAAAAATGAATGGTGAACATGGAATTTTAACATATTAATCATTTCTCCAAATACCATCAAATTTGGATTAAAAACATATTTTCTCTAACTTATTAAACATATTAAACTATTTCCCACTAAAAACACTCATCCATGAAAACAAAAAAAGAAAACATCCCGGTTACAATGGAGTCTCCCGGTATGATCATGCGCCAACAATCCGGGTACGGTGGTATGACCGTTGCATTTAATGAATTGCCGGCAGGCGCTGATTTTACACCTTTTTTTAAAGGGTTAAAAAATGACAGCTGCCATTGTCCGCACTGGGGGTACATATTGGAGGGTGCCATCAAGTTGATCTATGTTGATGGAAGCGAAGAAGTTACCAGGGCAGGCGAAGTTTTTTATTGGCCGGCTGGACACAGTGCGATTGTTGTAGAAAACCTGAAATTTATTGAATTCAGCCCGGAAAAGGAATTGAGAGAAGTGATGGATCATGTGAATAAAAAGATGGCTGAATTAGGGGGCTAAAACACTCAATCCAAATGCAAGTCCTGAATTCGTAAAGTTTGTTTCAGGACTTGTTCTTATTTATCCTAACATGGTAAATCCTGAGATCAAATAATCATTGATACGAATAAGAATAGTATCAAAGATACAGGTGGGGTAAAAAAAGATCAATTCATCTTCCCCGGTTATCGAATGGTAGCCAAACATGAAAGATTATCATAAACAAAAACCAAAAATGATAAAAAAAGGCTATATCTATTACTGATCCTAATAGGAATCATGGGAAGTTGTAACAATCCCGAAAAAAATGTAAATGTTATCGATGATTTGTTCGAAACTGAACAAGAACAAATCAAGAATTTGATCTACGATATTTTCGATACAGCCAAAGCAAAAGATATGGATAGTTTGGATTCGTATCATTTAAAGGGACCCAAATTCAGTAAATTCGATGATGGCGATATACCCCAGCGACGAGATTATGAAATGGCCAAAATATCAGAGGAGGATTTCTTCACAAATATTACTGAGTTTGACTATAAACTTCCTGATGTTAAGGTAGATGTCTTTGATGATATGGCAATTGCTACTTTTATTCTTGATTACAGTGTTATCATGGGTGACGATACATTTAATGGAAATAGTAGGAGTACTTTGGTTTTTGTGAAAGATGAGGGGCAATGGAAAATTGTTCACGAACATTTTTCGCCTTTTATTCCGACTTCAGAATAAACAGCTCCTTATTGTTATTTCAGAGTTTTTAAAAACGTAACACACCTAACGAATAGATATATTCCTCAGCCTTTAGCTTTTTCATTGATAGGGAAACATTCTGCAATACCATATTGGTATACCACCGAACGTTGAATATATCTTTTAAATTATCACCACCACCTCAGACTTGATAAACATATAATACATACATCCATACATTCCAAAATGCCAAGATTCAGTCCCGGTCCGATCCAACTAGATTAGCAGCTCCCCTGACATCAAACTTCCAGAATACTAAAGTTTTATATCCAAATTCGAATTTCTTTCCTCCACACTTGAGGCAGCGTTGTTTGGTCTTACTTTTAAAATGGGTTTCGAACTTGTCCATTTGGGAATCTGAAAGTGCCATGATATTAAGATATTATTATAAGGGCAGAAAATAAAAGAGGTCTTTTCCTGGTCGAAGAGATAAACCCCCTGCCGAATGTGGTGTTTTATTTCAGGTTTAATGGGGAGTTATTTTTAAATGATCCATACCATTACCTGCAAGGAAATTATCAATTCTGGGATTTTATATAAAACCAAAATTAAAAATCAATCAATTATCGCTGCAAACATTGAAGAATAGTTTATGCCAGTACTTTTTTTAGGATTTGAGGCTCATTTCCTAGAATTACGGATATTGCTCCAACAGCTACTCCGATTAACGTCTTTGAGAATTGAGGCGATATATCGACAACTTTATTAGGATCTTCTTCAAATCCAAGAATCAGCCAACAAATAAGAACTAAAACAGGATAATGAAATAAAAAATAGCTGCAATTTTTTGAATTTTTTTTGTCGGAATTTCTGAGAGTGAAAAAAAAGTACGAACAGACCCGGACGTTTTTACTTCAATACCTTAAACTGCTTCAAAATTGGTCGCTAGAGCACCACCCGTAAGAGTTACAATCCAAATTAAAAATTGATGAATTAAAATTGTATACCAGATTCAATAACATGGCTGGCAAACCCTGGTAATTATTGCCGGGATTTTTTATTTTAATTGATTGACAATCCATGCCCAAAATCATCCCTGGATTTTCACTCTACATTTAAATGCAATGTGGCACTGAAGATCCCCTGCCGATTTTCTATGGCATAAAAAGATGCAACAACGGCGCCCAGGGGCCTGATGGCGATGCCTAGGGTTCTGCCATCGATCATCCGCTGAAGCACGGGTTGTGAGATGGTAAAGAGCGTTTTGCCTCCCCGTTCGGGATTCACCTCAAAATCAATGATCATCTGCGAATTCAGGACCTCCTCGAGGGGCTTACCCTGGCAGAATGAATCAAATGTCACCTTTTCCTGATCCCAGTAGGGATCTCCTCCGAGGACCTCTGTTACCCGGACCATCCCAAAATCTTTCTGATATTGAGGAGACCATTGAAGTGAATAGGATGTCAATTCCAACAAACCTGATCCTGCTATTTTTTTGTCTTTAAAATCACTGAGATCCCAGCGCAGGATTACGATTTGTGTACCGCTTACGGTCAGTAAGGGCGTTTCCTTATCCTCATCGCTTGTTTGCCAATCAGTAAAATTCATATCATGATAATCCAGATCGATCATGCCATCCTGTTTGACCTGGACATGAAACTTGAAAGATTCAGGGGCAGCAATTGGGGGGTGATAAGGTAATTTGGCACCGAGGTCGTTTTTAATAGCTTCTTTATTGACCACATCCACTTTGATATAATCAACATCCACCCGGTATTTCCCATGCCCCCAGTCCATCAAGGCCATCTGTACATTGATATGATCTCCAGGCTGTGTTTCGAAATGCTGGGTGGTCATGCTGATGGTATACCAGTTAACCGTGTCGGGAATATCGAATTCCATCAGGTGGGAATGAAAATCGGTGGTTCGCTGGTGGTTGAAATGAAGATTGACTCTCCTGGGGGCTGCACTCACCCGGATACGGGCTTCCACATGCAATTCCTTTTCAGGTTTGATCAATTCATTCATATCCAGTCCCGGCACCTGATGCCTGATCAATGCCCACCAGATGCCTCTTTGATCACCAGTAGCATCTACCAGGATAGAAGCATATCCATCTTTTTGTATAAAATCCATACTGGCCGTACCATCCCCGGTGGCATAGC
The DNA here is from genome assembly GCA_963793325.1 of uncultured Flavobacteriaceae bacterium. Classification (GTDB taxonomy): domain Bacteria; phylum Bacteroidota; class Bacteroidia; order Flavobacteriales; family Flavobacteriaceae; genus Eudoraea. The sequence goes on from CAWBZU010000001.1 coordinate 2,645,765, forward strand.
TCCAGCCTTCAGGTGTTTTCGGATTAGACGAGTCATAGGGTCCATCAAAATTGTCAATGAATTGTGCGCGAGCTGAAACAAATATGAATCCTACTGCAATGATTGTAATGGCCAGAATTTTGATAATGTATTTCATGTTTTTAACTTATTTTCTTGGATTTGGTAAATATTCCATACCCATCCACATCTCCAATTCTCCTCTTCTCCTCTTCTCCTCTTCTCCACTTTTTCACATCTCCACTCCACCACATATCCACTTCTCCTCGTCTCCCGGTCTCCTCTTCTCCTCATCATTTCCTGTATTCCCCATCATACAATCTCCATATTTTCAAAGGATTACTGTCCTTCAGTTCATCCGGTAGCAAGGTATCCGGGAAATTCTGATAGCTGATGGGTCTTGTGAAACGATAGATGGCATTTGTTCCGACAGAGGTGGTCCGGCTATCGGTAGTGGCAGGGAAAGGCCCTCCGTGAATCATGGCATGGCAGACTTCCACCCCGGTAGGAAATCCATTGATGATCAACCTGCCCACTTTCCGTTCCAGAATAGACACCAGGTCTGAATATTTTTTCAAATCCTCCTCAGTGGCATACAGGGTTGCGGTCAGGTGACCCTTTAATTTATTTGCCACTTCAATGAGATCAGATTTATTGTCCGCGGTGATGGCCAGGGTGGAAGGTCCGAATACTTCTTCTTCAAGCTGTTTATTGGATAAGAAATTCTTCGAGTTCACCTGTAAAAAATAAGGGGTTCCCCCGGTCACACTTTCTTTTTTAATACCTTGCGCGAGTACTTTCACGCCCGGTTGTTTGCTGATATTCTCAATCCCGGTCTGATAGGCCTTGTGAATCTTTGCAGTTAGCATGGTTCCGGTAACTATTTTCCCGATCTGTTCTGCAACGGCTTCCTGAAACATCGTGGCTTCTTCAGATCTTTCGTAGGCCACGATTCCCGGGTTGGTACAGAACTGTCCCACTCCCAGGGTTGCGGAAGCAGCTAAACCTTCAGCAATGATTCCTTTTTTCTCTGCCATGGCTCCAGGTAATACAAATACCGGATTTACGCTCCCCATTTCGGCAAAAACCGGTATTGGGACCGGTCGCCTGACTGCGGCATCGTAGAGTGCCTTCCCTCCTTTAAAAGAACCTGTAAATCCAATGGCTTTGATAAAAGGGTGTTTTACGATGTGTAAACCCACCTCCACAGAATGGCCATGGACCATGGAAAAAGTTCCATCCGGCATCTTTGTTTTAAAGATTGCTTCCTGAATCGCATTCCCGATCATTTCGCAGGTACCAGGATGTGCCGGATGTGCTTTAACCACGATGGTACATCCAGCGGCCAGGGCAGAAGCCGTATCTCCTCCGGCCACTGAAAAAGCAAGCGGAAAATTACTTGCCCCAAAAATGCCTACCGGACCCAGCGCGATTTGCTTACTTCTTACATCGGGCTTAGGCACAGGTTGTCTTTCCGGATCCGCTGTATCAATTCTGGCATTCACCCAGGATCCTTCCTCCAGGAGATCTGCAAATAGCTTCAGCTGATTAATTGTCCTGGCTCTTTCACCCATGATCCTCGCTTCTGGCAATCCTGTTTCCTGGCAGCACCTATGGATCAGCGAGTCGCCAAGGTTCATGATCTCCTCTCCAATCCGGCGAAGTAATCCGGCTTTATCCCGGCCGCTTCTTTTACGATACTCCCGGAACGCCGATTCAGCCAGTTGAATGGCGGTATCCACCTCACTTAAAGTTGCCTCAAAAAAGTGAGGGGATAATTTCTCTCCAGTGCTTGGATCCACAGCCTGGAATGCCAAATCGCCCAGACCAGAACGATCATTCCCAATAAAATTCTTTCCTGTAAGTTCCATCATGATTTATCTTACTTTATTGATTAACGTACCTATTGGATTGATTGTGATCTTAATCTCATCCCCTGATTCTAAGGTAAATTCCCGTGAGGGGACTATTCCAGTACCAGTCATCAGAAAACAACCTGAGGGAAATGAACTGGCCCGGAATAAAAAAGAGACCAATTCTTCAGGTTTTCTTTTCATCTGATCGATCCCGACATGCCCTTCGAAAACCGGTTGATTATTTCTTAGGATCTGCATGTGAATTTCCGTCCCCGCATCAAGGGAATCATGGGTCACATAGATACAAGGTCCCAATGCGGCACAACCATCATAGGTTTTAGCCTGAGGCAGGTACAGGGGATTCTCCCCTTCGATACTTCTTGAACTCATGTCATTGCCAATGGTATACCCAACAATTTTACCACTGGAAGTGATGGCAAGTGTAAGTTCAGGCTCGGGAACATCCCAGTAAGAATCAGGCCGGATATTTACCTTTCCCCCATGCCCAACCGTCCGATGAGCCGTTGCCTTAAAAAACAATTCCGGCCTTTCCGCTTCGTATACACGGGCATAAAAATCCCCACCCCCCTTTTCTTTTGATTCTTCCTGACGCCCCAGTTTGCTGTTATAATAAGTCACCCCACTCGCCCAGATCTCCTGGTTCTGAACAGGGGCTTGTAATTCTTTGCCGATGATCTCGGGTCCATTGGTGATTGACTGACCGGTCTTGATCAGGTCCTGCATTTTCTCAAGCAGTCGATCATCGTTAAAGAACTCATCCCAATCGAGGTTTTTCCCCTGATAAAAATCGCCTTGATCTTCGACAAGGATACCGCTCCTTACTTTATATAATTTCATGAATGATATAATAATTATGAACGATTAAAAATATATTTGATGAATTCATCTGGCGGATTATTTATCTGATCTGGGGCCGTATTGCGTGGATGGCAAACCCAGTTCCAATGCTCCCAGATCCGGTGCCTCACCCTGATAATTATCATTAATATTTGGTAATCTGACTCCGGCATCAATGGCTTTGCTTCCATCCCTTAATCTGAAATCATATCCCTCAAGTGGATATACATGCCCTTTCTTTTGAGGATCGGGTTTCTGCACGCTGACAAATATGTCGTAATCCAATTCCACCCCATGGGATTCATTTCCCGTGGTGGCCGTGAATTCTTTCAGGGTTTGTGTTTCAAGGGTCATCAATTCAGCCGCGTCGGCATGATTCAATTGATCGGAAGAGGGATAACTCCAACGGAAAGAAAATCGGGACTTATTTTTCTTTCTGAATCCATCATAATCCATCGTGGAGTACCGGGTGAAAGTAGCCCCGGAGAATGCAGGAAGGTCATCATCAGGTCCCATTAATAAATTATTCCTGAAATGACCGTTGGAAAAGCCGCTGATACTTGTTTCCGCACAAATGGTATTGTGGTATAGAAATAAGCCGGCCGGCCTGATCATGAACTTCAATGAAATGGAAGAAACATGATAAAGGATGTTTCTGATAAAATAAACCGGACCGCCAAAAACAGGTTGCGCACTCAATCCCGAATGATAGGAGTTGAAACCCCTGTTATTGAAAATCCTGACATTATGAACACTCCCATCCGATTCAATAAAATCATCTGACATATTAAAAATATCGTTGTTGTATATATCAATGGAAACACATTTTTTATTGGGTCCTTCGGGCAAGCCATGGGTATCGATGCAAATGGCATCATGGAAAAAAGAGATCCGGTTGTGGCAGACAACGTGTCCTTTCCCGTAAACCTTCACTGCATAATACGAAGTTAATGGAGAGGGATGTTCCAGGCCGTACCACCCTACCAGGGTATCGGGATCATGCCGGCCAGTAAAAACGTTATCGGCAATATAATAATCTTTTGAATCGGCATTGTGTGTCATCACCCCAATGCCTACATCTTCCAGTTTGCAGTTTACCACGGATAATCCACTGTTTCCCATCACCCTTTTCAGACCGGCATAGAAGGCGATATCCACGTTCCGGATGGTAAGCCCTTCAAAATAATGATAATCCGCTGCCATTACATCGAAAAGCCGGTAAGCTCCGGAGCCATCAAAAATAACCTCTCCATCACCGGCCGCTTTGATGGTGATGGGTTTATCCGGAGTTCCTTTCTGAGTCAGCACATAGGCCCCATGAAAATTAAGTGCCAGGGGATCCACGTAATCCAGGAGATTGCCCTTATAGAGACCTGCATGCACCAGGATCATATCGCCCGGCTTTACCCTTGGTTCGGGCACCAGCCACCAGTCACCCAGGTTCCCCTCCCCGTAATAAGCTTCATTTAAACCCGTAAAAGCGGGATGCTCTCTGGGACCTTCATATCCTGGAGGATAAACATGATAGACCTGCCCGAATTCATAGGGCTTGGGCTCTTTTCTGGTCTCTACAAAGACCCTTTTTTCCTCTTCCCCGATGATCCCATCCGGGTCCTGGAGCTGGAACCTGCACTCATAACGCTCACCCGGAAGCAGGTTGAAGATACTCCCGGCAAAAAGATCAGGTACTTTATATTCCCATCGCTGATCGTGGCCATATACCCTTTCACCTCCAATGCGTAACAGGGGCAAGGCTTCCATCCAGTCCCCTTGTCCCTGTTTACGATAGGATACCTCCACTTCCGCATTTCTGTTTTCATCTCCGTATATGACCCATTCAAATCCGGCACAGACCAGTGTGGCAGGCTCTACGATCAATTCATCGGATCTGGTCTGATTACGGATGAGCGCTTCATCAGCAGATTGTTTGGGGACATTAAAGGAGGTAAAGCTCAAAATGAAACTGAGGGCAAAAAATACGATGGTTAATTTCATAGACAATTCACTTAGCAATCAGATCTGAATCAAAGTCCTTTTAAAGAAGATTCTTATCAATTACCACTATTTTCAGATAAAAATCAACAAATAGGGGTACTTTGATGATATAATTTAAAAAATTAACAGCAACATGAACATGTACCGGCAATCGGGGCAATACGCAATGGATTTGATGATTAAATTTATAAAAATAAAACACACCCCTTTCCCGGACTTGATCCGGGAACATCCAGGAACATCCAGGAACATCCGGGACATACCCTCCAATGAGGGGAGGTTTTGAAATCCAATTAAAGATAATCATGACGGCAGATTAGCTTTTCAATATAATTACAAAGCTTTAAGCCAATTCATTACAGGGGGTAACCTGTTCGTTGAAACGGACCGGTAACAAATCCTTACAAAATCTTAGAGGAATGATCAGTTTTATCTTTTTTAATGAAGCAAAATCTGAAGTTCAACTTCCTTTTTTGAGAAAGAATAGCAGGATCTAACCATAGAAAACATAATCCTTGAATGAAAATTAATTTCCAAAAGGTTTATAGATTTCAAGTCACCTTTGGTACACGATAGATGGCATTGGATAGCTTATTATAAAAAAATCCAATGAATGATCATTCTATCATAATTTCATCAACCTCTTTCCAAAGTTCTACTTCCCCTCTTGAGAGGGGGAAGGGGCTGTGTCTTCAGGTACTCATATTTATTCATCAATAATTCCAATCACCTCCTATACATGATAAAATGCCATTTTATTCTAAAAATTAGCATACCAGTCATACAATCGCTCATTTTTTTACGACCTCATTGAAAAGGGAACCAACCGGAAATAAATTTCCATTTTAATTTGCCGGTGTCAAATTATTTCAAAACAGAAATCAATCAGTTAAATTTATATGAATCGGAAATAACCAAATCAGATGAATAACAGACCTCAAAAAAATTTTCTGATCTCACTCATTCACCTCCTGGTATTGGTGGGGATCGTAAATTGTACCTCCCGGGAGGAGGCGGGAAAGAATCAAATACAATCCTTCAGACATGAACTGGAAATGCTTTCAGGAGAAAAATGGTGGGCAGGTGTGATCAGCGACTCCCATTTGTTTCCCCTTTCAGCAGATTCCTCTTATCAATTCGATTTTTATGGCAATACCGCAGGAAACCAAGGCCAACCCTTGCTCATTTCCAGCAAGGGCCGGTATATCTGGAATGATCAACCATTTAACTTTATCGTTGAAAACCATAAAATACGGTTTCAGTGTGACCTGGCTGATTTCACCTTTGGTAAAACCGGGAATACCCTGAAGGAGGCATATCTTTACTGCAGTCAACAATTTTTTCCTCCTTCTGGAAAAATACCAGCTGAGGACCTATTTTCTAAGGCACAATTCAATACCTGGATTGAATTTACCTACAATCAAAACCAGGAAGGGATCCTGGAATATGCCCGTGGGATCATTGAGAACGGATTCCAGCCCGGTGTGCTGATGATCGATGAAGGATGGTTTAAATCCTATGGGAACTGGGATTTTGATCGCGTAAGTTTCCCTGATCCAAAAAAAATGATGAATGAACTGAAAAAAATGGATTTTAAGGTCATCCTCTGGGTATGTCCATATGTAACCCCCGACGGACCTTTCTGGAAGGATCTATGGCTGAACTACTGGGAAAAGGGAGACACGATTTGGATTCTCAACGGCAAAAATCCTGAATACCCCGCGGTGATGCAATGGTGGGACGGTTTCAGCAATGTGATCGATCTTTCACATCCAAAAGGTGTGAAGTGGTACAAAGATCAATTGGATTGGCTCATGAAGACCTATGAAGTAGATGGTTTTAAATTTGATGGAGGAGATGCCATTCATTATTCCCTGGAAAGGTTTTTAAGCACGTTCCTTTCCTATAATCGGGACATCACACCCAATGAACATTCTGAGTTGTATGTAAAAATTGGACTCGATTACCCTTTTAACGAATACCGTGCTGCCTGGAAAATGGGTGGCGAGCCGATCGCCATGCGGTTAAGGGATAAAAATCACTCCTGGGAAGACTTGCAGAAGTTAATCCCCGGAATTATCAACCAGGGACTTATGGGGTATGCATATACCTGTCCGGATCTGATAGGAGGCGGGGAATATCTTTCTTTCCAGAACCTTGAAAGCATTGATCAGGAACTGGTCGTACGGGCTGCCCAGTGCCATGCTTTGATGCCCATGATGCAGTTTTCAGTAGCTCCCTGGAGGGTATTGAATAAAGAAAACCTGAAAATATGTGTGGACATGGCCAATCTGCATGTTTTATTGGGCGAGGAAATTCTTCAATTAGCCAGGGAAGCAGCCAATACTGGTGAGCCAATCATACGGTCTCTTGAATATGAATTTCCGGACAATGGTTATGCCGATATAAATGATCAATTTATGCTGGGGAGTAAGATACTGGTTGCCCCGGTAGTTGAGAAAGGGGCTGTGAAAAGAAAAATTACCTTCCCGCCCGGCAGATGGGAGGGGGATGACGGGACGGTCATTGAAGGCCCTCAAAAAAAGGAAATAGTTACTCCGCTTTCCCGGTTACCCTGGTTTAGGAAAACAGGGTAAAATCATTTTGACTGGACCGGATTATTGTTTGCATATCCTTGAATTGATCACGGATCGGTACAGTTTGTTTGACAACAATCTTTTAAAAATTGAAGACCTTGAAATCCATTGATTTACAATTCAGATCATTCAAAGGATGGATAAGGTCGTCCGGGGAAGACGGTCTAAGCAGTGGATCAAAAAACATTTCTATATATGATTTGTTTAATTGAAAGATAATCGTTATTTCTTCATATAAGATGTTTTTAATCCATCATATTATACTGATCATTATCATGTTACAGAACGCCATGACAGAAGTAAAGACAGGAGACAGGATACCAATTTTCAGCCTGAAGGATCAGGATGGTAAGGAGTTTAATATTGAGGATCATTTAGGATCCCCATTGGTGATCTATTTTTATCCAAAGGATGATACCCCGGGATGTACGAGAGAAGCATGCTCATTCAGAGACCAGTATGAGGATTTCACATCCGCAGGGGTGAATGTGATCGGGATCAGTGAAGACAGTCACGAAGATCATAGAAAATTCCGTGATAAATACGATCTGCCTTTTACCTTATTATCGGATTAAGAGAATAAAGTTAGGAATCTCTTTGGTGTACCAGGCAGTTTATTTGGTTTGATCCCCGGAAGGGTAACTTATATCATCGATGGCAAGGGAATTGTCCGGCATATATTCAATTCGCAATACAGGGCCGGCCAGCATGTTAAGGAAGCATTGAAAAGTATAAAAAAGATGATTTCCTCCGCTCCCTGAAATATTTATAACTCGTTCGGGAAGGTCTTTTGCTCAAAATTCTGCAAATGTTGTAAATTTCTCTTCAGACCATTTAAATATTAGGAGCTTTGGACAACCTTTCGGATCTTTTTCAGATTCGAAAGGCCATTTCATATCAACCCGTATTTCTCAAAGCACTGGCAATGGCATTGATGGTTAACAGCAAACTTGTCAATGTATTTTCCGAACCCTTGGTATCCCCTTCTTTTTTCTGGAACCTCCAGGTTCTCAGAAGATCAATCTGTTTCATATGAAGATCATACATGGCAGTAGCCCTGATGACATTGGAATACCAGTGTTGTTTCCGCCTTTCACTGATGGGCTTATCCAGGATAACGCTAAATATTTCCCTTGTTTTGCCCAGTTCATCCAGCATCATATTCATGATGGTCTCCTTTACTTTTTCATCCACGACCAATGAAGCATAGGCTGACATGATTGTTTCATCCGTAGCTGCAAGACTTGTATCAACATTTGTCAGTACATACCGGATAAAGGGATCATAAACCACGCCTTTCCTGAAACGATCAAATTCTCCCGGGTCAGATTCCATCAGATTGAAAAACGTACTGCCGATTCCGTACCAGCTTGTCATGTTAAACCTGGATTGGCTCCAACTGAACACCCAGGGTATGGCCCTTAAATCTTCCAGACTTCTTTTCCCAGTCCTCCTGGCAGGTCTGGATCCTATTTTGCTGCTTTCAATTGCATCGATCGGGGTCGCTTCGCTGAAAAATTGTAAAAAATACTTATGATGGATCAGTTGGACATAATGCTCCTTACTTTCTCTCGATAGATTGGACATCAGGTCGCCAAAAGCGTAATTCCTGCTTTTGTTCAAGTGATTGAGGAGGGTAGCCGAAGCTGTTCCAGCGAGGAGTAACTCAAGGTTATAGCTGGCATTAATTTTATTGGCGTATTTCTGTGCGATGGTTTCACCCTGCTCGGTCAAACGAATATCTCCATTCACGGAATGAGGAGGCAGTGCTTTGATAAACCAATGTGTGGGACCGGCTCCCCGTGAAATTGATCCTCCCTTTCCATGAAAAAACCGGATCTTCACCCCTTCCTCTTCCCCCACCTTGGCAAGTTTTGATTGTGCCTGGTACAACCCCCATTGGCTTGCCAGAATGCCTCCATCTTTATTGCTGTCACTGTAGCCTACCATTACCTGCTGAACCAGTTCCGCCTGTTTTTTTTGTTTTCTGAGGTATCTCAAGCTTCTCTCCGTATAAGGATGTCTCAAAAAAGCCCGGAGTATGTCTGGACCTTTATGAAGATCGTCGATGGTTTCCAGTAATGGGACAACCGGCAATATACATACAAGCCCCTGATCGGTCTGCCTGGTTAACCCGGCTTCCCGCGACAGTAAATAAACCACCAGCAGGTCCGATAACGACCTCGTCATACTGACGATGAGCGAGCCCAGACCTTCGGATCCGTATTTTTGAATATATTCCGCAAGTACATTGTAACAGGAAGTAACCGCATTGGCATTTTCCTCCAGTTTCATTCCCGGATGGGTAAAGGGCCGGTTTGATTCCAGCTCCCTGTTAATGAATTCCAACCGCTCCTCTTCCGAGGCCTGCAGGTACCAATTCCCGTCAAGTGACGCAGCACTCATTAATTGTGAGATTGCCAGCTCGTGGAAATGGCTGTTTTGACGGATGTCCAGATGGGCCATGTGAAAACCAAATGTCTCAACCAACCGGATCATCTGGTTCAGATCGGAGTGTGCAATGCTTTCTGCTCCAAATTTCAATAGTGAGTCCTGAAGGATCATAAGATCTTTCTTCAATTCTTCTGAATAGATATATGATCCCGGGTGTTCATACAAGGCAGTCGCATGCTCCCGTTTGATATCAAGCGGCAATTTAGCGATCATCAGGTTGATCATTTGCCGGAATACCTCACCATGGTTTCGATGAAAAGCCTTCTCACCTTCCACTCCCAATTCCTTTTTCAGTTCAGCGATCCGTTCTCTCATATTGCGGTCTGTATCCTCATAATCGTAGGAAAAACTCAGATTGCGGACCAGCTTCAGGAGTTCTCTCCGGATGATCACAAAAGCATTTAAACGCAATGTATATAATGTGTCCTTGGTAACTTTATTCGTCACGAATGGATGCCCATCCCGGTCACCTCCTACCCAACTCCCAAAAGATAATTTTGGGTAATTCCTGTATGTTTTAAGATATTTTGGATCCAGACCTGCTTCCTCCCAGGCCAGATATAACCTCCGGTCAAGTACAGGCAATACCTCAGGAAACACATTGGTTAGATAATGCAGCACATTCCTGAGTTCTGAAGAAACGTCAGGCTTTTCCATGAAAATTTCTCCCGTTTTCCATAACCGGTATAAAGCCAGCTTGATATCCCGGCGGATTTCGTTCTGCTCCTTCACCGTATACATCTGGTTTTCCCTTTTCACGATCAACAGGTAAAGGGATCGGTGATGTTCCAGGACAGTCGATCTTTTCGCTTCGGTAGGATGGGCTGTCAACACCGGCTCCACTTTGATGTCAGGCAGGATCTCAGAAAGTTCCCGGTCAGACAAACCTGCTTCCGTAAGTGTTTGTAAACTTTTTGCCCAGAGACCATTCACACTTGCCATACTGTTCTTATCCTCCAACTTTCGTCGATTTTGAACGGCCCCGTTTACTTCGACCATATTGATCAATTGGAAAACCAATGAATACAATTGAATGTGTTTATCAGTAAGTGCAGTAGGATCAAGCTCCTTATTTTCATTAATCCATGGAATATAATTGGCCAGATCTCTCTCTCCATTTTCAATCAGGGTTTCCCGCAGACATTCGAGCATGAATTCAAGATCAAAATATGGCTTGCCAAGCTGTTCCTGCACCTGTTGCAATACACCCATATGGTCGTTATTTAAAATAAGTTTAATTAAAGTATTATCAGCAAATGAAATAAATTACAATAACTTTCATAAAATATATCTGTATTTATTTCAAAATTGTTTTTACATACTACAAAATTTAAAAAGAAATTATCAGGAAAGCATTACTTAAAATTTATTTTTACCTTAGGGATGGTTATCATCATATCAATAAAAATGCGCATAAAATTTCTGTATTTCGTCTTGCTTCTTCTGTTTTTCAGTCATTGTAATCGGAAAGAATTATATACAATGTTAAGTGGTAAAACGCTCGAATGGAAGTTCCCACTTAAAAGAACCCATACAGGTATCCTGATTGGGAATGGGACCCAGGGGATCATGATCTGGGGCTATGACAATCAGCTGAATATTACCATCGGCAGAGCCGGTTTCTGGGACCATCGGGGAGGAAATGAATTCGCTTCCAGAACTACCTTCAAAGAAGTAAAAAAATTGCTTTATGCTGGGGATGAAGAAGGTTTAAGGCAAGCCTTTGCGGTCCCAGAAAAGGATGATATCAGCCCCCCCAGACCCCAACAGATCGGGGGCGGACGTTTGGAAATCTATTTTCCGGAGAACTATAAAATAGAGAAAGGGAACCTGGTCATTGATAATGGAACGGTCTTTATCCATGTCAATGATCCCAAAGGCTTAAGCCATTCAATCAAGATCAGGCAATCGATGATGCAGGAAACCTCCTGGCTTGAAATACCAGCCCCGCTGTCCGATTCGATCAATCTCAGGCTTGTCCCCAGTTGGGAATATGTCAAGGATGATCTATTGAAATATGGTGTGCAACCTCCTGAGGTATGGAAGAACCCGGATTCGGGAGGATTTGTTCAGACACTTCCGGATGATGATCCCCTGGCGATCGCCTATAAATCAGATAAAAATTATATCATTCTATCATCCGCACTGGGAAAGGAAGCCAGGTTATCGGTGGAATCGAAGAATGAGCAATTTGACTGGCAGGCAATCAGGGATGAAACCAATCTTTGGTGGGAACAGTACTGGAAGGATGTTCCTGATATCAAACTGCCGGACCCTGTTTTGCAGGAAATTGTTGATTATGGGCAATATAAAATTGCCTGTGTAACCCCGCCACAAGGATTACCCTGCAGCCTCCAGGGACCTTTTAACGAAGAATACCAGTTACCTCCCTGGAGCAATGATTATCATTTCAATATCAACATTGAAATGATATATTGGCCTGTTCTGGCCTCCAACCGGCTTTCCCACCTTGATCCCTTATGGGAAATGATCCAGTCCTGGTGGCCCCAGTTAAGTTCAAATGGCGAAAAATTTTTCGGGCAGAAAGGGGCCATCATGCTCCCTCATGCAGTGGACGACAGGTGCCAGGTGGTTGGTACTTTCTGGACAGGTACCATCGATCATGCCTGTACTGCATGGATGTCCCAGCTGGCCTGGATGCATTACCGTTACAGTATGGATGAAAAGATTTTGAAAGACATCGCCTGGCCCCTGATGGTGGGAGCTTTTGAAGGATATTGGGCCATGCTTGAAGAAATTCCCGGAAAGGATGGGAAATTAAGATTCAGCCTTCCGGTTACCGTTTCACCGGAATTCAAAGGCTCCCGGATGGATGCCTGGGGCCGGGATGCATCCTTTCAGCTATCCGCCCTGCATATGGTCACTGGAAATCTGGTAAAGGCAGCTGAAGTACTGGGAGAAAAACCTGATCCCAGATGGGAAAAAGTGATGGAGTCGCTGCCCCCCTATACCACGATCACCGGTCCAAGAACCCTGGAATGGCCGGAAGATCATAGAGAACGGATCGCCTTGTGGGAAGGCATGGATCTGATTGAAAGTCACCGGCATCACGCCCATCTAGCTGGGATCTGGCCATTTATGTCCTATGATCCGCTGGATGACACACATAAGGAGATAGTCCGGAATACCCTTGATAACTGGATATTGAAAGGACCCGGACTGTGGAGCGGGTGGTGTGTCCCCTGGGCCTCTATCATTCATTCCAGGGTCAATAATGCCCGGGGGGCCATCGAATGGCTGCACTGGTGGGACAGGAACTTTACCAACGAAGGTCGGGGTACCCTGCACAATGCCGCTTTTCCAGGTACGAGTCTGATCGATTCTCCTGATTACAGGGATTATGCACCAGGAAGCGAACACCATGAGATCATGCAGCTGGATGCAGGTTTTGGGGCACTCAGTGCAGTATATGAATTACTGGTCCAGGATCGGCAGGGTGTGATCCATGTACTTCCCGATATTCCTTCCAACTGGAAGAACTTAACGTTTGATGGCATTTTAACCGAAGGCGGATTCAGGATCTCGTCCAGGTTGGTGGATGGGAAAATTTCAGAAATTCAGATCGATGCACAATATGATGGTCCGCTCAGGATCGCACATGGAATGGGCACCCATATAAGGATGAATGAAAAAGAAATGGAAGGAGAAGTCCTTACCCTGACTGCGACTGCAGGTCAAAAATATATCTTAAAGCCAGTAATTCGATAAAATATGTATCAGGGATATGCAAAATTCCATGGCCAATGTTCACGTGTGCATAAATTTCATTATATTTGTTTACCGATTCATCTGATATCTTTTTTTAATCTATGAAGCCAATCGACTTTAAGGATCTGAACAATAAAATAGGTGTGATCACAGGTGGCGGGGGCGTGATAGGAAGATCCCTTGCCATGGCCCTGGGTTCAGCAGGCGCCAGAATTGCCATTGTTGATTTATTCAAGGATGCAGCCGATAAGGTAGCGGATGAGGTGTCCGAAAAGTATCAGAAAGATTGTATCGGCATTACCGCCAATGTCCTTGATAAATTATCACTCTTCAAAGCAAAAGAAGAGATCAATTCAAAGTTTGGAAGGATCCATTTCCTGATCAATGGTGCCGGAGGCAATCATCCAACCGCCACTACCAGGCAGGAGTTTATCGATCCTGATAATCTTCAAAATCTCGAAGACACTTTTTTCGGATTAAACCTCGAAGGATTTCGCCATGTCTTTGACCTTAATTTTATGGGCACCCTGTTACCTACCATGGTTTTTGCCAGAGATATGGTGGAAGATAAAAAAGGCGTTATACTCAATATATCCTCAATGAATTCCTACAGGCCCCTGACTAAGATCCCAGCCTATTCGGCTGCTAAGGCCTCCATAAACAATTTTACCGAATGGCTGGCCGTTCACTTCGCCAGGACAGGAGTGCGTGTCAATGGAATTGCGCCCGGATTTTTCCTGACAAAACAAAATAAATTTCTCCTGATGGATGAAAAAACCGGGGAATTGACAGACCGTGGGAAAAAAGTGATTGTAAATACCCCTATGGGAAAATTCGGTGAACCGGATGACCTGCAGGGGACTGCCCTTTATCTGCTATCAGATGTATCCGGATTTGTTACGGGGGTGATCATACCGGTAGATGGCGGATTCAATGCCTATTCAGGAGTTTAAGTTTTTAATCATTTATAAATATTTTTTCAATGGTAAAAAATGTGATCGTAGCGCAATCAGGAGGACCTTCGCCGGTTATCAATAATTCTTTACGGGGAATCCTCGATACCTGTAAAATGTTTCCGGATAAATTTGGCAAAGTATACGGTGGCTGGCATGGGATCGAGGGGGTATTGAAAGAAGAGTTGCTGGATCTCACAGCCCAGAATGAAGATGAAATCTCCCTTTTACGTACCACACCTGCAGCCGGAAGTATTGGGACCTGCCGGTATAAGTTGAAGGACAACCAGGAAAAGGACATCAACCGGATCATGGAGGTATTTAAAGCCCATAACATCGGCTATTTTTTCTACATCGGGGGCAATGACTCACAGCATACTGCATTCCGGGTAAGTGAACTGGCGAGAGAAAGAGGTTTGGAAGTGACCGGAACCGGCGTGCCCAAGACCATAGATAACGACGTGGGAGACAGTGAATTCAAATTAATCGATCATACCCCCGGTTACGGAAGTGTAGCCCGGTACTGGTCACATATCATTCAGAATGCCAATGAAGAAAATAAGGGATCTTCTCCGGCCGACCCGGTGCTGGTGATCCAGGCCATGGGTAGGAAGATCGGTTATATTCCGGCAGCTTCCCGGCTGGCAGATCCCAAACGGGAAATGCCCCTGCAGATCTATATGTCCGAATCAAAGGTCAGCATGCAAGAAATGAGTGACCTGGTCAACGATCAATTGAAAAAAGATGGGCGTTGTATAATGGTTGTCAGTGAGGGATTTGATGTTGGAGAAATCGGATCGGTCAAAGATTCCTTCGGTCATATTGAATTTGGAGCCAGTAAAATGTCCGTATATCAAAGTGTTGTAAATTATTTAAATCAGCAGGGATTTAAAGTGACAGGTAAGGCACGTGGACAGGTCATGGGAACCGACCAGCGCGATACAATGATCTATGCATCGACAGTCGATCTGGATGAAGCTTACAAGGTTGGGCAGAAAGCAGTTGAAATTGCCCTAAAGGATGGGAATGGTTGGATGGCTACCCTGCTTCGCGAACCGGGCCTGATTTATAATGTCAGGTTTGATAAAGTACCGCTTGAAAAAGTTGCCTTGTCAGAAAGATCCTTCCCACAAAAATGGATATCTGATAACAAAGTGGATGTTACTGATGATTTTCTGAATTACGTAAGACCTTTGATCGGAGAAGACTGGGTATCAGTGCCGATGATCAATGGAAGACAACGTTTTACACAATTCAAACCCATTTTTGCCAGGAAAAAACTACCATCCTATTTACCTGAAGCATATCATTCATCATAATCTAAATAATATGACACAAGATCCTCATCAGATACTGAAAGAATTAGAACCAAAAAAAGAATATTTCATCGGGATAGATTCAGATGGTTGTGCATTTGATACCATGGAAATCAAACATAAGGAATGTTTCTGTCCGAATACGATCTTACACTGGAACCTCCAGGTCGTCTCCAAATATACCCGGGAGGCATGGGATTATGTCAATCTTTACTCAAAATCGAGGGGGGTGAACCGGTTCCTGGCCCTGATCCAGGTGATGGATCTCTTGCGTGAACGGAAGGAAGTGATCGCACGAAAAGCGCACATCCCTAATATTGTTCCGGTGATCGAATGGACACAGAAGGAATCCAAACTTGGAAATCCGGCGCTAGAAAAATATGCCGCGCAGGACAATGATCCGGTTATTCAACAGGCCTTAAGATGGTCAAAAGCCATCAATGAGGATGTGACTGAAATGGTTCATGACATACCTCCCTACCCTTTCATGAAGGAATCGCTTGAAAAGCTCAGTAAAAAAGCGGATGCCATGGTGGTATCATCTACGCCTGTAGAAGCGCTGGAACGTGAGTGGACAGAGAACAGTATGAATGGCATGGTCAGGTTCATCGCCGGGCAGGAACATGGCTCAAAGAAGGAACACCTGGCACTGGGTGCCAAAGGAAAATATCCGGATGAGAAAATACTGATGATCGGTGATGCTCCGGGTGACATGAAGGCAGCCAAATCCAATGGGGTCCTTTTTTATCCGATCAACCCGGGTCATGAGGAAGATTCCTGGCAGCGGTTCTATGAGGAAGCCATGGATAAATTCTTTTCCGGAAAATATGCCGGCAATTACGAGAATCAGCTAATCTCTGAATTCGAATCGTATCTGCCTGATACCCCTCCCTGGAAAAAATAAAGTGAAAGCAGATGCTGTACTACGCAAAAGGAAGTGAGCATACGACATTGACTTCTACTGAATTAAAAGAAGCCATTTTCGAAACACTGGGGAATTTTGGTCAAAAGAACCGGATCCTGGCCATTCCTCCCGATTATACCCGGTATCATTCTTTTGCCGGGGATATTACCCAGATTGCCTGGGAATATTATCATGATAGATTAACGGACATCCTGCCTGCCCTGGGTACTCACTCTCCCATGACAGAAAAACAAATCGCCCATATGTTCGGGAAGATCCCTCCTTCCCTGTTCAGCATTCATGACTGGCGGCATGACCTGAAAACACTGGGTGAAGTGCCTGCCGATTTTATCCACCAGGTTTCGGAAGGACAATTAAACTATCCATGGCCGGCACAGGTAAACAGAATGCTCGTTGATCCTAAATTTGATCTGATCCTGTCGATCGGTCAGGTTGTTCCCCACGAAGTGATCGGGATGGCCAATTATAATAAAAATATCTTTGTCGGAACGGGCGGATCAGAGGGAATCAATAAAAGTCATTTCCTCGGCGCTGTCTATGGCATGGAAAAGATCATGGGTCGTGCCGTGAATCCTGTGCGAAAAGTATTGAACTATGCCTCGGATCATTTTGCCAGTCATTTGCCCATTGTCTATATCCTCACCGTGGTTGGGAGATCGGAGGGTAAACTGGGAATCAAAGGATTGTTTATCGGCGATGACCTGGAATGCTTCCTGAAAGCTTCTGAATTATCTCTGAAAGTAAATTTTGATATCCTGAAACAACCGCTTAAAAAAGTGGTAGTATACCTGGATCCGGGTGAGTTTAAAAGTACCTGGCTGGGTGATAAAAGCATTTACAGATCAAGAATGGCCATTGCTGACCAGGGTGAGCTCATTGTGCTGGCACCCGGTCTCCGGGAATTTGGTGAGGATAAGGAGATCGACCGGTTGATCAGGAAATATGGGTATCAAACCACCCAAAAAGTGCTTGAGGCAACCAGGCAGAACAAGGAATTGCAGGACAACCTTTCTGCAGCCGCCCATTTGATCCATGGTTCTTCGGAAAACCGGTTCACCATTACCTACTGTCCCGGATATCTCAGCCGGGAGGAAATAGAACAGGTGAACTATCATTATGCCGATCTGAAAACAATGCTGAAAAAATACGATCCGGACAGACTTGAAGACGGATTCAACCATGTAGCCGGGGAGGATATCTATTTTATTTCAAACCCGGCATTGGGTTTATGGGCTTCAAAAGACAGATTCAAAGAATAAAAAACATAATTAATTTCATTTAAAAACATCAATTGATCATGGAAAAACTAGCAGATATCGGATTAGTCGGACTGGCAGTCATGGGTGAAAACCTGGTTTTGAATATGGAAAGCAAAGGTTTCACCGTTGCCGTCTACAACCGCACCACTGAAAAGGTGGATCATTTTGTGAATGGCCGGGGAAAGGGTAAAAAATTAATAGGGACCCATTCAGTGGAAGAACTGGTCAAAAATCTTAAAAGGCCCAGGAAAGTGATGCTGATGGTGAAGGCAGGAAAACCGGTCGATGCTTTCATCGACCAGGTGATCCCCTTCCTTGAAAAAGGGGATATCATCATCGATGGTGGGAATTCCCATTTTCCTGACACGATCCGAAGAACGAAATATGTGGAAGATCACGGCCTCCTCTATATCGGAACCGGTGTTTCAGGAGGAGAAGAAGGTGCATTGAAAGGCCCTTCCATCATGCCTGGGGGTTCTCCAAAGGCATGGGAGCATGTAAAAGATATCTTTCAGGCTGTGGCCGCCAAAGTCGAGGACGGCACTCCCTGTTGTGACTGGGTGGGAGAAAATGGTGCGGGTCATTTCGTAAAAATGGTTCATAATGGCATTGAATATGGCGATATGCAACTGATCTCGGAAGCTTATTTCATTATGAAAACCCTGTTGGGAATGTCAGCAGATGAAATGTATGAAGTATTCAGGGAATGGAACGAAGGCGAGCTGGACAGTTATCTGATCGAAATTACCCGCGATATACTGGCCTATAAAGACGATAAAGGGGAATCCCTCCTTGAAAAAATATTGGACACTGCAGGACAGAAAGGAACCGGAAAGTGGACAGGCATTGCTGCCCTCGATCTGGGAATCCCTTTGACATTGATCGCCGAGGCTGTATTTGCAAGGTGCCTCTCTGCCATGAAGGATGAAAGGATGAATGCTGCCAAAATGCTGAAAGGGCCGAAAACAATATTCAAAGGTGACAGGAAGGCTTTTATAGAGGATCTTCGGAAAGCTTTATATGCCTCAAAGATCGTATCCTACGCGCAGGGTTATACATTGATGCGGGCTGCTGCCGAGGAATACCACTGGAATCTGAATTACGGTGGAGTTGCGCTGATGTGGAGAGGGGGATGCATCATTCGATCCATATTCCTTGGTAAAATCAAGGAGGCTTTTGACCGGAATCCCGATCTTAAAAATATCCTCTTGGATCCATATTTTAAAGATAAAATGGAATCCTCTCAGGAAGCCTGGCGAAGGGTGATCTCGGCGGCTGTGACCAACGGGATACCGGTACCAGCATTTTCCATTGCCCTATCCTATTTTGACGGATATCGCACGGAACGGTTGCCGGCCAATATGCTACAGGCACAGCGCGATTACTTCGGTGCCCATCAATATGAGAGAATCGATGAGCCCAGGGGAAAATTCTTTCATACTAACTGGACGGGTAGAGGGGGCGATACTGCTTCATCTGCCTATGAAGTTTGAAAACAAGGGAGTTGTTTTTAACCGGGGAAGCGGTGATGGAGATGCTGAGGAAGCTTTTTACAACAACTGAGATTGTCTCAGAAATACCTTCACGCCTTCTCAGCACCCCTGAGGGTTATTATAATTTTGAGAAGACCTGGTTTACATAGCATGAGCATAACGATCAAAGATATTGCCAGGATCATCAATGTTTCACATACCACTGTATCAAGGGCATTGAATGATAGTCCGCTGATCAGTGAATCTACTAAAAAAAAGGTCCGGAAAATTGCCGAAAAATATAACTATCGGCCAAACGTCAATGCCCGGAGCCTTGTACTGGCAAAATCATATAACATCGGATTGTTTTTTACCACCCTTAAAAAAGGCACTTCTGCCAGTTTTTTCCTGGATGCCGTCAGGGGGGTGAACGGGATCATCCGGGATAATTACAGCCTTTCTGTGGAGGGACTGGATGATTTTCAGGATTTCAGTAAAATTTCTCCAAGGTACTTCGATGGCATCATACTCATGAGTCAGAGTACCCGGGATGACCATCTCATCAAACATGTGATTAAAAACAATATCCCTTTTGTTCTCCTCAACCGGGAAAGTGATATCGGAAATGTAACTACGATCCTGGCAGATGATTCGGTGGGCGCGTATAAAGCTACAAACTTCCTGGTCCAACACGGACATCGGAGGATCGGGATCATCGAAGGAAGATCGGAATTCAAAACATCACACCGGCGGAAAGAAGGTTATCTACGGGCCCTGGAGGAAAACAGAATCCCCTATAATCCTGACTGGTCGGTCAACGGTAATTACGATCTGGAAGGTGGCTACAAGGCCATGCACCTTCTTTTAAAAAAACCGGAAATACCTACAGGCATCTTTTGCCTGAATGACGATATGGCCGTAGGCGCCATGAAAGCTATTTTTGAATCGGGATTAAAAATACCCCAGGATATTTCGCTGATTGGCTTCGATGATAGTATTTTTGCCTCTTACCTGACACCTTCCCTGACATCTGTGAGCCGGCCGATTGAAAAGATGAGTGCAAAAGGAACAGAAATCATGCTAGAGAAGATCCATGGAAAAGAAAATAAAATTGAGACAATTTATCTTCGAACGGAACTGAAGATCCGGGATTCCGTTCGGGATATCAGAAAACGGACCAATCAATGAAGAAACTTAAAGTAGACCCCAATGCCCAGGCTTTGATTTTTGACCTGGATGGCACCCTGCTCGACTCCATGCCTATCCATTATGAAGCCTGGAAGGAAATATGCCGCACCCGGTTGAATTATGATTTTACAGAAGAATTCTTCTACAGTCATGCCGGCGTTTCCTCCGAAAAAATATTTGAGGAAATAAAAAAACGGACTGGAAATGATTTTGATCCCCACCTCTATGCAAAAGATAAGGAAGCGCTCTATGAAACGAAACTTCATAAATTGAATCTGGTGCAACCAGTCTTTGAGATTGTCAAAAAATATCATGGAAAATTACCCATGTCGATCGGGACGGGAAGCCCAAAAGAAGGTTCGTGGAAGGCGATCCGGACCATGGGTCTGGATAAATATTTTGAGATCCTGGTCTCTAAGGAAGATGTGCCTCATCCCAAACCCGCTCCCGATACTTTTTTAAGATGTGCAGAGATCATGGAGGCTGATCCTGAAGCCTGCCAGGTTTTTGAAGATGGAGATCCGGGCTTGAAAGCTGCCCGTGCAGCCGGAATGATCGCCACCGATATCCGTCCTTTTGTTCAGGGGAAAAATTGATCTGGGAGATTCTATTATTCAAAAAGCTGAAGGTCCCAGCTATCCTGCCATTTTAATACCAAGCGGTCATCTTCAAACTGAATGGGCAGCCAGACATATCTTCCATCAATGGGATTTTCAGGATTCCATCGGTCAGCCATAAAAATAAATGCATTTTTTTTATGCTGAACCGGGATCACATAGGTACTTTGAGAATGGAAGGTAAGCGCTGCATTTTCCCCTATACAAGGATTCCCCAACTCCTGCCAGGGTCCCCAGATGGATTGGGCAACCGCCGATCGTGCTGCATTGGGCGCCCATCCAGTACACCCTGATCCAATAAAATAATATTTACCATTATTCTTAAATAGAGCCGGTGCCTCCATAAAACGTCCGGTAAAAACCCGAATGTATTTCCCGGTATAACCAAGATAATCCCTACTCAGTTCAGCAATATGGAGGGTACTGTTTTCCTCTGAAGCATAAATATGATAGGCCGTTCCATCATCATCTACAAACAGGGTCATATCTCTTGCCATCTGACCCCGGTGTAAATCCCGCTTGAAAATCAATAAGCTATCCGGGTGTTCAGGAACGGATCCACCCGTAAAAGAGTAAGAAAATGTCAGATCACTGGGCTCAGCTTTCTCCAGACCAGGATCCAGATTGAATGGCAGAAATTCGGCAAGCGGCCTGAAAACCCTGATAAATTCATAAGGACCTTCTACCTGGTCACTGATGGCGATTCCGGTCATGGCATTCATATGTCCCTGTCCCTTGATATCGTGATGCCACCACATAACAAATTTTCCTGTATTGGAATTGTAGATGACCTTTGGCCTTTCAATCTTACATCCCCGGGTAATCGGATGGGAAGGATCATTTTCCACAGATAAGGCAACCCCCATAAAGGTCCAGTTATAAAGATCCCTTGATGAATAACAGCTTACTCCCACCCAGGCATCGGATCCACCGTTTCCGTGAACCATGATCTGCCCGAACCAGTAATATTTCCCTTCATGGAATAAAATCCCGCCACCATGCGCATTGATGGGATTCCCGTCAGAATCATACCAGATCTCTCCGGGTGAGAAGCTTTTATAAATATTTGTCACCTGGGCTGAAAGTGGTTGGACCAGGAATAGCGAAAGAAATACGTAAACCAGGACAACCATCCATCTAAAACTATATGACCTCATATCCTTTCAATCCTGATGGCAATTTCGCCTGATTCAAAAACTAATTTAACATTTAGATGTCCCTCGATGGATTTAATTTCTTCCACCCTTAATTGAGTCCCCGTAAAGGTGCTGATCCATTCCACTGAATATTTGCCATCCGGGACTGTCAGATCAAGTTCACTCTGTTCAACACCAACAGCCTGTAGAAAGAGGGCATAGGATCTTCCAGGTATGGACATGACATAAGGGATCACGCCCGGCACATGTTTAACCGATATCCTATCAGGCTTCAGATTTGCCAGATCGAAACCATGAATAAAATCGTGTAAAATCTTCAGCTGTTTTCTCAAAGTAATACTACCGCCTCCCGGAGCCTTATTTTCCAGGGTGCCATCTTCGTATCCGGTAAAAAATGAATAATCCAGGTTATTGAAAAGTCCTCCTCCCGAAAGAAGAAAACGCCAGGCTTGTCGCCGATATACCTCATCTCCAGATCCGGCAAATCCCGATTCATCAAAACCTATTACTTTATCAAAGGAATAATTCCATTCAGCTGCTTCAGGCCATCCATAATGGAAATTGAGTATGGATATATTATCGCCGATATTAGATAAGGGTGCCTTGAAATTGCAGTAATTCTGAGCGATCAGATGTTTTTTCTCCAATCCGGATTCCTCCTCCACAATGAATCCTGCAATCATGTCCTGCCATTCCAGGGACGTAACATTAGCAAAGTCCACCTTATAAGTCCAGTCATTTTCCCTCAGCTCTTCCCTGTTCACAATATTATAGACCGGAACATTATGGTCCGACCAGGGTTCGTTCTGAATTTCAATGAAAAAGTTATCATACACATTAAGTTCCTGTACCAGTTTGCGAACCAGTTTTTCCTGGTATTCCATCAAGGATCCGTTATCCGGAGTATGTGCCTGGAAACGGGTTATTGGTTCATCAATATTTGAATTGTTTATAGGATTCTCGGGAGAAATTGCCCAGTGTTCATCCCGGTAGATGGAAGTGAAGAGCGTAAATTCAACAATGATATCTTTTTCACCAGAGATCTTCATGATATCATGGAGCCTTTCAAAATAAGCATCATTCCACCGCTCAAGGTTGTAGGTCCTTTTGCCCGATCCATCCAGGGTATATGACCATGGGGTGATAAATTTTTCCGGCTGAGGAGCCAGGGTGTTGTATTGGATACCGAAACTTTCGCCCGGTATCTCTGCATAGGTACCTGCAAATATGCGCGTGTAATTCATGCCCTCTTCCGCCAGGGTCTGAAGGTATTTCCGATAATCAAAATCTTCATTCAATAAAGCCCCGTAATGCTCTGCCGACGTGATCAGAACCAGGGGTTTACCCTGATACTCAAAATAATGTGGATTCACAGGGAGTAAGCGGATGGGTCCCTGATAGGGTGTTCTCAAACTGCCTGATTCGTTATCTTGCGGATGACATGCCTGAAGCAACAGGAAAACAATGAAAAAAATGGCCAATCTTTTCATATGATCAATATTAATTAAAAACTTCCTTCCAGATAAAAATCACTTGTATCACAAAAGATAATGGAAAAAAAACGAAAATCAACACGATTGGTCTCAATTACCCTTTGCAGGCATAAAATGGCATTCCCTTCCGCCAGGTCCAGATAACGTCTCACCCGGGAGGGAGCGACCTGGGCTCTGATCCGCTGGTGTCCTCCCATGACCTCAATCTGATAAGAACTTCGCAATACCTCAAAAAGGGACTTATTGATAAAGGATTTCTGAACGAATCTCGGAAGATTGATATTGGGAAGATAGCTGATCTCATACAGCACTGGAGCCCCATCCACGATCCGTTTTCTTTCGAGGATGATGCATCCCGATTCCCTTTCCTCCAGGGTGAGATCAAAGGGGAAATCATCCGGCCACCGATTGATCTCAGGCTTGCCTATCGGAATGGTTTCGAGATGATGCCGCCCGATTCCCGTGGTGGTTCCCTGAATGGATAAAATCCCAATACCCCGTGGCAATGGCTGAACGATACTTCCCTTACCCTGATGCTTTTTGATAAATCCATCACTGACGAGCCTTGACAACGCCTGCCTGACCGTAGGTCGGGTTACAGCATGTAACTGACAGAGTTCATTTTCTGAAGGTAAGAGGCTACCTTCAGGATACAATCCCTGCAGGATGTGCTTTCTTAAAATTTCGTACAGCTTCCGGTGCTGAGGCAATCTGTCAATCCTTTGGTATGCCATTTATATCAAAACCAGGAAATAAAAATATATAATAACTTGTAATTACAAGTTAAATAAATTTATTTTACAATACATAATTTTTGATATTTTTTATTCTTAAAAGCAAACTTGTGTATACAAGTTGGATTTAACACGTGAATTATGGCAACACCTGTGATCATGCCTCGCCAGGGACAGTCGGTTGAAAGTTGTATTTTTTCCGAATGGCATATTGAGATCGGATCAAAAGTCAGTAAGGGAGACCTTCTTTTTTCCTATGAAACAGATAAGGCCGCATTTGAAGGGGAAGCAACGGAAGATGGGATTTTACTGGGCACCTTTGTGGAACCTGGGGATGAAGTGCCTGTCTTGCAAAATATTGCCGTCATAGGTGAGGAAGGAGAAGATATAGAAACCTATAGGCCAGGTAAATCTGGAGATAACCAGGAAAAGTTAAAAGAACAGCCAGAAGAAAGTCCCGGGCGGGGGGATGAAAAAATTCAAAGAAAAGAAGTGGGTAAAAATGGTTTACCTGAAGTGATCCGTATATCTCCCAGGGCAAAGAAGGCATCCCTGAAATACCAAGTATCCTTTGAGGGTATAGCAGGATCAGGTCCCCAGGGCCGAATCATTGAAAAAGACATCCTGAATAAATATAAAAAGGCTCCCAAAGCAACCCCCCTTGCACGTTCCATCTCCTACCAGGACCACCTGGACCTGCCTCTAAAAGGAAGTGGTCACGGGGGTAAGATCACAGCCTTGGACCTGAAGCAAAAATCCGGCATGATATACGCTGATGATTACGAGGAAATCCGGATCTCCAATATCAGGAAGATCATTGCAGAAAACATGCAGGCCTCCCTTCAGAATACAGCCCAGCTGACACTTCATACTAGCGCTGATGCCAGAAAAATCAAAATGGCGAGAAACCTGATCAAGGGAAGGATGGAAAAAAACGGAGGTCCGAACATCACGCTGAATGACATTGTATCCTATGCAGTGGTGCAGGCACTTCTCATGCTCCCCGAAATGAATGCTCATTTTATGGGTGATACCATCCGGAAATATAAAAATGTTCATCTTGGTTTCGCAGTAGACACGAAACGGGGTTTGATGGTCCCTACCCTTCAGAATGCGAATCATTTGACCCTGGAGGGATTTTCAGCACAGATGAAAGAACTGGCCTCCCGGGCACAGGAAGGGAGCATCGATCCCGCGCTTCTCAAAGGGGCCACCTTTACAGTGACCAATCTGGGATCTTTTGATATTGAGATTTTTACCCCGGTTTTAAATCCACCACAGATCGGAATACTGGGGATAAATACCATTAACCTGCAGCCGGCAATGCTGGAAGAAGGAAGTTTTGGATTTATTCCGAAAATAGGGCTTTCCCTGACTTTTGACCACCGCGCCATCGACGGCGCCCCTGCAGCAGTATTTTTAAAGGAAGTAAAAAATCAGGTAGAAAAATTTGAAACCGTTTAAAATTTATATTCCATGCCAAAATCAGAATTTATCGACCCCGCAATAGTCAGAAAGAAAAGTTCAATCACATTCAATCCAGTCCCGGTTAATCAGTATGACAAATCCCTTGAGGAAGAAAAGGTAAATTTCTCTAACGATGACCTGGTAAATATCTTCAGGCATATGATAGTCATCCGGGAATTCGAGACCATGCTCAATGAGATCAAGACCAAGGGAGAATACCAGGGAATAGCCTACAATCACCCGGGCCCTGCGCATCTTTCGATTGGCCAGGAAGCCGCGGCCGTTGGAATGGCCTATCTTCTGGATGAAAATGATTTTATTTTCGGGTCACATCGCAGCCATGGGGAGATCCTCGCAAAAGGCCTTTCGGTCATTGACAAAATGAATGAGGATGACCTTTTAGACATCATGAAAAATTATTTTGACGGTCAAAGCCTGAAGGTTGTTGAGAAGGATCATCAGGGAACTGTGAAAGAGCTGGCGATAAATTTTTTACTCTATGGTACGCTGGCAGAAATATTTGGAAAAGAATATGGTTTCAACAAAGGAATGGGAGGCTCCATGCATGCCTTTTTCCCTCCTTTTGGTATTTATCCCAACAATGCCATTGTGGGAGGTTCTGCTGATATATCAGTGGGAGCGGCCCTGTTCAAAAAAGTAAATCAGAAAAAAGGCATCGTGGTGGCCAACATCGGGGATGCCTCCATGGGATGCGGTCCTGTATGGGAGGCCATCTCATTTGCGACCATGGATCAGTTTAAGTTATTGTGGGAGGAAGAGTATAAAGGGGGGCTTCCTTTGATCTTCAATTTTATGAATAATCAATATGGAATGGGAGGCCAGACCTGTGGAGAAACCATGGGATTCAACATTCTTGCAAGAATTGGTGCGGGGGTCAATCCCGAACAGATGTTTGCCGAAAGAGTGGATGGTTACGATCCACTGGCTGTGATCGATGCATTCCGGCGAAAGATCAGGATCCTTGAAGATAAGAAAGGACCTGTACTCCTGGATACGCTCACCTACAGGATCAGTGGTCACAGTCCATCAGATGCTTCCTCCTACCGGTCAAAAGAAGAGATCGAGGCCTGGGAATCACAGGATTCCATCATTTCCTATGAACAGAAATTGATAAAAGGCAAGGTTGCCACTGAACAGGTGTTGGATTCCCTCAGGTTTGAAACGATCGAAATGATCAAAAAAATACTGATACTTGCCGGTGATCCTAAAATATCACCCCGCCTGGATCTGAGCAAGGATCCGGATGCCATTGGTCATTTTATGTTATCCAATCAGTCAAAGGATCAGTTTGATAATAGAAAATCACAGGTAAATCACGATTATGATGAAAATCCAAGGGTTCAACAAATCAAAAAGAAAGAACGGTTTGCCCTTGTGGATAATAAACCTGTTCCTAAGATCCGGACCTTCAATATACGGGATGCCATTTTCGAAGCCATTCTTGACCGGTATTATAAGGATCCTACCCTGACCGCTTTCGGAGAAGAGAATCGCGATTGGGGCGGCGCCTTTGCCGTTTACCGCGGGCTCACCGAAGCCCTGCCATACCCGCGCCTGTTTAACTCCTCCATTTCTGAAGGTGCCATTGTGGGGGTAGCGGTGGGTTACGGATTGTGTAATGGACGTGCCATCCCGGAACTGATGTATTGTGATTTCCTTGGAAGGGCAGGTGATGAAATATTCAATCAGCTTTCCAAATGGCAGGCCATGAGTGGGGGTCTGTTGAAAATGCCGGTCGTCCTGAGAGTATCCATTGGCTCGAAATACGGGGCCCAGCATTCACAGGACTGGACCTCCATCGTATCGCACATTCCGGGACTTAAAGTAGTTTTCCCGGCCACACCCTATGATACCAAAGGGTTGATGAATGCAGCCCTGCAGGGGACTGACCCGGTGATTTTCTTTGAATCCCAGCGAATTTACGATATGGGAGAACTGTTTCATAAAGGGGGGGTTCCTGAAGGATATTATGAGATCCCCATCGGTGAACCAGATATCAAAAGGGTCGGCTCAGACATTAGTATCTTAAGCATAGGGGCCACTTTATATAAGACACTGGCAGCTGCTGATATTCTCAGTCAGACCTATGGCATTTCGGCAGAAATCATCGACGCACGCAGTATCGTCCCCTTCAATTATGGACCGGTAATCAATTCGGTGAAAAAAACAGGGAAAATCCTTTTGACCAGTGATGCCTGTGAAAGAGGATCGATCCTGAAAGACATGGCACAAAATATTACTGAAATGGTGTTCGATTATCTCGATGCCCCGCCCGTAGTGGTAGGCTCCAGAAACTGGATCACTCCGCCCTACGAAATGGAAGAATATTTCTTCCCTCAGGAAAGCTGGATGATTGATGCGATCCATGAAAACATATTGCCATTGAAGGGCCATCAGGTGAGGAACGATTTTTCCTCCAGGGGTAAGTTGGAGAGACTAAAGAAAGGAGTTTAATTGAGAAAATTACTTCTTTTCGGGGCAGGGAAAATTGGAAGGTCCTTCATCGGCCAGCTGTTCAGCCGCGGTGGATATGAGGTCGTTTTTATCGATATCAGCCGGGAAATCATTGATCAGCTGAACATTAGGAAATCTTATAAAGTGATCATTAAAAGTGATTCCGGAGATGAGATCCTTCAGGTGGATCATGTGCGGGGATTACATTTCGACCAGACTGAAGAGATCATACATCAGGTGATGACCACCGATTTGATAGCGACTGCAGTTGGACCTGCCAATCTTCCCCCGGTAATCCGTATACTGGCAATGGGATTGAAAAAAAGATTTGCCAGCAGGGAAGCCTGTCCGGTTGATATCATTCTGGCAGAGAATCTCCGGAATGCAGCCGATTTTTTCGATCACCAATTGAAAAAATATCTTCCTGAGTACATGATCCGGGATCGAATCGGACTGGTTGAAACAAGCATCGGGAAGATGGTCCCCATCATGACCCGTGAAGAAATTCACCAGGATATCCTGCAAATATTTGCTGAACCCTATAACACCCTCATTCTGGATAGACTGGGATTTAAAAATCCACTTCCTGAAGTGAAAGGTCTTGCCCCGAAAACAAATATGAAAGCATGGGTCGACCGGAAATCGTTCATCCATAATCTCGGACATGCCTCGGCCTCCTATTTCGGTCATCTCAAACATCCGGATTATCCTTATCTGTATCAAATTCTCGAAGACAGAGAGGTCTACCAGTTTGCCCGTTCTGCTATGATGGAGTCAGCTGTCACATTAATTTCCCTGTATCCTTCTGAATTCACCATGGCCCAGTTAGAGGATCATATCGATGATCTTCTATCACGGTTTCAGAACAGGTCACTGGGAGATACAGTCCATCGTGTCGGGAGGGATCTTTTCCGGAAACTGGGTCCTGAGGATCGACTGGTGGGTGCCATCCGGCTTGCCCAGAAGACCGGAAATCCTTCTGATCAGATAATTTATTCCCTGATTTGTGGGTTTTATTTCCGGTCCACGAATGAAGAAGGAAAATTATTTGAACCCGACCAGAACTTTGCAGAATTTTTTCAACATCATGATATCGCCACTACATTGGAAAAAGTTTGTAATTTTAACAGATCAGAAGATCCAGAAATTTTCAAAAAGGCAATAAACACCAATCAACAAATTATTTCAAGATTTCTTATTCAGAATAAAAAACCATGAATATATTCCAGGATTTTCCTTCCGAACATCAGCTAATTAATAAATTCGGGAATCCGTTCTTATCCTCCCCATTGGAAGTAAATGCGCATTTTCACACGCCTTATTCCTTCAGTGCCTTTGAAACGATCCATGAAATATTTGAAAGAGCAGAATCGGAAAAGGTAGACATATTGGGCATCAATGATTTTATTACCACCTTCGGGTATGTGGAGTTCAATGAGCTTGCCCAGCGATATAAAAAATTTCCGATATTCAGCCTCGAATTCATGGGCCTGCTGAAGGAGGCACAACAGAAAGGAATCCGTATTAATGATCCAAACAATCCCGGTAGGATCTATTTCTGTGGGAAGGGTCTCGCTTTTCCGGAAGAATTCAGTGAGAACAGCCGAACCTTATTACAGCAGGTATTTGATGAAAGCAATCACCAGACCATGTTGATGACTGAAAAATTGAATCAGTACTTAATACAGTTAGAAGCTCCTTTTCTTCTGGATTATGATAATATCAAGACAAATTTATCCAAGGGGATGGTGAGGGAAAGGCATCTGGCCAAAGCGCTGAGAAAAGAAATAGAAGCACATTATGTAAATGATCAGGAAATCAGGGAATTTCTCGTTAAACTCTATCAAGGTAAACAACCCGCCTACCATCCTGATCAACCACAATCACTCGACAATGAACTACGCAGTAATTTATTAAAAAAAGGAGGTGCTGCTTTTGTGGAAGAAAATGAAAATGCTTTTCTGTCTCTTGAACAGATTCAGAAAATAATATTGGATGCCAAAGGGATCCCCTGTTATCCGGTACTTCTGGACGATCCGGAAGGTAATTACACGGAATTTGAATCAGATTTTGAAAGACTATTCATTGAATTGGCCAAAAGAAAAATTTATGCGGTGGAGTTGATCCCGGGTCGCAATAAGGTGCGTAATCTAAAAGAATTTGTTCAATTCTTCAGTGAAAAAGGCTTTATCATCACGATGGGAACGGAACATAACACGCCCCAGATGATCCCAATGACGTTGCAAAGCAGGGACCATGAACCCTTGGATAAGAGTCTGAAAGCTACTGTATATTATGGCGCCTGCATCATTGCCGCTCACCAGTTCCTCGTTGCCAGGGGTAAGGAAGGATATCTCACAAAAGAAGGATTCCCAAGGCTGGAAAAACAGGATGAATTTATTACCTTAGGTAATGCAGTAATCAGATATTTTACAAACAAATAGGGTTGATTTGAAAGCCCCTCATATTATGGATATCACGAAAATAATTCCCGGAATCAGGGCCGCCCTCTCCTTTTCACAGATGGGTCCTATCATCAAGCATGTTTATCCTGATCGTCTGAAAAAAGAAATTAAAAATGAACAGGATTTTAAAAAAGGACTGAATGGCGAAGCAGGTATTTATATTGCCAGGGGTAGGAATGAAAAAATGATCATTCAGTCTTTCCAGGAAATTCAATCTGAAACCGGGTTTGACCGGGGATTGATCTTCATGGAAGGAGTTGGAATGCTGGGCGTCGGCAATTCCTGGGATGAAGCCAACCATTTCATTAATGAATATATCAAGGGCACAACAGTAACATTTCTTGAAAAGGAAAGCAAAAGTACGAGAATAAGAAACAAAGTGGTCATTGTGACCGGAGGTGCACAGGGATTTGGCAAAGGAATTGTCGAAGAAATGGTATTTGAAGGGGCCTTCGTCATGATCGCCGATGTCAACGAGTCACTGGGCAGACAGACCGTTGACGAAATCAACCGGGAAATGGGTAAAAATCATGCCATATTTATAAAGACCGATGTTACTGATCCTGAATCCGTAAAATCAATGGTTCATGCTACAGTGGGAGAATTCGGCGGGATCGACGTTCTGATCAGCAATGCAGGGGTTCTCAGGGCAGGCAGCATCGAAGATATGGATGAAAAAACTTTTGATTTTGTCACTGATGTCAATTATAAAGGTTTTTTCATCTGTACAAAATATACAACCCCCGTAATGAAACTTCAGCATGAGTTGAATTCTTCATTATTTATGGACATCATTCAGATTAATTCAAAGTCGGGTCTGATAGGAAGCAATAGAAATTTTGCCTATTCAGGAGGGAAATTTGGTGCCATAGGGCTTACGCAATCCTTTGCCCTGGAACTTATCCCTCATGGCATCAAAGTAAATGCGGTATGTCCCGGTAATTTTTTTGAAGGCCCCCTATGGTCAGACCCAACTACCGGGTTATTTGCCCAATACCTGAAAACCGGGAAAGTGCCCGGGGCTAAAACAATCGAAGAAGTTAAAAAAGCCTATGAAGCAAAGGTCCCCATGAAACGGGGATGTACACCCAAGGATGTTGTAAAAGCAATTTATTATTTGATGGAACAGGAATATGAAACCGGACAGGCACTCCCGGTAACCGGTGGACAGGTGATGCTGAATTAAGAAAAAAGTACTAAAGACGCGGATACTTGATGACACAGGATTTTTGAAAAGTAATTTTTGAGAAATTAATAGCAATCCGATCGCCCATTGGAGTAAATGAATAGGATATAAACCAGAATACAAAAAAATCATACAATGAGAACACACGCTGTCAGATTATATGGTAAAGATGACCTGAGATTAGAAACTTTTGACTTACCCTCGATCAGGGAAAATGAAATATTGGCCAGGGTCATTTCTGACAGTTTATGCATGTCATCCTATAAAGCTACCAAACAGGGTGCCGACCATAAAAGGATTCCGGATAATGTGGCTGAATTTCCCGTAATGATCGGACATGAGTTCAGTGGCGAGATCATTGAAGTGGGATCCCGATGGAAAGACCGTTTTACAGCCGGTAAAAAGTTCTCCATACAGCCTGCCCTGAATTACAAGGGAAGCCTGGCAGCCCCCGGATACAGCTACCCCTATATAGGAGGAGATGCAACCTATATCATCATTCCCAATGAGGTAATGGAACTTGGTTGCCTTCTTGATTATGATGGGGAGGGATTTTTTCCGGCCTCACTTTCCGAGCCCTATTCCTGTGTGGCAGGCACATTTCATGCCCATTACCATACCCAAAATGGCTCCTATGTTCATGAGATGGGGATCAGGGAAGGAGGGAAAATGGCCATACTCGCCGGTGTAGGGCCGATGGGATTGGCAGCCATCGATTATGTAGTCCATTGTGACCGCAGACCTTCTCTGCTGGTGGTGTCGGATATTGACCAGGAACGGATTGACCGCGCGAGCCAATTGTTAACCATCGAAGAGGCTGCCAGAAACCAGATTGAACTACATTATATCAATACATCCCAAATCACTGATCCGGTTCAGCATATGAGGGATATCACCCAGGGAACCGGATTTGATGATGTGCTCGTATTTGCACCGGTTAAAAAATTAGTGGAACAGGCAGACAGCATAATGGGCAAGGATGGATGCCTGAATTTTTTTGCCGGACCTTCAGATCCTGACTTTTCTGCAGAATTTAATTTTTATAACGCCCATTACCTTTCTACGCATATTGTCGGAACCAGTGGTGGCAATACCACTGATATGATCGAATCCCTGGAAATGATGTCAAATGGACTGCTCAATCCTGCCATACTCATCACCCATATTGGCGGGCTCAATGCCGTAATAGATACCACCAAAAATCTTCCCAATATCCCGGGAGGTAAAAAAATGATTTATACCAATATCAGCCTGGAATTGACCGCGATAAAAGATTTCGAAAGAAAGTCAATGGACAACCCATTGTTTGAAAACCTGGCCAGAATATGCAAAAAACATCATGGATTATGGTCAATTGAGGCGGAAAAATATCTTCTTGAAAATGCTGATTATCTTTAGATAAAAAATTATTTTTGTTAAGCTTGCCTCTAAATCTGAAATTTTAGGCATCTTGTTGTAAATGAATTTTTTCTATGAATCCTAAAATAATTAATCGGGCTTCCAATAATTTACGTATTCTTTCAGCGGCCATGCCGGAAAAAGCAAAATCAGGACATCCTGGAGGCGCGATGGGAGGAGTCGATTTTATCAATGTTCTGTTCTCTGAATTTCTTTCTTTTGATCCATCTGACATGACATGGATCAACCGGGATCGTTTTTTCCTTGATCCGGGGCATATGTCTCCCATGATATATTCCATCCTGCATATGTTCGGATTTTATTCAACCCAAGATCTGAAAAACTTCAGGCAATGGGGAAGCCCAACACCGGGTCATCCTGAACTGGATGTACAAAGGGGCATTGAAAATACTTCAGGTCCATTGGGACAGGGGCATACTTTTGGAGTTGGGGCTGCAATTGCTGAGAGATTCTTATGCGCACGTTTTGGTGAATGGATGTCTCATAGAATTTTTACATATGTTTCAGATGGTGGCATTCAGGAGGAAATATCACAAGGGGCAGGACGGATTGCCGGTTTTCTTGGATTGAGTAATCTGGTGATGTTTTATGATTCTAACGACATACAATTATCCACCCCAACAGATGATGTTACCAATGAAGATACGGCCAGGAAATATGAAAGTTGGGGCTGGAAAGTGATCATGATCAATGGAAATGACCAGGACCAGATCAGAAATGCTTTATTTCAGGCCACCCAGGAAAAAGATCGACCCACGTTGATCATTGGAAAAACCATCATGGGAAAAGGTGCGGTAACGGCGGACAGGGAGAAATTTGAAAAACAGGTTTCAACACATGGCCAACCGCTTTCAAAGGCAGGAGCATCGTTCGAGGAAACGGTGAAAAATCTTGGAGGCGACCCGGAGGATCCATTTAAAATATTCCCCAGCGTAAAAGAATACTTTGAAGAGATCAGGAATAGAAAAATTGCCGAAGCGAAAGAAAAAAAGGAAGAACAGGCCAAATGGGAAAAAGCCAATCCTGAACTGGCAGAGAAATTCAGAAAGTTCTTTGCCATGGAGGTTCCTAACATCAATTATGAAGCCATCGGGCAGAAAGTGGGAGCCGCCACACGAACTGGCTCAAAAGCCGTGCTGGCACATTATGCAGATGTGGTTGAAAATATGATCGTTGCTTCTGCTGATTTATCCAATAGCGACAATACGGATGGATTCCTCAATAAAACAAAACCCTTTGAAAAAGGTGATTTTTCCGGGGCCTTTCTACAGGTTGGGGTTTCGGAACTGACCATGGCCGCATTGGCCAATGGCATGGCCCTCCATGGAGGAGTGATCCCCGTATGCGGAACTTTTTTTGTGTTCTCTGATTTTATGAAACCATCCGTCAGGCTTGCAGCCCTCATGCAGATCCCTGTCAAGTATGTTTGGACACACGATGCATTCAGGGTAGGAGAAGATGGCCCTACACATCAACCCGTTGAACAGGAAGCACAGATCCGGTTGCTGGAGCATTTGAAAAATCACAAAGGAAAAAGAAGCATGCTGGTCCTGAGACCCGCCGACGTTTTTGAAACTTCGGTTTGCTGGAAAATTGCGATGGAAACAAAAGATCGTCCTGCCGCCCTGCTTTTATCCAGGCAGGTCATTCAGGAAATCCCATCCAGGCCGGGATCAAGCCGTTATAAGGATGCCCTTGGAGCTGAAAAAGGGGCCTATATTGTGCAGGATGATAAGAATCCGGATGTGATCCTTGTTGGCAATGGATCAGAAGTCTCAACACTTATTGCTGGAGCTGAAAAATTAAGAAAAGAAAAAAAATTAAGGATCCGGGTGGTTTCCGCTCCATCCGAAGGATTATTCAGGGATCAGGATGAAACTTACCAGGAAAATGTTTTACCAAGAAATAAACCAATTTTTGGTCTTACTGCCGGCCTTCCTGTTACATTGAACGGCCTGGTTGGACCGAAAGGAAAAGTATTTGGACTTGATCATTTCGGCTATTCCGCTCCTTTTCAGGTACTGGATGAAAAATTTGGATTTACAGCAGAGAATGTATTCCGGCAGGTGGTGGAATATCTGAATGAATTTGCCTAATAAAAAAAACCGAAAGAGTTAATTAAAAATAAAATCGATAATTACTGATATAGTCAATGGGATCGGAATATTTGAAATTGTCAAATTGGTTTACTTTTTAATCGAATACAGGGAAATGCGATGATCAATGAATTAAAGGTAAAACGGACATCCACCATACCCTGGTTGTAATGCATGATATTATGGAAAAATACCATATCGCGGTATTTGATATCGGTAAAACAAATAAGAAGCTGATTATCTTCGATTCAGATCTGAAAATTCTGGACATTGAAAAAACAAATATTGAGGAATACGAAATAGATCAGATCAAATATGATAATCTCGACTTCATCGAAAAATGGTTCCTGGATCAGCTGAAAAAGAAATCTACTGAATTCAACATTAAAGTGATATCGGTTTCTGCCCATGGAGCCACTTTTGCCTGCATTGATGATCAAGGAAATTTTTCTGTTCCTGAGATATCTTATACCACGGATCCGGGAAGGGAATTTCATGATGAGTTCTATCATAAATTCGGTTCCAGGACTGAATTGCAGAAAGTTACCGGAACACCAGATTTTAATCTGCTGATTAACATCGCCAAAGGAATCTGGTTTGTAAAAAGAAGATTTAACAGCCAGTTTGATAAAACAAAATATATCCTGAACCTGCCTCAATATTTCAGTTACCGATTGACCAAAAAAATAACGGCTGATCCTACTTATGTAGGGTGTCATACGTATTTATGGGATTTTTTTAAAAACGATTGGTCGGAAGTAGCGGATAAATTAGGTATTAGGAAACTTTTACCCTCAAGAATTAAAAACCCCTGGGAAATTCTGGGAACCATTACCGAGGAAGTAGCTGAAAAAACAGGCCTGGATCCTGATACGGTGGTTACATCCGGTATTCACGACTCCAATGCCTCCCTGCTACCACATTTAATTACCTCCAGGGAAGATTTTGTATTGAATTCAACGGGTACCTGGTGTGTGATTATGCATGAAAGTGATAAAGTTCATTTTAATGAAGATGAAATCGGTAAAGTTGTTTTTTTTAACCTGAGTCCGTTCTCAAAACCAGTAAAAACCTCCATATTCATGGGAGGTATTGAATTTGAAGCCTATGACCAGATCCTGAGGGAAATTCATGGAAATGAGGAACTCCCTGATTTTGACCATGACCTATATGAAAGGATCATTTCGGAAAAAGAACTGTTTATCCTACCCAGCGTAACCCCGGGTACCGGCCAATTTCCGGAATCCAAAGCAAGGGTCATTGAGCATGGCAAAGTTTTCAATTTCGATAACATCAAGCAGAAAAATAATCTTCCCTCCTTTTTCAATGACCGGGAAACTGCTTATGCCGTACTAAATCTATCATTAGCCATACAAACAAAGATATCGCTCGACCGGTCAGGTATGTGTAATGAGATGCCTTTATATACCGAAGGAGGCTTCAGTCATAATGAAGCCTATAATATATTGATATCAGCGTTTTACCCGGATTCCAAGATCTACCTGACCAATTTGAATGAGGCAACAGCTTTTGGAGCGGCAATTATCGGTAAGGCAGCCCTGGAGGGTAAACATCCTTCGGAACTCGCTAAATTTTTAAAAATCGAAAAGAAACTTGTCAGTAAATCAATTCTTGAACACCTTAACGAATATCTCTGCAGTTATCTGAAACTAGTGTGAATTTTTTAATCAGGACCATTTTTGAATGGATGTAGCGTGAGATTCAGTCCTCCTGTAAAAAACATTTTCTCAATAATTTAATGATCACAGAAAGAAGCTCCGGCCGGAAAGATCTGTTCGCCCTGGATCTCTATCTTTCCACGGCTATGCATAAAATCGACCATTCCTTCAATACCGAAACGGTGGTCGGCACAACTCATAAAGTGAACATCCTCTCCGTAAATTCTTTGCACTTCTTCTTTTAATGAATCAATGGTAAAAGACTGGTTTGAAGAATATATGATGTCAAGGACTTCATGGATGTGGATTGTATTCATATCTTTTTTTCTGCTAAACTCTGTAAAAGAATAATATGATTTTATGATGCAGATCATAAACATTGAAGTATTATACATTCATGCATTTTACTGATTACACCATCTCGATTAATTTTAATTACTTTTTATCTGCGAAAAGCAATGATGGACCGAACAACAGGAAGTATTGACACCACCAGAGAATGAGCGAAGATTGATTCATGTATATACCGGGATGACCGGGAAGCCCTGTTGAATGACAGGTGGGAGGTGGTACATGAGGTATTGAATCCATTTCCACTACTCATACTACCACTATAGTGGTAGTACAAGTATATCTATTATCTATTCTCAAGCGCCCGGAGCACTTCTTCTTTATAACTTCTTCCAATCGGGATCAGTCTGTCTCCCAATTCAATCCCTTCCGCATTAAAGGCTTTTATCTTTGAAATGGGGACCAGGTAGGATTTATGACAACGGATAAAACCCGAGGAGGCCAATCTCTTATGAAGGGAAGTAAGTGTTTCCTTGAAAATAAGCATCTCTCGGTTATCCAGATAGATTTTTATATAATCCTTTAACCCTTCTACGTAGTTTATATCTGCGATGGTGATCTGGTGAATTTTTCGGTCAGCCCTGAGTTGAATGGTTGTGGTGAACATTACCTCAGCTTTTCCGGGATAGGTTTTGAAATATTTATTCACTGATTTTAAAAATCTTTCAAAAGACACTGGTTTGACAAGATAATCCACCGCATCAATTTCAAAAGCATCGGCTGCATATTCCCGGTAAGCCGTTACAAAAATAAATGCAGGTTTCCGGTTTAGCGATCTGATGAATTCCATCCCTGTCAATTCAGGCATCTCAATGTCTACAAAGACCAGATCGACATCCCTGGAATTTAAGATATCAATGGCTTCAAATCCTGAATTCACTGCTGCCACCAGGTTGAGATAAGGTATTTTATCCACATAGGATCTCAGGAGCCTGATGGCAAGATCTTCATCATCTAGGATCAAACAATTAACCTGTTTCATGAATGGGGATTTTTAAAAAGACCTTAAAATTACCATAAGATTTCTCAGTATTCAATTCGAATTCCTTGTCATAGGCCAGCTGCAGCCTACTGCGCAGATTTTCGAGACCCAACCCACCTGAATCGGTCATGGAAGGCTTTGAAGGAATGCTGTTCCTGACCTTGATCAACAGAAAATTTCCTTCCCTGGAAAGCTCGACGCAAATTGAAGATGAGGATAAAGTGGGTTTTACCCCATGTTTAAAGCCATTTTCCACTAATGGCAGCAGAACCAATGGAAGAACTAAAAGTTGTTCCACATTTCTCATAATCTCTAACTTTATTTCTACCCTTTCGCCATACCTGAGCTTTTCGAGTGAAATATAATTCTCTATTTGTTTTATTTCATCCTTCAATGGAATCCGATCTGCTTTGCAATCGTATAGGATGAATGATAAAAGATCGGATAGCTGCAGGACTACCTCCCCGGCTTTGTCCGACTTTTCATTGATCAATGCATAAAGATTGTTCAAGGTATTGAAAAGAAAATGGGGATGGATCTGGGTTTTCAGGAGATTCAGCTCCTGCTCAGTCTTCTGCTGTAATAAACGAAGATTCACCTCTTCCGACTTTTGCCATGTACGGTATAATTTTACTGCAATACCCACCACGATCGGGATATACGTACCGGCTACAAGGAATGGCACATTGAAATTAGCGGCTTTGATATTTAAACCTGCCCCGAAAATAAAAATTACCACCAGCATGATCAGCTCCAGATAGATCGAGGCGATGACTGTATATACTGAAAATAAACTGAATTTGAAAATCCGCTTTTTTACGAGGAATCTCGGGATCAGATACTCTGTAAAAAAATAAGTGGTCAGGATGACGACAGGAGATAAAGTGAGAATAAACCACAAAGTAAGCCGGATTCCTATGGTCTGGTAACCCAGAAAGAAGACTAGAAACATAAGTGATACGACCCAGTACAGGAGATGCCAGAACCACCTGTTTTCAGAAATTGAGAATAACTTCATGCCTGCAAATTAGCCATTTATTATTATTCTAAGTTAAATGATTAGACAAACGACCTTTTTATATCGACCTATGAATTTATTTCTATGAATACTAATACGCAGATGTTCCCTTTCCTGTATATTCTATTATTACTGTCATAAATTGACACGTGTCTATGAAAATTATCCATTTGTCGAACAAAAATATTTTTGATTATCCTTATGATTACATTCGTGACAGGTTGAATCAATTAAATAAATAATATGAATATCATAGAATTACACTACATGGGAGGTATACTTTTCATGAGCACATTATCCTTCTTATTCCTGGTTGTGATCGTTTTGGCTGGTTGGAAAACCTATCAGTTTTTTCTGGCCATTCCGGTATCCGATCAAAGGAAAAAACGAGGATTGTCCGAAATACTTCAGGTGGGGACATTCGCCTTATTTTTTGGCGTTTTGGGACAAGTGATCGGATTATTTGACGCTTTCAAGGCCATGGAAGGAATGGAAAGTGTGCCTTTACCTTTGCTTGCAGGCGGTTTAAAAGTATCAACCATCACTACCCTCTGGGGAAGCTTTATATTCCTAGTATCCGGGATCCTGTGGTTCGCGTTGAACCAGCGCTATCAGTCATTGATCAATCATAAAAGCGAGTGATGGTTCTACAGGAGATTGTTCATAAAGAACCTCCGGGCAATCTCCACTTTTTATTTTAATAACATGAATTTTCCTCATCTTACCAAGTCCATAACCATGTAAATTCCATTGAATAAATTAGCTAAGCCGCTTATAAATTGGCAAATGGACTTAAATCTCTTCTTCTTCAGTTCCAGATTTTTTAATGATTACAAACTTCCCGGTTTCTAAATAGGCTCCGGTGCTTTTGTTGATTCTGCCGGCAGTTTTCCCGTCAGTGCATTCAGAAATACCGCAATACTGGCTACTTCGTCATCGGTCAGGTCTCTGTTGAGGTTTACCTTGGCAATGATTTTGATTGCCTCATCCAGTGAAGATACACTTCCATCATGAAAATATGGATGGGTTTCCGCTACATTGCGTAACGAAGGAACTTTAAACATATATTTATCCATTTCACTATGGGTCTCTTTTGCACGACCCTCATCAATCTCATCACTCTTCGTATATTCCCAGTAATTAAAATGTACTCCAAATTTCTGGAACATATTACCTCCCAATAAACTCCCGGTATGACAAGTTATACATCCTACATCCATAAAAGTTTTTAACCCTTGTTTTTCAGCCAATGACAATGCTCCAGCATTTCCTTTCAGGTAATCATCAAATTTGGATGGAATGATCAACGTTCTTTCAAAAGCCCCTATCGCTTTTTCCATATTGTCAAATGTTATCGGATCCGAATCATCCGGAAAAGCGGCGGCAAACATTTCCTGATATCCCTTGGCGGCCTTTAACCTTTCTAAAAGAAAATCTTCATTTGGAATATTCATCTCATCAGGATTCATAACGGGCATTCCCGCTTGTTCTTCAACATCCTTGGCCCTTCCATCCCAGAATTGGATGGTATGCAATGCGGCATTCAATACAGTTGGAGAATTTCGGTCACCCTCTCCACCTTCATCTCCCGGGGATTTTCTTTTATTATCAACCCCGTAAGTTGACAAATCATGACAAGTATTGCAACTCTGAGTCTGGTTCTTTGATAACCGGACATCAAAATAGAGTTGTTTCCCTAAGGCAACCTTTTCAGGTGTGATCGGGTTGTCGGGAGTTTCAGCCAATGCCGGCAAAGTCTGGAAAATAGTTCTTGCGCGTTGACCGATCTCCTGGTCCAATTTTACGCTTTCAGCATATTCCTCCGCCTGCTTCTTCTGTGCCGCTTTTTGCTCGGAGTCACCTCCACAATTGAAGAAGATAAGGGCGAAACCCAGTAAATAAAAAGGCGATGTTTTTAAAAGTCTCATTTTATTGAATGATTTGGTATAAAAATATATTCTAACTGATCCTGGATATTTAAAAAATCCGCTCTAAAAATGGAGATTGATATTACGACCTAAATTAAAAAAAGTTTGCAATATGTCCTAATGGTCGGGATCGCAATTATTTTTCTCCCAGTGAGATCCCGGCATGTTCTCTCACAAAAAAAGCTTGAATGTACTGTTGTATTCTGAAAGAGGTTATTTCAAAAAGGCATCTTTTATCTGCTTTATCTTTACCTTAAATAATTCTTCCGTAATTGAATTCAACTGGGCTTCAGATCCTCGGATATGTATGGTTTGATGAATGTGTGTGATTTCTTCTCCCGGGCTGAGTGGCTTTACAGGGGAAGAGGTCTCAAGTTCATAAAATGGTCCCATTGGCTTTGTACCAGGTTCGGGGGGTCCATCATTGTAAGAATTGACCACATCCCCATCATATGGATCTTTCATGATTTCCCACATTGATTTCACATAATCCGATTTTTCTTCCGGCTTACTGTATTTCACAATGGTCAATACATTCCTTTCAGGGTCATAACTTCCCAGGAAATCTTTTGCCCGCATCCAGTTCAGGCCAATTTTGCTCCGATATTTTCCATCCCCTTTAAAATACACTACGCCGGGTTCTACACGAAGCCTGTCAGCCGGTACTTCTCCAAAATAACTGTCATTTACCACTTTTTCCAACGATTCTGTAGCTCCCTGGTAATATGGAATAACTATTACGACTTGATTGCCAGGAATGTACATGCCCAGGATCCAGATTGATAACAAGCCCCCTTCCCGGGTCCAGGCAGAGTCTCCCAAATTGATCAAATGATTTTCACTTTCAAAACCCACGAATTGTAATCCTTCTACATTTTTAACTTCGAGCATTTGGCCGATTTCTTCTGCATTCAACAATCTTACCTTTCGCCTGACCCCCACCTTAAATTCCGTCCCGGAATAATTGGAGATACTGAAATTTGTCTGCATATATACCTGATCGTCACTTTTTTCAAGCACATCAAATTTTTCTGCGTCAAATTGTTTTGGCACATACCAGTTTTCCAGAGTGAACGGTCCTCCGGGTTTATGAAACAGTGAAAATTGACCTCCCTCCGGACCTAACCAGAAGCGATCTTCTCCACCATAAGCGTTAAACCTTTCATCCATTATCCCCTCACGGATCTTTTCATAATTTATCCATCCAAATCCTTCTCCTTCCTCCCCATTCAAGGTGCTTGTCATCACCCGGCCCTGGTATTCCGGTACAACGATTATTTGACTGCTTCCATCTTCATTTTTTAAAACGATGGCATCAGACCTTTGCTTAAGAAAATCCATATCATTTCTAAAAGTATTT
Organism: uncultured Flavobacteriaceae bacterium; assembly: GCA_963793325.1. Taxonomy (GTDB): domain Bacteria; phylum Bacteroidota; class Bacteroidia; order Flavobacteriales; family Flavobacteriaceae; genus Eudoraea. The sequence continues at coordinate 2,688,791 of CAWBZU010000001.1, forward strand.
CCCATATTATCGGCGTTTTCAGTGGTGACGCATGCCCCAATAAAAATCAACGTAGCAAGTGGAATTATGAATTTTATCATTTTCGAAAAAGATCAATATAAAGTTAAAAATAAAGGGGTCCATAATTCTGACAAGCCCTGTAGTCAGCTCCTTCCGGCTCCATGCCATAAGCACTCCAGACGCTTGGCCTGAATATATTCTCCTCTGTAATATTGTGCATGCACACGGGGATCCTCAACATGGAAGCAAGTGTAATCAATTGGGCGCCATAATGGCCATAGCTGAATGCACAGTGATTGGCACCCCAATTCGCCATAACAGAATAAACATCTTTAAAGGGCCCTTTACCGGTCAATCTTGGAGCAAACCAGGTGGTTGGCCAGGAAGGATCGGTCCTTTCATCTAAGATCTGATGGGTCTCGGAGGGTAGGTCGACAGCAAATCCTTCTGCTATCTGTAAAGCAGGTCCCAGTCCCTTAATGATATTGATTCTGGCCATGGTAACAGGCATTTCTCCCCGCGTCAGGAACTGGGATGAAAATCCTCCCCCCCGGAAATATCCAGCATTGGCCGGGCACCATTTTGTATGATCTAGGCATGCGATCACTTCCTCCTGCAGAATTTCCCAATAGGGTTTCATGACCGGCTGATTATTCCTGGTCTGCCGTCCTGTCCCATCCAGGGAAGCTGAACCGGAATTTATTAGATGAATGATCCCATGTGCTGCCTTTCCTTTCAACTGATAACCTGTGACTCTCTTCACAGAATCAGGGCTCCAGTAAGTACGAACATCGCAGAAAACCTGGGCACAGTCATTCAGCAAATGTCCCAGTAACATGGTAACACCATTTAATGAATCATTTTCCGTGGCTACCATAAAAGGTTGCCTGATCCCATTCCAGTCAAATGAACTGTTTAATATCGCCTCCAGGAAATCCCCGTTGGGGAAATGATCGGTCCATTGGCGTTGTCCCTGGAATCCGGATAGGATGGCATTACGCCCATGAGATTCCTCACCAAAGCCCAATTCTTTTAACCGGGTATTCCCGATCATAAGATCCCTGGTGATCATGGTCATTTTTACAACCCATTCCCATTCCTCATCCAGCCTATTTCTGGATTTCTGCTTATCCCTGGGGTTATAATTTTTACCTTCCCGGCAATATTTCTTAACCCAGTCAAGTGCTTTTTTATATTCATCCGCATCGAAAATGCCTTCCTCGATCCTCCGGATATATTCCGACATATCAACGGTCTCCGTTCTCATACCAAGATATTCCTGAAAAAAATCCTGGTCGACGATAGAACCCGCAATACCCATCGAAACACTTCCAATTGAAAGGTAGCTTTTCCCCCGCATGGTCGCTACAGCAAGCCCTGCCTTGGCAAACGACAATAGTTTTTTCTGCACATCAGCTGGAATGGATTCGTCATTACTGTCCTGCACATCCTCCCCATAGATACTGAAGGCCGGAATTCCTTTCTGATTGTATCCTGCTAGCACTGCGGCCAGATATACGGCTCCTGGTCGTTCAGTGCCATTGAACCCCCAGATCGCTTGGGGAATGAAAGGATCCATATCCATAGTTTCCGAACCATAACACCAGCAGGGTGTAACCGTAATCGAAACACCAACACCTTCCTTCTTGAATTTTTCAGCTGCCATGGATGCCTCAGCAACTCCACCTATGGTAGTATCCGCAATCACCACCTCTAGAGAGCTCCCGTCAGCATGTTTCAAATTATTTTTCAGAAAGCTGGCAACCCGGACGGCCATACCCATGGTCTGCTTCTCAAGAGACTCTCTGACCCCTCCAAGCCTCCCGTCAATGGTCGGCCTGATCCCGATTTTAGGCAAATCCCCTTTTAATCTGTTTCCACTGAGATTAATAACAACATTCTCGACATGATTCATAAGAAAAATGATTTATTTGAAGAAAGTAAAACCCGGAAAATTCAAAAAGAATTCAATTTAGAAAATACTTCATAAAAATACTTACGGAATCCCTAAATCATACAAGTTTTCGACTAATTTATGACAACCGTCAAAATTCGATTTCAGAGTTGTTCCTTTTCCCAGGTCCTGGATAAAAGTCAACGTGGAGGGCACTTCTCAACCTGTTTTTTGTGCGTCTTTCTCAGACTTTTTCAATCAAGAAATACCTGGAGGGCATTGGCCACCTGTTCTCCCAATAATTCATATCCCATTCCCGTAAAATGAATGCCATCTTCAAGCATGATACGAGATGGTTCACCTGACATTACAAATTTAAAAAGATCATTTACCGGGATCCCTAGCTTCTGACAGGTCTCAATCATTGCTTCATTGTACCTGATAACATCCTCCTGATACAACATGGATCCTTCTGTTTCCCGATTGGCACGTATTATCCGTTCATCGATCACAGGAGTAGTCGTTGCCCAGATAATAATTGTTTCTGGCTTTACCCGGTGTATATATTTAATGATCCTTTCTATATTTTTGGCATATAATTCAAGAGGAATGAGATTTTCCCGATTCGACAGGGGGATACACTTCAGATCATCAAGACCCGAATTGATATGAATGATACTGGCTGAGCGCTCTTTTATCCAGGAATTCGCATACTGTAGTATGTCAATTGTATTCACTTTGTTAACGTCAGGAGCCCAGATCTCCGCAGGATCGCTCAGATATAAGGAAACATAATCCTGATAACCCAACCGTATTGAATCTCCAATCAGAGTGATTTTGTGGTTGGAGATTTTAAATGATATGCCTGAAACAACAGGGATACCTAAGCTCAACAAAGATCCGGTTTTTAAAAATTGTCTCCTTTTCATCGGTTTTCCATCCTTACTCATTCTATAAAATACCCGGGATTAAAAAATAATGTAATTTTGAGACCATCACCTTAATATTTGGTAATAAAAAAATAATATTTTTTTTTGTCATTTATTTGAGATCCCACGAAATATAGTTTAGAAAAGGGAATAGGATAGGATGAGATACTTATTTATATATTGTTTACCATTATTAATGGCCGTAAGTTCATTCGGCCAGATCCGTGGTATTATTATGGATGCCAATAACCATTCCCCTCTGCCCGGTGCTACCATCATTTACCAGGATAAGGAGATTGCTGTAAGTGACAGCACGGGCAGATTTAATCTGGAAGTAACTTCCTTTCCCGCCACAATTCACGTAAGTTATGTCGGATATGAATCGAAAAATATTCTGATTAAATATACAGATCAGAACGTAACCGTAGAACTCGCGGCCTCAAATTATATGTTGGGAGAAGTTGTGGTTACTGCATATGATAAAAAGCAAACCATCATTGAAACACCTGGGAGTATCTCTCTCATCTCAAAAAAGGACCTTAAATTAGACAACGACGTGACCATGGTGCCCGCTTTAAACCGGGTGCCGGGTATTTATATGCATTCCGGGACCTACAACACCAGCCGCCTCACGATAAGAGGGATCGGATCCAGATCATTGTTTGGGACATCGAAAATCCGTGCCTACTATGAAGGCATCCCACTGACTTCTGGGGATGGAGAAACCTCCGTCGAGGATATTGATCCTAACCTCATCGACCGGATTGAGATCATCAAAGGACCTTCTTCGAGTTTGTATGGTGCAGGCCTGGGAGGGACCCTCCTCATCAGCGCTAAATCTCCAGACAATAGAGATAAATCCTTGAAATATCAGGTCACAGGAGGATCTTATGGATATCTTAAAAATGGGATCAGTTTTGATTACGGAAACCAGAAACATCGTCTGTCTGCCAATGTGAATCACATACACAGCAATGGTTGGAGGGAAAACAATGATTTCAGTAGGATTTCTTCAGGAATTACCTATAAATCATATCTTTCTGAAAAAACCCGGATTGATTTTATTGGAAATTATATTGGTCTGAAAGCATTCATTCCTTCTTCAATTGATCGGCAAACTTATGATAACAATCCCAAAGCGGCTGCTCCTACCTGGAAAAATGCAGAAGGATATGAGGATTATGATAAATATCTCACCGGATTGGCGATAAATCATGAAATTACAGAACATTCAGAACTGAACGCCAATATATTCCTGTCAGGCCGGAACTCCTATGAACGTCGGCCCTTCAATATACTTTCAGAAAATACAAAGGCGACAGGTGGAAGAGCCAGATATCATTACAGTCATAATGGTTCCTTTATACAAATGGATTTGATGGCAGGATTTGAATATTTTATTGATTTTTATAATTGGGAAACCCATGAAATCATCGAAAAAGAGCAGGGTGATTTATTAACGGATAATAAGGAAAAACGGGAAAATATAAATATTTTCCTTAAATCGGATTTTACTTTTCCTACAAAAACATTCATCACGCTGGGATTAAACCTCAACCGGACCCATTATGATTATCAGGATATCTTTTCTGTTGATAATGAGGATAACAGCGGGGATTATCAATTTGGGACCATCCTTTCACCCAGGATGGGAATTACGCATCCATTAGGAGAGGATATTTTTGTTTATATCAACCTGAGTCACGGATTTTCACCTCCTTCCCTGGCTGAGACGCTGACCCCTGAAGGAAATATCAACCCGGATATTCAACCGGAAACGGGTATGAATTATGAGATCGGAACGAAAGGGCAGATCTTCCGGAACAGGCTTTTTTATGATGTTGCATTATTTACAATGCGGATAAACAACCTGATTGTGGCCCGAAGGACCGGTGATGATGCATTTGTGGGAGTAAATGCAGGCAAAACGGTCCATAACGGCATGGAAATCACACTTAATTACGATTTTTTAAATCCTGGATCGTCCGATAAAAATCTGTATGGATTTATCACATACACCCTGGCTGATTATTCATTCAAGGAATTCATAGATGGTGATAACGATTATTCCGGAAATGAATTGACCGGGATCCCCCGTCATGTACTGAATGCAGGGATCGGCTTTAAAACCATGCAAGGCATTTACGGAAATGTCATTTACCAGTTTGTAGATCAGATGCCTATGAGGGATGATAACTCCGCCTATTCAGATCCCTACCAATTGGTCAATCTTAAGGCAGGTTATTCCAGATCCTTATCTTCCCGGATCAATCTGGACGTCTATGGAATTATCAATAATCTCACAGATACTCATTATGCTTCAATGATTATGGTTAATGCAAGCAGTTTTGGGGGAAGTGAGCCCAGATACTACTATCCGGGATTGCCCCGTAATTATTATCTCGGAGCAGATATTTCCTATCAGTTTTAATCATGGTTAATCGTGGTCAGACCACCGGTCGTCGTCAGACCAATCCACGTGGTCAGACCACCCCCCCTCGTCAGACCACCCCCCCTCGTCAGACGAGGATAAGGCTATTTATTCTTTCCTGGCTGAATTCAACAGACTGTCCATGCCTTTGAAGATCCGTGAATTAAGCTTCTCATCGGAAAAATAAGCTATGGGATTGTAGGATGAATGGAAGATGAAATCATATTCAGGATGGCGATAAGCTTCAATGGTCTGGTTCTCACCACCCTTTGTTTCGATCTCAACCTTATATATTGGATTGATCAGCGTATTTGGATCAACATCATCCACAAATTCCGAGCTTGAAATATACCTGAGATCAGACAAATAACCGGCAACCGAAGCAGAATCGGCAGGTTGTGAACCAATATACCAGACGGAATCCCTTCTAGTCAGGATATAGGAACTATCAGCCGGGTATTTAAAAATGATCTGATAAATACTATCTGTTTCCATCTGCAAGAATCGGGAATTTCTGAAACTTTTGGGTTCAGATGGAAATGAGATCCCCATAAAATCATTTGCTGCATAAACTTCATCATCCCCTTCCAGCCGGACAAAAGTGTAAAACTGGCGTTGTCCCTGAACACCAAACCTCCCAATGATCAGATCCAGGGTATTCTTGTCTCCTTCAAATACCTGAACACGGGTACCCGTGGTATCGACCTGATATTCCGACCATTTATCCGGATCACGGGTTGCGATCCGGTCAGGCTGGATACTCAATAAAGTGCCCAATGCATTCCTGACACTGGAGGCAGTCGCCTCCACCTTTTTATTGTCGGAAATCGATACGCTCCATGATCCACCATCCTTCACCACCTGAAACGATTCGCCCGATTTTGTGATCACCATTTTCGCGACCCGGGAGGTATCGATTTGTACCAGTTCCTGCCGAAAAGATTTACTGCGGCTTGTGTTTTTGAAAAATTTGAGGCTGACATAAACCATTATTAAAATGACTAAAAAAACCAGCAAGCGAATATTTTTTACATTTTTGATCATGGCTTATACATTAAATATTTCCTTGAATCCACTTTTGTTTTTTAGCATTGTACCGCTGTTTTCTGATAAAGCCCAGGATCAGGGCAAATAAAATCGGTATGATTACATTCCCGTATTTATATAGATTTTTGGTTGAGTCTTCCAATTGTTCCAAAGGCCTGTTCGTAACTCCTTTGGTCCGGAGATTGATCAAACCGGTATCATCAGAAATCCAGTCAATGCTATTGGATGCCAGGTTTACATTATCTTCATTGACCGATTGTTGCTGTTGTCCTTCTCCATTTACAGAAAACTGACCATTGGGGATCACAACCATTTTGGCATCCGCCGTGCCATCTAGGGGCCCTTCGAGGGCTACCGCCACTACCTGCTCGCCATCCCTGAAATCATTCTCCGTCCAATCCTTATTAATATCCACATAAGCAGGCGGCTGGACCACTCCTGAATTTTCTGATGTAAATGCAATGGGTGTAATACTGATCGCTGAATCCGGCGGTGAATAAGTTATGGAACTTACGAATGGTAAAAACACGGATTCCAGTCCCTGTCCGGCCGGATGATCGCTGAAATTTGAAATGATGGGGAAATAGGGGAACTGGATCTGAGAATTGATCATAAAAGGCCCCTGCTGCTGACGGACCGTGACTGCCCCACAATTTGCATCGATCACATAAAAATCATTCACCGTAATTCCCTTCTCGAGCAACCATGTTTTTATGCCAATGTCCGGCGCTGTTCCAAGAAATCCCTGTTGAAGATTCCCCTGAAGATTGCTGAATGCGAGATAGATCCCTCCTCCCCGGGCGAGATATTGGTCAATCTTCCTGAAATGACTCTCCGGAATGGTATCCTTAGGATCGATGATAACGACTGTTTTGTAATAAGATGGTATTTCCGCCGTGTCGGTAATGGTATAGGGCTCGGCATCGTAGAGAACGCTCAACTGTTGCATGAGTTGTGCAGATGCATTGATAGGAGGTTCCCCATCCCCCTGTAAGAATGCTATTTTGGGCTTATCTGTCACAGACAATTTCTTGATCGCGGTGGTCAGCGCATATTCCATTCCCGTACCAGGCTGAATGACAGGGATCACTTCCTTCTTTTCTCCCATTTGAAGTATGGCCCCCATATAGGCCCTCATCTGCTTCACCTGATCACGTTCCCTTACATTCACCATGATGGGACTGATCCCTGCCTGTTGAGCTTCCATCTCGGTTTGTTCATTTTTATTCGGATTGACAAACTCATAAACCACGCTCCCTTCGGATCGATTTTCATATTCTACGAGTAGATCAACAAAATCTTTCCGGCTTTTAATCAACTGAGGGGGTAAATCTTCCGAATAATAGGCGGTAATGGTGATCACATCATTCACCTCTTTCAAAATATCCTTGGTCGCCTTACTCAGTGTGTATTGTTTATCCGCTGTAAAATCCAGACGGAAAAACACCTGATTCGAAATCAGGTTTACAACCAGGAGTATCGCGATGATGATTAATAATTGTGATATAACGTTTCTCTTCTTCATAATGAATACCTGTTAGGTTGATCGATTAATGCTGCCAGTTACGTTTCGAAAGCATGGTTTCGGAAAGAAAAAGACTTAAAAATATAATCGAGAAGTAATAAATCAGGTCCCGCGTATCAAACACTCCTCTCGACAAGGATTCATAATGCGTCCTGGCGCTCAGATAATCAAATATACTTCCAACTGATCCGGTAAAACTCGAAGCCATGATGTCGAATAAAATATGAAAGAATATGCCGATCAACAGGGCGATCAGAAATGCCACAATCTGATTACTTGTGATACTGCTGCTGAAAATTCCAATGCCAATGTACATGGCACTCATCATTAACAATCCGATATATCCACCCATGGTGGCTCCGTGATCAATATTTCCTAAAATGGCTATTGTAAAATAATAGGGCAAGGTACAGGCAAGTGCGATGGCTACCAGAAGGAAATTAGCAACAAACTTTCCCATTACGATATCCCTATCACTGACTGCCTTGGTACTTAACAATTCAATGGTACCAGAGCGGTTCTCCTCCGCAAGTGTCCGCATGGTAATAGCGGGAATAAAGAAAAATAATGTCCAGTAGGAAATGCCGAAAAACACCTGTAAACTCGCCTGGTTGATCAAAAATATGGTGCTTCCGAACAACCAGGTAAAAAAACCACTCAAACCCAGAAAAAGGATGATCATGATATAAGCGATTAACGAATCAAAATAAGAGGCGAGTTCTTTTTTTGCTATGATCCAGATTTTTTGCATACTTTCCTGTATTTTTAGTTTGTTACTTCCCGGAATACATCTTCCAGTTTTGTTTCAATCCCTGTCATCTCCAGTAAATACCATTTATTTTTGACACAGAGGTCAAAAATAGGTTTTCGTGATGAAACATCTGGTTTACTCTGAACCAGCAGAAATCCATTCCGGCTTTCCATCTCGCTTACTTTCTCCACCGAGGCAAGTCCCAGTATGGCTTTTTTAACCTTTTCCTGGTCACCTTCAATCAGGACAGAAATAAGTTCCTGACCCTGGGCCTGTTTTCGCAGTGTATCCGAGGTGCCATCGGCTACAATTTTTCCTTTGTTGATGATCAGGATCCGGTCACAGGTAGCTTCAACTTCCGACAATATATGAGAGCTGAGAATTACCGTTTTTTCCTTTCCCAATTCTTTGATGAGCTTCCGTATTTCCACAATTTGATTGGGATCCAGTCCTGAAGTAGGTTCATCGAGAATCAGAATTTCAGGATCGTGGATCATGGCTTGCGCCAGTCCGACCCTTTGCCGGTAACCTTTGGAAAGTTCATTAATCTTTTTATGCCTTTCCAGATTGAGTCCACATACATCAATCATCTCTTTGATCCTGCCATTGACCTCATCATGATGGATCCCTTGAATTTCAGCACAGAATCTCAAATAATCAATGATGGCCATATCCGTATACAATGGGTTATTCTCAGGCAGGTATCCTATCTTCTTCTTTATTTCCTCCGGATCTTTCTCCGTCTTAAATCCTGCTACTTCAATCTTCCCATCGGTCGGAGCCATATAACAGGTGAGCATACGCATGGTTGTACTTTTGCCTGCACCATTGGGTCCAAGAAAACCGACAACCTCGCCTGATTTTACTTCGAATGAAATATCATCGACGGCTTTCTGATCACCATATTTTTTGGTTAGATTTTCAACAACAATCGAAGCCATAATTAATTACTTTTTTGCGGTCGCAATGTTAAATACTGCTTGCTAAAATATCAAATAATTTATATTAAAAAAGGTTAAATATCCTTTAACTATTGATTTTAACAATTTCGGATCAGGGTAAATTGAAAAGATCCAGATCCCAGAACAAGGGGAATAAATACCGCATGAACAGGGTGATGACAAAAATGGAGATCAGATTCATCCAAAATCCGGTTTTTGCCATATCCACCACCCGGATATATCCTGAACTAAAAACAATGGCATTCGGGGGGGTGGCCACCGGTAGCATGAAAGCACAACTGGCTGCAAGACACGCTGAAATCATGAGGGTAAATGGATGAAATCCCAGGGCACTTGCTATCGAAGCCAGTATAGGCAGGAGGATCGAAGCGGTGGCTACGTTCGACGTGATTTCAGTCAGAAAATTCACAAGGGCAGTTACGACAAATAATACAACGATCAATTGGGCCCCACTGAAATACTGGATTCTGTGACCGATCCACGCAGCCAACCCGGAATTATTGAAACCCGTAGCAATTGCCAATCCGCCGCCAAATAATAAAAGTATCCCCCATGGAAGTCGTCGGGCAGTGGGCCAGTCAAGAATCACATCCCCATCCCGGGCGGGTATTAAGAATAAGACGGTGGCACCCCCAATGGCAATGATTGTATCATCGATTCCCGGGATGAACCTCGACAGAAAAAACGACCTCGTGATCCATGATATAGCGGTAAGGCCAAATACCAGTATGATCCATTTTTCTTCTACCTTGAGGGGGCCGAGCTTCAGTAACTCGTGCTCAATGGTACGGCTTACCTGGGAAAATTTTCTGATCCCGGAAGGATAGGCGATATAGGTCAGATAAAACCAGCAGAGAATTAGTAGTACCGAAGAAATTGGCAATCCAATAACAATCCAGTCTGAGAAAGCTACTTCAACATTATAATATTCTTTCGCAACTGCTGAAAATATGGCATTGGTAGGGGTTCCAATCAAGGTGGCCATTCCACCGATGGAAGCTGCATAGGCAATCCCCAACATGAGTGAGATCCCGAATTTTTTCCCTTCCTTCTCTCCTGTCTGTGTATTTTCCAACGAAAAAAATTCCCCGAATTGTCTGGCTACAGCGAGGGCAATGGGCAGCATCATCATCGTAGTGGCAGTATTGGAAATCCACATTGATAGAAGAGCGGTTGCCAGCATAAAGCCAAAGATCACACTTCTGATATTGGTGCCTACCAGTTTTATGATATTCAAGGCGATTCGCCGGTGAAGATTCCATTTTTCCATCGCTAGGGCAATCATAAAACCTCCCATATAAAGAAAAACCATTTTATGCCCGTAAGACGCTGTCGTTTCTCCAATACTCACCGCCCCGGTGATCGGGAAAATAATGATGGGAAGTAAAGAGGTGGCAGGGATGGGAATGGCTTCCGTGATCCACCAGATGGCGATCCACAGGGTGCCTGCCAACACGGAACGCCCTTCAGCCGAAAGATCTGAAGAATTTAAAAAAAGCATAATCAAGGCAAATGAAAGGGGGCCCAGGACCAATCCTATTAGCTGCCTCCGGCTGAAACTTATGGGTTCCATTTATCTACTAGCGTCTCAATGAGTCCAAAAAAATTTTTTGATCTGCAAATTATGCGCTATTTTAAGAATGTAAAAGAGATAACGTGTTTTTTACGGTATATTCTGTAAATAATTTTGTATGAAAAGATCAACTGTAAACCTGGTAGTAAAAGATGCCATCCAATTCTTTAAAAAACACCATTGGTATCTTCCACCGGATCCGAAATGGGATGTAACCGACTTTGGCCTGGGTCATTTTGAAAAGTGTGGATTGGTGCTGGTCAATCTCGCAGAAGAAGATGAATATTGTGAAAAATTGATGTATGCAAAAAAAGGGATGACAACCCCTTGTCATTCCCATAGGAAGAAAAAAGAGGATATCATTGTCAGAAACGGAAAACTGGCCATTCAGGTCTGGAAAGGAAAGCCAGTACAGGCAGCTACAAGTGAGATGTTCCCCATTAAGATCAATGGGGTTGTTGAAAAAGTATATTCAGGTGATGTCCTGGCACTTGAATCCGGTCAGCGCGTTACCCTCGAACCGGGAATATATCATGAATTTTATCCCCTTTCCGATGAATGTATTATCGGTGAAGTTTCAACTGCCAATGATGATCTCCATGACAACCTTTTTATCGATCCCGACATCGGGCGGTTTTCCGAAATCATTGAAGATGAACGTCCCATGGTTAAATTAGTGAGTGATAAATAAAACCCCATCACATGAAAGGCATCACCGGCGCAGGTAACTGGATATTGGATTGGACTAAGACCATTGATATCTATCCCCAGCAGGATACATTGGCGAATATTTTATCTCAGGAGAGTAATAATGGAGGTGCTGCCTATAATGTGCTGAAGGACCTGTCAAAACTGGGTGCTCCTTTCCCACTACATGGTATCGGATTAATCGGTGATGATGAGGCGGGCCACTATATTCTGGATGATTGTCACAAATATGGAATAAATACCGACGGATTACAGATCCTCGAGTCAGCAAGCACGTCCTATACCGATGTGATGCTGGTTAAAAATACCGGCAGAAGAACTTTCTTTCATCACCGTGGAGCCAATGCCTTCCTGGATATTCCACATTTTAATTTCGATATAATTCAATCAAGGATTTTACATCTTGGTTATCTATTACTGCTGGATCGGCTCGACGGATTTTTAGACCAAGCTACAACAAGGGCTTCATTTCTGTTAAATATGGCAAAAGAAAAAGGACTGATCACTTCGGTAGATCTTGTCAGCGAAAGCAGTGACCGTTTCAAAACGATTGTTGCACCTTCCCTCCCTTTCATCGATTATCTTTTTTTAAATGAATATGAAGCAAGCAAATTGACAGGGATCGATTTAATCTCGGGAAAGATAGACCGCCTCACATATGAAAAAGCCCTCAAAAAGATATTTGCAGGCGGAATCCTTCACTGGGCGATATTACATTTCCCGGAAGGAGTGATCGCCCGAAACAAGAATGGCGATCTTCTGATTCAGGGCAGTTTGAATGTCCCCGAAAACAGGATCATTGGCACAACTGGTGCCGGTGATGCTTTCGCCGCCGGTGTATTGTATGGAATCCATGAAAACTGGTCAATGGTTGAATGCCTCGAACTTGGTGTCTGTACCGCAGCGGCCTCACTCACACATGCAAGCTGCTCGGATGGGATCCTTCCGTACAAGGAATGCAGCTCCCTTAAAGAAAAATACCAAATCAGGCAATTGTTCTGACTGAACCCCGAAGCATTTTTAATTTTTAGCTATCTTCGCTGAATACATCGCCTCTGATATGAAAAAAATTGATTTCAAAAGAGATATACTCCCCCATCTTATTGCGATCATTTTATTTGTTGTCGTCACCATCATTTTTTACAGTCCTGTATTTTTTGAAAATAAACAACTTAACCAACATGACATCCTGCAGGGAATTGGCGGAGGAAAAGAACTCATTGATTATCGCGAATCGACTGGCAAAGAGGGCCTCTGGACAAATTCCATGTTCGGAGGGATGCCCGGCTATCTGATCAACACCCAATGGTCAGGAGATACCCTTCAATATATCCAGAAAATATTATCAGCAGGCCTCCCCGCTCCTGCCAGGTATACTTTTATAATGATCCTGTGCTTCTATATCATGCTTTTAGCCTTCCGGGTCAGGCCTTATCTCGCTATCGCCGGAGCCCTGGGTTTTGGGCTCAGCAGTTTCAGCATCATCGGCATTATGGCAGGACATATCTGGAGGATCATGGCAATCGCCTTTATGCCGCTGGTACTTGCCGGGATCCATCTTACTTTTACCAATAAAAAATGGATGGGACTGGGTTTAACCGCCCTGGGATTGGGTCTGCAGATCAGGGCCAACCATCTGCAGATGACCTACTATCTGCTGATCATCATTCTCATTTATTTGATATTTATATTTATTAAATATGCCAGGGAAAAGGAAATCAGGAAATTCATAAAGAACGGACTCCTTCTGATCATTCCGGTGATGCTTGCAGTAGGTAGTAACATCGGGAAAATATGGACGGTACTCGAATACAGTAAATATTCAACCCGCGGTAAATCTGAGTTATCAGTAACCGCCCAGGATCAATCCGGTCTGGATCGTGATTATGTATTCCAATACAGCAACAGCATCTTTGAGCCATTTGTACTCATTATACCGAACATCATGGGCGGTGCCAGCCAGCAGGCCCTTGGGGAATCTTCAAACCTGGCAGAAGCGCTCCAAAGGAACGGGCTGAACAGAAAGCAGGTGAATGATCAGTTAAAAGCGGTCCCCACCTATTGGGGAAAGCAACCGGTTACAGCTCCCTACTATGCAGGAATCATTTTATTTTTCCTGTTTATCCTGGGTCTGTTCCATGCAGAAAAGCCAATCCGGTACTGGTTGATCACCGTAACCATTGTATCGGTGGTATTATCCTGGGGAGATAATTTCAAGGCATTCAATTATCTGATATTCGATATTCTCCCAGGCTATAATAAATTCCGGTCGGTAACTTTTACCATTATCATGGCTTTTATAATGATCCCACTGGGTGGGATGATCGGGCTTGAAAAATTTATGCAGAAACCTTACGGGGAAAAACTGAAATTCTTAAAATATGCGGTCTATACGACTGGGGGAATACTCCTGCTGGCATTGATCTTTTCCTGGACAGGAACCTTCCGGGGACCTGTTGACGAAAGATTATCCAACCTCCCCTCCTGGTTTATGGATGCACTGAGGGTTGATAGGGCAAGCATCCTGAGAATGGATGTATTTCGGAATGCCTTCTTTTTCCTCTTGGCTGCTTTTCTGTTGTGGAGATATTCCGGTAACAAATTGAATGCTTTCCTGGTCTATGCAGGTTTTATACTTTTAATCACCTTGGATGTGGGCCTGGTCAGTGCACGTTACATAACCAGGGATAGTTATGAAAGAAATGTGCGGCAAACCTATTTTACACCCACCGCCGCCGATAAAAAAATGATGGGAAGTGAGGATGAACATTTCCGGGTCCTGAATTTGCAGAATCCTTTCAATGAATCGAGGACCTCCTATTTTCATCAGTCCATCGGTGGATACCACGGGGCCAAAATGCACCGTTATCAGGATCTGATCGAACATCATATCTCTAACGAGATCAATGAATTTATCACTAATTACCGCCAGGGAAAGGACCCATTTTCCAGTTTAACCGTATTGAATATGCTGAATACCCGGTATTTTTATTTCGGAGAAGAGGCCGAAGGGGTCATAAAAAATCCGGATGCCCTCGGAAGTGCCTGGTTCATTTCCAGCATACAAGCCGTGAACAATCCGGATGAAGAGATCGAGGCTTTAAACGAGATAGACCCTTCCACTACCGGTCTGGTAGACATATCCATATTTCCAACAGAAGACAGGAAATACGATCAAAATGGGATCATCACGTTGGTGGAATACCGGCCTGATTATCTAAAATACCAGTATTCAAAAAGTGCTATCGGGTTTGCTGTTTTCTCCGAGATCTATTATCCTGTTGGGTGGAAGACCACCATTGACGGGAATCCGACAAATATTAAAAGGGTGAACTACATTTTAAGAGGCATGGAGGTTCCGGCTGGGGATCATACGATCGAATTCGAATTCAATCCTGCTTCCTACTTTATCGGGAATAAGATCATGCTCGTATTCTCTTTGGGAACCTTGCTGTTCTTTGGATTTGCATCCTATGTTACATTGAAGAATAATTTGGATTCTTCGATTAAAAGGTAGATTATTTCAACACATAAAACCCGCTGGTTTGGTTTTTCATCGTCAGCAATAAAAATGATCAAACTTTCTGTTATCGTTTGTACCTATAATCGGGATAAATATATTCTTGAAACGGTCCGGCATTTAAACAGACAAACCTGTCGTTCAGAAATATACGAAGTGATCATTATTGACAACAATTCAACTGATCAGACAGAAAACATCTGCCGGAATTTCCTCAACTCCAATGAGGTGAGAAATTTCCTGTATTTCAAGGAGACCAGCCAGGGAAATACCTATGCCCGGAACAGGGGAATTAAGGAATCCAGGGGGCAGTACATTGCCTTTATCGATGATGATGCCATGGCTTCAGAAGATTATTGTGATCAAATCATTCACTTTTTTGACAGAAATCCTGATATATCCGTTATCGGAGGGAGGATCACCCCTGTCTATGAACAAATCGAACCTGAATGGATGTCCAGGTTCCTCTGGCCACTGGTCGCCGGACTGGATATGGGGGAAAAATCCAGGCCGTTCAAAAAATCCAAATATCCACTGGGAGCGAATATGGCATTCCGCGCCGAAGTATTTAAGAAATACGGGAATTTTGATGAAAATATCGGGAAACGTCCTGGACGGCTCGAAGGGGGAGATGAAAAGGAATTTATTTACAGGCTCAGAATGAATAATTTAAAGATCTTTTATGTACCTGAAATGCAGGTGAATCATATCATTCCCGAATCACGACTACAAAAAAACTATATCCGGGGTCAGGCCATGGGAGTGGGTTCCAGCGAAATAAAGAGGCTGAAGGGGAAAAATCTTGTTCAATGGATTGTAAAAATAGTTGACGAATTGATCAAAATCGGAGGCACTTTTGTGTTGGCACTGTTTTATTTCTTGACATTTAAGTCTGAAAAAGGAAGGATGCTGGTCCGTTTCAGGTTCTGGGTTTTGAGAGGGTATTTTAAAAAAGGCCTATGAAAATTCTTTTAAAAATACAGATTTTCCTGCTTGATCTGGTCAACACCCTGCTGACTACCGGGAAAATATTATTGCAGAGTAATTTTCTCCTTAAGCCCTGGCCAGCATATCAAAGCGATCAAACCATCATTCTGGGGAATGGACCCTCCCTGTTAAAAAGCATCGAATCAAACCGGGAAATATTGGCAAACTATCAGCTCATCTGCGTCAATCATTTTGCAGAACATTCCTTATACCTGGATTTAAAACCAGCAATATATGTAATGGCCGCACCAGAAAACTGGATGTACGACGTGGAGCCCTATTACCGTGAAAAAGGGAGAAAACTATTTGAGGCAATTAAGAACAATACCCACTGGAATATTCAGTTATTTTTACCTTATTCGGCAAAAAAATTCAAATCGTGGCAAGATCTAATTGGACAAAATAAAAATATCCAAATCAAATATTTCAACGTGACCCCGGTTGAAGGTTTTAAATTCTTCAGATATTGCTGTTATAAGCAATTCCTGGGAATGCCAAGACCACATAATGTGCTGATCCCATCTATTATGATCGCTTTGTCTCTCGGGTTTAAAAAGATCTTTTTATTCGGTGCAGACCATTCCTGGCTGAAAGATATCTGGGTAGATGAGGAGAATAATGTTTTATTACAACAGAAGCATTTTTATGATCTCGACAAGGCCAAACCCCGTCACATGGATTACCTTGGAAAAGGAAAAAGGAAAATGCATGAGGTTTTAATAAAATTTTATCACTCCTTTAAAGGTTATTTTGAAATCGATGCGTATGGTAAAAACCAGGGTAAAACGATTTATAATTGTACACCAGGCTCCTATATTGATGCTTTTGATCGCCTAAGCTCACCTAAGAAATGACTGAAATTCTAATCATTATCCCTGCCCGGGGTGGCTCAAAAGGCATACCTCGTAAAAATTTAAGGATCTTAAATGGTTATCCTTTAATTCATTATGCCATTCAAACAGCCCTGAAATCAAAATTCTCCCCGGATGTTTATGTGAGCAGTGATGACGATGAAATATTAACCATTGCAAAAAAGTTCGGATCCTCGGTACATAATCGAAAAAAATCACTGGCCGATTCTAAAACAACGCTGGATCCCGTAATCATCGATGCTTATCATGAAATAATTAAAAAAACCAGGAAAAACTATAAAATAGTCATAACTATCCAGCCTACTTCTCCCCTGTTATCCGTAAAGACGCTTGATGATGCGATTCAGACTTTCCTGAAAAAAAATAAAATCGATACCTTAATATCGGCTACCGATGATACCCACCTGACATGGAAAATAAATAACAATCAGTTCATTCCAGATTATAAAAAAAGGGTAAACCGGCAGGAATTGCCTCCAATTTACAGGGAAACAGGCGCTTTCTTGATGGCCAGACCTGAAAATTTTCAAAGGAATACGAGGATAGGAAAAAATATCGATCTTTTCATTATGCCTTCAAACGAAAAAATCGATGTCGATGATTTTGAAGATTGGAGCGTTTGTGAATTTTATCTCAAGAGGAAGAAAATATTGTTCGTGGTGATCGGAAACAGGACAGTGGGTTTGGGTCATGTTTATAATGCCTTGTCCCTGGCAGATGAAATCCTCGACCACCAGGTCCTTTTCCTGGTCGATAAAAACAGTAAACTTGCCTACAATAAAATCAGATCTTCCAATCATGTGGTATATCTTCAGAAAGAAAAGGACCTTTTAAGCGATATTGAAAAACTTGAACCGGATGTCATTATAAACGATGTACTGGATACTGAAAAGTCCTATATCGAATCATTAAAAAATATTGCGAAATATGTGATCAATTTTGAAGATCTGGGAAAAGGAAGTCATTATGCTGACTTGGTGATTAATGCCATGTATCCTGAATCCAGAAAATTTGCCAATCATTTTTATGGCCATCAATTTTTTGTATTACGAAATGAATTCCAGTATTCTGTGCCGTTGAAGATAATAAACAGAAAAGTCAGAAACATTCTGCTCACTTTTGGAGGAGTCGATCCAAATGATTACACCCATCAGGTTATTCAGGAAATACATGATTATTGCCTTGCCCATGAAATTTCAATCAAGGTGGTCCTGGGTCTGGGATACGATCAATTGCATAAAATCAGAAAATATCCTGGTATCAAAGTCTATCAAAACATCTCTTATTTATCAGATCTCGTTTTAAAATCCGACCTCTGTTTTACATCCGCGGGCCGAACTACGTTTGAAATGGCCTCCCTGGGAATACCAACCATGATATTGTGTCAGAACGAACGGGAGGCTTCCCATTTTTTTGCTTCAGAAAAATATGGTTTTATTAATTTAGGCCCGGGATACACGCTGAATCCTGGAGATATCTTGAAAGGTTTCAGGGAAATGGTTGAAAATTACGAGCTCAGATTACAGTTACATCAGAAGATGTTATCATTTAATTTAAGAAAAAGTAAACAGAATGTCCTTCAATTAATAAGAGAAAAAATCTCATGATCATGAACTTAAAAGAATACATCGACCATCATTCTATCTACGATCAAAAAACTGGAGATCCTGTTATCATAGCTGAAGCAGGAGTGAATCACGAGGGGTCCATGTCCATTGCGAAAAGAATGATTGAAGAAGCCAGTGAAGGAGGTGCTCATGCAATTAAATTTCAAACTTACAAGGCCGAAAAATTAGCTTCAAAAGATAGCCCCTTTTATTGGGATATCCAGAAAGAACCCACCCGTTCACAGTATGAATTATTCAAGAAATATGATAAGTTCTGGAAGAAAGAATATGAGGCGCTCAAGATGCATTGTGATAAAATGGGCATTGAATTCCTTTCAACACCGTTTGATAGCGAATCCGCAGAATTCCTCAATGATTTAATGAATGTATATAAGATCTCTTCGTCAGATTTAAATAATACTCCTTTTATTCAACAAATATTGTCTTTTCGTAAACCCATTTTATTATCCACAGGCGCATCCTATTTGTGGGAAATTCAAAGGACCGTTCAGATGATTGAAGAGGCGGACATAAATTACTGCCTGATGCATTGTATTTTAAATTACCCGACTGAGACCGCCAATGCAAATCTTAACATGATCAATACCCTTAAAAGTTCTTTCCCTAATGCGGTGATTGGTTATTCAGATCATACACTACCCGAACATGTCAATGTGATTACAAGTGCCTATATACTCGGAGCAAGGATCATAGAAAAACATTTTACCCATGATAAAACTTTGCCAGGAAACGACCATTATCACGCCATGGATAAAGAGGACCTTAAAGTGATCATCAGTCAATTAGAACATACTCAGAATATTTTAGGATCCGGGAAAAGGGTTCCCCTGCCCAGTGAAGAATTGTCACGAAAGAACGCCAGAAGAAGTCTTGTTGCTGCAAGAAATATCAAAAAAGATCAAGTGATTACAGAAGAGGATATTACCTGGAAACGGCCTGCTTTTGGCATCCCTCCAGATCAGTTCAATCTTATCCTGGGTAAAAAAGCAAGGATTGATATTACCGAGGATACGCTTTTTCAGTGGAATATGATCAGTTAATGCAGATGGTAGTCATTTTAACTGGAGCGATCAAAAATACGGGTGATTTTCTAATTGCCGATCGAGCTCAAAAATTAATTGGCAAGCATCTGAATACGGACATCCTTGAAATAAATCGTTTCAAAGATTTGACCGATTACCTAGATATGATCAATGAATCCAGGGCCTTGTTTTTAGGTGGCGGTCCGGCTTATAGCCCTGATATATTCGATGGCATTTATAATATCAGCCCGATTTACGATAAAATCGACGTGCCCATCATTCCATTTGGATTGGGATGGAATGGAAAACCCTTTCCGGATTATCAAAAATTTGAATTCTCTGATAAATCTTTTGAAATATTAAAAAAGATCCATCAAAAAATCCCTGTCTCCAGTTGCCGGGATGTAATCACCCAATCGATCTTGAAAAAATATAAGATCCAGAATGTGATCATGACTGGCTGCCCGGCATGGTATGACCTCAATTATCTTTTCACTCCAGTAAATCATGTGCGGAAAATCGGGAAGATCGTCATCACTACACCAGCCAGTCAGAAATATTTACATTCGACCCTGAAACTCATCCGGTATACGAAGGAAAAATTTTCAAATGCTGAAATCTACCTTTCTTTTCACAGGGGTATCCTTCCCGGATTGCATACACCACCCAGAAGAGGACTATCCTATTCCCTCGAAGCATTTTATGGATTTATTAAGGGTATGAATATTAAAGATACTTCCGGTGATCTTGGTAAAATTGATTTTTACAATGATTGTGATTTCCATATTGGCTACCGGGTTCATGCTCATCTTCATTTTTTAAGTCAGCGAAAACCCTCCATCTTACTGAATGAGGATGGAAGAGGTTATGCCATGTCAAAAACATTGGAAACTAAAATATTTAATGGGGATGATGAAGGCATTGTTGAGGATGCCATTGCCTACCTTTCTCATTGTCTGGATTCAGATTTCAATGATTTTAGAATTACCTTTCAGAAAATTGATGATTTTTATGAAAATCATATGAAATTATTTTTCGAAAAAATAAAATCCATCATTCCTTAAATTAAAGCATCTTGGGTACCATACGTAAACAGTCCATCATTTCAACCATTTACATCTATGCAGGTGTAATTATCGGATTCGTTTCAACGGGGATCCTGATGCCCCGGTTTCTTTCGGAAGCCCAGAATGGGATTGTGAAATTATTAATTTCATATTCCCTTTTATTTGCGCAATTCGCTTCCTTGGGATTCCAGACTGCCACCGTACGATTTTTCCCCTATTTTAAGAATAAGCTGAAAGGTCATCATGGCTATTTCTTTTTGCTGATGTCGGTGGGGATCGTGGGATTTTCCCTTTTTCTGGTTATGTATTATCTGATCAAAGGACCTATCATCCAATTCGAATCATCAAAAAGTTCTGAATTCGGGCATTATTTCTTTCTCATACTTCCGCTCACTTTCTTTTTTCTATTCTTCAACCTGTTGGATGTATATGCCCGGGTATTGATTCAGTCTACCATAGGCACCTTTCTCAAAGAGTTACTGCAGCGAATCTTTATCCTTATTGTTATTGTCCTTTTCATCTTTAACTGGATTGGATTCTGGTATTTTATTATTCTCTATATTACAGCTGCCTCCGTACCCACCGTCATTCTTTTTATATACCTGTTCTTTCGGGGAGAAATTTTCCTGAAACCTGATTTCAGCATGATCAGGCAAAACCTGTTGCGACCCATGGTCAGCCTTTCAGTTTACGGATTATTGATCGGCTTCAGTCAGATCGCCATTTCCCAGATAGACAGTATTTTGATCAATTTTATTAAAGATCCGGCACAGACAGGGATTTATGCCATCACCTTCTACTATGGAACTCTGGTAATCCTTCCCTCCAGGGCCGTTTTCAGGATCGCCCCCACTTTTATTGCCGAGGCCTTTAAAATGAATAATTTTGAGACGATCCGTTCCATTCAATACAAAAGTTGCCTAAACCAGTTATTGCTGGGAACCGGCCTGTTTGCGCTTCTCTGGTTGAATATTGACAATGTTTTCAGGATACTACCTCCGGAATACCTGGCGGGGAAATATGTGATCTTCTTTATCGGGATCACCAACCTGATCAGCATGGCAGGAGGTTTATCTTCCCAGGTGATCACCAATTCTGATCTCTACCGATACAATGGCATCTTTGTTTTTATCTATCTTCTTCTCACTGTAATTCTGAATATCATTCTGATCCAGACCATTGGCATCGTGGGAGCTGCCATAGCCGCCATGCTCTCGATGTTCGTATTCAATATGATCAAATTTGAATTTATGCGTCGAAGGTTTAAAATCCAACCATACGATCGAAATCATGTAAAGATCATTGTCATCACGGTGGTCTCGTTCCTGGTCGTCAGCGTTTTTCCTTATCCCGATTCATTGATTATCAATATCCTGATAAAATCTACCCTGTTTGGAATATTATTCGTTGGGCTTAATTATATTTTCAAGTCTTCCCTGGATTTCAATCATTATATTGATTTGTATATCAACAAATTCAGGTAAAAATCACTATTGACTCATCAGGTAAGCCTTGATGAAATCATCCAGGTCGCCATCAAGGACGGTCTGCACGTCACTTCTTTCAACGCCCGTCCGGTTATCCTTCACCAATTTATAGGGATGTAGCACATAATTCCGGATCTGGGATCCGAAATCAATTCTCTTCTTGGTACTTTCGATCTCTGCCTTTTCTGCATTTTGTTTTTCAACCTCAACCTGGTATAAGCCTCGATTTCAACATCTGAAGTGCCTTATCCTTATTCTGTAATTGAGATCTTTCCTGCTGACATTCCACCACAATGCCCGAAGGAGCATGTCTTAAACGAACGGCGGTTTCCACTTTGTTAACATTCTGTCCTCCCTTTCCCCCCGCCCGGAATGTCTCCCAGGTAATATCCGCCGGATTTATTTCGATCTCAATGGTATCGTCCACGACAGGATAGGCAAATACCGAAGCAAAGGACGTATGCCTCCTTCCTCCAGAATCAAATGGTGATATCCTGACCAGCCGATGGACTCCAATCTCAGATTTCAGATAACCATAGGCAAATTCTCCACTGATTTCCAGGGTGGCTGATTTAATTCCAGCCGTCTCCCCCGGTTGATGATTGACTTCCCTTACCTGATATCCATGGCTTTCTCCCCACATGATGTACATCCTCAGTAACATTTCTGCCCAATCCTGGCTTTCTGTCCCTCCAGCACCCGGATTGATATCAAGCATCGCCCCAAGCTGATCTTCTTCACCACTCAACATCTTCCTGAATTCCAGATCCTCGATACCCTCAAGCGCTTTTAGATATTCTTTATTCAGCTCCTTTTCATCGAGTTCCCCGCTGTCATAAAATTCATAAAGCGTTTCCAGATCCTCCACCTGCGATCTGACCTTCTTGAAACTTTCCGTCCATATCTTCTTTGATTTGATATTTTTCAGGATTTTTTCAGCTTCTTCGGGATCATCCCAGAAGCCTGGCTGTATGGTGAGTTTTTCCTCTTCCTCTATCTGACTGATTTTATGATCGTAGTCAAAGATACCTCCTCAAAGCCTCTATCCTGGCCTTTAAATCTTTCAATTGTTCTGTAGTCATAATGATATTTTTAGTGTAAATTTTAAAATTTATCCTGCGAAAAACAATCCTTCCGTTATTCAAGTAAAACGATACGGAACCTTTTATTTTTACCCGGCCTGAATTTCCGGTACTTCAGGGAAGTCCAGAATATTCCAAAAGTAATAAGGGTTCCGGAAGCGATGGCAATCCCCGTTGGAACCCTGAAATCATTTCCCTGGATCACTGTATGATTTAACTGGTCAATTAAGAATAAAGTGATCCCTGCAACGATCAGTTTTGGACCATTACTGGGAGAAAGAAATCCCTCGGTATGAACGGTTTTGATATATTGTATTTCATCAAGCCGAACATATATATCTTCAACAACCAGTGAACTGTCATAAAATGCGGTAATGATGCCCTTGAATTCATTCGGGTCATTCTTAACCCTCAATATGATCTCATCTCCCAACTGGTAAATGATCCTTCTTTTTCTGCCAAGTTTTTCAAGAATTAAACGATCTGTAACCTGGGCCCAGGAAGCCAGTTGTAGAAATAAAAAAAACAATAAAAACCAGCCGACCTTATGATTCACTATCCTTATCCTTCATGATGATGAAGGCAACATAAAAAAATATTATGATATTTTCACGATCCAGCTAAATTTATCTTCCAGCATACCTTTCCGGTATTTTTCCAGGGTATCCAGTACCCTGCGTGAAAAAAGATCTTGGGTTACCGGTGGAAGTTCATAATCGATACCTTCATATCCAATGGTCTTTATATGTGCAATGGTAGCAGCCGTACCGGCACCAAATGCTTCCCTGAGCATCTTCTTTTTAATGGCTTCTACGATTTCATCAATGGAAACCCTTCTTTCTTCGACCTTCATTCCCCAATCCCGGGCAATGGTGAGGACACTGTCGCGTGTAATCCCATGTAATATGGTATCGTCGTCCAGGGAGGGTGTAACCAGAACATCGTCGACGATAAATATCAGATTCATGGTGCCTGATTCTTCAATATATTTATGTTCGATGCCGTCTGTCCATAATAACTGATGGTATCCTTCTTTCTGGGCAAGTTTTGCCGGATATAGAGACCCTGCATAATTGCCGGCAACTTTGGCCGAACCTGTACCCCCTGGAAATGCCCGGACATAACGATCTTCGACCTTGACTTTCAGGGGTTCAGAATAATAAGGCCCCACCGGACAGGTAAATAAAATGAACCGGTAATTCATGGATGGCTTCAGCCCAATGTTTTCATCGGTGGCAAACATGAATGGTCTCAAGTATAAGGAAGTTCCGGGAATCTCAGGCACCCAATCCCGGTCAATCTTCAAAAGTTCCGTTAAGCCCCCCATGAAGATATCTTCAGGGATCTCAGGCATGCATATTCTTTTCGCTGAAAGATTCATCCTCTTGAAGTTATCTTGGGGACGAAATACCAGCACATCTCCCTCTCCATTCTTATAGGCTTTTAAACCTTCAAAGATAGATTGACCATAATGCAAGGCACATATTCCTGGTGATAGACTCATATTCCCATAAGGCATAATGGAAAAATTACGCCATTCCCCACTCTCATAATCCGCAATAAACATATGGTCAGAATATACTTTCCCGAATGCTATATTTGAAAAATCAATATTTGGCAGATTTGATCTGGAAACTTTTTTTATTGTGATATTCAAAGCCTCTACCATTATTTTAATATTTTAAAAAAACCCTTCCAAAGATAGCCTTAATTCATGCGAAATACAATACATTATTTCGGTCTTGACGTCCAGATGACCTCCTGAATTCCAAAATCTTTTGCCAGTTTCCTGGCAAAGACAAATAAATAATCAGACAGGCGATTCAGGTACCTGATGACCAAAATGGAAACTTCCTGATATTCATTTAAATGAATTACATTTCTTTCAGCGCGACGGCACACGCAGCGGGCAATATGACATTGGGAAACAGCTGGATGGCCTCCGGGTAAAATGAAATTCCTGAGGGGAGTGAGTTCTTCTTCCATCTGATCAATCTCCAATTCCAGTTCTTGAATATGAGCTTCCTTGATCAATGGCAGATGAAATTTCTCCGGACTGGTCTCGCAGGCCAGGTAGGCGCCGATGTCAAATAGTTCGTGTTGTATTCTTAGAATCCTGCTCTTCAAAGTAGGACCAATGTCGAAATCGTTCAACATCCCGAGGTGAGCATTTAATTCATCTACCGTTCCATAGGCCTCAATCCTGATATTGGATTTGAGTACTCTTGTACCGCCCAATAAGGATGTCGTTCCCTGATCTCCAGTTTTTGTATAAATTTTCATGATGCTACTCTTCTAATAAAAGTACATTACAAAATACTAAATTGAATCAAAATTGTTTGAAATTGATCAGAAGGAAGTAGAAGTAATGGTATGCCGGATATTCCTATTTACAGTATCCGATTCAATCAATCCGTCTCTCAGTTTTACGATCCTGTGTGCGTAATGAGCGATATCATCTTCATGTGTAACCATAATGATGGTATTTCCCATGTCATGGAGTTTTTTGAAAAGATCCATGATGTCGTAGGAGGTCTTGGAATCCAGGTTACCCGTTGGTTCATCGGCTAGAATAATGCTGGGATTATTGACCAGTGCCCTGGCGATGGCCACCCGCTGACGTTGCCCTCCTGAAAGTTCGTTGGGTTTATGGCTTGCACGGTCATCCAATCCAACACTTGCCAGCGTCTGCAAGGCTCTTTCCTCGCGATCCGATTTACCTATCCCGGCATAAATCAATGGAAGCGCAACATTTTCAAGAGAGGTAGCCCTCGGCAACAGATTAAAGGTTTGAAAGACAAATCCAATTTCTTTGTTTCGAATTTCAGCCAACTGGTTCTCGGTCAGATCACTTACATCATGATTATTCAGAATGTAAGTACCGGAGGTCGCGGTATCAAGACACCCAACGATGTTCATCAGGGTTGATTTCCCAGATCCGGAGGGTCCCATGAAGGCAACATATTCGCCTTTCTTAATATCAATGGTGATGGATTGGAGGGCATGAATCACTTCACTCCCCATTTTGTATATTTTTGAAATTTTCGCTGTCTTGATTACTAAATCCATGATATTAAGTTTATACAAAAATATATATACGAATTAAGGAATATATTAAATCCTTTGAAAAGTTATTTATATAAACGGAGTTTAAAATTTATTGTAGGCGATTATGATTCATTAAATATCTTTCTCCCGGAGATATTTCCCTCAAAATTGCATGTCGTCCTTTTTCTTTCTTATCCGTGAGAGGATTTCCTCCTGATAAGGCAAAAATTTCTCTTCAGGTAGTATCTCCCTTATGATTTCTAATCCATCGAGGGCATAATCATCGAGGCCCATTGATAGCGACAGATCAACCACCTTCTGATACAGGGGGACTGAATATTGATTAACCTCAGTAGCCTTGATGAGCAGGTTATAGGCAAAATAATCATCCTTCCTGATCCGGTGATAATAATTGGCTGCCTCGATGATCCCAGGCTCAAAAAATGGGTCCCAGGTGCCGATTATCAAAAATTCCTCCTCCAGGTCTGAAGTGTCTTTTTTACTTAATTTCCTCATTGCATCCAGTAACATATCATAAAGATAATTCGGGTCGTTTATATCAAGTTTTCCGGTTTTCTCGATAAAATGAGGGGCACTCACCTCCTGAAGATCAAGTAAATAGGCAATTCTTCTGTAATCGTCACGCAATTGCGGATAGGCCTTGAACATATCCGTACTAGAAAATATCCCTGCTGCCTTCTCAATTTTGTTATGATCAAGCAGGGACTCGATATACTCGAGTTGCATCAGGCCTTTTATTTCAGGGCTGCTCACCTGTCCTATCAGTTGCTCGATCATACGATCCTTTTGATAGGAAGGATGATAACGGCTCAACAGATAAATATATTCGTCACTCATCTGGTCAAAGGGGATCACTCCCTCAAAGGTCAGGACAGAAAGATATTCTTGTGAGACTGCCGCGATATCTGGATCTCCGGAAGATATCAGATCATTCAAAATCGAAATGGATTCATCATGTTTCCCGGATTCCAGCAAGGCTAGGGAATAATAAAATCGATCCTGGACATTATTATTAATATCAGTATGCTCCAGGAATTCTGTTGCCAGTCTATATTTCCTTTCCTGAAGGGCGAGTTTTCCCAGTATACGGTAGTATTCGAGATTATTTAAGGTAGTGACCGCATAATTTTTAATGACTGAAAAAGCTTCTCCCGTCTGATGTATCAGATAATCATGCATTGCTTTCAAAAGATCCAACCGGTTCTGATAGAAACCATTCCCACTTTTCACCCCGAAATCCACAATCCGATTAAAATAGGCAGTATCCGTCGATCTTAAAGCATTCAGTCCCGAATTATACAAGGCTGCAAAATCAATATCGTTTTTTATGGTATCAATTTTTCTTTCAATGAGTGAGGAATCATGCCGATGTAATTCATTCATCATCGCCTGTTTGTTGATGTTGGTAATGGGATCGTGTGAATCATAAAGATGCTGCATGGAATCCAGGTAAACATTTAGTTCAGATTTTGCCAGAAGCCCATAAATATTGCCCTCGGGTACTGCATTCTTCCTGGAGGCATTGTCGGCCAGATTGAAATAATAAAAGGCCGTATCCACAATGTCTGTTTTTGAGTAGAAATATCCAAGGTTATTCAATATCTGCGCAGAATATGGAAACTTTTCCTGACCCTCCTTTATCTTGAATAATCCTTCAAAATACTGATTGTTCCTTAAAAAAACATTGCTCACATTTACATAAGCATATTCGGTGGGTCTTTTCAGGAGAGAATTTTCAAAATAATACGCTTCGTCAAGTTTATCCCTTTGTAATCTGCCAATCGTAGCCATGGCGTAATTGGAGCGATGGTTCTGATATTCATAATTGCTGGCCTCTTCATAATATTCACGTGCCAGGTCAAGTTGATTTTCTATCAGATATAAATCTCCCACCTGATTGTAATAGCCTGCAATGATCTGATAATAAGGGAAAAATTCAGCCTGAAAGAAGAGATAGCCGGCGGCGATCACGCCGCCAATCCTGAAAATAAAAAATGGAAATATTCTGCTTTGATAAACCACCTTGACGACACGGAAATTCTTTGTGATCATCGGCCCAAAATTGGCAACCACATAAATAAAGAACATGATGCTGAAACCAATCTGACTGTATAATATCGCATCCTCAAAGGCTTCGACCAAAGGATCATTCCCCGTGGAGAACGCATAAGCAATGGTGATCAGGGTTATGCCGGCAAATCCAAGATAGAATAAAGCGCCTACCGGGTAGAAGTTAAATATCTCCCGGTAGAGATCTTCCCTTTTACGGAAAGACCATAATCCGATCATTACGGCAACCATCAGGATCAGAAAGGGATTCAGGTAAATGATATCCCAATGGATCTGCCTGGAATAGTATAAATAGGTAATGATTACATAAAAAATATAAAGGAGGGAAATGAATATAAAATGGGTTAAGCTGTGTTTACTGCCGGCTGTATTCGCGCTGGTTGTAAGAAATAAAAACCCATAGATGATCTCATGGGCCACGGAAAGAATAAAAACCATGGAGATGATCAGCGGGGCGTATATGCCATTGTTTGCCAGATACAGAAATGGCCGTTCCACACCCGCGTAAAGATGGAATATACCGGCAATGATGACTGAGATGAACATAAAAACCAGAAACCTCTTAAAAATAGGAATATCGGGCTTAAATTCCCTGAAGTAGTAACCGGCGGATAAATAAAGTCCCAGAATAATAATCAATGCGGATTTATCCGAATGATTGAAAAGATGGATCTGCCCAAAGGTAAATAATAGCATGAATCCAATAAAACCTCCCATTCCTGCATAAAACCAGAATTTATTCAGGGAAGGCAGAATGGCCATGATCAGGTTGATACATATTGTCAGGACAGCCAGATAAATATAGGCATATACAGGATGTACGGTAAGATTCGATCCCTGAAAATACTGGAAGACGATATAATTATCCAGCAGGATATTCAATTTAATATTACCCACCCGAAAAGAATACACTTCATTCCGGAGCTGTTCCAGGTTATCGATCACCTCCCAGTGAATCACATTGCCCACACCCATGATCATGGAATAACCGAGATAAATCAATGTGAGCAGGGTAATGGAAAGAAAAAACAGGAAAACATTCCTGTCGGCCCGATACCAATCGTTCCAGAAAAATAATTTTTTCATTCCCCCGGTCAGTCTTTGATTTTAGGAACTTTTATATAATTTTTATCCTTATCAGGGGCATTTTTCAATGCTTTCTCGTGATCCAGCTGACCTGATATCTTATCTTCTCTCAGTACATTTTTTTCCTGGCTCATGTTGGTCAGGGGCTCAATACCATCGGTGTTTATTTCATTTAACTTTTCAACCCATGTCAATATTTCACTCAGACTTTCCAGAATGGCTCCCTCTTTTTCTTCTTTTATTTCCAACCGAGCTAAATGAGCGATCTTTTTTAAGGTTTCTTTATCGACTTTCATAATTTCAAATTAATCAAATGTGATAAATGATCCTGTAAAGGATCAAATTGTTTTTATGTATAACAATTATTTTAACATAAAATATGATGGCATATCAACAGGTAAATCAGATATTCATGGAATATCCAAATCTTCCGGAAAGGACTTCCAAAACCTTTATAAAAGGTTTCATTTATACATTTTTTGAACTGATCTGCTTAAATCTATAGATCAACAAGGCGGCCGTTACCGTCAACCCGATCAACAGACCGATCCAGATCCCACTGGCCCCAAAATCCAGATAGATACCGAAAAGATATCCAATGGGAAGGGCAAGGATCCAGTAGGCAAGCAGCGTGACCAGCGTGGGGATCTTTACATCCGACATTCCCCTGAGTGCACCCAGGCCAACCACCTGCAAACCATCTGAAATCTGAAATATGGCCGCGATCAGAATCAATTCAGAAGCCAATCCAATCACTTCCTGGTCATCAATGTACCAGGTTGGCAGGTAATTGTTCAGGCTGATCATGACCAAAGCGCTCACCCCCATAAAAGTGGCCCCCATTAGAAAACCCGTAAAGCCCACCTTCCTTAACATCAAGGCATCATTCCTTCCCAGTTGATTACCCACCCGGATGGTGGTGGCGGTGGCAATCCCGGTGGCCATCATGTAAGTGATGGAGGCCAGGCTGATGGCGATCTGATGCGCTGCTAGGGCTGTCGTTCCGATCCATCCTACCATGATCGCCGCCAAACTGAAAGCACCCACCTCAAAAATAAACTGTAATCCGGAGGGTAATCCTATACTTAAGATCCTCCGGATGATATTCATTTTAAACCCAATTCTTTCAAAATGCTTCCAGTAGATGGTAAATCTTCGATGATAATAAACAAAATATACCATCATCACGGCCATGATGATTCTTGATATCAGGGTTGCAATCCCGGCACCGAATAATCCCAGGGATGGCAATCCCAACTTTCCAAATATCAGTAAATAGTTTAATAATATGTTAAGGATATTTCCAGAAACGGTAACGATCATGGCCTGTCTGGTAAGGGAAAGTCCTTCTGCAAATTGCCGGGCAGTTTGAAAGATCATAAATGGAAGGATGGATATGGAAATAACAATGAAATAAGGAACGGCCAGGTAAACGACAGGATCCGGCTGGCCGAGGTAAGGAAAAATGATTGAGGTGATCATCATCACAATAAAAAGAAGGGCTGAAGTTATCAGGTTTACCAAAAAACCATGTTTGAGCAAATCAATAATAGCCTGGGGATTCCCTTCCCCATCGGCCTTGGCAACAAGCGGGGTGATCCCATAGGAAATCCCGATGCCAAAAGTCAGAAAAAGGACAAAAATACTGTTCCCCAGTGACGCTCCCGCCAGGGAGTCTTTCCCGATCTGACCCACCATCATACTGTCGGCCACCCCCACCATGACCTGACCCAACTGGCTAAGCATCACCGGATAGGCAAGATTCAGGGTGATCTTTGACTGGTGAAAAATATCATTGATTTTCATGCTGATCTCAACAGGTTCCCTGGTTATTCCTGAACGGCCCCAGTTTTAAAATGATCGAGTGCTTCCAGTCTGGCGAGCAGGGGCGGATGGGAATAATTCACGAAAACATACAAAGGATGAGGTGTCAGGTTCCCCAGATTATGTGTCGACAATTTCTTCAGGGCCTCCTGTAATGGTCTTGCCTGAAAAGTTTCCGCTGCATAGGCATCTGCCTGATATTCATTTTTACGGCTGATGATATTCATGATAATGCCGGTGATGGTAGATATTGGAGAAAAAAGGATAAAAAAAGCAATCAGGTTCAGATGAATGGCCATTTGTTCTCCTCCAAAAGCCCTTGATAAATTGGGATTAAAAATCATCAGCGACATAATAAATAGGATGAAACCTGTCTGCAGAATGGTGGTCAGGTATGACTGGATGATATGCTTCTTTTTATAATGTCCTACCTCATGGGCCAACACCGCCACCAATTCCTCGATGGAGTGATTATTTATCAGGGTATCGAAGAGTACAATTTTTTTCTTTCTCCCTAAACCTGAAAAATAGGCATTGGCCTTGGTAGATCTTTTGGAACCGTCAATCACGAAAACATTGTCGAGGGGGAATTTTACCTGATGGCTATAATTCAAAATTGCATTTTTCAATTCACTTTCTTCCAGAGGTTTCAGTTTATTAAATAAAGGCACAATGAGGGTGGTATAAAACATATTCATGAAAAGGGTAAAGGCCGAGATGATAATCCAGAAGTAGATCCAGAAATTCTCTCCGATTTTGGTAATCAGAACCAGCAAAACCAGCAATATCCCTCCTCCGAGGATTATGGAAAGCAGGTAACCTTTTAATTTATCCAATATAAAGGTCTTGGGCGTAGTCTTATTAAACCCGTATTTCTCCTCTATCACAAAAGTATCATAAATGGCAAATGGGGTGGATAAAATATCTCCAGCTATGTATAATATGCCAAAAAACAGTAGAGAGACCAGTAATGGATTTTCCAAATATCCCCTGACCCATGAATCAAGCATGCCGAAAAATCCTGTTGAGATCAGGGTGACGATCACCAGAAAACTGAGCGTGGAAGTAAAAAATCCGAATCTGGCATTCTCCCTGTTATAAGCGATGGATTTTTTATACTTATCAGGATCATATATTCCTTTCATTCTATCCGGAAGGCTGGATTCCAATTTCCGGTAATTCAGGATTTCAAGGACTTTTTCAAAAATAAACTCCGCACTAATGATGATGATAAATAATATCAGCAGGAAAACAGGATTCATAGGTCTCGATCTTTCGAATTAAAGCTGAGGTGCCAGCATTTTATTTCTGATAATCGTACTTTTCCGGTCAGGGCCCATGGATATGATTTCAATAGGTACTTGTAGCTGATCTTCAAGATAATCCACATAATTTCTTAATTCCTCCGGCAGGTCTTCATATACCACAGAATTTAAATCAAGGTTTTCCCAACTCTTAAATTCCCTTAATATCGGATCAATTTTGATATCGTTCAATTCGAAGGGCAATTCCTCCGTGAGGGTCCCATCTTCAAGTTTGTATTTTTCACAAACATAAATTTTATCAAGTGAACTTAATACATCGGCTTTCATCATAAACAATCGGGTGACACCGTTGATCATGATGGCGTATTTTAGCGCAGGCAGATCCAGCCAGCCACATCTTCTTGGCCGTCCAGTGGTAGCCCCGAATTCATGCCCTTCTTCCCTGATTTTTTCACCGATATCATTGAGTAATTCCGTGGGGAAAGGCCCACTTCCAACCCGTGTGCAATAGGCCTTGAAGATCCCAAAGACTTCCCCGATCATCCTGGGTGCAATCCCCAATCCGGTGGCCGCTCCCGCTGCAGTGGTGTTGGAACTGGTGACAAAGGGATAACTGCCAAAATCAATATCAAGCAATGAGCCCTGTGCGCCTTCTGCAATGATCTTTTTACCTGCTTTCAATTCATTTCTTACAAAATACTCCCCATTGATCAGGTTGAAATTCTTTAAAAATTCAATCGCCTCAAAAAACTGATCGTTTAACTCCTTCAGATCATAAGTGAAATCAAGCGATTTTAAAATGCCTTCATGCTTTGAGGAGAGAAAATCATACTTCTCCCTGAAATCACTTCTCAGAATATCCCCAACACGTAATCCGATCCTGGCAATCTTATCCTGATAGGCGGGTCCAATACCCTTCAGCGTGGATCCAATCTTACCAGCGCCCTTTGATTGTTCATAGGCTGCATCCAGCAATCGGTGTGTCGGCAGAATTAACTGGGCCTTTTTTGAAATGTAAAGGTTTTCCCGTGGCTCAATATGGTATTTATATAATGCTTCCACTTCATTTTTAAAAATGACCGCATCCAGCACCACTCCGTTCCCTATAATGTTTTTTATGTCTTTTCTAAAGATACCGGATGGTATCTGGTGCAGAACATGCCTGATGCCATCAAAATTAAGGGTATGTCCAGCATTGGGTCCTCCCTGGAACCGGGCCACTACATCATAATGAGGTGCCAGAAAATCAACGATCTTTCCTTTCCCTTCATCTCCCCATTGCAAACCTAATAGCACATCCACTTTCATGGTAATAATATTTTATTTGGTGATTAAAATCGAACGATTATTTTGCTGCTAAAAAAATAAAAAATGATTATGGTTTAAGAATCTTAACTGCCTCTTCTTTCGAATTCACGATTGAAAATATTTTATTCAGCTTGGTAATCAGAAGTAGCTTTTCAATCTTTTCAGATGGCTTGATCAGCACCATTTCTCCTTCATGGTTACGGTATTTGGTCAATAACGTAATCAACACGCCAATTCCACTGCTGTTCATATATCTTACTTCGGATAAATCAATGGCACAGTGGACCACTTTTTCATGAATGCTGTCATTGACTATCTTAACCAGTTCCGGTCCATTATTTTCACCAATCAAATCCCCTTTCAGATGGATGATCAATATATTATTCTGGATTTCGTAAGTGTGTTCCATAGGAATTTCAGTATGATTACTTTTTGGCAGATTTGTTTTTGGCAAAAAAATACAGGGAGTGATGGGTAATATCTAGGTCAAACATCTCCTCCAGTGTATTCTTAATATTCTGTATTCTGGGATCACAAAATTCAATGACTTTTCCGCTTTGCAATAAAATATGATCATGCTGCTTGTATCCATATGATTTTTCATATTGGGCAAGATTCTGGCCAAACTGATGTTTGCTTACCAGATCACATTCCACCAGTAGATCCAGGGTATTATAAACGGTAGCCCGGCTCACCCGGTAATTCTTGTTTTTCATGCTGATGTAGAGTGATTCCACATCAAAGTGCCCGTCCCTTGAATATATTTCCTCCATGATGGCAAACCTCTCTGGAGTCTTTCTTAACTTTTTATTCTCCAGATAAGTGGTGAAAATTTTTTTTACCTCGCCATATAATTGATCGTTCAGGCCCATATTCATTTTAGCATGAAGGTACACAAATATATATCTTTAATATCTGAAATTTTACCAAAAGGCATGAATTGTAAGGGGCCTTATTCCTTGGTATCGAATCGGATCACTTTCACAATGCCATTTACCTTCCTTAATTTGTTGATCAGCAGTTCCAGATGGATCGTATCATTCACATATAGCATGATTTTCCCTTCAAAAATACCATTATCCGTGTCGATTTTAATGGAACGCATATTCACTTTCAATTCATTGGAAATGATGGTGGTAACATCGTTGATCAGGCCAATCCGGTCAGTTCCGACGATCTTGACCCCGGCGAGGAAAGCTACTTTCTTCTGGGAGGTCCATTTGGCTTTAATGACCCGGTGCCCATGCCGCGACATCAACTCAATCGCATTCGGACATGTGGTCCGATGCACCTTAATACCTTCATTGATGGTAACAAACCCAAATACATCATCTCCGGGTATGGGATTGCAGCATTTTGCAAATGTATAATCAATGATATCCATGTCCTCCCCGATCAACAGCATATCACGGGTCTCACCAGTAGCCGATTCCACCTGTTTTTCGAAAGATTTGGCATCCCTGATTTTTGGAGAGAGTTTAGCAGTCCTGCTTTCCAGGGCGGCTTTAAATTTCTTGATATCCTTATGGTCAATTTCGCCATTGCCTATCTTGAAGAACAACTCGTTGTTGGTATTGGCGTCAAAATAAGCCCTCACCTGGTTGATCACCTCCTCAGTTGGATTCATTTTCATCTGGCCCAGTTTCCGGAATACCACTTCCTTGCCTTGAGCGATCACTGACCTTCTTTCACTCTTCAAAAGATCCTTGATCTTTGATTTTGCTTTGGAACTCACCACGAACCGGAGCCAGTCTTCATTTGGCTTCTGTTTCGAAGAGGTCAGGATTTCGACCTGGTCACCATTTTTCAAGGTATAACTAAGGGGAACCAGCTTCTGATTCACCTTGGCTCCGATACAATGTGCACCCACTTCAGAATGGATATCAAAAGCGAAATCAAGTGCCTTTGCACCATTGGGTAATATTTTCAGATCACCTTTCGGAGTAAAAACAAAAACTTCCTCACTGAACAGGTTGGATCGAAAATCATCTACAAATTCGATTGCACTGGTATCATTCTGTTCCAGCAGATCGCGAACCCTTCGTATCCATTCTTCCAACCCGGATTCATGCGAACCTCGTGTGTGGATATTGTCTTTATACTTCCAATGGGCCGCATATCCTTTTTCGGCAATCTCATCCATCCGTTTTGACCGTATCTGGACTTCCACCCATAAGCCCGTTCGGCTCATTACGGTGGTATGCAGGGATTCATATCCGTTTGCCTTGGGGGTACTGATCCAATCCCGGAGCCTGTCGGGATTTGGTTTGTAAAAATCAGTCACGATAGAATAAACCTGCCAGCAGGCTGCTTTTTCACTTTCTGTGGGTGTATTCAGAATGATCCGGATGGCAAATATATCGTAAACCTCCTCGAATGGGATGTTCTGCGTTTTCGTTTTATTCCAGACAGAATAAATGGATTTTGGCCTTCCCTTGATCGTAAAAGAAAAATTCTGCTCTTCAAGGGCACTCTGGATCGGGGCAATGAATTTCCGGATGAATCGGTCCCGAACAGGTTTATTGGCCTTCATCTTTTCAACTATTTCCTGATAAACATCGCTTTCAGTATATTTCAGATACAAATCTTCCAGTTCTGTTTTGATGGCATAGAGTCCAAGGCGATGTGCCAGAGGGGCATACAAATAAATGGTTTCTGAGGCGATACGTAGTTGTTTATTTCTTGGCAGGCTGCTTAATGTCCGCATATTATGTAACCTGTCTGCCAGTTTGATCAGGATTACCCGTACATCTTCCGAAAGGGTAAGCAGCATTTTTCTGAAGTTTTCAGCCTGCTGGGAAGTTCCATACTCAAATACACCCGAAATTTTAGTAAGGCCATCTATGATCTTGGCAACCTTTGATCCGAATTCCCTCTCTATGTCTTCAATCTCAAATTCTGTATCCTCCACAACATCGTGCAGCAAAGCAGAGATGATGGAGGTGGTACCCAGGCCAATCTCATCTACGGTTATCAGGGCTACTTCCAGGGGATGGTAAATATAAGGTTCACCCGACCTTCGACGCATGTCACGATGGGCATCTACTGAAATATTGAAAGCCCTTTTAATTAATTTTGCATCGCCGTCCCTTAAAAAAGGTTTGGCATGCCTGAGAAGTAATCTGTATTTCCTTAATATTTCTTTTTTCTCGACTTCCTGATCTGTTACAATCATAACCACTCAAATCAATAAACACCTATTAAATTATACGGAAAACTAATGGATAATATCTCATTAATCATTATTTTTGCATTCCATTTTTCAGGCCACCCCAGATGAATGGAAGTGATCTTATGATCAACAGGGATTACTCTGTTGATTAACAGCATGAACATAAATTTATTCATTATACGGAATAAATTTTTGAATTTATCCGCGGATGTGGCGGAATTGGTAGACGCACTAGACTTAGGATCTAGCGCCGTAAGGCATGGGGGTTCGAGTCCCTTCATCCGCACAAAATAGCCCTCGATCCAGTTCATTTCACGATGATTGAGGGTTTTTGTTTTAATATTAACATTATAACGCTTAGAACCTTGGATATTGTTTTAGATAAAAGTTCTGCTACTGAAGCCCTTATTAAAATTACATTAAAGGAGAAAGATTATCAACCTAAAGTTGAAGAAAAAGTTAAGGATTATTCCAAAAAAGCCAATATAAAAGGCTTCCGCCCTGGCAAGGTACCTGCTGGATTGATCAAAAAACTCTATGGTAAATCAATATTGGTAGAAGAAATTAATGAGTTATTATCAAAATCCATCTCAGATTATATCAAAAAAAATGACATTAAACTGATCGGGGAACCACTCCCCAACCGGGAAAAAACTGCCAGTATCGATTGGGATACTCAGAAAGATTTTGAATTCGAGTATGAGGTAGGTCTGGTCGATGTCTTCAGTTATAATCTTTCACAGAAGATCAAAACTTATCAGATTGAAATTGATCAGAAAACACTCGATAAAACAATAGAAGATCTGACAAAAAGATATGGTAATTATTCGGAACCCGAAATCAGTCAGGAAGGGGATGATTTTAATGGAGAATTATCGCAGGAAAGTTCTGGATTCAAAAAAGAGGTCTGGATCGCCAATGACCAGATCAAGCATAAGGAATTGAAAAAATGGTTGGGTCTTAAAAAAGATAATGAGATTTCATTGGATCCAAAGAAGATTTTCAAGGACAATGAGACTGCCGGGGCCATCCTGGATAAATCAGAAAAAGAATTGAAGGATGTCAGGGGAGAATTCAAATTCAAGGTCCACAAAATATCCAGGGTTGCGCAGTCTGAACTGAACGAGGAATTCTTTGATAAAGTTTTCGGGAAAGATGTCGTTAAGACTCCCGAGGAATTCAAAGAAAAACTGAAAACCACGCTGGAAGAAAATTACAACAACGACGCGAAAAATTATACCATGAAGTTAGTCCAGGACAAACTCCTGGAATCCACCAAAATTGAGATCCCGGATAATTTTTACAAGAAATGGATCCAGGCTACGAGCCGAGAGGAGATTTCTTCAGAAGACCTTGAAAAGAATTATTCAAATTATGTGGAAGATTTGAAATGGACGCTGATCGTGAACCGGGTAGCAGAAGATAATGAAATCAAGGTGGAACACGAGGATGTAATGGGCCATGCCAAGAAATTAATTCAGGATCAATTCAGGGCCTATGGCATGGGGGATAGCATCCATGAAAACCTGGATTCCTTTGCTGAGAACTACCTCAAAGGAAACGAAGGGCAGAATTATTACAATACCTATAATAAGGTCCGCAGCGATAAAATCATGGATTTCATACTCAATAAAATGGAGGTGACTTATAAAAAAGTTAAACCAGAAGAGTTTTCCAAAATTGTAACAAACTAAATGATCAAAGAATCGTTTATAACTTATGTCCTTTCTTTTTAACTGGAAATTTCATAAATTTTTCCTGCCTGCCATACACCGGCAGCCATTGCATTATTAAAAGTTAAGGTAATAGTGATTTTCAGGAATTAATTCCATAATACAGCCGGTTGAATTAAAAGTAGTGAGTGAATGAGTGTTTTTCATGTATAAAAAACGGTTGAATAATTGGCGTTAAAGGGCTTTTTTTATAATATTGACTAATTAAATATCAAAATAGAATGATCAATAAGCAAGAATTCAGAAACTATGCAGTAAAGGGCAAAGGCGTGAGCGGTACCGCTTTCGATAAATACGTCGATCAAATTGAAAACATGACCCGGGCAGTCATTGAAGAACGACCGACCAATTTCCGGGAAATTGATGTTTTTTCAAGACTGATCATGGACCGGATCATCTTTCTTGGACTGCCTGTTGATGACAACATCGCCAATATTATTACTGCACAACTTCTGTTCCTGGAATCAGTAGATGCCAAAAAAGACGTTCTGCTTTATGTCAACAGCCCCGGTGGATCCGTTTATGCCGGCCTGGGCATATATGATACTATGCAGCTCGTAAGCCCGGATGTCAGCACCATCTGTACCGGATTGGCTGCCTCCATGGCAGCTGTATTGCTTGCTGGAGGTGCAAAGGATAAAAGATCGGCATTACCTCACTCACGGATCATGATCCACCAGCCAATGAGTGGCATGCAGGGACCTGCTTCTGATATGGAAATTTCATTAAAACAGACACTTTCCGTTAAGAAAGATCTGTATAATATATTATCTAAACATACGAACAAATCGTATGATGTAATAGAGAAGGATGCCGATCGTGACTTCTGGTTACGGGCAGAAGAAGCAAAAAAATACGGGATCATAGATGAGGTGCTGGAGAAGCGCACCAAATAATTCAAATTATGGCACAAGTTTCATGTTCATTTTGCGGAAGGAATAAAAAGGATGTAGATCTGATGGTCTCGGGCATTAATTCGCATATCTGCAATTATTGCATCGACCAGGCTTATCAGATCCTGCTGGAAGAAAGGAAGATAAAGGAAGACAGTCAGAAGCCCTCTTTCAACCTGGTAAAACCGCAAGCCATGAAAGATTATCTCGATCAGTTTGTAGTCGGTCAGGATGAAGCCAAGAAGGTGATATCTGTAGCTGTTTACAATCATTATAAAAGGCTGATGCAGCCCAAGAAAGAGGATGAAGAGGATGTGATGATTGAGAAATCAAACATCATCATGGTGGGAGAGACCGGAACGGGGAAAACATACCTGGCCCGGACCCTGGCGAATATGCTCCAGGTACCCTTCTGTATAGCGGATGCAACCGTACTCACTGAGGCAGGTTATGTGGGGGAGGACGTTGAAAGTATTCTCACGCGACTCCTCCAGGCGTCGAATTACGATGTGGAGGCAGCGGAAAGGGGCATTGTTTATATTGATGAGATAGACAAAATCGCGAGAAAATCAGACAATCCCTCGATCACCCGGGATGTCAGTGGCGAAGGAGTTCAGCAGGCATTGCTTAAATTACTGGAAGGCACCATGGTAAACGTACCTCCGCAGGGGGGCAGAAAACATCCTGATCAGAAAATGATCGCAGTGAATACAGAAAACATACTTTTCCTGTGTGGTGGTGCTTTTGATGGTCTTGATAAGGTCATTGCAAAACGAATGGATACACGTCCACTTGGATTTGCCTCCAAATTAGAAAGAGGGGTAAAAGCATCCATTGACACGGATAATCTTTTTCAGTATGTCAATGCAGTGGATCTGAAATCATATGGCTTGATCCCTGAATTGATCGGACGGTTACCGGTGGTGACACATCTTGATCCCTTGGGCAGAGAAATACTTCAAAAGATCCTGGTTGAACCGAAGAATGCGCTTACCAAACAGTATAAAAAGCTTTTTGCCATGGAGGGAATTAAGCTGGAATTCGAAAAGGCTGCCCTGAATTATATTGTAGATAAATCAATAGAATATAAACTGGGAGCAAGAGGACTTCGCTCGATCTGTGAGGCGATCATTACCGATGCGATGTTCGAGCTGCCTTCTCAAAAAGAAATCAAAGAACTCACCATCTCAAAAGGATATGCCGAAGAGAAATTTGAAAAGTCCAAGTTTAAAAAATTGAAAGTGGCTTAATGCCTGAGATAATGGATCATTAATTCTGCGGCTCTCATTGATACCGGTTCATTGCCAAGCGAATTCTGTATTTCGAGATAATCCGAGAACATCCGGTTCCTAACTTCCTGATCATATAGAATTTTATCCAATTCGGTTTTCAGGTTTTCAAGGGTCAGATTTTTCTGGATGAGCTCCTTCACCACTTCCCGGCCTGCGATCAGATTGACCAGGGAAATAAATTTTATCTTGATCACCATTCTCGCAATAAAAAATGAGATCAATG
Source organism: uncultured Flavobacteriaceae bacterium (assembly GCA_963793325.1). Classification (GTDB taxonomy): domain Bacteria; phylum Bacteroidota; class Bacteroidia; order Flavobacteriales; family Flavobacteriaceae; genus Eudoraea. The sequence continues at coordinate 2,730,211 of CAWBZU010000001.1, forward strand.
AGGATGACCTGTAAACAACTACCTGAGGGACCCCCCATATGGCCGTTTCCAGGGTGGCAGTTCCTGAAGTGACCACTCCGGCATAGGCATACGCGAGGATATCATTGGTCCTGTCAAAAACAAGATGTATATTATGAATGCCAGCACATGGCTGATATAATTCCACAGGTGCCGTTGAAATGCCTGCCAGGACGAATTTTTCCGCTGGATACCTCTTTGCCAATCGGGTCATGTGAGGCAATATACTTTTTAATTCCTGATTACGGCTCCCGGGAAGAAGTGCGATAAACCGCTCATCCGTCTTGATATTTATCGCCTGTAAAAAGGAAGGATCAGGCGTATGCGCCCTGACTGCATCCACTACCGGGTTCCCGACATAATCCACCTCAAATCCGAATGTTTTGTAAAAATCCTTTTCAAAAGGCAGGATCACGAACATCCGGTCGACGTTTGCCTTAATGGACCATGCCCGGCCTGTATTCCAGGCCCAGACTTTTGGCGAGATATAATAAAATACTTTAAAATGATTCTTCCGGAGAAAACGGGCCATGCGCATATTAAAACCTCCGAAATCAATTAATATGACCACATCTGGACCGTATGTCTGAATATCTCTTTTGCATAACCGGATGTATTTCATAATCTTATTGAAATAAAGAATGACCTCCACAAATCCCATGAAGGCAAGGTTCTTATAATGCACCACCAGCTCAGCGCCTGCTTCCTCCATGTATCCTCCACCCCAGCCACGAAATTCTGCCTTACGGTCCTTTTTCTTCAATGCTTTGATAAGATTGGCTCCATGTAAATCACCAGAGCGTTCTCCGGCTATGATATAATATCGCATGCAGGATAGAAATTAATTGCCATAATATTCAGCATAACTGGTCGGTGTTTCATATAACTTGAGTTTATGTAATCCTGCCCTTTGATTGGAATGATCACGGATCAGGGGATCCAGTATGTTCCAGAATGCAACGATCAGGTTTTCGCAACTGGTCATTTTACCCTTCATGAAAGGCACCTCCACGTTCAGATTTTTATGATCCACCTTCTCAACGATTTCGCGGTTCACGATCGCCTTCAGATCCTTGAAATTCATTACAAATCCAGTATCTTTATTTGGTTCCCCTTTAATGGTTATGTACAGATCAAAATTATGCCCATGCCAGTTTTCATTGGAACAGGGTCCAAAAATTGCCTCATTCTTTTCTTTGCTCCAATCTGGATTATACAGCTTATGGGCGGCACAAAAATGAACTTGTTTAGTGATAAATACCATGCTACCTTTATTTTTGTAAAATCGTGTACAAATATACGAATTATGGTTCAGAGCAAATTCAAAAATTATTTCATCTAAATCACCTGATCATGATCATAGTTACCGGAGCGGCAGGATTCATAGGCAGTCAATTGATAAAAAAATTAAATGAAAATAATTTCAATGCGATCATTGCAGTCGATCATTTCAATTCGGACAAAAAAAATGAACATCTAAAATCCCTCAAAATCGAAGAAAAGGTCTCAAGGGATGATTTTTTCGACTGGATCGATCAGCAGGATCCCAAAGAACTTGAATTTGTTTTCCATATCGGGGCACGAACCGATACGGCTGAATTTAATAAATCCATTCTCTGGAAACTGAATACGGAATACAGTAAAAAAGTATGGAAAAAATGTGTCGATTATCAAATCCCGTTGATCTATGCATCCTCAGCCGCAACTTACGGACTGGGTGAATCCGGATACGAGGATGATGAATCACGTATTCCCGATCTGAAGCCGCTCAATCCTTATGGAGAATCAAAAAATGAATTCGACCGGTGGGTACTGAAACAGACTGAAAACCCATTCTTCTGGGCAGGCTTGAAATTTTTCAATGTTTACGGCCCCCATGAAGACCATAAGGGAAGAATGGCATCGGTTGTATGGCATGCTTTCTTTCAAATCCTTGATACCGGAAGGATGAAATTGTTCAGATCACATCATCCCGATTATAAAGATGGTGAACAACAACGGGATTTCATTTTTGTGGAAGATGTGGTGGATGTTTGTTACTTTCTCATGCATCATCGACAGCATTCAGGGATCTACAACCTGGGTACAGGCAAGGCAAGGACCTTTCTCGACCTGACCCGGGCGGTTTTTAAAGCCATGGATAAAGAAGAAAAAATCAATTTTATTGATACTCCTGTAGATATCAGGGATAGATACCAGTATTTTACCCAGGCGGAAATGAAGAAATTACGTTCCATTGGGTATCAAAAACCTTTTACCCCGTTGGAAGAGGGAATAGAAAAATATGTCCGTGAATATCTTGCCCCTAGATACCTGTGAAAACCCGATTGCTATTTTCAGGCAATTTAACGAACATTTATATGGTTCGAATCCCATGACAATGAAGAAAAAAGCACTGTATTTAACAGTTTTACTTATTTTCAGTCTGATTTCAGGCCTCCAGGCCCAATTTGAGCGAACATCAGGCAAGATCGTGACCGATAAAAAGCCAGGCGGAATCATTGAGACATGGAACCTGGAAAAATCAAAAGTAGTCGAAGGTAATTTTTTTATCAATGAGGATTGGTTTATCGGGGATGTCCAGCTTTATGATGGCCGTGTGCTGGACAAAGTCCCGCTGAAGTATAATCTACGAGATGACCTCCTCCATATCCTGGACGAAAATAAGGATACAAGGGTAATCAAATTCGATAAGATTGCCCAATTTGAATGGTTCAACTTCGGGGAGAAAAAGAATAATTATTTTGTAAACTGTCTGGAATTCAAAGTGAAAGAAACTCCCCTCGTAGGCATGGCTGAACTGGTTGTGGAAGGTAAAGCCAACCTGCTGGTTTACCGGGAACTTGATATTCAGAAAGGGATGTACAGCGTGATCCATGACGCCGGCCATAAAAACGATGAGTACATCATCAATGAACATCATTATATCAATCTGAATGATCGGATGTACCTGATAAAAAATAAAAAATCAATGGAAGGACTGTTCGGGGCTCAGCAGGAAACCATGGAAATATTTATCAGGGCCAACCACTTTAACCCAAAAAAGAAGGATCATTTAGGTGAAATTGTCCTTTATTACAATTCGCTATAAAGGAATAGAAATTGATTTTCGCTCGAAGATTTGCAGCAATAACTTGTTCTGCCCTTCCCTTTTTAGCACATCAAGCGGAGAGGCATTTTTAATAAAATTCCGTTTCATCTGTAAATTTTCAAGGTCAAATTGTTTGATGTCATTACTGGTGAAAACCAGGTCACCGTCGGAATGATTATTTTCCAACTGATATCCATATTCCGTCAGCATAGTGCCTGCCATCATTTCGAAAAATTCAATTTCCCTGGTGCCCAGCCCTTTTTTGTACTTATTGAAATTATCGGCAATGATCGGACGGGTGAGATTACTCCACATTTCTCCTGAAGTGGCCGTGATCAGTGATTCTTCCGATTCATAATACTTCAGGATATCTTCGGAATAGGCGATCTTCAGCAATTTACAGATTTTCTTGATTTCATTCTCCGGATCCACCAGCAGGTCTTCATATTTAACGGTTATCGCTCTATCAGTTCCAAATTTATTCACGAAATAAGCAGATATCTCCTGGTCTTCCTTCCATTTCTTAGCCAGGTGGTATATGTGTTTTTCTCCAACAATGGCATTTTTAAAGGAAAGTGCCACATCCCGCCCATCTCTCACCAGGTGGATCAGATAAGGATGAAATCCCCTGCGGAAAATTCGTCGATAAAATACACATTCTGCATGCTTTTATTAAACCAGTAGATGGCATGGTGTGATAAGGCATTGATCTCATGTATCTTTCCGGTAGATTTCGAACAGTGATCTTTCCTTACAATGTTCAATCACCAGGTGGGGATCCAGGGTATCATTTCTCCACGGCACGGGATTCAACTGGACAAACTCGCAGATATCGGTTACCAGCTCCAAAAAATTATTATCATCATGTCAGATCCTCCGTAATGGTCGATGATCTTACGGAAGGTCGTTAGGATATGGGGTGGATGGGGAGCAAAAACTCCATGCAATTGATTGAGCATCAACCGTAAGAGGTTTGAACCACTTCTTTGCGTCCCAATGATCTGGACTGGGATCAATTGAACAAAATCGGAATCAGTAAATTTCAATGACTTCAAGCAAATAATAAACCCGCCACACCTGAAAGCGGGATGATAATCAGTATGTCAACTCTGAATTGAAAGGTCAGTACAAATGCGGCCACTAAAATAATCAATTGCAACCATTCATGTGGCATGGACATCCCAATTATTACGCTGGCGGCAAAGATCATCCCGATCACGGCGGGATGGATGCCCATAAAGACTGCATTGAGCGTGGCCGACCGTTTGAGATACCCCAGACTGTGAAGCGAGCATGATCAGTATTCCCGGAGGAAGGAATATGGCCACCGTGCTCACTATCGCTCCCGAGATGCCAGCCAGCTTATAACCGATAAAGGTGGCACTGATCATGATTGGTCCCGGCGTGATCTGCCCCATGGCAATCCCATCGATGAATTCCTGTTGGGTAACCAGTCCATTCTGTTCACCACAAGTTCCTGGAGCATCGGAATGAATACATATCCACCCGCCGAACAGGGTGATACTCACGCCGCCGATCGTGTAAAAAACCGTTGGAGGGTACTGAGAAAGACCGGATTTAGGTTAAAAATGAGGGGAATAAAATAGAGGAAGCCAAGGATGAGCCAGGTAACAATGAGAACGAATCCGGAGATTTTTATCCCGCTTTCCAGTTCAGGAAGGGTCTTGCAGCATTCGGAAAAGGGACCATTATCCGATTAACTTGCGAGGGACGGTACAGAATATATCCGATAAGGCCTCCGCCCAACACGATTAGCAGGGTGATAAAAAAACCACCGATCCACAGGATCAGTCCAAAAGGAATCGATGGCGATCAGCATCTGCTTGACATCTCCGATGTTTTTTTTCGCCATCCGGATCGGATACCGACAGGATGATGGCCGCCACGGCCGGCAGTACCCCGTCAAAGAATTTTTGGAATTCCGGGATATTGCCGTAGGAGAAATAGATCCACGACAATAACAGGACTAGCAAGAATGAGGGAACGTGACAGCCAGCATGCTGATCAGTACCCCCGGGAATCCACGCAACCGGTAACCCAGGTAGGCGATCACATTCACGGCCATCGGTCCCGGCAGTACGGTGGCCAGGGAGACTCCATCCAGGCAGTTCCTCATTGTCCACGGTCTTGTCCTTTTCAACCAGTTCCTTTTGGACAATCGATATCAGGGCCATGAATCCACCAAATGAGATGGTACCGATCTTCAGGAATTTACGGAAAAGATAGGAAAGGCTGGGTGGATCGGTCTGCTTCATAGATTAGAGATAACATCTTTAAAAAGATGTCATCTTTGATCTTATGGAAAGATGCCGATCTCTAGTTTACTAAAACCATCGTGATTTTCTCAATACTTTCCTTTGGTATATAATATGCCTTATAACTGTCCATGGTACCGCTACTTTCCATACGGTTTCACCTTCGAAGTCAATGATGGTGAGGTTAACAATTTTTTCGGGCTGCAGACGAGGATGTGACATCTTCCATCATGCGCACACTCCCCATCCGGAAGGTGGTCCGGAATTATCCAACTTGATTTAACAACAGGCTTGCCCGAAATTTCTTATCGTCCACATCAAGTACCAAGCACCCGGGAATATCCCCTCTGAGCATTCCCGTTATCAAACATCATCAGATATCCGTCTGGATTCAAATGAGCGTCATGCTGACTGATAAACCATTCTGTCCCCGCAGTGTAAAGTCGCCATTTTGTCCTAATTTCCACATGACTTCCCCATTCTGCGCATTAATTTTCCAGATCTGACTGAAATTCCTGAAAGACACAAGAAAATTTCCATCCTTATCATAGGCTATTGAGTTGGCATGGCACCAATCCTGTTTATGGTACAAAATACTGTCATCCTCCAATGGATTGGCAAAATTAAAGATATCCCATTCCCAGATTTTATTTCCCAGGCTATCCATCACCACCATACCATCCGCATGAATGGTATCCTGCCTGGCTCCTCCTAAACAGACAAATCCATGATTTTTTCTGTATAGGTCAGCCCAATATACTGGCTTTTTATATTTTTGAACAACTCATGATGAATCCTGTCGATCCCATGTTCATTTGTATCAATCCTTCGCAGAAGTCTCCCATCCAAGGATGTTTCTTCGATGATCGAGCTATCCACCAGGGAAAGAATATTCCTGTCAAAAGTAAATTCAAAGGGTCGTACTACAGACGAATCATACAAATGATACCAGACTATTCTTGCATCCCGGTTTAAAATAACCAGGGCACCTGGATCATGAAAAGCTTTCAATAAAATATAGTCTTCAAAATCGAAATTATCTTTAATCAGATCGTAAACAGGAAGCTGGGAAGGCAGCGTATCAGTCCTAAAAGTATAGGATTCACTTTCACGTATCTTATTATTTTGATTTATCCAGACCCGATAATAATAGGTGGTATCAGGTAATAAGTTAAAAATTGATATCTTATGGTCCTTACTATCAGGGGACAATCCTGAATACATCCTGGTTGAATCATTTCTCATCCAGTATTCAATGAAAGCTTCTCCACGATCATTTAATGAAAAACCGACTTGATATATAAGCTTGTTTTGAGAATGAAAATGCCCTTCTATCTTTTCTATCAAACCCGGTTCACAACCGCTGATTAAAAGTGGGATTACTAAAAATAAAAGGTACAATGAGTTCCTTGAGGCTTTCAACATACAATGAAATTCGAAATATTAATTAAAGAGACAAAAATAGTTCTTTATCATAAAAAAATAGGGGAACCGTAGATAAACGGCCCCCCTATCAAAGTAATTTAAAATTTTCTATTTGGGAGTCAACCAGGTTTCACCATTTTCATCATATGCATTCCTCCATTTGATAAAAATGGTACCATCGTCCTCTACTCTTCCTTCTGTAATATAATATGGATAGAGATAATCTGCGGCAACCAAAGAAATGGTCCCGCATACATCCTTGATGGTGGCTTCAACAGCTGGATTCCCCCAAATGATGGGTTCCATTCCTCCGCTTAAATCCTCAAGCGTATATTCACCACCACCCAAATCAACCAAGGTAGTGGTATATGAATAGTTATCTGGAGTTCCATAATAATCAATCCAATTGGTTATACCATCATATTCTCCTCCTATATCAGATAAACAAGTAAACTGGATGGTTGTCATAGTTGTAACATTCAACGCTTTCCCGTCTCCCATGGTCATTTCATAACGCAAGGTCCAAACGTCTCCAGGAGCAAGATCATCTTCTGTTAAAACTTCACCTCCCACGGGCACGTCTGCAAAAAGTTCATCTTTTGTCTGAGAAAAAGAATCGGCGGTTCCCTGGGCGGTAAGTATTTCGGCTGAATTCCCCAAAGCAGTTTTAAGTTGTTTATAAACAGATATACTCTGTATCGATTTGCCTTCGTTCTGATAAGGATTAAATTGTACCGAAATGCCTTCAGTAGCACCTCTGATATAATTAATCGTAGGAGGAGGATAGACCTGGGCTTCCAGGCTTCCACCATCCTTGAGATCCCACTGCTCTTCGCAGCTGTTTGCAATCATCACAAACACTGCGAGTAAAACAACTTTTGAAAGATTATATATCAATTTCATAATAATCAGTTTTTAATTTGGTTTTTACTCAAATGCCCACATATCCGTATCCAGCAGATCACGTCCGCCTGGGAGTCGCTGAATGGCGGCATCCACATTGGCTGTATTGGAAAATTTCTCGTCGGTAGGATAAGTCCATCTTCTGGGAATTACCCCACTGGGATTGGACCCGTTTACCCCACCTGCGACGGGTTCCAAAGCCGGGTAACCGGTTCTTCTGTAATCCGTCCAGGTTTCAAAGAAACCCTGGGCATACATGGCATAATATTTCTCAGTGAGGATCCTTTCCAGTCTTTCCTCATCCGTACTCAATCCGGCAAAATTGCCATAAGCGGCAACATAGGCTGCATAATCGGCCGGATCGATCCCCAGCTGATCCATATTGGCTTCGATCGCGGATTTAAATGCTTCCGTAACGTCTGCCAAGGGGGCCCCTGTTCTGAGCAAAGCTTCTGTTTCTACGAATTTCTGCTCGGTAAAGGAGATAATCGGTGCAGGAGAGGTATAGGAAGACCAGAACAATCCGGAAGGACCTGTATAGAAAATATAATTGGATCCATCATTGGCCATATAATAGGATTGTCTTGGATCGCTCTTGGCATCCATATTGTTAGCAAAATCATCGTTGATAGCCAGGGTATTGGGCCTTTGTGCACCAAACTGCCCTAAAGGATTGGCGTCATTCGCACCCCTTCCACCATAGGCAGTAAACATGGATTCATCGGCGTTGGATCCATACGCTTTGTTCAGGGCAGTCAAAGCCTTGGAGGCAGCTTGTCCGTCCCTTTTCACCAGGTACATATAGTATCTTGCCTTTAAGGCATTGGCCGTCTGGATCCATCTATCCGGGTTGCCTCCATAAACGAGATCATCCGAACTCGGACCACCGGACACTTCCGGCTTACCCAATTCCACAATGGCTTCATCAAGGAGTGTCTGAATGGTAGCAAAAATACTTTCCTGGGTATCAAATGCAGGTTTAAAAAATTCAGTCCCTTCGGTACCACGAAATGCTTCAGAATAAGGAATATCCCCCCAGCAGAGGGTGGCATATCCAAGATTAACGGCCATTAACACCTTGGCAATCCCTACATAATAAGGTTGTTCCTTTTCGGTTCCCTGCCTGATCAGCAGATCACAATCTTTCAATACGCCTCCACCATATAATCCGAACGACCAGAAGTTATTAAAGGTATTGTCATCAATGATATAACGTTCCAATTGCTGCTGCTGCGCTTCAATTCCTTTGAACTGCTGCATGACTAATCCGGCAGCGCGAGCACCTTCCGTACCTACATTGAATACCGTCTGTCCAACGGCTACTGGCAACTGATCCTTTAACTGGACACTTGAAAGTGTCGTAGGATCCACGTTGATATCCCCGAATTCACACGAGGTGGTGAAAAATACACCGGTGAATAATACAACTATAAATATTTTTATCTGTCTCATTTTTCTATTTTTTTTTAGGTTCATGAAACTTAAAAACCAATTCTCAGGTTCACACTGTAACTCTTGGTGTTGGGCATACCGAAGTATTCCAGACCAAAACCATTATTGGTCCCCTGCAGGTTGGTTTCAGGATCAATCCCTGAATAACTCGTCTCAAGCCAGAGGTTTCTTCCAATAAATCCGATGGAAAGATCCGTCAAGCCAATGTTGCCGATGAGCGACCTCGGGAAATTATAGGTCAACGCCACTTCCCTCAATCTTACCCAGCTGGCATCTTCAATTTCATTTTCTGAAAACCCAAAACCATACCGAACCCATTTGTTGTCATTAAATCCAGTTTGAGGATTGAAAAAATCAACAGGGGTTGAATTTTCTGCATATTCCGGATTCTCAGCAGTTCCGGTGTTAACTACTCCATCAAATACATACCCTTTGATATCCCTGTCCTCAGCCGTTTCCTTGGTGGTCCCCCAGTAGTCCATCACACCAACGGTACCGTTCCATACATCACCACCCTGACGGATATCAAACAAGGCCGTCAGTGAGATCCCTTTCCAGGAAAATGTATTCCGGAAACCCATCAACCAATCCGGATTGGGATCACCGATTGGTCCCAGACTTGGGTCAGCCAACGGCCAGCCATTTGTTCCAATAATCAACCGGCCGGCATTGGATCCGGATTCTACCCGCTGATAGCGGCTTCCATAAATAATCCCGTATGGTTGTCCGGCAATCACGCGCGAAGAGGTCGAAACGAAACCTGCCAGTCCGATCCCTCCTTCGCCTATACTCGGGTCGAGTTCTTCCACCGCGGTTTCATAGGCTGTGAAGTTCACATTCATATCCCAGCTGAAATCGCCTGCCCTCACGGGGGTGGCGTTAAACATCACTTCCCACCCTGTATTCTTGATCAATCCGGCATTGGTAAGTACACCATTGAATCCGGTGGAAGGTGCCAGGTCTACGTTGAGCACCTGGCCGTCAGTCTCGGAGGTATAATAGGTCACGTCAAATCCCAACCGTCCCTGGAAGAACTGGAATTCACCTCCAAATTCGAGCGTAGTCGTCAACTCAGCTTTCAGATCCGGATTACCCAGTGAGGTACTCCTTGAAAACGAGTTTACCCCGAAAGCGGGAAAATCGATTCCATTAATGAATCCATCACCCCCAATACCTGAAGAAACAAAGGGAGTGGTGGTTGAATAGATCGGTGCATCATTTCCTACCTGTCCCCAGGAAGCCCTTAACTTACCATACGAGAAGATCGCATTGGTCGATAAACCCAGGTTCTCAGTAAAGGTCCATCCCAGACTGACTGCGGGATAGAAAAATGAATTGTTCTCTTTCGGTAATGCCGACGACCAGTCATTCCTGGCCGAAAGATTCAGAAACAGAAAGTTATTGTACGATAATTTAATATCCCCAAAAACCCCATGGATCCTCTTTTCAGCAATATTTTCAAATGCAGTTACATCGGTTGCGTTACTGATATGGTAGAAGTCAGAAGCTCCCAGTGTGGTACCATCGGCTCCCCTTGTTCTACCTTCTGTGTCATAGAAGTTATAACCCAAGGTAGCATTCAGGTTCAGCGCCTGACTGAAATCATGATTGATCAGAAACAGGAAGTCTGAGTTCAGGTCGCTTGAATGAATGTCACGCTGGCTCACCTGGCCTTCAGGGATGGCTGCAGAATTGATATCAAAAGCATAGATTCTTCGATCATGATAGGTATCCAATCCCAGTTTGTAGCTCAGGGTCAACCAGGGCAAGGCTCTCCAGGTTGCATTGATATTCCCGATGATCCTGTTGACGTCATCCGAGAAGGGATTCTTATTTGCCGTCCAGAAGGGACTGTCATAGATCCCATTCCGGTAACTTCTTTGAGTTCCGTCCGGTAAAATATAGACGGAGGGATCATCGGCGGCTTTTCGGCCATCCGTATATCCTTTAGCAACGTCAAACGTAGGCGTATTTCTCATCAATCCGAGCATCACACCCGAAATATTGGATCCCCGCTGGATCCGGTCACCTCCTGAATTGATGTAATTGGCCTGGAAGCCAATGTTAAAATCATCGGCTATATCGGCCGAAATCTTTCCAAGTACTGATTTTCTGCTCCAGTTGGAATTGGGAACTACCCCGGATTGTTTCAAATAACCACCCGACACATAATATTTCACTGCATCAGTACCTCCACTGATGGACAGGTTGTTATCAGTTGTATGACCCGTGACGAAAAAATGGTCATTATTATCATAAGCTTGTGCCGGCTGGCCATTTCCCTGGCCTTTAGAGACCAGATAGCCATTGTCGTCAAAAAGATAAACACCTTCTGGTGAAAAAGCACTTTCTGGAGGAGCTCCCGCGGCGTTTGGATCGGTTGCAAACTCAAGGTCGGCAATTTTGGGTCCCCAGCTATTCCCTTCCAATGTATGCGGACCTCTCCAGGTCAGAACACCTCCAACCGGACGACCCTGAGCATATACCTTATTCATCTCAGGCAGTTTATTCACCTGACTCGCTGCGTAATTGGTGGTAAAAGTGATCTTAGGTTTCCCTGCTTCCCCTTTTTTGGTGGTAACAATTACCGCACCATTGGCAGCCCGGATCCCATATAATACGGTGGCAGCAGGGCCTTTCAATACGGTAATGGAGGCCACATCATTGGGATTGATATCCACCGCACGGTTGGATACGTCCACCCCATCCACACCGGGATCGCCATCCGAGTTATCCACGGGAACACCATCCACTACAAAAAGGGGCTGGTTCCCCAGGGATACCGATGTATTCCCCCGGATCCGGATACTGGAGGAAGCTCCAGGGGAACCCGACGAACTGTAAACAAAAACTCCGGCAGCTTTCTGGTTAAGCGCATTGACCAGGTTGGGCTCAAGGGTGTTCTGAATTTCATCAGAGCTGACACTCTGAATGGAATACCCCAGGGCAGCCCGGTCACTTTCAAGACCGATGGCAGTTACCACAACTTCAGTTAATTGTTTGATATCGGCGGTCATCACCATATCAATCACGGATTGCGATCCGATCCTCACTTCTTCGGTAGCAAGACCGATAAAAGAAAAGATCAAGATACCGCCCTCGGCAGGAACATTCAATTTGTAGTTCCCGTCTATATCCGTCACGGTACCGATGGTGGTACCTTTCAGGATAACGTTCACACCTGGAATCGGACTGCCTGACTCCTGGGCAGCCACCTTTCCAGAGATTGTCTTCTCCTGCGCCAGAACATGGGTTGCAAGGAAGACCATAATCACCATACTCAATAGTAAAAATCTCTTCATAACGTAAAGGTTAAGGTTACTAAAAAGATACTCTCAGTTAATTTCTGACCCAAACATAGGAGAAAATCTCATGAAAAAAATATCAAAATTTAAATTTTTTTAACTTTTTGAGACTTCTATCAAATCATTAAAAAAATCGATTTTCATCCCCAAAAATGGGTGATACTCCATGGTTATCTTTAAAAAAATTTAAAAAATTATTACATGAAAAGATTAAAATTACTCAATAAATTGTGTTATTTTTATAAATTATATAACATAATTTATATTTTTTAACCCTTTCGAGTTGCTAATATACAAATATTTATAAAATAGGGGTAACACTTTCTTTTTTTGTTGACGATGCACATTATTGCATTATTCAAAGATTCTGGAACCCTCATCTCTAAATTTCATTTGGATGGGTGCGGATCAGGACATTCCCCGGCTCCGGTTGGACCTTCTCACACTGAATAATTTATGAGGTGATAATAAGTGCATGATGGAGGAATTTGATTCCCGTCGGTCAATATTGCATTCAACAGGGGAAGAAAAACCGAGTTATTCATCCCACCAGTATGGCTTTAAATTGGTGGGAACTCCACTTCCATAATTAAAACAACTGTAACATTGGGCTTTCGCTTCAGGTAGTATATTTGGATTCGTGCATAATTCTATCCAGGCGTTTGGCACTGGATAGGAAAGGTCTGTTTGAGAGAAGTTCCACCGAGTAACCTGTTCATTGACCACACCGAAATATCCAAATATTTTCAAATCAGAATTTTCTGTATGCAGATTTGAATGTAGATTAAAGGAAGGAGGATCAAACAAGCCTGTTCGGTCATCCTGTTCCTGAATTTCTTTCCAGTAATTATAATATCCTTCCTGCATGGAATACTGGTTGATCAATACGGAGATCCGGTCAATGATCCGGTCGTTCCCATCCACTTCCAGGAAAAATAGTTTCTTCTTATAACCACCGGTATAATCCCTGTGCATCACATAATTTGAGAGATAATAGGGATTCGTGATCCAACACCGGTAGTCATCTTTCAATTTTGAGACCAGGGAAGCCAAAAATACCCATGTTGCTGAGAATGTCCATCGGTAAAAAACGGGATTCGAAGAAGGCACCTCAGGGAGATTTAGGTTGACATTAACCCCCCTTATATTGGTCAGCACCTTTTCCCTGTTCAGATAAACATATTTCTGTATCGTTATTTCCTCAAAATCGATATTCCCGATGGGGCCCGGTTCCACCACAGGTATCTGTTCCCAGTCGGATTGATAGGATTCGCCATCCAAAAGGATCACATTCAGCTGATAGAAAATGCCAGGTTCTGCATGAAAATCATCATCGAAAAGGATATATATCCCGGGATTCACTCCAGAGGAGGTATAATCCCAACGGCTTCCCTGATCATCCAGTAAAAAAACCCTTGCATCGGTCACCTTTTCATCCCGCACATTGCTCACATCGCTGGTTTTACTTAACCTGACACTAAAGTGTCTCCCATCGGCCGGATACTCCTGAAATTCATTGTAGGAAACATTGGAAATCTGCCCTTCAATCACCAGGGAAGATTTATTATTTTCAATTTTGAAATCATAAAGCTCCACACAGCCCAAGATCAACATGAAAATCATGATCATGAGTACTGCAATTATCTTGGTTCCTGAGATTTTGAACATTATATTTTCCCGGATAATCCTATGGAGGATAATATATCTTTCTTCCCCTCCCTAAAAAATAACATGAAATGTCTTAAAATGGGAAGATAACGGAAAAATACTTTCAGGAAAATTTTAATGCCGTGATAAAATATCCCTTTATTCATCCCACCAGAAGGGTTTCACATTGGTAGGAATGCCAAGGCCATAATTAAAACAGCTGTAACATTGTGCTTTGGCAGCAGGCAAAATATTGGGATTCATGCAAAACTCTCTCCAGGTGTTCGGCACCGGATAGGAAAGGTCTGTCCTGGAGAAATTCCAACGCCTGGCCTGTTCATTGACCACTCCAAAATAGCCGAATACCTGCAGATCAGGATTTTCTGCGTGAAGGTTCGACTGCAAATTAAAGGGAGGAGGATCAAACAGCCCTGTCCGGTCATCCTGGCCCTGGATTTCCATCCAGTAATTATAATAGCCTTCCTGCATGGCATACTGGTTGATCAATATGGAGATCCGGTCAAAGATCCGGTCGTTCCCATCGACGTCAAGAGAGAACAGCTTGCTCCTATAGCCACCAACATTATCCCTGAGTAATACATAATTTGAAAGATAATAGGGGTTTGTGATCCAGCAGCGGTAATCAGGTTCTGTAACGGATACGAGGGTGGCCCGGAAAACCCAGGTAGCTGAGAATGTCCACCGGTAAAAAACCGGACCCGGTACAGGAACCACCGGAAGATCTACACCCACGTTGATTCCCCGTAAATCGGTCAAAATCCTTTCATTGTTCTGGTAAACATATTTTTGCATGACCACCTCCTCGAATTCAATATGGCCCATGGGGCCCGGTTCCATTACCGGCATTTTTTCCCATTCGGACGAATAGGATTCACCGTCGGAAAGGATCACATTCAACTGGTAGGATACATCAGGTTCCGCATGGAAATCATCGTCGGAAAGGGTATAAACACCTGGATTTATTTCCGAAGAGGTATAATCCCAGATATTCCCCCGGTCATCCACCAGAAAAACACCTGCATTTTTCACCTTTTTATCCCGGACATTGGTCACATTGCTGGTCCATCTCAATTTTACTGTAAAATATCTTCCCTCTGCCGGGAATTCATAACATTCATTATACGATACATTGGAAATTTCTCCTTCAATCACCAGCGAGGGCTGATCATTTTTGATTTTGAATTCATAGATCTCCACACATCCCGTAACCAGGATAAATATCGATAAAATCCCCAGTGACCGCAGCCTAATTTCTATAATCTTGGATATCATTTCTAACCGGAAAATTCGCCAAAAGGTTTAAAAATAATTCTTGTTTTCTTATTATGGACGTCATAAGGTGTTTGATAGTTCTAAAATAAATGTAATCTCTTCTCATCGTAAAGTTAAAAAGTATTCAGCCATGCTATCATACCTGTTTATTCATCCCACCAATAGGGTTTCACATTGGTGGGAATGCCAAGCGCATAATTAAAACAACTTAAACATTCCGAATAAGGACCAAGGATTATATTCGGATTCGTACAATATTCCCTCCAGGTATTCTTCACAGGATAGGAAAGATCCAGTCTGGAAAAATCCCATCGTGTACCCTGTTCGTGGACCACACCAAAGTAACCGAATACATCCTGTTCTGAATTATCAGCATGCAGATTCGATTGTAAATTAAAAGGCGGCGGATCAAACAATCCAGTGCGGTCATCCTGTTCCTGGATCTCCTCCCAGTAGTTAAAATAACCCTCTGGCATAGTGTACTGACTGATCAGGATGGAAATCCGGTCAAAGATCCGGTCATTGTGATCAACATCGATAATAAACAATTTGTTCTTATATCCTCCCGTATTATCTTTTAACAACACGTAATTTGAAAGATAACTGGGATTTGTAATCCAGCACCGGTAATCATCTTCGGTAATCGAAACGAGTGTAGCCCGGAAAACCCAGGTAGCGGAGAAAGTCCACCTGTAATATACCGGATCCGAAGAAATTACTTCAGGAAGGTCTACCCTGACATTGACTCCCCTTACATCACCCAGAACCCTTTCATTATTGCGGAATACATATTTTTGTGTAACTACTTCCTCAAAATCGATATCTCCCAGGGGACCCGATTCAACTTCCGGCATTTGTTCCCAGTCAGATTGATAGGATTCCTCACCGGATAAGA
Source organism: uncultured Flavobacteriaceae bacterium (assembly GCA_963793325.1). Taxonomy (GTDB): domain Bacteria; phylum Bacteroidota; class Bacteroidia; order Flavobacteriales; family Flavobacteriaceae; genus Eudoraea. The sequence goes on from CAWBZU010000001.1 coordinate 2,746,516, forward strand.
TCACCTTCAATTGATAGGAAACACCTGGTTCAGCTCGAAAATCGTCATCAAAAAGGTAATAGAATCCGGGGTTCATTTCTGAGGAAGTATAATCCCAACGGTGGTCCCGGTTATCCAATAAAAATACTTCTGCATCCCTTATTTTTTCATCACGCACATTATCTACATCGCTGGTCCTGCTCAACTTAACCATAAAATGCCTTCCATCCGCCAGAAATTTCAGGTAGTCACGATAAGACACATCGGAAATCTCTCCCTCAATTACCAGTGAGGATTTCCCATTTTCAACATTAAAATCATATAGTTCCACACAACCCAAGGCTATGAGGAAGGTTAATACAATAACCGGAACCTTCCGAATCATGGCTAAAACTTAAAATTGTAACTAAGTGAAGGGAAGACACTTCCCAGAATGGATACCTTATGGGCCATCCCATATTCATCAAAATAAATGGAATAAGCGTTTTTCCGTCCATACAGATTATATATGGATAAACTCCATTCCCCTTTAAACCTTTTGTTTCTCTTCATCTTATCCTCCAATGTGAAAGTAATATCCAACCGGTGGTAATCAGGCATCCGGTATTCATTCCGGTCGGAATAATTCAATACGGATAATACCGGTCCAAAACTGAATTTGGATACAGGGATCGTGATAGGCCTCCCTGACTTATAATTGAAATTGAGGGAAAAGACCACCCTGGGTAATAGCCTGTAATTGGCCACCACGGAAAGATCATGCGGTATGTCATAAATGGAAGAATAATATTCTCCCGAATTGATCCGTAGAATGGAAATATCCGAATCATATTTACGGAGACTTCTTGAATAGGTATAGGAGATCCATCCGTTGAATTTTTCTTCGTTCCGTTTGATCTGCAGCTCAAGACCATAAGCCATTCCGTCACCCTGGGTAAGACCCTGTTCTGGAGCTTCATTCAGGATCAGATCAGCCCCTTCAATATAATCTACCGTATTGGCCATTTTTTTATAAAAAGTCTCAATAGAAACCTCATACATATCATGGTGGAGATTCTGATAGAGTCCCAGCGTGTACTGGTCGCTGATGGTTGGTTTAATATATGGCCCGCTGGCTATCCAGTAATCCAGTGGAGAAGGCGTGATCGTATTGGAGAGCAGCTGCAGATACTGTCGCGACCGATAGTAGCTCGCTTTAACCGAAGTGTAGTCATTGAAGGAATAACGCGCAGAAAGCCTGGGTTCAAAACCACCATAACTGGAAATAATTTCACCCGATGCATAACTCACGGTATCATCAATGGAAGGATACCGGCCATTCAATTCTTGATAGTCGAAGTGGTATATATTGCCCTCCCCGAGCCGGTAAAACAGTGAGTATCTGAGACCCAGGGAAAAACCCAGGTTTTCATCCAGGTCATAATTTCCCTGGAAAAAAACTGCGGTTTCTATTGAATGATAATCGCCCACATCTTTGGCAAGTACATTGGTAGGTTCCGTAGTAGGTTTGATCTTACCTGGTTCTATCTGTGATCCGGAACCCTCCAGTCCAAAATCAATCACCAAATCTTCACGGATTGCATACAACATCTCATACTTCAGCAGTAAATTATTGACAGAATTCTGGTAGAAGAACGATTCGGCTTCATCCTCAAAATCAACATTACTTTCATAGTTGCTGCTGGCAACCGTCATCATGGAGGATAATTTATCATTGAATGTATGATCCCATTTGAAGGACAGGTTTTTCGTGTTCCAGCTGAAGATGGAATCATTCCCCAGTTTGAAATCATCATAACTGTAATATCCGGTGACGGATATGAGGTTCTTTTTATTCGGGTGATAAAGAATCTTGGCGGTCACATCATGGAAATCCGCCTCGCTGTTCTTCAGTTCCACATCCTTGATCTGTCTTATCAGCCAGTTACTGTAGGATATCCGGCCGCCAATCACATAGGATATTTTATCCCTTTTAGATGGGACCTTCCAGGGCCAGTCGGCTTGATACCAGTCCGATACCCCCGGAAAATGCATGGGTGTTCAGGTTTCCGTTTTTAAGGTCGATATCCAGTCGTGGAGCAGCCCGGCCACCAAAACCAGCCGGTCCGCCGCCTTTATATAGATCTGATATCATTCACCAGATCAGGGTTAAAGGCCGAAAAAATACCAAACAAGTGTGTCGGGTTATATATTACAGCGCCATCCTGCAGGATCAGGTTCTGTCCTGCTTCCCCCCACGAACATTGAAACCGGAAGAAAGTTCACCTGCCGTACTCACACCCGGTAGGGTGGTTATGCTCCGGATGGGATCCACCTCACCCATAAAGGTCGGAAGGCTTTTGATGGTTTCTATACCTAATCTTTCAATGCCGGTCAGGCGGCTTCTGATCTGGGAATCTTCCGCATCGCCTATAATCGTGACCGTTTCCAGTTCGGTGGAGGAGATATTCATTGCCAGATCGATCGCATTTTCCTTCCCCAAGGGACTGAAAATCACAATGAACCGGATGGTTTCATAACCGATATGCCTGATCTCCACTTCGTAAATGGATTTAGGGAGATTGATCTCAAAAAAGCCTTTCTCATTCGTTCTGGTGCCCGTTTTTAATGCTGGAATGATTATATCGGCTCCATATAGCGGTTCTTTTGAATAAATATCCACCAGCGTGCCTTTGATGCGGATCTGCTCTCCCACCTCAGCGTGTAAAAGAAGGAAATTGACCGGATCGGCTGCCATTCGACCATACTCATCCTGACTGATAATGGTGATTACATCCTCATTAATCTGGGTGATGTAAAAATTCTGCAGAAACATTCTCAGAAAATCAACCACCCGGTAAGATTGCTGTATTCCAAACACCCGGTAAGGTTTGAGGACTTCTTGCCTGTAAATAAAGTCAACCTTGTATTCTTTTTCAAGATCACCCAGAAGACCTGTCAGATACTTCCCATTGTCCGTCGTTTCCACATAGACATCCTTCATTCCATCCGCCATCAGATCCATGCATAAAAAAAGGGAAAGGATCAGAAAAAATAGAAATTTTTGCATCATAAAAATATAATGAAGATCATTATAAAAAGCGGCAACCGGCCGTAAATATACTCCTTCCTGTGGGATACAACTTCATTAATGGATTGAATATTCCATACAATATAATGATCCGGACATAGAAAAGGAAAAAGCTACCCGGATGGGTAGCTTTTTTGATTATAAACTACTTAAATTAGTTCAACATGATTACTCATTGACTGGATTAATATCCCAGAAGATCTTGGTGGTCTGTTCATCCCCGCCAATGGCATCTGCAGCCGCTCTCCAGCTCTCCGAGTTCAATGTTTGCTCATTGATCGGATAGGTGAAACGGGTAGGTATATCGGCGGTTGATTCGATCAATTCAGCCACGTTAAATACCGGATAATCCAGCCTTCTCCAGGTGGTATAACCTACCAGCCCCCGGGTGTAACTGGCGATCCAGGACTGGGTCCCGATCTTTTGCCGCCAGCCGTCTGCAGAAGCATCCGGTGCAGTGGCATAGGCCACATCTGGTTGTGCCAGGTAGGCATCCGCATCGGCTTGAGTAGCTCCCCACCCATATGCTGCCAATGAACCGCCCAGAATGGATTCAGTGATCCCCTGGTTATAGTAGTACTCAGCTGTATTGCCTACCGAAAATCCTCTTTCAGCCGCCTCTGCCAGATAAAACTGCATTTCATTATAAGTTAAGAGAATTCCAGGAAAAGTCGCCTGTTCAATTGAAGGATGAATATGTGAATAGCTCAGATAGGAATTTGGCCATCCATATTCACCTCCAACGTATTCGCCTTCATACTCAGTGAAATAGAAGGTACGTCTCGGGTCATTGAGATCGTTCATGATATCCACGATCGTATTGGCAGGAACAAAGTCCTTCCGTCCGCTCGCGACCAGGTCCGCATAGAGCGGATTATAGTTGGGAGCAGCACTCTGATATAAGAACAGGGCATCATCATCCGAGGATTCAAAAGCGCCACTTAACGCACCTTCAATCGTTGACTGGGCCAGCGAAGCATTTGCATCAGCAATGGTGATTCCGATTTTGATCTTCAATGTATTCGCAAATTTGATCCAGGCTGCAACATCACCGTCATAGATCAGATCGGCTGCACCAAAACTGTCCTCATTCGCATTCAAATCTGAAATGGCATTGTTAATCTTACTGATCAGTTCGGCATATACAGTGGCTGCATCATCATAGGCCGGATATACGTTCCCGATATCCAGGGCTTCAGAATAGATGATGTTGCCGAAGATATCCGCCAACCTGCTATAAGCATAGGCATTCATGATTTCAATGATCGCCAGCCTGTTTTGCATGGTTGCTACGCCAACCGGATCCGTTTCTTCTTCGATCAATTTGACCGCTTCATTCATATCTTTCAAAGCCTCCCGGTAATATTCACGGTAGATCTGTTCCGGGATGTTCCTATTGGTCAGGTCATAATTGGCCTCATCTGTATAGGTAGTCTCTGTCCAGTACTGAGACACCAGTTTAAAGATATTAAAGTTTACATTTGTAGAACTTACCTGATCCACCAGTGCCTTCTGACCGTTCGAGAACAGCGCATTCCCCGCTACTACCGCAGGATTCTTCTTGTCTGTGTTGAAATCCTCAAAATTATCCGTACAACTAACGAAAAAAGTGATCAACACAAAATATATAATTATTGGTCTTTTCATTTTATTCATCTTTAGAAATTAGAACTGAACTTTTATATTAAAGCCATAATTTTTAACCGTTGGCAAAACTCCACTCTGCCATCCCTGGATGTTTCCGGAACTCTGGGTAGCTTCCGGATCTGCATGTGGCAGATTCTTATTTAGAATCCAGAGATTGGATCCGATAAAGCTGATCGAAGCCGCTGTAAGCGGAGTCTGATCGATCAATGTCCTTGGTAAATTATAGGTTAATGAAAGTTCCCTTAATTTGAGATAGGAAGCATCATATACAAATTTGGCATTTGGGCTTACCGCATAACCATCTGCTCCATAATAATCGCCTCTTACCCTGGTCTCATTGGGAGTGCCATCCTCATATACTCCGGGATTGATAAAACCACCACTATTGGGTGCATAGGAACCATCTTCGTTCTGTACGATCGGATCCCGGACCTGATTCCCCAGGTCATTGAGACCGGCACTTTCCTCATATAAACCTGTAGCAGCGCCATACCAAAGATCAAGTGAGAAGATATCTCCACCGTGTTGCATATCAAATAGGAAGCTCAGAGTGAAATCCTTGTAGCTGAAGGAGTTTCTCAAACCGGCAATCCAGTCGGGATTGTAATTCCCAATCACTACATCATTGGTGGAAGTTTTCAGATAACGGCCATTAGCACCAGTAACCCGCTGGCCATTTTCATGATAAACATAATCCGTTCCCTGAATGGTACCATAGGGCTGCCCAACCCGGGCATTGATGCTGACACCGCCCTGTAAACTTCCCAGCTGCAGATTCTGTACCTCATTGCCGGCTTGATCCGTAAACAGGGAAATCACCTTGTTCTCATTTTTGGACCAGTTGAGGGAAAGATCCCATCTGAAAGCACTGGTTTCAACAGGAGTAGCAAACAGGGTCAATTCAACCCCTTTATTTTCAATCTCTCCTGCATTTACCCATTTGGAGCTATAGCCTGTACCAAATGAAACAGCTACCGGCATCAATTGATCAAATGTGGTTGATTTGTAAAGTGCCAAATCAAAGCCAATCCGGTTGGTTAAAAAGTTCATCGCCAAGCCAGCTTCAATGGATTGTGTTCTTTCCGGCTTCAGATCCGGATTGTTTTTGACAAAATGATTGGTAACCATGGATACACCGTTGAAAGGCGCTACTCCACGATAAGTATCTACTACCCTCAACGGAGGTGCATCTGCACCAACTTCGGCGTAATTCAGCCTGACTTTTCCCAATGAGAGCCAGGATGAATACATCAATTCCGAAAACAGGAATGTACCGGATATTGAAGGATATACATAAGAATTATTTTTCGCCGGTAAAGTAGAAGACTGGTCTCTTCTGATCGTACCTTCCACATATACCATGTCTTTAAATCCCACGGTTACACCTCCAAATATACCATTTACACCTGATTCCAGTAAACTTTCTTCCGGTGGTAACATTGGATCGGTACTGTTGCTCAAAGCATAGAGTCCGGGAACAGCCAATCCACCACTGGTGGAGGCGAAAACATCATCGATATAATTACGACGGATGTTGGTTCCAGCTAGCGCAGAGAGATCAATTTCTCCAAACCTCTTGTTGAACTTGAGAAGGAAATCAAGGTTGGTTTCTCTCCAAGTCCTGTCAAATCTCGAATATCCTGAGGTTACATCCGGGCGGTCTACCCCAAATTCACCGGATACCGATCCCACTGCTTTCCGTTCTTCCTGCAGCTGGTCATAGGTATCAATGGTGTATCTTCCCGTCAGGTTCAACCAGTCCGTAATATCCCATTCAGCCATGGCATATCCAATCAAACGGGTTCTCACGTCCGTCTGATAATTTTCATATCTTACCCAGTATGGATTGTCCCAATAAATGGGGGTCGGATCATTGTAAGCCAAAGGATTCCAGGTTACATTCCGTCCGGTCTGGGAGTAAAGATCTTTCTGCTCCTGGATATCCACATTCATCTGATACCACTGGCGGTAGGAAGTCATGATATTATCACTGTAACCGGTAGATGGCCGGCCTTTGCCATTTGTTTTGATATAATTGGCACTGGCAGAAACTTTCAGGTTATCCAGGATATTATAGGATCCGTTCAGGATAAAGTTGTTCCTTTTTAATGAACTGTTCGGCATAACACCTGAAAAATCCTGGTTCGTAAAACCAACCCGGTAGGATGCGTCATCCGTTGCATTGGCAATGTCAACACTGTTTGTCAAATTCACTGCGGTTTCAAAAAACGATAAAGGATCGTTTTTACCGGCAACCCATGGAGTAGACCGACCAAAATAGGGAGATTCGGGGACAAAGGCATTGTATTGATACACCATTAAATTGGGATCAAATCTCTGTCCGCGTGAAGCATCCTCTGTAAAGGGAGTCACCAATTCAAGGTTTCCATCATCATTAATATCTTCTTCACCTAAATAAGGATAATCCCCATCTGAATAATAAGGTCCATAACCAGCACCATAATCATACTGGTATTTGGGGAAAGTGGTTTTATCGATCTTGCCAAAAGTAGTGTTTGAATTGATTGTGACACCAACTCCTCTTCCTTGCTTACCTTTCTTGGTAGTGATCAGGATCACTCCATTGGCTGCCCGTGAACCATATAATGCGGTAGCTGCAGCACCTTTCAGTACGGAAATGGATGCAATGTTATTTGGATCTATATCCGAAGCCGCATTTCCATAGTCATAACCGTTTCTACCGGTAAGTTGCCCGGTATTATTGGTATTTGAGTTACTGATCGGCACCCCGTCAACAACGAACAAAGGCTGGTTGTTCTGGGTTAAGGAGGTCTGCCCCCTGATCACCACGTTATTGGAACCACCAAAGTTCGTGTTATTTTTGACTTGAAGACCTGCAACCCGTCCGGAAAGAGAATTCAGGAAGTTATCAGTGGGTACTGTATTCACTTCGTCTCCTTTCACTTCCTGGATGGAATATCCCAGGGAACGCTCTTCACGTTCAATCCCCAAGGCAGTCACCACCACTTCGGAAAGCTGCCGGATGTCAGCGGTCATTCCCATGTTGATCACGGATTGATCACCAATCCGGACTTCTTCAGTTGCAAGACCAATAAAGGTAAAGATCAGAACTCCACCTTCATTAGGAACATTCAACTGATAATTACCATCAATATCCGTTACAGTACCAATGGTGGTACCTTTCAGGATAACATTTACGCCAGGAATTGGACTGCCTGTCTCCTCGGCAGTTACGCTCCCGGTTACAACCTTTTCCTGAGCCATCACACTGGAGGCGAAAAAGGTCGTAATCACCACACACAATAGTAAAAATCTCATCATAAGAAAAATGTTTAAGTTAATAAAAGATACTTTCTGTTAATTTCGTCGATAAACTTATATAAAATTATCATAACATAAAAAATTCAAATTCGATATTTACAATTTGTCAATCTTTGCATTGAAAAATTATAAATTTCATATTTATCACGCAAATTGGGTGGTATCCTTTTTGGTTTTAAAGTTATTTAATAAAAAAATTATAACGTTCCATAGAAAAAATCGCTTTTTTATTGTATTATATCAATCCAGAATATGATTATATAAATTTCTTCAGCGATTTTTAAAACGCTAATTTACAAATAATTATCAAATTGGGGTAACACTTTTTTTTTTTGCATTAAAAAATTCGGTTTTGTATTATTTTAAGCTCAGTTTAATTCTTCGATCCTGAACTCGATTCTCCGGTTCTTACTCCGGTTCTCCTCCGAATCATTCGGGTAAGCTGGTTCCGTTTGCCCAAATCCCTGAAAGGTAAGCCGTGCCGGGTCAATACCATGATCCACCAGGTACTGATAAACGGCTTCTGCCCGCTTAAGAGATAATCGCATGTTGTATTCGGCCGTCCCGGTATCATCGGTATGACCCCGGATCCCTATTTTCAGATCGGGATTTTTTTTCATGTAACTGATGATCCTTTCGAGTTCAGTGATTGAATTGGGTTTCAAATCGTATTTATCAACATCGAAGAAAAGATTATTCAGCACGGTTGTTGCCCCGGTTTGAATTCTATTCAGATAAAAATCCATCTCTATCGGTTTGTACGCCGACCCCTGAGGAAGTGAAAAATGACGACTTTCAAATATGTATCCAGGTTTTTCCACATACAAGGCATATTCAGATCCCTCGGTCAACACCATGGTATATTCTCCGAAAATCGAATCGGAATACACCTTGGAAATGAGTTGATTGTTATTCACATCCATCAAATCAACACTGGCCTTCAGGGATTCCTTTGTCTCAGCATCCTGAATTTTACCTTTTACATAGTAGCTTTTATTGGTGACGGTAATCCCTTCCGGCATTTTGAAATGGTAGATCATGCTGGTAGGGGTTCCCTGGACTGTCCAGGAATCGAGAGAATAATAAGCCCTTTGGCCATTTGTTGTCACAAAGAGCGATACCTGATCCTCGGGCGTGTTTATCGGATACCCCAGATTTCTGGGTTCTGTCCATGATCCGTTAATCAACTCGGAAGAATAAAGATCATATCCTCCGAATCCCAGGCGGCCTTTGGACGCAAAATATAAGGTTTGTCCGTTGACATGGATAAAAGGAGAAACATCGTCCTCCTTCGTGTTGATCTGAGGACCCAGATTTACTGCGGGATCCCATTCACCCGCCTCATTGGTCACGCTCATCCAGATATCCCGTTTCCCCTCCCCTCCTGGCCTTTCTGAGACAAAATACAAACGACGGCCATCCGCTGAAAGGGCAGGCTGTGAATCCCATGATGAAGAATTGATATTTTCCCCCATGTTGACAGGCCGGCTCCAGTCAATCCCTTCCCGGTAGCTGACAAACAGATCACAACTCCCGAAATTTCTCCTGCCCATGCAGGAAGTAAATATTAAGATTTTACCATCGGCCGAAATGGTACAGGTCCCTTCGTTATATTGCGTGTTGATCGTTCGCGAAATAGGAAAAGGAAAACTCCACTGTCCGCTGCTGTCTTTTTCAGAAACATAGATATCTTCATCATACTGGGGTTCATGGCTTTCTCTCCGGGTAAAAAATATTTTCGTTTCATCGGCAGTCAGAACCGGGAAATACTGCAAAGGACCTTCATTGATCCTTTCTGACATTTTAACCGGTTCAATATCAAGCGGCTCCTTGATTTTTTCCTTGGCAAAATCAACGTTTGACATAAGCCAGTTGGCATCCGGGATCAACCGTGGATCTGCGGTCGGAAAGGCAAGAAACTGATTGAGGTGGTTAATGGCTTCTTCATATTCCATCAAAAGATAACAGGCTTCTCCCAAAGCTAGAAATACATTTTTATACTGGGAAGGATTTTTTGAAAACATGATGACTGCTTCCAGGTGTTCTTTCTGGAGTGTGATGTTATTCATCAATTTATAGACAAAAGCGATCCGTAAATGAGCTTCAATGAAAGTTTTGTCTTTTTCAAGGGCCTGTTTCAGCAGATAGATGGCATCCGGAAGTTGCCGCCTGAAAATATAATCCTCAGAAGATTCATAGAATTTAATGGCCTTTTTCGAATGGGTTGAATACTCCTGGGCCCATGAGAAATGGATCAGAAAAATAAATCCTATCAGCAATATCAGTCGGTTTTTTCTAATCATTTGGTCAGGGAATGTTCATGTATTTATGTGTTTGAAGGGATATTTCCCATTGCGGATTTTCCATGACAAATTCGGTGATCAATGGCATCATTTTATCTTTTTTACTCCACTCTGGCTGTAGATATAATTTACATGCCGGATTTACCCTGGGTTGGAATTCCCTTGCCCAGTTAAAATCGCTATTATGATAAATGATCACCTTTAATTCGTGCGCCTGGCCAAAGATAACCGGTTCTGGCGATTTAAATTTTTTCGGTGAAAAACAAATCCAATCCCATACACCGGTCACAGGATAGACGCCGGATGTTTCAATATGTGTCCTGAATCCTATTTCCCTCAGTGCTTGAGTAAGTTCAGAAAGGTCATGCATGAGTGGTTCCCCTCCGGTGATCACAGCCATACGTGTCGGGTGTGCCACCGCTTTCCGGATGATCTCAGCAATGGGTACTTTGGGATGTGCCTCCATGTCCCATGATTCCTTGACATCACACCAATGACAACCCACCTCACATCCGGCCAGACGTATAAAAAAAGCAGCCTTACCTTGATGGAAACCTTCCCCCTGAATGGTATGAAACGCTTCCATAAGAGGAATTCCCGAAGTCATGACCGGAAGACTAATAAACCAGTTTTTGAGACGCCAGCAATGTATTGTACAGCAAAGCCGCCCTCGTCATGGGGCCAACTCCACCTGGCACTGGAGTGATGTAGCTTGCTTTGGGAGCTACCTCGTCAAAATCTACATCACCTTTCAAAGCATATCCCCGTTTTTTAGAGGCATCCTCCACCCGGGTAATTCCAACATCAATGACCACGGCACCTTCCTTTACCATATCGCCTTTGAGAAAACCCGCCTTGCCGAGGGCCGCAATCACAATATCCGCATCCTTTGAAATGGCTTTAATGTCCGGGGTCCGGCTATGGCAAACGGTCACTGTACAATTTCCCGGATACCTCTTCCTGGACATCAGGATGGCCATGGGTGTGCCCACGATATCGCTTCTCCCAATCACCACACAATGTTTACCCTCCGTCTCGATCTGATATCTTTCAATTAACTGGATGATCCCAAAAGGTGTCGCCGAAATATAGGCCGGAAGACTTTTTACCATTCTTCCGACATTGACAGGATGGAATCCGTCGACATCTTTTTCCGGGTTGATCTTTTCTGTGATTTTTTGCGTGGAAATATGCCCGGGAAGGGGTAATTGAACGATGTAACCATCAATATCCGGATCGCTGTTCAGGTCATCAACCACCTGCAGCAGTGCTGCTTCAGATATATCCGCATCAAATTTTTTCAAAGTTGACTCATATCCGACCTGCCTGCAATCATTAACCTTTCCGTTCACATAGGTCTGGCTTGCGCCATCGTCACCGACCAGCACGGCAGCAAGATGGGGTATTTTGCCACCCTTCTTTTTGATTTCCAATACCTTTTCAGCGATCTCATCCCGTATAATTTGCGCAGTCGCCTTACCATCGATAATAATAGCCATGATGTATTTTATTTGTTTAATCCAGTTTCAATACAGCCATAAAAGCTTCCTGAGGGATCTCAACATTCCCTACACTCCGCATCCTTTTTTTTCCCTTTTTCTGTTTTTCAAGCAATTTTCTTTTCCGGGTGATGTCACCCCCATAACACTTGGCCGTCACATTTTTTCTCATTGCCTTGATCGATTCCCGTGCGATTACCTTATTACCGATCGCAGCCTGGATAGCTATTTCAAACATCTGCCGGGGAATCAGGGATCTGAGTTTTTCACAGAGTCGTTTGCCCCATTCATAAGCTTTGTCACGATGAACGATGGCCGATAAAGCATCCACCTTATCCCCATTCAGCATGATATCCAGACGAACCATTTCTGAAGCCCTGAACCCGATCAGCTCATAATCCAGGGATGCATATCCTCTTGAGATGGTCTTTAATTTATCATAAAAGTCAAACACGATCTCAGCAAGAGGCAATTCAAAAGTAAGTTCAATCCTGTCCGATGTCAAGTATACCTGGTTTTTGATCACTCCCCGTTTATCCATACACAGGGAAATGATACTTCCAATATAATCCGCTTTTGAGATGATCTGCGCCCGGATATAAGGTTCTTCAATATGGCTCAGGGTCGTGGGTTCCGGCATATCGGCTGGAGCATTCACCTCGAGAACTTTTCCATTGGTAAGCACCGCATGATATTGCACCGAGGGCACCGTTGTGATCACGGTCATGTCGAATTCCCTTTCGAGACGTTCCTGGACAATTTCCATGTGCAGCATACCCAGAAATCCACACCTGAAGCCAAATCCAAGGGCAACAGAAGATTCGGGTTCCCAGACGAGGGAAGCATCATTCAGCTGTAATTTTTCCATGGAACTCCGCAATTCTTCGAATTCAGAAGTTTCAACAGGATAAATACCCGCAAACACCATGGGTTTTACATTTTCAAAGCCTTTTATAGCCTCCCTGGCTGGACGGTCCACCTTGGTAATGGTATCTCCTACCTTTACTTCGCTGGCGATCTTTATCCCCGAGACCAGGTATCCTACATTCCCGGCTGCCAGTTCATCCTTGGGATAATGCTTTAATTTAAGAATGCCAATTTCATCTGCATCATAGGTTTTGCCCGTATTGACAAACTTCACCTTGTCCCCCGTTCGGATGGTGCCATTGAATACCCGGAAAATAACTTCTACCCCCCTGTAAGAATTATATACAGAATCGAAGATCATGCCCTGGAGCGGAGCTCCCGGATCCCCTTTTGGAGCAGGGATCCGCATCACAATAGCGTGAAGTATGTCGTCGATGCCAATGCCCTGTTTGGCACTGGCGTAAATGATCTCCTCCCGGTTAATGGCCAGCAGGTCGACAATCTGATCGGCCACTTCTTCCGGCATCGCTCCGGGCAGATCGATCTTATTGATAACAGGAATGATATGAAGGTCATGTTCAAGGGCCAGGTAAAGATTGGAAATGGTCTGGGCTTCGATCCCCTGTGATGCATCCACAACCAATAATGCGCCTTCGCAGGCGGCAATCGATCGCGATACCTCATAAGAAAAATCAACATGGCCTGGAGTATCGATCAGATTGAGTATGTAGGTGCCTCCTTCGTATGGATATTCCATTTGAATGGCATGGCTCTTGATGGTGATACCCCGCTCACGTTCCAGGTCCATGCTGTCAAGCAGTTGTTCCTGCATTTCACGATCACTTACCGTATGGGTGAATTGAAGCAATCGATCGGCCAAGGTACTTTTCCCGTGATCAATGTGCGCGATGATACAGAAATTCCTGAAATTATTCATTCAATAAAATATATTCAACAGTAATTTTTTAATGATCACCTGGCTTCCGAGATAATCATGAATGACAAAATTACGTAAATCTGATATCTAATTATCTGAAAGATTATTTTTTTAGGTCATTATTCACGATCTCCTCCAAGAATATAAATGTGTGATCGATTTTTTAAATAATTTCATTTTATTTTAGCTAACCTTAAACTGTAATGAAAAGACCTATGAAACGTATTCCTCTGTTAATTATATTCCTGTCGTTGATATTTTTTACCATCTCCTTCAGCCAGAAAAAAAGACGACCGCAGCAGGATGGATCATTGACATTTGACCCAAAATTATACAAAGGCATGGAATGGCGCTGTATTGGTCCTTTCCGGGGAGGAAGATCCGCCGCAGTAACCGGTGTAAAAGGCCATAGAAACCTCTTCTATTTCGGGTCGACTGGAGGTGGCGTATGGAAGACGGAAAACGGAGGTCAATCCTGGGAAAATATTTCCGATGGTTATTTTGGTGGATCCATTGGAGCTGTGTCCGTGAGCGAGTCAGATCCCAATGTGATCTTTGTGGGTGGGGGTGAAAAAACCTTAAGAGGCAATGTATCCTATGGTTACGGAGTCTGGAAATCATTGGACGCAGGGAAAACGTGGAAGGCCTCAGGAATGGAGGAATCAAGGCATATTTCAAGAATCCGCATTCATCCCTCCAATCCTGATATCGTTTATGCAGCAGTCATCGGGGATATTTACCAACCATCTGAAATGCGGGGTGTTTATCGTTCCCGGAATGGGGGGATTAACTGGGAAAGGATATTATTTGCAAATGACCAGGCAGGTGCTGTTGATCTCATCCTGGACCCAACCAATCCAAGGATCCTCTATGCCAGTACATGGCGTGTAAAAAGGACACCCTACAGTTTCGAGAGCGGAGGAGAAGGATCTTTATTATGGAAAAGTACGGATGGTGGTAGCGGATGATTCCCTTGAATCTTCTTTTAACCTCCTTAAAGATCCCCGTTCGAAAACATCGGAGCAGGATCTGAAGGTTCAATTTGACTTCCTTAGAGAAGTTTCCGATAAAATTTCAGAAACCCATGAAGCCATAGTCAACATCAGAAAAGCCAGAACCCAGTTAGATCAATTGAAAGAAAAGATTGGGGATTCGGAGGAATACATGTCTATTATTGCCCTGGCGGATACAGTGGGGCAAAAGCTTACCGGAGTAGAAGCAATCCTTTACCAGACAAAGAATAAAAGTGATCAGGATCCTTTGAATTACCCGATCCGGCTCAATAATAAGCTGGCCCATCTGATGTGGCTAAGCAGTATAGGAGATTACCAGCCCACCGAGCAGGCGCTGGAATTCAAAAAAGAGGTGACCGCTGAGATCAATGATGCCCTTAAAAAACTGGATAAAATACTGGACCAGGATGTACCGGCTTTAAACCATGAAGTCCTGGAAGCAGGGATCAAACCGGTGATGATTAAAAAATGATCATACCCATACGATCACTTTAAATTGATGGCATGAGTTTATTCTGAAGCGCCATCCGTTTCTTTCTGCAGATATTGATCGCAAACGTATTTGATCAATCGAATGGGAATGACCGCATATTCAGGTCTTCGATCCAATTCTTGATTCAATTCATTCAAACCACACTCAAGCAGGAATATCTCAAGCAGATTATTGAACTGTTGCCGGTCGGAAGGGATAAACTGGGATCCCTTCGAATTTTCAAGATAGGAATCAACCAGGAATCCACTGATGTAATGAAACCAGCGGATCGGGTATTTTTCATCATACTGATTGCCGATGGCTGTTGTCTGGGATACACGGTGAATGGAGTAGATCAGGGTGGCCAGATCCCGCAAGGCCGATTTCTTCACTTTTTTCGAATGATAGGAAAAGGACAGATCCCCTTCAAAGCCAATGATAATGAAATCATTCCCGGTGAACAGGATCCTGGACAAATGATAATGACCATGGATCCTGATCTTCATACAATTCAGCTTATTCATGGAGATCCTCTTAAAACTTTGGTCGAGGATGTCCTCAAACTGGAAAAGATCGAGCACTTCTTTTCTCACTTCCGTGCTAAAAAGCCCCAGCCTCTTTTCCAATGCTTTGATGGTGGTCCTTACGAGCGTTTTTAATCCACTATATAAGGATTTTTGATAATGAAGTGAAAATTCTTCAAATTGAAAATCCCTTTCTTCCTGGGCAAATGAAAGGGCCTTGTGCATTTCAGCGGTTCGCTGGCCAAGCAATAAAACATGTTCAAGATAAGCCCCGCCAAGAATTTTCTGACCCTCCAGGTTCAGATCATGGAATGAAGCCGGATTTTTCAATGAACCCTTTAATCTGGGCAATTTACCTTTAGGGCCTAAAGAAGCCATGTTCTCATAATACCTTTGAAAGGCATCTGCCAGGTATTCCTTGGCCGTAATCGTTCCCGGTATAAATCGCTGTCCGATGCCCAGTGTGGAAGGATAGGATTTCGACCTCACAAATTCAATAGTTCCAAAAAATTCAGGGACCTGTTTGAATTTTAATTTCTCGGATAAAAACCTTGAGATCTCCACATCCCGGCTTGAACTGTAATCAATCTGCCTGTAGATCTTCAGGATCAGTTTATTGCCATAGAGGATTACTGTATGGCTCTCAGCCGATTCCATTAACTTTGATGTCAACAACTCCTGGGCATTCTCCGACTGGAGTTTACGAAGGTTGTTCCTGGAATAAAACAGGATCCGGTTGCTGTCAAAATCCAGCCTTTTATTTTTGATCATCATCTCCAGGAGATACTGCCTGAAAGGTTCGGTATAGAGGGGATCAAATAAGATCCCGGGTTTCTGACCAAACTGAACCCGGCAAATGATGCTCTGGGGATGAAGTTCAATAAGTTCACGTTCATCCTGTTCTGATGCGAAGGAAACCGGTAAAAAATAAAATTCCGGCAATCCCTCAAAATAATCTATTTCCAGAAGCAGCAAGTTATAATTTATATTTCTATGAAGAATTCCAATGTTCTCATGGATATTCACGGATTCAATCCCTTTTTCATAGCCGGTAAACCACTGTCTTTTTGTTATATAGGAGGGCAGAATTGAGGATTCCAGGATATCTTTTTTATTATTCATGAATAACTGGTCCCATTTTTTCACCTGAATGATGGTGGAAAAATCAATGGGTTCGTCAAGCAATAACTTTTCCTTCGATTTTTTCAGTTCAAACCAGTAATATCCATGGGGACCGAGTGTGATGATATAGGGTGTTTTACGGATGACGGGGAAACTGTTGCGGCTGAATACTTCCAGGGGCATGAAACCTTCAAGTTCCTCAAGATCCAGTTCAACTGCCTGGGCAAAACGGGATAAATTGACAACCACCAGGATCCTTTCGTTTTTATATTCCCGGATGAAAGCAAGGATCTTCCGGTTGGCAGGTTCCAGGAATTTAATGGATCCCCTCCCAAACGCCTTATATCTTTTCCGCATGCGAATGACTCTTTTCATCCACCAAAGGAGGGAATTGGTGTTGATCAACTGATTTTCAACATTCACACTCTCAAACTTATATTCAGGATCAATGATTACCGGGAGGTAAAGTTGTTGGGGATTGGCCCTGGAAAATCCCGCATTCCTTCCCGAATCCCACTGCATCGGGGTCCTGACACCATCGCGATCTCCGAGATAATGATTATCCCCCATTCCAAATTCATCACCATAATAGATTACAGGTGTCCCGGGTAATGAAAAAAGCAGGATATTCATCAACTCAATCTTATTCCGGTTATTGTCCAGTAAAGGTGCCAGCCGTTTCCTTATGCCCAGGTTGATGCGGGCAAGGGGATCCTTGGTATATACCTTATACATATAATCCCGTTCTTCGTCGGTGACCATTTCCAGTGTCAGTTCATCGTGATTCCTGAGAAAAGTAGCCCATTGACAATTATCCGGAATTTTCGGGGTCTGATCAATGATCTCGATGATGGGATACCGGTCCTCCATATTCAATGCCATAAACATCCTGGGCATGAGTGGGAAATGATAGTTCATATGGCATTCATCCCCTTCCCCGAAATAGGAAGCCGAATCTTCCGGCCACATATTGGCCTCAGCAAGCAACACGGTCCCTGTATGTTTTTCTTCTACAAATTCTCTCAGCCGTTTTAAAAAATCATGTGTTTGGGGAAGATTTTCATTGTTGGTCCCCTCCGCTTCAAATAAATAGGGAATGGCATCGAGTCGAAATCCATCCACCCCCATCTTACACCAATAATCAATGATTTTAAATACTTCCTGTTGTACTTTGGGATTATCGAAATTCAGATCGGGTTGATGAGAAAAAAAACGATGCCAGAAATAAGCTTTGGCTTCACCATCCCAGGTCCAGTTGGAAGTTTCATAATCTGTAAAAATGATGCGTGTCTCCTTATACTTATCAGGTGTATCCGACCAGACATAATAATCGCGGTAAGGATTGTTGGGTCCGGATTTCCGGGCTCGTTTGAACCACTCATGTTCGTCAGATGTATGGTTCAAAACCAACTCAGTAATGACACGAAGCCCTCTTTTATGTGCTTCTTTTAAAAACCTTTTAAAATCCTTAATCGCGCCGTAGGAGGGGTTGATATTGTAATAATCCGCGATGTCATATCCATCATCCCGTAAGGGAGAGGGGTAAAAAGGCAGCAACCAGATGGTCGTAACGCCCAGTTCTTCCAGATAATCCAGCTTTTGAATCAATCCACTGAAATCCCCAATGCCATCGTTGTTGCTGTCAAAAAATGCTTTTATATGAAGTTCATATATGATCGCATCTTTGTACCATGTGAGCTCCTCATGAATTAATTCCTCCTTTTTAAATGTCATCAGCCTAGTTATGTGTTGCGGTCTTCTTTCCAGACCCGATCTTGAAATTGTTTTACTTCAAAAAAAACATCAAATGAATGGAATTACAAACTTTCAATATCCTAATATTTTTAACATTGATTTAAAACTCTGTTCTTTTGCAAACAATTTTGTTGAATAATCACCGTTGGCATCCCGGTCAACCACCACATGTTTCGGGGCAGGGATGAGACAATGTTGCAGGCCACCAAATCCCCCCAGGGTTTCCTGATAGGCCCCGGTATTAAAGAAACCGATATACTGCTGTTTGTTTTTATTATACTTGGGCAAATATATGGCGTTTGAATGTTTTTCAGAATTATAATAATCGTCACTGTCGCAGGTGAGTCCCCCGAGAAAGATCCTCTCATATTCTTCGAACCAGTTGTTGATGGCCAGCATGACATAGCGTTTATTGATGGCCCAGGAATCCGGGAGGGTGGTCATAAAAGAGCTGTCGATCATATTCCAGGCTTCCCGGTCATTCTGTTTTTTCTGGTCCAGTAAGGAATATAGAATGGCGCCACTTTCCCCTACCGTATAACTTCCAAATTCAGTAAAAATATCGGGTTCGGGTATATTATTAATCTCACAGGTCTGTTTGATCTGTGCGATGATCTCCTCGGCCATATAATCATAATCATAGTCAAAAGCCAGGGAATTCTTGATTGGCCAGCCTCCACCGATGTTAAAGGAATCAAGGGTGGGACAAACCTGTTTAAGTTCAACATAAATATTAATCCCTTTTAAAAGTTCATTCCAGTAGTATGAATTATCATTGATCCCTGTATTGATGAAAAAGTGAAGCATTTTCAACTCAAATTTTGGATTGTTCTTTATTTTCTCCAGATAAAAGGGAATGATATCCTTATACCCGATACCCAACCTGGAAGTATAAAATTCAAATTTCGGTTCCTCTTCTGAAGCGATCCGGATCCCAACCTTGCACTTTTTGCGGATTGTCGTATGATATGCATCGATTTCACTGATGTTGTCGAGGATGGGAATGGTGTTCTCAAATCCATTGTTGATCAGGTTGACAATATTCTGAATATACTGTGGACGCTTGAATCCGTTGCAGATGATATACCTGTCCTTTTCGATTTTTTTTTCCTCAGAAAGGGATTCGATGATATTGATATCAAAGGCGGATGACGTTTCAATATGTGCATTGTTCTTCAGAACCTCTTCCATGACAAAAGAAAAATGCGAACTTTTTGTACAGTAAGCATAATGATATTCCCCCTGATAATCAACTTTGGCCATGGCCACATTGAACAATTTTCGGGCCTTTTTGATCTGTTCAGAAATCTTCGGAAGATAAGTTAACTTGACGGGTGTGCCATACTGTTTGATGATCTCCATCAGGGGGATGCCATGAAAAAGAAGATTATCTTCTTCAAGAGTAAACTCCGGCTGAGGAAAATAAAAGGTTTGTTCAATTAGGTCAAGGTACCGGTTTTTCATTATTTATTTAATTTAGATCTATTCAATTACTCAAATCTAAAACGATCCAATAGTGAAATATTGCACGAATTGGCAGCTTTGCATTATTTCAAAAAAGTACATATAATGCCGCAAAATCCATGTTTCACAAATTTAATTTAATTTTTCCTGCAGATATAAGATATATGTAATTAATTTAAATAGATGCATTCGGGCCAATCTAAGTGAGTTGGATATTCTATATTTCATCTAAAAAAAGTGAAATCATCTGCCAATAAAAACAACTACTGAGCGACCAGCCACCTTATATATGTTATGACGAAGTGGTTTGGATTCATCGAGTGGAATAAAATCATGTGGATTATCCTGGCAGGTATCGATCATCCGATGCCATCTGAGTCCGTTACTCAATGGAGGTAAACTGAAGACCAATCCATCCCAATAGGAATTGAGCACTATATATATATATTCCTTATATTTAGGATAAGAGATGCTGTATGCCAGTGAACGGGAATAAAAGTTCCAGTCGGGTTGGTTGGGTTTTGTCCCATGCCAGATCAGATGGGGGCCGCTGATCATATCCCGGGTGGAAAGGATTTTTTCAAGCTTGAACAACTCAAGTTTTTGAGCGAAATTTATGAGATTCTTTACAAAATCTAGGATCTCTTTGTTTTTCTCCACAAGCCCCCAGTCAAACCAGGATAGTTCATTATTCTGACAATAAGCATTGTTATTGCCTGATTGGGTTCTCCTGATTTCATCTCCCATTAATATCATCGGCGTTCCCTGAGAAAAGAACATCAATGAAAAAAAGTTCTTGATCTGCTGCGCGCGGAGCAATTCGATACTGTCCTGGTTAGCTGGACCTTCCACTCCACAATTCCAACTGTCATTATAATTGGCCCCATCCCTGTTTCCTTCCAGGTTGGCCTCATTGTGTTTCTCATTAAAGGAAACCAGATCATTCATCGTAAATCCATCATGACAGGTCACGAAAGAAATGCTCCGGTTCGGTTCACGTTCCGGATCCGGGTAGATATCCGGGCTCCCCAAAATCCTGGAAGCCAGTTTTTTGACTTGTCCCTTATCGCCTTTCACAAATTTCCGGATATCATCCCTGTATTGACCATTCCACTCTGACCATTTCTCTCCGATAAAAGATCCTACCTGGTATAATCCAGCTGCATCCCAGGCTTCGGCGATGATCTTGCAGTTTGCCAGCACCGGATCTGATTCGATTTCCCATAAAATCGGTGGGTTTTTTAAAGGTTCACCACTTTCATCACGGGAGAGGACGGAGGCAAGATCGAACCGGAAACCATCCACATGCATCTCCGAAGACCAATATCTGAGACTGTCCATGATCATTCGCCTCACAATGGAATGGTTTCCATTCAGGGTATTCCCACAACCCGTATAATCAAGGAATTCGCTCTTGTTATGATTCAGCAGATAATAGGACTGATTCCCCAATCCTTTAAGATTGTAGGTGGGGCCATCCACTCCCCCTTCGGCAGTATGGTTAAATACCACGTCCAGGATGACTTCAATACCTGCCCGGTGGAAGGCTTTCACCATGTCCTTGAATTCATTGACCAGCAATATGGGATCTTTCTCATACCCATATCCATTATGGGGGGCAAAAAAATTGATCGGCGTATAACCCCAATAATTGGAAAGTCCTGCGGCGGCATCCTGCTCATCAAATTGATAGACGGGCATGAGTTCTACGGCTGTGATCCCCAGATCCTGCAGATATGGGATCTTTTCGATCAGACCCGCATAGGTCCCCCGTTTTTCCGGAGAAATGCCTGAAGATGGGTGTTGTGTGAATCCTTTCACATGCATCTCATAGATCACAGAAGTGGAATAGGGAATATTAAGTTGTTCGTCCCCTTCCCAGTCGTATGAATTTCTTGGGATTACCACTGACTTCATCGCCTGAGCACAATTATCTCCCGGATCAATGGCTGCCTGCCGTGAAAAATTCCTGGGTGTTACAATGGCTTTTGCATACGGGTCAACCAGTACCTTTTCCGGATTGCACCGGTTCCCGTTATCTGGATCAAAAGGTCCGTATACACGGTATCCGTATAGCTTTCCGGGCTTCAATCCGATCACATAGACATGCCAGTAATAGAAAGTACGATTGACCAGGGGATTCAGTGAGATGACTTCACAGGGCTTTTCATCTTCTGCTTTGTCAAAGATCAATAACTCAACAACATCGGCATTTTTTGCGAACACACTGAAGTTAACACCTTTTGTATAGGCCGTAGCCCCCAATGGATAACTTCTGCCTGGAAGACTATCATACGACATACCCTGATACTGGAAAATAAACAATCTGGAATTTACAGCACTATATTACTTATAAAATTAATCTTTCAATGGTTTTTCCATGAGAATTACATTATACCCCGACCAGAAATCGGGATCACTGGGAACTTCATGTGCATGCAGTGGAACGGATTTGTCAATGGTTTCGGATTTTGGGATATCATTGAAATCAGGATAACGAATATCAGTTACAAAAAATTCCCGGTAAAGATAAAGTTCAGCAATTTCCAGTCCCGTATAGATCTTGAAATAGTTCACATAGGATATATATTTAAGAAACATCTGATCATTATAATCCCGGTATTCGATATTGAGTTCATACCATTTCTTTTTATCCCCGAATTTTGATACGTAAAAATTAAAAGTGAATTTCAAAATGGCATAATCCTCCACCCGGATAT
Organism: uncultured Flavobacteriaceae bacterium; assembly: GCA_963793325.1. GTDB lineage: Bacteria > Bacteroidota > Bacteroidia > Flavobacteriales > Flavobacteriaceae > Eudoraea. Next base: position 2,769,191 of record CAWBZU010000001.1, read on the forward strand.
AGATTTCCCCATCGGCCTGTACATGATGATATTTATACAATTCATTGGGTTTGAATTTGACCACATACACCTCCTCCTCATCCACGTAGGTATAAAAGGCGATGTCGAATTCATAACTGCTTTGATAAAAATTATTAAAAACTCCAAGGAAAGGAACACTTTCCAGACGATTCCGGATCGGATTATGGTATAGCATATTGGAAAATTCATTTCCCCAATAAAAAGCGGATTCGCCTTCTAGCACTTCCTTGATGGTATCGTCCTTATCCTTGTGAAGATATTTATAATAGTCCTCCAGGTAATCATCGCTGTACCGGAGCTGATTGATCTCAATTTTGTCTTTGGATTCATTGGAATTTATCCCCATATCCTGTACCGTGATGGCAGCCTCTAGAAAACTAATGTACTCATTATTCTTCTTCAAATAATCGCGGTAATAACCATCCAGTTGGAAGGGTTTGGATGGATAATTTCTGGATATCCTGTTGATAGCCTTTTCCACGACCCGTCTTCCGGTAATGGCTTCATCGGAAATGATCACTTCCTGTAATACACTGGTTTCAGGAGGTAATTCAATCTCAAGCGGAAGAATATCTTTCAGGTTTTCTACAAGATCTTTGAAAGTTTTATAGCCGATCGCAGATATGCAAAGGGTATCTTTTAGATAATAAGGAGGAACCTTTAGCTCAAATTCACCATTCACATTCGATACGGTTCCAATGGCCTTCTCACATAATCCAACATGTGCAAAGCTTACCGCATCTCCGCTTTCCTTATCAATAATTCTTCCTTCTACCACAATTTGTGACTGACCATATATTTTAAGAAAAGCAAGGAGAAGAAGATATATCAAAATAACCCTCTTCATACAACGACAAAAATACTTTAAAAAGCCATTATTGAAAATTTTAACCAATTGTATTTAACCCGATTGTTGATGAATTAATTTCAAAATAAAATAAAAACAAATTGTATGAAAATCATTATTATGGTTAATACGTATCAGGATTAACGGTGGAAAAGCCCAAAATCATTCGTCCATTTCAAGGCCATTGAATAAAGGTATGCGATTTTAAAATCATATAATAAGTTACTAATTTAAAGTAAATTGTGCTTCACTGGCCGTATTAGAGACCGCCTACCGGGTTTACGTAGTTGATCACATGTGGCCGAAAAGCACAGACGTATAAAAAATTTGTAAATTGTCGCGATTAAAAATATATTTCCTGAGCTTGATTTGCCCAGAATGAAATTTAATTCACCAGAAGAGGCATTAAAAAAGGTTTGGGGTTATGAAAAATTCAGGCCCCTGCAAGCTAAAATCATCTCCAGTGTGTTGGAAGGTCATGATGTTATGGCCATTTTGCCCACTGGAGGTGGCAAATCACTTTGTTTTCAGGTCCCCGCCTTATGCATGGAAGGCATCTGCCTGGTCATCACGCCGATCATTGCGCTGATGAAAGATCAGGTGGAGCAATTGAGACACCTGGGGGTCAAGGCAGCCGCCATATATTCGGGGATGTCGCTGAAAGAAATCGACATCACTCTTGATAACTGCATCTACGGAGGGTATAAATTTCTTTATGTTTCACCTGAAAGATTGAAATCGGAACTTTTTATCGAAAGGTCCAAAAGGATGAAAATTACTTTACTTGGAGTGGATGAAGCCCATTGCATTTCCCAGTGGGGATACGATTTCAGACCCTCTTACCTTGAAATTTCCGAATTTAAAAAACACATCCCAGGTTCCAGGATGATCGCCCTGACAGCAACGGCTACCCGTGAGGTAACGAGGGACATTGTGGATCAGTTGTCTATGCGCATAGATCACAAGATCTTCATCCAGTCTTTCGCAAGGCCAAACCTATCCTTTATCGTGAGGATAACAGAAGATAAGGAGGCCAAAATGCTGGAAGCCCTGCAAAAGATCAATGGTCCATCGATCGTGTATGTTCGAACAAGAAAAAGGACCAAAGAGATTGCGGAATATTTGCTGAAAAACAAAATATCCGCCGATTATTATCACGGAGGGCTACCTTTTCAGGAAAGGAATACGAAGCAGGATAAATGGATGCAGAACCGGTTCCGGGTAATCGTAGCAACCAATGCTTTTGGGATGGGGATCAACAAAGCAGATGTTCGCCTGGTGATCCATGCCGATCTTCCTGATAATCTTGAATCCTACTACCAGGAAGCAGGTAGGGCAGGCAGGGACGAAAAAAGGGCCTATGCAAGTCTGATATATCAGGAAAAGGATATAGAAGAGTTGAGGAACCGCATCAAACTGTCGACTCCGGATCCCAGTCTGATCAGACGGGTTTACCAGTCACTGGCCAATTATTACAAAATAGCGGTGGGAAGCAGCCTTTTTGCCAGCTATGATTTTGATATCAGGGAATTTGCGCAAACCTATCAACTTGATTATCTAAGTACCTTTCATGCGTTAAAGAAACTGGAAGACCAGGGATTTATACAACTTACGGAGAGTTTTTATCACCCTTCAAAGGTGTTGATCCAGATCTCACATGAAGACCTTTATAAATTTCAGGTAGCCAATAAAACCCTGGAACCCATTCTGAAAAGTCTTCTGAGAACCTATGGGGGCGAGCTATATGCCAGTTTTACCATCATTTCTGAAAAAAAACTGGCCATCAACCTGCGCACCTCGGTCCAGGACATTGAGAAAAAATTAAATATCCTGGACAAACAGGAAGTAATTTCATACGATCAAAGGAAGGATCAGCCACAAATCACTTTTACTACCGCAAGGTTTGACGCCTCCAAACTTCCATTGGATGTTAAGTTCCTCGAGGCAAGGCGTTCATCTGATATGGATAAAGCCAATGCCATCATCCAGTATGTTTCTCAAACGGATACCTGCCGGTCGGTTTTCATTCAGCATTATTTTGGGGAGTCATCGGTGACCAGATGCGGCAATTGTGATTACTGTCTCGAACGGGCCGCTCCGGTTATGACAGGGTCAGATGAATTGAATCTTCAGCGCAGGATCCTCATCCGATTAGAGGAGGATCCATCAACGCTGCATGGGATCATCAAGCATTTTAGTGATATCCGGGAGGAAGTCCTCATTCAAAGTATTCAACTGTTATTGGATACGGAAGAACTTTATTACGACGAGAACGGATATCTTCTTTGTACATAATATTAAACCATTCTCGGATTATTTTCCTTCCAAATTTTAAAGTATTCATGCTATTATGCCATTAAATGTAGAAAATCCAAGGGCTTATACCTGATTAATATCATTTTTTGGGAATTATATTAAAACTTTATTTGTGCTGGTCAATTCTTTTCTTTTAGTATCTAAGACATTTTTTATATGAATGGATTTAAAATCATTGTACTTGCCAAACAGGTACCGGATACACGGAATGTAGGTAAGGATGCAATGAAAGCCAATGGTACGGTTAACCGTGCTGCCCTGCCAGCCATTTTTAATCCGGAAGATCTGAAAGCCCTGGAACAGGCTTTGCGGATTAAGGACCGGTTCCCTGACACCCAGGTAATTTTGCTGACCATGGGGCCTGGAAGGGCAGCCGATATCATCAGGGAAGGACTTTTCCGGGGCGCTGATTCCGGATACCTGATCACGGATAAAAAATTTGCGGGTTCTGATACACTGGCCACTTCGTATGCCATTTCACTGGCCGCAAAAAAACTCGCTCCCTATGATATGATCATCTGTGGAAGGCAGGCCATTGATGGAGATACTGCACAGGTAGGACCCCAGGTCGCAGAAAAACTGCACATCCCACAGGTCACTTATGCGGAGGAGATCCATGAGGTCACTAAGAAAAAGATTATCATAAAAAGGAGGCTTGAAAGAGGTGTGGAAGAAGTTGAATCAACCCTACCCCTGCTGATTACCGTACATGGTTCAGCTCCCGATTGCCGGGCACGGAATGCCAAGTATCTATTGCGGTATAAACATGCGGAAACACTGACTGAGATGCAAAATGCTACGGAAGATTACCTGAATCTCCATCAGGTCAGGCCTTATCTGAATATTGCTGAATGGACAGTCGATGATATCAAGGCTGACGAAACCTTTCTGGGTCTCTCCGGATCTCCAACAAAGGTCAAAAAGGTCTTTAATGTGGTATTTACCGCTAAGGAAGCCAAGATCCTCTCAGGATCCGATACGGACATGGAGGAATTGATGAAAGAACTGATCGAGAATCACACCATTGGATAATTCATCATTATTGAATCAAAAAATTAACTGAAGTGAATCATATCATTGTATACTGCGAAATCGAGGAAGGCCAAGTGGTTGATGTAAGCCTTGAACTTCTGACCAAAGGAAAATCACTAGCCCGGGAGCTCAACGTTCAGCTACATGCGGTAGTGATTGGGTCCAACATCAAACGAGATCGAAAACCAGATCTTCCCGTATGGTGTTGATCATATCTACCTGGCAGACGATCCCGAACTATACCCCTATCGCACACTTCCTCATGCTGCCATCATCACCCAACTTTTCCAGGAGATACAGCCGGAAATTGCTTTGTTCGGAGCCACCTCCATCGGGCGTGATCTGGCACCCAGGATTGCCTCGGCACTGAAATGCGGACTGACTGCCGATTGTACCAGTCTTGAGATCGGGGAACATGAGGATAAAAAGGCAAATAAAATCTATAAAAACCTGCTTTTTCAGATCAGACCGGCTTTTGGTGGTAACATCATCGCCACCATCATCAATCCGGAAACCAGACCTCAAATGGCCACGGTACGGGAAGGCGTTATGAAAAAGGAAATTTTATCAACCACCTTTAAAGGCAAACTGACAAGATTGGATGTTGCCAAATATGTGAAGAAGGAAGATTTTGTGGTCAGGATCATGGAACGACATATTGAAAAGAAAAAGATCGATATTAAAAATTCACAGATCATCATTTCCGGAGGATATGGAGTTGGATCCAGCGAAAATTTCAAACTGCTTTTTGAACTGGCCGAAGTGCTGGGTGGTGAAGTAGGCGGCTCACGAGCAGCCGTGGATGCCGGATATATTCCACATGAACGTCAGATTGGCCAGACAGGTGTAACAGTCAGGCCCAAACTATACATTGCCTGTGGAATTTCAGGTGCAGTACAGCATCGGGCTGGAATGGATCAGTCTTCCATGATCATCTCCATCAACAAGGATCCACAGGCACCCATCAACCACATTGCGGATTACGCCATCATCGGGGATGTTGCAGAAGTGCTTCCCAAAATGATCAAATACTATAAACAGAATACCAAATAATCTCTTAAACGCTTTTTGAAATGGGTAATTTTTTCACCGATAATAAACATCTTAAATTCCATCTTAACCATCCGGATATGCAGAAGATCATCCGGTTGAAAGAACGTGATTTTAAGGAAAAGGATGAATTCGATTATGCACCGATTGATTTTGAAGATGCCATCGACAGCTATGAAAAGGTGTTGGAGATCGCAGGAGATATCTGTGCGAACATCATTGAACCGAATGCCGAAAGCGTAGACAAAGAGGGACCTTCCATTGTAAATAATGAGGTAAAATATGCCCGTGGTACCGAGGAAAATTATGCAGCGCTGAAGAAGGCAGGACTTATCGGAATGTCTTTGCCACGAAAATACGGTGGACTTAATTTTTCAATCATTCCTTATGTAATGGCCGCTGAGATCGTCTCCAGGGCCGACGCCGGATTTGCCAATATCTGGGGCTTGCAGGATTGCGCGGAAACCATCCATGAATTTGGATCCGATGAGCTCAGGGAAGAATTCCTGCCAAAATTTACAAAAAGTGGTGCCACGGGTGCCATGGACCTGACCGAACCAGACGCGGGCTCAGATCTTCAATCGGTCCAATTCAAAGCTACCTACAACAAAGATAAGGATGTGTGGTTGTTGAATGGTGTAAAAAGATTCATCACCAATGGGGATGCCGATATATCCCTGGTACTGGCACGATCCGAAGAGGATACACATGATGCCCGGGGATTGTCACTTTTTGTCTACGACCGGAATCATAAAGCAGTTACGATCCGCCGGTTGGAGAATAAACTGGGGATCAAAGGTTCTCCTACCTGTGAGCTCGTATTCAAGGATGCGCCTGCCAAACTGGTCGGAGATCGCAAAATGGGCTTGATCAAATATGTGATGAGCCTGATGAATGCAGCCAGGCTTGGGATCGGTGCACAGTCGGTCGGAATTTCGGAAGCCGCTTACCGGGAAGCCGTGAAATACGCCAATGAACGAAGCCAGTTCGGAAAACCCATCATTCAATTCCCGGCTGTTTATGAAATGCTTTCCCTGATGAAGATCAAGCTTTTTGCGATCCGCTCTCTATTGTATGAAACAGCCCGCTTTGTGGATATCTATAAAACATATACCCATGTATCTGAATACAGGCCCCTGGAACCTGAGGAGCGAAAAGAGTTAAAGACCAATCAAAGGCTTGCCGATATTTACACCCCCATGTTGAAACTGATATCCAGTGAGTATTGTAACCAGATCGCCTATGATGCGATTCAGGTGCACGGCGGTACCGGATTCATGAAAGACTTCCCGGTCGAAAGGATCTACCGGGATGCCCGGATCACCTCGATTTACGAAGGCACTTCCCAACTCCAGGTCGTTGCGGCCATCCGGGGCGTCAATACCGGCGGCTACCTGAACCAGATGAGGGAGTATGAAAGCAGGACCTATAAACCTGAACTGGAATTCCTGAAGAAAAAGCTGGTCAAAATGACCAATGTCTTTGAAAAAGTATCGAATGACGTTCTGGAAATGAAGGATGAGGAATTGCTCGATTTCCATGCCCGCAGACTGGTGGAGATGGCCGGGAATATCATCATGGGTTATCTCCTGCTCAATGATGCGGTACGGGATGATGAATACCAGAATGCCGCTGAAATATTTATCAAAAGGGCCGAGGCCAACAACCAGGAGAAGATATTCTACATCAAGGAAACCGAAAATAGGGACCTGGGCCTGATCAAGCAGGTAGACTGAAAACTTGTATCCCCTGATACTTTTTTGATAGTTATTTAAAAAGCTGGGAAAGGTCATTCTATGTCTTAAAAGGAGATCATTATCCCTGCGTCGGACCCGGAAAAATGTCATTATCTCGTATGCTTGGAAATTGTAATCCTGGCGATTGATAAGGATTCTTTATCTTGAAAATTTACAACTTTATCCAATAGCCTGAGGTCTTGATCAATCAACCCGGAGGATCTTATCACCCATTCCTCTGTTTTTCATTTTATTTCCCAATGAAATCAAAAGTGATCTGAACCATCGCGAATAAATAAAATAAGGAGTGTTTTTTAAACACTCCTTTTAATCTCTATAAAAAATCAAAGTCGATGAATAAGATGGCCTTCCTTCAGCCCTGAAAGCAGCTTATTACACAACTCAAAAGACCCTAGCATATTTTTGCGAAAATCTCATCCCTTTCCTTCTGAAGTTTTTCAACATCATCCAGATGATGCAATTGCCTGGCTTCCTCTATCTTGTGTTCCAGCTCAACAATCTGTAACGCCCTGCGAGCATTTTCGATGTCCACTGAATTTTTATAAGGTGATTCCAGCTCACACTTTTCAAGATACTCGATCGCCTTGGCCAGATATTCCATTGACTTTTTCATACTCTCTAAAAAATACTAAAAAAGGTTATTTGAAATTATTACAAGTGCCATAAAGAAATAAAAATTTCTATTTAAAATTTATGACTTTTATCAGTTTTGACTTTTATAAATAAAAGAATCTGTCTAAAAGTGTCATCCCGGCATTGATGGAGAGAACTGAATAGAATTATTTCATCAGTAATCATTCATACATAGATCCCTTCCCGTTTTGTCAGGATCGAAAGGACTTATTTTACACTTTCAAGACAACCTCTTATCCCATTTAATCTTCCAGAGCAGCAATTCCGGGAAGGGTTTTACCCTCCATAAATTCAAGTAAAGCCCCGCCACCGGTGGAGACATGCGAAACTTTATCACCATATCCCAGGTTATTGATAGCGGAAGCTGAATCTCCCCCACCGATCAATGAAAACCCACCTTTTTTGGTCGCTTTCACAACAGCCTCAGCAATCTGTACGGTACCATTCTCAAAATTTTCAAATTCAAATACGCCCATCGGGCCATTCCAGAGCATTGTTTTCGATTTCTCGATCACGTCAGAAAACAATTTGACCGTTTCCGGGCCGATATCCAAACCCATCCAGCCATCCGGGATCTCACCGGCTTTTACCACTTTTTGATTGGCTTCATTTTTAAATGCATCAGCGATGACGGTATCCACAGGCAGGATCAGTTTTACACCACGATCCTTGGCCTTTTTGATCAGATCCAGGGTAAGTTGCTGTTTGTCCTCCTCCAACAATGAGTTCCCGATTGTCCCCCCCTGGGCCTTTGAAAATGTATAGGACATACCGCCTCCAATGATCAGGTTATCGACTTTTTCAATCAGACGATCGATGATCAGGATCTTGTCCGATACTTTTGCGCCTCCCATGATGGCCGTAAAGGGACGCCGTGGTTTGTCGAGTACCTGCCGGGCATTATCCAATTCAGCCTGGATCAGATATCCGCAGATCTTCTCTTTTACAAATTGTGCGATCACTGCGGTGGAGGCATGCGCCCGATGGGCAGTACCAAAGGCATCATTCACCCATACATCGCCATAGGAGGCAAGTTGCTGAGCCATTTTCTTCTGGTTCTCCTTCATCTCGGATTTTTTGGCCTTGGCTTCCTCTTCACTCAAACCTTCGGTTTTGGCTTTTCCTTCTTCCTCCTTGTAAAATCTGAGATTCTCGAGAAGTAAAACCTCCCCTGGTTTCAATTCTTTGGTCATTTTTTTGGCGGAATCTCCCAGACAATCGTCAGCAAATTTTGCCTCCTTCCCCAGGTGTTTGTTCAACACGGGCAAAACATGCTTCAGCGAGAATTTTTCTTCATATCCACCTTTAGGTCTGCCAAGATGGGACATGAGGATCGCAGAACCTCCGTCCTTCAGTATTTTTTTGATGGTAGGTATCGCGGCTTTGATACGGGTCTCATCCGTTACTTCATATTGTTCATTGAGCGGTACATTGAAGTCAACCCTGACCACTGCCTTTTTACCTGAAAAATTATATTTATCAACTGTTTTCATAGGATTTGAATTGGTATTTTGAATAAAAAAATTCAACTAGAATTATTTGAACAAAGGTAGCCAATCGGCTTTCTGATTACAAAAAAACAGCCAATCTTTAGCAATGGGTGTCAATATTTTACTCAAGGGTAGCCGCCCGTCTGAGCCTGTCGTTGATGGCCCTTCCAAATCCTTCCTCTGGCATCAGTTCGGCCACGATATAGGTAATGCCCGGTATGTCGAATCGGCGCAGTGTGGTAAAAAGATTTTTTGCAGCTTCCCGGAGGTCTCCGCTTGCTGAAAGAACTGCTTGTCGATCCGCGGGAAAATCAGGATCAGGATTCCTGAAGCGGATCAGGGCTGTTTCATTACGGTCCAGCAATTTTTGATACTGATCCCATTGACCCAGAAATACTTTCTTATCACCGGGAGCATAATGGGTCAGTAACATTCCCGGAGCACTAGGCCGGGATGAAGATGAATGGATCACCTTAACCTTCCCCACCACAGCTTCTATTTCTTCCACCGATTTACCTCCAAGCCGGTAGATAACCGGGTCCTGACCTTCAAAACCGATAATGGTGGATTCAATTCCAATGTCACATTCCCCACCATCCAGAATATAGGAAATTTTATGTCCGAGCTGGTCTGCTACATGGTGGGCCGTGGTCGGGCTTACATATCCAAATGGATTGGCACTGGGTGCGGCCAGTGGAAATGGCAGGGAATTCAATAACTGCAGGGTCAGGGGATGGTTGGGCATTCTGATCGCAACGCTCGACAAGCCGGAAGTGACCACATCCGGAATGATCTTTTTCTTAGGCAGGATCAAAGTCAGTGGTCCCGGCCAGAAACGGGAGGTTAGTTTTTCCGCTTTTCCCGGGATCTCCAGAACGAGCTCATCCAGCTCTCCGAGGTTTCCGATATGAACGATCAGAGGATCAAAGGTCGGTCTCTTTTTTACTTCGAAAATTTTCAAAACAACCTCCGATTCCAGGGCATTGCCCGCCAGTCCATACACAGTCTCCGTGGGAATCCCAATCAGGTTCCCAGCCTTCAAGAACCGAATGGCTTCAGCAATATCTTGTCCAATTTCCGCCATGGGTGAAAATCACTTGCGAAAGTATCATTATTCTTGCATAATCAATCCAAATTATTGGATTATATATTCCTGTTTTACTAAAAAAATTCAAATGAAATGAGGGGTTTCTTTGCCAATATCGGCAGTATTTTTATTTTTACTCAAATAAAAATTCAATAGTCCATGAGTAACCAGACCAGAAAAATCATACGCATCGTTTCTATCGTCATCGTGCTGATCGTTGTATTTATTCAGTTGGATGTGCTTCATATCAACTGGGCTGCCCTGACCGATAACAAGATCTGGCTGTTGATCATCGCTTATTTCATGTTGCTGATCTCGGCCAGAAGCTGATATTTTTTTCTCATAAAAAAAATAATTTACTTTAACCCGGATTCGTCTTTATCAAAGGACGATTTTGCCAAAGATCAATTAAAAACTGCCGGATGTATCCCAGTTCGGGAAGTCCGGTTTAAGATTGAATAAAACAGGGAAATGACATACGACTGGTTATATCTTCTTGGAGGACTGATCCTGGGCGGATTGGCGGCATTTTTTGCCACTAAATTCTATGTGGAGAACCGGCGTGTTCTTAGCAAGACAGAAAAGGAAATGCTCGACCGGCAGATGCATGATCTTGAGTTAGAGTTCAGGATCCGCGTTGAAAAATATGAATCCCTCGTATCAGATTATGATCATCTCAAAATTGACCTGGAAACAGAGCGGCGCAACAGCCTGGAACTGAATAAACAATTGGTGGCGGCGGAATCGGATTACCGTAATCTCCTGGAAAAACTGGAAAACCAGAAAAAGGAAGTGGAACAACTGCAGGAAAAATTTTCCAATGAATTTAAAAACCTGGCCAATGAAATCCTGGAAGAGAAAAGTAAAAAATTCACGGATCAGAATAAACTGAACCTGGGCGAGATCCTCAATCCATTGAAAGAAAAGATTGTGGAGTTCGAGAAAAAAGTAGATCAGACCAATAAGGAAAGTATCGAGCGGAATACTTCCCTGAAGGAGCAGATCGTGAGTCTGAAGGAATTGAACCAGAAGATCACCAAGGATGCTGAAAACCTTACCAGGGCCTTGAAAGGGGAATCCAAGACCCAGGGAAGCTGGGGGGAATTCATTCTGGAAAGCATCCTTGAAAAATCGGGACTGGTGAAAGGCAGGGAATATGCGGTACAGGAATCTTTTACTACGGAATCCGGACGTTTACAACCCGATGTGATCATCAAACTTCCTGATCAGAAAAACATCATTATTGATTCGAAGGTATCGCTGGTAGCCTATGAAAAATTTATTTCAGCCGACGACGACCAGGTTCGCCAGAAATTATTACAGGAGCATATCGCCTCGGTTCGAAAACACACCAGGGATCTCAGTGCGAAAAACTACCAGCAGCTATATGATATTGGCAGCCTTGATTTTGTCCTTCTGTTCATGCCGATCGAACCTGCCTTTGGGCTGGCTGTACAGCATGATGACCAGCTATTCGTGGATGCCTATGAAAAAAATATCGTAATTGTCAGTCCAACCACACTTATTGCCACGCTAAGAACCATTTCCAGTATATGGCGCCAGGAATACCAGAACCGGAATGCCATGGAAATTGCCCGTCAGGGAGGACTTCTGTATGATAAGTTCAAATTATTCACGGATGATCTGGTGAAGGTTGGAGACAATCTTAAACTTACCCGCAAAAGCTATGAGGCCGCCATGAATAAACTGGCCGAAGGGAAAGACAACCTGATCCGGAAAACTGAACGGCTGAAGGAACTGGGTGCCAAAGCCTCCAAATCCATGGATCAGCGGTTGCTGGACCGGTCGGAGGATTAAGTAGTTTGAGTTATCAAGATATTGGCGATTAAGTATCGGGCGATTTTGGCTCCAGATATCAAATTCCTGCCAATTTTTATTCTTTCAATCGACCCTCATCCAACTTTATTTTGCCTTACATCGCCAGGTGTTTCAGGGCTTCATACACGAGGAAGGCAGGCCAGACGATGGCTTTCAGAAATCCAAGCACGCCCATCCAGAATCCCGTGGCGGTAGAAATATAATAGATAGCAGCACCGATGAAACCAAATCCATATACGGCACCTGATTGCGGATTTTTTTGAATTTCTTTTTTCATTTCAGTTCTATTTATTTTTTAAAAATACTGATTAAGGCAAAAATTAACTTCTGTCAAAAGGTCGAGCCCATAAAAAATGTGGCCCCTGGGTCAAATGAACATTAAATTAATCAAATTAATTGAAATACCGTTCAAATTCATCCAAGTTACCAGCTCTCAAATGGGTTGGAAAACTTCAATATTTATTCAAAATCAATGCATTAATTTATATGATTTTGTGATGTTTTTTCCGGCGCTACTGGTTGGACATTTTAATGAGACTCATCGCAGTTACAGAACTTATAACCAATATTTAAGTAAGATGCTATTTGAATGAAACTCATGCCTGGTTCTTATTTTTTCATCCCGATCTTGATGATAATTGCAGGATCGGTTTTATTCATTGCCTGTCATGAAAAGAAAAAATGGTCAGTTTATGAAGCTGATCAAATACGCTTCGTAAAAAACGAAGATGGCCCGTTGCTTGGTTATTCACTGAATTCAGGGGTAGTTATCTTAACCAGCAATGGATTTGCATTTAAAGATCTGAATAAAAATGGAAGGTTGGATGATTATGAGGACTGGAGATTACCAGTAGAAGATCGGGCCAGAGACCTGGCCGGCAAATTGACCAATGAACAGATCATAGGATTGATGATGTACAGTTCGAGCCAATCCATCCCTTCAGGGGGAAGAGGCCCCTTGACCGGAACATATGGAGGAAAGTCTTTCCGTGAAAGTGGTGCTGAACCTAATGATTTGAGTGATCAGCAGATAGGATTTCTAAGGAAGGATCACATCCGGCATGTGCTGATTACCCGAGTCCGAAGACCTGAGATTGGAGCTGCCTGGAATAACAAAGCTCAGGCTTTGGCAGAAAGTACTGGCATGGGTATTCCCGTGAATAACAGTTCCGGGCCACGTCATGAAGCCAGATCTGATGCGATATTTATGGCAGGGGCCCAGGGCGAAATTTCAAGATGGCCGGGATCACTGGGACTGGCGGCCACATTTGATCCGTCACTGGTCCGGGATTTCGGCTCCATTGCCTCCCAGGAGTACAGAGCCATGGGGATTACCACGGCACTTTCTCCCCAGGTTGACCTGGCTACTGAGCCCCGGTGGGATCAAGTATATGGTTCCTTCGGGGAAGATCCGCTCCTGGTCACTGATATGGCGAGGGCCTATATTGATGGTTTCCAAACATCTGGTCCGGATAAAATAATCACTGAAGGATGGGGGTACGAAAGTGTAAATGTTATGGTTAAACACTGGCCTGGGGGTGGTACCGGAGAGGGAGGACGGGATGCCCGTTACGGTTACGGAAAATACACGGTTTATCCGGGTAATAACTTTGGAGAACATCTGATCCCATTTGTGGAGGGTGCATTTGAATTGGAGGGTGGTACCAGGATGGCCTCTGCCATCATGCCTCATTTCTCGATTTCATATGGTCAGGCACCTTATGGAGAAAATATGGGGAATGCATTTAGCAGCTATATCATTACTGACCTGCTACGTATGAAATTCAACTTTGAGGGAGTAGTCTGTACCGATTGGAATGTTATGGCGGATGCCGCTTCCATCAATCAATATATGTCGGGGAAATGCTGGGGAGTGGAAGATCTTTCTGTAGCTGAAAGGCATTATAAATCAATAATGGCTGGGGTGGATCAGTTTAACGGGACATATGTGGCAGACCCTTTGATCGAGGCGTTTGATCTGGGGGTGAATGTATATGGAGAGGATTTCATGCGTGTTCGCTTCGAGAAATCTGCTTACCGTTTACTATTGAATATATTTCGGGTAGGACTTTTTGAGAACGCCTACCTGGATGTTGAATCTTCCTCAAAAATTGCAGGTAACCCGGATTTTATGAATGCCGGATATCAGGCTCAAATAAAATCAATTGTCCTGCTGAAAAATTGGGATCATGTATTGCCCATCAGGAAACGCAAAACGGTATTTGTGCCGAAAAGACTTTTCCCGGCCGAAAGAAATTATACCGATCGCGAGCAATCGCGAAGATGGGATTATCCAGTCAACATGAGTATCATATCTAAATATTTTAACTTTACGGATAATCCTGATGATGCGGATTTTGCACTTGTATTTATTGAAAGTCCAAGGTCGGGATCCGGATACCAGATAGAAGATGCAAAGAGAAATGGAGGGAATGGGTATTTTCCGATCAGTCTGCAATATGGCCCTTACATTGCCGCATCGGGAAGGGAAGAGAGTATTGCAGGAGGCGATCCGCTGGAACGGTTTATTAACCGGAGTTATAAAGACAAATCTGTAATCACAGCAAATGAAAAAGATGCCAATCTGGTACAGGATACAAAAACACGCATGAAGGGAAAGCCTGTTATTGTATCACTGAATGTGAAGAATCCAACCATACTTAAAGAATTCGAAAGCAGTGCAGATGCAATCCTGATCGATTTTGATGTACAGTTACAGGCGATCCTGGATATTATTAACGGCCGTCAGGAACCATCCGGTCTTCTACCTTTCCAGATGCCGGCCGATATGGAAAGTGTCGAAAAACAATTTGAAGATGTGCCTCATGATATGGAGTGCCATGTTGATACATCCGGCAATTTATATGATTTTGGTTTCGGCATGAACTGGAGTGGGGTCATAAAAGATGAAAGAACAAATAAATACAAGAGATAATTTTTCGAATGAATACTTATATTAACAACTCAAAATTATGGTAAAATGAAAAACAGGAGAGAATTTTTAAGACGTTCCGGCGCGCTTGTACTGGGAAGCTTCCTTATCCCGAAACTTACAGATGCCACCCTTATTTCAAGACTATCCAAGTCATCTTCCGGAATTGGTATTCAACTTTATACCGCCAACCGCTTCATGGGAACGGATGTAAAAGCATTTTTGGAACAGATCGCTGCAATTGGTTTTACTGAAATTGAATCTGCATTCAGTCCACTGGGAAATTATTATGGCATGAAGCCCAAAGAACTCGCAACATTGATCAATGACCTGGGAATGAAATGGCGAAGTCATCATGTGCTGGGTGCACCCTTTGGCAGACCACGGCCCACTCCGGCAAACCAGCAACCGCAGGATCAAGCTCCTCAAAATCCACCAAACCAGGATCAGCAGAGAAACCAGGGACCCCGAAATTTCCCACCCATGCTAACCTTACGGGAAAACATGCAACAGCTTGTAGATGAAGCAGCCGAAGGAGGACTGGAATACCTTGTCTGTGCAAGTACACCTATTGGTACCATTGACGATATAAATGCATCTATTGAAACTTTCCAGAAAACAGGTGAAGCCTGCAAAAAGGCGGGAATTCAGTTTGCTTATCATAATCATGCCACGGAATTTGATTCCGTGGAAGGACAACGGCCGTATGACTTGATCCTGGGGCAGACTGACAAAGACCTGGTTAAAATGGAATTGGACCTGGCCTGGGCGGTAAAAGCTGGCCAGGATCCCGCGAAATTATTCGAAGGCAACCCCGGGCGATTCCCACTCTGGCACATTAAAGATTTTGACCTTCAAAAAGATACCATCGTACGCGTAGGAGAAGGGGATGTTGACTTTAAATCCATTTTTGAGCAAAGTGAAACAGCCGGATTGCAATACTTTTTCTATGAACAGGATACCGCCCAGTCGATGGAGGATGTTCAGGTGAGTTTTAACAACCTCAAAAAGATCCTTTCCTGAGCGGAAACATTCTATTTAATAGAGAAAAAGTGATTTACTACTGGATCCGGGATCCAGTAGTAAGTATCTCAGGTGTACAGGATCCTTTTCATCACATAGAATAATTTTATACCCGAATAACTCGGCATTTAATTTGTGATTTACATCAAAATATTTATTAATTTCAATAAAAATTACAGGATATGGTTCAATTTCATATCGACAGGCTTTTTCAGGCGGATGCAGAAAAAGTCTGGGATTTTTTAACCGATTTCGAAGCCCGGGAAAGTAAAAAAATGAAGGTGAAGATCATAGAACCTGGTGATCCCAATAATAACTGGGTTGGTCTCATCCGCGAAATCCAGATGAATGGCAAATCGATACGGGAAAAAATATTGAGTGTAATCCCGAAAGAATCCATCGAATACCAGTTGATTGGAGGCGCACCGGTCTATGATTATTTCGGAACGATCTTTGTTTATCCGGAAAGAGTCGGGACCACCGTACGATGGGTGACTACGTTTAAAACCAAATTTCCCTGGCCCGAATGGCTGGTTAAAAAAAGGGCCATGAGGTTCATTGAAGGCATCCTGATGGATATGGAACAGGCAGTACAGGGCTGAAACATTCATTCTCAAGCTTCTTGACTTATTCCTGACAGCAATAAGAATGAAATAATTCTTTTGGAGTAAATCAATACAGCAAATGATGTGGCACAATTATCCTACCCTACCCGGGTTGCATCCAAAAGAGGGTGCATATAAATTCCCCACAATTGTTCAGAATATGGACCGTCGCACAGAGATCATTGCCTGTGGGCAGGCCATGCCGCGCGATTTATATGGCGGAACCGGATGATTGAATTTTAAATCTTCAACATGCGAACCTTGTAATCTGCAATAAAAAGACTCCCCTGGGGTAAAAAGGCATAGGACTCCAGGTAATTAAATACTAATTACTCACCATACCGGTCCCATCTCTCCTTCCAGTCGGCCAGATAATCCTTCCGCCATTTGTTGATGGTCGATTGGCATTCCTTGGGAGATTGATCCAGGTCAATATAATAATTCGGAAATTTTTCAGGATTTGCCTTCCGGAATTGCCCTCCCCAGCTCTCCCGGGTAGGATCATCGACATTTCCTATACCGGTTATTTTGGGGGAAATTAAAAACAGGATCGAGGGACTGTCCCCCTCCTTCAGGGAATTTTCCGGCCAGTTGGCCACCGGAAAGACATCTCCGCATTTTTCTCTGAATAACCCCCCATGGGTGGAACCATGCCCCCGAATATTTGCCTCAATAAATTTTGTATTGGACCACTCACCATCCTGATCCCCTCCCTGGTATACCCCACGAAAGGTTTCGTGTTTCCCTTTGGGCAGGATCCCATTTTCGATCCACCATAATCCCTGGAAATCCTTTACCATGAAGTCATGGATATAATTCCGGCTCAGTAAATCATGCTGCGTGTTTGTCGAACCAATAGAATAAAGCCGGATCCGGCGTGCAATGCCCGGTTCATCATACAAAGCCTGGGCGACTGTGGTCATACTTCCCCAAACGAGTATCCAGAGTGGATCTTCCGTGGAATGTTTCATCGCCTGCTTTATCATCCATTCCGATCCCTCAGAAGTTCTTTGTCCAGATGGAAAGCCTGGAGTCTGGGATCCATCTTTAATATTTTTGAGTAAATCTACCTCTTTCATCAGGTGGGTATACCCCTGTTTTCTCAGATGATCCACATCGATCCTTTGGATCCACTCACTGATCAACCTTTTTCTGGGTATGGTATCCCAGGGATGGGATTCGATTTGGGTGCATGGGGTGGAAACGATCCCTTTTACCTCCAGGATATCGGAATAATGCACCAGCCGGAAAAGTGACTGTACGTCATCCGGATCGCCCCCCAGGTCGGTGTCGACTATAACCTCATAAGTGGGGAATTCATTTATTTGTGTTTCAGCCATGTTCTCCCCGGGTGTAGGCTGGCAGACAGTCTGCACGGAAGTGATAGACAGCAAAAGAAGAAAGAAATGAAATCTACTATTAAAAAACATGCATTCCATTTTCTCGCCTGTCTACTTTTTCACATCGACTATACTTCCCTGAATCGGATTCTTTTACTTGTAAAAACGTCGGGAATGAGATGAGAAGTTGAAAGTCAATTCTAAAATTTCAGGTTGCCCGCCATTTCCCCATAGACTTCCATACTTCTCAAACCTCCAGCCTATTACAGCATACAGCTCTTTACTTTCTGCCTTCTCTTCCCCTTTTTAAAGTACCGATTCATCCACAGCTCCCCCCTTAAGGTATTTATCCAAAAACAACCTGACTTTCCGGTAACCTTCTATCTCGTTCTCTTTTTTCACAAATCCATGCCCCTCATCATCAAACAATATATATTCAACCGGGACATTGTTGGCCCGGACCGCTGCGACGATTTCATCGGATTCGGATTGCAATACCCTGGGATCATTGGCTCCTTGCAGGACCATCAGGGGTTTATTTACATTCCCTGCATGAAACAGGGGGGAGATATTATAAAGACGAACGGAATCAGCCGTTTCCGGATTACCCATTTCCGTATACAAGGCCTCTTTAAAAGATTCCCACCAGGGCGGGATGGATCGTAAGGTCCTCAGCCAATTGGTTACTCCGAAAATGTCCACACCCACCGCAAATGCATCCGGTTCAAAAGTCAATGCGGCCATCACCATATAACCTCCATAGGAACCGCCGATAATACCTACTTTATCCATATCGATCACGCCCAGATCTGCCAGGTATTTCTTCGCCTCCACACAATCTTTTAGATCGACCTCCCCATGCTTCTGATCATCCATCTTGTAAAATGTTTTTCCATAGCCGCTGCTTCCCCGGTTATTTACGGCAAGCACGGCATATCCATGATTTACCAGGTATTGGATCAGGGCAAAATAAGACAACCTTGACTGCCCTCCCGGTCCGCCATGAACCCAAACCAGGGCTGGAACCTGATCATCCACACTGGCAATATGTGGCTGGTAATAAATGGCCGGAATTTCAAGACCATCATATGATTGATAGCGGATCACTTTCCCGGTTACCAGATCCTCCGGATCAATTTCCGGGTTCAGGGTATGGGTAACCTGTTTATGCTCGCCGGTATCAAAATCATAGACATAAATATTGGAAGGGGTTTTGGAATTGCTCAAGGTAAACTGCATCATTTTCTCACTTTTTGAGATGGTCACTGATGAAATGCTTCCTCCTTCAAAATCCGGAAATTTCACTTCCTTTCCATCCTCCAGATGAATGATCCTGATCACCGTTTGAGCATCCTGGTTAATCCCAAATACCCGGTAAGTCTCATCCCATGAATCATAGGTATACCAGATATCCCAGTTCGTCTCGTATACTTTTTCTTTGGCTCCATTTTCAACATTATATCGCATTAAATAAGAAAATTCACTCCCTTCATCTGTCAGATAGTACAAATATCGATTGGACAGGTCGAAAAACTGGGGGTTATAGTTCACTTCGCCTTCATGCTGCGAAATGTGTTTCATATCACCGGAAGCGATCTCATAAAGATACATCTCATTGTTGGAGGATGTAATGCTTTTAATCAGCGCCAGAAATTTTTTATCCTTGGAGATGGCAAATACGTCCAGTCCTTCATTATTCTCAAAGATCAAGGTGGACTTAAAAGAAGCGATGTCCATTTCATAGAGATCAAAAAAACGATCATCCCTTTTGTTTGAAAGAAAAAAGAAACTCAGTTCATCCCTCGCCCAGGTAAAAAACTCAGATTTTTTACCTGGCCACGGCGTAAGGTCCCGGACTTCGAGATCTTCTCCCCGGACATATATATGATTGATCTCATTCCCTCCACTGTCACTTGAAAACAGGATGCGGAAATCATCCGGGAAATAGGAAATGGCAAAAACAGATTCTTCCGTCGATTGGGTTAATGGGACCGGGTCTCCTCCCGTTGCAGGCAATGCCACGGCATTAAATATGCCACTTTTATTGGTGGTTGCCAGGATGAAATCCTCATCCGGTGAAAAGCCGCCTGCATAGATTTCCTCATTCTGATAAAACTGTTCAATGGTATATTGCTGAACCTCATGAACATTCTGATCCTTGCTGCCCGGCTGGCAGGAGATAAGCAATGCAATCGGAAGGGAAAAAAGAAATGTTCTCATGATAATTTTCAATTAGATTGAATAATTAAATTACACAAATTTAAGTTGATCAATCGTATGTAAACCATAATAATTGAACAGGATCCCGATATTTTTAAAATAATATAGAGATTGGTAAAATGCCCTTAATGGAAAGTTAATTGATCCCAGGCCTGAACCAGGCGCCTATAAAAAGGCATCGATAATTCAGAAAAACAATAGGCGATCATCAAAATGTTATTGAATTTTATTCATACCTTAACGTGGTGGCCGGATTGATCCTTGCGGCCTTGATAGCCTGGTAACTCACTGTCAATAAGGCGATCACAAAAGCGGAAATCCCACTGACCACGAAAACCCAGATGCTGACATCAACCCGGTAGGCAAAATTCTCCAGCCAGGTATGGATAAAATAATAGGCCGGGTATACAGCAAGCAGAAAGGCAATCAGGATGTATTTAATGAATTCCATTGACATCAAACGGGCAACGATAAATCCCGAGGCTCCCATTGTTTTACGTATCCCGATTTCCTTGGTACGCTGTTCGGCGGTGAAGGCAGCCAGTCCGAATAAACCGAGGCAGGCAATTAAGATGGCCAATACGGTAAAAACGCTGAATAAGGTACCCATCCTTTGTTCCGATCGGTAGAGATTATCAAAATTATCATCCAGGAATTGATATTCAAAAGGCTCACTTGCTGCGAATTCCTTCCATTTGCTTTTAATTAGCTGTACGGCCTGCTGAGGATCATCTATCCGGTAGCGGACTCCCATTAGGTTCCCGAAATCCCCCAGGCGGATCAATATCGGACGCACTTTTTCCCGGAGAGATTCAAAATTAAAATTTTTCAATACACCCACCACTTCAAGTTCCATGGGTTGTGGGCCGTTAAAACTGATCAGTTTCTCCCCGATCGGGTCCTCCCAGCCCATCTCATCCACCACTGCCTCATTGACCAGGATGGCTGTGGAGTCGGAAGGAAAGTCCCTGGAAAAACTTCTTCCCTTTGCCAGTTCAAAACCCAGCACCTCAAAATGCTCATGATCGGCAAAATACAACCCGATGATATGGTCTTCATCCAGGCCGGGCTTTCTGAAAATGGTGGTATTGTTCACTCCCGGGATCATGCTGTTGCTGTAACTGGCTGCCACGATGCCACTTTCCTGCATCAGGGCGTCCTTGAACGCTTTCCGGTTGGATCCCAGGCGGTCCACATTGGAGATCACGATCACCCCTTCCTTGTTAAACCCCAGGTTTTTCTTCTGGGTGTATTGCAGCTGATTATATACCAGGACCGTACAGATGATCAGAAGAATGGAAATGGCAAACTGAAGAACCACCAATCCGCCCCGTACTGTTTTGCTTCTTGTACCCCTGGATACTTTCCCTTTCAATACTTCCGTGATCCTGAAGCTGGTCAGATAAAATGCCGGATAACTACCTGCCAGGATACCTGTGACAAGGATCAGTAAAAAGGCCCCCCCTATCATTTCAGGCTGTAACAGGGAAAGAAAATTCAGATCCTTCCCGGATAATTGATTAAATTCAGGCAATAAGATCGCTACCAATAAAATGGCGATCAATACAGCCACTAAACTATAAATGATGGATTCGACCAGGAACTGCAATATAAGCTGTCTTTTCAGGGAGCCAAATGTTTTGCGCATACCTACTTCCCGGGATCGTCTGGTTGATTTGGCGGTCGACAGGTTCATAAAATTGATAGAAGCAATGATCAGGATAAATAATCCAATGGCGGCAAAAATATAGATATAATCGATATCTCCCGGTGTTCCCAGGTCAAACGGCACACTGGAATACAGATGCAGGTCTTTGACAGGATCGATAAAATATCCATAGGCTCCATCCTGTTCCAGGAATTGTTCGAGTGAGATCCCCATGAACTGTTGCAACTGAGGTCCGACATATTTAGGGATCAGTTCTTCATTCAGTTTTCTTTCGATCTCATCGACATCAGCATTTTCGTTGACCAGGAAACAGGTATATAAACTGTTACTGAGCCATTGATCGGATCTCCCGAAATCATTGGAGGAAAAGGATACCAGGTAGTTAAAATTAAAATGGGTATTATGGGGTGGATCCTCTACGACCCCGGTCACTTTCATGGCCTTGTTGTCATTGCTGAAGGTCAGGATGCGGCCCAGTTTTTCTCCGTCCCCAAAAAATTTACGGGCCATGCTTTCGGTAAGTACAATGGAATTGGGCTCCACGAGGGCGGTTTTTGGATCTCCTTCGATCATTTTAAAGGTAAAGAATTCAAAAAAATTGGAATCTGTGTGGAATATCAGGTCCTCCGTATAGACCTGGTCTTCGTAACGGATCACCACATCATCCCATTCCCACATCCGGATGGCCCCTTCAACACCTGGAATTTCATTGACCATGGCCTGTGCCAGTGGAGGAGGGGTGGCAGCTACATGCACCTCCTGGCCGGCCAGCCTGCCATTGAGCCCAACGCGATACATCCGGTCGATGTTGGCATGAAAACGATCATAACTCAATTCGTCGTTAATGTACAGAATGATGAAAAGCGTGGCAGCAACCCCGATGGTCAGGCCTAAAATGTTGATGAAAGAATAGAATTTCTGTTTCCGGATGTTGCGGATCGCAACGATAAAATAGTTACGTAACATGATTAAAAAGTTTTGAGCCTCTATGTATTAGATGGAAATTCGAGGAAAAAGTTGCAATTAGAGGCTAGTTTTATACCAGTGGTCGTATTTACTATCCGAATGGCAGTTCTGTTTTATCAACTGTAATGACTTTGCTTATATCATCATTCAAAATATTTTTTCCCTCCGACTCGAACGGCATTTCTCAACTTCTGATCCTTTTTTTCATGTTTTCTTACAGCCATATTGTTTGAATAAAAGATGCATGGATTACAATAGTATGGATCCTATTCAGGGACAAGAGCTACATTCTTTAAGAAAAAAAGTTCATAAATCTGGAAAAATAGTTCATAGACCTGGGAAAAATGTTCAGAATCCAGGAATAAACGTTTAAAGATCTGAGAAAAGATTTCAAAGGCCTGTGGAAAAAGTACGTGCGCCTGGGGAAAATGTTCATGGAATGGGAGAAAGAGTTCATGCCGTATACATATGAATCCTGGGTATATACTTAAAATTTCTTTCCTGGGTAAAAATATTCAGGGAAAGTCCGGGGAGGGCTGACCTCCGGAGATACTTGTGTTCCCGGACCTACCTGCCGTTAGGCAGGCCTGCTCCGTGATTTTATTACAATTCCTTTACTCCAGCACCGGATGAAATTCTCCTAAAAAGAAGTCAACCACCAGTCCATCCCTAATCCCCCAATGCTTCCATCCGGAACCGTTCAATCTCAGCTGGTCGATGTTGCGTTTCCAAAATCTTACGGATCTGACCGACAATCTCAGGATGATTTTCGGCGACATCATGCTGCTCCTGGATATCACTTTCAAGATCAAACAATTGGATCTCCAGATTTCCCTGATCAATATTGTTTCGGATCCCTTTCCATTTCCCCAACCGCACCGCCTGCTGACCGTCATTTTCCGGGAATTCCCAGTACAGGAAATCATGTTCCCTCGATGGATCTTTTCCCAGCAAGGTAGGTAAAAAGCTGATGCCATCTGAATTTACAGGGATCTCTTCATTGACGATCTCACACAGGGTAGGGAGCACATCATAAAAAGCACCGATCCGGTCGGATCGAGTCCCCGGCTGTATCTTTCCCGGCCAGGTAACGATCAGGGGAACCCGGATCCCCCCTTCATGGAGAAATCCTTTTGCCCATCCCTGTTCAGATCTGAAAAGACCGGCACTCCTGAAAAAAGGTGAATCACTCCCGCCATTATAGGTGGGGCCATTGTCACTGGTGAAAATGATGATTGTGTTTTCGTATAATCCCAGCGCTTTGATTTTTTTCACGATCTCCCCCATTTGAAAATCGAGATAACTGACCATGGCCGCATAAGTGGCTCTTGGTGTTCGGTTTGGAAAATATCCTTGATCTCCTAAATAAGGTTCTTCCGGACCGATTTTTTTCGCATACTTCTCCACAAATTCCTCAGGAACCTGTAAAGGTACATGTGGGATCGGGGAAGCAAAATACAGGAAAAAGGGCTTGTCCCCGTTTTCTTCAAGGAACGACAAAGTCTCATCCAGCATCAATTCAGGTGCATATTCTGACAGGTTATACTTCTGATAACTGGCCTCATCATACGGATCGGACAGGTCATCCAGCAAAGTGCCGGGGACAATCAGTTCATTGTCCAGCCAGATTTTTTCTTCATTCTTCCAGAGATGCTTCGGATAATAGGTGTGGGCCTGACGCTGACAATTATACCCAAAGAAAAAATCGAATCCCTGCCGGTTGGGGATCCCTTCTGTATTGGGAGATCCCAGGCCCCATTTGCCAACACAGGCTGTACGATATCCCTTCCGTTTTAAAACCTCAGCGACAGTCAGTACAGAGTCCGGAATGGGTCGTTGTCCTTCCAGATTGGGATCCTGAACTGCTTGTGCATAATCCCATACTGGTCCCCTTTCACCCCATTCGTCATTGCCCCGGATATACGCGTGGCCACTGTGTTGCCCGGTAAGCAGCACACAGCGTGCTGGAGCACAGACCGGGGATCCGGAATAAAATTGTGTAAACAACATGCCCTCCCGGGCCATTTGGTCAATATTCGGAGTTTCAATGATCTGCTGTCCGTAACATCCCGGGTCACCATACCCCAGGTCATCCGCCAGAAAAATAAGGATATTGGGGAGTACATCAGCTTTCTGATTTACCGAACATCCGGATATGAAAAATATTGACAGAAAACCCATCAGAAACATCCTGTCAGCAATCATGTTCAACGATCTCATTTTTAGCGTTTGAAAGGATTTACAAAAAAAACTTTTGACCAAATGAATCCAACCATATATGATTTACATTTTGATCCAAGGATCAATTTACTTCCAACTTATCTTTTGAAGGCAGTTCCGGGAATTTCATATGTGGTTCGGCCTGGTACCAGAAGGCCACGGAAGCGATGTCATCCTGCAAGGGAAGATACCGTCCCCCACTGCGCCAACCCAATGCCTGGATGGTCACCTTCAGGTCCTTTTCAAAGCGGATGGGATCCGGGATATGCCAGCGGTACAATCCGAAGCGCATCTGTGACTGGTAGGATCCATCAGGCCTGATGATCTGCGGCAGACCGGTGTAGGCAGTGGTAAAAGCTTCATAAGTTCCTCCCACATCAAAATTATAGGAACCACAGAAATAGTCTTCCGTACCGGTCCCCGCGATCGTGGGGAATTGATTATCCCCATCCATATAGAACTTGATCTCACCCTCTCCCCACCATCCGTTATTGTTCACCCCCCAGCAAAGATAGGTGCCCACATAATGACCTTTCCCCTTAATGCCGTCAATGATCGTATACACTTCTTTGTAGGGAAGGGGATTCACCCGGCGGAACTGGGCATGGAAATAGGCCGCATTTTCAGGAATATCGGTCAAAGTATAATCAATCTGATAATAAAGCCGCATAGGTTCTGTATCAATATTTGTCATGGTGATCCGGCATTTTTTCCTGAAAGGCATGACCCAGTAACAGTTGTACGCGCTTCCGGGATTTACGCAGACCGCCAGGGAATTCACATGGGCATAGCCTCCCCAGCCATTGGCAAAAAAATCACCTACCGGCACTTCCACCGAGGGTTCTGTTTCGTTATCCCAGTAGATCCGGAAGATATTGAAACGCCGGTTCCCGGTCGGGGTCATCCAGATGTGCTGGATGGCACCTGGTCCTTCCATCTCCGCCATGGTGAAAGTTTCGCCAGGTTGGATATTCACAAAGGGATTCACTTTCCAGCCCTGACCCAGGTCACGGGCGGCATGGGCAGCAGTTCCTTCCTCCAGGGTGGCCATTCCCCCCTTCCCTTTTTCACCGGTGAAATTTTCCGGGCTGATGGACCGGGTCTGTGGCGTTGGAAAGGAGATACAGGTTATCCATATTCACCCCGGCACCATTGAAGGTAGACTGTGCCACGGTGAGATTCCAGATGAGGAACAGGGTTGTGATGAGACTCAGTTTTTTCATGATGTATGTTGGTTTAATTGTTGTTGATGCAAAAAGTCCGGGACAATTTACGATTTTATGGGTAGATATGAGAATTTAATGGTTGATATTTTGATGGGAAACAAAGCAATGATAGGAGGCTTTGCAAAGGTGCTCAAATGAGTTAATTATTGAATCTTGTTTCAAGTTCATCTGCGTCCCAGAACAGGTGATTCGGATTGAGAGCGTAAATCCTCTCCGGGTCATAATGAATTGAAATCGTTATATTATTCCACCCTTCCTGGAACGAGTCCGGAAGGTCCGGGACTCAATCCATCAACTGGCCGCCGTTCACTTCAATGGTCTCCCCGAGGATATAACGGGCATAATCCGAGGCCAGGAACAGGATGGGATAAGCACATTCCTCGGCGGTGCCGGCCCGTTTTAAAACGACCTGTTCCTTGAACTTATTGAACAGCTCACGACTGGTAAACCGCTCGTGGAACCGCGTATCGATGATGCCCGGTGAGATAGCATTGACATGGATGTTATAGGGTGCCAGCTCCTTGGCCATATTTTTGGTCAGGGTAAGGATGGCCCCTTTGGAAGCTGAGTAATGACCGGCTCCTACCCCTCCACCCATCCGGGCGGCAATCGAGGTCAGGTTGATGATCTTACCATATTTCTGGCTCTTCATAACCGGGATCACGGCCTGGGAAACGAGGAAAATACTTTTCAGATTTACATCCATTACCCGGTCCCATAAGGATTCATCCATCGTCTCCAGGTTTTCCCGCTGGATCAGGGAGCCGGCATTGTTCACCAGCACATGAATGTTTTCATAGGCTTTAAGCGTTTCCTCCACCAAGTTCCGGACCTGGTCCTTCCGTGAAACATCCGCCTGGATGGCAGTGGCTTCTCCACGCTCTTCTTTGATTTTTTTTACCACCTCTTCCGCCGCTTGTTTACTTTCATTATAATGGACAATCACCTTAGCTCCCGCCTTGGCAAATTCAATGGCTGTTGCACGCCCGATACCCGAACTGGCTCCTGTCACCAGGACGGTTTTATCATCAAATCGTATATTCATAGTATCCCAATTTATTTCAAATGAATAAGAATTCAATAATTAAACATAAATCCCAATTAATCGACTGTCCTCGGTATTATTTTCCCTTTAAAAAATCTTCCCGGGCCGGACTGAAGGCATCGATCACCAGGCCCTCTTCCAGCGCCGTCACACCGTGTTCGATCCCGGGTGGTACATAAAAACCATCCCCCGCCGAAAGGACCCTTCGTTCCTCACCAATATTCACCTCAAATTTCCCTTTCACAATATAAGCCGACTGGCTGTGGGGATGATGATGGGGTAAAGCGACTGCTCCCTTCCTGAATTTCACCTTCACCGTCATCAGCCTGCCATCATATCCAATGATCTTTCGCTCAATGCCCTCCCACATGGATTCCCAATCGTGGTCCTCGTCTTTAAATATGATCTTACTTTGAATTTCCATTTTCCGGATAATCTTGTTTTACAGGTTTTGAATATACAAATTTTTTCAGGCACAAACCCCTTCTGACTTTAATTACCTTCAATCCGGTAAAATCATTTTATACGGATTCCAAAATTCCCGGATTTGATGACAATTAATGGTATCTCTTCAAATTCTAAAGTATCTTTACTTAGTAGAACTTACTTTTTAAACTATGGGGAGGATGAAATTTTTATTCTTGGCCCTTTACCTGGTTGTTCTGTCCATTTCCGGATGGGGTCAGGAAATATCATTGCGCGGAAGGATCACCGATGCTTCTACCGGCGATCCCATTCCATTTGCAAGTATCGCCATCGCGGACCTTTACAAAGGAACTTCCAGCAATCTCAGGGGAGAATTTCTGCTTAAACTGGATTCCCTTCCGGTCAGATTGATCTTTTCACATATCAGCTATCATAAGCAGGAAATACAGGTGGACAGCCCCGAATATTTTGAGGTCCGGTTAACCCCTGGTGAAATATTGCTGGACACGCTGGTTATCGAAGACGAAGAAAAGGGGGAATATGCCTATGAATTATTATATCGCGCCTTGAATGTGGCAGTCCAGCACTCCCGGGACTGGGACTACGGACTTGCTTTCTACCGGCAGACCTCCCAGAATACGGAGGACTATTCCGAATTGTACGAGATATTTTATGATACCCGGTTCAGCAGCCAGGGGATCGTGGATTGGGCCATCCAGGAGGGTCGTTATGCCATGAAAACCGGTTATGGGGCGATCGATTTTGTTTACAATAAAAATTTCACCCTACTCACCCGCCTGGTAACCATGTTCCAGCCGCAGACTGATAAATTTGTGATGCCTGTCAATGAAAATGTCAGGGATCTATATGATGTGAGGGTCCGAGGATTAACGGATATCCAGGGAAGGAAAGTAGCGGTGATCGATTTTACACCCAGGGAAGATATCTATATTCCTGCTATGGAGGGAACGATTTATATTGATATTGATACCTATGAAATATTAAAACTTCACGGAGCCATCCGGAACGATAATCTCGAACTGGTGGCCCTGAACAATCCCATGGGCACCTGGAAGAATTTGGTGCTTGAATTTGAAGCAGCCTTTAAACCCATGGATGAAAAACTATACCTGGATTATATTACGGTTACGCAATCCTTTGACTACTTTATCGACAATGTTTACCATCATCCGGTAAAAACCACTTCTTTTTTAACCTATTACGAATATTATAAACCCGATAAATTCAAACGTCTTGGAGGCCGGATCATCCGATATGGGAACCGGGATCGCGATATGCTCGACCGGATTGGATACAACCGGAGATTCTGGGAAGACAACCCAATCGTGATGCGGACGCCGGTGGAAGAAGAGGTGATCTCCTCTTTTGAAGCCCAAAATGCATTTGGATCCATTTATCTGAATGACCGTGACCAGGTTCAGCTCGAAAAGGATGACCTCGCCAAGGATCCTTTTATCCAACAAATTCAAATCGATCTGAGAAAATCCAAATTGCCTACCAGTGGAGAAAAAGTTTACCTACATACCGATCTGCCTTATTACGCTTCGGGAGAAACCATCTGGTTCAATGCCTACATTGTCAATCTGGCGACCCTTGTGCCTTCCAACCTCAGCGGAGTAATGTATGTCGACTTGATATCCCCGGAAGGAGACATCCTGGTCAATAAAAGACTGGATATTAAGGATGCCTATGCAGAAGGGAATATTGATCTTCCGGCCGATTATCCGACCGGAAAATACCGGCTGCGTGCCTATACCAACTGGATGAGAAATTATGACCCGGTTTTCTTTTTTGACAGGGAGCTGGATATTTACTATACAGATCAGGTACTTAAATCAGGCCCATCCCACAAGGAAGAAAGCAATAATTTTGATGTCCAGTTCCTGCCGGAAGGAGGTAACCTGATCAGCGGGATTTCAGGACAGATCGCATTCAAAGCCATCGATGAAAAAGGCAGGGGAATTGAAGTGACTGGCAAGATCGTGAACGAAAAAGGAGGACAGGTTGCTGAGATCATTACGCGGCATGATGGCATGGGAAGCTTTTTCTTTATGCCACAGCCCGGGGTAAAATTTTCCGCTGAGGTGAAGTATAATGGTCAAAAAAAGGTCTTTGCTTTACCAGAAGCATTACCCAGTGGATATTGCCTGACGGTAAACAACCTCAAGGACAAAAGCATCCAGGTCATGGTTAAATCCTCTCCGGATCTGAATGATTCTGAATTTTACCTGATCGGACAGACCAGGGGAGTCATTTATCACCGTGAGAAAGGGACCCTCACCAAGGGCAGTGCGATAATCGATATTCCCAAATCAAAGATCCCAACCGGTATTTTTCAAATAACCCTTTTCGACAGCCTTCACACTCCTCGTTGTGAAAGACTGGTTTTTATCCATAATGATCCGGGTATTTTTGTCGATATGAAAGTCAATCCAGAGATTTTCAGGGCCAGGGATAAAATAAAACTCCATTTCGAACTATCTGACCAATTTGGCCGGAGTATCCGCGATACACAGTTCTCAGTAGCTGTGACGGATGCAAACCATGTTATGAAACAGGCTACCGACGAAAATATCATGACCAATCTCCTGTTAACATCCGACCTGCAGGGAAATATCGAAAATCCGGGTTTCTATTTCCTGGATGATGACCGGGACACCCGGATCGCCCTGGACATGGTGATGCTCACCCATGGATGGCGGAGGTTTACCTGGAAGGAAATATTTGATGATGAACTGGCAGAGACTCCGTTCTCACATGAATCCGGCATCAATCTCAACGGAAAGGCTTTGATCAGAGGAACCAGGAATCCACTGAAGAATGCCTATATTAATCTTATGTCCATCCGGCAGAATTTTCCCGGATACTGGTCCACGACAACTGACCTTGCAGGAAATTTCAATCTGAACGACTTGAAAATCCCGGACACGCTGCAGGTGGTTACCATTTCGGTGGATGCCAAGGGGAAACCCATGAGTATCGAATTACAGATTGATTCCATCATGCCTGCCCAGGCTACCCAGAAAGAATATCAGCAATATCCCCCCCCGGTTAATGAAGAGATCATGAACTACCTGGCCCGATACAATGAGAGAGATAAAATAGAAGATGCCTACCATTACTCCGACCGTGTTGTCATGAAGGAAATCGAAGTCCGGGGGGCCAGGGAGAATTATGATCGAACTATTTATGGCGAACCGGATGCTGTGATCAAGATGGATGATCAGCTGAGGGCTTTCACCGATATTTTCCAAATTATACAGGGGCGCATACCCGGTGTTACCGTAACGGGACAGGGCATTAATGCCACCATCCGGATCCGGGGTGTGAATTCATTCACAGGGAATACGGACCCGCTCATTGTCGTAGATGGACTGCCCATCAGCAACATCGGATCTTCACGAACCGCCTCCCCGACAGATTCAACCTCAGGCAGTGCCAGTGCAGGAGGTCCGGATTTTAATTCATCAAATTCCATCCTTCTTTCCATCAGTCCAATGGATGTAGACCGGATAGAAGTTCTGAAAAATGCTTCCGCGGCGATTTATGGCGTAAGAGGAGGAAATGGAGTGATCCTGATCTATACCCGACGGGGAGGTGAGGAACCTGAGCGACGTCTCAACGAAGGGTATGGAGATGTTATACTGCCTGGCTTCAGCTCTATCCGGGAATTTTACAGTCCTGCTTACGACGTGCCCAGCGAGGAGCATATCATGCCGGATAAACGGACGACTGTATACTGGGATCCTTCGATCAGGACCAACAACCTTGGAAAGGCTGAGATCGAATTCTTTAATTCCGATGATGCCAGGAATTTACAGATAGAGATCCAGGGAGTATCAGATTTTGGGGATATCATCAATGCCATATTACCGGTTGGCACTGACCTGATCAAATAAAAAGGCTGCCCCGGTGGGAGCAGCCCTTTATGATGTATTTATTTTTTAATGACCGGGATTAATACCATAGAAATCCAAAATTGAATCCCAGATAGGAATAAGTCATGGATTCATTTGATGGGAAAGCATTATTATACCTCACAGTGATATAAAAATTTGACTGAATATTCACCGGGAATAGAATACCGATCTCAGGGGTCAGGCCGAAATGCCAGTGATCTGCGGTGTCTGAAAACAATCCCATATTGGTTTTTTGCTCAATCCAGTAAATACCTGCCCCTAATCCAACGAAGGGTTGTACATCTCCATCTTCATTGAAGAAATAGTTCCAGGTCATCAGGGCCGGGAATACATTAAGATACCGGTATTGTGTCCCTGTTAAAGTTTGGGTTCCATCCGTAAAGGAACCACTGACGGGTTCATATAAGGTCTGCCAGCCGGTGGTCCAGCCCAATGTCATATTGTCATTGATGAAATACTTCCCGTCGATGGCAAATCCACGCCAACTGAACCTTCCAATATAATCTCCCGTTTCTCCTACCCCAAGGGCCGTGCTGTAAGAAACGCCGTGCATACTCTGGCTGAAACCCTGAAAGGTGATGAATGTCAAGAAGACTATTAATAACTTTTTCATGTTTTCTCTCATTTGTCGATTAAAGATTTGACTGCAGATAGGGCGATTGGTCAAAAGCCTGGTCGATACCTCTTTTTACACTCGCTTCGTTATTGGCTGTTGAACTTGATAATAATCCGTCCAGTCCTCCAAACCAGACAATTTTAACGTCATCACCTTCGGGTACATCCGTTGCATTCGGATCCGCCATATTGATCAGAACGGTTCCTGTTTTATAAGAATAACCTACCGGGTAATAGGGGGGATAATACCAGCCTCCCCAGCCTCCCCAGCCCCAGCCTGGAGGATAATAACCACCCCACCAGCCACCGCCGGGGATCCAGGCGACCCCATTATTATTAATGGCAATCACCTGTACTCCAATAAATAAATCCGGGGCATCCGCTGCCGTGCTGTCTACACGATCGTATCCACGGGCAGACATATTGGATTCAATCTGGCTAATGATGAGCTCTTCATATCCAAGTATAACATCGTCGCTGATATCCTGGTCATTGGTCGCAAAATTGACTGTATCTGGCATAAAGTAAGTTTTCCTGCTTCCAAAATCAAACCCTGCATCATAATCTGTCATAACCAGGCTGTAATCGGAGTTGTACTCAGGCCCTCCCGGATAACAACCATACATGAATAAGGCCGATATCAAAAACAAATAGATGATCCTCATTTTTTTGTTTGTTTTGTTGAACATTTTATATACTGTTAATAATGGGACGACAAATATACGCCATAAATCATATTTCGGCGATTCCATGAATTATTATTTGATTAATTTGTAAAACCTGGCTCACTTCCAAAAAAAAAGGATCCCGGAAGGATCCTTTTACAATTTGGTGTTCATTACACTTTAGGTGCAGCTTTTTTGACGCCGTCGGAAACCTTTTCTTCAAATTGCTTGAAATTATCAATAAACATCCGGGCCAGCTTTTTAGCCTGATCATCATAAGCAGCCTTATCTTTCCAGGTATTTTTGGGGATCAATACTTCTTCCGGTACATCCGGGCAACTCAGCGGGATCTTTACGCCGAAAATAGGATCCTCCTGGTAATGAACCCTATCGAGCTTTCCATTCAAGGCAGCATTTACCATGGCCCGTGTATATTTAATCTTCATCCGTTGTCCTACTCCATAAGGGCCTCCAGTCCAGCCTGTATTAATCAGCCAGCAGTTCACCTGATATTTTTCAATTTTTTCCCCGAGCAATTTGGCATACACATTCGGATACTGGGCCATAAAAGGAGCCCCAAAACAGGCGCTGAAGGTTGCCTGCGGCTCTGTTACGCCCCTTTCCGTTCCGGCTACCTTGGCCGTATATCCTGATAAAAAATGATACTTGGCCTGTTCAGGTGTCAATTTAGATATGGGAGGTAAAACACCAAATGCATCGGCAGTCAGGAAAATAATATTTTTTGGGTGTCCACCTTTCCCGTCTTTCGATGCGTTGGGAATGTGTCCGATCGGGTACGCTGCCCGTGTATTTTCAGTCAGGGTGGCATCATCCAGATCTACCCGGCGTGTATCAGAATGAATGCCTACGTTTTCAAGAATGGTCCCAAATCGACGTGTGGTATCGTATATCTCAGGCTCCGCCTCTGACGATAATCGGATCACCTTGGCATAACATCCCCCTTCAAAGTTAAAAACGCCATTATCACTCCATCCATGCTCGTCATCACCGATTAAGGTCCTGGATGCATCGGCAGATAAGGTGGTTTTGCCCGTCCCACTCAATCCGAAAAATATGGCGGTTTTCCCATCCTTCCCAATATTGGCGGAACAATGCATCGGCATCACGTTCTTTAAGGGCAGAAAGTAATTCATGGCAGTGAATACCGATTTTTTCATCTCCCCTGCATATTCTGTCCCCCCTATCAATACCTTCTTCTTTCCAAAATTCACCAGGATGAAGACATCCGAATTGGTTTTATCAACCTCAACATTGGCATGAAAACCCGGACAGTCAATTACTACAAATTCAGGCTTGAAATCTGCCATTTCTTCTGGCTTGGGTCGAATGAACATATTGCGTATAAAAAGGCTGTGCCAGGCATATTGGGTAATGATCCTGACAGGCATCCGGTAATCCGGATCTGCCCCGCAATAACAATCCTGAATAAATATATCCTTTCCCTGAAGATAGGAAGCCATTCTTCTTTCCAATTCTTCAAATTTATTACTGTCGTAAGGACGATTCACTTTGCCCCACCATATTTTATCCTTGCTTGATGGCTCTTCAACCACAAACTTATCGTTGGGAGATCTCCCAGTAAACTGACCTGTTCTTACGACCAATGGCCCGAGATGTGCAAGGATTCCTTCATTCCTTTTCAGGGCTTCTTCATAAAGTGCGGGAGTTGGCAAATTCCAGTATTCATTTTTAAGGTTATACAGACCCAGTGTCTCTAAACCAATTTTACTATGTGGGAAAGGGCTTAATTCTAGCATATTATTCTGATATTTGGTTAAAGATAAGTTTCAAACAAAATTATATTAGTATTTTTTGAAAATTAAAAACAATCATCATAATTATTAAATTAATAAATAATTAGATTAGAGGGACTATTCCTGAAGATTTTGCATCCAGGATTTGAATTTTTTAAAAGATCAGCCATGAAGTTATAAGATAGTTACATCAAATGCATTATTTAATTCCATGAACTCCGGAATTTTGTGATTTTTTAAATTAACCATTTTATAACTTCTACAGTAAAGTTACTCATTTTATCAAAAGGAGTGCCTAAGAACATTTAATCTTATTGTTAAATGTTTGTACTTTATTTTTTAGGTATTTAAAATTATTTAAAGCTCCCTTTAAACCATTGGGGCAAAACCAGTGTCCTAGAAATAAACATGAATGCCAGCGCTATGAATGAGATTGAAATATCAAGTATATTTCATGAAGTATTTTTAATTATTTCCTACTTCGCTGGAGTGATCAGTGCGATTATAGTGGGGAGGAAAAACAATGTCCATCCCTCGGTAACCACCTTAATGCTTCTCATAGGTACCTTATCCTATCTGTTCTTCTTTAATTATTTTGTGCTCCACTCAGGAAGCTGGTACCCCATACTTCAATCCGGATTCCCTCATGTGGATAAATCATTTGGCCTCATAGGGGCAATCTTTGGATTGTACCTTTGCGGAATGTTGCTGAGGATCCCCTTATCCATCCTTTATAAATTCTCATTCCCCATTCTGATCATCTATGGCATTTCGAACCTGGGATGCCTGGGCGGCCATTGTGGCGAGGTGCATACCGGATTATTCCACTTTCAGGATTACGTAACCATAATGGCATCATTCGAGATCGGTCGGTTTCTAGGAACTGGCCTGCTTTCGGATCAATTCAGTATCCCGATCCTTTTTAAAATAATTGCAGGATTTATCGCGATCGCGACATTATATCAATTCAAGGATAAGTTTAAAAATCCAAGGAATATCTTCCTGATGGTTTTTTCCGGCATATTTTTGATCAGTTTCACCAATCAGTTTCTCATCGATCCGTCTGTCTCCCACCCGGTTTTCGACCGGTTGCTGGGTATGAATATCTTCCAATGGGCCATCATGATCGTCACCTCCTTGATGCTGCTGACCGTATTTACCAATGAATCGAACAGGAAGAACAGAAACCCGAAACTAAAGATCAAGCTACCTTCCCATTACAAAATATTCTCGATCTATGCAATCATTTTCTTCATTGGATTCCAGGATTCTTCGTTCATATCTGAAACAAATCCTGCCATTTTCATCATAGGTTTCTCTTTCTCAACTTTTTTTCTCATCCTTTATTTTCATAAAAAAATCCGACTTTCGGCCATCCGGTATCCTACCATCATGATCCTTCTGGCGGCAGGGATATTGTTTTTACAGACAGGTTTCTTTAACCCGAAATTTGGAGATTCCGATTATTCAAGGAGAAATCTGGAGAATAAGACCAAAAATGGAGGTGCTGACTCGTTAAGAGAAATCCATATCTCCAGTCCCGTGGATCATAAAAATCTGCCATATATTAATTCCCATCAACTGGAACATCAGTCACTTACCTTTTCCCCAATAAATACATTTGCGGATATTATTGTTGAAAAATACACGGACCATACCCTGGAAGAACCGGTAACGGAAGATACACATCAATGAATGATCTTATCTGGTCAGAAAGATGAGCCAGCCCCGGGATATAACCCGTGAAATCTTATTAAAGCATTTCAGATTTCAATTCCCCAAACTTTATTCAATGTCATTTGTTAAGATAAATAGTAATTTCGTGGATATCTGAAATGAAAATATTCAAAATAATGGTCATCGGTTTTTTAACATTACTGGGGTTATTTCTTATATCGGGTATCCTGGTGGGCTATATCCTGTCAACACCTTCCTATGAGGGTGATCGATCAGATCATTTTAATGGAGAAAAATTTGTCAATCCAGGGAATGTCCAAGAAAAAGGATTCAAGGATCTGATCAAATGGGCCATGAACCGCGAACCCGGATCCTGGGAAAAAATAGAAACATCGCCGGATCATTCATTTGAAAAACAAAATGCGGATTCAGTAACCCGAATATATTTTGTCAATCATAGTACTTTTCTAATTCAGGTCGGGAATTTCAACATATTGACCGATCCGGTCTGGAGTGAGCGTGTAAGCCCGTTTCAATGGATAGGCCCGCAGCGTAAACGGCCACCAGGGATCAAATTCGAAGACCTGCCGGAGATCCATCTCATATTGATCAGTCATAATCATTACGATCATCTTGACCTTTCGACGCTGAAAAGATTACATCAACGTTTTAATCCGCTTGTGATCACTCCACTTGGCGTCCCGGTCTTCCTGAAAAAGCAGGGAATCGGCCGGCTCGAAGGGCTGGATTGGTGGGACGAATTTCCAGTCCATGAAAACATCACCATTGCCTGTGTTCCTGCCCAGCATTTTTCCGGAAGGGGAATGTTCGACAGGGATAAAACTTTATGGAGCGGGTATGTGATCAAATCCATCCAGGGGAACATTTATTTTGCGGGAGATACCGGATATGGTGATTTTTTCAGACAGATCTCTCAAAAATATGCCCCTGTCAAATTGGCGATGCTTCCCATAGGGGCTTATTTACCCAGGTGGTTTATGTCCCCGATCCATATCTCACCGGAAGAAGCTGTCCAGATCCATCTGGAACTACAGGCTGAAAAAAGTGTGGCCATACATTATGGGACTTTTCCCCTTGGAGATGATGGCATGAATCAACCCATTCATGATCTGATAATAGCGAAAAATAAATACCAGGTTGATAATTTTTATACTTTGGCCGAAGGAGAAAGTATCCTGCTCGAATAATTTGCTTTTCGTTTCATCCAGTTATTAACCTTTCGGGATTGACTGATCCACTCCAGATTGATATAAATCATTTCATGCCATTGAATCTTTCCTCCATTAGAATTTCTGCTTTTTTTTATATATTTTAAGACCCAAAACTATTTTTTTATATAAAATGAAAGAAAATAAATCACGCCGCAATTTTCTGAAGATTTCAGGGATTGCCCTGCCAGGAGTTATGTTCGGGCATCGATCCTATTCTTATTATTCAAAATCTGAAAATAACCTGAGGCTCGGCATTGCTTCCTATTCATTCAGGAATTATGACCTTGACCAGACTCTTCAGATGACTCAAAGACTGGGAATTCAGAATCTTGCCCTGAAAAGTATGCACATGCCGCTTGAATTGGGTGATGCAGAAATTAAAAATATTAAGAAGAAAATTAATGATGCTGCAATTAACCTCTACGGAGCAGGAGTCATTTACATGAATACGGAAGAGGAGGTACGCAATGCCTTCCGTTATGCGAAAGCCGCTCAGCTGAAAGTGATCATAGGGGTACCAAAATATGAACTGCTGGACCTGGTGGAAGAACTGATCAAAACGAATGACATCCAGGTTGCCATCCATAACCATGGACCGGGCGATGAAGTATATCCCAGTCCGGAAAGTGTTTATGAGAAAGTAAAAGACAGGGATCCCAGGCTGGGCCTCTGTATGGATGTGGGACATACGCAACGGATAGGGCTGAATCCGGCCACTGAAGCCAAAAAATACTTTTCCCGCCTCC
Organism: uncultured Flavobacteriaceae bacterium; assembly: GCA_963793325.1. Taxonomy (GTDB): domain Bacteria; phylum Bacteroidota; class Bacteroidia; order Flavobacteriales; family Flavobacteriaceae; genus Eudoraea. The sequence goes on from CAWBZU010000001.1 coordinate 2,807,586, forward strand.
TGGATGTCCACATTAAAGATGTCGATCAATCAAATGCTGATGGAGATACAGTCGAGATTGGCCGGGGAGTAATTGACATTCCCGGATTTCTAAAGGTTCTTAAAGACCGTAAATATGAGGGCATTATAAGCTTTGAATATGAAAAAGACGCTGATGATGTATTACCTGGAATTTCAGAGTCCATTGGGTATGTGCGCGGCGTAATCGACACTATGTATGGCAAGTAGCCTGAAAATCTATTTCCCTGCATCCGACCATTCCAATAAGCTCCGGAATGCAGCCGAAACCGGAAACAGCCATCGATGCATCGATTTCATACCAGGTTAAAAGGATCTGGACATTAATATACAACCTATTTAAACATATCATGAAAACCATTAAATCAATTATCACGGTATTTCTTATCCTGCATTTTCATCAGTTAATGGCTCAACAGGAATCCATTTTCGGGATATTTAACAACCATTCTGACATAGGGGATGTAAAGATCGATGGAACGATCTCCTATGTCCCTCAATCGGACGAATATATTTTGGGAGGATCCGGGGAAAATCTGTGGTTTAATAATGATGAATTCCATTTCTTATGGAAGACGATGGAAGGAGATTTTGTGATCTATGCAAAGGTGGCCCTGATTAGTGAAAATGCGGAACCCCATCGTAAAGCAGGTATCATGATCCGGCAGAGCCTGGAAACAAATGCACCCTATGTAGATGCCGTGGTACATGGAGATGGACTCACTTCTTTACAATATCGGGAAAAGATCAATGGTGAAACAGCTGAGATCCAGGCTAATATAGATTCTGTGGATGTAATGCAGCTGGAAAGAAAAGGCAATCAATTCATCATGAGTGGTGCAAGGGAAGGTGATCCGTTAAAAGAATTTGCCCGCTATGAACTCAAAATGGGTAACAGTGTCTATATTGGACTGATGGTTTGTGCACATAATGAATATACTTTCCAACAGGCTAAATTTAATAATGTGCGGATTTTTATCCGTGCCGAAGAAGCCAATGAAAATTCCAGGGAAGGGGTAACAAGTTTATTGGAAGCCATTGATATTCAGACAATGAACAGGAATGTGATTAAAAAATTCGATGAGCTCATCGAAGCCCCTAACTGGTCAGGAAAAGAACCAGCTCTGATCTATAATTCACAAGGGAATCTGTATAAGATCGACCTGATGGGTGGTGAACCTGTCCAGATAAATACAGGCAGTCTAATCCGTTTGAACAATGATCATGGCATATCTCCTGACCAGAAATGGATCGCGGTCAGCAACAGTGATGACAATGTGGGCAGCCGGGTCTATATTCTTCCTTATGAAGGAGGAGCGCCCCAATTGGTTACCGAAGACGCTCCTTCTTACTGGCATGGATGGTCGAAAGACAGTAAAACCGTAGCCTATGTTGCGGGTCGGGGAGGAAGCAGTTATAATATTTATACCTCAAAACGAACCGGGGGCAAGGAAAAAATTCTGACAGATACCAATTGTCTGGATGACGGACCGGATTATTCCCCTTCCGGCAAAAAGATCTATTTCAATTCCTGCCGGAATGGCACCATGCAGATATGGCGTATGAATGCGGATGGTTCAGATCAGGAACAGGTCACCTTTGACGATTACCAGGACTGGTTTCCCCATCCATCCCCGGACGGAAAATGGATCCTTTTTATTTCCTATTCCGATGAAGTAGCGCCTGGAAATCATCCGCCCAATAAGAACGTCATGTTACGAATGATGCCGGCTGATGGTGGGAACATTCAGGTCATTGCACATTTATATGGCGGACAGGGCACGATCAATGTCCCAAGCTGGTCACCTGACAGTAAAAAAGTAGCCTTTGTCAGTTATACCTATTGATTTTTCTTCATACAGCTGAAGTAATATATTATAATGTGATCAGTCACCAGAACCTCATGATATTTCATGAAGTAATATCCAAGCCACACTCCGGGTTTTAGCTTTTATCAATAGATTAAAGAGGTACTACATTGCGAAAATAAAATCGATGGAACCTGGGAAGGTATAGGTAAACCTCCCTTCCTTCAAATCTAAAAAAGTGGCTGGCCATCCATAATAATTTAAGGGTTATGAAATTCAGACAACCAAACCAAGGGCAATCCTCGGGGAAAACCGGGGGTATTTACAAGTCCAGTTTATCCCCCTGCTATTTTTTTTGTAAGGGAGATTGAATGATGTTTCTTGTATAAGTCATCAGGTCATTGATATTCTCAAGGCTGTATTGATTGATGTCCACCGGTGGATGTATGTAGATTTCCGCTCTTCCGGGCCGGACATCGAGTGTGCCTGGTGGCATGATTTTCCTCGTCCCACTGATGGTAACCGGCAAGATGGGCAGATCCAGATCAAAGGCAAAACGATAGGCCCCTTTTTTAAAAGGTAACAATTCGCCAGTCCTGCTCCGGGTGCCTTCCGGGAAAAAAACCATCGATGTCCCACCCTTGATTTTGTCTTTTGCTTTATCAATCGTCTCCAATGCCGCTTTGGTACTCGAGCGATCGATGAAAATATGTCCGAGCGCTTCACTTCCAAATCCAACGCCCGGCATTTTACGTACTTCCTTTTTCATCACCCATTTAAAGTCGATACCCAACCAGCCATATAATACGAAGATGTCATAAAAACTCTGGTGATTGGCAATGATCATATAGCTCTGTCCTTTGCGGATATTTTCACGCCCTTTTACACGGACAAATATAGGTGTGAGAAAACTATTCAGCCTGGCCCATACAACCCCTGCAAGCAAACTTGCCAGACGCTGGCTGAATGAAGAAACCAGCACTGCAAGCGTTCCAAAGACCACACTGTTCACAATAAAAAAAGGGGCAAAAAATAACCATTTATATGGCTGATACAACACATGTAAAAATTTTCTCATCTACTGAATATCAACATTTTATAACCATCGATAGGTGAAAAATCTTTTCCTGCATCCATTACTCAATCCGGATCTTTTTAGTTACCACCCCCTGACTGGATGTGATCTTCACCAGATAAATGCCATTTTTACAATAATTTACCGGGATCAGTGAATCCGAAACATAATGATCATCCCGGTACAATCTTCTTCCTTGCAGGTCAAGAATTTCCACCCTGAAATTTTGATACTGCTGGGATTTAATTTTGATCTGATCGTTTCCTGGATTGGGATAAAGGATGATCTCTTCCTCCTCATTCCATTCATCCCTGAGTGAAGTAACAGTCTCAAGGTTACGCATGGCTTCCATTTTGTAATTCCTGTCAGGATGATGGAGATCATCAGTCAGACCCCAGCATCCGTAACGGCTGTAACTGCTATATAAGGTGAAATACATGGCCAACTCACCCCCCAGATCAAACCAGCTATTTACAATATTATACCGTAATAACCGGATCATTCGCTGGCTTCGATGCATTTTGATCTGGTTGTCCAAATTATGCAATGAGCCTCCGGCCGGTGTATGGGGACCTCCTTCATAAGAATTGGCTCCACCCGGAAGCTCCCATTCCGAGGCCACCCTGATCCAGTCTTCCCGGCTCGATTCATTGACTACATCTGTTACGGTCTGTCCTTCAATGTTCTCATAACAGTCATTGATCAACTCGTCAACGGATAATTTCATGGAGGTATTATCTGCATTTTCGGCACTGAAATACGTCTGCCTAGAGATGGCATAAATGTAATTTTTAGGTGGTCCGAAAGTGATATTTATATAATTCAGCATGGGAGTAACCCACCATTTCACCATGGGAGCATGACTCGCCAGTACCACCCGGACCCGGTTATTGATCTCATTCTGGCCAAATACGCCGGCAAATAAACTGGCAAGTTCAACAGCCCGTCTCGCTATATTTTCCTGTTCGGTTATCCCCAGGTCATTGGCTTCCGCCAGATTGTATTGGTACGTTCCAAAGAAGGCGGGTGCTGAATTCCAGATCTCATTGTCATTCTCCACATAAATATTCAAGGATTCATCAAGACGGGTAGCCAGCAACTGGGCCAGGCTGGTCACATAATCATCAGAAGCCGAGATGGGCACATTGATCCAGATATCCGCATTGGCTGCATTGCACAGGTCAAGAAAATGTTCCCAGGCTGCTCTTTCCCTTTTACCCATAAATGGTTGTGACTGGATTGGGTCCCCGGGCAGCTTTCGCTGATCCCAATGATATTCCTCAGGATACTGGATATCCCAACTGGTGGTCCCTGTAAAATTCTGACTCCTGATGGCAGCAAAATTCATGTCAAGCAGGAGATCGATCAGATGATCGGCAAAATGTTGATCTTCCCGGCCTTCATATCCGGAGCGAATGATTCTCAGATCAGAGATTCCTGTATTCATCTCACTTGCTGCTGTTTTTTTTGTATTGACAAAGTTCATGATTACGAGTCCGTGGTTATCCCCAGGGGCACCAATCACGAGATCAAACGTAGTGGTATTACTGGGTGCATCATAAACCTGGTTTTCAAGGCTCCAGGGTCCACCAATATTGAATATCTCAGCCTCACCTTTAAATGATCCCCGGTAGGTCCCACTGAAATCAACCCGGTATTCCTCCGGATCATCGATCGCATCTGCCCATTCAGCTACGGGTCGGTTATCCATCAATAATAATCGGAAATCTCTGAGCGGCCATCCATCTGTATCCAGTTCGGCCCCTGACAATGGTGAATCCGTAGAACCTTTATCAAAAGGCAAAGCTCCCTTCACCATGTCCACATAACCATCGGAATGGATATTTCCCAGGTTGATTCCTGATTTCTGCTGGTACTGTGCCTGCAACAGACCGGGAGATAATAAAATAACGCTGATAAGAATTAAAAGATAACGCATAGAAAAAATTTGTAAGTCAAAATTAAAGGTTCAATATAGATATTTTAAAGGTTGGAGGAAAGAAATATTCCGAATTGAAGGATGAAAGAAACAATCAATTTTCCTGTTTCCCCTGTTGAATGATCCTATCAAGTTCGCGGATCCTTGCTTCATCCGGATAGATCTTTTTCAGCCTTTCGAGATACCTGGAGCCGAGTTCGTATTGCTCCTGTTGAAGATATAGAATGGTGAGAGCATACAACAGTTCTCCATTTACCGGATCGATCTCTAACCCCTGAATAAAGGTTTTTTCAGCTTCCCGAATGCGCTCCTGTTTCTGATAAGCCAGCGCAAGGTTATAGTACAACCGGGGATTGCCGGGTTCAACATCTATGGCCTTTTGAAGATAATGAATGGCTTCCGCCATTTGATCATTCTCCGCATACAATAAGCCAAGAGAATAATAACCAGGTCCATAATCAGGTTCAATGGTAGTTACCAGTTTAAAAAGATCGATCGCTTTTTGTGTGTTGCCTTTATTATGGTAGAGATGGGCAAGATTTACCCGGGCCGCATTGAATAATGAATCAAATGTGATGGCTTTCCATAAAGCCTTTTCGGCTTCCTCCTCCCTGCCCTGCCGCTCAAGATAACGAGCCCTCTGTAATTGTCCACCGGGAAAATCAGCCCTCATCTCCAACATGGATTTGTATTCCGGCAATACTTCCATGTACAATTGTCTCAGATCGTCACTTAAACTGGATAGCGGGATGTCAGTAAGTGCATCCAATGCCATCACACGAACTGACCGGATGGAATCCCTTAACAACGGAGCCACGTACTGGTAGCGCATATCGGCCGGAAACGATTGCATGGCTTCAATTGCGGTATACCTAACCGTTGGGTCCTCATCCCCAAGGGAGCGGATAATGGCCATGTTGGATTGATCATCGTCAATGAAACCAAGGTACCAGACTGCCGTAGCCCGGGCGATGGCTGGTTGGGTCTTGCTCAGGATCAGTGTGTCAAGTACCTGAACAGCCGCTACACTCCGGGTACTCCCCAGGCATAATACATCCGCATAATTCTTTTTCCTTTCCAGTCCATACCATTTTATGATCCATTCCGAAGCCCACCGGGCATTCTGATTAGTATGACAACTGTTACATGCATTCGGTACATCATATTTCAAGGTTAAATCGGGTCGCGGAACCCTGAAGCTGTGATCCCGCCGGTAATCATTCACCATGTAGTACCTTCCATCCATATGACAGCTGATGCAATTCTGACCCCCTTCCGTATCTTGGTGAAAATGATGTTCGAATACATCATATTTCTGGGGCTCATGACATTGCAGACATAATTGATTGCCTTCATATTTTAATTTGGTCGTATGGGGATTATGACAGTTGGTACATCTGACCTGTTTATCATACATTTTACTCTGAACAAAAGAAGTGTAGACATAATCCTCATCAAGAATCTGCCCATCCGGAAAATATACATGATCCCTGAGTATTTCAGGAGCATAATGGTCCCTGAATACCCCTTCATGGTTATATGCCTTGGTAAACTGCACACGTCTTGAATGACATCTGGCACAATCATCTACCTGTTGTTGGGCAGAACTCATCATGATCATATCCAGGTGCTTAGAACCATCGTATACGCTGGTCGAATCAAAATCGTTTGATTTCACATAATCAATGTGGTCTTTAGAGGGCCCATGACATGCCTCACAACTCACGTCGATGATGGTATAGGTCGTATGAAACGAATCCGCCTCGTTAAAATAATTCTTATGCAGGTTGGTGGAATGACAATCCGCACAGGTCGTATTCCAGGTCATACTCCCATTCGTCCAATGAAGCCATTCCTGCAACGCCAGTTTCATATCCGGGTACAGATCAAACCATTTTTTCTTTTCAGTGTCCCAGGCTATCCGGAGGCATTGATAACGGCCATGGGGAAAAGCAACAATATATTGTTGAAGCGGCTCAGTACCAAAGGTATAAATGATTTCAAAATCCTCATTTTTACCCTCCGGACCTTCCGTATTTACCATAAATTTCCCGTCTTTTTTAAAAAACCGGGTAGCGACTCCCTGATTAATGAAAGTTGCCTCATTAAAATCGCCCTTGACCGTAGTATCTGATGCCACCATCATGGCCTCATCATGATCCGATCCCAACCATTCCCTGAATTCTCTTTCATGACATTCAATACAGGAAGCGGTACCAGCATACACCTGGTCCGGTAATCCTTCCGCTACTTTGGGATATTCTTTTTCTCGCACCGGACTTCTTTCTTCCGAAGCCTCCTGTCCACATCGCTGGAGCATAAAAATGGATTGAAAAATGACCAGGGCACCAATTAGGAAAGAATATATTTTAAGCTTTAATTGACGATTTATCCCCATAAAAAGTGGTGCTATCCACGGATTGCAATCCCACAATATACAACAAAGGTCTTATTTAGCCAAGTTTTTCGGGATACAGACCCTTCCTGATGAATTCACGGATCCCCTGGGTCACAATGGGTTTATCTTCCTTGTAGGTCACCCCCAACCATGTTTCATTGGTAGGCAGTACTTTTACACGGGCTTTCCCTTCTTTGATCAATTTATCAACAAAAGAAGGAATATAGAATTCAGCCTTGGGATTGTCATGGTTTTTTTCAATAAAACGTTCAAACTCCTGGTCCAGTTCTTCAAATATCCAGGGGGAAAAGCCCCAGAAATTCATCGATACATGATCATCGGGCTGCAGGAGCTTGAAAGCTCCGTCCTCTTCAAAAAATATTTCCCCATCACGCTTCCCAATTTTGGTCAGCTCTTTTATGCCGACCAGAAAATCATCCGTATCGGTTGTACATAATCCCCTTGATACGGTTCCATGATCCGACAGTGTATTGATCAATTTATAGCCCAGCAGAAACAAGTTATAAGGATCTTCATTGGATCTGAGGGCATCGGCCATCCCGTGGAATGCCTCAGCTCCATAAAAATCATCTGCATTCAGGATGGAAAATGAGGTCTGTACTTTCTGAAATACGGATAACAGGGCGTGGGCCGTACCCCAGGGCTTTGATCGATTGATCGTATACTTGTCTTCGTATTTTCTGAATTCATCCTGAAATACATACTCAATTTCAATCTGACCTCTAAAACGGCGCTGATAATGATGATCAAATGCTTCCTTGAGATCTTTCCGGATAATAAAAACCACCCGGGTATATCCGTTTTGTATGGCATCGTGGATGGAATAATCCATGATGGTCTCCCCGTTGGGCCCGATCCCATCCAGCTGTTTCACACCACCATACCGACTTCCGATACCCGCCGCCATAATAACCAGACTCAAATCCATAATTGTAATTTTTAATTTTACAGACTACGAAAATAGGAATCTCGTTTATAAATATGAAATTTTAAATAAAATATTTAATATTTCTAAGACGTATTGTCAGTTAGCCCGTAATTTACTGAAGGATTTAAACAGGAAAAATGTCCCTCCTCCTGCAACGACAAACAGAACTGTTGCGATAAGCGGATTCCCATATAACAGGTTCCCGATGGCAAACAGACTCGAATAAATGATGATACAACCAATGAAGACCATCAGGATCTGGATTGGCATTTCCCAGTTTTTATCCCTGTAATCTTCATTGATCAAACGTCCTTCCTCGAGGGCATTATTAACCACCTTCTTCCAGCCAGGACCTCCCGGATGAGTCAACTGATAAAAATCTTCAAGGGTCTCTTTATCCTCAGGCCTGGTGAGAAATGTCGCAACGATCCAGGCAATGGTGGTAGCAAGGATCGATATTAACAGTTTGATTGGGAAAACAGTCCCGGAAAGCGCTTTCACCCCAAAAGCCTTATAATCAGGAGGTAAGGGATATATGGACCCGAAGGTGTCCGCCAGCCACATATCACTTACAAAAAATACAAGGATGATGGCGGATACCGTTGCTACGATCATGGCAACAACTTCGGTCCAGGCGTTGATCCTCCACCAGAACCAGCGAATCAGATAGATCAATCCCGATCCGGCTCCCGATAACAACAGAATATTAAAAGCCTGCGTTGCATCTTCCAGGAAGAACAGGGACAGCAATCCAGCAAAGATCATCAACACGACGGTTGAAATCCTTCCTACGGCAACGAAACTCTTTTCAGTGGCCTTGGGATTTACAAATCTTTTATAAAAATCGTTTACGAGGTATGAGGATCCCCAGTTTAAATGGGTCCCAATGGTAGACATATAGGCAGCGATGATCGAGGCTACGACCAGTCCCAGCCAGCCTGGTTCAAGTTTGGAAAGCATCACGGGATAAGCCACATCGTCTCTTAAATATTCCGAAGTGATCGCAGGAAAATCGGCTTTTATGGATTGTAGATCCGGATAAATCACCATGGAAGCCAGGGCGACAATGATCCATGGCCAGGGTCTCAGGGCATAATGAGCAAAATTAAACAGCAGGGTGGCCCCGATCGCATTCTTTTCATTCTTGGCGGCCAGCATGCGTTGGGCAATATATCCCCCTCCACCCGGTTCTGCCCCAGGATACCAAACGGCCCACCACTGCACAGCAATAGGGATAATGAGAAGCGGAATATAAACCGATGGGTCCGTAAACTCAGGAATAAATGATAATTTATCCCGAATTTCCGGGTGTGACAGCAGATTTTTCAGACCACCCACTTCGGGCTGCCGTACAGCCACAACTGCCGCCAACACCGCTCCGAACATGGCGATGCCGTACTGGAAGAAATCCGCCCAGATAACCCCTTTCAATCCACCAAGCGAGGCATAAATGACCACAACCAGGGAGGCTCCGATCACGGTCTGCCAGGGCTTCAGATCCAGCATGACCGCGCCAATTTTAATGGCGGCCAGGGTAACAGTCCCCATGATTAGAACGTTAAAGAAAAGTCCCAGGTAAACTGCCCGGAAACCGCGCAGGAAAGCTGCCGGTTTACCGCCATATCGTTTTTCATAGAATTCAAGATCCGTCATTACATTGGATCGCCGCCAGAGTTTGGCATAGATGAAAACCGTGACCATCCCGGTGATCAGAAATGCCCACCATGCCCAGTTTTTAGCCACTCCGTTTTCACGAACCATTCCTGTCACCAGGTTGGGTGTGTCGGCCGAAAAAGTACAGGCGACCATGGATATTCCCAGTAGCCACCAGGGCATTCCACGACCTCCCAGGAAAAATTCAGAAGTATCCTTTCCCGCAGTTCTGGAGGCAAACCATCCGATAGAAAGCACGATGACAAAAAATAATCCAACAATTGACCAGTCGAGTGTATTCAGTTCCATATGAATTTTTGATTAGTATGAAAAAATCGTGGGAATATAGTAAAAAAAATACGAAACCAATATTTTGTGGTTTTCTTATTGAATTCTTTATTTTTATTTTATGCCTATCTTGCATGGGAAAATAAGTCTATTTTTAGAGAATTATGCGCATAAAAACATTTTTTATCCTAAGTATCCTCGGATTCGGTTTCTTGAGTTGTCAGACTTCTGAAACGAGGGAGATCCCCGATAAACCTAATTTTTTGTTCATCGCCGTGGATGATCTCCGTCCGGAATTGAATTGTTACGGAGCGAGCTGGATCAAATCTCCGCATATTGACCAGCTTGCCTTGGCCGGGATCCGTTTTGAGTATGCCTATTGCCAGGTACCGGTATGCGGGGCTTCACGTGCCAGTCTCCTTACCGGGCTGAGACCTTCCCGTACACGATTCCTCACCTATGATACCTGGGCTGAAAAAGATGCCCCCGGAATAAAATCCCTCCCAAAACTGCTGAAAGAACAGGGATATACAACCATTTCGAATGGTAAGGTATTTCATCATCTGAATGATATGAAGGACAGCTGGTCAGAAGATCCCTGGCATCCCAACCAGGATTCCCCGGGACAGTCCAACTGGAGAAATTACCGAAGCATTGAAAGCATCGATATTGCCAATGCCCATGATGGTGCAGGTCCGGCCTATGAAATGCTGGATGGGGAGGACTCGGTTTATTTTGATGGAAAAACCACGCAGAAATCCTTAAAGGACCTGGAAAGATTGAAAGCGATGGGACAACCTTTCTTCCTGGCTGTGGGTTTTTTGAAACCCCATCTGCCTTTTAATGTCCCCGTGAAATATTGGGAAATGTATGGTCCAGATGAAATTCAGATGCCTCCCAATCCTTTCCCTCCTGAAAATGCACCCGCCGCTTCACTGCATAACTGGGGAGAACTCAGGCAGTATGCGGGCATTCCACAGGACGGGCCATTGCCAGATACACTGGCACAAAAACTCATTCATGGATATTATGCCTGTGTAAGCTATACCGATGCCCAGATCGGAAAATTGCTTGCTCACTTAGAAGAACTTGGATTGGATGAGAACACGGTAGTCATCCTCTGGGGAGATCATGGATGGAACCTCGGGGATCATGGACTCTGGTGCAAACACTGTAATTATGAGACAGCACTCCGAGCACCGCTGATCCTGAAGGTTCCCTGGAAGGAAGGAGGGAAAAAGTCAAAGGCGCTGGTTGAATTCATCGATATTTATCCTACCCTTTGCCAACTGGCCCATATGCCTATCCCGCCACATGCGATGGGCGAAAGTCTCATGGGTTACTTTGATCATCCGGAGGATCCGGGTAAGGATTTCGTTTTCAGCCGTTTTCACGAAGGGGAATCGGTAAAAAATGCAAATTACCGATATACCGAATGGCTGAATGAAAAACAGGACCGATATGCTGAAATGTTGTATGACCATGTTAACGACTATCCGGAAACAAAGAACATTGCCAATGATCCAGGCTCCATCCCAATTATTGAGACCTTTCAAAAATCAAATGATGATTTAAGAGATAAATTGAAGAACTGATCCCCTTTTCAAAATTTATTTCAGGTTTTGCAATCCGGTCATTTCCGGATCATTTTTTAGATAATATTTTTAAAAAAAAGTTTATCCTGCAATTCCATTTTTTTGAAAAATTCAGATGGAAAAGGGTTTATCAGAGATCAAATATCACAAGCTGTCTCCGGGATTTATTTCGGATTTTCTCTATTATTTCCAGAAATCGTGGAAGAATGGAAATTCCATTCCGGGAGAAAAGATCGCATTGACCATTGCCTTCGCAAAACTTTACCTGGCTGACCCTGACGATGTAACTTCCTATCATAAAAAAATACTTAATAAAGAATTCAATGCTGATAAGATCGAGGAATTAATTTTTTTGATCAACAGGGAGTTGATGGATTGAATTTATTATTTGAAAAACACTTCCTTGATTTCAGGATTGATGGCCTTGATCATACGCTCCAGTTTATCCACCGGATAGCTGGAATATTTATTATAGGTCTCATCAAATACGATATCGGATTTAAATTCCTGAATGCAATATCGTTTGCATCCGACAATGGTTTCACAGATATCCAGGATATCATGAAATGAATGTTTTTCTTTGATCAGGGTAGTTCGGATCTCATAATCAATCCCCGATCTTGACAGGATCCGGATGGATTGGTTGATCTTACCCAGGGTTGAGGTTTTGATGGATACCCCGGTGATTTCCTTATATTTATTTTCTTCCAGGGGCGCTTTTACATCCAGCGCAACATAGTCGACCAGTCCGAGTGTGATCAGCCGGGATATCATGCGTGGATTTGTACCATTGGTCTCAAGTTTGACGGCCAATCCGAGCTTTTTGATTTTTGTCAGAAATTCCGGCAATCCTTTGTGTATGGTGGGCTCCCCTCCCGAGATCACGACAGCATCATACTGGTCCAGGTTCTTTTCAAGTTTGGTCAGGACTTCGTCAATCCTTTTATTATGATTTTCATTTTCATCATAAAAGCGTGCCATTTCCGGATTGAAGCAATACGGACAACGGAAGTTACATCCCTGCGTAAAAATCACAAATGATACAACCCCTGGGTAATGTTCTGTACTTTTCTCGATGATTCCTGCTACGTCCATATCAAATTAATGAAAAATCCAAAGTGAATATACTACTTTATATCAAGATAAAACAAGACAAAAAATTAAATTATCCTCATCCATTTTATAAATAACAGCAATAAAAATGTATTTTTTCTAAATATTATTGCGCTAATATGACCATTTTAAATAAATGGAGCCCCAGGTAAACCCACCTCCGAATGCAGCAAGAATGATATTGTCTCCTTTTTTGAATTTATCTTCCCATTCCCATAGGCAGAGAGGTATAGTTGCTGCCGTCGTATTTCCGTATTTCTGAATATTGACGGTCACTTTATCCATACCGACATCCATCCGGTTCGCTGTTGCCTCTATGATACGCATATTGGCCTGGTGCGGAACCAGGTAAGCCACATCATCTCCAGTCAGGTTATTTCTATTCATGATTTCCACCGCGACGTCAGCCATGCTGGTCACTGCATATTTAAATACCGATCTCCCATCCTGGAAGAAATGGTGATAACCAAGATCGATGGTTTCATAGGTGGGCGGATAAGCTGATCCCCCTCCTTTGATGAAAATAAGTTCTTTCCCCACGCCATCACTCCTGATAATGGCATCCTTGATGACGTTTTCACCCTCGGAAGGCTCCAGCAGGACAGCCCCGGCACCATCGCCGAACAATATGCAGGTATTCCGATCCTTATAATTGACAATGGATGACATTTTATCAGCGCCCACGACGATTACTTTCTTCTGATTTCCAGATCGGATGAAATTTGATCCCGTTTCAAGGGCATATATAAAGCCTGAACAGGCAGCAGCAAGATCAAAACTGAACGCTCCCTTTATGCCCAGATTATCGCAGATTAAATTTGCGGTGGAAGGGAAAAACATCTCAGGGGTGATGGTTGCACAGATCAAACCATCCACCTCTTCCGGTTTGGTACCGGTTTTTTTAAGTAATTCCTTTACCGCCTGGGTTCCCAGATAAGCACTTCCCAGACCCTCTCCCTTTAAAATCCGACGTTCACTGATCCCTGTTCGCGTACGGATCCATTCATCATTCGTATCGACCAACTGTTCCAATTCGTGGTTGGTCAATACATAATCCGGAACATATCCCGACACACCTGTTATTGCTGCCCCTATTTTTCCCATAATATCAAATTAATTATTATAATATAGCGTCAAAAAAATTTCGCACAAAAATAAAGAATTAACCCGAAAAATTAGCATAAATTTCCCCCATTGGAGATCTCTTTAACATTAAATCCGTATTTATTGACCGGAATTCCTGGAAAAAGGACGTTAATATATCCCGGAACCTGGATAAATTGGATTGAACAGCAATAAAACATAAGCTGATTCCAGTCTTTTTAACAGATTATTGTTTAAACCTGAAGGGTGAATCGAAAACAACCACCAATATTTGGATGGTTTTACGAAATATCTCCAGTCTTACCGGCTAAAGGAATGATCCCACTCCCATCAGCGTCGAATGAGTATTTTGCAGCTCCTGGTCCACTCCGGACTTTCCAATTTCAGAATGTATAGCCCATCAGGAAGCGCAGATAGATCATAAAGTGCTCCCACCTTCTTTTTATGCCCTTCTCCAAACATCATTCCCGTCAGGTCAAAGATCTTGAATGATTCAAAGGGTTCCTCAATCCAGATGAATCCTGTAGAAGGATTCGGGAAGATGTTGAGCCAAGCAGATGACCCTATACCTTCTTCAAGTGCGGTGGGAGGTCCAACCTGTCCAAAATAAGGTCGAAGCATCAAACTTCCGGAAAATTCAGTATTCTTTGTCCACACACCATTCACATTATAGAATATCTTATCCCCTGTATCGTGTTGTTTATCCAATCCAACGGTCATGAATTCGGTCGTATACTGTTCCCATCCGATATAAAAAGTATCCACCACATTGATGTCCGGAAGCCGAATGGTCTGAAACTGATTAAAATTACTGATGGGTTCGATGGCTAGGTTTTCCCGTTCATAAATGATATCAAAGGGATTATCTGATAACTTGTCCCATACAAAAATACTAAATCCTGAACCGGCCTGAATCCGGCCAATGTTTGGGAAATGTATGTCCACCCGGTTGAGTACATCTGGTTCCTCCACCACAAACATACAGGCTACCTTGCCTCCTTTCTGTTCAAGTCCGATACCAAATTCGGCCGTTCCATCATCCCGGGCATAATAATTATGAAGGACATAGGAAGCTGAAGTGGTATCATTGACGCGGTAATTGATCCCATTATCCGATACTGAGTCACCTGAACTGATGTATACATTCAAGGTCATATAGATGGAGTCGAGCCCGGAATCAAAATTGTTGATATCAGGTACACTGGTAATAAGTTTTCTTCTTTCCTCTCCCTGTAAAATCGGATTGACTTCAGTATTGAAATTTAATTCTTCGATAATTTGTAAAGGCTCAAAGGTGTTGACCAGCGTAGCAGTATATTCAATGGGCTGCAGCAGGTTATCCAGGTTATATATGTCAAAGGAAGAGGATTGTATAAATTTCTGGGGATCCTTAAAAAATTGATTGATCGGGATCGCGGAATACTCTTTAAAAATATAATCCGGTGGAGTGGAAATGGCTCTATCAAAATAATTTTTATCAGTCAGACTGCGGTTTTTATCCAGATAAACATAATCAATATGCCAGGTATCGAAGGGGCCTGATAGACGGGCAAAAACCTCAAATTTAAATTGAAAGGCTCCATGGAGAAACCTGGGTTCCAATTTATAGATTACCTGCATAAAAGTATCCGTGGCGATCACCCTGTCCCTGGTGAAGGTATCCATGATCTCCCATTCATTTTGTTGATTTTTGAATAGCAGGCGCAGAGAATCCTCCTCATCCGGAATTTCGGCGATCCCAAAATATTCCCAGAAGAAGCTGAGAAACACCGTATTCAGCTCGGAAGCACTGAGGGTTCCCAGGTTAATGGGTTTGGATACAAGTGAATCCGCCATACCCACCAGAAGAGGATCTGGATCGTAAATGCTTCCATTATTCCTGGCTCCATCCAGGGTAGCCACGCCCAGCGTGGGAGGATTGATCGCAAGCGTCTGGTTGATGTAAACATTACCTTCTTCCATCCAGAGACCTGGATCAGGTGTCGTCGATTTACCCGAAAAGTCATCCCAGAAAGGCAAGGTTAGTGTATCTGTTTCAGTAATCCTGGCATGGGATAATCTATCTTCAATTTTTTGTCCTGGGTGAATGACTGGTGCCATTTTCAGCTGGGCATGCCCATTGAGGATCAGGATAAATGAGGATATGAATACGATAAAACTTTTTCTCAAGTTTACTGAAAAATTTATGTTTGATATCTGTGAATCTAATTGGGAGAGGGTCGCGCTACCCATAAGTCGATACTTTGGCCAATCTTAACCATGACCCTTGCTTCCGGACTTTGACTGACCACGGTCCCGGGAGTACTTTGCTCTGATTCCACATAATAAATTTCACCCAGATTCAGACTGGATCCAAGGATCAGAATTTTGGCTTCTTCAATTTCAAGCCCAACCGCCTCCGGCATTTCAAAAATCTGCCGGCCAATCCCATCCCCCACCACCAGGTCAATCTGAGAACCTTTGGGGATCGGCGTAGCCTCAAGGATTGGTTCTCCTTCAAATAGTTGCTCAAGAACAGCATTTCTTGCCGGATCCGGTTCGTATATGATTTCTCCTCGCATTAATCCATAACTTTCAAGGACCATTTCGGCATTCTTTAAACTCCCGTCGACCAGATTCGGCATTCTTACTTCAGGTGGATTGATAGCATTCAGGGTGATGAATATTTTACGCTTTTCCTTGACCTTCTGTCCCGATTCCGGATATTGTTTTAATACGGAAAGTGGTGGATATTCACTGGAATAACCAGAGTCGGCATTGATCTCATATCTCAAATCCCGATCTGTTAAAAATTCTTCCAGATCGTCATATTCCAAGCCGACAATATCTGGAACCGTAATGGATTCGCCATGATTGGAGATCCATGGTAAATAGAAATAAAATACAGCTAAAACAAGCAAAAAGCCAACCAGCCCTGTAAATACAAGATGTTTAAATATGTGACCGATGCCATCAGTTCTTACAATAAATCTGAAAAACTTATTCATATTTTACCCGGGCCAATCATGTAAAAGTACTAAAACTAAACGATCCGGAAGTCTTTTTAATTATGACAATATTGAAATATTTACCTAAAGCCACCTACAATACCGATTCATAATCGCGTTTGATGCGCATCAATTGTTGATGTTTCTCCAATGCAAAGGAAATGAGTTTTGTGATCAGCTGGGTGTAGGTCATTCCTGTCAGGGTCCATAATTGCGGGAACATGCTGATATGTGTAAAGCCCGGGATCGTATTGATCTCATTAATGAGAATATCCCCGTTCTTTTTAAGAAACATATCCACCCGGGAATAATCCTCACAGGACAAAGCTTTAAATGCCTTTTTTGCCAATTCCTGTACCTTTTTGATGGTCTCCTCCGGAAGTTTGGCAGGCATATCCAATTGGGCTCCGGTATCATCCACATATTTGGCATCAAATGAATAAAAATCATGATTCCCCACAATCCTGATCTCTCCCGGCAACGAAGCCTCCACGGGATTGTTACCCATGACAGCACATTCGATCTCACGACCTTCAACAAATTCTTCAACCAGCAGTGTATTATCATATTGAAATGCGTCCGCCAATGCGAGATCAAAGCTGTCTTTCCCCTTGATCTTGTATACACCCACCGAAGATCCTGAGGCGACAGGCTTGATGAAAAAAGGCAGGCCCAACTCTGATCGTATGTCTTCAAATCTGACCTGATCCTTTTCAGAAATTGAAATAGCCATATACCGGGCGGAAGGGATATTGGCCTGCAGTAACAGTTTTTTGGAAATCAATTTATCGAAGGCAATGGAGGATCCCAATACTCCTGAACCTACACAAGGGATATTGAGCGATCTTAAAAGTCCCTGGATGCTTCCATCTTCTCCGTCAGTCCCATGCAAAATCGGAAATACAACCTCTATTTTACCAATGGATTGCTGATTGGAAAGTAAATAAAAGGGATTCTCTTTTTGCGTCAGTTTCAGGCCCAGGGGTTCTCCCTGGGTGACATCCGGCGTATATTCCTTTAAATAATACCATGAGCCCTGCGGATCGATCCCCATTAAAACAAGGTCAAATTTTTCACGATCGATGTGGTCAATGATGTTCTTGGCCGATTTCAAAGAGATTTTGTGCTCAACTGATTTTCCACCAAACAATATGGCAATCCTGATCTTATTCGACATATCCATGAATCTTCATTTCCTTTACAATAATCTTTTTGCAGGCAAATTAATGGAAAAGTCTGATTAATTAAACCTGTAAAATTCAAAAATTTTCCTGCCGGACACTATAATTACCTTTTTACTGTTCGGAGATCCTGATACAACAGCCTAAAGTCTTGATCTGACTCCTTCAATTCCTTTCCGGTTGGTTATCCCATTTATATTTAAGATGACCTGATCAAATTAAATTTCCCCGGTAGCTGTACAGGATTATTTATCAACGATCACTCGGGCAGATTTCCTGAAAGAACGACCCTCCGCTTGAATTAAATAGATTCCATTTTGAAATCCGATCAGGTCGAATAGGGTCGTCTGGTTCAGTGCCAGTTCGATCCGTTTTTCTAATATTTGTTTGCCCAGTACGTTGATCACCCTGATATCCACTGGTTGACGTTCCTTTGTATTAATGGTTACATAAAAAGTCCCATCCAGGGATGGATTGGGATGGATCAGCATGGAGTTTTCATCCAGTACGATCGTATCACTGAATCCGGTTACATGAAATTCAATATTGTCGAGATACAGATTGTTACCGAAACCATTGGTGGTCCTGAATGCAATTCTCACTTCTTCCATTCCCGCAAAATCAGAAAGATCCACATACTCATGTTTCCAATCCGCACTTACCAGCGGGGTCCAGGAATTCATATAATCCCTGACCGCTAATTGATCACTGCTGGCAGCATATACTGTAAATGGAAAAGTTTCACCACAATCAACCGAAACCAGGATCTCAAGCAAATCCTGACGGATCGTGTCATACCGCGCATAGGAATAATCAAATGTAAAATTGGCATCCGGCGCCTGGGAAAAATCAAGGACCGGAGAAATTAACCAATCTTCCTGTCCCGGTATATTATAATCATACATTTTAATAGAGGCGGCCTGATTATTCTTCTTGTTGACTGGTACTGATCCAATCTTCCAGGTAATATTATTATCCGGATTAAACACCGTCCATAAAGAGGACTGAATATCCATATCATTGAAGGTTTCCCTGAACGGAACGAATTCTTCACGGTCGCTGCTAACAAAATATTTCGACAGGTATTTCCGCGGATAATTAATAGTATCCACTTCATTTACATTTTTAACCAGGACATCCATCTTATGCTGCCCTTTCGTCAATTCAACTGCACCAACCATATTGGCCAAACTCAATTCAAGCGTTCCCCCGGTTTGTATTCCAATATCAAACCTTTCTGCCGGATAATTGACCTCGTCGAGTGTAAGTTCCACCTCAAAGCTGGAAATGGGATTATTCCCGATATTCTGAAGACTTATTTCAGGATTAAAAACCGATTCGCAGGAAATATTGGTCGGATTTAAAATCTCCCGTACAATAAGAATATTACTCACTGTATCCGGTGGGACCAATCCGGAGGAGGTCAACAAACTGGCCCTTCTTGGACTGTTCTCAAGTACAATGCGAATTCTTTCCATCTGATCAGCAGTAAATATATTCATACAGGCATCATATGTATAGTCCATATAGTTCTGATACATATCCTCGCTTCCGCAGGAAAATCCCAGAATATTGGTACATGAGCTATAACTGGTTTCCTGATCGGGTGTGTCATCGCAATAATCTGTAACTCCACACTGATCCGAATCCCCCCAGATATGCCTCAAGCCCAGGAAATGTCCGACTTCATGGGTGGTAGTCCTGCCCCGGTCATAATTCGGCCGGATATTTGGGAAAGCGCCTTTATCGATGGATCCGAATACCTGGTAATCAATGACGACCCCATCGGTCTCCCGGTCGAAGGGAGGCAGGGAGCCCGGCAGATCTGTTATTGGGTATTGTCCATAACCAAGAAAATCACTCGAAAGGTTGGTGACCCAAATATTCAGATAATCTTCAGGAGGCCAGAAAGAGAGTGATTTCAACAATGTATCATCAGATACGCTATTCGGATTCCAGGAGTTTTGGGGCCCTTTAAGACGAAGAATGCCTGTGGTAGGAGCTCCAAAGGGATCCCGTTGAGCCAGATGAAATTCGATGCGGGTATCAGCCGCAACCGGGAGAAAATTTTCGGGGGTGTAAATGGTGTCATAATTCATGCGCCTGTAATCTTCATTGAGCACATGGATCTGTGAAAATATCTGATCTTCTGATATATTGCCAACAAGGGTCCCTTCAGAATCTTCATAATATATCACATGCACGACTACCGGAATGATATAAACGGGTTCTTCCTGGGGGGCAAAAAGTTCAGATCGCTGGTCACGTTCGAATTTTTTCTGCCGGATCCATTTTTCAAAGATCTCGGACCTGTTTATGCCATAAACTTTATTCTGTAACTGCTGGTTATAGGGAACCGTGGCACATTTTTCCTGGGCCGATACGCCATTCAAGGTCAGGATTAGAAAACCGAGTACCAGGAACCAGTTCAAATAGATCTTCATTATCAAAAACCGAATGAAATTACAGCCATGCCACAAATATATCTTAAATCTCAACGCTTATTCACCCTTTTTAGTTTTTAAGATAAGCATAAACTGTTGAATTAGGATTAAAATAAAAAAATAGGGTCATCCGGGGACAGGAATTTTACGGTAGGGACAGGTTGAATCCGGAGGATATTAAAAATTTTCGAGGGGTGCTACATTGATTGCCTGAACAGAATGAATCTCTGGGACAGCCCGTTTGATGGCTTCTTCCACACCTGCTTTCATGGTCATCGTAGACATTGGGCAGGTCCCACATGCCCCCAGCAGTTCCAGTTTTACGACATTGTCGTCACTGATCTCGAGAATCTTAACATTCCCACCATCGGCTTCCAAGTAGGGCCGGATACTATCCAGTGCATTTTCCACTTTCAGTGTCAACGCCTGTTTATCGGTGAGGTTCTCATTCATACTACATGGTTTTAATTTCTACGATTTTTGTTTTATCCATGGTCGCATTGCGGATTGCCACCTGGCGAGCAAGTTCTTCGGCCAGGTCACGAAATGCTCCTCCGGTTATATTTTCTTCCATAACTGCCGGGTGTCCTTCGTCACAACTTTCGCGAATGCCCTGGACCAGGGGGATCTGTCCTAGTAAGGGTACATTGTATTGCTCGGCGAGTCGTTTTCCACCATCCTTCCCAAAAATAAAATATTTATGTTCCGGGAGTTCAGCCGGGGTGAAATAGGCCATATTTTCCACAACTCCAAGGACAGGTACATTGATCTGGGGCTGGCGGAACATTTGAAATCCCTTTATGGCATCAGCCAGCGCAACTTTCTGGGGTGTAGTGACCAGAACAGCTCCGGTTACGGGCACCGTTTGAACCAGGGTAAGATGTATATCACTGGTCCCAGGAGGAAGGTCAATCAATAAATAGTCCAGCTTGCCCCAGTCCGCATCGGTAATAAATTGCTTTAAAGCCGAACTGGCCATGGGACCTCTCCAGACAATGGCATTGTCCGCTGGTGACAAGAATCCAATGGATAATAATTTGACCCCATATTGCTCAATGGGAACAATCATATTCCTGCCATCTTTTTCAATAACCATAGGTTGTTCATTCTCGCAATGAAACATGGTTGGCATGGAGGGTCCAAAAATGTCCGCATCGATCAGACCTACGCTGGCACCTGATCTGGCAAGGGCGACTGCCAGATTGGCCGTGACCGTGGATTTTCCAACCCCTCCTTTTCCCGAAGCAACCGCAATGATATTTTTTACATCAGGTAGGGTGGTGGCCTGATCACGGATCGTGGTAACATTCGATGACATGTGGATGTCAACCTCGTAATCTTCTCCCAATTCCCGTGCAGGATGGTTTCCTGACAATCCCGCCGGATCATTTCTTTCAGGGGACATGCAGGTGTTGTCAGTTCAACCGTAAAGGAAATTTTATTGCCATCCACTTTCACATCTTTGATCATACCAAGAGAAACCAGATCCTTTTTGAAATCAGGATCGATCACCTTACTCAATGCTTGTAATACTTTTTCTTTTGATACCACAATTCTTTCAATTAATTCATTGTAAAGTTAATTAAATTTAATCTAAATATTAATAATTTAGGTTGATTCAAAAATTAGGTAGCCCGGTATCAGAAGGTTTTTATAAATCCTGATTAATTTTAATTTTGTTTTAGACATTTTCATTCAAACATTGCAGTGAAGATCAGTGAAGATACCATACAGGATATAAAAACGCAGATCGATATCATCGATGTGATCAGCGATTTCGTAAATCTCAAAAAATCCGGGAGCAATTACAAAGCACTGAGTCCTTTCACGAATGAGAAAACCCCCTCCTTCTTCGTATCCCCTTCGAAGGAAATCTATAAATGTTTCAGCTCCGGAAAAGGGGGGGACGCCATTAATTTCATCATGGAAATTGAAGGAATCAATTATATAGAAGCCCTCCAATATCTGGCAAAAAAATATGGCATAGAAATTCAGGAAACGGAAGAAACCGATGAAGAGGCCCAGGTCCATAACGAACGGGAAAGTCTGTTCATCGTACTATTCTTACGCGCGTGATTATTTTGTAAAGATCCTCTGGGAACATGCAGAAGGACAATCGGTTGGACTTACCTATTTTAAAGAAAGAGGATTTGATGACCCGACCATTAAAAAATTCGAGCTGGGATACAGCCTTGATTCCTGGGATGCACTTTACAAGGATGCCCTGGATCAGAAATATCAGGAAGATATTCTTGAAAAAGCGGGACTGATCATTAAAAAGGAAGGTAAAATATATGACCGTTTCAGGGGTCGTGTATTGTTCCCCATTCACAACCTGACGCGGAAAACCCATTGCCTTCGGAGCCCGGGTTTTAACCGGGGATAAAAATCAACCTAAATACATCAATTCGCCTGAAACCCCTGTATACCATAAAAGCGATATACTGTATGGGATTTATCAGGGAAGGCAGGCCATCCGGCAGAAAGACAATTGTTACCTGGTAGAAGGATACACCGACGTCATATCCCTACATATGATGGGTGTAGATAACGTGGTGGCCTCATCGGGGACCTCGCTCACAGATGGACAGATCAAAATCATCAAGCGGTATACCAATAACATCACTGTATTGTTCGATGGTGATGAAGCCGGGATCAAAGCCTCACTTCGGGGAATCGACATGATCCTTCAATCCGGTTTGAATGTCCGGGCAGTCATGTTCCCCATAGGCGAAGATCCTGACAGTTATGCCCGGAAAATAGGCCCGGCGGAATTCAAGGATTATCTGAGAGAGAACACCAGTGATTTCATTTCTTTTAAAACCGGTTTGCTGGCAAGGGAAGCCCAGCAGGATCCAATTACCAAAGCGAAGACCATCAAAGAGATCGTAGCCAGTATTTCTAAGATCCCGGATGGTGTTCAGCGGGTGGTATACATTAAGGAAACCAGTCGGTTGCTTTCAATCGATGAATCGGTACTGATCGCTGAATTAAATAAGATACTGATCAATGAAAGGCATAAAAGAAAGCAGGATTCTCATGAACCCGATATCTCGCTGATCGAAAAAGCCACCGAGGTGGTATCCGATTTAACGAAATTAACATCGGAAAGCATTCGCCTCCAGGAAAAAGAAAGCATCCGTTTACTGATCAACTATGGCTTGAATGAAATTGAAGAGGAAATTCTGCTGTATGAATTTATTCTTTCGGAACTGGAGGATGTGGAATTCCAAACGCCGGTTTACAAGACCATCTTTGATACTTTCAAAGAAAACCTGGAAAAGGGACATGTGCTGGATGCGGATTATTTTCTTAAAAATGGACCGGACGAAGTCAAAAAGGAAGTAGTCGACCTGGTGGCCAATCCATATGAAATCAGTGAAAACTGGCGAAATAAAAAAATATATGTGCCTACAGAAAAAGATCTGTTAAACCGGTCGGTTTTCGACAATATCATCCGTTTGAAGTACCGGATCGTCTCACGGCTCATTGAAGAAAACATTGAAGAGATCAGGGAGATCAAACAGCATGAAGAAACTGACCGGTTACTGAAAGTCAATATGGAGTTAAAAAAAATTAAATCTGAGCTTGCCAAAAAACTGGGGATCGTGGTTGCTTCATGAATTACCCTTCCTTTTGGAGAATGCCTTGGCAGTGATCGCCAATACCCATGCAAATTTCAGATCCTTTCAAAATGAGCCGTAAAATGCCGTAAAAAAGGAGGCTCATAGGTAATTCTCAATCCCTTTGAATCTTTTTTTGTTTCAAGGATAAATCCGAAGGTTTCAATGACATAGTCCATATGACTTTGTGTATAGACCCTTCTGGGAATGGCCAGTCTGACCAACTCCATCTCCGCCGGGATCAGTTTCCCTTCGTCATCATATTTCCCGAACATTACGGATCCAATCTCAACACTTCTGATTCCACCCGCCAGGTACAGATCACAAACAAGCGCCTGTCCGGGATATTGTTCAACGGGAATATGTTGATAAAATGATTTTGCATCGATGTACACCGCATGCCCGCCCACCGGCTGAACGATCGGGATTCCCATATCAGCAAGTTTTTCGCCCAGATAGGTCGTACTCCGTACTCTGTAATGCAGATAATCCCTGTCAAATACTTCAACGATCCCCCGTGCAATGGCCTCCATGTCCCGACCCGAAAGTCCTCCGTAGGTAGCAAATCCTTCCCGGATGATAAGTAGATTCGTACAGGCATCAACCATTTTCCGGTCTTTTAAAGCAATAAATCCCCCCATGTTCACGAGACCGTCTTTCTTAGCACTCATGATGGCCCCATCCGCCAGGGAAAACATCTCCTGGGCGGTCTCCCTGTAACTTTTTTGTGCATAACCTGGCTCTCTTTTTACGATGAAATACGAGTTTTCAGCAATCCGGCAGCAATCGAGCAGAAACATTACCTTATTTTTTTTGCAAATCTCACGGATGCTCCTGGCATTTGATAAACTCACCGGCTGTCCACCTCCGGAATTGTTGGTTACGGTAAGGATCACCGCTCCCATATTTTCGGGACCATATTCATGGATCAGCTTTTCAAGTCGTTCGATATCCATATTCCCCTTAAAGGGATAGATCAAGGAGGGATCTTTGCCTTCATTGATTAAACAATCGATGGCTTTGGCTCCGGAATATTCGATATTGGCCCGGGTTGTATCAAAATGTGTATTGCTGATGAAAACCTTGTTTTTCCCTCCCAGCAGGGAATATAGAATGCTTTCAGCAGCTCTCCCCTGGTGGGTTGGAATGATATAAGGATATCCAGTAAGTTCATGGATCGCTTTTTCCATATTCTGCCAGCTTCTAGCACCGGCATAGGATTCATCGCCTTTCATCATCACGGACCATTGATCAGAACTCATAGCAGAAGTACCGCTGTCGGTAAGCAGATCAATGATCACGTGTTCACTGGCCAGCAGAAATGTGTTATGATGTGCCTGATGAAGATAATTCGTACGTTCCACCTCAGTGGTCATGGAAATGGGTTCCACCATTTTAATTCGAAAAGGTTCAATTATGGTCTGGTGTTTCATTCTTGGTTCATCCTTTGATGATATGATTTTAATAAAATTTATTGCTGAAATAAAACGATCATTGACAAAAATCAGAGAGGGCGATCAGGAATTAAAAATATTTTCCTGGTTAAAAAAATTTCCGGTTGGTAATATCGCCATAAAATGATAAAAAAAGGACAGAATCCATTGCAGGCCGGATTAATAATTGTAGTCATAATGATTTGCCATGCACATTTACTTGCCTGATTACAACCAGCAAGAGAGAAATTTTTACATAATTTTAAACCTGCAACGATCTGCCCTTATTTTATTTATTATGAAAGAACAGTATTTAATATTTAAAGAACTCCTTTTCTTTTGAGCTTCCCGTATTATTTTACTGGAAATACAAGCTGTATCGATTCATTTTTGATCTTAAAGCTTATTCCTTCAGAGCTCACCAGCTTATTTAAAACACTATCGAGATATTCATTGTTAAATTCACCGGAAAAGGTCCATTCCTCACCCGGTTGTTCACTCCAGGTAAAATTCACCCCATACCATCTTTCCAGTTTATTGATCGCCGTTTCGAAATCATCGTTATGAAAAGAAAGAATCCCATTTTTCCAGCAGGTATAATCAAAAGTATTATTGACCTGGTTTACGGTAAATTCCGAATTTTTCAATGAATAAACGGCCCTTTCACCAGGATTCAATCTGGCCCGAAGGGGCATACCCGGTATCAGTGAGGAAAAGAGGTTCTCAATGATCAGATCACCCTGGTCAAGAACGACTTCTATTTCCTGATTGCCAATAAAAGTATTTACATTGAAAGAGGTACCGAAAGCTTTGATGGCCACATTTCCTGATTTTACCTGAAAGGGTTTCCCTTGGTCAGATTTTACATCGAAATACGCTTCTCCCATCAGCCATACGGTTCGGTACTTCTCATTAAAATCTGAGGCATATTGTATTTTGCTATCTGCATTTAACCAGACAGAGGATCCATCCGGAAGAAAGATTTTTGATTTCTGACCTGCCGGACTGATCTTTTCAATAATGACTGGTTGGTCACCATTTGTCAATACATGCTCCCTGGATGTAAGTTGACGGTAACTGAAAACACTTGCCAGGATCAGTAAAATGCTGGCCGCACTGACAACTGAGGTCTTTAAAATTCTGTATCCGATTGAGATTCCGGATCGGGTTGCTGTCTGCTGGGCTTCAGTCCAGACCCTTTCAAATGATTCCTCCGTGGTCAATAATTTAGCCTCCTGCCTGCCCTCTCTGGCTGACTCCTCCAGGATCTTATAGGTGATATAGTTTTCATTGGAGGCTAAAATCCAGTCCTTGAGTATTTTTTCTTCTTTATCGGAAGAAGTACCCGAAAGATTTTTTGCAATTATTTTATCAATGTGCTGATCGGAAAAATCCATTATTCTGATAATGCTTTTGCATTTTACTTATAAGACTTAGATCCATGAGAAATCCCCCAATGCTTCAACTGTTTTTCTTGTAATAAGCCCCCAATTCCGTCACATTCACCTTTTCTGATTTTAAATATATCAATATTTTTCCCCGTAAATCCTTGACCGCCAAGGCCAGATGATTTTCGATCGTTTTCACGGATAGATCGAGGATTTCCGCCGCCTCCTTGTATCTAAGTCCATCGATCACGACCATTTTATAGATCAGCTTTCGCTTGGGCGGCAGGTTATTGATGGCCTCTTCGATCTTATGAGAGAGTTCACGGTTTATCAGCTCGCTTTCCGGATTGCGTACCTCATAATGGTACTGGGCATTGTCCCAATCCATATCATCGAGGGAAAAATCTTTTTTCTGTCTCTTTAAATGGGTCAGGCATTGATTTTTTACAGATTTATAGAGGTAAAAAGAAATATCCTGAATATCATGGTTTTTCTTTATCCTTCTGAAAAATTTGATGAACACTTCGGAAACAATGTCATTCGCATCATGGATCGATGAAACATAAAAAATGGCAAAACGGACAAGCTTGGGATGAAACAGGTTGAAAAATTCCCTGGCAGCACTTTCATCGGATTGTGTGGATATCCTGAAAATGAGCTCATATAGATACGTTTTATCCATCTCAATCACCATTCATTTCTTTTACCAAAACCATCGATGGGGTCTTTTCTGTTTCACATCTTTTCGGCCGGATTATTACCAGCGGCATACAATATTATGATTTTTGGAGATTTGAGACCAGTCTTTTAATCAATATTAATTTGCGGTATGATCCCGGAGATTTATCATCTGATCATTGCGCATCATGATGAATTCAGGAGAATCAATCCGGAACAATCGTTTAAACCGGTATTAAATGCCTTATCCGGGTTTAATTGCCCATCCGGTTTTTAAAATGACTTTCATTTATCTATTTTCATCAGGAGGAGATCATTTGGCTGATGGAAACAGTTTTCCCCGGATCGGGTAAAATTGATAAAATGGAAGGAAAGCCCGAATGATCCATGGCCCTGAATAGAAAAGTTTCAAACATTGAATAAATTGTACTCTAATATCTATTAAATACAAAAAGATGACAAAAAATATAGAAACCCGGAAATATGCCGGCTGGCGGAAAAAACTTTATAGAATTATTTTTTTTACCGATACTTTCTGGGGAAAGACTTTTGATATTGTCCTTCTCATCATCATTATCCTGAGTATTGTCGCAGTAATGCTGGAAAGCGTGTCGGAAATATCGGTTCAATACGGGGAAAAGTTAAGGATCATCGAGTGGTTATTCACATTTTTATTTACCATTGAGTATCTGCTCAGAATCATTACCTCTCCCAAACCCATGAAATATATTTTCAGTTTTCTGGGCATCATCGACTTTCTGGCGATCACACCTACTTTTCTAGGTGTCTTTTTAAAAGGTTCCCATGCATTGATCGTGATCCGGTCCATCCGGCTGATCCGGATTTTCCGGATATTCAAACTGGCCCGGTACCTGAGTGAAGCATCCATGATCCTCAAGGCCTTGAGACACAGTACACCAAAAATCACGGTCTTTCTCGTAGGCGTTGTAAGTATGACCATCATTCTGGGAACCCTGATGTATCTGTTCGAAGGAAGCCAGCATGGTGGATTTACCAGCATTCCCAAAAGTGTTTACTGGGCCATTGTAACCTTAACCACGGTTGGCTATGGGGATATCACTCCCCAGACATTAATGGGACAGATCATTTCTTCCTTGATCATGATCCTGGGTTATGGGATCATAGCTGTTCCTACTGGGATTGTATCCGGTGAATTTATCCAGGTTTCACGGACAACTAAGGAATCCGGGAGGGTAGAATGTCCTGCCTGCGGTGAAAAAGACCATGCCCCTGATGCACATTATTGTAAGAAATGTGGACATGAAATAAAGACTCCATAAAAAAAGACTTGAGGAGATAGAAGGGGATTCTACCTGCGCTCAAGTCCTTTGTTCAACCAGCTATGTAGTACAAATGTATGAATTTTTTTAAATTCCCAAAACTTGTTGTCATTTTTTTTATTACATAATTCATATTATTTGTCATTTTGAAGAATTCGGATTTAATAATCATCAATGAAATCAACATATTATTAATATTTTTACATATTTTTAATTTATTCATTAAAATATTTTTAATATTAATCTACTTTTTTTAATTTTGAAAAATCTTTTATTGTAGGGTGATGAAATAGGCAGCCATGCCCTCCTGTCTCGGGGGTGGAGAATAAAAGGATAAATTCTGGTTTTTTACTGGAACTAACTCCTCCATGAAGGTTCGAATCCTTCCCCTACAGCAAAACTGAAAAGTTTATAAATAGTTCCTTCATTGACTTTCATAATTTTTTCTTCCGCTTCGGCTTACTGATCCTATTCTTCCCGGGTTTCCTTCCTCGGCCAATTCTGTGACAATATTTGAACGATCAGCCATTGTTCACCTGTTTTTGAAAGCTGCAGGTATTCCACACCCCAGAATGCCGTCAGTTTAACCATCGCAATTTTTTCCTGGAGATCCAGTATTTCTACCTCTCTGGGAGCATCTTCTGGCACCCATTGATCTTTGTTCCAATCCTTTGCGATCTGGATCAACTGTTCCCTTGTTATGGAAGTAATCTCACTATAATTT
Organism: uncultured Flavobacteriaceae bacterium; assembly: GCA_963793325.1. Lineage (GTDB taxonomy): Bacteria > Bacteroidota > Bacteroidia > Flavobacteriales > Flavobacteriaceae > Eudoraea. Next base: position 2,837,284 of record CAWBZU010000001.1, read on the forward strand.
TCCTGACTGCTTTTCCAGTAAAATCCATTCTTGATAAAATGATTGTACAGGCATTGATCCATTTTACCGGCATCTGCCTCATACATGGCATCCACATAATCCTGTGCTACTTTTAAAATCATTCGCCTGTCGGGGTTCTGGGAGAATACCTTCAAGGGAATAAAAGTCACAATAATCAGTATGATGATATGGAATTTCATATGTTTTGGTCAATTCCTAAAAATAATCCGGATTTGACAAATATACATAAACATCCTCATGGCAGAAAGAAAATAATAGGCGAGTGAACTGGTTAAAGGGTATTTCCTTTGGACCTATGAAATCCACGTAATCCGGAAAGAATGGAAACGGAAAAAAAGGAACCCTCAAATTGTCCGTCAGGATCAAAGGGCTTTTTTCCCATGCTGGTTAAGTTCCTGCTGGTGATCCTGATAAAATTCCTGCCATTTTTCAAGTATCCTCTGCCATCCCTGTTCCAGGTGTTGGTTGAAATTTTCATCCAGCTTAAACTGGAAATCCTTATCCTGCAACTTTTCCAACTTTTCATTGAACCTTTCCAGGTATTGCTCATCAAATTTTTCATTCAAACCTTGAAGATCTTCCAGTTTCTGATTGAAATCTTCCTGAAAGAATTCATGAAATCCTTGCGGGAAGATGGTTGAATCCTTAAAATGAAAAGAAAATCCGTCTCCGATATCTTCAAAAAAATCCATGAGTTTGTCCTGGATATCTTCCATTGATTGCTCATCGCCCGACCAGTTCCAGGAATAGGAAGAATCCACCTGAATGATGTTACCATCCTCATCCAACTCCTTTTGCACATGGATCCTGACATCTGGCTGTTCTTTTTCCGACCCTTCTCTGCTGATTTCTGGCTCAGCAGATTGTTGTGCAAATAAAAATCCACCCAATCCGATACCCAGTATCACGATTATGGTTGAATATGTTTTTTTCATCTCACCTGAATTTTTAACCTGATCAGTATAAAAAAATCAAATAAAAATCAGAATATCCAGCGTTTAACATTAATTAACAGAAGTTAAATTTCACGAATTGTTTTCTTTCAAGGACACCATTTTTTTAAAGATTCAATGAATCTTAATCTTTCTCAGAATCAATGGAAATGTTCGTGGAAATCATAACCTTATCTGGCATTCTTTTTGATTCACTCTAATTATCATCAATAATTTAAAAAGCGTGCGTCCATTAGAAATTCATCGCCGGTATTTTGATCTTAAAGTGTTGTTGATCCTCATTTTTATGATCATAACCATTTTTGCTGCGACGAAGACTCAGGCAAAGGATGATCTCTCCGGTCATAAAAACATTATGATGGGCAAACGGAGTCAGGGAGCCGTACCCCAGGACAATTTTTTTTATGAACCCAATCAGATAATCGGCCGGGGAATGCAGGGTATCCTCATTTACCATCCCCGGAAACTAAAAAAACGTTACATGGGCTTTGGATCGGGATCTGGATCAATCCCTTTTAGGAAGTCGCCCGTTTCAGTTGTACCTCCCAGTTCAGTCCCGCAGATACCTGGAAATAATCGCTGAAATCACCCTGATTGATTGAAAAACCAAGCTTTCCTGATGAATCCATATAGATCAGCGCCTGGTCCAGTCCTACTTCTCCGAAGGTCCTGACAAATGGCAGTATTCCTTCAAGCCGCTTTACACCCTCCTCTGTTATGGCATGGGCAATAGAATCCCCATAATGAAGATCCGCATCTGTCAATAGATCCCAGGGGATGTTTGTACAAAGATTCCCAAAGGGCTTCTCAACTTTGACAATATTCCCAATTATCAATCCATTCATATACCTGGCTTTACACACCGGTAGTTTCACAATGGCTCCCTTTACTTTTGGCCCCAGTTCATGAGGTTGAATCTGTCCGGCTGCTAACCTTCCCGCATTATAGGCATAAATATCCCTTCCATGGAAAGTAAAATAAGCATTCGAACCTGGCAAACGATTATGCTCTGAGATTTCGTATATAGGGTTCAATTCATATTCCAGTTCAATGAGCGTGAGCAATCCATTATCGGGGCAAATGATCTGGTGACCAGTACCGGACTTAACCCAGATGGATCGGCGGTCGGTGCCTACACCAGGGTCTACTACGGCTACAAAGAGTGTATCTTTTGGCCAGTATGGAAGTGTCATCAGCCAAAGTATAGGCCGCCTCAAGTACATTCTGAGGCTGGATCTGGTGAGAAAGATCAAATATTTTAATTTCAGCATCCAGCGAAAGCATGACTCCTTTCATGGTCGCCACAAAATGATTATTGAGACCAAAATCCGTTAACAGGGCGATTATTTTTTTCATAATCGGGAGATTAATGAATATGAGATAAATAATAATTGATCCATTTCGGTGTTTTCTGATAAAATAATTCTTAATCTTTGAAATTTTCTACCAGAAATTACATCCTTTTTTCAAGATGAGATAAAAAATTTGGATGTTTAAGAAATATTAAGATAAAAAAAATATTAATTTATACAACAGACATTTTGGTACGCTGATAATGACAATTATTAAAAATTTCAAATCCAAAACCCAAAGATATGATTGCCAGGACTGCAGAATTCGTTGTTAAAAAAGGGAAGCTTGACAAGGTGAAGGAAGCCATTGATCATTTTGTAAGGACCGTACATGTTTCGGAACCGGGAACCCGTATATTAGTATCCTTTCAGGATGAAGAAAATGAATTCAAGTTTCTTGACGTTATGATTTTTGAAAGTGAAGGAGCTGAAAAATTACACAAGACCGCAGCCTATACTGAGAAATTTATAAAAGTTCTCCTCCCCAATTGTAAAAGTGAGCCACGGATTAAAAAATTTAATTATATAGGTGGATTATAATTTATGGGGGATTATATATGGGCTGGAATTGCTGCTTTTATTGCTTCTGCTTTGACTTTTTTTTCCGGGTTTGGACTCGGCACCATTTTAATGACGGGGGACTCGAATCTTTGCGCACCTCAAACAACCCCTGCGCAGTGAGCGCCTGCTTAGCAGTGAGCGCCTGCTTAACGGCGTTGCTGGTTATTCCGGGCACTACAGCTGTGAAGTCGAGATCCTCGGAAAAGCGATTCTGCGGCAGATAACAGTGGTGCAGTGCAGTGCCACCCTTGAAAACCAGCGCATCGTGCAGATTTGACCCGGCCAACTGCTGCAGTGCCGAGCGCGAGGTGATAGTCTTTTTCGGCCACATCCAGTGGATATCTGAGCTGTCTGCGGTTGATGAGCTGTAGTTGTTGTCGTGAAATGGTCATACGCTGACGCGTCTTGGTGATTAACGGTGCAAGAGCTGCGTCATCGTAGTAACCTTTGGTGCTAGTTTGAAAAAGGCCATGAGAATGGCGACAATCTCTTGTAACGACCAAGAAACGAGAGAGAGGAGCCAAACTCATGACCACGGTCGATTTTATCACGGAGCTGTTCTGCCAAGTAGATGATGAGATTGCATGGTATCCGAAACATAGTCAGGCGAAATCTGTATCCCAGTGAAGTGGTGACATTGGCGCTGCTCTACAGTTTGACGGGCAAGGGGCAACGTGATTTCTGGCGTTGGCTGACCCGGGACTATCGAGAGCTGTTTCCCAACTTGCCGTGTCGTACTCGGCTGTTTCGACTCTTCAACACCCATGCCCATTTCATCGGCGAGTTCATGGCTGCACCCTCGCTGCATCGGCGTGATCGACAGTTACGGCATCGAGCTGATCCATCCGCGACGAGAGGGACGCAGCGAGCGACAAATCGGCAAGAAAGGCAAGTCCAATACGCGTTGGATTGTTGGCGGCAAGCTCTGCTTCGTGCTGGACCACCTGGGCCGCATCGTTGACTGGGAATGCGATACAGCCAACGTCCATGATGGCTCTGCCTTCCAGCATCTTGTCGACAAGTTTCGCCATGATATGGTCATCTTCTCCGATGCCGGCTTTGCCAAGGTCGATTGGCATCCGACCAACTTGCGTCTCTGCCAGCGGGGCGAATGGAACGTGCGCATGGTCGTGGAAACCGTCCTTTCCATGTTGACCTACGTCTGCCGCTTCAAGCACATGTCCCACAAAGTCTGGCGTTACTTCGAGTCCAAAGTTGGCTTTACCTTGGCTCTGTTCAACATCTTGGTCCAGTGGCACGGCTTCCAGCCTGACGAAACCGGCTTTGTGCCACTCTCCATCGCCGAATTCAGTCTGTAAACTACTAGCACCAAAGGTTATTACCTGGGCCAATGCCAAACCTGGTGCAGATACGCTTGGACTGGATACGGACATCACGCTGAGCACAGCCCTTCCTCAAGTCTCGTCCGAAATCACGCTTGAGGGTGCTGGCTTCTCCGTCGATGGCGCAAGTACCTACCGTGTATTCGAAGTTACCAGTATCGGCAACTTCACCGTCAATCAGATCACTATACAGAACGGTTCTACCTCCGGCAATGGCGGCGCTATTTTGAATGATGGTGGTACGTTGACGGTGACAAACGGCACCGTCTCTGGCAATACAGGCGACAATGGCGGCGGCATCTACAGCGCCAGCGGCACGCTGACAGCGACCGATAGCACGATCTCTGGCAATACTGGCAATGTTGGCGGCGGCGGATCTACATTGCCAACGGCACGGCGACAGCGACCAATAGCACTGTCTCCGGCAACACTAGCCGCTCTCCCGGCGGTGGCATCTACAACTTCGGCGGCACGCTGACAGTGACCCACAGCACCATCTCCGGCAACAATGGCGGCAGCGGCGGCGGCATCAACAACAACTCCGGCGGCACGCTGACAGTGACCCACAGCACCATCTCCGGCAACAATGGCGGCAGCGGCGGCGGCATCAACAACAACTCCGGCACGCTGACAGTGACCAATACCACGATCTCTGGTAATACTGGCAGCTTCGGCGGCGGCATCAACAACAACTCCGGCACGCTGACAGTGACCAATACCACGATCTCTGGTAATACTAC
>CAWBZU010000002.1:0-510000 GCA_963793325.1 uncultured Flavobacteriaceae bacterium
TCCCCGATTCCCATGAGTATTTTAATCTTATTATTTTCTATCTCTTCCAAAGTTTCATAATAATCGGAACCCATCATATACGTATTGATAACGGTAGAACCTTGCCCAATTCTGGAGCGTATTCCAATGACCGATCGTTCAATCATGGTGGCGTGGATCAGGCATCCGTCTGCAATAACTGCTTTGTCCATCTGTGTACCAATAATCTTTGAGGTCGGTAACATTCTGGCCCTTGTATAGATGGTCTGCTTGGTATCATACAGATTAAATTTTGGGATATTGTCCGTTAATCCCAGATTGGCTTCAAAGAAAGAATCGATGTTTCCTATATCTGTCCAGTAACCTTCAAATTGATAACTGACTACCTTGTGTTTTCCAATGGATTGCGGTATGATTTCTTTACCAAAATCCATGGTATCCGGGTTATTCATCAGTTCTATGAGGAGGTTACGATTAAAAATGTAAATACCCATAGAAGCCAGATAAAAACGTCCTTCCGCTTTCATTTCTTCACTTACCTCGGATTGCCAGTCCGGTAATAAATGGGAGGCTGGCTTTTCAATAAAGGAGGTTATATTATCCTCATTATCATTTTTTAATATTCCAAAAGAAGGAGCGTCATTGGCATGGACAGGTATGGTTCCAATTGAGATATCTGCGTGGCTCTCAACATGTTTTTGGATCATGTCATTGAAATCCATTTGATATAACTGGTCACCGGACAGAATTAAAGCGTATTCGAATTCGTTATTCAAAAAATGATGCATAGACTGTCTAACGGCGTCAGCCGTACCCTGAAACCAATTGCCACTGGTCATCGTTTGTTCGGCTGCCAAAACATCCACAAAAGCCGAACTGAAAAAGCTGAAATGATAAGTGTTTTTAATATGCCTGTTTAAGGATGCGGAATTAAACTGTGTTAATACATACATCCTCTTTATTTCAGAATTTATACAATTGGAAATGGGAATGTCTACCAATCGATATTTACCGGCGATGGGTACAGCCGGCTTTGATCTCTTTTCAGTCAAAGGATACAGGCGTGATCCCTGACCTCCTCCTAATATTATTGCTAGTACGGTATTGCTGAACATATTTTTAATGCATTAAGGATTTGTATAATACTTCAATTTGTTTGGCTATAGCCGACCAGTCGAATGTTTCTTCAACTCTTTTCCTTCCGTTAATGGCCATAGATTCTCTCAATTCATTGTTGTTTATTAGTTTATTTATGCCGTTTGCAAGGTCTTTTGCAAATTTGTCCGGATTTATAGGTTCAAAGGGGGCCACATCTTGTTGTTCCAGGGGGACCAGGATCCCCGTTTCGCCATCAACTACCACTTCTTTTATGCCACCTACCGCACTTGCCACAACAGCTGTATTGCAGGCCATAGCTTCAATATTGATTATTCCGAAGGGCTCGTATATTGAAGGGCAGCAAAATACATCCGCGTGTGAATATAGTTGTATCACGGATTTTTTATCGAGCATTTCAGCAATCCAGATAACATTGTTCCTGCTTTTTTTGACTTCGTTTACGCAGTCTTCCATCTCTTTGGCAATTTCCGGGGTATCCGGCGCTCCGGCACACAGCACGATCTGAGTATCCGGCTCAATATATTTAATGGCATTCACCAAATGAATGATTCCTTTTTGTTTTGTAATTCGGCCTACAAAAAGGACATAAGGTTTTGATTGGTCTATATGGTATTTATCTAAAGCAGCAGTTTCTTTGGTCACTACATATTCTTCCAGATTTATTCCATTATATATGACCTTAATTTTTTCCTTATCAACATCAAAATACTTTAAGACATCATCCTTTGTTTCCTTTGATACAGCTATTACTGCGTCTGCCATTTCTATTGCCGTTTTCTCAATCCATAGTGATGCGTCATATCCCCTTCCCAATTGTTCCCTTTTCCAGGGCCTTAATGGTTCTAAAGAATGGGTTGTTACTACCAATGGAACACCATAGCACAATTTTGCGATGATACCGGCAAAGTGCGAATACCAGGTATGGCAATGAACAATATCGGCATCTGTTCGTTCTGCATTCATTTGAACACAGGTACTTAAAGTTTTTAATACTGCCTTAAGTTTGTCGTCAGAGTTATTAAACACCGGATTGTCATACATAAATCCTTTCACCGACAGATTACTTGTTTTTTCATCCTGATCCCCAAAACAGCGTACTTCAACCTCCATAAGTTTGGCTAATTCCGCCGCCAAATATTCCACATGTACGCCTGCTCCTCCATATACATAAGGCGGAAATTCTCTGGTATAAAAAAGTGCTTTCATATATTTACTCTAAGAATCGGGTTTTATAAATTGATTTTGAATTCCTTTTATAATTTAATTCATTTTGCAATATTTCCCCCTATATATTTATTTTTCAATAAAGGTATTTATAAATTTTGTTCTCTCTCAATCAGGGAAAGAATAAATGGGTAATTAATCAGGAAAAACTAAAAAAGGAGTCAATAGCTTTTCAGAAGTTCAAGTAAAAATTTCATTATAAAAAATGCCCAGGGAAGTGACTAATACAAACCACCCGAAATATTTTTTGAGCTTTTCCCCTTTAATATAGGAAGAGAGGTATATGCCCAGGAAAATACCCAGGGCTGAAACTGCAGTAAATCCCAAGAGAAAATCCCAATTTATTTCTAAATTCCCTAAATCCCCTATAAATCCGATCAATGATTTTATTGCAATTATAAACATTGATGTTGCTACTGCTTTCTTCATCGGTAATCTTACCAATAATACCAATGTGGGGATAATTAGAAAACCTCCGCCTATTCCAACAATACCCGTAAGTAATCCAATGATAATGCCTTCTATAATTAATAAAGGATAATTATATCGATTTTGATAGTAAACGTCGTTGGAAACCTTCTTTTTTCGGATCATGGAAATAGAGCAAAGGACCATCAATACGGCTAAAAATACCATTATGGCCATATCCTTTGTGACTACCAAATTTTTTGTAACATTGATCTCATCAGGGATTATTGGAAGTATATATTTCCGGACAACGTATACCGTTATAAATGCAGGGATGGCAAAAACAATGGCTATTTTAAAATCGATCAATTTCTTGTTCCAGTTTCTCAGGACACCTATAGAAGCAGTAGTGCCCACAACAAATAGCGAATACGCAGTAGTAGTAATCGGATTGATGTGGAATAGATAGGTAAAAATGGGGATTGCGATTATTGAACCCCCACTACCTATTAAACCCAAAACCACACCGATGGATAATGCCCCTAAATATCCAAAAATTTCTATGGTATCCATTCAGTAACTGTTAATTTATTGATCCAATCGGTCTAATTTGACCCATTGGGAGGTTATGAATAAACCCATGAGGACATGGTTGCGGCCTGTTATTGACCTTCTTTTATGTAGCCCCAACCAAGTTCTTGTTTTTGGATGATTTCTAAAATCCCATCAGGAACTGTTCTAACACCGGTAATCAGCCGGGAAGGGTCAATTTTATGACGATTCAAGGATGCCTGGCAAACCACAAAATCTACATTGTCAACCTTGGCCAGTGCTTCCATTTCTTCTGAAACAACCGACTTGTCCTTTATCACCATTTCATATGCCCCGCTATACATGACTACCTCGAAATTTGAATCGGGGTAAGCCTCGGCCATCATTTTTACATGCCTCATTGCCGATTGGTGTACCTTGGTATTATCACTGGTTACATCAAATACAATTTTCACCGGTTTTTCCTGGGCGAGAGCAATAGTACTAAAGAAGCATGCTATTATTAAAGTTATAAATGTTTTCATAATATTCTAATTTATGGGTTTTAAGAAATAGTTATTCGCCTGCAAATATGTAACCGCAACCATGCTCCTGGGCCCTTCCGAGTGCCCAAACGCCAGATGGTACGAGTTGGATTCCAGGAAGAATACCACTTACCCAATCTTCATAGACCTCTTTAGGGTCTAAATTCATATTTGTAGCTACAGCGTTGCTATACACTTTGGTTGCCAGGTCACATGCACAGAACATAGCACCTCTAGCCTGTAAGGCTTTAATACCATCTATGCCGGGCATAGGGAAATCACCTTCTCTTGGTTCATAATATGGGTTTCTCAGGGAGGGCTTGCCAGTTGCATTGTCAGTCACTTCAAATACCTCACCAAGAGGATATTTACTCCAAAGACGATCTTCCAGGGCCAATGCTAAGGCACTATGCCTTAAAACCGTCATGGCTGTCATATCTGTATCTGCCGTACCTGTTTCATTATTAGTCAAATAAAAGGCCCAGTTCCAGATAATAGGAAATCCGCCATGTGGGGTAGACCCGTCATAAACAATACGGTGGGTTCCTTTAATTTTTTTAAACCAGTCGTCGGCATCGTTTATAATTGATTTTTCAACATCGGGTGAATTCGCATAAATAGGATTGGTAAGCACACCAATTGTACTTGCTGTTGCGCCAAGCGCGAGAGCTCCGATAAATTGCCGTCTGGAATTGTTGTTTTTTGTTTTCATAATTTATTTGGTTTTAAGGATGTTATACTCTTCTTTGTAATAGCTGATTATAGGTCCAAAAGGTCCTAACTGATGTTGATCTATTGAAAAGGAATCGGCATAGGGAGGATAGGGGGTGGATACAGGTTTTTTCTTTAGATCCGGAAAATCTTTTTCAGAATTTGGTTTTAGGGGACGTTTTTGCTGATTAATATAACCGGCAACATCGTAAGCTTCTTCATCTGAAAGTAAAGGTGCTTCATAGGTAGTTCCAAAGGGCATATTGGCTTTTATAAACTGGGCTGCAGTAATAACCCTATTCATTCCGGCGCCATTATTATAGGAATCTTCACCCCATAGCGGAGGATATTCATAGGTAAAACCATCTTCTGCCTTTTTACCTTGTCCATCTATACCATGGCATTCTACACAGATTGTCTTGAATACCTGCTGGCCTTTGTTAAGATCTACTTTTCTGTCCGGAATTTCGATTTTCACAAATCCTTGTCCATTTATTTTGCCATCTTCCGGGGCAAATCTGCTTAGCCAGGTCAGGTATTGAACAAAGGCTTTCATCTCCTTACCATCAGGAGGTAAGGTCCTGCCATTCATACTCCGTTCCATACACCCATTGATGCGTTCTTCAATAGTACCTATTTTGTTCTCCCTTCCCCGAAACTGCGGAAATCTGTTTATAATACCAATCAGCGAAGCAGAAAATGCTTTTGTTCCGGAGTACAAGTGGCAATTATTGCACGCAAGTCTATTGCCGGCGAATGCGAGCTCCTGCTTGCCATTATCCGGGCCAATATACCTGGGTGTATTGATAAAAAGCTCATGACCGTATTTTATTTCTGAATCTTCCTCAGAATCCCCTAAAAGGGCCACATCATATTTTGAATCATATGGGATTATGCTTATTTCTGATGGCTGGAATAGATCTTTTGGGAAGGCATCAAAATAAAAGAGCAGGGCACTAACCGATATTAAAACCATAAAACTGCAACAAATGGTAATTTGGCGTACCAGTTTTTTAATTAAGTATGTGGTTTCATTTTTCATAATAAATCGAACTCTTTCAATAGCGGTAAATAGGGTCCTTCAAAGAGGTTTTTTGATAATTCCCGGATTTACTCTTTACCAACAGATTCAAAGACAAATTCATGTGGTTATTATCTTTTTACCTGCCCTTGTGATACAATATGATTCTTTAAAAAAATATAAAATGAATTGGCCAAATTAATGAGATACAACACATTTCTAAGGGTGTTGCGCCAATTGTGATTTGGGAGAATTTGTTTGCAAATATTTGGGTAAAAATCTATTAACCAGTTGCTTGCTCCATAAAGATACTAAATTTAGTAAGAAGATATGAAATGAATTTTGCAAGGTATATTAGAAGCCTGTTGTGGTGTAATTAGGTAGGTGTAATTTATAAATAAAATAGTACAGTTTATCTACTTTTTGGTGTTTAAGCTACCTTTGGTGTTCCCATTGTCACACGGTGATGTGTTTGGATCAATCTTCTGTTTCTAAATGCAATCCCAAAGCCTGACTTTAAATACTTTTCAAATGCGTATGTTTTATATTTGTCCCTAAAAATAACGCTGGTTGTTAGTTTTAATGGAAGCCTCGACCTGGTGTAGTGGATATTTCCTTCTTGATGCCTTTTAAACCGCTCCTCAAAATTACTGGTGCACCCAGTATAATAGGTATGGTCTCTGCAACATAAAATATAAACTGTCCACGTTTCCATTTTTTGTAATGGATTCTGTTGGGGAAGATATATTTTATGAGTGCATTTTTCTTGCACTTATATCAAATAGGGAGTGTTAAGTGGACCGGAAGACCGGGATCATCACCTTTCTTTAAAAAAGCCGGGATGAACAAAGAAGCTCTAATATTAATTCTGGCTTGCGTCCATCCAAGCCAATTAATTAATATAGGGACGGAACCATTAATTGAATAGCAAATATTAAAAAGTACTCCTATATTCCTGATGAATCCCGGGTTATGGCGGGTGAACATTCAATAAAATTGTTGGACCGCGTCCACCGAAGCCCTTTGAATAATAAAGAGACGGAACCATTAATTGATTGGCAAATATTAAAAAGCCCTCCTTCGCACAAGGCTATGGAGGGCGAAGGTGGAGCCGGGGAGAATCGAACTCCCGTCCAAACAAGCAATTACAATGCTTTCTACATGCTTAGTTCTTGTTTAATTTTCGATGTGTAGCTGACCAAAAACCGCCTATTACACACTTAGCTTCTTAAGGTTTTGGTGATACTATCAAAGCAGTAGTATCCTTATGTTGACTTTTATGGTGCCCCTAAATGAATCGCCGTCAACAAGGGCTATTCAGGGACATCTCGCTTCTCTACCTGGTAGAGACGAGGCTAAATCCTACTGTAATTCGGATTAAGCGGCAAGAGCGTAATTATTATCGCCAACTAAAAGTTTGAAATATGAGATTTACGAGCTATATCCCAGCGCTCGACATGCTTACATCGCCATTGGTCTCGCTGTCAAAACCAGTCGGCCCCTTCAATGAGTTAGGTGCACTTTGCGTACCTTAAACGAATTAATCACGCTATTGCGGGAATATTTGAACTCATGATTTTTTTCAAAGAACATCTTTTCAAATGGTTTGCGAAGTTAGAAAAATTCTGGCTCCTTCTTAACATTCGCGATTAAGTAATTTGTCTGCCAATACAAATCCATGTACTTTAGAGCAAAATTTATACCAAATTAAACCTATGCATTTCGGAATTATAAGGGAACGCAAAAACCCGCCGGACAGGCGAGTGGTACTATCGCCTCAGGCATGTCAAAAAGTCATCGAGAACCATAAAGGTGCACAAATTACTGTGGAACCTTCTCCAATTCGTGTATTTACAGATGAGGAATACGAAAAAGCCGGCATTACAGTAGCTTCCAAAATGGAGGATTGTGATGTTCTTCTCGGGGTAAAAGAGGTACCTGTGGATGCGCTTATTCCCAATAAAAAATACTTTTTTTTCTCTCATACTATAAAAAAACAACCCTATAACCGAAAATTATTGCAGGCCGTTCTTGATAAAAATATTCAACTCTATGATCATGAGGTGATTACCAATAAAAAGGGAATTCGCCTTGTAGCCTTTGGACGATATGCGGGGATAGTAGGAGCCTATAACGCATTTCGTGCCTATGGATTAAAAACAAATTTATTTGAATTGCCTAAAGCATCAGAGATTGCTGACCAGCAGGCACTGATAGCAGAATTAAAAAAACTAAGACTTCCCAATATTAAAATCCTGCTTACGGGTAAGGGCAGGGTAGGAAATGGGGCCAGAGAAATGCTGGTAGGAATGGGTTTAAAGGAGGCAAGCGTAGAGGAATACCTGGAAAAAGATTTTGAAGTTCCAGTTTTTTGCCAGGTTGATGTACTGGATTACAACCGAAGAAAAGACGGGCAGGTGAAAGGTGAAACTGACTTTTTTAAAAATCCTGCAGATTATGAATCGATCTTTATGCGTTTTGCCCCGGTAACTGACCTTTATCTGGCAGGGCATTTTTACGGTAACGGAGCTCCCTATTTATATACCAGGGAAGATGCAAAACAGCCTCAATTTAAAATAAAAGTAGTTGCAGATATCAGCTGTGATGTTGATGGCCCGGTGGCATCCACCCTAAGGGCATCTACCATAGCAGATCCCATTTATGGCTATGACCCCCGGTCAGAAAGTGAAGTGGATTATACACTTCCTGAAGCGATTGCAGTTATGGCTGTGGACAACCTCCCGGCAGAGTTACCCAGAGATTCCAGCGAGGGCTTCGGACAGGCTTTTGTAGATCATGTGATCCCTGCCTTTTTTAATGGGGATGCAGACGGGGTTTTACAAAGAGCTCTTATGACTGAAAATGGTAAACTAACTCCATCTTATACCTATTTACAGGATTACGTGAATGGTAATGAATGATTTTTAATTAGTCTTAATTTCCCAATGGATTACAGCTTGTTCTTTAGGAGCTGTATAGGCGCTGAGCGCTTTAAGATCCAGTGAAATGGATTCCTTTTTTTCTAAGGTTTTAATCTGAAGTGTAACTACTTCTCCGGCAGGAACCGTAAAAACAGGAGCCTTGCTGTAAAAGGTGTATGGCATTTGATTTTCAAAGATGAAATCACTGCTTGATATGTTTTCCAGATCAATCTTCAACACCAGAGTTTCGGGAATATAGGTGACTTCTTTTATTTTTATACTTGCTTTTATTAAGGGGATTAAGAATTCTGCTTTTCCAACTAAAAGGGAATTATAAACGGCCACGGTTCGTCCTGCAAACAACGCTTCCCGCATGCTTTCAAGGCTTTTATTTTTGGCAAAGACCAAAGTTATAGGTCTGTGCATACCTTTTTCAATGTAATCCCAATCAATTAATCCATGAATATCGCTTGTGCCCATTATAGTCAGGTTGTACTTCAAGGCCAGTGCCAAAGATTCCTGTGCATAATCCAGTGAGTTAATGACTTCAATACCATGTAACTCTCCATTTTTAATACGCTCTTCCTGGAAATCACTTAAAATAGGATTTCCGGTAGGACTTTGGGCATACCAGGCGGGGTGATTCCAGAATACAAAGGCATTTTGTTTTTTGGCTTCCCTAAAAGAAATGGCCGGATCTTCGGCCATAAGTTTATTGGCGTCTGAAATAAAAACAGCATTGCTGTGGCCCACCGGTTCTGAACGGGTAATCTCGGAACCATGTACAATGAGAAGGCCGTGTTCTTTTGCTTCTTCAAGGGCAAGGTGATATGATCTGTTGCGATCCGGATGAGGAATGTCGTCTATGTGCGGCTGGTATTCCAAATGCTCGGTTAATGAAATGGCATCCAAATTTTCTCTAAGTGCTTCCTGAACCCGGATAGTGGGCCATACATTGCCGTCAGAAAAAACGGTGTGTTGGTGCAAGTCGGTTTTAAGGGTCAGGTAGCCTTCAATATTTGGATATGTCAGTGCCATTTTCCCGCTATGGGAATGGGATTGTCCAAAAATGGTTTGAAAGGTGGTGAAAATTGCAAGTATTAAGAGTATCCTTTTCATCTGGCTGTGGTTAGATTTAGCTTGATTGGTTATTAGTTTCATCTGCGGGTTTAAACTTTTTTCTTAAAGATATGAATCCTGCAGAAAATTACATACACAGTCTATCCAACCTTTCTCTTTATATAATTGGATATTCTGATTGCCAAGTGAATCAATGTCTTTATATTTTAATCTGACTTCCTGAAGTTTTTGCTGCATTTCCTTAAGCACCAAAGGCCTGATAGGTATGATCATCAGACATGATAAAAACAATTTTTGGCCTTTGTGTATTTTTATTTGCTATTGTCTCTGATTTACAGGATATAAAAAAATGAATGCACTTCCCAAAATCATTGATATACACCATGTTGTTCTCAAAAGTACTACTTGGATCTAATCAATTCCAATATACTGATTTTTAAGAAACCTGCAGGGATTACTCAAGATTATTGACAGTTTGACGCAGCGCAGTCAAATTGGTTAGCAGTTGTTTCAGTTTATCCAGGTGTAACATATTAGCCCCGTCACTCTTGGCATTTGAAGGGTCAAAATGGGTTTCGATAAAGATTCCATCAACTCCTGCAGCTATTCCTGCACGAGCAATTGTACTGATCAATTCAGGCCTGCCACCGGTGACCCCCGATGACTGATTGGGCTGTTGCAAAGAATGGGTAACATCCAATACCACGGGGGCGTATTGTTTCATGACGGGGATGCCCCTAAAATCAACTATCATATCCTGATAGCCAAACATAGTGCCCCTATCTGTAATTATTACCTGGTCATTATTGGAGTCAATTACTTTATTTACTGCATGCTTCATACTCTCGGGACTCATAAATTGCCCCTTTTTAAGGTTAACTGTTTTTCCGGTATTTGCTGCAGCGACTAACAAATCGGTTTGACGTACCAGAAATGCAGGAATTTGAAGCACATCCACATAGGCTGCCGCAAGCCTGGCGTCTGCAATCTCATGAATATCCGTGACGGTTGGAACCTGAAATGTTTCAGAGACTTTTTTTAATATCTTTAAAGCTTTCTCATCTCCAATTCCGGTAAAGGAATCTACCCTGCTCCGATTCGCTTTTTTAAAACTCCCTTTGAAAATATAAGGGATATTCAATTTATCAGTGATTTCCACAATTCTTTCTGCGATTCGTAAGGCCATTTCTTCCCCTTCAATGGCGCATGGTCCGGCGAGCAGAAAAAAATTGTTGCTTTTGGTATGTTTTAATTGAGGTATAGCGTCTAGTTTCATATACAAAAGTTAGATTACAAAGGTAATTGTTTTTTAGAGCTGGCACATGTATTGCTAATAGCTCAGAATCAATACAATAAAAATAACAGAACTTTATAACAGTAAGCAAAAAATAGAAGTATCTTTGCAGCCTCAAAACAAGAAGATGTCCAATACGAAAAACATTGCCATAATTGCTCACGTTGACCACGGAAAAACAACGTTGGTAGATAAGATATTACATCATTGCCAGTTATTCCGGGAAAATGAGAAAACCGGAGACTTGATTTTGGATAATAATGACCTGGAACGTGAAAGAGGTATTACTATTACTTCAAAGAACGTTTCTGTACTTTATAAAGACACGAAAATAAATATCATTGATACTCCGGGCCACGCCGACTTTGGTGGTGAAGTTGAACGAGTCTTAAATATGGCAGATGGGGTTTTGTTATTGGTGGATGCTTTTGAAGGTCCTATGCCTCAAACCCGTTTTGTATTGCAAAAAGCAATTGATATGGGATTAAAACCCTGTGTTGTGATCAACAAAGTGGATAAGGAAAATTGCACACCTGAAGAAGTACATGAGAAGGTATTTGACCTTATGTATGAACTGGGTGCCGAAGAATGGCAGTTAGATTTTCCTACGGTTTATGGTTCAGCCAAAAATAACTGGATGAGCGATGACTGGCGGAATGAAACGACAAATATTGAGCCTTTATTGGATATGGTTGTTGAGCATATCCCCACTTTTAATGCGCAGGAGGGTACTACACAAATGTTGATTACTTCTTTGGATTACTCATCATTTACGGGTAGAATTGCTATCGGACGATTATTGAGGGGTTCTTTAAAAGAAGGACAGCAGATATCATTGGTAAAACGTGATGGAAGTATTGTAAAATCTAAGGTCAAGGAATTGTTTACTTTTGAAGGTCTTGGGCGTTTAAAGGTGACCGAGGTAGCAACTGGAGATATTTGTGCAATTGTTGGACTGGAAGGTTTTGAAATAGGAGATACTATTGCCGATCTTGAAAACCCTGAAGGACTCAAGACTATTGCCATAGATGAACCAACCATGAGTATGTTGTTCACTATTAACGATAGCCCGTTTTTCGGTAAAGATGGCAAATATGTTACTTCAAGACATATCAAGGAAAGGCTGGAGAAGGAGTTGGAAAAGAACCTGGCATTGCGTATGGAAGAGACGGATAGCGCAGATAAGTTTATGATTTTTGGAAGAGGTGTTCTGCATTTATCGGTGCTTATAGAAACTATGCGAAGAGAAGGGTATGAGCTTCAGATAGGTCAGCCTCAGGTTATTATCAGGACAATAGACGGAGTGAAATGTGAACCGGTAGAACAGTTGACTATAGATTTACCGGAAGAAGTATCTGGAAAAGCCGTGGAAATGGTTTCTATTCGTAAGGGAGAAATGGTAAGCATGGAAGCAAAAGGAGATAGAATGATATGTGAATTCCTTATCCCTTCACGTGGTATCATCGGATTGCGGAATCAACTCTTAACCGCTACGGCAGGTGAGGCCATTATGGCTCATCGCTTTTTGGAATATCAACCAATGAAAGGAGATGTCCCACAAAGACAAAATGGGTCACTGGTATCCATGGAAAATGGGAAGGCGATTCCTTATTCAATAGATAAATTACAGGAAAGAGGTCGTTTTTTTGTTGATCCGGGCGAGGATATATATGAAGGTCAGGTTATTGGTGAGAATAGCAGAGGTGATGATATGACTATAAATATTACCAAAACCAAGAAACTATCTAATGTACGTTCTTCAGGTGCGGATGATAAGGCAAAAATAGTTCCCGCTATCAAATTTTCACTTGAGGAAGCTCTGGAATATATTCAAAAAGATGAATATGTGGAAGTTACACCAAAACACTTACGCCTGCGTAAAATCTACCTGAAAGAAGTAGACCGTAAAAGGAATAAGCTTTCTTAAATTATTGGTGGTTAGACTGGTCTAATCTCTTGGAGCCTCGTGCAAAGCGGCGGCGGCGGCACCAACTATGCCAGCCTGGTTTCTTAATTCTGCTGGAATTACCGGAGTTTCAATAGTAATACAATCTTTATATTCATTAAAATCTTTTGAGGTTCCCCCACCTAAAATGATGTAGTCCGGCGATATTAGAAGTTCTACATATTCGAGGAATACATTAAAACGTTTACCCCACTGTTTATAGCTAAGGCCTTCATTTTCTTTCGCTGATGCCGCGGCCCAGAGTTCAATTTTTTTATTTTTTTTGTAGGGAATCTGCCCCAGTTCAAAATTTGGGATTAATTCGCCATTAAAAAATACTCCGCTGCCTAAACCTGTACCTATGGTGATCATTACTACCAATCCTTCTTTCCCTTTCCCAATACCGTAATTCATGGTTGCGTATCCTGCAGCATCTGCGTCATTGATAACAGTTACGGGAAGTCCGGTTGCCTCGCTGAATAATTCCCGTACATTTAGATTCAACCATTTTTTATGTAAATTTCCTTTTGATTTGCATATACCATGTCTGATAATGGTAGGGAATCCAACACCGACGGGACCTTTATGATTAAAGTGCTCAACGATCAACTTAACTACTTCCGCCATTTCTTTTGGTTTTCTGGAAGGAGGGGTAGGAATACGGTAACGTTCGGTTAGCATTTCGCCTGTTAAGGAGTTCACCAAAGCACCTTTTATTCCCGAACCACCAATATCAATTCCGAGTACAACCATCTGCAATTTTTAAATTAGTATGCTGGTTAAAATAATTGGGTCCAAAAGTAACAAAAATCTTCTTGCAGTGTTTAGGTTTTTAATTCAGCACACTTTCTTATTAAGAAAATCAAAACCAAGCTAAGTCCACTTCAAAGGCCATTACCTAAATTTCATAATCAGGGCATAACTCCTTTTAAATAGGATTTGATATACCAGTCCATGGAGCAGGCAGCTTTTATAGGATTACCTCCCCTGCGCCAAAAATCATTATTTCCCGTAAGTGGCCTTTTTGTTAAGTATGCTATATATGAAGAAGCTTATACTCAATCCCAATATGATATATGTAAGTATCAGGAATAACTGTGTATGCGAAATTATATTTAAAAACGGGAGTAATAGTATTGGTGATAAAAACTGACCCATAAACCAAAATGTGGTCAATCTGCCAATTTCCTGTCCACGTATTTGTTCAGGGGCTAGTTGCATGACCCAAACATTAGCATTAGGAATCATTAAACCCATACCTAAACCTGAAAGTAACATGCCTATCATAACCATAGCATATGATCCTCCATAGGAAATACTGGCAAAGGCCAGGGCCATTAATAAATAACCAATACCAAACACCTGCTGAAAGCTCAATTTGTCTTTAATCTTTGAAAACGAAAGGGAGGAAATAACGGAGAAAAAAGTGGTTGAGGCTATGGCAATGCCAATTAAAGTGTTTTTTTCAATACCGATTGACTTTAAATAGAACGGTATCTGTACCGGTATTATAAAAAACAGAATCCACATGATCATCACATTTATAAAAACAAGCCAAATAACATTAGGTGATTTTACAGAAGCATCCTTATTTTTTACAACATGCAATGTCTTTGGTTCTTTAAGATATAAACTGGTCATAGGCAAAATTACCAGGGGGAATAAATAGAGCAAAAAAGGAACCCGCCATGATATATCCGCCAGGACACCTCCTAGAGTAACAAACAAAATACCCCCTAAGGACATTACTGCTATTTGTAAGCCGGCAAACTTTTGCCTGGATTTACCCTGATAATAATCTGCTATGAGGGTAGTGGCAATGGTCATGGTGATTCCAACACAAATACCAAGCAAAGCCCTTCCGGCCAGGATAAGATAAATGTTCTCCAGCCAGTAACCGGTGCTGCCGGCGATAGCATAGATTATTAGGGCGGCATTTAAAAGTCGCAACCTTCCAAATTTATCAATGAACTTCCCTGCGATTATTGCCGTCAGAGCAATAAAAAGAGCCGGAAAAGAAAGCGTAAGCTTTACCAGGTTTTCCGCGTTAGGCAATGTTGAAAACGTCTTAGTCATATCAGGCAAAGAAGCAGATATGGTAATCATAGACATGATGGTAAGGCTACTTACCAGTAAAAGGGCAACTTTTACCTGCCAGCTTTCTGTATTCATAATGGATGGTGTTAAAAGAAACCCCTGGTGGTTGGAGCCACCGGGGGCAATTATAATAGTTGGTTTGTTTTCAGAACTGGTTTTATACCATTTCCCCTTTCATGAGTTTAGGGAGCATTGCTTTAAAATTCTCCTTTTTATTTAAATGTGGAAGAGGTTCAGCGGGTTCCGGTACGCCCAGAAATTTACATAGTGGTGCCCATCCGTCCCTTACGTCATAAACCAATAGTTTGTCTGCAGGTACATTGGCTTTTACTTCTGCTATATGATCTTCCCAGAATTTTTTAGCAAATTCTTTATCTCCAAACTTTCCCTGTAGTCTTTCGGCAAAAAAGACCTTCTTGAACCATTTAATGCATTTAACTACATTTCGTGCCCTTGCACTGAAAAGCAATTTCCCTATCATCTTTATCTTTTCACCAGGCGTTTGCGGGCCGGCTCTGAATACTGTACTGTCCACACTTTTGTACCAGGCTTCAAAATCCCTTACGGTCAGGATAACTTTGGCATCGGGGTATTTCTTCATGTGTTCCTTGTACCAGGGGTAGCCGGGAAAATCCACTGTACCGTCATAGCCTTTGTAGAGTGCATCCCAGTCAGTATCGCCGGTTTCATCCAGGGTCTTCCAATAATGAAGTTTTTCCGGATTTACCAGTAACTCTTTCATGTGGTATACGTGTTTATAACCCAATTGTTCCAGACTTTGTTTTAGTGTGTTTGTGCCGGTCCGCGGTAATCCGGCTCCAATAATTTTTAATGACATTTGTATAGTTTTATGTTAGTTAATAATTAATTTACAATTTAATTCGCGCTATCCTGTTGTACCGGAGGTGGGGGCATTTTAAATACGAATGGCTCTGGCTGGGGCGTAATAGTTTCCAAAGCTTTTCCTTTAAAGGCTCCAAAATCCGGAGTATAGAGAGTGCTTCTAAATACACCGTAAATAAATGGGCCTCCTGGTTGTGCAGCTGTGCCGTCGGGAAGCTTGTAATCATATTTATAAGGCATCCAGTATTCCCAAACAATCTCATTTTCCGGGGTTACTTCAAAAAGACGGCCTTGCATCGCCTGGGTGATAAGCGTATTACCATTCTTTAAGCGCTGTGCTCCTGACATAAATGCTGAATAAAAGGAATATTTGTCAGGAGCAGTATAGCTCCAATCAAGCTCTTCTGGTCCAATAGCAGTTGTTTCAGGAATCACATACGCCCCCGTTTCATTTACAGGAGGTGTAAATTCGTATACAGCACTGTAATTCGCCAGATCACCTACCGCTACATTAGCTTCAGGAAATTTCGCAATGCCCATAGCTGCCCACATATTGGGAAGTTTACCATCCGGATTCATGATATCATTGTTATAAACCATAAGGTGCCCTTCTCCGGGGTATCCTTTTGGAATCCATTTAACATCGTGCTGACCAAACAGTTTCTGGTTCGCCTCACTGCCACGACCATAATTCTTAGGATTACCCCATCGGTATAAAAGGTCACCTCCATGGCCCCATTTACCACCACTGTCTCCTTTAGCTTCTTTTGTGGAAGTACTATGGTCCAGAACAAAGATTTCATTGTAATTGGGAACGCTAACTACTATTTGATCCAGGTCAGCATTATAGGAGATGGCATTAAAATGTGAAATATCTGATCCCACATTATCCACTGAGGCATTGGAGGTCATCAAACTCATTTTAATCATCTGATCTATTTGCTCTTGCGTCATAGGTGGACCACCTTCCCCTCCAAGAACATTTATGTTTATTTTGCGCGGATTTTCAGTAAGTACACCATAATTGTTTTTTGATGGGTCCATATCCTGAATGAGATGGTCCCACATAGCCCATTCCCAGACTATTTCTCCCCCGCTGGGTTTGGTTGGCTTTATCTCAATGATCTTATCCGGCCATATACCGGCCTTAGGGATATGTTTTGGATCCCGGCCCGCTTCTATGGCTTCGGAAGGGGTTTTTGCATCATAGGATATTGCCAGGATATTCCCATTAGGCATGATTTCAAAATCATGATGTATCAATTCTTTTTCATTGAAGTATTTAAAATCCCAGACCATATTTCCTTCCCAGTCGTATTCCCGAATGCGTCCGGCTTGTCCTCCTGCTGCAAAGGTGGGAAAGTTTTCATCCCTTTCCAGTCTGAATAAATGCCCGTTAGGTAATAAGTAAGAGTCCAGTGAATTGAGTTCAGTTTTCCAGGTGTGCACAATGTTTCCTTCTTTATCCATAAGGAAAGTGTAGGTGCTTGAGGGCGGCTCATAAAGTACATAACCCGGGGTGTCTTCATCTGTATTTAGGATAAGGCCTCTATCGGCAAAGACTCCGGTTAGGCTTCTGGTATCCTCCGGTTTCCACTGATGTATTTCTGTAGTTTGAGTGACCTCCTGTTTGGGACTATCAGTTTTACATGAAAATATAAAGCCCGCTAAAACAGCAAAGAATAAAATAAATCGAATTTTCATTTAGCTGAACTGGGTTGATTAGAAATCTATTATTTAATTAATACTATCTTTTGCAATTGGTGGTGGTGGCGGCATTTTAAAGATAAAAGGTTCTGGTTGCGGAACAATTGGTTTCAAATCTTTTCCTTTAAAAGCCTCATAGTCTGTATCGTAATGTAAGCTTCTATTTAATCCATATTGTGTTATTGATCCACCTGGCTGAGCAACACTTCCATCGGGAAGTTTATAGTCATATTTATATTGATTGCGGTATTCCCAAACAGTTTGTCCTTCTGGAGTTACTTCAAGAATACGACCATCTATGCCTGAAGTAATCATCGTATTACCATTTTTTAATCGTTGTGCACTGGACATTATTGGAGAAAAAAGAGAATATTTATCAGGCGCCGTATACTGCCATGATGTGGTATTTGGCCCAATTTTATCAGATTCAGGAATAATATATACGCCTTCTTCACTAGTTGGCATAGCTATCTCATAAACAGCACTATAATTGCCTATATCTGCTATGCTGATTTCCGGATCGGCTGAACCTGATTCCATCATGGCACCTAAAACAGAAGGCTTTTTGTTATTGGGATTTATGATGTCATTATTGAACATTGTTAAATTGCCTGCACCTTCATAACCCTGCGGTACCCATCTAACCTCATGTTGATTAAATAACGTTCGATCCTCTTTTGTTCCCCTTCCATAATTTTCAGGATTGCCCCAACGGTACAAGAGATCCCCTCCATGACCCCATTTACCGCCGGTACTGCCTTTGGCTTCTTCTGTGGTTGTACTATGATCTATAATAAAAAGTTCGCCAAAATGCTTTATGCTAATAGCAATCTGATCAAGTTCCGGATTGTAAGAAACTGCATTACAATGACTTATATCTGAAGTTAAATTATCTACGGTGAAATTTGAAGTTAAAATCTCATGCTTTTTCATCATATCAATTTGCTCTTGCGAAAATGGAGGAAAATCAAAATCATTATTCAAATTAATGTCTATTCTTCGCGGATTTTCAGCTATCACTCCATAATTTTGCTTCTTAGAATCAAAATCTTGAATGAGGTGATCCCACATATGCCATTCCCATACTATCTCACCACCAAAAGGTTTTATAGGTTTTATTTCTATAATTTTATCGGGCCAAATACCCGCATTTCCAACTTTACTAGGGTCTTTCCCTGCTGATATGGCTTGCTCCGGGGTTATTAGTTCATAAGAAATAGCAAGAACATTTCCATTGGGTAAAACTTCTATATCATGATGGATTAATTCTTTCTCATTTGCATATTCAAAGTCCCAGACAAGATTTCCTTCCCAGTCATATTCCCTTATACGGCCGGCTGCCCCACCGGCAGCAAAGGTTGGAAAATCAACATCGCGTTCCACCCTAATCAGGTGACCATTTTCTAGAAGATAACCATTTAAAGCGGCACTCAATTCACCTTTCCAGGAATGTACAATGTTTCCGTCTTTATCAATTAAATAACTCACAGTACCCGAATAAGGAGAAAATAATGTATATCCGGGCGTTGTCTTATCGGTTTTTTTAATCAAACCTCTTTCTATACGGTTCCCTGCTATGGTTCTTAAGTCCTCAGGTTTCCATTGGCGGATTTCAATTTCTTTGGCTACTTCCTGTTTGGGTTCTTGTTCTTTACACGAAAAGGCCAGGAGCAAGGTGCATGCCAATATTAATTTGGTTATTTTCATCATTGATTGGTTTATTTTTATTGGTGTTAAAGCAGTTGATATTCGGGTGTAAAATCTAAAAATCCCAACTTTATGATTCACCGCATTTATCCTCTCCTATAGCTCATATTACTATATCATGCTAAATATAACATAATTATTTTGTAAAATCCCAATTAATTATTGGCAGGAAAATGGTTGAGCTGATTTAAAGGCCTTCCGGATTTATACCGCTTTTTGAATTACTTCAAACACCTTGGCACCTTCACATTTTAAGGTTTTAGATGGGTATTTAAGGAGTAAGGCATAATCATGTGTAGCCATTAGAATGGTTCTCCCCGCCTTATTAATTTCCTGTAGTACTTTCATAACTTCAACACTTGTCTGGGGATCCAGGTTACCTGTTGGTTCATCGGCCAGAATAATTTCCGGATCATTCAACAATGCCCTTGCAATGGCAATGCGCTGCTGTTCACCGCCGGACAACTCGTGAGGGAATTTAAAGCCTTTGGTCTTCATACCCACCTTATCAAGTACTTCTTCAATTTTCGCATCCATTTTTTCAGGATCTTTCCAGCCGGTTGCCTTGAGGACAAACATGAGATTTTTATTGATATTTCTATCCGGAAGCAATTTAAAATCCTGAAAAACAATGCCCAGTTTTCGCCTTAAAAAAGGAATATCCTTTTCTTCCAGATTTTTTAGATTAAATCCCACAATTTGTCCATGTCCTTCTAATAGTGGAATATCGGCATAAAGCATTTTCATAAAACTACTTTTGCCGCTTCCTGTTTTTCCAATAAGATATACAAACTCTCCTTTTTTTACCTCCAGTGTAATATCGTTGAGCACCATATTCTCATTTTGGAAAACGGCTACATCTTTTAAATTCAGAATGCTTTCAGTCATAATTTAAATGTTGATATAAAAGTAATAAGTTCCTTGATAATTCAGTGATAGAACCGGTAAAAATCTATTATTTAGTTGTTGAATATACTTCAAAACACTATTTGACGTTATTAAGGGAAATTACGGTACTTCTTAACAGCTAGAGAACATTATGCGAAAGAAAAAAACCGCGCTACTTCTATATTTCATTGGGATTGCTATTTCTGGGTATACCCAGGAATCAAAAATTTATACCCATCCTCAAAAGCAGTATCAGGATGCCCTGGAACTGTATAACAACAAACAATACCAGGCTGCTCAGACCATTTTTGAAAAAGTGCAAACGAGTACCACGGATTTTGAAACGGAAGCCAATAGCGCATATTATGCAGCCAATGCAGGAGTGAGATTAAATCAGCTTGGCGCAGATAAATTAATGGAGGATTTTGTAGCCAACTATCCAACTTCTACGAAGAGGAATTCTGCATTTATGGATGTGGCCGACTATTATTTTGAAAACGGCAAATATCCCTATGCACTTAAGTGGTATAAAAAGGTAGACCAAAATTCCATGTCGGCTCAGGAAAAAGAGCGGTTTAATTTTAACATGGGCTATTCCTTGTTTAGTTCCAGGGATCCAAAAGAAGCGGAGCGTTATTTAAGTAAGGTAACCACATCACCTACTTATGGGTCTCAGGCAAAATATTACCTTGGGTATATTGCTTATCAACAGGATGATTATGAAGGAGCAAATGAGCGTTTTGATCAGATTGCAGATCAGGAATTGTTAAGTGATAAGCTCTCTTATTATCAGGCGGATATGAATTTCAAGCTGGGTAAATTTGAAGAGGCAATTGAACTGGCCAAGTCACAGCTTGCCAAATCCGACAGACAGGAAGTATCTGAATTAAACAAAATAATTGGGGAGAGTTATTTCAATTTAAAACAGTATACAAACGCCATCCCTTATTTGGAAGCCTATGAGGGAACACGGGGAAAATGGAGCAATACAGATCACTATTTGTTGGGTTACTGTTACTATAAACAGGAAGATTACGCGAATGCGATCAACGAATTCAATAAAATCATTGAGGGTAACAATGTGGTTGCCCAAAATGCCTATTACCATTTGGCGGAGTGTTATTTGGAACTCGAGAAAAAACAGGAAGCTTTAAATGCATTCAGAAATGCTTCCCAAATGGAATTTAATACGGATATTCAAAAGGATGCTTACCTGAATTACGCCCGTTTGAGTTATGAAATCGGGAATCCTTATGAACCGGCTCCCAAGGTGTTGTCTACCTATCTGGAAACCTATCCCGGCGATCCCAATTCCAAGGAAATCCAGGAATTATTGGTAGATTCTTATATTACCTCCAAAAACTTTAAGGGTGCACTGGAGCTGCTCGAGGAAAATAGCAGTTTTGCCAGTAAAGCAACTTATCAGAAAGTGGCTTTCTATCGGGGAGTTGAATTGTTTATCGAAACAGATTATGCCGGAGCAGATGCCTTATTTGCTAAATCCCTCAATAACGCGCCTGATGAACTTTTCAAGGCAAGGGCCAGATATTGGAAGGCGGAATCTCAGTATATGCTAAATGCTTTTGAGGATGCACTGTCAGATTACCTCCAATTCAAAAATAATCCTGTAGCATCGCGAACTGAAGAAATTCAGGAACTCAATTATAACCTGGGGTATACCTATTTTAAACTTAAAGATTATAACAACGCAATTACCTATTACCAGGCCTTTGCCGATGGTGCTAAGGATACTTATAAAAAAAATGATGCCAATGTACGGCTTGGCGATTGTTTTTTTGTTACTAGCCAATACTCGCCGGCTATTGAATCCTATAATAAAGTTTTGCAGTCCGGCAGCCCTGAAAAGGATTATGCGGCATTCCAAAAAGCGATCAGCTATGGTTTTATTAATAAGAGCGACACGAAAATTGAGGAACTTAATGGTTTTATTTCAAGGTATCCTCAATCAAGTTTAAAGGATGATGCATTATTTGAACTGGGTAATTCATATATTAAAGAAAATCAGGAACAAATTGGTCTTGAAACCTATGATAAGCTTATCAAAGATTATCCCGGAAGTACTTTAGTCCCAAGGGCATTACTCAGACAGGGACTGGTGTTTTATAATTCCAACAAGAATGACCTGGCTTTAAGCAAGTTTAAAACAGTTGTTCGGGATTATCCCAATTCTCAGGAAGCAATCCAGGCCGTGGCAACAGCGAAACTCATTTATGTAGACACAGGACAGGTAAGTGAATATGCCAGATGGGTAGAAGGATTGGACTTTGTGGAAGTATCTGACACCGAACTGGATAATGCCAGTTATGAATCAGCCGAGAAACAGAACCTCCAGGGAAAAAAAGATGCAGCAATCAAAGGATATGAAAACTATATTAAGGAATTCCCTAATGGACTGCATACTATAAATGCAAATTTCAACCTTGCCCAATTATATTTTGCGAATGGTGAAAAAGACCGGGCTCTTGCCGGATATACATATGTGGCCAACAGTGGGGCAAGTGAATATTCGGAACAGGCCCTAACCAGAGTCTGTGAGATATATATTGGAAAACAGAACTATACCTCGGCACTTCCCTTCCTTCAGAGATTGGAATCCATAGCAGATATACAACAAAATAGAACATTTGCACAGTCTAATTTGATGAAAGGATATTATGAGCAGAAGAATTATGACCAAACCTTAGCTTACGCGGAAAAAGTCCTGTCAACGGAAAATATTGACGATAGAATTAAAAGTGATGCACAAATAATGATAGCCAGATCAGCTATTGCAACAGGTAACGAAAAAAGAGCGGAGCTGGCTTATTCCGAAGTTTTGAAAATTGCGAGTGGGGGATTAGCAGCAGAGGCTTTGTATTTTGATGCCTATTTTAAACAAAAAGCGGGTTCTTTTGAGGCTTCCAATAATTCGGTTCAAAAATTGGCAAGAGACTATGCTGCTTATAAGGAATGGGGCGGTAAAGGACTTATAATTATGGCCAGGAACTTTTATGCTCTGGATGATGCCTATCAGGCAACATATATTCTGGAAAGTGTAATTGCAAATTTTGCTGATTACGAACAAATTGTTGCTGAAGCACAAGGGGAATTAGCAGCTATTAAATCGAAGGAAGCCCAACGAAATTCATCAATTATTCCGGAAGGAAATTAACTAGTGGAGAATACAGTATGTTTAGGGAACTAAAATTTATAATAATTGCATTAATATGTTCGGTGCAGTTCCTGTCAGCACAGGATGAGAAGGACATTGGAACGGAAACGGTTACGGTAGTAAAACCCTATTCTCCAGCCGTTTCAGATGCGTTCAAGGTAAAATCAATACCAAATCTCAATGATTCAATAGTACTGCAAAAAAAGAAAATCAATTACAGTATTTTCTCCATACCGGTAGCATCAACTTTTACACCTGCTAAAGGAAAGGCCTCGGTTGTACAAAAGACCAAAACTGAAAAACTATATAATTCCTTTGCATCTGTCAGTGTTGGAAATTTTGGTAACGCCCTTGCAGATTTTTATACCAGTAGGGACATAGACAGGGGTAACAAAAGAATAGATTTTGGATTGAATCATCATTCCTCAAGGGGTGAACTTGAAGATGTGCTGCTCGATAGTGATTTTTACAACACAAAATTGAATGCCTCATATATCCAAAAAGAAAGGGATATGAACTGGCGTTCAGATATTGGATTTCAACATCAGAAATACAATTGGTATGGCCTTCCTGAAGGGGTTTTTGATGACGCAACAATTAATACCATTAATGAAGGTCAAAATTATTTTAATCTGGAAGCCGGTGCCCAGTTAAAGGTGGATGAATCTTTTTTTGAAGGTGGTGAGGTCTTGTATCGCAGATTTTGGGATGCTGCAGCTTCCGGTGAAAATAGATTTTTGATCAAGCCCAAATTTCAGTTTCCGGTCTCAACAGAATTGGTGACTTTGCAGGTGAATTTCGATTATGTAGGTGGAAATTTTAAGAATGCAAGTATTAACAGCACAACAAATACAACGGGGATAACTTACGGTCAACTGCAGTTTGGTGCAACTCCCAGTTTGGCATTATCCGGAGATAAATACACCCTGAATTTAGGTGCTTCTCTGGTATATGGAATGGATACAGAGCTGAGTGACAGCAATTTTTATATTTATCCGGAAATAAGGGCGTCCTACAGGTTGTTAGATGATACTGTTATTGCTTACGGGGGAGTGGAAGGCGGATTAGAACAAAATTCCTATTATGGTTTTGTAGGTGAAAATCCATTTGTCTCGCCTACTTTGACTATTCTGCCCACAGACAGACAGTACGATGCCTATCTGGGGGTTAAAGGACAACTAATATCCAATCTGAGTTATAATATCAGAGGATTCTATAAAGCAGAAAACAGAAAACCTCTTTATAAACTAAATCCGCAAAATAGTTTTAGGGATGATGAAAAGGGATATTATTTTGGAAATTCTTTTGAAGTGTTTTATGACGATATTAAAACCATCGGATTATTTGCGGAATTAAATGTGGATATAAACCGGGAATTCACGCTTGGGATAAATGCAGAACTCTTTGATTACAACACGGAGACCGATAATCCGGCATGGAACCTTCCCGATGTTAAAGGCTCATTATTTTTGGATTATCAGATTGGTGATAAATGGTACCTTGGGGCTAATCTGTTTTATGTCGGTGAACGCCGGGACCTGAGTGCCGAGGTTGTAGAAAATGTTCTGCCGGCAGATTTTCCTTCCACGGTGATAACTTTAGAAAGTTTTTTTGATGCAAATGCCCATGTGGGATACCATTTTAACGAACATCTTTCCATTTTCGCAAAAGCAAATAATATTGCAAATAATGCGTATGAGCGCTGGGCTAATTTTAGAGTACAGACTTTCCAGGTGTTGCTTGGTGCGTCCTATAAGTTTGATTTCTGAATATCTTTGTGAACGGCAAGTTTAGAATAATGCTCAATCATCTGTAAAATAGACTGTTAAACGGCATTAACTTCACGCTTAAAGATTAATTCCTAATTTAGGAGCGCGAATTGTCCTTTAAAATTTTGTCTGCACATTATACATACAGCTTAATTCTTACCTGCTTTTGCAGCATTACAACTCTGCCATCTCAAAACCTCATTCAAAACCCGAGTTTTGAAGAATATATTGCCTGCCCGGTACGCCTTGGAAATTTTGAAGCTGATGTTGCCCATTGGAGCACCCCAACAAAAGGGTCTACGGACTATTTTAATGCCTGTAGTAAAATCATGGGGACCCCGGAAAATTTTAATGGCTCTCAACCATCTGATTTTGGCAAGGGTTATGCAGGTCTTTATCTTTACGCCCCTGATGATTACAGGGAATATATTCAGGTCCCTCTTAGCCAAACGCTGCAAAAAGGTAAATCCTATCAGGTTTCATTTTATATAAGCCTTGCCGAACGTTCGGACTTTGCTGTCAAAGATATTGGGGTACTGTTTTCACAGGATAAACTGGATCTGAATATTAAAAAGGAGCTTTCGAAAATGCACTTGTACAAAATTTCCGGGAACACCTATAATTTTATGGAAATAGGCTATAGTGAATTTTACAAAGATACCAGAGATTGGGTTTTAGTAGGCACCGTTTTCGAAGCGAGGGGCACGGAAAATTACATGATCATAGGTAATTTTAAGAATAATGCGGGTACCAGAAAGTTTGAAATAAAAAGAGGAGCAAAACAGGGAGCGTATTACTACTTGGATATGGTGGCTTTGAGCTCTTCACCATCATCCGGGACCGATGTTAGTTTGTTACCTGATACTCCTCTAATAAACGAAAATTACGAGCTGGATAAAACCCATATTTTTAAAAATGTTTTGTTCAATTTTGATGAGTTTCAGTTATTGGAAACCGCTAGGAAAGATGTTCAAAAAATCTATGACTATCTGGATACTGACAAATCTCTTCAGATAAACATTGACGGACATACGGATAATATTGGCTCAGCATCCTACAATCAGTATTTGTCCGAAAGACGCTGTAATGCTGTTGCTCAATATTTAATAGAACTTGGACTTTCGGAGGACAGGATAAGTTGGCAAGGGCATGGTGGAGTGTCACCCATTGCAAGTAATGACACCAATGAAGGCAGGCAAAAGAACAGGCGGGTAGCATTCGTAATTTCCAAAAAGGACTGATCCCTGTTTCGAAAAATCGATTCTATATTTTTAACCAGTAAGTAAATTCAAATTATTTTCATCGGTATGGTCATTAATAATTCGCATGATTTTTGGTTCATTTGCCAACTAAAAAAAATGCTGTACATTTAGCCATTAACCTAAAATTCATGATAGATGAAAACAGCATTTAAAAACTTTGGACTTACAATTCTTTTACTGATATTTTCATACGGATATTCCTTAGATCATAAAGATTTATATGCGGGTATTGAAATATCCGAAATGGTGGTTAAAAAAAAGAAATGGACCGGAAGTTGGGACTATGCGGTCCAGGACGTACCAGTGGAATACAGCTCAGGGGTATTGCATGTTTCTAAAAATGGAAAGGTCTA
The DNA here is from genome assembly GCA_963793325.1 of uncultured Flavobacteriaceae bacterium. GTDB lineage: Bacteria > Bacteroidota > Bacteroidia > Flavobacteriales > Flavobacteriaceae > Eudoraea. The sequence continues at coordinate 26,577 of CAWBZU010000002.1, forward strand.
CGAAGTGAATCTGGAATTGACCGTTGGAAACCTGCCTGCAAATAATGTAAAAGTTAAAAAAAATAAACTTACATTCTCTGTAGATTTAGAGGGCGGCATGGTGGATGTTGCCCTAATCATGGATGGGGATTCTTTTAAAGGTGAAAGCGTTACCGCTGACGGTATTTTTGTGCTTGAAGGTAAGCGCCGAATGTGAGGTTTTCAATTTAATACAGAATCAAACTATTTAATCCTTACTTCAATAAATACTCATTTGATATGAGAAATCTCATTTTGATTATAGTTTTGGTCTTCATTGCTTGTGAAGCTCCTGAGGATACAGCAGATCTGTTAGTGCTGAATGCAAATGTGTATACCGTTGACGATAACTTTTCGAAGACTTCCGCATTTGCGGTACGTAATGGAATATTTGTGGCAGTAGGCAGCTCAGAAGAAATAAGAAATAGGTATAATGCAAATCAGGTAATTGATGCAGGTGGAAAAACCATTGTTCCGGGATTAATAGATGCGCATTGCCATTTTTTCGGTTTGGGACTCAATCAGCAGGAAGTAGATTTGGTTGGGACCAGGAGTTATGCAGAAGTATTGGAAAGGGTACAGAAGTTCCATAAAGCTAATCCGGGTAATTTCATTAAGGGCAGGGGATGGGATCAGAATGACTGGGAGTACAAGGAATTTCCAACAAAAAAGGAACTGGATATGCTGTTTCCTGATATTCCTGTTGCGTTAAGGCGGATCGGCGGGCATGCCTTGCTGGTTAATCAGAAGGCACTGGATATTGCAGGAATTGACAAAAGCACTCAGGTGGAAGGAGGTGAAATTGTAAAACAGAATGGGTTGATTACAGGAGTGTTGGTTGATAACCCAATGCAACTGATTAACACCGTTTTTCCTACGCCGGACAGGAAGACTCAGATAAGAGCACTTAAAAAAGCTGAACGTATTTGTATAAATTACGGGCTCACCACGGTAAATGATGCAGGTTTGGACAGGTCTGCAATTGAATTGATGGACAGTCTTCAGCGTACCGGGGATTTATCCATAAGAATATATGCAATGGTTAGTTCTGATCCTGAAAATATGGATTATTATCTGGATAAGGGCATCATTAAGACTGAGAAGCTAAACGTGCGTTCCATAAAAGTTTATGGTGATGGTGCTTTGGGTTCGCGTGGAGCGGCACTCAAGGCTCCCTACTCCGATCGACCCGGGCATTATGGTGCAATGATAACCACTGCGGAAGATATGGAGGATTTAGCAAAACGTATTGCAGACTCAGAATTTCAAATGAATACACATGCCATCGGAGATTCGGCCAATGTTGTGGTTCTAAGGGCTTATACAAATGCTTTAGCAGGTAGCAAGGACAGGAGGTGGAAGATAGAACATGCACAGGTTATTTCTTCCATGGATTTTGACTTTTTTAAGAATGGGATCATACCTTCAATACAACCAACCCATGCCACAAGTGATATGTATTGGGCAGACGAGAGGCTGGGAAATAATCGCTTAGAAGGGGCATATGCCTTTAAAAAGCTATTGGAAAATGCCGGGTTGGTAGCACTGGGGACAGATTTTCCCGTTGAAGAGGTAAGTCCGTTCCTTACGTTTTATGCCGCTGTTGCCCGCAAAGACCTTGAGGGTTATCCATCAGAAGGATTTCAGATGAAGGATGCTTTATCCCGTGAAGAAGCGCTAAAAGGAATGACCATATGGGCGGCTTATTCTAACTTTGAAGAAAGTGAAAAAGGGAGTATTGAGGTGGGGAAGTATGCCGATTTCGTCATATTAAACGAAGATATTATGGAAATACCCTTAAATAATATCCCGGGAATTAAGGCTGAACAGGTTTATTTAAACGGGCTTCTTAAATCAGGAACACACGCCCCTGATTGATAAGATATTTTAATTATTCTTAATTAGTTGGGAATACCATATAAAAAAAGCCGGAGTCTAATGCTCCGGCTTTTTTTGTTTTATATGGTTATTACATACTTAGATTAAAAGGGACTGTTACTCTTGTAGTGCCCCATCCCAGGATCATGTATGCGCCGTTTTCAACATCTACGAATGCGATAGAAAATGCTTCCAGTGCTTCATCGCTGTTACTAACCGAACCTTTAGCTCGGGCTACATCAGCAGACTCATCATATGAATATGCCCCCCACTGGTTTATTTTGCTGTTCAAAATGACTGTCCATTCGGTTTCGCCGGGGATAGTAAAAAGAGCATAAGTTCCGGCCTTTACAGAAGTATCTCCAAACATCATATCTTTATAAAGCGTAATCTCTGTTGCTTCATTAGCTCCTGTTCTCCATACTTTACCTTCTGGTACAAGTTCGGAAAGTGATCTTCCTTTCAGTTGTGGCCTGCTGTAAATAACTTTGATTGATTTGTCGGAAACTTTGGAACTGGATGGATATGATGTAATATCCGCCGGACTTTTATCCAGGCCGCTAAATTCCTGTGCTGTAATTTCATTTGTAAAAACCATGGCCAGTGCCATGAGGGTAAGTGTCAATACTTTTTTCATAATTGTGCTTGATTTTATTTTGTTCAAATCTAATTAGTAAACTCTTTGAGTTCTTATAAAAAGTCGTTAAAATTTTAACTGCTTACAAAATGATTGTTCAATAGTGCAATATTTCTATTTTTGATTATTAAATATGTTAATATGTACAAAAAAAGTTATAATTAATAATCAAAAAGCATATTTATGTTTTGAATTAACAATAATATATACATCTTTGCTTAATAACTATAAAATAGTTGAAGTATGTGTGGAATAGTATGTGCATTTAATGTAAAAGAAAGTACGAAAACCCTGAGACCACAATTATTGGAAATGGCTAAGAAAGTAAGGCACAGAGGACCCGACTGGAGTGGAATTTACGCAGACGAGAAAGCTATATTGGCCCATGAGCGTCTGGCAATTGTAGATCCTGCATCGGGAAAACAACCCTTATTTAGCGAGGACAAGAAACTAATCTTAGCAGCCAATGGCGAAATATATAACCATAGAGAATTAAGAAAGCAATTTGAAGGATCCTATAAATTCAGCACGCAATCCGACTGTGAGGTTATCCTGGCGCTTTACCAAAAAAAGGGACCTGACTTTTTAGATGAGTTGAATGGAATCTTCGGGTTTGCAATTTATGATTCTGAAAAAGATGAATACTTTGTAGCAAGAGACCATATGGGTATAATTCCTTTATATATGGGCTGGGATAAAAACGGGACTTTCTATGTTGCATCAGAACTCAAGGCGTTGGAAGGCACCTGCACTAAAATAGAGCTTTTTCCTCCCGGGCATTATCTGCATAGCAGTGACGGCGAACTAAAGAGGTGGTATACCAGGGATTGGATGGATTATGAGAAGGTAAAGGAGAACCAGACAAGTATTGATGAAATAAGAGATGCCCTTGAAGCAGCAGTACATAGGCAGCTAATGTCTGATGTGCCTTATGGGGTTTTATTATCAGGAGGATTGGACTCTTCAATAACTTCAGCCATTGCCAAAAAATATTCTCAGAAGCGGATAGAATCTGACGATATCAAGGATGCCTGGTGGCCACAATTGCATTCCTTTTCTGTAGGGTTGGAAGGATCACCGGATCTTGCAGCCGCCCAGATAGTTGCAGACCATATAGGTACAGTTCACCATGAAATTAAGTTTACCATACAGGAAGGCCTTGATGCAATAAAGGATGTAATTTATAACCTTGAAACCTATGATATTACCACAATACGTGCTTCGACGCCTATGTATCTGATGGCCCGGGTGATAAAATCTATGGGCATTAAAATGGTACTTTCTGGTGAAGGGGCCGATGAATTATTTGGCGGGTATTTATATTTTCACAAGGCTCCCGGCCCGCAGGATTTTCACGAAGAGACCGTCAGGAAATTGAGCAAATTACATATGTATGATTGCCTGAGGGCAAATAAATCATTGGCAGCCTGGGGAATTGAAGGCCGGGTACCTTTCCTTGACAAAGAATTTATGGATGTGGCTATGCGTATTAATCCAAAAGACAAGATGATAAATGGGGAGCGGATGGAAAAATGGGTAGTGCGCAAGGCATTTGAATCTGTTTTGCCTAAAAGCGTAGCCTGGAGGCAGAAGGAACAATTTTCTGATGGCGTTGGATATAGCTGGATAGATACACTGAAGGAAGTTGTGGCCAGGGAAGTGTCTGATGAACAATTGGCTAATGCCGCCTTCAGATATCCCATTCAAACACCGACTACCAAGGAAGAATTTTATTACAGATCTATATTTGAGTTACATTTTCCGAGCGATGCCGCAGCATGGTCTGTGCCTCAGGAGCCATCAGTAGCTTGCAGCACTAAAATTGCGCTGGAATGGGATGAAGCCTTTAAGAATATGAATGATCCTTCTGGACGAGCTGTTGCCACTGTTCATGAAGATGCGTATAAAAAATAAACCAGGGTTTACCGGAAAACAGAAATTCTGTAAACCGAAACTCCTTTTATGAGGAGTAGGGGTACGTTTTTTAATTAGTCCTTGAGAAGCACCATTCCAATGGTGCTTCTTTTGTTGTTAATAAATAACTATATTCATGAAGTAATTGATCGCCTGTTACAAACAAAAGTGTTAGTATACCTTATAAAGAACCATAAATATAAACATTACCAATGCCGTTATGATAAGCGGTCCAATAATCCCAAGGACTATGCCTCCCATTCTAAAATCTTTTTGCTCTAATTTTCCAGTACTGTAGGCTATTGCATTTGGCGGTGTAGATATGGGTAAAAACAAAGCGGTGGAGGCACACAACCCTATTACCACAGGTAAAACGACAGGATTATTAAAAGTCAGAATAATGCTGATTGGGATTAATATGGTAGCTGTTGCTGTATTACTCATTATATTGGACATAACTACGGTTAAAAATGCAAAACTAAAGGCCAGTACATAGAAATTTAGATCGTATTGTTCTATTTTAGCCACATAGAAACTGGCCAATCCGGTTTCCTTTATAGCCAGTCCCAGGGCAAGTCCTCCCGCAACCAGCATCAAAGTGTCCCATGGCAGTTTACGCACATCATCACCATTAATGATACCAAACATGGTTAACAAAATAATAGGGAGTAAGGAAATAACAGAGGCGGGAATGCCATGTAAATTTTCAGTAAGCCATAAAAGGAGAGTAACGATCAATACAGCCAGAACAATCTTCTTTTTAATTCGGTCAAATTTGTAGGTAGAACTGTTTACATCAATAGCTTCTTCTTCCAGTTCTATTCGTATACTTGTTTTTCTGGCCAGAAATTTTTTTGAAAGGATAAACCAGAATAACAGGGTTAATAGTATAGCAATTGGAAAGCCAACCATCATCCACTCTAAAAATCCAATATCTATATCATTGTTATTTAAGGCTTCTACGGCAATGGCATTAGGGGGAGAGCCTATAAGTGTTCCCATGCCACCAATAGAAGCTGAACCGGCAATCCCTATCAGAATAGCCTTGGCAAAAGGAGCGTCTTCATCAAGAGTATTAATGAAGGGTAAAACAGAGGCGATCATCATGGCTGTAGTAGCAGTATTGGACATAATCATCGAAAAAAGTGCAGTAGTAATCATGATCCCCAATAAGACATACTTGGGCGAAGAACCAAACCTGGAAATGGATATTTTAAAAACCTCGCGATCCAGATTCGTCTTACTCATTGCTTCGGCCATAAAAAAACCTCCAAGCATAAGCCATATTACACTACTCGACCATGAATTTATGTATTCAATATAATAAGACTGTACATTCAAGGGGTCTATTTTGGAATAATAACTATTCATGGCAAAAATTAAAAACCCAAATACCAGTAATCCCACGGCAAAAGGTGGAATGGCTTCAGTTACCCATAGGCCAATCGCCAGGAATAAAAGAAAAATCACATATATCTGAGACTGATCCATAACGGGTTCATAGAGGGCATAAGTAAGGCCAAATGAAAAAATAACGCTCAATAGAAAGTAGATAATCCTGCTTTGAATATCCACTACTTTCTGAATATGGGACATAAGTTTTAATGAAACTGCTCTGGAATCTGCCATAGCTATGTGTTTTTTGAATTTATGGCACAAAAGTACGCAGTTATGTAGTTATAATACCTGACAAATGGCATGAGATTTATCAAAACAATGTGAATTGTAAAAAGCAATTAAAATTGTTGTTAAATTGTTGATAACTTAAGCACTACATATAGCCATCAACACTATATTTTATAGGGTATTGCCTATATTTGTAAGATTGCAAAAAAATAAATAAAACACTTAAATTGTTGTATGAGCGAAGAAGCTAAAAACAAAGAATATTCTGCTGACAGTATTCAGGCATTAGAGGGTATTGAACATGTACGTATGAGGCCGTCCATGTACATTGGAGATATAGGGGTCAGAGGATTACATCATTTGGTTTATGAAGTAGTGGATAATTCTATAGATGAAGCAATGGGTGGCTATTGCGACAAGATTGAGGTTACCATCAATGAAGATAACTCTGTTACTACCAAAGATAATGGCAGGGGCATACCTGTGGACCTTCATAAGAAAGAAAACATGTCGGCACTTGAGGTGGTAATGACCAAAATTGGAGCGGGGGGTAAATTTGATAAAGATTCTTATAAGGTTTCAGGCGGCTTACATGGAGTGGGGGTTTCTGTTGTAAATGCCCTTTCAGATCATCTAAAAGCATCTGTGCATAGAGATGGAAAGATATGGGAACAGGAATACGAAAAAGGTAAATCACTTTATCCTGTTAAAAGTGTTGGAGAATCCAGTGAAACAGGAACTATTGTAACTTTTCACCCTGATGTCGAGATATTTACCCAAACGATAGAGTACAGTTATGAGACGCTGTCCAACAGGATGAGGGAACTTTCGTATTTGAATAAAGGGGTTACTATTAGTATAACAGACAGGAGGCAAAAAGACGAAGAAGGCAATTTTGTATCGGATACTTTTTATTCCGATGAGGGCCTGAAGGAATTTGTACGTTTTTTAGACAGCAACAGAGAGCCCCTGATCAAGGAAGTGATTTCCATGGAAGGGGAAAAAAACGGAATTCCTGTTGAGGTAGCTATGATCTACAACAATAGCTATACTGAAAACTTGCACTCCTATGTAAACAATATCAATACTCATGAAGGAGGAACACATCTGTCCGGATTCAGAAGAGGTCTTACCACAACATTAAAGAAATACGCCGATAATTCCGGAATGTTGGATAAAGTGAAATTTGAGGTTGCCGGGGATGATTTCAGAGAAGGACTTACTGCCATTATTTCGGTTAAAGTTGGGGAACCTCAGTTTGAAGGTCAGACTAAGACTAAACTTGGGAACCGGGAAGTATCTTCGGCCGTGAGCCAGGCTGTTTCTGAAATGCTAACCGATTATCTGGAAGAACACCCGGATGATGCAAAGATCATTGTTCAAAAAGTCATCTTAGCGGCACAGGCACGTCACGCTGCCACTAAAGCCCGTGAGATGGTACAGAGAAAGAGTGTGATGAGTATTGGTGGACTCCCTGGGAAACTATCAGATTGCTCCGAACAGGATCCGGCAATTTGCGAATTATTTCTGGTCGAGGGTGATTCGGCCGGGGGTACTGCGAAAATGGGCAGGGACCGTAATTTTCAGGCAATTTTACCTTTGCGTGGTAAAATCCTGAATGTAGAAAAAGCCATGCAGCATAAAGTGTTTGAAAATGAAGAAATAAAGAACATGTATACAGCACTGGGCGTTACAATTGGTACGGAAGAAGATAGTAAGGCCTTGAATCTTGAGAAGCTGCGTTATCATAAAGTGGTGATTATGTGTGATGCGGATGTTGATGGAAGTCATATAGAAACATTAATACTAACCTTTTTCTTTCGCTATATGCGGGAATTAATAGAAGGAGGTCATGTTTATATTGCAACTCCACCTCTTTATCTTGTTAAAAAAGGCAGTAAAAAACGTTATGCCTGGAATGATAAGGAACGAGATGAGATTGTTGAAAGTTTTGGAGGTAGTGCCCCTATTCAGCGCTATAAAGGTTTAGGTGAGATGAATGCGGAGCAGCTTTGGGATACCACTATGAACCCGTCGTTTAGAACTTTAAGACAAATCACAATTGACAATGCTACCGAAGCCGATCGGATATTCTCCATGTTAATGGGAGACGAAGTTCCACCAAGGAGGGAGTTTATTGAAAAGAATGCTGTCTATGCGAATATTGACGTATAAAAGTTGTTCGCCTTAAATATTAAATCCCACAGCGTATGCTCTGGGATTTTTTTATATAAAAAGGCCTGAGTTTCTTATTTATCAGGACCTGACCCGCTATTAATTAAAAAAAGCAGCCTTTAAAAAAGACTGCTTTTAGGTAATTATATGGAAAAAAATTGGGGGCTTATTCTCGTTTTGCAAGGATTTCACCTTTGATATCCTGCAGTAACATTCCTTCCGGGGATTCTTTCATACTCACAACATCGCTAATTTTATCTGTTCCGGGATAAGAAATAGTATAAACTCCTTTATCGGTTTCCCAGCTAAAATCAGTTTTAAATTCAAGATGGGACCCACTGTATTCCTGATATCTTCCTAAATAAGCGTCATTGAATATCCATTCCTGTCGGATAGATTGCTTATTTGTGGCACTGGCGGAATTAATATCAACCTTAAACCAGATGCCGATGACCGGATCATTGTTTTCGGGGATTCTGGAACAGTTGCTGGCAAATACAATCGCAACTATAGCCAAAAAGGAGAAAAGTTTTTTCAATTTAGTAGGTTTTAGATTTGGGATCTATCAGTATCTCTAACGTCATTATTTAATCAGGTATTGTTAAAAATCGATGTAATACACGGGAATTTTAAATTCTTCGTTGAATTGCATTTTATTTTAACATATTTATCGAGAAATTCATTTGCAAATCATATATCCAGGGAAAATATAAGTTGGTGATGAGTACCTTAATCTGTTAAATTTCTGTAATTTTGACAGGCTTATCAATCACTTAAAAATATAGTATATCATGAAAGTTACAGTAGTTGGGGCGGGTGCTGTTGGTGCAAGTTGTGCCGAGTATATCGCAATTAAAAATTTTGCTTCGGAAGTTGTTTTACTTGATATTAAAGAAGGTTATGCCGAAGGAAAGGCTATGGACCTTATGCAAACGGCTTCTCTTAATGGTTTTGATACAACCATAACAGGGACAACAGGAGATTATTCAAGAACTGCCCACAGCGATATTGCGGTAATTACTTCAGGTATTCCCAGAAAGCCAGGTATGACTCGTGAGGAACTGATCGGTATTAATGCAGGGATAGTGAAAAACGTTGCTTCAAATCTGTTGAAACATTCACCAAAGGTAACTTTGATCGTCGTTAGTAATCCCATGGACACAATGACCTATTTGGTACATAAGACCACAAATCTTCCAAAAAATAAAATTATAGGTATGGGAGGAGCATTGGATAGCGCCCGTTTCAAATATCGTTTGGCCGAGGCCCTTAAAGCTCCGATATCAGACATAGATGGGATGGTCATTGGCGGTCATAGTGATACGGGTATGGTACCCCTGGCAAGCCACGCGACCAGAAATAGTGTGAAGGTTTCTGAGTTTTTAACTGAAGAACGGCTGCAACAGGTTGTGGAAGATACAAAAGTGGGTGGTGCTACTCTTACTAAACTACTAGGTACAAGTGCCTGGTATGCACCAGGTGCAGCTGTTTCGGCCTTGGTACAAGCTATTGCCTGTGATCAAAAGAAAATGTTTCCTTGTTCTGTACTGTTGGAAGGTGAATATGGTTTAAGCGATATCTGTATAGGCGTTCCAGTATTACTCGGTAAAAATGGAATTGAAAAAATTGTGGAGATTAAACTCAGTGATGCCGAAAAAGCCAAAATGCAGGAGAGCGCCGTTGGTGTTAGGAATACAAATAGTCTACTGGAAGTTTAATATTATGGATTTATAGAATTAAAAGAAGCGTCCGGTAACGGACGCTTCTTTTTTTGGGTTAATCTTTATTATTCTGTTACTAGTTTAGTTAGGGTGGTAATATTAAGGTATAATCTAAACTCATCAGGGATTTTTTAAGCTTCATACCGTCTCTCCCGATTATTGAAAGACAGTGACAATTTTCAGGATATTATCGTTTTACGCCTGTTAATGGATAAGGGAAGAATGAAAAGATTTAGGGATAACAGTCTTAACTGTTTGTGGATACCTACAAATAACATAAATAAATTGTCAGTTCTTAAGGGAAATGATATATTTGCACGCTGTTTACAAATTCCATCAAAAAATCAATTAAACCATGCAGAATAAAGGACTTATAAAGCTATTTGCTTTCTTGTTCGGACTGGTAAGTATCTATCAACTTTCCTATACATTTATTACTTCCAAGGTAGAAAAAGATGCCGCATTATTTGCGGTATCTGCTGTTTCCCCTTCAGAAGATGATTATGTGGCTAAAAGGGAAGCCGTTGAAGCTATTTATTTGGATTCTATAGGAGCAAACCCAATTTTGGGCTATACCAGTTATGATGATGCCAAGAAAAAGGAACTAAATAAAGGTCTTGACCTTAAAGGAGGTATTAATGTAACCCTCCAGATATCGGTTAAAGATATACTTAAAGGACTGGCAGATAATACCAAAAACCCAATCTTTAATAAAGCATTGGCGGATGCGGATGTAGCCTCCAGGGATAGTGATGAAACCTATATAGATCTGTTTTTTGATGCTTTTGATAATATTAAAGGAGACACTAAATTGGCTTCTCCGGATATTTTTGCAAATAAAAGTCTGAGTGATGAGATCAATTTTCAAATGACTGATGATGAGGTAAAACCTATTATTCGGAGAAAAATTGATGAATCTGTTGTGTCTGCCTTTGAAGTTTTGCGCGAACGTATTGATGGTTTTGGAGTTACACAACCCAACATACAACGGGAAGGTAGTTCAGGAAGAATTTTGGTTGAATTACCTGGGGCAAGAGACATAGCAAGAGCGCAGGACCTGCTCTCAAGTACAGCTCAATTGGAGTTCTGGGAAACCTATGAACCGGGAAATCAAAGCCTTATAAATTTCTTTATCCAGGCAAATGACCGCTTGAAAACATTGGTGGAAGACACAAGGGAAGATGTGATTGATAAAGAAGAATCTGAGATAGATTCCTTACTCTCAGACGTAACCCAGGATTCTTTAGATCTTGCTACTGAACGAAATCCATTATTTGAAAAGTTTCAATTAAACGGCCCCGGTTTTGCAGTTGGGATAGCCGCCATAAAAGACACGGCTGAAATAGGATCATACCTTCGGATGCCTGAAATAAGGAGATTGTTACCTGCTGATGTACAATTCACAAAGTTTTTATGGGAAAGGCCTACAAGGGAATCTGAAGTAGCTGCGTTATACGCCTTAAAATCTAACCGGGATCATACTCCGAGAATAAGTGGTGATGTAGTGAGTGATGCCAGAGATCAATTTGACCAGTTTAACAGGCCGGCTGTTGGTATGGACATGAACGTAAAAGGCGCAAAGCTCTGGGAAAAACTTACAAGTGAAGCTAACCTGAACAATACCGGAATAGCCATTGTACTTGATAATAAGGTCTATACTGCACCTGGAGTTTCTCAGGTCGGTGGAATATCAGGAGGTAGTTCTGAAATAACCGGAACTTTCACCGTTAATGAGACAAAGGATATCGCAAATGTGCTAAGGGCTGGTAAATTACCGGCTTCGGCGGAGATTATCGATTCTTTTGTGGTTGGACCTTCGCTAGGGCAGGAAGCTATAGACAGTGGATTTATGTCCTTTCTGATTGCTATGGTGTTTGTTTTAGTTTGGATGTTCTTTTATTATGGCAAAGCAGGGATTTTTGCAGATATCGCATTGGTTTTCAACATTGTTCTCATCTTTGGTGTATTGGCAAGTTTGGGAGCGGTACTTACTTTACCCGGAATTGCCGGTATTGTATTGACCATCGGGATGTCAGTTGATGCAAACGTTCTGATATTTGAAAGGATTAAGGAAGAACTGGCGAAAGGGAAAGGTAAAGGGCAGGCAATCGCTGATGGTTTTGCAAATGCATTATCATCTATTCTGGATGCTAACGTAACTACAGGTCTTACTGCAATTATTCTTTTGATTTTTGGTAGTGGTCCTATTAAAGGATTTGCTACCACCTTGATTATAGGTATTTTAACTTCATTGTTTACGGCTATTTTTGTTACAAGGTTAATAGTGGATTGGTATCTTTCCGGAAAAGGGAAAACCCTCGATTTTTCAACGGCAATCACAAAAAACCTCTTTAAGAATTTAAATATCAATTTTCTGAGCAAACGTAAAATAGCTTACGTTCTCTCAGCTATAATGGTTGGTATAGGACTGTTCTCTTTAGTTACTCAAGGGCTGGATGAAGGGGTCGACTTTGTTGGAGGACGTAATTACCAGATTCGTTTTGTGAATCCTGTAAATCCATCGGAAATTTCCAATGAACTTACCGGGGCTCTGGGAAGTGCGAGTGCCAAAACTTTTGGAGATGCCAATCAGATTATGGTAACTACAAAGTATAAGGTGGATGTTCAGGGAACAGAAGTAGATGACGAAATATTAGGAATATTATTTACTTCCCTGCAAAAATATTTACCCGATGGTGCCACATATGAGGATTTTATTCCCGGTGGCTCGAATGGAGATATAGGGGTTCTTAAATATCGGAAGGTTGGTCCAACCATCGCTGATGACATTAAGAAAAATGCACTCTGGGCTATATTCGGGTCCTTGGCAGTAGTATTTCTTTATATTTTGCTGCGCTTCCGAAAATGGCAGTATTCTTTGGGTGCTGTGGTAGCGGTATTCCATGATGTGCTTATTGTATTGGGGATCTTTTCATTGGCCAGTAAGATAATGCCTTTTAGTATGGAAATAGACCAGGCATTTATTGCAGCTATTTTAACAGTAATAGGGTATTCCCTGAATGATACCGTGGTAGTTTTTGACCGTATCAGGGAAATAATCAGTGAGCATGGTTATAAAGGTGGAGATAATATTAATAATGCCCTGAATAGTACATTAAGCAGAACATTGAATACATCATTAACCACCCTCGTAGTATTATTATCCATTTTTGTATTTGGCGGGGAATCCTTAAGAGGTTTTATGTTCGCCATGATTATAGGGGTAGTGGTCGGTACATATTCTTCACTCTTTATTGCAACACCGGTGATGTTCGATACACTTCAGCATAAATTTTCAAAGAAGAATAGAAAAGCTTAAACTTACCTTAAAATAATAGTAGGCCGCAGGACTTCTTTATAAGTTTTGCGGCTTTTTATTTAGCGGTGTATAGACAAAAAAAAGCCTGTCGATTATGACAGGCTTCTAAAAATAAATACTTTAAATCCTAAGAATTAAACTACCTCAACGTTTACTGCGTTTAAACCTTTAGGACTTTCTTCTAGATCGTAGCTAACTTTATCTCCCTCTGATATCTCTTCGGTTAATCCACTTGCATGGACAAATACGTCTTTGTCTCCTTCATCCGGAGTGATAAATCCAAAACCTTTGGCGTTGTTGAAAAATTTTACTGTACCGTTACTCATGATTATATATTAAATTAGCCACAAAGGTAAGTTAATATCCTTTGAATTAGATGAATAAGCCATTTATTTTGTCATCAGGTATCGTTTTTTCACTATTTTTTAACAAATAACAGATTTCTGACCCTTCCTGAGGACACTTTACAACCATTTATCTTATTATCTGTATCCCTCGTAAATTCAATCCGGTCAAAAAACCATTCATTGCCGGAGAACATATCTTTTTTAATTGGATCCAATACAATGTCGCTAAGCCTGCTATGTCTGGCAATTAATTGGTCACCTTTTGTTATAAACTGGTATTCTGTCGAAAGTTCTTCGCTGTAAAAACGCCCAGTAAATTCGGATAAATTTACCGCTGATTTATCAAAAGAAATTATTCTGGCCGCATTCATGATCTGTCCACCCTGCTCAAGCTTAAAACGCTCTACCTTTTCATTTTCTTCTGGAATGAATTCAATTTCGGCTTCTACATCCACCACTTTAAACCTGGTATTGGACAAAGCGGTTAATGTTACCTGTTGTTGACCTGTAGCCTGTGCTGTCAGTTCACCGTTGTTTTCAGTGATACTTACAATAAAACCAGGTTGCAATTCATAGTCGCCTACATAGGATTTTATTGTTTTTTGGTCTATTCTGATCTTTTCATTAGCAGTGTCAGAAGTGGTTAAATGCTCTTTAGGTTGTGATATAAGAAGGTCACCCAGAAAAATATCTGTTACTTTATGTGCCATTGACCCCGAGGCAAAAGAAGCATCATTGCTAAATACAACAACAGAGAAATTTTGATCTGGAAATCGTGTCAGATATGATCTGTATCCTGCATCTGCACCTCCATGTTGAATTTCATTCAATCCTTTATATTCTCCTACAAACTGCCCGAGTGCTCCCCCAAATGTCTTACCGTTATTAAGAACAGCAGGAGTGTTCATTTCCCGGAAAAGCTCTGCACTGCCAATTTTTGGCGAGGAAAAGTTAAGTGCCCACAGACTTAAATCTTCTACAGTGGTAAACAGACTTGTCGCTCCCACGTTGGCATAGCTAAGCACACTTTTTTTGTAGCCGGTACTATCTGAATAGTACGAATAAGCCCTGTTTTTTACAATTTTTTCATGATCGTCATAAAACAGGGTGTTCTCCATATTCAGAGGTATAAAAATACGGTCGTTTGTAAATGTAGCAAAGGAAACTCCTGATACTCTGGCCACTACTTCAGCCAATAGGGTAAAACCGGTATTGCAATATAGATACTCCTCCCCCGGATCAAAATTAAGTGCCTTTTGTTTACTTATGAGCTTTAGTACATGCTCCTTTGTAATTACATCGTCCAGTCTCCATCCTGCCATGGCCAATAAATTCCATTGGTCTCTTAATCCGGCGGTGTGGCTCGCCAAATGCCTCAATGTGATGGTTTTTCCAAAATCCGGTACTTCCGGAATATACTTTCTTATATCATCATCAAGTGATAATTTCCCCTCGCTTGCCAGTAGTAGTACGGAGAAAACAGTAAACTGTTTGGATACGGAGGCAATATGAAATACAGTTGAAGGTTTAATAGGAATATCATATTCCAAATTGGCCATCCCATACCCCTTTTTAAATACAATTGCACCATTTTTGACTACGGCAACAGCAGCTCCCGGTGTGTCCTGGTTATCCCAAACCGTAAATAATTCATCTACCTTACCATCTGAAGTAACCGCCCTGGCTTTTATTTTTTCAAGCGATATTTCATAATTTCCAATAGGCTGATTTTCATCTAATGGATTTACCTCCACAACATACTCACCATCCACTGTGGAAGTCAGGGTAATGTATTCATAACCGTTTTTTCCATTAGGACTGTCAAAATCATTAATTTTATTACCTCTGGAGTCATAGGTGGTTATTTTTAAATCAACTCCCTGTTGCATCAATTTTAAAAAGGCAAACTGATCCTTTTCGAGAATTACTTTATATTGATGTGTGTCTTTTGGTAGTATTTCTGCAGAAATTGAAATGCCTTCCTTTAAATCCCCTTTGAGATATTGCGCTTTTAAGTTTCCGGATAAAAAGAATAAGAAAACAACTGCGACTGATTTAATTGATGAATAGTTCATTTGATGTTTTTATATTAAGTTTTACGCTTATATTTCTTAGACGATCATATGCTTTATTTGTAATAGGAAAATACAAATAACTATTTATTTTTTACTACTGTCCCAATAGATCCTCCTTCTGTCAATGCCAATTGATAAACAAAATGCGCTTTTAAATCCGGTTCCTTCCTGTGTGATACATAAATTAGTGTTGTTTGACTTTCTGCTGCCATTTTATTTACCAGGGCTACTACCAGAGCGGCACTTGCATCATCTAAACCTGCAGTTGGCTCATCCAGTATTAATAAAAGAGGGTGTTTTATCATTGCCCTTACGCACATAATAAGCCGCTGCTGGCCCAGACTAAGGTCGTGAAAATAACAATCTTTTTTATCCGCCATATCTATTAAAGCCAGCCACTCCTTTGCAACTCTCAGTTGGGCCTCACTTGGTTTAACATACAACCCAATTGAATCTAAAAGCCCGGAAATAAGCATGTTTTCCAGGCTGTGATAACCCCTGAAACGATCGACCATTGCAGGGGTAAAGTAGCCTATATTTTTCTTGATATCCCAAACACTTTCCCCGCTTCCTTTTTGCATTCCAAAGAGGAATATATCCTGCCCGTACCCTTTAGGGTTGTCCCCGGTAATCATTGAAAGTAGCGTGGTTTTACCACTTCCATTTTTACCCGTCAATTCCCAGAATTCCCCGGATTTAATTTTCCAGTTAATATTTTTGAGGATGGATTTCTCTTCATAGCGCACAGAGACATCTTTAAATTTGATTAAATGCTCATAAGAATATGTAAAGCAATCCAAAGCGGGAGGAATATCCCTTTTTAAAAAATCATTTTTTTTGGGTATACTAGTAGACGGTGAATTAATGCTGATTAATTCAGTTAATTCCAAACGATAATAATTCGTAATAAAAGGAAGCAGATCACCTGATCTGCTGATAAGTTGAATTATAGAAATATGGTCCGATATGTTATTCAGAACTCTTTTCATATGTTTTTGTGAATCAATGTCCAGGTTGTCAAATGGGTTGTCTAGAACCAGAAAGTCTGGTTCAGTTGTCAAAAGGTAATTTAGAAGGGCCTTTTTACGTTCCCCACTGCTCATAGATTGAAGACTTTGAGGGGTGGAAGATGTAAGCAGTTTCCTGTCGTGCTTAATTTCTTCTTCCATAAAATTATCAAGGGCAGGTTTTGAAAATAAAGCCCCTTTCAGCCCCTTCAATATCTCAAAGCCGACTGGTGGATTGTTTGCTGAGAACAGCTGTTCAATAAGATTATGCTTATGCGATTGATTGTTTATAAAAACAGCCCAATGTTGTATTTGGGTCATAACAGGCTTGCTAAGGGTTTTTAACAAATATAACGGTTAGCGTCCAAATGTTTGATTACATGATATTTAATAATTAAAATATAAAGCAGAACAATTTTCTACTTTATATTTTATATATTTAATTCTCCCCCGGATGTATGGAATTGTAACATGAGTAAGAAGGCAATAAAATTAATTCAGGTATGCACCATTTGTTTAGGTTTAATAACAGGCCTGGTTTTTTTCCTGGATTTTGTATTTAACTAAAACTATATAATATGAAAAAGAACATGGGAATCGCAGACCGTACGATACGCTTTATTATTGCGGCCATTTTTATCGTACTTTATTTTACGGGCACTGTAACAGGTATCTTGGGAATAGTTTTATTAGTATTGGCGGGTGTGTTTATCCTAACCAGCTTTATTAGTTTCTGTCCCCTTTACGCCCCGTTCGGATTAAGTACCTGTTCAAAAAGCTAGTAATTTTTTCTGGGAGTTTTTTATAAGATAGATCTAACAGATTAGCTTTGCTTAATTTTAAAAAATTGTGAAATTAGGCAGGTAAATTTTGTATAGGTTTTAGAGTCATTTTATTGATTTTATTTTTTTGCCTGCAGGCTATTGGAATTAAAACCTCTTTTAAATACTACTAAAAACAGCGATCCGTTATGGTTATTAGAAAACTGCTAACTTTGAATAATTCCTATTACATATAAATGAAATATTTTTTTTCCAAAGCCTTTAAAAAATTATCCCCTTTTTTTAACACCAGAGCTGCCGGTATGTATTTATTGCTATTTGCAGGTGCGATTGCCGTAGCTACTTTTATTGAAAACGATTATGGCACCTCTGCGGCGCAAAAAGTGGTGTATAAGTCCTGGTGGTTTGAGCTTTTGCTAGTACTCTTCAGTATTACCATAATAGTGAATATCATTAAGTTTAGGATGGTGCAACAAAAGAAATGGCCATTGCTCATTTTTCATGGGGCGATTGTCATTATTATTTTAGGTGCCGGGATTACCAGATATCTGGGTTTTGAAGGTATTATGCACATCCGTGAAAACCAGACTGCTAATAGTTTTATCTCTTCCAATACATTTTTAAAGTTTAATGTAATTGCGAATAATCAAACTTATGATTTTGATGAACCTGTTTTATTTGCTTCGCTTGGAGGCAATAATTGGGAAGAGTCCTATCTTATTGACAATGAACTGATCATTATTCGTGTAAAGGAATTTATTCCTAATCCTGAAAAACACTTATCTGAATCTATTGATGGTATCCCAACCTTACAATTTGTAATTGGAGGAAGGAATGGAAGGGAGGAATATTTTATTAGTGAGGGCGAGACCAAGCGAATAGGAAATGTGATATATAATTTTAAAGACACCCAAATTCCGAATGCTTTTAATATTGCATTTCAGAACGAATCCATTGTGTTTACAAGTGATAGGACACTTACCCAAACAGTTATGGCTACGCAGGAAAAGGATACTATTTATCCAACCGGTACTTATGCTCCCCTCCAACTAAGGGCTTTGTATACAGATGGGATTAACAATGTGGTGTTCTCAGATTTCAAACAAAAAGGCAAAGTATATATTGAATCAACAGACCCTAAAGTAAAGAATGAAAGCCTTACCGCCCTTTTAATGGAGGTTTGCGTAAATGGAATAACCAAAGAAACTTATGTATTTAGCAGCAGGGGCAATGAGGGCAGGCCCGAATTGCTGAATTTTGATGATCTGAGTCTTACTCTTGCCTATGGGGCAAAAGAAATAGCCGTGCCATTTAATATCAAACTGAATAAGTTTATTATGGACAAATATCCCGGTACCAATAGTGCTTCTTCATATGCCAGTGAAGTTACGCTAACAGATGAAAAGGAAAATGTAAATATGGACTATCGAATCTTTATGAATAATATTCTGAATTACAAGGGATACCGTTTTTTTCAATCATCTTTTGACAGGGATGAAAGAGGTACTTATTTAAGTGTCAACAGTGATTTCTGGGGCACCTTAATTTCTTATATAGGCTATGCACTATTGACTTTGGGAATGTTGCTTACCTTTTTTAGTAAAAAAACAAGATTCTACCAACTCACTCAAAAAATTAAAAAATTGCGCGCTAAAGGAGCAATAGTAATTGTTTTCTTCCTTTTATCCGGTTTTTCGCTGGAGGCACAATCCACTTCCAATAATGACTTTGTGGAGCATGCGGTCAATATGGAACATGCCGATAAGTTCAGTAAGCTGGTCGTTCAGGATTTTAAAGGAAGAATGAAACCTGTGCATACCCTTTCCAGGGAATTGATGCGAAAATTGGCCCGTAAAGAAAGTTTATATGGCTTAACTGCAGATCAGATATTGCTAAGCATGTTTGTAAATCAGCAGGAATGGCACAGGGCCGGAATTATTAAGTTAGGAAAGCATCAGGACATACATGATAAGCTGGGTATCCCTGGAGAATATGCGTCTTATGGTGACTTTTTTACAACTGAAGGCACCTATAAATTACAGGATGAAGTTCGGAGAGTATATGGCCTGGAACCAATTGACAGGGGTGTCTTTGAAAAAGAGCTGATCAAAATTGACGAGAGAGTCAATATTTTAAATATGATTTTTTCAGGGACTTTGCTTAAAATAATTCCTACACCTAATGATCCAAATAATACCTGGGTTGCAAACAGTGGGCATAGCCATGCTCAGGATGACGGCCATAATCACTCAGAAATAGCAGAAAGTTTTTTTGAGAAATATACGGCTGCCTTAAACGAAGCGGGCGATACCGGTAACTATCTGGAAGCGGATCGGCTGGTAGAAGAACTTAAAACATATCAAAAAAGTAACGGAGGTGCAATTTTGCCTTCGGAATCAAAGATCAATGCTGAAATAGTATTGAATAAGTTAAATGTCTTTACCCGGTTGGCAATATTTTACATCTTCCTCGGAATAGCTTTATTATTCTTTTTATTTTATTCTGTATTCAAACCCAATTCAAATCTGAAGAAAGTACATATTGTGTTGTTTTCATTGGTAATAATAGGCTTTGTTTTACACACCATAGGACTGGGTTTGCGCTGGTATGTTTCCGGAAGGGCACCCTGGAGTAATGGCTATGAATCCATGATCTATATTGCGTGGACCTCAACTCTGGCTGGTGTGTTATTTACAAGAAAGTCGTTCGGTGGCCTTGCCGCCACCATGGTATTAGCTGCCACCATTCTTTTTGTTTCTACTTTAAGCTTCCTTGATCCGGAGATAACTCCATTGGTTCCTGTACTAAAATCGTACTGGCTTACTATACATGTGTCTTTGGAAGCGGGTAGTTATGGCTTTTTGATGCTGGGGGCAATTATCGGCCTTATTAATCTGATACTTATGATTTTCCTTAGGGAATCCAACAAGGCAAGAATAAAACGAATAGTAAAGGAAATGTCCTACATCAGTGAGTTAACCTTAATAGGAGGTTTGTTTATGGTTAGTGTAGGTACCTATTTGGGTGGTGTGTGGGCAAATGAATCCTGGGGGCGTTATTGGGGATGGGATGCAAAGGAGACCTGGGCCCTTGTGACTATATTGGTCTATGCATTTATATTGCATATGCGATTGATTCCGAAATTTACAGGACTTTTTGCTTTTAATGTTGCCACCATTTTTGGATTGGCATCGGTAATCATGACTTATTATGGAGTCAACTATTATCTCTCGGGATTACATTCTTATGCTACAGGAGATCCTGTACCAATACCCAGCTGGGTTTATATAGTTGTTATTTCAATTATTTGTATAAGTGTCCTGGCCTACTTTAAAAAGAGAAAGTATTCAATAATTTCTTAAACCGGTAGATTTACTCTACGAGAGTGCCATTTTCAAGTATCAGATTATATTTATAACCTGCTCCGAAATCGCGATTCAGGCTAACCACTGCCTTTATGGTAATGTCTTTACCTTCGGGCACAAAAGTATTTGAGGTAATGACCATATCAAAATCGTCTTTACTTCCGTCCTGAAGATGAATCCAGTTCCGATCCATGATATTAGGGTTTACTTTTACGCATTTACCGCTAAGCTGTACGGTATGACCCTCATATTTTTTTGGATCCTCAACCAGCTCGGCTATTTTTATTGTTCCCTTATGAAGTATAGGTTTTTCGGTATGTGTAGGAATATCTTCCTTAACCGTTAATTCCTTTTTTGTAATATCGTTGGAGGTATCTGTACTCATCCCGTGTTTGGAATGATCTTCTGACACTAATTTGGAAACAAGATAGATTTTATCAAAAATACGGTTGTACTCCTTACTTTCGAAATCTGTTTTTAACAAACCGCCCCTATATAAATAGACCTCACCCTTTTGTATTTCTGTTTTTCTTGTAGCTATCCAAAATTCTTCTTCACCTTCTTTAACTCTCAGATAAACATATCTGGTAGTTGGGAGAACCTCTTCAACAACTACTTTATGCAACTCATTATCAACTGCAGTTGTTTGATCTGACGTTATCTGGGTGGCAGGATCTGGTGAAAAAATACCTTTGCTTTCTGTATTTCCTTTGTCCGTAGATGGTGTTATTACTTTTGGGCCATTATTGCAGGCAGTAAGGCCAGCTATAAGGAAAATTAAAAAGGGGGTGTAAATTTTATTTGTCATCGCTTGTTTTTTTGATTGCTATTAAATCGTTGAACTATTCTTGCGTATATTCTATAATTAGTATCGATATCAGAAATGGCCATCTCGCATGAAACACTGAATAATAAATTTCTAGTTATATTATAAGATAGATTTGTCCCTATATAATGTTGGAGGTAAGCGTCCGTCATACTGCTATAGTTATAATCTACAAATCTATAATAAAAGTCGGCAAATAACCTATTTTTAACCAGATCCCTTGAATATCTTAAGGAACCGATATTGCTTAAGAGGTAGTTGGACTCATTTCTATTGTAAGAAAGGGTTAATCTTCCCCCAAGTTCCGGGATACGGGTCCAGGTTACATAGCCATACAGGTTGTCTGAATTGTTCTGTTCATCGCTTCTAAACCTTCTGGCATAGCTGAATCCGGCCGAAATAAATTTAAAGGGTCTCATATTCAGTCTTGCCCTTAGGCCCTGACGGGCAAGGTCGTCATCAAGCAGGCGATCAATTTCTGATTGAAAGGTTTCATAGTACAGAATGCGTTTACGGGAATCATAAGATACCATCAGATTAACTTTTCTGCTAATCCTATAGCGGGCCGAAACATAAATGTTGGTCAGCCGAAAATCGTTGGACGTCACACCATCTACTTTACTGTATAGATCCACTTCCATGGAAGAAAACAGATTTAAGTCTTTAAAAAGTGTGCTATTATGCTGAAAATAAACATATCTGCGATCTGTTTCCCCTGCATTTTGCTGCTCCAGGAAACCAAGTGTTGTCTGTGAATAAAACTTTTTGGCATCAGTAATCAGACCAATGTAACCACCATATTGCAACAAATCTGCATTAAAACCATAATCAAAAATATCCGGGCGAAAACCCCCAATTGCACCTACATAGAATTTTTTAAAATATTTTTCTATTTGTATTCCATCAATAGCTCCGAGTGAGGAGGTCTTAGGGTTGATGTTCCTTCCTGCGATAACAGACAAGGAGGGTAACGCATCATACCGCATGGACAAATTATATACCCTGAAAAAATTGTTCTGTGTAAGTGAGCTAGTATCTGCCTGTTCAAAAATATACCTGTAATTTAAATAGGTATCAAAGGAAAATTTTGAATCGTTTATATGCGAGGCATTAAGTGCCAGACGGGTCATTACCCGGGTCCGGTTTTCACGCTGACTATTAATAGTACTATAGCCGGATACAGAGACAGATCCATTGATATTCTCTTTATAAAGGGATTCACTTTTTTCTTCTAAAATGGGTGATGCCAATAGCAATTCTGAAGGAGTCTCCTCCTGTACTTCAGGTTCTGTTATTAAAACGTAGTTAAAAAAAACTGCATCGCCCTTATTTATTTCACAATCGTTGACTACTGAACATACACAGGATGTTGAAGATTTACTTTTAACTACCAGGCACGGGATTTCTTTACCCTCTAAATTCAGGGAATCACCAACTTCAATAGTTGAGGTGTTATCGAATTTTACGTAAATATTACTTGTGGTTACAAAAGACACCTGCCCCTGGAGGATATTGTCCTGTCCAAATGCATTTGAGGTTAAGACCACTAAGGCAAGTATGAAATGCAATTTAAATTTCATATTTCCTTAATTAGAGCCGTCGGGGTGGCATTCCAAACATACACTGCTTACATAAGAATATCCATTTTCATCCTTGTGCTTATCATCCATTTCAGGTTGAAGATGACATTGGAAACATGAAAAATCCGCATAGTTTGATGTATTAGCATGACAATCCATGCAATCGTTCCAGGCCTCCCTGTGTTTTCCGCTATAAATAGGGAAATACTGTCCATCATGGTCAAATTCTGCGGGCTTCCAGCCTGGGCTGGTAGTGTGGCATGCAACGCAATCAGTAAGAAAATTAGCAGCCACATGGTTCGGATTACTGGTCTGATCATAATCAGACTGGTGGCAGGCAACACATTCAGGTGACGCATCTGCATAATTGGGTGTGGTATGACACTGATTACAGTCCTGAATATTATGGCCCTGAGTTAGGGGGAAAAAGTCATGGTTGATCACTGCAGGCATCCAGCCTGGATTTGTGGTATGGCAGGCAGCACAATCTGTTGAGAACCCTGATGCAGTATGATTAGGGTTTTGTGTACCCGCATAATCGTTCTGGTGGCAACTTACACAATCAGGGGATGCATCCGAATAGTTACCTGTGGTATGGCATTCCGCACAATTTTGTATGTCGTGTCCCTCTGTCAGTGGGAAAAAATCGTGGTTGATGTTTTCGGAATCCCAGCCAAACCCTAAGGGCGTATGGCATTCAATACAATCGGTGGAAAAGCCAGCCTGTTGATGATTTGGGCTTTGAGTAGCGGCATAATCATCCTGATGGCATTCAATACACTCATTTCCCAAAGGGTCAATTCTAAGATTGCTGCTGTCTGTATTATGGCACTCAATACAGCTCAGGTTATTATGAACTCCAACCAGGGGAAAACCATTTGATTCATGAAGTTCCGGAATATTGTCTACCAGCCAGGTCTCAGAGGTATGACATCTAACACAATCATTGCCTACAGATTGGCTGTGAATATCTGTATGGCAGGAAACGCATTCCATAGGCGCCTTATTAAACACGAGGTCGCTATGGCACAGTATGCAATCCGTATTGGCGTGTGTTCCTTCTAGCTGAAAATCAGTTTTGTTATGATCAAATTGAAGAGTTTGGTAGTTAATGTTCCATCCTCCGGGATGATGACATTTAACACAATCCATATCTAAATCAGCACCATGTGGTGATTGGGCTAAAAGGGGCAAGCAGCCCAATAGCAGAAAAATTAAAGGTGGCAGTCTATACATTTGAATTTACCCAATTTGTAAATTACTTCTGTTTCTCCATTTTCTGAAGCAACTTCATGACAAGCGCTACATGTTATTTTTGCATGTTGCCCTTCCAGCGGAAAAGCTGTACGGTTATGGTTAAACCCACTCGGAAACCAGCTATCCGTTACATGGCATCTTGTACAATCTGTTACTCCTTCAATGGCGAACGCATCGTCATGAATATTTTCATGACAAGTTATGCACTGCCCCCCTAAATTGTTAAACGTTTGTTTAAAATTAGTATTGTTCTCAGACTTAACAAAATGACAAGACCTGCAATCTACTTCTGTATGTTTGCCGTCTAATGGCCATTCTGTGAGGTTATGATCAAAACTCACCAGGGTCCAGGCTTCATTAACATGGCACACCTTACATTCAGCTTCGGGATAGTATTTTTCGCTCATATATCCCTCATGGATATCCTTATGGCAATCTACACAATCAGTTCCAAGGTTTCTAAAGCTCCATCTGTCTTCAGTTTCACTTACATGGCAGGCATAACAAGGTGTTGCATTGTGTGCTCCTTCCAAAGGAAAGGCTGTGTTTTGATGCTGTTCCAGTGTATAAAGGCTGTAATCAAAACCATTTTCAAGCGAATGGCATTCTACACAATCTGGAGAAACTTCATTTTCCTTGAATTCTCCCCTGTGGTAATCGTCATGGCAATTTTTACAAGCCGAAAAATCTATTGGAGCAGAAAATCTTTTTTCATGACATTGCCTGCAATCTACCTCCATGTGTTTTCCTTCAAGGGGATAATCGGTCACCGTATGGTCAAAGAAATCCATGGATCGGAGCGTTAAAAAGCTCGTTTCCCTATGGCATTTTACGCATTCATTTCCATATTCCCCATCATGTACATCCTGATGGCAGCTAATACAGCTGTTTTCGGATATACTCTTTTTGTCCTGAAAAACAGTCAATGGATTCCCGGTTACCGCATGACATGCAAAACAGTCTGTAGTCTGATGACTCTCCTTCAATGTAAAATTGGTCGCATTGTGATCAAAATTTTCCTGCCCGGCAAAAGTGGCAAAAGAAGTTTCTGTATGGCATTGTGAACACTGCCCGGGTAATTGTTCATTATGGGGATCCTGATGGCACGCAATACAATCATTGAACGGAATTTCGTTAAACACCTGAAACTCCTTGCCATTTCTGGTTGTTATCTGGTGGCATTCAATGCAGTCTACATTAACATGTTCCCCTTCTAATTTAAAATCAGCCGTATCGTGGTTAAAATTAGGGGCTGGTTTAAAACCTTCCATGTTATGACATGCCATACAGTCATTTGGGAGGGTTTTTTGATGAACGTCATCGTGGCAGGAAAGACAGGATTCATCCAAACCCAGAAAAGTATTTTTTCGTTTACTTATTTGCCTGTTCTGGATATTTTCAGAAACATGGCATTTTCTGCAATCCACTTCTTCGTGTTTTCCTTCCAATTCATAACCGGTAAGGTCATGATTAAATGCATCTTCATCAAAACGTATCATATCAAAATTACGTCCGTGATGATCACTATGGCATTCAAAACAGTCTTTTTTCACCACACCCGGATTGGCATGGTAACCGTCTTTTTTATTAATCAGCGATTGTATTTCCTTGTGACATTCCAGGCATTTTTTATCGGTAACTTTTGCCCCAAGTTCATGACATAAGGTACAATTACTCATCCCTTCAAGATCTGCGTGGGATTGAGAAAGGTCACCAGGCGATATTTGACCATAACCCAAGGACAGGACCAGAAGAAAAAGTAAAACACAATATTTAAGACTGTTGTTCAAGCTGTTTATTTATAGGACTTCAGGACATGACCAAAACGTTTGGTTATTTCAATTCCCGCATTTTGTAAAAAGCTGGTAGGTAATTCACCACCTGCAAAAATATATACAAGATCATTCTCCAGTTCCGTTGCTTCGTTTCCTTCAATGCTCATCAATACACTTTTTGCACTTATAGAAACCAAATTAGAGTTGTATAAAACCCGGATTGATCCTGTCGGTTATGGCCTTCTCTATTTTTTCCCTGTTTTTGGGTTTTAGCCTGGAGAATTTGTCTTTTCTATAAGAAAGTATAACTTCGTTATTATTCTGTAACAATAGAAGTGCAGATTCAATAGCAGAATCTCCTCCGCCAACAACAATAATTTTCTTCTTTTCTATCCGTTCTGGTTCAAGTAAACGGTAGGCCACATTCTGTGAATCTTCACCCGGGATACCCAGTTTTCTGGGCGTACCTCTGCGTCCTATTGATAATAATACCTGATGACATTTATATTCAGTGCCCTGATTGGTTACTATTTTAAAAGTCTCATCTTCTATTGGCGTGATACTTTCAACTTTAGTGTTTTCAAGAATTTCCAGATTCTCTTCGGCAATTACTTTTTTCCACAATTGAAGTAATTCGTCCTTGGAGGTGTCATATAGTTTCGCCTTCCCGTAAATCGGCAAATCCATGGGTGAAGTCATTACTATCTTTGCCCTTGGAAAGGTGTATACTGTTCCCCCCAGGGAATCTTGTTCCAAAGTAATACTGGATAATCCCTGCTTTTTGGCCTCAAGGGTTGCGGAAATCCCTGCGGGGCCGGCACCTATTATAACTACATCCAAAACATTTTCTTTAGAAGGTTTTTTCTGCTTTGCAATATTTTCCATCGCCTGCTGGCCCTGCTCTACGCTATTCTTAATCAATCCCATACCACCTAATTCTCCGGCGATATACATTCCTTTAATATTGGTCTCGTAGTCTTCACTTACATGTGGAAGATCTACGCCTCTTGTTTCTGTACCTATGCGGAGTGAGATAGCTTCAACGGGACAGGCATGGAAACAAGCTCCATGGCCAACACAATTGGAAGTGTTAATTACTGTCGCTATTCCATTGGTAATTCCAATAATGTCTTTTTCCGGGCACGCGGTAATGCAGGCACCACTGCCAATACATGCATTAAGGTCAATATGAGGGTACAGGGAAACAGGTTCAAACAATCCTTCTTGCTTGGCTACAGCAACTTTTTTGACCGTCTCCAGCGACTTTTTACTTTTTCTTCTTAGATAGAATACTACAGTGAAAGCGCAAATCAAAAAAACTACCCCGTATACAATTATTTCTTCCAATAACACTTCATCCATCAAAAAATCCATTTATAACCAAAAGCAAGGGTAACCGCCACGTGTATGACAACAATAATGAGCATGATCAATGCGAATGGCATATGGGCCACATGCCAGTATTTAAAAAGTTTTTGCATCATTTGCAGCCTGCCTATTTTGTTTGAAAGTACTATCTCCTTTTTAACCATTTGTAATATGGCATTCCTGTCTTTTTTTGGAAGGTCCCTGCGGCCCAGTACTTTTTTTAAATACCCGAGTTTTTTCTTATTGTCAAGAGTGTTTTCTTCACTCATTAAATCGGCAACTATGGTTATAGTATTTGACTCAAGATTAAAACGCTGATGTAGTACTACTGCTAAATCGGTTTTCATATTTTGCAGTTCGTTTATGCTCATTTCCCTGCCTTCAATTGTTCTTGGTATCTGGTTATAGATAAATCTTCCGATTACTCCACTCAGTACTACGGCAACCATGCTCCAAAAGGCAACTGAAACGATGCCGCCAAACTTGAATGCCGTGTGAAAGAGTACCAGAATTGGCCCCAGGGTACACAGGAATATATGAAATTCCAGAAGGTATTTAAGTCTAATCTGTTTAGCTAAAAAATTATAGCGTTTCCTGGCTATATAGATTGCCACACCAAAAAGAATCATGAGTGTGCCTACAATACCCAATCCCTGCCCATATATGCCACTTGGTTTAAACCAGTTATGTCTGGGGTGGTAAAAACGTTCTTCCAATGGAGTGTCATAGTAGGTGTAACCCGTATAAAATAAATACAGGGTAACTACCACAACTATTACGGCCATAGTAGTAAGATAGGCTATGTGAACAGATTTTTTCAAATCAATATCAGATTTACTGAAAGCGATTTATTAGGTAACGATAATATTTATTAAAAATTGGGTGATATAGATCAAAATATGGCCATATTTAAAAAATACCATAAACTAAGGTTTTTTTATGTTTAAGTCATACAGGTTATAAATCAATAGGACTGAAGTTTAGTATTTCTTTCATTCTAAATTAACAAGGGCCCTTCCGTTACATAGGAGCACTTGATTTTCATAGCAATTTCTCTATTTAAACCCTGGAAAAGGGTAAGCTAACTACCCACAAGCTTAAAAATAAACACGGAACATTGCATTAGGGGTTAGCCCCAAAGAATTCTGGATAATAGCTTCTACTGCACCTAAAGTAGATATCCGATAAAAGATGTTAATGTCGTTCTTTTTATCAAACAAATTCCAGACAGATAACCCAAGATTGGCCCTGGTTTTTTGCCCTAGTTTAAAATTATAAATAGCAGAGAGGTCCACGCGCATATAATCTTCCAATCTTTGTTGATTTGTTTGATCATAATTAATGCTATCATCAATAATTGGTGCAGCAGGATTGGGTTGTGTATATGGTTTTCCTGTCCGCCAATTTAAGCCTGCAGCTAAGCTAAAATTTTTCAGGGTATAGGTTGCACCTAATGACAGGGCATGAGGGATATCAAAATTACTAGGAAAATTGGTCTCGGATAATTCAGGAAAGGAATATTCATTTTCCAAATAGGAATAACTTAACCAAACATTTGCATCGTTAAATTGCTTACGTACAAGAACATCCACACCTAAAGCAGTATAGCTTCCATTACTTTTTATAAATTCGAACTGGTTCTGAAAACCCTGGCTTTGTGATGTAATACCGTCAACTGCCTTATAGTATCCCACAGTATTAATTAACCATCCATTTTGATTATAACTTAATCCAAGAGAACCCTGTTTGCTTTTAATAACCGGGATATCACTATTATCAGATAATTGCCAGCGGCGCTTTTCTATTCCTAAAAAATCATTTTGAAAATTAATGATCTGAGAAGTGTTTTGGTGCTTAAACTCTCCTAAGAGCTCAAGGTTAAACCAGTTTAAAAAGCGATGATTGAAACTAAGTCGCGGTTCCCACAACTGCTTGTTAAATTTATCCAGGTAGTTAAATCGGAGCCCTAAATTAAGTGTAGTCCTCCTATTTATCGAAATAAAATTGAGTTCGGTGAATATACCATGGGTATGAAGTACATTCGCGATAAGCCTTCTAAAAACCGGATCGTCCACATCATCCAGATTGGTTACTTTGGTTTCAACAAAGTGATATCCGTTCACCCAATGCAAACGTTCACGCACTTGATAGGTGCCACTAATTCTTGCTCCTGTTTCTGAGACCGTATTTTCCTGAAGAAATCTCTGATCGTTTAAAATATTCGCATTTATTGCCCTGAGTTTATAATCTGATTCATAGATGTTCAACAGGGTACTAAAAGAATTGCTCCAGTTCCTTTTATAACGCAACCCCCCCGCAATACTATTTTGACTTAAACTACTTTCTCTGGTCTCAACCTCACTGTTTAATATTTCATTTTCATTAAATACCAGCTCATTGCTGGCATTGATAAAGTTTAATTGTATTTCATCTTTTTCTGAAGGCTTGTATAGCCAGCGCATTGAGGTGTCATAAAAATCCGAGCTAATATCCGAATTGTTGGTATTGTCTTCAACCTCTGTATCTTGTGATATCCTGTCGAAATACTGAGTATAGGTAGGGGTTTCAATAAAATCACTGATAGATTTCCTGGCCGCCAACTGAATTGACGAATTGTTACCCAAAGGGATATCAGTAAATCCATTAACATCAGTAAAATTGATTCCAATATTTCCTTTGAATGTTTGATTAATGCTTTGCTCAGTCGTCATGGCAATAGTGCCAGAAACACCATCAGTATAGGAGCTTGGGGTGCCATTTTTTTGTAGCTTAACCTTTTGTGTTATCTGTGGGTTATACATGGAGATTAATCCGAAAAAATGACCTGATTGATACATCTTAATATCGTCCCATAATATGAGATTCTGATCATTGGTTCCTCCACGAATATTAATATTGGAAACAGTTTCATTTATACTTAGAATTCCCGGAAATGCCTGAATGGATTGAAGTACATCACTTTCTATAAGCCCCGGCAATATGCTAAACTGATTGAAATCTATTTCAAAAGAACCATTGTCCAGCCTATCAATACCCCTGATCAAATAATCGTAAAGTATAATTTCTGATAGCTGTTGTCGATTGGGAATCAGGTGGATAACACCACAATCTTCTTTTTTAAAAAAAGCATAGCTTCTGTCTAGTGTCTTGTAGCCTAGATGGCGTATATAAAGCGTTTCATTTTCATTGTTAATATCAATTTTAAAAAACCCTGTTTCATTCGTAAGTGTAGATGCCCGCCCGGCCTGTACAGTACAAAATGCAATTGGTTCTCCTGTATCCTTATCCCGGACATAACCACAAAGTTCAGTGCTGGATTTTTTTATTGAGATAAACTTATTAGGCAAAGTAGAAAATTGTAAACCAGTTTGTTGTTCCAGATATTTAATGGTTTCTTCAAACGTCAGCTCTTCACTAGGCTCCCGAATGCTAATATTTTCTATGGTTTCAGAGGCGTAATTAAATTGATAATCATACCGCTCTTGTAAATCAGTCAAAATGTTAATCAATAATTTTGTTTCAGTAATTTCCTGTGCCGAAATTCTGAAGGCAGAAAGTGCCACCAAAAGAGTTATAAGCAGGAGGTACTTACTTTTCACCAGGATAAAGGATAACTTTGTTGGATCCATCCATCCTGTATTTTAGATTTAGCGGTTGCGTAACAGATTTCAGTGCATTATCCATATTATTATGAATAAAACCGCCCGTAAATAAAATTTCAGGTGATACTTGATCAAGTACAATTTTAATACTGTATTGTCTTTCCAATTCGGCGATAACATGGCTAATTGGCATCCTGTGAAAACTGCTAATGTTTTTTAGCCATGTAGGATATTCACCGGTATTTTGACCTTGTATTATTTTTCCTTCTGAAAACCGAATATTATCGCCGGCCCTCAATTCTTCAGATAAAGTTTTGGTTCTAACATTTACGATGCCTTCATAACATGTCACCTCAAAAAATGCATCTCTTTGATTAACATTAAATTGGGTGCCTACAACAGTTACTGTTCCTTCGGTTGTGATCACATCAAATGTGGAGCCTTTGGCAACGGTAAAAAATGCCTCTCCTGCCAGATTTATTTCCCTTTTTTGTTCCCATTTGCGCTCGCTGTATTTGATCTCAGATTGGGCGTTAATCATCACTTTAGAGGCATCTGGTAATTCAATTTCAATTTTTTCTCCGGACAAAGTCTGTACTTTGATTGTATTATTGAAAATAAATATACTATAGATGGCAATTCCAAGAACCAAAACGCTTGCAATACGTAATAGCGGTTTTATCCAAGGTAATTTTCGTGCTGGTTTTTGATCTGTTTTAAGTCGTTTTTGAAACGTGTCAAAATTAGACACCGAAGAAAATTCAGAAGCCTTAAACTGTTTTGCATTATCAAGGATAGCAATGAGTTTCGGATAATCCTCCATTGCTTCAAATGCCTTTAGTTCCTTCTCTGTAAGCTGGTTGGCCAGCCATTTTTCTATCAAATATTCTTTGTCCATAAAACACGCTTCATACCTATATAACAACTAAGTTTCCTTTTTTCCTGATTTTAAATCTTAAATCCCTCCAGTTCATTTTTCAAAATACTGAATGCCGTATAAATCCTGTATTCCACAACTTTACGTGTAATACCCAGCATTTCAGCAATTTCTTCATGCTTTTTACCTTCAACTTTGTTTAGCATAAAAGCAACCCTCTGTTCTCCAGAAAGCATGGAAAGTGCCTGCTGATATTTTTTGTAATACTGCTCTTTTTCCATAAGAAATTCTGGAGTTTCATAGGTATAGTCCCTGGGCTTTAACTTTTGGTGGCGCAACACGACTTTCTGATGCTTTATTTCATTCAACATCATATTGTTGGCTACTTTGTACAAAAAGGCCTTTGCCATACTCAATTTTACCTTCTTGCAATTTTCCCATAACTTAACAAAGGCATCCTGGGCCCTATCATTTGGATTCAACTCTTCTCCGTATTTGTAGTATAAGAAATTATGCAAGTCCTTCGAATATTTATTATAGATACCCGAGAAGATTTCCTGTTCACAAATATTCTTATGTAGTTCCTTAGCCAAGCTGGTCCAATTTTTTTCTTCGAATGTAAAAATAATTTTTTACAAAAAATTTCAGGAGTTTTCAGAAGTTGGTTGTTTTACTATTAAACGCTATTAACCTTTAAACTTAATTTACTATGAAAAGGACCCCTAAATTACTATCTGTATTACTAATCCTCCTGTCAATTCTAATTGTATCCTGCAGGCAGGAGGAAAATGAATTTATTGAGGCCACCCCAGAAGAAACGCTCAAAGCTAATTCTAACGTTGCCAAATTATTACTGCGTACATCCATGAACGACGGTTCTGATGACAATATTATTGATAACGCTAGTTGTTTCTCCATTGACTTACCTGTAACTGTTAATGTGGATGGTTTGGATATTATTGTAGATTCTGAAGAAGATTTTGATACTATTGAGGATATTTTTGACGAATTTGACGATGATGATGATGACCTGGAAATATTCTTTCCGATCACCATTGTTTTAGCCGATTTTACAGAGGTTACAATCAACAGTTTGGATGAATTTGAAAATTTTTCGGACGACTGTGAAGGTGAAAATATAGAAGATGATGACATAGAATGTGCAGATATCAAATATCCTATTTCGACCTCCATTTTTGATATTAATAATGAATTGATTGGCACCCTGGATATTAATAATGATCAAGAGCTTTATAATTTTATCGATGATCTTGAAGATACCGATATCGTTAATGTAGGTTTCCCAATTATAGTTATTCTTTCTGATGGAATGGAGGTTGAGGCAAATAATCTGAATCAGTTAGAAGATATTTTGGATAATGCAAAAGATGATTGTGATGAAGATGACGACAATGATTTTGATGATGATGATTGTGAAAATTGTAGTACAGACCAACTTACAGATATTTTAACAGGCTGTGAAAATTGGATGGTAGATAAATTAGAACGTAATGATAATGACCTGGAAGACAACTATGTAGGGTATCAGTTTAATTTTAACGCCGATGGAACTCTTTTAGCAACCTCCAATACAGATACCTATCCCGGTACATGGGAAAGTAAAGGCAGTGGTGAAAATATTGAGGTTGAAATAAATATTCCCAACCTACCGGATTTCAATGACACATGGAACTTACATGAAATTGAGCAACAAAGTACTGAAAATCAGGTGGATTTGCGCATAGGTGATGATCGTTTACGATTTGAAAGTGATTGCACTATTAGTGGTGAGGGGAATGGCGGTGACAATATGGGTATGCTTGTTACCATTTTGCAGGATGGACTTTGGAAAGTGACAACCTATCTAGATGAAGGTAATGATGAGACCAACAATTACAACGGATACGAACTCAATTTCAATAATGATGGTACGGTAATAGCCGATAATGGTACTCCCATAAATGGTGACTGGTCTGTACAAAATTCTGAAAGTACACTAATATTAAATTTTGGAACTTCTATACCCTTTAATGAATTTAATGATGACTGGGATGTAATAGCTACTTCTGATACAAGCATTGAATTACGCGACGTTAGCGGAGGTGGAGGCGGTACTGATACTTTAATTCTGGAAAAATTATAACCTTAAATATACAATTATGAAAAAGAAAATTTTATTAAGAATTATGACGGTACTCGTACCCCTGTTTATTTCCTGTTCATCGGATAATAGTGATGACAATAACTCTGTTAACAGCACGGCAGACATTCAGGAAATTTCGAATCTGGTCTCTTCGGGTACATGGGTCATAACCAGTTTTGTAGACTCAGGTAGTGATGAAACTGCAAATTTTACCGGTTATGGATTCACTTTTAATGCGGATGGAAAGCTGTTGGCAGACAATGGTTCCAATACAATAGATGGGACTTGGTCTGTTACTGATGACAGCAGTGATGATGACAGTAGTGATGATAGCAGTAATGATGACAGCAGTGATGATATTGATTTTAACATCTTTTTTGCCTCACCTTCTAATTTTAACGAGTTGTCTGAAGATTGGGATATAGTTTCGCGAACAGAGTCCAGGATTGAACTTATTCACATTAGTGGAGGCAATGGAGGTACAGACAATTTAACTTTTGAGAAGAATTAGACCTGCTTATTGAGAAAACCATTGTAAGGTTTGAACCCCACCTCACATAATAGGTTTTGATGAACTGCCCCCAATATTTATTGGGGCAGTTTTATATTTATCTTTGATTTAAGAATATATAATATTCACATTTTTAAGTAAACTAGTATGGATTTAGGCAATCCTATTTCGTATTTGAACCCTAAAAATATGAACGGGGATGCCTTTGTAAGTAGTGGTTTTATCTAAATGCATGCCATTATTCATGGCAACTTTTTGAGAACCAATATTGTCGATGTGTATGATGGAAATTACGGATTCAGCCAGTTTATGCTCAAACGCATAAGCTTTACATTTTTTTGCTGCTTCTGTGGCATATCCTTTTTTCCAGTATTCCGGTAAGATAGAATAGCCTATTTCCAGCTCCTGAAGTTCATCCACAGTTTGGATTAATAAGCCGCACATTCCTATAAGCCGTCCGTTATCTTTATTTATGAGTGCATTGAGACCACCTAAATTTTCAGCATATCGGTTAAAGACTTTGGTGAACCAATTCTGGCATGCAACTTCCGGTTCCAAAACCTCCCCTGCAAAATAGAGGGAACTTAAAGGTTCCTGATGAAATGGTAACCAGGCATTAAAATCCGTCTTCGATACTTTTCGAAAAATAAGCCTTTTGCTTTCCTCCCTTTCAAGCAGTAAGTTCATTTTAAAATTATTTCATTCTTTTAAACTCAATATGATCACCAATTTCCAAAGAATATTGTTTTCGTTGACCGGCATTAAGTTCCAGTACATATTGAACAGGCACTTCAGAGGAAAGACCGGTCTCATCTAAAGGTTGTGCATTTTCCTTATAACTTGCTATCCTTAGTTCCTCATCTATAAAAATAAGGTCGAGTGGTATTTTGGTGTTTTTCATGTAAAAGGAATGAAAGAGAACATCGGGAAAAATAAAGAGCATACCCTGATCCGGTTCCATAGATTCACGATACATTAGCCCCGTTTGAGTTTCATAATCTGATTCGGCAATTTCAATATTGTACTTTACAATTAGAGAGTCTGACTGCGCCTTATAGATGCTTAATTCTCCCTCTTTGCTAAAGGTAATCGGTTCAGTTTTGATTACTTTTTTAGAATCTTCCCTGCAGCCCGTCATTATTACAAAGGCTGCAATTAGGGCGACACCAAAAATTTTCATTGTTTTCATACTACTATTGTTCCCCCTAAGTTCATCAGATTTTAACACCTTTTTTTCTGAACATAAAATAAAGGCCAACAAGAATAAAAGGAATACTCAACCATTGGCCGGTTGACAATAATCCCAATGATTCTTCAAATCCACCCTGACTTTTCTTTACAAATTCTACAAAGAAACGGATGGTCCACAGCAAGACCAGGAATAAACCAAATAAATATCCGGGTTGATTCTTTTTGTCGGTCTTCCAGTAGAGATAATACAGGATCAGAAATACAAAAATATAAGCCACGCCTTCATATAATTGCGCAGGATGTCTAAAAGGAATGGCACTGAAATAATCTGCGAACTTTGGATTATTTTCCAATGCGGCGTATGCCGCATCAACAGTCTTTTCTTTGGTAATCTGCAATGCGGATCCAGCCGGCATATCATCTGAATCACGGACAAATTTAGTGGCAAAAACAAAGTTTTCATCTGTTATTTTACCATTTATCTCAGAGTTAAAGAAATTGCCTAATCTTACGAAAAAGGCCCCAATAGCCACAGTAATTACCACACGGTCTAAAACCCATAACATTTTAAGGTCCTTGTATTTCCTCGACAAGAGATACATGCCTATTATTATACCAATAGCAGCGCCATGGCTGGCCAGACCGGTAAAACCGGTAAATTCATAACCATTTATTATCCCGAATAATGTGCTGCCGACACGTTCTTTTATGGGAAGCAGTATCTCCACAAGATGATTTTTGTAATAGCCCCAGTCATAAAAAAAGACATGTCCGAGTCGCGCGCCAAGCATTGTTGAAAGTACCGTATAAATAAAAAGGGAATCTAATTGCTCCAGGGATTTTTTATCATTTAAAAAAATCTTTTTCATAATATACCAGCCAAGGGCAAAGGCTACTATCCATGATAAATTGTAGTACTTAATTTGCAATACGCCAATTTTAAAAAGGGTATCATCCGGATTCCAGGTAAAACCTAAAAAATACATAGTTAAGATTTTAAGTGGCTAAGATAATAAAATTGAACAGAGGCCAATGGGTAAATGCGGCTGAACTTTCATTAACATTTGAGCCTTTGGAGGTCCCTGGAAGATGAGAGAAACAAGCTTAATTATTTCGGCGTTTAAAATGGTCAGGGTACCGGATCATAGCCTTTTCCACCCCAGGGGTTACAGCTGAAGATTCTTTTTATGGATAGCCAGCCCCCCTTAAAAAGGCCATGCTTATTTAGGGCCTCAAGGGTGTATTGTGAACATGTAGGGGTATATCTGCAACTGGCAGGTGTTAAAGGTGAAAGTACCAGCTGGTAAAACCTTACCAGAAAAATAAAGGGTGCGATTAGAATTTTTTTCACCTTAATAATTAATATTTGAAGAACTATGTTTATTTGCTCTAAGAACTTTATTAAAAACCAAAAATAAATGAGTAACCCCGCGGGTGTAATAATTTCATTAGGAGACACTGAAAGTTGTGCCTTCTTTGCTGTCTTTTAATTGAATTCCAAGGGCGGCCAATTGGTCCCTTATCTTATCTGATGTGCTAAAATCTTTGTTTGCGCGTGCTTCATTTCGCAAATGGATTAGCAAGTCAACCACGCCGGATAATTTTTCCGAATCCTTGCCGGCATCAGTTATATTTTCCAGGCCAAGAACATCAAACACAAAACTATTCATAGTCTCGGTAAGAATTTGTTTATCCTCCTCAGTGAGCTGTTCTTTTCCTTCTTTTATAAGATTTATATGTTTAACTCCCTCAAAAAGGCTAGCAATCAGAATAGGGGTGTTAAAATCGTCATTCATAGCATTATAGCATCTTTGCATCCATTCTTCCACATCAAAATCTGACGTAGCTCCGGGCTTTATATTACCCAGTCCGGCTATAGCTTCCATAAGTCTCTGATATCCTTTCTCAGATGCAAGCAGGGCTTCGTTACTCAAATCCAGAATACTGGTATAATGTGCCTGCATCATAAAAAACCGTACAACAGAGGGTGAAAATGCTTTGCTTAATATGTTATTATTCCCTGTAAAAATCTCATCAGGCAGGATATTATTCCCAGTGGATTTTGCCATTTTTTTACCATTCAGCGTAAGCATGTTGGCGTGCAGCCAATATTTTACCGGAGAATGGCCGTTACTGGCTTCTGCCTGTGCTATTTCGCATTCGTGATGGGGAAATTTAAGATCCATACCTCCACCGTGAATGTCAAAATTCTCACCAAGATATTTGGTGCTCATGGCTGTGCATTCCAGATGCCATCCGGGAAAACCATCACCCCAAGGGGAAGGCCAGCGCATAATGTGCTGTGGTTCTGCCTTTTTCCATAAAGCAAAATCCTGCGCATTCTTCTTTTCGTCCTGAGCCGCAAGTTCCCGGGTATTAGAGATCATATCCTCTAACTTTCTGCCACTCAGTTTTCCGTATTCATAATCTTCGTTAAACTTCTTTACGTCAAAGTAAACAGAACCATTAATTTCATAGGCATAACCTTTATCCAGAATATCCTTTATGATTTCAATTTGTTCTATAATATGACCAGTGGCTGTTGGTTCAATGCTGGGAGGCAAAAAATTGAATTTTTGCAGGATATTGTGAAAATCAACGGTATAACGCTGAACCACTTCCATAGGCTCTATTTGCTCCAACCTTGCTTTTTTGGCAATTTTATCTTCCCCATCATCAGCATCATCTTCCAGATGACCTGCATCTGTAATGTTCCTGACATAACGCACCTTGTATCCTAAATGCCTGAGATAGCGAAAAATCATATCAAAAGACATAAAGGTTCGGCAGTTTCCCAGATGTACATTGCTGTATACCGTGGGGCCGCATACATACATCCCTACATGCCCCTCGTTAATTGGTTCAAATAGTTCTTTGGTGCCGGTAAGAGAATTGTAAACCTTAAGCTGTTGTGTTTTATACAATTGCATAGTTACTATATACAATTAGAAATTTGTATCAAGATTGATGTAGTCCAGGAATTCACGCCTGATGGCTTCGTCTTTGAATTTACCGCCATATTCTGCAGTAACGGTGCTGCTATCCACATCTCGTATTCCACGCGAATTTACGCACAGATGTTTCGCATCTATTACGCAGGCAACATCTTTGGTGCCTAATACATTCTGAAGTTCCTTTACGATTTGAATATTCAGCCGTTCCTGTACCTGTGGCCTTTTGGCAAAATAGTCAACAACCCGGTTCATCTTGGAAAGTCCAACTACCGTCCCTTTTGAAATGTAGGCGATATGTGCCTTTCCAACAATTGGAAGAAGATGGTGTTCGCAGGTGGAATAAACCGTAATATTTTTTTCCACTAACATTTCACCGTATTTATACTTATTCTCAAAAGTAGAGGAATTCGGTTTTTTACTTGGCTGTAAACCTCCAAATAGTTCTTTTACATACATTTTGGCTACCCTGTTAGGTGTGCCTTTTAAACTGTCGTCTTCCAGGTCAAGGCCCAGCGTGAGCATAATTTCCCTGACATTTTCCCGAATGCGCTCAATTTTTTCTTCGTCACTTAAAACAAATGCATCTTTTCTCATTGGGGTTTGTTCGGAAGAGGATACATGATCATTTCCGAGGTTCTCAAACTGTTCTTCCAATGTACTGTCTAATTTCATTCTATTACCACTTTTTGGAAAGGCAAAGATATACATAATATGCCACTTTATAGCCTGTTTAGGGCGATACACAACATAAATTAGTGATATGGGGAGCGACAGGGTATTTTTATAAATTACACATCGTGTACCTGTTTATGAAAGGTAAAAGCTTAATATTAGGTTTACTAACAGTTCTTGGGACCTGCTCACTTGTGGCCCAGGTGGCTGCAGATTGCAGCAATGCCGTACCCATATGTAATAATACCCCGGTTAATGGGGGCACAATGGGATACGGCCTGGACGACTACAACGGAGATACAACCAGTGGTTGCCTGGAACAAACCGTAACCGGCGCTATAGAGTCTAATTCTGCATGGTATCGTTTTC
The DNA here is from genome assembly GCA_963793325.1 of uncultured Flavobacteriaceae bacterium. Taxonomy (GTDB): domain Bacteria; phylum Bacteroidota; class Bacteroidia; order Flavobacteriales; family Flavobacteriaceae; genus Eudoraea. The sequence goes on from CAWBZU010000002.1 coordinate 66,566, forward strand.
GCACAGCGGCCACAGGGCAATTAGGATTCAATATAGGTTTTGACACTTCGGAAGATTGGGATTTTGCTTTGTACCGGGCGACTGACTGCAGTAGTTTAGGAGACCCCATCCGTTGTAACTTTTTTGACAACAGTGATCAGGAAGCTTTTATGGGAGTAGGAGAGGACCCCACCGGAAATACAAGTACAGTACTATATGAAGATTGGTTACAGGTAATGCCGGGCGAAGATTATTACCTGATGATAAATAACTTCAGTAACAATAATTCGGGTTTTTCAATTCAATTTTCAGGAGATATTTTTATTACCAACCCATTTGACGCACTGGACTGTTCTATTATAAACAATCTTCTGGGACCTCCAATGGCCGCTTGTGATAATGAAAATGTTATACTGGATGCAACCACTCCTAATGTTTTAAGCTATACATGGTATAGTGATACAGGATCTGGCTTTCAGCCAATAGCAGGTGAAACCGGCCCAACACTTCAGGTACTGGTATCTGCCATGTACAGGGTTGAAATAATTACGACAAGCATGGTCAATATTATAAGCGATGTTCAGGTGGCTTTCAATACTTCACCTGTAACAAACCCCGTTTCAGATGAAATTGTCTGTTCAGATTCTTCCGGTTTTGATTTAACCCAAAAGGATAATCAGGCTTTAGGGGTCCAGGATCCGTCCGTTTTTATGGTGAGTTATCACAATTCGCAAAACGATGCTATTCTGGGAATAAATTCATTAATATCCCCATATCCCTTGAGTGCAGGGACTGAAACCCTTTATGTTAGAACCACCTCTTTAGAGAATCCCGGATGCTATGATGCTTCCCAGCAGTTTCAGTTAGGTGTTGTGGAAACACCTGTTATAAACTTTATGACGGATGTTTTTATTTGTGAAGATGCTGCAGGAGTGGAAATTGGTGAAACTACGCCTAACTCCTTATTTACCTATTCATGGGATACAGGGGAAACAACTCCTAGTATCACAGTTTCACAGGCAGGGAATTATAACTTAACGATTACCAATAATCAATCGGGGATTTCTTGCTCAGCATCAGCTTTAATTACTGTTGTTGTTTCTGAAACTCCGGAAATTACTGACGTTGTTATTGATGATCTTCAAAGTAGTAATACAGTTGAAGTTATCACAGACGTGACCGGTAGTTTTGAATACCAGATAGACAATGAGGCATATCAGACAGGTAATATCTTTACTGATGTCCCACCCGGATTGCATACGGTCACTATAAATGATCTTAACGGCTGTGGTTCTGTATCTGAAACTATTATAGTAGTAGGCTTCCCGAGTTTTTTTACGCCGAATGGTGACGGAGCTAACGATTATTGGAATATTTCGGGAATATCCAGCCTCGAAGAACCTCTGGTCTATGTTTATGACAGATACGGAAAACTCTTAAAACAGCTGGATGAGACCAGTCTTGGATGGGACGGCACTTTCAATGGAAGGAATTTACCATCAACAGATTATTGGTTTAAACTTACCTATAAAGATCTGCAGGGCCAGCGTGTACAAGCCCGGTATATAAAAAATCATTTTGCCTTAAAAAGATAAGAGATCGACTTTTTTATGATTGATAAACCGTGGATAAAGTGCGGAAAAATGGAGATGTTATATACTAAATTTTAGCCCATGGAGTTATAGTATTGATTATTTGTATAATGTTAGCCCCTTAATCTATGCGAACACTCTTTTGCTTACTGTGCTGCATACTCCTGTTCTCTATTGGAGTTAAAGCGCAGAACTCTGCTGATTGCCGCAGTGCTATCCCGGTTTGTGCCGACGCCCCAATTCTATCTTTAACTGATGGCCTTGGTGATGTTGACGATTTTGATCCGGATGTCATCAGGCAATCTGGTTGTTTGGAAAAAGGAAGTGTAAGTTCTGCAAATATTGAAAACAATACATCCTGGTATGTTTTTAGGGCAGGAACAGACGGCCAGATAGGTTTTGATATAGAAGCGTTGCCTGCGCTGGGCAATACAATAACCGCGGAATATGATTTTGCCCTATACGGACCCGACACAGATTGTGCCGATATAAGTAATGGTACTGCACAACCCATCAGATGCAACTATGAAGTAAATAGTACAAACTTTACCGGGGTTGGGGTCAATCCGGAGAATGGCCAGGAAGGTGCGCCACCCTTAACGGCCAATCAAAACACCTATGACGAATGGATAGATGTTACAGCCGGAGAGGTATATTACCTCCTGATCAATAATTTCAATACCAATTTTGACGGAAATCCGGAACCTTTTTCGCTGACCTTTACGGGCAGTTCTGTGGATGCAGATCAGAATACAGCTCTTGACTGTACCTTAAGGGATGAATTTTTAGGATTAGATATTGTAGCCTGTGAAGGTGATCCGGATATAACTTTATCGGCTTTAAATTCACCTGCCGGGCCCGATATTGCCACGGTGACCTGGACGGTAGATTATGATGATGACGGCACTATAGATGCAACTCTGGCCGGAACCGGGCCTCTTGGAGCGGAGCTTGTTGTAAGCAGTCCAAATTCCGGGCGCTATTTTGTAGAAATAGTCACAAACCTGGCAACAACCATAACAGATGATATTTTAATTACCTATTACGGAATCCCGGTTTTGTTGCCGGACCCCGATGGGATTGTTATTTTGGACGACTTATCCGACAGTAATAATGTAGAGTTTTTTGTAGATGGTGATGGTGATTATGAATACGCTATAAACGGAGGTGAATTTCAGGATGAATCCGTATTTATGGATATTCCCCCCGGAAGAAATACCGTAATAATAAATGACAAAAATGGATGTGGAACCTCTGAGCCCATTATATTTTTAGTCGTAGGTTACCCCAAGTTTTTTACGCCAAACGGTGATGGTATACACGATGCCTGGAATATTCTGGGAATTGAAACACTTACGGATCCGGTTGTATTTATTTTTGACCGCTACGGCAAATTGTTAAAACAATTGGATGAAACTACCCTGGGATGGGACGGGACATTTAACGGAAGACCTATGCCTTCTTCAGATTATTGGTTCCGCTTAGAGTACGCCCGTGATGAAGACGGGGTCCAGGTGGCCAATACCATACGAACACATTTTTCACTTGTGAGATAAAAAAAAGCCCTGAGTTATCTCAGAGCTTTTTTTCTTGATTATTTGAGCTTAGAAGTTTATTGTGTACCCGAAGCTATAATTATTCATTATGCCATTTACCCTTGCCGGCGTGTTTATTCCTACATCAAAAAGCTGAATATCAGCATCTCGTTCAGACCTGCTGTATGTGAAGTCCAATCTGCTTCCTCCGAAGTTATAACCTATACCGGCCGAAAACCCATTTAAATCCCCTATAGTAAACCCATCTGCATAAGGACTCTGTTCGTAGCGATATCCCCCGCGCAGGCTTAGCTGCTTTATTCGGTATTCCCCGCCAACTCTAAAAGTAGATACCGCTCTCAGTTCTCGGGAAATTTCAGAATTAACTATAGAAAAACTCGAATCTGATGTAGGTCGCAGTTCGGCTTTGGACATATCCTGATATCCATAGTCAAAACTCAACAGACCGTTTGCCCCAAATACGATGGCCATACTTCCATTAAACTTGCCTGGAGCCTGTATTTTATAACTGGGAAAAAGATTAACGATATTGAAATCTATGTAATTGATGTCCGGATTTTTAACGGGAGAATCTGAATTTATCCTCTGTGAAAAATCATCTCTTAAATCATACCAGGTAGGGGACTGATAACTACCACCAATTCTTACGTAATCATTTAATCGGGCAATAAGCCCTAAACTAAAAGAAAATGCCTGACCCCTGGTAACAAGCAGATTGTCAAAATTTATGGATTGTATTTCTGATGCCGTATCAAAGCCTCTTTCACTAAATTGTGTGTATTTCTCGGAATACGTACTATGAAAGTTTAATGAGGCACCCATATAAAGAAAATCCTTGTATTGGGTACCAAAATTCATGGTGAACTTGCTGTTATACCCCCTCGTTGACTGGTAAAAATCCTGGTTTAAATTGTTGTAATCGGCATTGGAAATATATTGAGTATTGTTGTCATCATCAAAATCTACCGGATCAATAACCCCGGACTGAAAGCCTAAGAAAGCCTGCTGTGGACCAAAACCAAGACTACTTCCAATATCCAGATAAGCCTCTTCAATCAACTCGTTATCCTGAACGAATAACGGGCCTAAGGGTTGGCCTTGCGCAAAAGCAAGGAAGTAGTTATCTATGCCTTCATTGCCATTCCCTCGCGCAAAAAACTGATTGCTAAAATTCTGCACCAGATCATAATTAAAGGCTAATGCATATTTCTTCCAATCAGCATTTTTATCATAATTCTTAAATACCATAACCCCTCCAATCTGATTAATTTTAAATGAATTAAGTCTGGTATTCGTGGTAGTTCCAAAGTAAGTTGCGTCGTTATTGCGGTTGTAATTTGTGCCCGTCATGGTAAACTGACTATTGTTGAATACAGCAGAACCTGCGGGATTAATGTTTAATGCCGAAAGGTCTCCGCCAAGAGCCCCGAATGCACCACTTAAACCCTGAAAACGAGTTGTTCCGTGGGTGTTTTCAATACTGAATCTGAGCACATCATTAATATTCTGAGCGCTAACAGTCGCACATATCAATACCAGGATGAAAAATATAGGTCTTTTCATTTTATAAGAATTTAATACTACTGATTTTTGGAATTATTGTCTGCCCCTGCTACCTGAAGAACCCCCGGAACTTCTCATGCTGCCGCCGCCGGAACTTCTCATGCTGCCACCGGAACTTCTCATGCTGCCGCCAGAACTTCTCATACTGCTGCCTGAACTTCTCATACTGCTGCCTGAACTTCTCATACTGCTGCCTGAACTTCTCATGCTGCCGCCGGAACTTCTCATGGTGCCACCAGAACTACTTCCTGAACTCCTATAACCCGAACTGCTACTTCCGGGGTTATAACCAGAAGTTCTGGGCATAGAAGACGATGATCTGGAATAACCGGAACTTCTTTGTGCGCTAGGGCTATACGTTCTACTGCCTGTATTTGCTCTTGTGGCAGAACCTCTGCTATAAGTGCTGGTTCCTGGAGAATATCTTCTGTATGTATTGTTGCTTCTCGTACTGCTTGAATATCCCGGAACAGATCGCGAACTTCTGCTGGTTCTGTATGCCCTGTTTCTTTCAATGGCATCAGCACTAACGGTTCTTCCTGCCGTAGTTCCTGATCTGTAGGTACTTGAACTTCGTGCCGTAGACGCGCTCCTGCCAGTGGTGGACCTGCCTGTACCAGATCTGGTACTGGAAACAGTCCTGCCACCACTTGTATTTAAATTTGATCTTCCTCTTGCCAGTGTATTGGAACCATCTCTGAGTGAATTGGAAGTCAATGCATTATTATAATATCCCCTTCTGCTGCTATTGTATGAGTATCTTCCATAGCCGTAATAAGGATAACCATAGTAGGGATAGCCGTAACCCGGATAGCCCCAGCCATAACCATAGTATGGATAACCCCAGCCATAACCATAGTATGGATAACCCCAGCCATAACCGTAGTATGGAAAACCCCAACCATAACCGTAGTATGGATAACCCCAGCCATAATTATAGTATGGATAACCCCAATATCCACCCCAGCCAAATCCTATTCCAATACCAACGCCACCCCAACCCCAGTTGTCGTAATTGTTTATGGTTACATTGGATTGGTTATCACCCCAACCGGAATAGCCTGCATAATCATTATAGTCCTCATAATAATTTCCTTCTGGTACTAGCGTAAGACTATCATTTTTTACTTCTCCGCCATAATAATCATCTACATCTGTAAAGACCTCGCTCTCCATATATTGATCTATTTGATCTGCTCGTTGATCAAAATAATCCCCATAAATGCCATCACCCTGTTGTTGTTTGGGCTGCTTCTTTTTGTTTGAATAGGCCTTTTCGGTCCCTTCAGCGTAGATACCATCATTGTCGTAATAGGAAGCTTCTTGATAAGAACCGCAGGAAACCATTAATATGCCTGCAACCAGGATCGGAGCAGCCTTTATTAATTTGGGTAGGGGTAAAGATTGTATCATCGCATTAAATTTATATTGTTGAACAGTCTAAAAATAGTTAGTTTTACCGATCTATTTTGATAATAAGGATACAAGATTTGTGCCAAAGTATATTTGATGGGAAAAAATTTAACTAAAAGGAGCGAGGATTATTCCAAATGGTATAATGAACTCGTGGTAAAGGCTGATTTGGCCGAAAATTCAGGTGTTCGGGGATGTATGGTCATAAAACCCTATGGCTTTGCTATTTGGGAAAAAATACAAGCGGGATTAGACAAGATGTTTAAGGATACCGGGCATCAGAACGCGTATTTCCCGTTGTTTATTCCAAAATCATATCTGAGCAAAGAAGCCAGTCATGTTGAGGGATTTGCAAAAGAATGTGCAGTAGTCACCCATTACAGGCTGAAGAGTGCCGAGGACGGAAGTGGTCTAATAGTAGACGAGGATGCCAAGCTGGAAGAAGAACTGATTGTCCGGCCAACTTCAGAGACCATTATCTGGGACACTTATAGAAAATGGATTCAATCCTACAGGGATCTTCCGCTTTTAATTAATCAATGGGCCAATGTGGTCCGATGGGAAATGAGAACACGCCTGTTCCTGCGCACTACAGAATTCCTTTGGCAGGAGGGGCATACTGCTCATGAGACCGAGCAGGAGGCCATAGAGGAGTCCGAATTGATCTTGAACATATACGCGGATTTTGCAGAAAATCATATGGCGGTTCCTGTCATTAAAGGAACAAAAACAGAAAGTGAGCGCTTTGCCGGTGCAATAGAAACCTATTGTATAGAGGCCCTTATGCAGGATGGAAAGGCATTACAAGCCGGAACCTCACATTTCTTAGGTCAGAATTTTGCCAAAGCCTTTGATGTGAAGTTTGCAACCAGGGAAGGAAAGCAGGAATACGTCTGGGCTACTTCCTGGGGCGTTTCTACGCGTTTGATGGGTGCTCTTATTATGACGCACAGCGATGATAATGGCTTGGTTTTGCCGCCTAAACTGGCCCCTATCCAGGTAGTTATTGTGCCTATATACAAAGGCCTGGAACAATTGGACGCTATCTCCGAACGTGTAAACCCATTGGTGAAAGAATTGCAGAATAAAGGAATTTCAGTTAAATATGATAAGCGCGATACCCATAAGCCCGGATTTAAATTTAATGAATATGAACTGAAAGGTGTTCCTGTCCGAATTGCTATTGGACAACGGGATATGGAGAATGGAACATATGAGTTGGCGCGCAGAGATACCCTGGAAAAGGAAATAGTTGTAGCCGGTGATGTGGTATCAAAGATTGAATTTTTGATGGAAGACATTCAGCGAAATATTTTTGAGAAAGCCAGGATTTATCGTGAGGAACATATTACGGCGGTTGATGGATATGAAGAATTTAAAAAGGTATTGGAACAGAAAGGGGGCTTTATTTCAGCCCATTGGGACGGCACATCAGCTACGGAAGAAAAAATAAAAGAAGAAACAAAAGCAACAATAAGATGTATTCCTTTGAGTAACATTGAGGAAGCCGGGAACTGTATGGTTACAGGAAAACCTTCCTCAAAAAGGGTCCTCTTTGCCAAGGCGTATTAAGTGTATTTAAAAAAATATATTTTGGAGTTGGTATAGTAAAAAATAATTGTATTTTTGCATCCGCATTTATGCGATCTAAAGGCCCGTTCGTCTAGGGGTTAGGACGCCAGGTTTTCATCCTGGTAACAGGGGTTCGATTCCCCTACGGGCTACAAAGCATACTGAAATATTGAAATGTGGTGAACGGGGCGGCTGAGGAAAAGAATGCTCATTTATTACATGAGCGTTGAAAAAAAATTATTGGCCCGTTCGTCTAGGGGTTAGGACGCCAGGTTTTCATCCTGGTAACAGGGGTTCGATTCCCCTACGGGCTACAAAAAAACAGGAAGCCCGAATAAATAAAATATAAAAAAAGATGGCAAATCACAAGTCGGCATTAAAGAGAATAAGAAGAAACGAAGTTGTGCGATTACGTAACAGGTATCAGCACAAAACCACTAGGAATGCAATTAAAAAATTGAGGAGTGAAACCGACCAAAAGAAGGCCGAAACTCTTTTGCCTACTGTGGTGAGCATGATAGATAAGCTTGCCAAGCGAAATATTATACATGCAAATAAGGCAGCTAATTTAAAAAGTAAGCTTACAAGGCATATTGCTGAACTATAAGCCTTAATACAATCTTATAAAGCCCTAACCTTATGGTCAGGGCTTTTTTTGTTGTGATTACCAAAAGTATGTCTGAAAATATACCCGGGTTTAAGGTTTTGTAACCAAAGGATTGAAATATTCTGTTCCTGTCTGAGCCTGGTATAACTGCCCAATTATTTTACATCTCCTTTTAAATAAAAAATCCCAATGATCAATAATCATTGGGATTTATCTAATTAAGGAATGATTTTTACTGACTCATAGTCAACAAAAACTCCTCATTATTTTTAGTCTGTTTAATACGTTGCTCCATAAATTCCATAGCCTCAACCGGATTCATGTCTGCCAGATATTTGCGCATGATCCACATGCGTTGAATAGTATTTTCATCCAATAAAAGATCATCTCTTCTGGTTGATGAAGATATAAGGTCTATTGCCGGGAAAATTCTACGGTTACTTATTCTCCTGTCTAATTGTAGTTCCATATTTCCGGTACCTTTAAACTCTTCAAAGATTACCTCATCCATTTTGGATCCGGTTTCTGTTAGGGCGGTAGCAATTATTGATAAGGAACCTCCGTTCTCAATATTACGCGCCGCTCCAAAAAATCGTTTGGGTTTGTGCAGGGCATTGGCGTCTACACCCCCACTAAGTACTTTTCCTGAGGGAGGCTGAACAGTATTGTAGGCTCTCGCAAGACGCGTAATGGAATCTAATAGTATGACCACATCATGGCCGCATTCTACCAGTCTTTTTGCTTTTTCCAATACGATATTTGCCACACGAACATGTTCTGTAGCTTCCTTGTCGAAAGTAGAGGCTACAACTTCACCACTTACATGTCGCTGCATATCTGTTACTTCTTCAGGACGTTCATCTATTAATAAAATGATCTGATAGACTTCCGGATGATTCGCGGCTATGGCATTTGCAATATCTTTCAAAAGCATCGTCTTACCTGTTTTTGGCTGGGAGACGATCATACCTCGTTGTCCTTTTCCAATTGGAGAAAACAAGTCAATAATTCTTGTTGATATATTGCTTTGGCGTTCTGCCAATTTAAACTTTTCCATAGGGAACAGCGGAGTCAGGTGTTCAAAAGAAACCCGGTCTCTCACTACCTGAGGGTCCAGACCATTTATTTTATTCACTTTTATTAAAGGGAAATATTTTTCTCCTTCTTTGGGTGGACGAACATTGCCTAAAACAGTATCCCCTGTTTTAAGGCCAAATAACCTTATTTGAGACTGGGAAACATAGATATCATCAGGTGAAGAAAGGTAATTGTAATCCGAAGACCGAAGGAATCCATATCCATCCTGCATGATATCAAGAACACCTTCGCTCTCAATTATACTGTCAAATTCGTATTCCGGTTGCTTATATTTGTTTTTCAGGTCTTTATCAAAGTTACTATTCTTAGAATCCTGTCCGTTTTTATGATGCGCAACCTTTTTAATCTGCTGACCCTTATGCTGTGGATTGCTTTTTGTTTGTTCTTTTTTAGCCTGATAGGCAGGTGCATTTTGAGGTGAATTCTCTTGCTTAGGAGGGTGCGTGACCACTTCATCCTTAGTTCCATGAGTTTTTTGAGGAGCTGTTTTGAAACTTTCCTTATGCACAGATGGCCTGAGGGGCTTGGCTGGTGCATTTTCCTTAACTGCAACTGTTTTCGGCTTAATGGCTCCTGCTTTTTCCTGCACTGCCCTTGGATTGCTGGCCTGAAGATCAAGTATTTGGTAAACCAAATCCAGTTTTTTTAACGTCTTATACTTAGGAACGCTTAAATCTTTAGCAATATCCTGAAGCTCAGGCAGCTTTTTTGCTTTTAAATCTGAAATCTCAAACATTGAGTATAAAATAAATTATAGTATATAAAAATTGAAGTATATTGTATATTTTGGGTATTACATGGGATTGAGACCCCAATGGGTAAGTGTTATTACCTATAACGGAACAATATTACAAATTATTTTAAACAATTCATCCCTTATTGTGTTTTAATTTATTTCTTCCGCTTTCCGTTTTAATATATTATTCAGGTCAAAGGGATTATATCTGAGCTATTTGTCTATCAGGAGTACGTCATTTTTCTACTTTAGCAGCACTATTTTTATTTTATATTTTATGGTTATGTTTTAAAAGACATGTACTTTTGCACTTCTATTTTTAGAGAAACTATGATTCAACGGATACAAACCGTTTATTTAATTTTGGTTGCCCTCATTACCGGGGGATTACCTTTTTATGCAGGCCTTTGGACTGAAACTGAAGGGAATGTGGTATATGCAGCAAATATCATGTGGATTCAGGTAGTGTTTTTGGTTTCTGCTGCCCTGGCCCTTATCACTGTTTTTTTATTTAAAAACCGAAAAAATCAATTTGTTTTGAACAGGTTGAATATAATATTAAATCTTTTTTTACTGGGATTTTTCGTTTACCGATCGCTAAGTTTATCCGGAGAGACCTCGGTTTCAGAGAAGGGTATTGGGATGCTGATTCCTGTATTTTCTATCGTTTTTTTAGTCCTGGCAAACAGGGCCATAAAGAAGGATGAAGATCTTGTAAAATCTGTTGATCGTTTGCGTTAAACCTAACATCTTAGTAGTATTAGTGCGTAACCCTGAAGTAAGTTTATCTCTGCTTCAGGGTTTTACGTTATAAATAAATGTTTTATGGCGCTTCCCACTACCCCTGCAATGCCTGCAGGCATAGGTGGGCCGGGCTTTCGCTGGTCGCTTTGCACTTAAAGCGCAAGAGCTCCAACAATACCTCAATCCCTAGCGCTTGCCTAATTCTATAACTTCAAGATTCTTAATTTCATCGCCGTCTATTGTAAATCGCAGCAGAGTCCTGATTTTATGAAAACCATTCTTCCCGCAAGAGCCGGGGTTCATGTGCAATAGGTTTAGTTTTTTGTCCCACATAACCTTAAGGATGTGCGAATGTCCTGAAATGAAGAGCTTTGGGGGATTCTTATTTAGTTCGTCCCTGATTCTCCTGTCATATTTATTGGGATATCCCCCTATATGTGTCATCCATACGCCTACATTCTCGCATAGAAATCGGTTGTCCAGTGGAAACTCCTTTTGTAATTTATGGTCATCAATATTGCCATAAACCGCGCGTACCGGATTAACCGCAGCCAGTGCATCGGTTACATCAAAGGAGCCAATATCCCCGGCATGCCAAATTTCATCGGCCTGTTTTGCATACTTTAGAATAGTGTCATCCATATGTCCGTGGGTGTCCGAAAGAAGTAAGATACGGGTCATTGAGTAGCGTGAGTATTAAAAACAAAATGCAGATGGTAAACAATTACATTGCATAAGGGTAAAGATTTTATTAGGATTTATTGCCGGTACGAAGCCCCATTTTTCTAATAGCTAACTTCGTTATCTTTGCCTTTCACAAAAATAGTATAATAGCTTGAGATATTTTGTTGCTTTTTCATACTTCGGACAGGCCTATCACGGATGGCAGCGACAGCCAAATGCACTTACGGTACAAGAGTTAGTTGAAGAATCATTGAGCACGCTGCTAAAGTCACCGCTAAACCTGGTGGGGGCAGGAAGAACAGATGCAGGGGTCCATGCCAGAATAATGTATGCGCATTTTGATTTTGAGGAAATCAGGAACTTAACTGAACTGACTTATAGGTTAAATGCTTTTTTGCCTGAAGATATAGCGATTCAAAAAATTTGGGTTGTTCCCGAGAATGCACATGCCCGCTTTGATGCCCTGGAACGAACTTACGAGTATTGGATAGTGCAAGAAAAGAACCCTTTTTATAAGGATAAGGCACATTATATTAAAAAACCTTTGGATATTCCTGCAATGAATAATGCGGCTTCCATATTGTTGGAGTATGATGACTTTGAATGCTTCTCTAAATCAAATACGGATGTTAAAACCTATCGATGCAAGATTAAATCTGCCTTCTGGAAATCAGATGAAGACAAGCTTGTTTTTTCAATTACTGCAGACCGGTTCCTGAGGAATATGGTACGCGCCGTGGTTGGGACTTTGCTGGATGTTGGACTCGGAAAAAAAACTTACGAAGATGTTAAGACTATTATAAAAAACAAGGATCGACGTGAGGCCGGTGCCTCCGTCCCGGCAAAAGGCTTATATTTGACCAAAGTTTCATACCCTTCAACCATTTTGGAATTTAATGGATAAAGACACCGGTAAAGCATTTGATTATAGACTGTTCAAAAGAGTTTTAGCTCATACCAGACCTTATAGGCTTACATTTTATGGCGTAGCCTTGTCAGCCATTTTAATTTCCGGCTTTGCGGTATTAACCCCTCTTATTGTTGGCGAAATAATTGATGGCGCAGTCAAACAAGGCGATTCTGAAAAGCTTCTATATCTTATCCTTGCAATGACCGCCGTACTTCTCGGTCAGGTGATCAGCCAGTTGTTGTTTAATTATTATGCCAATTGGCTCGGTGAATCTGTAATTAGAGATATCCGCATAAACCTTTTCAAAAAAATGTTAGGTTTTAAAATGAAGTATTTTGATAATTCTTCCATCGGAGTGCTTGTCACCCGTGCTGTGGCTGATTTACAACGTATAGGTGAGATTTTCAGTCAGGGATTTTTTGTAATTGTGTCCGATTTACTTAAAATGATCGTAGTGGCCGGGGTAATGTTGATTATCAACTGGAAACTGGCACTCATTGTGTTTGCCATTCTACCGTTAATTTTATATGCCACCCGTATTTTCCAGCGTGCAATGAAGAAAGCCTTTATTGATGTAAGGGCAGAAGTTTCCAACTTAAATTCATTCGTGCAGGAAAGGATAACAGGGATGAAGATTGTTCAGCTATTTACAAGAGAAAAAATAGAAAGCGATAAGTTTCGGGAAATCAATAAAAAACATATGAATGCCTGGCTTAAAACGGTTTGGTACAATTCTTTTTTCTTCCCAATAGCAGACATCGTTTCTTCCATTACAGTAGGCTTAATAGTTTGGTACGGGGGACTACAAAATGTGGCCAATATTGAAGTGAATGAATACGGGACAATTTTTTCCTTTATTCTTTTATCCGGGATGTTGTTTCAGCCACTTAGGCAGATTGCCGATAAATTTAATACCCTGCAAATGGGAATGGTAGCCGCGAACAGGGTGTTTAAGATTTTGGATACCGATAGCTATATAAAGGATATTGGGACTATTGAAAAAGATCATGTAATTGGAAATATTAAATTTTCAGATGTCCACTTTGGATATCTCGAAGATGAAGAAGTGCTGCATGGGATCTCATTTGATGTACAAGCGGGTCAGACAGTAGCCATAGTTGGTGCCACGGGTGCTGGAAAATCAACAATTATTAATCTCCTGAATCGGTTTTATGAGATTAACTCAGGGGAGATTCAGGTAGATGGAGTCAACATATCAAATTACAATTTAGCTTCCCTGCGAAGGAACATAGCAGTGGTGCTGCAGGATGTCTTTCTTTTTGCGGATACTATAGCCAACAATATTTCCCTAAGGGATAAAACCATTTCTTTGGAAAATATCGAGGAGGCCGCAAAACAAATAGGGGTGCATGAGTTCATAAGTAGTTTACCCGGGGGATACCAATACAATGTAAAAGAGAGGGGAACCATGCTTTCCAGTGGTCAGAGGCAACTAATTGCTTTTTTGCGGGCCTATGTGAGCAACCCAAGTATCCTGGTACTGGATGAGGCTACTTCCTCTGTGGATACTTATTCCGAACAGCTTATTCAAAAAGCAACAGATAAAATCACGGCCGGCAGAACTTCTATTATAATAGCCCACCGACTTGCTACAGTAAAAAAAGCGGATAAAATACTGGTCATGGACGCTGGTAAAATAGTAGAGAGCGGCACACATAAGGAATTATTAAAAAAAGGTGGTTATTACAACAAACTCTACGAAGCTCAGTTTTTGGTGGAAGAAGTGGCTTGAGAATCTGGTTTTTTACCTCCTGACTGGTTTAAAGTCTTCTATTGTGATAGTTCCTAATGCAAAAAGTATAATATAAAAAGCTATTATCAAGCCAAAATAGCCAATAATGGCCAAAATCAGGAACAGGAGCATTCTGAATATAAATTGAGCTTTGGAGAAATTGCTTATTCGCTGCATGACATAAATAGAATATATTATCATTAACGGAAGCATTATTGTAGAAAACATCAGATAATCCTGTGGGCTGATGATTAAAATTAACAGGCTTATAGGGAAAGAAACAATACTCCATTGGGCTAAAGCGTATAAGAAAATTACCAGGTATTCAGAGAATAAATATCGTTTCTTATTAAAAGTCAGCCAACCGGAAAGCCCAAATATTGGTATTAATAAAATAAATACCAAAGATGAAAAGTCCATGGCAATGGGCATTATTTTTTGATAAAATTCTGGATTTACACCTTGATTAAAGACATCTGGGTCCATCTTTACGTCAAAAAATTTTTGCATCAAAAAAATGGTTAGTCCAGAAAGAGTTAGTGCAATTCCTAAATAGCTTATCGGATTCAGATACCTTCTTCGAATGCCTGAGATATAACCATCAACAACCTGCTGTGGTTTTGTAAACAAATGTATAAAGGTTCTGAGAAAAGTATTGTCTAGATCAAAATAGCGTTCAGAAATATCATACCACAGGTTTTTAAATGATAATCTGTTACGTATCACTTTAGCACCACAACTGGGGCAAAAATCAAAATCTGTTCGCAAAGGGTTGCTGCAATTTTTACACTCCATCTTTAGAGTAAGTCTAATTTAATCCTATTAGACAATTCGGACAAATCCTTATATGGCACGAATTCACCATTATTTATGTAGGAGATCGAACCAGTTTCTTCACTGACAACCAATGCCAGTGCATCTGTTCGCTCTGTTATACCCACTGCTGCCCTGTGCCTTAGGCCATAGCGCAAGGGAATATTTTGTTCACTGGAAAGAGGTAATATAACCCTGGTAGCTGTAATATGATTATTCTCAATGATTGCCGCACCATCATGAAGTGGGCTATTCTTATAAAAGATACTTTCTATAATAGGTTGATTAATTTCCACATTCATCCTGTCTCCTGAAGATTTGACAAATTCAAGAGAATTACTTCTTTTTAATACTAAAATGGCCCCCGTCCTGCTTTTGCTCATTTTATCACAAGCCCGGAGGATTGCATCAACATCCAGATTTGAAACAACAACTTCTTGCCTTAAAAATTTAAATTTTTTTACAAAATTGCGTTTATTGGCAAAATTGGTTGAACCTATCATTAGCAGGAATTTCCGTATTTCCTGCTGAAAAACTACAATTAAGGCAATTAATCCAACAGACATAAATCCCCCCACCATACTACTGATCATTTTCATATCCAGTAATTGAGTTAACTTCCAAAAACCCCATACAATAACAATTCCAATAAAAATATTGATAGCGACAGTACCCCTTACCAGTTTGTAGATATAATAAAGTAGAATAGCCACAAGGAGGATGTCTATAATGTCAGTAATCTTAAAGTCCAGAAAGTTAAAAAAGTCCAATCCTTGTAGTTTTTGTAAAATTAGAAAAAATAGGTGAACAAAAAATTAATCTTCAGTTTGCTTTAGTACTTCCATCAACTCAATGCATTCCACTGCTTCTTTAACGTCGTGAACCCTTAATATATTGGCTCCTTTTGTCAATGCTACCATATGCAGTGCAGTAGTTCCATTCAGCGCCTGAGCTGCATTGGTCCCTAAAGTCTTATATATCATGGACTTTCGGCTAAGGCCAACAAGTATTGGCAGTCCAAAAGTTCTAAAGAGATTCAGATGTTGTAACAAAGAAAAGTTTTGTGAAGCAGTCTTGGCAAACCCAAAACCAGGATCCAGGATGATGTCATTAATACCAAATGATTTGGCAAGAGCCACTTTTTCGGACATATAAAAGAGGACCTCTTCTATCAGGTTATTATAAGTAGCTTGTCTGGACATATTCTGAGGTGTTCCTTTCATGTGCATCATTACATAGGGTACTTTAAAATCGGATATAATTTGCATCATATGTCGATCCATATTTCCTGCAGAAATATCATTGATCATTGAAGCCCCACTTTCCAGACAATGCCGGGCTACCTGACTTCTGAAGGTATCTATTGACAGATTAATTTCTGGAAAAGCATCAATAAGCAGGTTTACAACAGGCAAAACCCTTCTCAATTCTTCTTCTTCTGAAATATCATTCGCGTCCGGCCTTGAGCTCATGGCTCCTAGATCCACAAAAGCAGCTCCTTCATCAAGTAGTTTTTCTGTTTGTTTCAGAATAGAGGTGCCATCTTTAAATTTCCCACCATCGTAAAAAGAGTCTGGGGTTACATTTAAAATGCCCATAACTTTTGGCTTATTTAAATCAATCAGTACGCCCTTGCAGTTTATCGTCATAGGATTTTTTTAAACCATTTGGAGTGCAAATTATTTTGAAGACCAATATTAATCTCCGAACTTTGATGTTTCCATTATTTTAGGCGAAATTTACGCAAATTAGAACAATTTACATGCAGCATACCTCGGAACAATACGATAGCATCATAACTACTTGCCGGGATTTATTTTCAAATAAAATGAAAGATTATGGAAGCGCCTGGCGCATTTTAAGACTCCCTTCCCTGACCGATCAAATTTATATTAAAGCCCAGCGCATCAGAAGTTTACAGGAGAATGATGTCCGAAAAATAGATGAAGGTGAAAAATCTGAATTCATCGGCATCATCAATTACGCTATTATGGCCCTCATTCAATTGGAAATGGGCGTTGCACAGGAACCCGATCTTCCTCCGGCAGAAGCTCTTGGTCTGTATGACAAGCATGTTGGGATCACAAAATTACTTATGGAAAAGAAGAATCATGATTATGGTGAGGCATGGCGTGATATGAGGGTAAGTTCATTAACAGATCTGATTATTCAAAAATTGTTGAGAGTAAAACAGATAGAAGATAATAAAGGTAAAACTTTGGTCAGTGAAGGAATTGAAGCCAACTATCAGGATATTATTAATTATTCTGTTTTTGCCCTCATCCTTATGGACGAATCCAGCGAATAAATTATTCAATAGTTCACATGAAACATTTAGTAGGCTTTTCTCGGGTATTTGTTGGAATATTATTTATTATCAGTGGTTTTATAAAGCTTAATGATCCGGTTGGCTTTTCGTTCAAGTTGGAGGAGTATTTTAGTCAGGGTGTTCTTGATTTACCTTTTTTAATGCCCTATGCTTTAGCGATATCAATTTTTGTGGTGATTTTTGAGGTGGTTTTGGGGGTATTCTTGCTTATTGGCTTTCTTAGGAGTTTTACGCTTTGGAGCCTATTACTCATGATCCTGTTTTTTACTTTTCTTACTTTTTATTCTGCCTATTTCAATAAGGTCACAGATTGTGGCTGTTTTGGGGATGCCATAAAATTGACCCCATGGGAGTCCTTTACAAAAGATGTCATCCTGCTGGCACTCATTCTTATATTATACTTTGGCAGAAAACATATTAAGGCAGTTTTTAGTCAGGGAATCAGACAAATTATTGCTTTGGCGTCTGTAGTTATCTGTATTATTTATGGAAATTTTGTACTCAATCACTTGCCTGTAATAGACTTCAGAGCATATAAGATTGGGGAGAATATAGAAGATGGGATGCAATTCCCCGATGATGCTCCGAAAGCTTTATTTGAGTATGCGTGGAAATTCAATAATAATGGAGAGGAAATAGTGTACATAACCAATGGGGATTACCCCGATGTAGATGGGGATTTTATAGGCGTGGAGACTAAGGAAATTCAGAAAGGCTATGAACCTCCCATACATGATTTTACAATAGAGCAACAGGGGGAGGATTTTACTGCTTCGTTAATGCAGGAAGATAACTTACTTCTAGTGGTGGCCTATGATTTGGCCAAAAGTGAATACGAGGCATTTGAAAAAGTAAAAGAAGTTACTGATAAAGCCATTAAACAAGGATATAAAGTTGTAGGGATGTCTGCCTCTAATCAGGATTGGACCCGAAGGATTATTGAGGAATACCAGCTGGGATTTGAATTTTATTTTACGGATGAAACTACCCTAAAAACGATTGTCAGGTCTAACCCTGGAATATTAACTCTTGAAAAAGGGACTATTACTCAAAAAGTCCATTATAATGATATTGGGGATATAGAAATTGAATAAGTGTATAGGGTTCTTATAAAGGAGCCATCTGCATTAGAATAACCAGAAACAAAAACACGTATTGTAAACATAAAAGAACTGGAAATGAGAAGTAAAATAGTTGCCGGGAATTGGAAAATGAACAAGAACTTAAGCGAAACCAAAAATTTATTGGAAGAGCTATCAGGGAAATTGCCTAAAACAGCTGCAGAGGTCATTGTGGCTCCTGCTTTTGTTAACCTGGCAGACGCAGCCCGGATACTCGAATCCTCAGACATAAAAGTGGCTGCCCAGAACATGCATTTTGCCAAAAGCGGGGCGTATACCGGTGAAATTTCTGCGGATATGCTTCTAAACATCAGTGTAGATACGGTAATTATTGGGCATTCTGAGCGCAGGGCATACTTTAAAGAAACAGATGATTTTCTGGCCAAAAAAGTTGAGGCTGCGTTGGCCAAAAAAATGCGTGTAATATTCTGCTTTGGAGAAGAATTGGAAGATCGAAAGGCGGGCAATCATTTTAATCTCGTAGAATCGCAGCTAAAAAACGGTCTTTTTGACTTACCAGCTGAGGCGTGGCAACATATCGTGCTTGCCTATGAACCTGTATGGGCTATAGGTACAGGAGAAACTGCTTCTCCGGAACAGGCTCAGGAAATGCACGCCTTTATCCGGAAGACGATAACAGAAGCTTACGATACTTCAATAGCAAGTGAAGTATCCATTTTGTATGGAGGCAGTGTAAAACCTTCCAATGCCCGGGAGATTTTCTCAAAACCCGATGTGGATGGAGGATTAATAGGCGGGGCAGCTTTGGTGGCAGATGACTTCATCGCCATTATTAAGGCTATCTGAACTTTTATGCAAGAAGTCTTTCTGGAATATCGATTTTCGATTAGTCCCTTACAACCAGCTGCGGATATATTAATTGCGGAACTTGCCGAACTGGGTTTTGACAGTTTTGTGGAAACTCAGGAAGGATTGCAGGCTTATGTCAAAAAAGAATTATGGAATCCTAAAGCCGTTAGTAACCTCCGTATTCTTGCCAATAAAGAATTTAGCATTGATTATGAAGTATCTGAAATAGAACAGGAAAACTGGAATGTAAAATGGGAAGAGAATTTTGATCTCATAAATGTAGATAATCAATGTGTTGTTAGAGCTCCCTTTCATGATAAACAGGATGTCACATATGAGATAGTCATAACACCTAAAATGAGTTTTGGCACCGGGCACCATGAAACCACCCATATGATGCTCCAATTAATGTTGACGCTTGAATTCAAGGATAAATCTGTACTGGATATGGGTTGTGGCACCGGAGTGCTGGCTATTTTGGCAGCCATGAAAGGAGCCGGGTCTGTGGATGCAATAGATATAGACAATTGGAGCTATTTGAATGCGATGGAAAATGTTTCTGGTAATAGTTGTGTACAGATTGAGGTGTTTGAAGGGGATGCTAATTTATTGACAAACCAGAGCTATGATATCATCTTAGCGAATATCAATAGGAATATTTTACTGTCAGATATCTCAGTTTATGCAGGGCATCTGAAAAAAGAAGGGGTATTACTTTTGAGTGGTTTTTATAAAGAAGATATTGCTCTTATTTCCAAGGAATGTGGCGCCCATGGACTTTCATTTCAAGAAAATCTGGAAAAAAACAACTGGGTTGCGGTAAAATATGTATTTTAGATTATACAAAAACCTATCTGTATGAGTACTAAGGAAAAAGTCTCCGAAGAACTTCTTTTGGATGAGGAGACGCTAAAGCAAAATGAAATTGTATTGTTCAATGATGAAGTAAATACCTTTGAACATGTCATTCATACTTTAATTGATGTTTGTGAACATACCGCGGAGCAGGCAGAACAATGTTCATTAATAGTTCACTACAAAGGCAAGTGCACTGTCAAAACAGGCGAATATAAGGAATTGGAACCCCGTTGCAGCAAATTATTACAGGCAGGATTGAGTGCTGAGATTGTCTGATTTTTAATGGTCTTTGAATTTATAATGGGAATAATATTCTATTCTTGTCCACAAGGGAACAGTAATTTAAAGCGCATTTAGTTTTAGAATATACTCATTACTACTGTTTATCCTTTCCAGACTTTTTGGGTACACTAACAGATTAGATCTTATTCCACATCTTAATCTAATAAGGTCGGGCCAAGTAATGAATTATCTTAATTATTTCCGTTGTTGCACATAATTTGGGTAATGAATGAGAAATGGGTATTGGAAATAGTAAGAAATAAAAGTTGAGGTACAATATAGTTTGGTTAATTTAATTACTTTATGCCCGATTTAAATATTTGATTTTTTAAATTATTCAAAGATCCCCTTATGTTATTCAAGATATTTTAGCTCTAAACCCGAAAATAAAATGATCCTAAAGGATATGATAAGGTCAATAAGAGATAAGAGCAATTTAATATTGCTGTCATTTTTATTAATGAATTGTAATTCCAATACTCAAAAGGATACCCAAAAAATAATAACAAAAACAGACTCCATTATTGATGTGGTTGGCACAATGAAAGGCGAAGTTTTTACGACAGCTCACCACACCGATCTTAAGCTTTCTCAGACTTCAGGTCTCGATTTTGGGTCTTTCAAACAACCTTTGGAAACCGAAATTGATATACTGGTTGATCCTACCAAACAATTTCAAACATTTATGGGAATTGGTGCAGCCCTAACGGATGCCGCGGCCGAAACTTTTTATAAACTCTCAGAAGAAAATCAGGAAAAATTTTTAGAAGCCTATTACAGTAAGGAAAAAGGCATAGGCTATTCTTTGGGCAGGACTACAATCCATAGCAGTGATTTTTCCAGGGGAAGTTATACCTATGTGGAAGAAGGGGATGTGGATCTAAAAACCTTCAATATTGATCATGACCGACAATACCGGCTTCCATTTACCAAAAAAGCGATTGCAGCAGCGGGAGGCGAATTGAGAATGTATGCCAGCCCATGGAGTCCGCCCGCTTTTATGAAAACAAACAACAATATGTTACAGGGCGGAAAGCTAAAACCTGAATACTATCAACCCTGGGCTAACTATTTTGTAAAGTTTATCAAGGCCTATGAAGAAGAGGGAATCCCCTTATGGGGCCTCACAATTCAAAATGAACCTATGGCTGTTCAGCGATGGGAGTCCTGTATTTATACTGCTGAAGAAGAACGGGATTTTCTGAAGAATTATTTAGGTCCCACACTGGAGAAAGAAGGTTTGGGAGACAAGAAAATAATTGTATGGGATCACAACAGGGATTTATTATTCCAAAGGGCAAGCGTTATTTTAAATGACCCGGAGGCTGCAAAATATGTCTGGGGAACAGGTTTTCACTGGTATGAAGATTGGAAAGATGGCATTCCAATGTTTAACAATGTTAAAAATGTAAATGAAACATTTCCCGATAAAAATTTAATTTTTACCGAAGGTTGTAACGAAGGTTATGATATAGCGAAAATTGAGGAAGAAAGACTCGCCGAACGCTATGGCAGGGCCATGATCAATGACTTTAACAATGGTACTGTTGCCTGGACAGACTGGAATATCTTGCTGGATGAAACCGGTGGTCCCAATCACGTGGGGAATTTTTGTTTTGCTCCGGTACATGGAGACTCCAAAACAGGAGAACTTACCTTAACGTATTCCTACTATTATATAGGGCATTTTTCAAAATTTATTCGTCCCGGCGCAAAAAGGATTAGCAGTGTTTCAAACTCAAATTCCTTGTTGTCAACGGCATTTATAAATGTAGACGGCAGTATAGTAATCGTTGCAATGAACCAAAGTGATGCTCCCCTGGAATACGGCATTACCATGAATTCAAAAACGGCAAAAATATCTGTTCCCGGCCATGGAATACAAAGTATCGTAATGTCCAATTAGCAAATTAACTGTTTAGAAATAATATCAAAAACTATAACTAACCAACACCAAACCAAATAAACCTAAAGATGGAAAAACCCAACGAAGTTATAAAAATGAATAAGTCCTATACCATTCTCATTAGTCTGATAGTTGCCCTAGGGCGGGTTTTTATTGGGTTTTGACAGTGCTGTTATTTCGGGGGCCGTTAAAGGAATTACGATCTATTTTGAAATGACGGAGTGGATGCTCGGATTTTCTGTTGGATGTGTCGTTTTTGGGGCAATGGCAGGGAACTTAATGGCAGGGCCGCTGAGTGATATGTTCGGCCGAAAGAAGGTATTGATTTTCGTGGCAGCACTTTTTACGATCTCTGCCACCTGGTCTGCTATGGCAACCGGTTATACCGAATTTATAATAGCCCGGGTTATCGGTGGTATTGGAATAGGGGGTGCCCTACTAATTGCACCCATCTATATTGCAGAAATAGCACCTCCCAAACTCAGGGGGAGTCTGGTTTCATTTAACCAGCTAAACATAGTTATCGGGATCTCCGTTGCTTATTTTTCTAATTACTTTCTCGTAAATATGGGTGAAGATAGCTGGAGATGGATGTTGGGGGTTGAAGCTATCCCGGCAGCCATTTATTTTTTGGCCCTTTTTACGGTACCAAGAAGCCCCCGTTGGTTAATTACAAAATTAAACCAGGTTAAACTGGCAAGAAAGATTCTTGTAAAGATAGGCGGGGAGGAATATGCTGAGGTGACTATCGCTGAGATTCAGCGAGGCGTTGACCTGAAGGAAGAAAAGGGCAGACTATCCGATTTCTTTAAATACAGATATCGTACTATCATGATTATCGCACTGGGCATGGCCTTTTTTCAACAAATCACAGGCATTAATGCAGTCTTCTACTATGCGCCTACGATATTTGAACAAGCCGGGGGAAGCACAGATTCCTCTTTTCTGCAAGCTATTGTAGTTGGGCTCACCAACCTGGTATTTACTTTAGTGGCCATTTGGTTAATCGATAAGTTGGGTAGAAAACCCCTTTTGCTTATAGGTAGCACTTTTATGACCATTGCCCTCTTAATGGCTGCTTTCGCATTTAATAATGCAACCTATGATTTTAATGAGGATACCCTGGCCAAAATAAGTAACGAGGAAATTAGAACAGCATTGCAAGATTTCAATGGAAAGTCCTTCGATAGCCAGGCCGCCCTTTTCGAGGAGGTAGAACCTGCTATGGATCAGGACCTGTTCCTGAAATTCAAACGAAATGAAATAACAAATTTTATACAGATCAATGCAACTTTGGTACTTATTGCCATCCTCTTGTATGTGGCATCTTTTGCTATTTCTCTCGGGCCTGTTATGTGGACCCTGTTTTCAGAAATATTCCCGACCAGAATAAAAGGGATTGCCATTTCCGTGGTGGGCTTCTTTAATTCGCTGGTCAGCTTTTCGGTTACCCAGGTATTCCCCTGGGAATTATCCAATCTGGGGCCAACAGCTACTTTTGCCATATATGCTTTATTGTCCTTCTGTGCGATCTTCTTTGTGTATAAATTCGTAATCGAAACAAAAGGAAAAACCTTGGAAGAAGTTCAGGAAGTATTAATTAGAAAATAGATTTTAAAATGAGAAGTATTTTATATATAGTTTGTTTGTGCCTGTTATTGTCCTGTAAGGATAAACCAGAGAATAAAAATATTGATGTAAATGCAGCAGTAGTTGAAATGCCGGCCAAAGTAGTCGTAAATAAGGAGGCGGGTAAATTTGTGCTTAGGGTTAATAATGAACCTTTTTATATCAAAGGAGCAGGATTGGAGTTTGGAGATGTTCCCTCCCTGGCCAGCCATAATGGTAATTCTTTCAGAACCTGGCGCACGGAGAATGGTAAAAAATCCGCTGTGGAAGTTTTGGATGAGGCATATGAAAATGGGCTAATGGTAACCATGGGGATTGAAGTGGGACGGGAAAGGCATGGTTTTGATTATGATGATCCTGAAGCCGTGAATAAACAGCTTATGGATATAAAAGAACAGGTATTGGCTATAAAGGACCATCCTGCATTATTGATATGGGGAATAGGGAATGAACTTAATCTCCATTATGAGAACCCCAAAGTCTGGGATGCTGTCAATGAAATTTCAGAAATGATTCATGAAGTAGATTCAAACCACCTCACAACAACAAGTTTGGCAGGAATTGGCGAACAGGAAGTTAAGTATATCAAGGAACGGTGTAAAGATCTCGATATTTTATCCGTTCAAATGTATGGCGATTTGCCACAGGTACCAATATTGATAAGAGAATATGGCTGGGAAGGTCCCTATATGGTTACAGAATGGGGGGCAACTGGTCATTGGGAGGTTCCGGTAACCAGCTGGGGTGCACCTATTGAGCAAAATAGCACTGTCAAGGCTGCAAATTATTTACAGCGCTATAAAGCCGGGATTGCTTCAGATACTACCCAGTGCATAGGGTCCTATGTTTTTCTTTGGGGTAATAAACAAGAAAGAACCCCCACATGGTACGGCATATTTCTGGAGAATGGACAGGAAACAGAATCTGTAGATGTAATGCATTATATATGGAATAATGAATGGCCGGAAAACAGGACCCCTGTAATAGTAGACTACAAACTGGATGGCAAAATCCCGGAAGACAATATCCTCTTAAATGCAGGAGGTGAATATGAAGCGTTTATAGAAATGACGGACTATGAAAATGATACTTTGACCTATAGCTGGGAGATTTTACCCGAAAGTACAGATTTGCAGGACGGGGGTGATGAAGAGGAAAGACCGGAAGCCATTGATGGACTGATCGTCTCGCAACAAGAGGGATCCGTGACATTTACAGCTCCGGAAAAAGGGCCTTACCGCTTGTTTGTATATGTAAATGATGGTCAAGACCATTCGGCAACAGCCAATATCCCTTTTATGGTAAACTAAGAATAAATAATTGATGGCCTGAAAGAGTATATTTCAAATAATTATGTGACACTTGAACTTCCTGTTCAATGGGGTAATATGGATGCGGCACAACACGTGAACAATACAGTGTACCTCCGTTGGATGGAATCTGCACGAATTGAGATGTTTAAAAAAATGCATGGTGGCGAATTCAAGTTTAAGAAAATTGTTCCTATACTGGCCTGGCAGGATTGTAAATATATCTTTCCTGTGACCTATCCGGATCAGGTGCTGATTACTTTAGATATAATTGAATTGATGGACGACAGGGTGCTTTGTGAAGGGAAAATCTATAGCAAAAAAAACGATCGACTCGTGGCTATATCAAGGTCATTGTTAATGGCTTATGACATGCAGGAATTAAAAAAACAACCCTTTCCTGAAGCCTGGAGAAAATTGTTCATTGATTATTACGGAGAATCCATTTTAAAGTAACTTATACAGCAGTATTAATTTTTCAAAAGCTCAACGAATTATAAATATCAGATATGAAACCTCTTTAAGTCATGTACTTCTTAGGAGGTTTTTATTTTAAAACATAAAGAATCTACTATGAATCCAGAGCAACAATACCTTGGCGAAGCCTTAGCACATTTAGAAATACATGAAGTTAAAGGCGCTTATGTCAATTTTGAAAATGAGGATTATTACAAAATCTCCAATAGTAATAATTTACGGCCCTTTTTTATGAGTATTGTAAGTGATTCCAACCACTGGATGTTTATTTCAAGCAATGGTGCCTTGACCGCAGGAAGAAAGGATAGTGAATCTTCGCTTTTCCCGTATTACACCGATGATAAAATAACCGAATCTGTAGAGGTAACAGGGAGTAAGACTATATTGCGTGTGTATCTGGAGAACAAATGCTATTTATGGGAACCTTTTTCTGACAGGTATTTAGGCCTTTATACCATCACCAGAAATCTCTACAAAAACAACACTGGCAATAAGATCATCTTTGAAGAGATTAATGAAGATCTGGGCCTCACCTTCCGATATCAATGGAACTCGAGCAATGCCTTCGGATTCGTTAGAAAGGCCAGTCTCCTGAACAATAATAAAAAAGAAATTAAGGTTACCCTGTTGGATGGTTTGCAGAATATACTGCCGTATGGGGTAAATACCGATTTGCAAAATGGCCGGAGTAACCTTGTGGATGCCTATAAAAAGAGCGAATTGGAGGGGGATAAAGGCCTGGGTATCTTTGCCCTGAGTGCTATAATTGTGGACAAGGCTGAGCCAAGCGAAGCCCTTAAGGCTACCATTGCCTGGGGTGTGGGGTTTGACAAGCCAACGTATTTGGTCTCTTCTTTACAGCTCAATGATTTTAGACGGGGTATGACCCTCAGGAACGAAACCGATATAAAGGCCGAAAAAGGGGCATATTTTATGAGTTCGGAGCTACATTTGGCTTCGGCATCGCAAAAAGACTGGATGCTCGTTGCCAATGTAAACCAGGGTCCTGCTCAGGTGATCGACATCAGGGAAAAATTAAAAAACCCTCAAAAGCTCTCTAAACTGGTGGACCAGGATATTGCCCTGGGCACCCAAAACCTAATCGATTTGGCTGCCGCGGCAGACGGCTTACAAATAACAGCTGATAAGCTGCGTACGGCCAGGCATTATTCTAACGTCCTGTACAACATCATGCGGGGGGGTATTTTTGATAAGAATTATGAGATTCAGAAGAAAGATTTCACCACCTATTTGCAGAAGGCCAATAAAAAAGTATGGAAGGACAATGAAACCGGGGTAAACGCTTTGCCTCCATCTTTCTCATTAAAGACCTTACACCAACTGGCCTTAAACAACACCAGTCGTGATTTTAAAAGGCTGTGTTTTGAGTATATGCCTTTAAAATTCAGCCGCCGGCATGGAGACCCCAGCAGGCCCTGGAATAAGTTTTCCATAAATACCCAAAGTGAAGTAGACGGGTCTAATATTCTTGACTACCAGGGAAACTGGCGGGATATTTTCCAAAACTGGGAAGCGCTGGCTCATTCCTACCCGGAATTTATTGACAGTATGATCCATAAGTTCTTAAATGCAACCACTTTTGAAGGCTACAATCCTTACCGGGTGACCAAAGATGGGTTTGACTGGGAGATCATAGAACCGGACGATCCCTGGTCTTATATTGGCTACTGGGGAGATCACCAGATCATTTACCTTCTAAAATTTCTGGAGTTCATACAAGATTATTATCCTTCCAGGCTGGAAGGCTACTTTAATCAGGACCTGTTTGTATATGCAAATGTTCCGTATAAAATAAAAAGTTATCAGGACACCCTGAAAAACCCGAAGGACACTATTGATTTTGATCATGAGCTAAGCGAAGAAATCATCAAAAGAAAAAAGGAGATAGGCGCAGACGGTGCCCTTTTAACAGATAAGAGCGGGGAGATCTACAGGGTAAATCTGCTGGAAAAATTACTGGTAACCCTGATGGCAAAATGTTCCAACTTTATTCCTGAAGCAGGGATATGGCTAAATACGCAAAGGCCGGAATGGAATGATGCCAACAATGCTTTGGTAGGGAATGGGGTTTCAATGGTGACCCTCTACTATATAAGGCGCTTTTTAAGCTTCTTTCAAAGTACGCTTACCAATGCCTCTTTTACACAGGTGGCCTTATCTGAGGAATTGATCACCTTTTTTGAAGGGCTAAGCACCACTTTGGAATCCTATAAAGACACCTTAAAAGGAAAAATATCTGATAACGACAGAAAATTAATTCTTGACGGACTTGGGCAGGCCGGCAGCGACTATAGAATGAATATTTATTCGAACGGGTTTAGCGGGTCCAGGAAAAACGTATCCAAAACAGATTTGCTCCATTTTGTAGCAATGGCCTTAAAGTATATGGATCATTCGATAGATGCCAATAAAAGGGCAGATAAGATGTACCATGCCTATAACCTGATGTCTTTGGATAATGACAAGGAGATCTCCATTTCTTATTTAAGTGAAATGCTGGAAGGACAGGTGGCGGTGTTGAGTTCTGGTTACCTCTCCTCAGAAGCCTGCCTGGAAGTGCTCGATGCTTTAAAAGCAAGCAGCTTGTTCCGGGAAGATCAATACAGCTATATCTTATATCCGGACAAGGATTTGCCGCGCTTTGTAGATAAGAATAAGATTCCTGCAGAAAAAGTAGCAAAATCCAGGCTTTTACAACAATTGTTGAAAGAAGGGGATACTACGGTCTTGGAACAGGATGTGACAGGGGACTATCATTTTAACGGGGCTTTTAATAATGCAAATAGTCTTAAAAAAGCACTCTCAGAACTACCGCAGGGGATATATAAAAAGCTCATTGAGGAGGAACGGCAATTACTATTAGACACTTTTGAAGAGGTATTTGATCACAAATCCTTTACAGGAAGGTCTGGTACGTTTTTTGGCTACGAGGGCCTTGGTTCCATATACTGGCATATGGTTTCCAAACTATTGCTGGCAGTGATGGAGTATTGTTTAATGGCTATTGAAAAAGGGGAGGATGAGGCTATTATTGGGAGGTTAATAGATCATTTCTACGAAATAAATGCAGGTATTGGAGTGCATAAATCCCCTGCACTTTATGGGGCATTCCCTACAGATCCTTATTCTCATACACCTGCCACTAAAGGAGCACAACAACCCGGGATGACCGGTCAGGTAAAAGAGGATATTCTAAGCAGGATGGGAGAGTTGGGTGTTGCCGTTAAAGACGGCAAAATTACGTTTAGCCCGGGGATTTTAAATAAAGATGAATTTTTAAAAGCTCCAGCCACTTTCACCTATGTTGATATTAATAATAAACCTCAACAAATAGCCCTCGAAAAAAATAGTATTTGCTTTACCTATTGTCAGGTTCCGGTGGTATATAAGCTAGCTGACGAAGAAGGTTTGGAAGTCATTTTTAAAGCGGGAACCTCAGTCGGTTCAGATACACTACAACTTGACAGGGCAACAAGTGAATTGGTTTTTGAAAGAGCAGGAGAGGTAGCACAGATTGACGTTTCCTTAAGAAAATAAAGAGGTAAGCACGTATTAAAATGCATATAGCACTTCATAACTGCTAACCGCCAATTAACTTGGGTAATCCCAAAATAGATTATCTTAGTTTACATAAGTGGATATAGTTATTTACTATATCCGATTGTTACAGTCAATTAAAAACTAACCTAATGAACAAAATAATTTTAAGTCTACTTGGAGTTGCCATTTTAATCTCATGTAATGATTCAAATAAAGAAGAAGTTGCCTTCAGGGATTTAAACAGTAATAATAAATTGGATGTTTACGAAGACTCCTCACAAACCATTGAAGCAAGGATCGATGATTTGCTTTCGCAAATGACTCTGGAAGAAAAAGCAGGATTGATGTTCAATGCCATTTCTGGGGTGGGGATGGGAGAGGGAATACAACGGGTAGACTCCTTAATTTCGAAAGTCAATATTAATCATTTGGACATGCCTGGAATGGCAACCGCGAAAGAGATTTTAGAACATAATAACAAATTGCAAAAGATAGCAGAAAATACAAGGTTGGGTATTCCGATAACGTTTTATTCCGATCCCAGACACAGCATTCAAAAAAGTGAAGCGGCAGGCAAAAACCGTTTTCATTCTAGGTGGCCTTCTGAACTGGGTTTTGGTGCCATCGGAGACGAAGCATTGGTTAAGGAATTTGGAGATATTGAACGCCAAGAGTATTTGGCATTGGGAATACGATTGGCCTTGCACCCCATGGCTGATTTGGCCACCGAGCCTCGATGGTTTCGAACATACACTACTTTTGGGGAAGATGCCAACTTATCTGCCAAACTCACCAAGGCCTATATTCAAGGTTTTCAAGGGGAACAACTTGGTAAGCACAGTGTACTTTGTCAAACCAAACACTTTCCCGGTGGGGGGCCTCAAAAGGATGGTATGGATGCACATTTTCCATCGGGTAAAGAGCAGGTTTATCCCGGTGGTATGTTCAACTACCACTTAAAACCATTCACCGAAGGTGCTTTACCTGCCGGTACTGCACAACTGATGCTCTATTATGGGGTGCCCGTGGACATCACGGAAGAACAAGTTGCCTTCGGGTATAACAAGGAAATCGTAACCGAATTGTTAAGGGATTCATTAGGCTTTGATGGTGTAGTATCTACGGATTGGGCCTTGGTCACCGACAATCCAGCGAAACCGGCTTCTGCATGGGGTGTGGAACATCTTAGCCCAAAGGAACGTGTCAAAAAAATTATCGATGCCGGAGTGGACATGTTAGGCGGGGAATCTTGTGCGGAGTTGGTAGTCGAATTGGTCAAAGAAGGCGCCATTACCGAATCCAGATTGAATGAATCTATTCTTAGGATATTGCACGATAAGTTTGTATTAGGTCTTTTCGACGACCCCTATTTGTACCAAAATAATTTAAAGGTATTTGAAAACGAGTCGTTTAAGGAAAAAGGAAAGGCAGCGCAGCGAAAATCATTAGTCCTTTTAAAAAATGAAGCGAACATGCTACCCCTTGACCAAAATGTCAAAGTGTATCCCAAAGGGATAGATTCCCAGGCAATAAGTAAATATGCTTCCGTTGCCACAACGCCGGAAGAAGCTGATTTCATCATTCTAAAATTTAGAACACCCTACACGCCAGTAGAAGAACCGAAATTCTTTTTAGAGCGAATCTTTCAACAAGGCAGGTTAGATTTTCCGGAAGCTGAAAAGCGGGAGATCTTGAAATTGATCAATACGAAACCTACCATTTCCATCTTTACCATGAACCGACCCGCAGTAATTCCTGAAATTAATGCCGGCAGCAGCGCTTTGATTGTTGATTTTGAATGCCAAGATGATATTTTAGCAGAATTGATATTCGGTCAATTCAAACCGACCGGTAAATTACCTGTAGAATTGCCTTCAAGTATAAAGGCTGTAGAAGAACAATTAGAGGATGTTCCCCACGATTCTAAGGATCCATTGTATCCTTATGGCTTTGGATTGGAATATCGTTAAAAAAATAAAAACTGACTGTAACAATGGCTAAAAAGTCAATAGACTCCATTCGTCGCCTACTGCATTTAGCCTGACCGTTGTAACCCATTTAACATAGGCAGTAGAAAACATACATGAAATCATCAAACCCTGGTATACAATTTAGTGAATTTGAGCTGGTAGGTGTTTTTAATACCAATTGACGTTTGTCCGGCAGAACCTCTTTCAAGACACTTTTGGCCCAGGAAAAGCTAAAATTTGCTCAAAACTTCTGAGAACATTTGTTTACTTTTAATCTGTATTTAGTGCTGCTGAAAAACGCATTTCCAGGGCAACAGATTAAACAAAACCACAATGAAATACGGCTATTTTGATGACGAAAACAGGGAATATGTAATTACAAATCCCAAAACCCCTTATCCCTGGATCAATTACCTTGGGAATGAGGATTTCTTCTCACTTACCTCCAATACCGGTGGAGGGTATACTTTTTATAAAGACGCAAAATTCCGAAGGTTAACCCGTTACAGATATAATAATATTCCGGTAGATAACGGGGGTAAATATTTTTATATCAAAGATGGAGATGCTACCTGGTCTCCGGGCTGGAAACCGGTTAAAACAGAACTGGATCATTATGAATGCCGTCATGGCATGAGCTATTCCAAATTCAAGGCTTCTAAAAATAAACTGGAGGTAGAAGTACTGCAATTTATCCCTCTTGGCTTCTGGGGGGAAATTCAGAAAGTAAGCTTAAAGAATGCCTCCTCCAACACTAAAAATATAAAGCTGTTTTCCTTTATAGAATGGTGCCTGTGGAATGCGGAAGACGACATGACTAATTTTCAGCGAAATTTTTCCACAGGTGAAGTGGAAATAAAAGACTCTGTAATTTATCATAAAACAGAATTTAAGGAACGTCGGAACCATTATGCTTTTTATTCGGTAAACAGTCCTATTGATGGCTTTGACACCGACAGAGAAACTTTTGTGGGCCTTTACAATGGTTTAGATACACCCGAGGTGGTGAGCGAAGGAAAATCAAAAAATTCGGTAGCTCATGGCTGGTCGCCAATTGCATCACATTGCCTGGAGATTGAACTTAAACCGGGCGAGGAAAAAGAGTTGATTTTTATGTTGGGTTACGTGGAGGTGGAGAAGGATAATAAATGGGAAAGCAAGTCGGTCATTAACAAGAAGCCTGCACAGGATATGATTTCGGACTATGACACTTCTGAAAAAGTAAATAAAGCCCTTCAAGAGCTAAGAACCTATTGGGATAATCTTTTGGGAAAAATCTCCATTGAATCTGAAGACCCCCGTTTAGACAGGATGGTTAATATCTGGAATCAATACCAGTGTATGGTAACCTTTAATATGTCTCGCTCAGCATCATTCTTTGAGTCAGGTATTGGCCGTGGGATGGGATTTCGGGATTCTAATCAGGATCTTATTGGTTTTGTTCATCAAATCCCGGAAAGAGCCCGGGAACGTATTTATGATATAGCTTCTACACAATTTGAAGACGGATCGTGCTACCATCAGTATCAGCCACTAACCAAAAAAGGCAATGCCGCTGTAGGAGGCAACTTTAATGATGATCCGTTATGGTTAATTCTTTCAACTACTGCCTACATCAAGGAAACTGGTGATTTTTCTTTATTGGATGAAATGGTGCCTTTTGACAATGATTCCACAAGGGCGAAAACCCATTTTGAACATTTAAAAGCCTCTTTTTACCATGTGGTCAATAATCTGGGTCCGCATAGATTACCCCTGATTGGAAGAGCCGACTGGAACGACTGTCTAAATTTAAATTGCTTCTCCGAGGATCCCAATGAATCCTTTCAAACCACAGAAAACCAAAAAGGAGGAACTGCAGAATCTTTGATGATTGCGGGACTTTTTGTGGTATACGGCAAAGAATATATAAAACTTTGTAAGCGAATTGGAAAAGAGAAAGAAGCCACAGAAGCTCAAATTCATGTGAATGAGATGATTGAAGCTGTTAAAGACCATGGGTGGGACGGGGAATGGTATTTGCGGGCATATGATTATTTTGGCAATAAAGTGGGGTCTTCAGAAAATGAAGAAGGAAAGATCTTTATTGAGTCTCAGGGTTGGTGTGCCATGGCAGAAATTGGCAAAGAAGATGGGATGGTAGAAAAATCATTAAACGCGGTGAAGGAGCATTTGGATTGTGACTATGGGATTGTCCTGAATTACCCGGCTTTTACCAAATATTACATAGAGTACGGTGAGATTTCAACCTACCCGGCAGGCTACAAGGAAAATGGGGGAATATTTTGCCATAACAACCCCTGGATCATGATTGGCGAAACTATATTGGGGCGGGGTGATTTGGCCTATGAATATTACACTAAAATCGCACCTAGTTTTCTGGAAGAATTGTCTGAACTTCATAAAGTGGAACCCTATGTCTATTGCCAGATGATTGCGGGTAAAGAGTCACATAAACCTGGGGAAGCAAAGAACTCATGGTTATCAGGTACGGCCTCCTGGAATTTCTACGCTATAACACAGTATATTTTGGGGATTAGTCCTGAATATGACGGGTTGGCCATTAACCCATGTATCCCCTCTAAATGGGATGGATTTAAGATGAAAAGGGTGTTTAGGGAGGTGATTTATAATATCGAGGTTAAAAACCCGGAACACATAAGTAAGGGGGTTAAGGAAATTCTGGTAAATGGCAAAACCATCGATTCAAATATTGTTCCCATTCTGGAAAAGGGTAAGGAACATACCGTGGAAGTAATAATGGGATAATGCCTAATAAAAACCTCCACTATTAGTGGGGTAGTTTGCTTCTTAACATACCGTAAACAAATGTTCCAAGGACGGCGGCTGCAATAACGATAAGCATACTTATTACACCCGTGCCAAATAGCACATACAATGGTCCGGGGCATGCACCTGCAAGAGCCCATCCAAAACCAAAAATAGTACCACCTGTAATATAGCGTATAAAGCCACTGTCTTTAGGGGTCAGAAAAATGGCATTTCCTTCAATGTTTTTTACACCAAATTTTTTAAATAACCAGACTAATAAAGCGCCTAAAAAAACTGCAGAACCAATGATTCCGTACATATGAAACGACTGAAATTTGAACATTTCATAAATCCTGTACCAGGATACGGCCTCAGATTTCACAAGGACGATTCCAAAGAAAATACCTACCAATAAGAATTTTAATACTTTCATTATCCGAATATTATGGGTAAAAGAAAATGGGTCATTATTAAGCCCCCAATAAAAAAACCAATCACTGCAACAAGTGAAGGCCATTGAAGGTTGCTGAGGCCTGTAATGGCATGACCGGAAGTACAACCTCCGGCGTAGCGAGTTCCAAAACCTACAAGGAAACCTGCAACAATAAGAATGGCCATTCCCTTAACAGTTAACACATTATCCCAGGCGTAAATTTCAGGCGGTAACAGATCTTCCCCGGCGTTATTAAATCCGAGCTGGCCAAGATCTGAAACGGTCTGAGAATTCAAGGCGATAACGGAACCATCTGACAAAAAAGTTACAGCTATAAAACCGCCAATAATGGCGCCCAGAACTACAACAAGGTTCCAGCGGTAAGCTTTCCAGTCGTGCCGGAAGAAATCGGAATATTTTCCTGCACCCCCAATACTGCATAAGGTTCTGAGTGTAGTGGACATGCCAAATGTTTTGCCAAAATATATTAGCAATAACATGATCAATGTTATAAGAGGTCCCGAAACATACCAGGGCCAGGGTTTTAAAATATATTCCATTTTCTTACTTTAAAAACAAATATACTGCAATAATTGTCGTATTCCCGGGAAGTAAATTACATTCAGACAGTTTCCTTATAGATGTTTCTTACATCTTAACACTTGCCATATTACCTCAATTGGGTTAAGATTTTTCGTAAACTTCACTCCTAAATCCAGGCAGGTCTTCGTTGGAAGTACTCGTTAACCTATTGTCACTCAGGTTAAATAAAAACAATGTATTATCGCTAAATAAGGATAATTGGGAATTTTGCAACTGCCATACACCCGAGCTCGCAGTACTGGTACTCGTACATCTAATATCAAACAGCCCGCCGGTAATGGTGGTGATGTCTAAATTAACAACAGTTGAACGCCAGGTGCCGTCACTATTTATAGTAAGAGTTCCTGTGGCACAAGGAAGTTCAGTTAAAATATTAGAAGTCGTACTCCCATCCAAATTTATATCCTGGGGCGGATTAATATTCAGTTCCGCCAGTTCCCAAACGCCTACAACAGCGTCATTACTATCTGCAGGTGGTGGACTATCGTCTGACGAGCAAGCCTGAAAAATAAGTACAACTACAATCAGGGGTATTAAGGAATTGATCTTTTTCATTATCATTTTATTTTTTACAATTCTTCAAATGTAAAGGTTTTTAATTGAATTATAAACCTTGTTGCACTGTCCGGTTGAAGGATAATTACCAGTGCATGTCTAATTCAATTTTAGGTTAATAAGCACTGTTATGAACTGGTTGAAGTAACTTGACTAGGGTTTCAATTATTGTTTGAAATTTATTACTTTCTCTTCATAATTTCACACAAAGGTATTCAATACCGAATAATCCATTAGATTTGAATAAAAGTGAAAGGTAGTAGGGCGTTTTACCTGATCCAAATGTAATGTGAATGAAGTAATTTAACCAGATATGAAAAAAACATTATTACTGTTACTGATTGCAGCGGTTTTAAGTTCAATTTCCTGTATCGTAGTCACTTCCGAAAAAAGTGCATATAACACCGGCAATTGGCGTTACCTATTTAATGGAAAGGACCTCGAAGGCTGGGTAGTAAAAATTAATCATCACGATTTGGGGGATAACTATGCCAATACTTTCAGGGTTGACGATGGGAAAATACAGGTAAACTATGAGGGTTATGAAGACTTTAATAATCGTTTTGGCCATTTATTTTACAACGAATCTTTTTCGTCATATCACCTGAAGTTTGAGTATCGGTTTACAGATCACTGGCTGCAGGATGCCCCCGTATATACCTATAGAAATAGCGGCGTAATGTTTCATTCCCAGGATCCAAAAACAATTTTAAAAGATCAGGACTGGCCTATTTCTGTGGAATATCAGATTTTAGCCGAGGAAAAAAAAGGAGTTCCCCGCCCAACCGGAAATATGTGCTCCCCGGGAACGGATGTAGTCTATAATAATGAAATTGATCCGCGTCATTGTATAAACTCTTCATCAAAGACATACAGGTGGGACCAATGGATAAGTGGAGACCTCATTGTTTACAAAGATTCCATTATTACTCATATGGTCAATGGCGAGCAAGTGCTGCAATACAGTAAGCCGCAGATAGGAGGAAGTGTGGCTACCGGATATAATCCTGCCATCAAAGTTGACGGCACTCTGCTAAAAGAGGGCTATATAGGACTTCAATCGGAAGGTCAGGGCATTGAATTCAGGGAAATAAAAATTAAAAAACTGGATTAAACAGCCCTTGGATATTTAATTTAGCCAGGCATTAAAACAAAATGTAAACAAATTATAATGAAATCTCACTTACTATTTTTTGCCATATTTGCTTTGTTACTAGTAAACTGCAAAACTAATACATCGCCCGCATCAAAATTTCAACATAATGTTATTGAGGGCCCTGCCCCATGGACGAGTCGGTCGTTTGAATTAGAGGTGGAGGATTTTACATTTGCCATCATTTCAGATTTAAATGGGGGTGAACGTGAAGGCGTTTATAGCACAGCTGTATCCCAGTTAAACAGGCTCGATCCTACTTTTGTGCTTAGTGTAGGGGATTTAATTGATGGAGGAACCGAAGATTCTTTGCAGCTGGCCAAAGAGTGGGATTCATTTGATGCCCGAACCTCAAAACTTAACATGCCTTTCTTTTATTTAGGGGGAAACCATGATCTGACAAATCCCGGAATGCGGGAATTCTGGAAAAATAGATTTGGTCCGCGATACTATCATTTTGTGTATGAAGATGTACTATTCTTAATGATGGACTCCGAAGACTACAGTGAAAAGCGCATGCTGGAGATTTATCACGCCCGGGCTGAAGCTCTTAAAATTATGGCAGGTGAAATTGAAGGGAATTATGAAGAGTCTGAATATTACAATATGCCGGAACGTAAAACAGGGGGCATGAGCAATGAGCAATTAAGTTATTTTGAAAATGTCCTGAAGCAATACCCAAAAGTAAAATGGACTTTTGTTTTAATGCATAAACCACTGTGGTTACGGGAAGACGATAAAGGCCTGGGAAAGTTGGAAACACTCTTGTCCAAACGAAATTATACGGTAATTAACGGCCATGTTCATTCTTTTTCACATCGGATCAGAAACAATATGGATTATATCATTTTGGGGACAACAGGGGGTAGTCAGGACCATACAGATTCTCTGGCATTTGATCATATAACGCTTGTTAGAATGGCTAAAAAACCTGTCATTACACATATAAAAATGGCAGGGATTTTAAATGAAAAAGGTGAAGTTCCCTATTAGAATTTTAGTAATAATGCGCAGTGCTGATTTATAAAAATCCTCATTTTCATTATACTTGTTTGATGGCGAATGTCATTCGAAATGACTATATTGAAGGAAATTATTACTGCCAAATTTATTATCACATAAGATACTCCCGACAAGCAT
This sequence comes from uncultured Flavobacteriaceae bacterium, assembly GCA_963793325.1. Classification (GTDB taxonomy): domain Bacteria; phylum Bacteroidota; class Bacteroidia; order Flavobacteriales; family Flavobacteriaceae; genus Eudoraea. The sequence goes on from CAWBZU010000002.1 coordinate 104,495, forward strand.
TTTAAGAGTATTTGTTTTTTAATATAATCTTGTTTGGAAATCTGTATGTCGATTTTTGCCAGAAATAATTGCTGTTAAACTATAATTCAATTTCACATGGCAAATCAATACCTGGATATAGATACCCTTAAATTTTTGCTTTACGAGGTGCATGACCTTAAAAAAGTGTTGGCTCAAAGTCGTTTTAAAGACTATGACCAGGAATCTATTGAGCTCTTCTTGAATGCTGTAAAAGAGTTTTCAGATAGGGAAATGTTCCCGTTCTTTCGGGAAATGGATGAGCAGCCCGCCCATTTTAAAGATGGTGAAATTGTGGTCCATCCTCAGGTGTTGAAATACATGAAAAAAGGCGGGGAAATGGGACTTGTTTCTTCGCTGTTTGATTATGAAATCGGGGGGATGCAGTTACCAGGGATGGTGGTCACGGCTTCGGCTTATATCCAGGAGACCGCTAACAACCATTTGCCGGGCTATCTTGGGCTAACACTTGGAGCTGCAGAGCTGATAGTGAAATTTGCCGACAAAGAGATCAATGACAAATTCATTCCCAAAATGCTAGCCGGTGAATGGGGAGGCACGATGTGTCTGACAGAACCGCAGGCGGGTAGTTCCTTGTCAGATATTGTAACTTCTGCTGAACCTGCCGGGGAAGGTTATAAGATTTCAGGACAGAAAATATTTATATCGGGAGGGGATTATCAGGGTACTGAAAATGTTGTTCACCTTGTTTTGGCTCGTATTAAAGGCGCTCCCGCAGGCACAAAGGGAATTTCATTATTTGTTGTTCCCAAAAAAAGATGGGCTGCCAATGGTGAGCTGACTTCCAATGATGTGACCACTTTTGCAGATTTTCAAAAAATGGGCCAAAAAGGATACTGTACCACACATCTTTTCTTTGGACATAATGAGGATTGCAGAGGATGGCTTGTTGGAGAGCCCAATCAGGGACTCAAATATATGTTTATGATGATGAACGGTGCCCGAATTGCAGTCGGTAGAGGAGCCGCAGCCATAACTATGGCCGCCTATCAGGCATCATTGTCATACGCAAAAGAAAGGCCCCAGGGACGCAGACTGACTAATACGGGCATAAAAGATGTAGAGCAGGAACAAACACTGATCATTAATCACCCGGATGTTAAACGAATGCTTATGTTTCAGAAAGTGGTGGCGGAAGGTTCATTAAGCCTGATATTGCTTTCCTCTAAATACCATGATTTGTCCCACACTCATTCAGACCCGGATGAAAGGGAAAGATATTCCCAATTATTGGAGGTCCTTACACCTATTGCTAAAACGTATCCCTCTGAATTGGGGTTTTTATCTGTAAGTAACGGCGTTCAGGTCCTTGGCGGTTATGGTTTTTGCTCAGATTATATCTTGCAACAATATTTTAGGGATATCCGAATTTTTTCAATCTATGAAGGAACCACAGGTATTCAGTCATTGGATCTCCTGGGAAGGAAGATGACTATGAACAATGGCAAAGCATTGCAATTAATATTGGCCGAAATCAGGAAAAGTATAAAAGAAGCATCTGAATATAATGACCTCATACCATATGGTGAGAAACTTGGCACAGCATTGAAACTGACTCAGGAAGTACTGCAATTTCTGATGGAATTTGCCAAAAAAGGCCAGTATGAGCGCTTCCTGTCAGATGCTACGGTATTTATGGAATTTTTTGGAAACATTGTTGTTGGCTGGTTGTGGTTGGATATCGCTGTAAATGCCCAAAAAGCTCTTTCTTCAGATAGCACTGAATTTTCATCCGAATTTTATCATAGTAAGCTACATGCAATGAAATTTTACTACAAATATGAAATTCCAAAAACCGGTGCCCTGGCTGAGGTTTTGATGGATAAACAGGCATTGACCATGACTGATGAAGATGAATTATTCGGCTAATGGAGCCTGTAGATTTAAGGTTTTTGCAACTGAGTTACACTAATTTAAATAAAATCAGAACAAATAAATGTCAGATTCTATTACATCCAAATTCAACCTAAGCGGCAAAGTAGCCATAATCACCGGGTCGAGCAAAGGAATAGGGAAATCCATTGCCAGAGGGCTGGCCGAAAATGGAGCTAAAGTGGTCATAAGCAGCAGGAAGCAGGCCGCAGTCGATGAAGTAGCTGCCGAATTTAAGGAAGCGGGACTTGATGCTGTCGGATTTCAATGTCATACAGGCGACGCTGAACAGCGCAAAGATATGGTAGCTAGGACTGTTGCAGAATATGGCAGAATAGACATATTAGTGAACAATGCAGCCATAAACCCTTATTATGGTCCTTTGGAGGGATCGGACGAAGCCGTTTTTGACAAGATAATGAACGTGAATGTCAAAGCACCATGGATCCTTTCCAACCTGGTTTTGCCTCACATGAAAGAAAAAGGCGGTGGAAGTATCATAAATATTTCTTCGGTTGAAGGAATAACACCCGGATTTGGTTTAGGATTGTACAGTGCCACAAAAGCAGCTTTGATTATGTTAACCAAGAATCAGGCTAAAGAATGGGGGCGTTACGGGGTGCGGGCTAACGTGCTTTGCCCGGGTCTGATAAAGACCAAGTTTAGCGAAGGATTATGGACAAATGACCAGTTAGTAGCCGGGTTCACAAAGGCCTTGCCTCTGGGGCGTATTGCTGCTCCGGAAGAAATGGCCGGAATGGTTATGTTGCTGGCATCCGATGCAGGATCTTATATGACGGGTGGAGTCTACGTAGCAGATGGCGGATACTTAATTTCCGGTTGAAATTTGATGACTGAATAAATTTGATGATATGAATTTTGAATACAGCGAAAAATCTGTTAGGCTCCAGGAAAAGCTTAAGCTATTTATAGCACGCAATATAGTTCCGGTCCGGGACGAAGTGGAGTCCTTTCATAAAGACCCGGCGAATATCTGGAAGAGATGGCCTGGATTGGAAACATTGAAAAATAAAGCTAAGGCCGAAGGACTTTGGAATTTATTTTTACCGGACGGTTATGGAGACCTTAGCCCCGGGTTGACTAATTTGGAATATGCCCCATTGGCTGAAATAATGGGAAGAATACACTGGTCCTCACAGGTTTTTAACTGCAGTGCGCCCGATACCGGTAATATGGAGGTCCTGGCTAAATACGGATCTGCTGAACAGAAAGCCGCATGGTTAGAACCTTTGATGCAGGGAGATATCAGATCTTCATTTTTAATGACGGAACCCGACGTGGCCTCCTCAGATGCCACAAATATTGAGACCTCCATTGTAGCCGACACAGATGACTATGTGATTTCAGGAAGGAAATGGTGGTCTTCAGGGGCTATGGACCCTGATTGCAGGATTGCGATAGTAATGGGTAAGACAGATTTTACCGCTCCCCGACACCTGCAACACAGTATGATATTAGTGCCCATGGATACTCCCGGGCTGGAGGTTGTAAGGCCACTGACAGTTTTTGGATACCATGATTCTCCGGAAGGGCATGCAGAAATTGTTTTGAATAATGTACGCGTTCCAAAAACGAATCTTATCCTTGGTGAGGGCAGGGGATTTGAGATAGCTCAGGGTCGCCTGGGACCGGGAAGAATACACCATTGCATGCGATTAATCGGGATGGCACAGAGCTCCCTCGAGTTAATGTCTAAAAGAGCCTCTGAAAGAAGTCCGTTCGGAAGACCTTTGGATACCTACAGCAGTATTCGTCAGGAAATAGCACATTCTCGATGTGAGATTGAGCAAACACGCCTTCTGGTGCTTTCTGCAGCAGATAAAATGGACAGAGTTGGGAATAAGGAAGCAAAAGACCTGATTGCCATGATTAAGATAGTAGCACCAAATATGGCCTTAAAAGTGATCGACAGGGCTATTCAGATTATGGGTGGAAAAGGGGTATGCGGTGATACCCCCCTGGCATATTATTATTCCTATGCAAGAACATTGAGATTAGCCGATGGCCCGGATGAGGTTCACTTAAGTCAGTTAGGGAAAAACACCATAAAAAAATACACAGAAGTCTAACAATGCCGCAAAAGGAATTAACCACATCTGTTCGAAAGGGAGAAGAGCTTCATGAGGAAAACTTGAAAAAGTTCCTGCGGCAAAACAATTTAATTAATGATGAAAAAAGCGAATTGATCATCAGGCAGTTTTATAATGGATATTCCAACCTGACATATTTGCTAAAAGTAGAGGAAAAGGAATACGTACTTCGCCGTCCGCCGTTTGCCGCGCCAAAACGTGGTCATAATATGGGCAGGGAATTTAAAGTTCTCCATAATTTGCATAAAGTTTTTGACAAAGCGCCTGCACCTTATACATATTCAGAAGATGTAGAGATACTGGGGGCTCCTTTTTATTTAATGAAAAAAATTGATGGAATCATTCTGACGGCCAATGAGGCCAAAGAGCGCCAACTCTCTCCTGATTCATTTAAAACGATAGCTGATACATGGCTGGATACCTTTGTTGAACTGCATAAGGTGGACTATAAAGCAGCGGGACTGGAATCATTGGGGAATCCGGAAGGGTATGTAGAGCGCCAGGTTACCAATTGGAGCAAGCAGTACCTTGCTGCGGCTACTGAAGAAGTTCCCACCGCGCAAAAGGTAATGTACTGGATGGAAAATCATCAGCCTGAAAATTACAATTACAGTCTTATCCATAATGATTACAAGTATGATAATATTGTATTTGTTGATGACCAATGGCAAAAAGTGGCGGCAATACTGGATTGGGAAATGTGCACCTTAGGTGATCCGTTGATGGATTTAGGTACCTCCCTCGGGTATTGGACCACAGACTCAGATGCCGATTATTTAAAGCAGGGACTTCCATCGCCGACTAATATGTCGGGCAATCCCTCACGGACAGAAATTGTACAGCAATATGCGCTTAAAAGTGGAAGGGATATCAATAACCTTACTTTCTATTTTGCTTATGGCCTCTTTAAAATAGCAGTAATTGCCCAACAGATATTTTTTAGATATAAACATGGACATACTACAGACCCTCGTTTCGCAAGCCTGAATAAAGTTTCCGCCTTATGTTGTAATACCGCGTGGAGCGCGATTCAGAAAGATAAGATTGACGGGCTATATTAAAATAAAACTAAACCAGTTAACGGTGTGGAAAACAGATCATTTCTAAAAGTAAATATGGAACAAATAAATATGCTTTCTCACCTGCCGGAGAATAAGGAATTGGTCATGCTCAACCTCTTAAAATATAAGGTTAAGGTTCAAGAAACCGGTTTGACCGGTAAAGCTTCCTACAAAAAGTATATGAAAGCGGCAGCACCTTTTTTTGAGAAGATTGATGCGGAAATTATTTTTTTCGGAAGCCCGCAACTCATGCTCATTGGACCGGAAGATGAAGCTCTGTGGGATGATATGCTGCTGGTAAAATATAAAAATACGGATGAATTTTTCAAGATGACGCTTGCAGAAGGATATCCAGCAAAATTAAGGGAACAGTCATTGGAGGATTCGCGATTGATATATTGTCAGTCCCACTCCTCATAATGATTAGTGTGTTTTGATCAATTAATTAAATCGATATGCAATTAGAAAATAAAGTTGTGATAATTACCGGTGCTGGCAGCGGAATAGGGGCTGCATCTGCTGCTTTATTGGCCAGTCACAGAGCATTAGTCGTAGTATCTGATAGTAATACAGAAAAAGCTTTAAAGGTTGTAGATAGGATAAAAACGGAAGGATTTGATGCTATTATGTTCCAGGCAGATGTAACTAAATATGAAGAAGTAACAGCGTTAATTAACCATGCTGTTGAGGAATATGGCAGGGTAGATGTTATGGTTAATAATGCAGGTATTGGTGGTGAAAATCAAAAAAAGACTGCCGATCATACATTTGAAGACTGGGACAATGTTATTGCGGTAAATCAGACCGGCGTATTCTATTGTATGAAAGCGGTTTTACAACAGATGACCAGGCAGAGACATGGAAATATCATAAATATAGCTTCTTTGGCAGGTTTAAAACCCTCGGGCTACAACCTTTCCTATAGCGCAAGTAAATTTGCAGTAGTAGGGATGACCAAATCGGCAGCATTGGAATATGGGCGTAAAAATATCAGGATCAATGCCATATGTCCCGGATACACCCATTCGGCTCTTTTGGATAAACTACTGGCCAGCAGACCAGATATGGAAGTAACCTTAAAAAGGCTGATCCCTATGGATAGGTTTGGTGAGGCGATTGAAATTGCAGAAGCTGTAGCATGGCTGGCATCAGATAATTCTAAATATATGACCGGACAGACCATGATATTAGATGGTGGAACATCTTTACTATAGAATAATTCAATAATTAGGAGTGAACGAATTAAAGAAACTAACCTGATGAATACATTAAAAAAAATCAAGAAAGAGGGCTATTGCATTGTGCAGATGAACCGGGGAAAGGTTAATGCAATCAATTACGAAATGGTTCAGGAGCTTAGACAGGTTTTCAGGGACATTGAACAGGACCCTGAAATGAAAGGAGCAATTCTTACCGGTCAGCCGCACTATTTCTCCGCGGGCCTGGATTTAATAGAACTATTTGAGTATAATAAAAAACAGATAGAAGATTTTTTTGAGGTTTTTGGAATGCTCTATATAGAACTTATGCAAATTACCAAACCTGTTATTTCAGCAATTACAGGTCATGCCCCAGCAGGGGGTTGTGTTCTGGCTGTTACATGTGATAACCGGATTATGGCAGATGGAGAACAATATATTATTGGATTAAATGAGGTCGCTGTAAATATTCAAATATCTCAAAACCTTGTAGATTCTTATTCATTTTGGATTGGCGAAGGATTGGCAAGCAGTTATATTATGGAAGGAAAGCTGCTAAGCGGCCAAGAAGCTTTGGCTGCCGGTTTGGTGGATGAATTGGTACCATTGGATCAGGTACTGGAAAAAGCTGAAGCTAAAATGCGTAATTATATGAAAGCTGATCAGGAAATATTGGTTACCACCAAAAGTAAAATTCGTAAATATTTATTAGGCAACCTTGACCTAAATGGCAAAAGTTCGCTCAAAGAAGCTGCAACCTTATGGTGGAAACCGGAAATTCGGGCCAAAATGGAAGCATATGTTCAAAGTTTTTCCAATAAAAAGAAAGTTTAGAGCCATTATGAAAATTATGAATAAACAACTAAAATTTGTAAAGAGACCGACAGGCGAGGCAGATGAGTCAACATGGAGCCTGGAGATTAACCCTATACCTGAATTACAGGATGGAGAAATTCTGGTAAAACAGCATTATGTTTCCCTGGATCCTGCCATGAGAGGCTGGATGAATGATTCCAAATCCTATATAGAGCCAATGGCTATAGGCTCTGTTATGAGGGCAGGTGCCGTAGGCGAAGTAGTGGCAGTCAAAAACCATCCCAAATTTAAAGTAGGGGATTGTGTGGCCGGATTTGGTGGCGTGCAGCAATATGAAGTTACAGACGGTAAAAGTTCCCGTATGATAGACCCTAATCTGGCTCCTCTTCCGACCTATTTAAGTACTTTGGGCATGACAGGTATGACCGCCTATTTTGGCATCCTTGAAGTAGGAAAGATCAAAAAAGGTGATATTGTAGTGGTGTCAGGAGCAGCTGGGGCAGTTGGGAGCATTGTGGGTCAAATTGCCAAAATTAAAGGATGTAGGGTTATAGGGATTGCGGGAGGTTTGGATAAATGCAAGTATATTTTGGAGGAGTTGGATTTTGACGCAGCGATTGACTATAAAAACGAAGATGTTAAAAACAGGTTGAAAGAAGAATGTCCGGAAGGCCTGGATGTATATTTTGATAACGTAGGTGGAGAAATTCTGGATATTGCACTGAGCAGGTTAAGAATGCATGCGCGAATAGTGATATGTGGAGCGATTTCACAATACAATAACAAAACAGCTGTAAAAGGGCCCAGTAATTACCTTTCCCTCCTTGTAAACCGCGCCACAATGCAGGGAATGGTGGTTTTTGATTATGCACAAAGATATGGGGAAGCAGCCAGGGAAATGGGTGCCTGGCTGGCAGAAGGAAGACTGAAAAGCAAGGAAGATATTTATGAGGGTATTGAAAACTTTCCTCAGACCTATCGAAGGCTTTTTACAGGTGAAAAATTAGGTAAATTAGTGCTAAAGGTTATAGAAGATGAAAGCCATAAGATGTAATGAATTTGGACCGCCATCTTCTTTGGTTTTGGAGGAAATGCCCAGCTTGCAACCCGGGCCAAAAGAAGTGGTGGTGGAAGCAAAAGCTTGCGGGATTAATTTTCCGGATACGTTAATTATTCAGGGATTGTATCAGTTTAAACCTGAGCTTCCCTTTACTCCCGGCAGTGATATTGCAGGAATTATTAAGGCGGTTGGCCATGAAGTAAAGCATCTTGCCATTGGCGATGAAGTCTTCGGATTTGTTTTTAACGGAGGTTTTGCAGAGGAAGTAGTAGTGCCTGCCAATACTTGTTTCCTGAAATCCAAAAAGATGAATTTTCCTGTTGCCGCTTCATTTATGGTGGCATATGGCACGTCTTATCATGCTCTAAAAGACCGTGCTAAAATTGCCGGAGGTGAAACATTATTGGTGCTTGGTGCCTCCGGGGGTGTTGGTCTGGCTGCTGTTGAGTTGGGTAAATTAATGGGAGCAACAGTTATTGCGGCGGCTTCTACAGAAGAGAAATTGCAATTATGCCGCGAATATGGAGCTGACCATACTATCAACTATGCGACTGAAGACCTGAAATCTTCAATAAAGGAGATAACGGGAAGTAAAGGAGCCGATGTCATCTACGATCCCGTTGGAGGAGAATATTCTGAGGCAGCATTCCGGGGAATAGCATGGGGCGGTAGATTTCTGGTTGTAGGATTTGCCTCCGGAACAATACCTAAAATGCCATTAAACTTACCTTTACTTAAAACAGCCTCTGTTGTAGGTGTATTTTGGGGTGATTTTGCCATGAGATATCCAAAAAAGAATATGGAAAACACTATGACTTTAATGAACTGGTATGACAAGGGAATGCTCAACCCCCATATCCATAAGATTTATGAATTAAAAGAGACCGCCATGGCATTGGAGGATATGATAAACAGAAAGGCAAGAGGCAAATTGGTAATACAAATGTAAGCGTATGACGCTTTGATTTTAATTTTACCGGAGATCAAAGTTCTGCCTTGTTAAAATAATTATTATTAATAAACAGATAAACAGACTTAATTTATAAACAATTTTAAATGAGACTAAAAGACAAAATAGCCATAATTACCGGTGGGGCCAGGGGTATAGGTCAGGCTATATCCGAACTTTTCGCAAAAGAAGGGGCGACAGTAATCATAATGGACCTGTTGCCACAGGGGCAAAAAGTAGCAGATTCCATAAATGAAACCGGAGGCAAAGCAGAGTACTATCAGGTTTCAGTAACGAATAAAGCAGGTGTGGAAAATCTTTTCAAAAAAATTAATAACAATTACGGTAAAATAGATATCCTAATTAACAATGCGGGAATCACAAGAGACAGAACACTCGAAAAAATGAGTGAAGAAGAATGGGACTCGGTAATAGAGGTAAATTTGAAAGGGGTCTTTATCTGCACCCAGGCCGTGGTGCCTTATATGAGGCAAAATAAATATGGCAGGATAGTGAGTGCCGCCTCAAATGTTGGTTTAAGGGGAAACTTTGGACAGACGAACTATGCAGCTACCAAGGCAGGAGTTATTGCTATGGCCAAAACCTGGACGATGGAATTTGGCAAGCACGGTATAACAGCTAACGCAATAGCCCCCGGTTTTACAATGACCGATATGGTAAACAAGATTCCTGAGGAACATTTTACCAAGATCAGGGAAAGTATCCCCCTGGGCACTGTTGCACAACCCATAGATATAGCGTATGGCTACCTGTACCTTGCTTCAGATGAGGCGCGTTTTGTTTCAGGCATATGCCTAACTATAGATGGTGGAACTTCAAGATAATTATATAAAATGGCTAAACTGGAATTAGAGAATTTTGCATCATTTCGGGAATTGGAAGGTAAAATTTTGCCCGTAGGGGAATGGCTTACTGTTACCCAGGATATGATAAATGACTTTGCGAAAGCCACAATGGACTTCCAATGGATACACACAGATGTTGAAAAAGCAGAAAAACACTCGCCTTTTAAAAAGCCGGTGGCACATGGTTTTTTATCCCTTGCACTTATATCCAAACTTTTGAAAGATGTTTTATGGGTTAAATCTGCGAAAATGGGTATAAATTATGGGTTGGACAAAGTTCGCTTTCCAAGCCCTGTTTTAGTGGATAGCCGACTTAGATTGAACTGTACTGTGCAAAAAATTGAAAATTACCGCGATAATGGCCTGAAAATAAGTTGGAATTGTGTTGTAGAGATCGATGGGTCGGATAAACCTGCCTGCGTGGCAGAATTTATTAGTCTGATGTTCGAGTAATTTTTTAAATTTAATAGCTCATCAATTATAAGAGAAAGAAATTAGAATTATAGTATTATACCAGTACCAACTAAAATTATAAACAATGACCAGACTTTTTGACCTTCTTTACCATCAACTGAACACCAACCCATTGGAAGTTTCCGTAAGCGCCCGCGATGCCGATGGCAACTGGGAACCCTATAGCTCGGCAGACATTGTTGATTATTCGGAACGAGCGGCGTCAGGCTTATTGAAACTAGGGCTAAAACCTGGAGATAAGGTGGCACTGGTAGTTTACAAGAACAGACCGGAATGGATAATAATGGATTTCGCACTTCAAATGGCTGGAATAATAAGCATTCCAATGTACCCTACCATAAGTATTTCCGAGTATGAGTATATCCTGAATGAAGCAGAAGTGAAGGCAGCTTTTTGCGGGGGGCTTGATCTTTATGACAAGCTCTCGGCGACCAAAAAAAAAGTTCCTTGTTTGGAGAACATATATACCTTCGATAAGGTTAATGGCAGGCCGTTCTGGCAAGAAATTCTCGACAAAGATAGACTTTCCGAAGTTGAGGAAGTTAAGAATCAGATTACAGGGGAGGACCTTGTTACCATTATATATACGTCCGGAACAACAGGAAATCCCAAAGGTGTTATGTTGACACATAGTAATGTCATGCATGCCATTCTGGAGACATCCCCATTTTTAAATATAAATGCTGGTGAGAAGGTATTGAGTTTTCTGCCGCTCTGCCATATTTATGAAAGGGCCGTTTCTTTCGCGTATTTTAACAAGGGTGCTTCCATATATTTTTGTGGAACAGATAAACTGAGTGGCCCGGATGGGGATTTGGCATCTGTACAACCTGTGGTTTTTACAACGGTTCCAAGACTTCTTGAAAAAATATATGAAGCAATCTACAATAAAGGCCTGGCTTTAAAAGGAGTAAAAAAGGCATTATTCTTTTGGGCTCTTCGTTTAACGGATAATTTTGAGCTCGATCAGAATTTATCTGCTATTGATAAGGTAAAATGGAGTCTGGCAGATAAATTAATCTTTAGCAAATGGAGGTCGGCTCTTGGAGGTAACGTGCGTCTGATAGTTACCGGATCAGCGCCTTGCCCTTTAAAGATAATACGTGTTTTTTGTGCTGCCGGGATTAATATACGCGAGGCATATGGTTTAACGGAAACTTCCCCAACCTTAACAGTCAATGGCATGGAGCCTGGAGGGGCCATAATTGGTACGGTAGGTTATGCTATCAATGGAGTGGAATTATATATAGATAAAACATCTGGTGATTACAATGAGGACGAAGGTGAAATACTTGCCATTGGACCCAATGTAATGTCCGGCTATTATAAAAAACCGGAGATCAATGCGCAGATATTCAAAGTAATTGATGGCAAAAAATGGTTTTGCACCGGGGATATCGGTAAGTTAATTAAAGGACCAGGAGGAAAAGAATTTTTAAAAATTACAGATAGAAAGAAAGAATTGCTGAAAACTTCCGGCGGTAAGTATGTTGCACCGGCACCTATCGAAAATAGGATTAAGGAGAATTTTGTTATCGAACAGATTATGGTCATCGGGGATAAACAAAAATTTGTATCAGCACTCATTGTTCCATCGGAAGATGGGCTAAAGAATTGGTGCGCGCATAAAAAAATACCCTGGACCAATCTGGAGGATATGGTAAAGCAGGAGCGAATTATTGCGAAATATCAAAAAGTGATTGATAAATACAACCCGGAATTTAGTCATATAGAACAAATTAAGAAATTCCGGATAGTGACTGCCGTATGGTTACCTGTTCATGAAGACAATACCGAAGGCGAGCTTACGCCCACTTTGAAGCTCAAGAGAAGGGTGATAAGAGAGAAATACAAACAGGAAATTCAGGAGATATATGCTTAAAACGGATAAGTCTGCTGATGTGCCTTTTTAAACGGGATTTTAACGACCCTTAGGATTAATCAAAGAATTCAAAAAGATTGTGACTAAAAGAAGATAGAAACGCAAATAAGTTTTGCATTTCTATCGAATGCTTTCCATGGTAAGCTATTGCTCTTGAACCTTTGTGGAATTTAGGCTGTCCATTTCTTTCCTAAACCTGAGTATTATCAGAGAATCAAATTGCTGACCAATACTATCCTGCATTTGTTGCCAGTTGGCAGCATTCATTTTAGCATTGTAATTCATTATTTTGTTGAATCTTGTAATGTTAAAACGGTTAGCCTTCCACGCTGCGGCCGTACTTTCCTGATGTTTTAAATCCTGAAGGTATATCCCGACACCAAAGCCAATTATAACCACGATTAAGGCAAATGCTAATATTCTTGTAGATTTTGGCATTTTATAGGTTTTAAGATCATGATATTAAATCTATGATGGATTTGAGGGTGTATGGCAAATCAAAGATACGAATATCCTTTCGATCTAATAAAATTTTTAGCTGTCCTGAAGTTTAATGGACAATAAGAGGTTTATGACAGACGCACGCTGAGGACTTAATAAAGAACAGCCTAGATGAATTTAGCGATTACCATAAATACCATAAAAATAACAAAGGCACTGCCAAACGTCAGGACAAAGTTGATAATTTTGGATTTTGTTTTTCTTTTCATAACCATAAAACTAGATTTGTCTGTTCCAACTACAAAACATGTTCGATCAAATCTCCAAAATTTAGCCAAAATGCTTTCTGTTACATTCTATATAAGTAATTGGGTTTAATAATTCGGGCTTCTTTTAAATACTGTGAATGTAATTAGGTAGTCCCCGGAGCAGAAAGAAAAGCGCCCATGTGCAGCAGTAATTATTTTGCCTCGCTATTATGATGTTCTATAACGCCAATGTATCCGGTACAATCTCATATTGGTATCGTATAGCGGAGTTCTCCATAAAAAGAAGATGAATTAAGAAAGGGCAGAGGGAAGTAAAATATAGAAAACCAGATCTTGCTGACCTGAAATACGGCTGTTGTTTGGGCATTTTATGATTTCTTTCCTGATTCCTTTAGTAGCTTTTTAATTAAAGAAATTTGTCCTAAATGATAGTAAGAATGTTCTATCACTCCTTCAATATTTCTTCTGTAAGTGCCGTATTTCTTATCTACAAAAATTTCTTCCAATTTTTCATTCGTCATAAGCTCGACATGATTTGCAAACTTTTCTGAATTAATCCACATCTCGTTCAATAAGCGATCCCAATCTTCTTTTGATTCAATTGCCGGGTGGTCAAAGCTAAATTTATCCCGGATTTCAAGGTTTCCTCCTTCGAACACATTCAGTACTCCCGAGATGTAATAATTAATATGATAGCTCAGGGCCGCAATTGTGTTTAAAGTTCCTATTTTGCATATGGCTTGTTCCCAGCTGACATCAGATAATTGATCCTTGTAATTTGTATTGGCAATCCATTTACCATTAAGGAGGACTTCTTTGAAACGAGCAGCGATTTGATTTGAATTTTCCATTGGTTAATAAGTGATAAAAGATGTTTTATATTCCCATAAATGGTTTGTATATAAAAAACAGCGTTTTAAAAATACAAATTTTCAGGCCTGTAACTTATTTGATTTTTTTCACCGTGTCGGTAATTGGGTTTACTTATAATTTTCTGATAACCTGGTCAGAACTTCAACTGCTTTAACGGCATCATTTTTATCCACGAAAATATGGTCATGGTAATAAGCTGCAATAACATTACAGCTTATAGTATACTTCGCCAATTCAGTGGAAAATAAGGCTGTCAAACCTACGGCGTCCAATGAAGAGTGAACCATTAATGTAATCCAGGAAACAACATATTCATAGGGCAATTTTAATTCATCTGCCCTGTTTTTTTTGATTACAATGGTAATTCCTTCTTTTTCCCTGAATTCACAGATAGTGTCATTTCTGTCGATGTTATGAAGGTCATTAACCGTTACAAACACGTATTCCCCTTCGTTTAATTTGGGCGACATACCTTTTATCAATTGTGCTAAATTTGTTTCTCCTGCCACTTTTTATATTTTATTAAAGCAATTAGGGAGACCATGGCCCAAACACCTTCGAGTATAATAAAAGGAAGGTAATTCATTAATATTGAAGCTAAACAAGCCATTGATGCTCCAATAAAATTCAGGAGTATAAAAGTTAAACTATGCTTATCTAATTTCCCGGTAACATTTAAAATATATGCGAGTAGTATTTGAAAAACACCAATAAATCCTATCCAATCTTCTATATTCATTTATTTTCAATTTATTGCCAGCGACCAGTAATCCTATGAATGTACTCTACTCTTTATCCAATGCCAATATGGTTTGAAGCAATACGTTCGCTCCATTTGCCATATCCACTGCTGTTGTGAATTCTTTTGGTGAATGACTGATACCACCTATACTGGGCACGAAAATCATTCCTATTGGTGCAATAAGTGCCATGTCCTGTGAATCATGTCCTGCGCCACTTTGCATATGTTTATAAGTGAAACCCAATGCCTTTGCTGCCTGTACAATTTTGTCCTGAACAGATTTATCTGTTAAGGCTGGTGTAGCGCCCAACAATTGATTTTTGAAAGTAATTTTCGTCCCGCCCGATGCGGCAATGTCTGCGGCTTTTTTTTCTATTTCTCGAAATAGTTCCCAGATTTTATCATAGGACAAATCTCTTATCTCCAATCCTAAAACAACTTTTCCCGGAACTACATTATAGGCTCCTGGCTGTGCGGAAATTTTACCTACTGTACCAACTTGTCTGCCTTCACGACTGGTAATTACTTCATTGACGGCAATGATAAGCTTAGCTGCAGATAGCAAGGCATCGTTCCGCAGATTCATGGGTGTTGTGCCTGCATGATTGGCAAAACCTTCAACCGTTACTTCCCAGTCTTCGATTCCAACTATACCTTCCACCACGCCAATCTGAATATTTTCCTTTTCTAAAATTCCACCTTGCTCTATATGCAATTCCAAAAATGCATATAAGTCACCTTTTTTTCTGATGACGCTGGAAATACTATCAGCATTTCCTCCAATCGCATTGATACCTTCTCTTATAGTTAATCCGGACTGACTCAATATTTTTAATCGTTCTGGATTAAAATCCCCTGCCAGCGCCTTGCTGCCAAGTAAGCTGCCTTCTTCGTCTGAAAATATTATCAATTCGAGCGGATGATTGGTAACTAAGTTGTTTTCCTGAAGAATTTCCATTATTTCCAGCCCGCCTACAGAACCAACGCATCCATCATAATTACCGCCATCGGGTACCATGTCTATATGACTCCCAAAAGCAATTGGTTTTAAAGTGACATCCTTTCCTTTTCTCTTTCCAATTATATTCCCCGCGAAATCAATTGTTACATCAAGTCCCGCTTTCTTCATTTGCTCTATAAACCAGGTTCTTCCTTCTACATCCCCTTTTGAATAGGCAACCCGGTACCCTTTGTCGTTGGTATCTTTACCAAATTTGGCCAATTCAAAAATCCTTCTCTCTATCCGCTCCTGCTTTACTTTTAGTTCTTTACCAATAATTGGAGATTGGCCAAAAACAGAAAAGGACAAAATGGTCGTAATACAAACAGTAATTAGTGTCTTTAAATAGTGCATCAATGGAAATTTTATAAGGTTGGTAAAAGTTTTAAACATTTCAGTTTTGTTCAGTATGAAGCTCAACGGTTACGTATATGAGCCGCTCCGATGGCTATCGGAACAATGGCTTATACATTGTCTTGCTTTCGTTATTTTTTTAATTTTATTTCTTGCTCACAAAGAGCTAATATTTCCTCAATACTCCTTTTAAGATCTTTATAGTTCCTTTCATTTTTTCTATTCCAAATCCTGTGACTATTCACAAGATTTTCAAATTCCCGCAATTTATAGATGTCTTTGTAATCCGTGGTGAACCCTGATGTAATTTTATTATTTTCTGCTACCTATCCAGAAATGTTTACATAATTTGAATTCCTGTATATGAATGGGAAAGTTATCGTATTCCTTTCATTTACTGCCCATGTCTCATCCTCTTTCACATCGGAAAGCAATCCTTCCCAATTTGAAAGAATATTTTTTAGGCTTTCGTTTTTTAAAATATGGATCTTGCCAGAGTTATTAATATTTTTTAAGATACCGTTGCTCGCATCATAGGTGATAATATTTAATAAACCCCTATTAATAAGAGAATCGCTTTCATTTTTAGATAATTTCATTTCATGATTTCCTGTGTTTTCCAATATTCTCTCACAATTTTTCTGAATTAACTCTGCTTTTTTTATGGAACGATCCAATTCATCTTTGTTATATGTGAATTCTTTTTGAAGTGACTTTAAAAGTTCTGATTCCTGTTCATTTGTTTTCCTGTTTTCATTCCAGTTGTTGACTTGTAAAGCCAACAAAATACCAACCATTACTAATAAAATTTCACCAAGTGCATAGATTAGATAATTCCTGAACTTGTTTTCAGAGAGTAATTTTTGGTGGATTTTTCTAAAGAACTTAATCATAGTTTTTTTGTATTTTGAAGACGTCCGCGAGCGGGTATCTCAACCATCCCGATTACTATCGGGATAGCACCTAATTTAGCAAATAAATTATAGACAGAAAGAAAGCTAGGGCTTTTGGGCGTGGGAGGATTTGCAGAAGTAAGCGAGAACAAGCATTTACTTATAGCTATCCTAAGTTTACTTCACTTAAATTAATGTCATAATCAGAAAGAACAAAAGTCTACTTTGAATCATTGTCGTTTGATTCTTCTGCCTCTTGTTTTCGCAAGGTTCTCCAGATCGGTCGAAGCAACAAACGGGAAAACATATAACAAACTAAACCAAGTGAATATATCAAAGAAATGTAATATGGCCCGAATTCTCTTTTGAAAACAATATTAAGAGTGTTGAGGAAATTTATTACTATGACCACAAAACCAACTATGAATAATAAATAGATTAATATTTTATTGACAGTTTTAAATGTCTTGAATTTCTTAAGGCGCATTGCAATGTCTAAAGAAAAGTATGCATAGATAATACAAGCCATACCACTACTTATCGCCCATACAGTGGAATCCTTTACACCAAAATTTATTAATAATAAAGGTAAAGTTGAATAAAAAGCACTCATTAAACCCGTATTTACTACTACAGCCAATCCTATAGCGTCTCCTCTCCTAATTCTTTCCCCTTCTTTAAACTGAAATGTACCTATGATACCTGCAAAACCAGCAACGGCAATGGCAACTTGTGTAAATGTCAGTAGTTGATCTGCATTTTCCATTATAATTTTCTTAAATTAAAATTTCTTTTTTTGAAAGAAATTTAGTTCCTGTCCGTATGAGTTCAATGAATGCCAACGTTCTCGTATAAAAGGTAGTGTAATGCCGTTTATATATTGTTGGCAAATGTTTTATTTTTTTGAATTGTTGATTATTTGAACAACCTCTGGGTCAAAGTCGAGTGCTACCCCTGTAAGTCCTTTTTGGCTATATTCTATATTATTCAAGACATACCTCATTGCTTCTTTACGGGCGAGATCTTTGTTGTTTCCTTTTATTATTATCCAAGGCGAGCCTTCAGTTCCGGTGCTTTTAAACATCATTTCTTTATACTGAGTAAAATCATCCCATTTTTGTTGTGCAAGTGAGTCAACAGTGCTTAATTTCCAACTGATTAAAGGATTGTTTTTTCTTTCTTCTATCCTCATACGTTGTTCTTCCTTGTCAATGGAAAACCATAATTTAACAAGTATTAAACCATCTTCAGTAAGCATGTTCTCGAATGGCACAACCTGCTTAATAAACAGATCATATTGTTCTTGAGTACAAAAGCCCATAACTGGTTCTACCACAGCCCTGTTATACCAACTCCGGTCAAGAAAAACAATCTCTCCAGGGCTTGGAAAGTGATTGATATATCTTTGAAAATACCACTGTCCTTTTTCTTCTTCCGTAGGTTTGTTCAAAGCCACGACCCTATAGTGTCTTGGGTTTATGAATCGGATAAAACGCATAATTGCACCGCCTTTACCTGCACTATCTCGTCCTTCGCATATAATTATTAATCTTTTATTTGATTCAATCAACCAATTTTGCATTCGAACCATCTCAGTTTGCAGCTTTATAAACTCAGGATCATTTTCAATGGCATGTAAGTGCATGTGTTTTAAATTATAATGTTAGCCAACGGTTTGTCTATGTTTAGAGCGGGACTTTGAAACGCTTCATTGTCAGGCTGCCACAGAGCCAATTGGTGTATTCAAATTTTCTTTTTTACGCCAATCGTCAAAGACGAATTGGAGGTGTTACAACGAAGAACTGCGGTTGATTTACCCGATGAACCCCGCATTAAATATAGCTTTTGTTGGCGGTAGTTTTTTAATTAATCATATAAAAAATACAATAGGTCATTCCTAAATTAAAAGCAGAATGACATATTATTGCACCTAAAATTGATTTTGATTTTTTTCTGCTTAAATAAAACAGAACACTTGCCAAAAACATACTTGAAACCCAAATTATTGTTGGCACCGTAAAAAAGTCCCACTTATTATTTAGAAAGACTAGTCCAAAATGAGAAATGTGTGTTAATGCAAATGCCGAACTATCTACAATCGAAGCTTTGAAATTTCCAATTGATTTAGCAAAACTTGAATGAATTATTCCCCTAAAAAGAAGTTCTTCTCCAATTGGACTGACAATCATTCCAGTCATCGCCATTATAATGAACATTATTAACTTGTCTTTCGAGTTTATTCCACTTGGAATATTATATGATTTTCCAATATAAACATACCAATTCTGAAATGTGCTTTTGTAAAACAAATCTCCCAATAAATATAAAAACAAGCTAAATATTAGCCCAATAACAAATGCGTAAAATAACCAGTTGCGATTCTTTGGTTTTGTCAATCCAATCACTTTTTTCCCATATTTAGTTAAAAATATAAAAGGTGTAATTGCATAGATTGTCATTATCAATCCAATGTATTTATAGTTTGAAGTTTCATTTGCGTTGAGGACTAATATAAATCGTGGGATACAAAAAATCAGAATCAGAAATACTCCAAATTTCCAATCAAAATTGAAAAATCTATTCCAAAAAGGCTTTATTTCTTGTACCATAAATTACTTTTGATGTACGCTTTTAAAATTACCGCCAATGGTCTTGTATATGAAAAGTAACGGATTTTTAAGCACTAACTTTTCGGAAAGCAATATACTTAATTACGGCAATAGCGGTTCAGATTTGCACCTAAACCGCTATTTTTTATATACGTTGTTACCCACTGGCTTTTTTCATTCAGCCTGGTTTTCATCGTTGGCAAAGACATACTCTTTTGCAATTTTTGGCGAAGCGTTGGCTGGAGCGAAACGCAAGTTCACGAACATCCAAACATAAATTAAAAATGGGTTAGTAATTGCAAATGTGTATGGCTTTAAGCGTTGGCTTTTCTGAAATACTTTTTCCGCAACCAAAAGGAAACTCGAACTAATAAAATCAATGCTGGAACTTCAACTAAAGGACCAACTACTCCTGCAAATGCCTGTCCTGAATTTAGTCCAAAAACTGCAATAGCAACTGCAATTGCTAACTCAAAATTATTTCCTGCCGCTGTAAATGCAACTGAAGCTGTTTTGTCATATTCTGCTCCTGTCGCTTTGGTAAAGAAAAATCCAATGATAAACATTAGCGTAAAATAGATAAGCAAAGGAACTGCAATAATCACAACGTCCATTGGTATTTCCACAATTAATTCTCCTTTTAGCGAGAACATTACCACAATGGTAAACAAAAGCGCAATTAAAGTTATTGGCGAAATTGTCGGAATGAATTTGTTTGTGTACCAATCTTCTCCTTTTAGTTTTACTAATATTAATCTGCTTAAAATTCCCATTACAAACGGAATTCCTAAATAAATAGCGACACTTTCTACAATTGTGCCGATTGAAATATCTACAATTGCTCCTTCAAATCCAAAATAGGGTGGAAGAACAGTTATAAAAATCCAAGCATAAAAACTGTATGCAAATACTTGAAATATGCTATTTAAAGCAACCAGGCCTGCTCCATATTCGCTACTTCCTTCTGCGAGGTCGTTCCAAACCAAGACCATAGCAATACAACGAGCCAAACCAATTAAAATTAGTCCGACCATATATTCCGGATAATCTCGTAAAAATGTAATTGCCAGAACAAACATTAAAACAGGACCAATTATCCAATTTAAAATAAGTGAAATGGAAAGTATTTTGGTATTTCTAAAAACCTTTGGTAACAAAGCATAATTAACTTTTGCCAAAGGGGGATACATCATTAAAATTAAACCGATTGCAATCGGAATGTTTGTAGTTCCTCTGCTAAATGAGTTTATAACGTTTGGAAATGTTGGAATAAAATAACCAAGTCCAACTCCAAAAGCCATTGCAACAAATATCCAAAGCGTCAGATTTCTGTCGAGAAAGCTTAATTTTTTTGGCGCCATTTTTTAGGAGTTTACCTGAGAGAAAACGTAAAACATTTCAGTTGCAATTTGCAGACTTCTTTCGTTGTATTTTTCTGCTTGCTGTGGAGTGTTGTCAAATGCTTTTGGGTCTTCAAAGGTTATTGGAATACGTTTTTCCGCACCTGCTATAAACGGACAATTACCATCAGCTTGTGAGCAAGTCATAATTGCTGCGAATTCAGATTTTGGATTAAAATCGTCATCTAATTTTTTTGAAAATCCGATTATTGGATGTTCATTGTCTGAATATTTAATGCTGTATACAGGATTGTCGTTTTTTGAAATCTTGTTTATCTGAAAACCTGAATTTTGCAAAGTATCAGCAACCATTGGAAAAAGTGCAGTTGCCTCTGTTCCGCCCGAGTAGCAAAACACGTTTTTAATATTGAAGTAATTTGACATTGTTTGTGCCCAAACTTGCGATAAATGACTTCTTCTCGAATTGTGGGTACAAATAAAATTAATACGGACCGGTTGGTTTGCATCTACCTTATTTTGAATAAAATCAATAAGGGCTTGTAATGTTTCTTTACGCTCTTGGTTGATAGATTGAATATCAAGGCTTTTAATAGTTTCCTCGATAGCAGGAAACACATTTGTTTTGGTTGTTATCATTTTTTTAATTATTGGTTATATGCAACAGTTGCCGTCTGGTGTGCAACAAGGTTCATTATTTAAATCGCTTAATCTTACTTTTGGTTTTTCGGAAGGAATACCACATTTGTCTTTAGCCAAACAATCGGTTTGTTTTGTGGTTAACAAAAAGTTTTTTCCGTCGAAATCCAGTCCGAATTTTTGAATGGTATCACCTTGGTATTCTACTTCAATTTCTAAATCTTCTAATCCTAAAACTTTTTCGGATAGTTCGATGATGTTCACTAGTTTTTCTGGATGTAGCCTATGGTTGTAGTCGTTTGCATTCCAAAGTTGAAAGTTGATAACTTCTTCATTTCTTTCAGTTCCACCACAATCGATAAAATGTTTTGTGATTTTGCCTACTTCTGTAACGTGAAAGTGGCTTGGTACTAATTCTCCGTTAGGT
This sequence comes from uncultured Flavobacteriaceae bacterium, assembly GCA_963793325.1. GTDB lineage: Bacteria > Bacteroidota > Bacteroidia > Flavobacteriales > Flavobacteriaceae > Eudoraea. The sequence continues at coordinate 126,429 of CAWBZU010000002.1, forward strand.
AACTGAAACGTGATATACTCTAAACGGGATAGGTGTTGTTTAACTTGGGATAATAACATAATTAATTTTCTGTTTTATTTAAGTGATTTATTTGAGCCGCTATATAGACCATTTTCAAAGGTAGTTTATCCTTGTTGGACAGGTCGAGTTTTATGGTTAGGATTTCATTATCAATTTGAGAATTATCGACAATGATACTTAAACCATTTGATGTGTTTTGCTGAACATCCTTAAACGATTTTGCAAACACCAGCCAACTACTCCCGTTGTTATATTCTACCCAATATTGATTAGGCTTGCCAGTATTTGCTTTTTTTACTGAAAACCCATATTGAGATAAACTGCTTAAACCGGATATTGGTTTATTTACATCTATATTGATGCCCGCCGATTGTGACTCTATTTTTAGATTGTAATATTGGAATGCTGTATTGAGCCATATCATTGCCAATTGAGAGTTTCCTGTATTACTGTTATCGATGAACAAAACATCTGTGCCTTCATTATTAAATGCTGTTTTTTTTATTCTAAAGGCTATCTGGTCTAATTGAGTGATTTCTTCCTGTGAAAGCGAATTAATTTGTTGAGTAAGTGCTTCTATACTTTTTTTAACTTTTTTACGTAACGATTGTGCGGTAATGGTCTGGATGCCTATGCATGTGATAAGCAAAAATGTAAGGATTGTTTTTGTTTTCATGGTTCTGGTTTTAATATTAATTTATCGCAATAAAACGATTAATGTTTGTAAATTTTTTTAGCAGCATTCGTTTTTAGTTTGAATATCCTGGTTTAAAAACAACATTAATACCTCTTTCATATTTTTCCAATTGTCCTTATCAATACAGTAACAAACACTTGTGCCTTCCACATTACCTTTAATCAGCCCCAAGTTTCGTAATTCCTTTAAGTGCTGGGATATGGTGGGTTGTGCCAGACCTATTTCATCAACCAAATTGCCACAGTAACAGCTATCCATTTTAAACAATTGTTGTAATATAGCCACACGAGCAGGATGCCCAAATGCTTTTGCAAATAACGCAATGTCATTTTGATGGTCTGTAAATATTTCTGATTTGGTTAAACCCATATACTTCATTAATTGATTGCAATATTACAATTAATATGTAAATGCTCAAAGTTTTTTTTTGCGCGTTCGCAAGAAACAGCCCTCTTATTTTTTCGCGCATTGGAATTGAGTGTTGGCAAAAAAAATAAATGTGCTGTTTGTGCGGCTGGTTTCAGCTTGTGGGTAACGGTTAGTATATGAAGCGTAGCGAAGAACGAGCTATGATTTCATCTACAGTGTTATCTGCATTTTTTATTTGTGTATATGTAGTCCGATTTGTCTATGCATTCTGAGGGTATTATCTTTTTCTCTTCGCCAGAATGAGATTCCTGTTCCTGTGGTATTGCCGGAAAATCCAGGGACACTCCAATCTACATAAAAGCCGGCATATCTTATATATCCGTTTTCAACTTCGTCATAAGCATAAGTTACTACTTGAATAGAATCAATTTTTGCCGGATTTTGATAATATGCTGTATAATGTTTTAGTAAATCAGACTTCCCTGTTTTAATCGTGTCGGCAAAAGGAAGATACATTGCATCATCCGTATAAACATTGGCTGATCTTTCGGGAATTCTGTCTATTACATTAGTTTCATTTAAAGCGTTATATGCGTCCAGTTCCAAAGGTATATTAATAGCTTCAGGTTTGGATTTACTAGCTTCCGGTACTAAAAGAGTCGAGGGGTTTTCAACCGGATGTAGGTAACCAAAGGATTCTGCCCGTAATTTAAGTTGCCCTTCATTGTTTAATTTCCAAACGTTAAAATACTTGCCTCGAAATTTTTCTGAATTTTCAAGAATCTTAGTAAACAAGCCTATCTCAATGATTTTATCAGTAAACGTTACAATATCAACAGTTTGTCTAGTATATTCTTTAATATTCTCTCTTATAAATATAGTGTCATAGTATATCTTAATATTGTTCTTTGCCTGTATTAACGGATTGTACTCCGCCATCAAAAAAGACTCATTATCATAGAGATCGCTTAGCTCGTCAAACGATTTTGTTTTTGCAGCTTTTATTATTTGTTGATTGTATTCATGCAAGAGATCCCCAACTGTTCCAGATGGCCTTGATTCATTGGTGTTCCTATTTGTATGGTTTTCACACGATGACAAGATTGTCAATACAAAGGTTAAGAGGATATATTTTCGCATTATTTATGTTTTATTCATAATTGCAGATAACGGTCTCGGCTATGAGTAGTTGCGTGTCCCGATAGCTATCGGGATAGTACTCCACCTTGCAAGCCTGCCTGCAGGCAGGTACACACCAAGCTGACACGAGCACGCAGTGCGAACTGGCGAAGCAAAATCCGTCCCGCCACGCTTTGGCGTGGGAGGATTTCTGGAAGTAGGCGAGAACAAGCAATTACTTATAACCATTGTTGTGCTTTCGTTATTTTACTTTAAATTAATTTATTTTTTTCTAATTCCTCAAACTCAACTCGTCATCTATTTCATCAATTACGATATTAATATCAGTCATAACCTCATTATATATTTCGATACCTCTTTTTCTTTGTCTGATAATATGACTCAGGATATTCGTAAATTCAACATCTTCTTTTAGACTTTTAAAATCGCTAGGTCTTGCCAATCTCAGCGATTGGTTATGAAGTCTTTTTACTTTTTTAACGATATAGGGTTCAACCACCACATTTCCCAATTGGTTTTCGCCAGCTGTATAATCATCTATGAGCCTTTGTAAATCGCCTTCGTATAATTTTATAAGATTGTTTTTTAAAACTTCATTTTTAATTAAGTCCAATCCTTTATTTTGTAACGAGCTATATGCAGTTGCCGTTATGTAGGGACTACTCCAAAAAGTTAAAATTCCAAAAATACTGTCGAGTTCAATTGAATAAGGCAAATCTTTTGCCATGTAATTTTCTAATCTACTGTATTGAACAATACAATTAGCATTGTAAATAGTATCCGCAGTAAAATCAATTAGCATTGTCTCCAGATTTTTCTTTATATCTTGCAATAAGAATAATTCTTCATTTTGACGTTTTCTGTTTTCATTCCAATTATTAATACTTAATGCAATCAAAATACCGATAACTACAAGAACAATTTCACCAATGGCATACCTTAAATATTTTAGTGGCTTGTTATTATCTGCTAATGTTTTACGGATTTTTCTAAAGAATGGTATCATAATGTTGGTTGGTTATAATGAAGCAACGGTTTAGTATATGAGCCTTTTTAATGGCTTTTATGCATTTTTGGTGATAGTTTTAATTATTAAGTATTTCATTAATATAAATTGAACGGTATTTCTCCGGATACTCTACATTAACAGCATGTGTAGCATTTTCAATCAAGAACCATTTTTTCTCAGGAGCTTTTAGCGAGTCAAAGTATGTCTTTGCCAGAGTTGTCTCCGTATAATGATCGTTGTCTCCTTGAATAATATAAACGGGAATTTTCCACTCTGGCACATCCCGTATCAGATTGATATTGAAACACGTTGGCCATAAAATGTTATAGGCCGGAAAATAGGTATCATAGAATTGAAACGAGACATATTTGTCTTTAAAGGAATGTCCCTTATCCAATAAAATGCCACTGATCTGCTTTAAACTTGGGCTGAACCTAAAAGGAGCATATTTATCTACTATTGAACGTTCCACATTACACGCTTCAGCCATTTCTACATTGCTCATATTCGGGTAAGGTGGCCTTCCTATTGTATTTAATTGTTCGATTGATTCCTTATCGCTATGTTTTTGTGCTTGGTTCATTGCAAAATCAAAGGACATCTGTTCTGAAAGTGGTTGATTAGCCATTTGGCCAACACCTATATAGGCTTTGAATAATTCAGGTTTTTTCTGAACCATGAAGGCGCTCACGGTGGTTCCCCATGATAAACCTTCAATATAAATCTTGTCCTTGCTGAATTTATCAATCAAAAACCGCGTTACAGCCAAACCATCTTCGACAATTTGTTCTAGAGTAAGCGTGGAATCGGGAATACTACTATTATATGCCGGACCTGCACCTCTTTGGTCCCAATAGCAAACGGTAAACAGATCTTCCAGGTCTACACCGATAACTTTGTTTGCTGCTGGCGTGTGAAAAGCACCCGGACCTCCAGTTACCCTTAATAAAACCGGATTGTCTATATCCTTGCCTCTGATTGTGACCCTCTGTGGCGCACCATTGATTACCATATCCTCATGATAAGCGATGCTGTTCGGCAATACATTACCGCTTTTATCAAGAAATGGTTCTTCAACTCCTGAACTGTTGATTCTTATAATTAGAAGAATGATTAAAATCAAACTAATAATAATTCCTATGATAATAAGTATCCACTTCCCAATTTTCCTTAATAGTTTCATATGCTCGTACTAGTATTTTTAGGATTCAAATTACCGCCAACGGTTTGCCTATGGTGCGTATCCCAAAGGGTATTCATTATAAACTTTGTTGGGCATTGTTGAACATAAACAAATCAGCCCCAGAATTTCATACCAATAACACCATTTAATAATAAATAGATCGTTACTAAGACATGAAGTCCTGATAAAATTGCTGACATCCAATATGTTGCTTTGTTTATTATACCATTTCTATTCCAAATTATATAAATCAATGAGTAAACAGAACCTATGACAAAACAAATTATTAGCAGCATTAAGAGAACTGACAACCCATTAATTGTTCCCAGCATATTGGCAATATTAACAGAGGATGCAAGAACAATGAATATTACCATAATGGATATAAAAACCACACTTGTTGCCAAAGGCCACAGACGTATCCATTTATTGGGTGCTTTGAAAACCTTGCTAAGCCAGTAACGAACAGCCCAGACACAACCTGAAATTATAGCAATCATCATGAAGACTATCCATAAAGCTAATACAGCTAATTTCCCGATTACAATTCCTGCTGACTCCTTCTGATAAACCATAGGACCAAAATGAATTACTGTGCCGGCTATTGGATCTTCAACCTGTACCAGATTTACTTCACCGGTTTCCGCAGATATGTAACTATTTGGAGTGTATGGCAGATGTTTGAAAGACCCCAACAGCCCATTGCTATACAAAGTGTCTTTTTCTTTTGACAAGTGAACAACATTCACTATTCTCTCTATAAATGAAAGTGCTTGAAAACGGGGGTTAATAGCTCTATAGAAGCCAGTTGAAATGTTCGTTTGGCCATTCTCAATAGTTTTATCCACATTGTTATTTTGAGCTATTAGATCTCTGGTCTGGTAATCACGAATTAGAGTTGAAATTTGGTTAACCGCTGAATAATTTTCGGTGTTGATCATTATGACATAACCCACTCCATAATCAGGTAAATAAGAAAGGTTGGTTACGGCTCCATCTACCGATCCGTCATGGCTTCTGTAAACAAAATTATTGTGGACAGAAGAATAGTTAGACAAGCCATATCCTTCCTTCAGCCCCAATCGTATTGCAGGTGTACTTTTCGGGATTTCCATACGTTCAATGGATTCTTCACTAATAAGTTGTACACTGTCAATCTTTCCACGATTAGAAAAAAATTGCACAAACTTAACCATATCATTTGCTGAAGCGTTTATTGCCCCAGAAGGTCTCATAATGATGTGCCAGTAGTCAACAGGATTGCCATTGATATATAGTGTAGCACCTAATTGTTTATACTTTTCTGATTTAAAAAAGGTAGCAGTTGTCATGCCCATAGGCTTGAAAAAATGCTTTTGGATATAATCTTCAAACTTCACTCCTGATGCCTTTTGTACGATGTACGCTGCCACCGCTGGGCCTGCATTGGAGTATGCATATCGGGTTCCAGGCACCCATCTCGATGTGCGTGAATGCGGGTGATAATCCAATCCTTCTTTCAATGTAAGTGGTTTATCGTCATTAAGGGCAAATTCTGTAAGGTGCCAATCGTCCCAACCAGTGGTATGTTCAAGCAGTTGTTCAACAAGTACTGGATTTGTTGCCTCCCACGGATTAGTGAATTCAACTTCAGGTACTAACTCGCGCACTTTGTCTTTCAAATTAATTAGACCATCTTCCTGAAGTTTAAGAATTGCCAATGAAACAAACATTTTTGATACAGATCCGATTCTAAACATTGTGTTTGCATCCGCACTAATATTATTCTCTATATTAGCCTTACCTATTCCTGCTACCCACGTAGTACCATCCCTATTAACGAGAGCAATGCCAATAGCAGGTGTTTCTGATTCTGACAATATCCCTTCAATTGCATTTTGAAGTCCCATCAGATTTTCCGGGATTTCAGATTGACCTTGTCCAAATAAATTTGATCCAATAAATATGAATACTGAGAGGAAAGTAATGTAGATTTTCTTAGTAGGAATATTCATTCTATAAATCGTTGATTAATGATGTCCAATGTCTCGGCTTTGAGTAGTTACATGTCCCGACAGCTATCGGGATAGTACATAACTGCGCAAGTACACACCTAACTGACACGAGCACGCAGTGCGAACTGGCGAAGCAAAATCCGACTTGGCTTTTGGGCGTGGGAGGATTTTCAGAATTAGGCGAGAATAAGCAATTACTTATAGGCATTGTTGTGCTTTCGTTATTATTTCTAAAAAATTTAATTATCTGTCATTGCTTTTAAATTCATCGTCTATCAAAATTTTTAATCTTTCTAAACTTGTTATGGATAGGTCGTTTATATAGCTTATTGCATCTGCGGATTGATAAGAAATAAATTTTACACTTTTATAAAATTCGGTATCGGAGGCAATTGCCTTCAAATCAAAGCTTACACCCAGATAGGATGAGACAGGTTTAATTAGCATTGATGACTCAGGCATTCCTTGGAGGTGGCTTATGGCCAATCTTCCGGTTTCTGTTAACATACGATTAAAGGGTATTCCAATTTGCTGTATTTCTTCAACTCGAGATTGATATCTAGCTAATTCATTTTTTAGATTTTCTGAATTAATGTAGGCTAGATTTCCCGAACTTATGATTTCATTATAGGTAGGAAGCTTTTGAGAATCATTAAAAATCCAACTTATCCGTGTCATGGCCGAAATAAACATTGAAGAATCGGTCACCTTTCGGTTGTCGAGCGATTTGAGAATAAAATCCGCATAATCTTTTCGAATCTCTATTGATTTTTGTAGGTCTTTCAGATATTTAATGTTTTCTTCAACATCTAACCTAAGATTACTTAATAGGGTTTTGGTTTTTTTATATTCATTATGGTCTTGATTCCAGTTGTTGATTTGTAAGGCAACCAAAATCCCGATAACCAAAAGTGCAATTTCGCCAATGGCATATTTAAAATATTTACTGGTTTTACCTTCAGATAAAAGGTTTTTTCGGATGTTACGGAAGAATTTAATCATTTGATATTTGAGTCAATCAGATTTAATGTCTCAGCTAAATAATCAATAAACACCTTGTAAGAATTAATTGCATACATATAATTTAAGGTGTTATTGTAAACTTGATTTTCAAATTCAACTGTCCTGATAGTTTTATTATAATTAATATTAAAATTAGATTTTTGGATTTTTTTTAAATTTATATTGTCTTCAAAAAAGATGTCAAGCTTTAGTTAATGTGCTTCTCATTTTGTTCAGAACCTGTGTAAGGGCAGAGTAAACAAGTGCCTAATAATGATTCCAAGATAACGTATCTACGTCGAAATTGCATAGCAATCAAAATATTTTCCGGTCTTGTTTTCCAGTCAATAGTTTATGTCTAATTTTTCTAAAGAATTTTATCATTGGTTAGCGGTTTGTCATAGTTTCTGCTACGTAGCTTAAGCGAAGTAATAATGAAGCACAACGGTTAGTATAAAGGGCGTTTTAATGCCCTTTATACATTGTTGTAGCCAGTTACTTTATAAATAACCTGTAGTTAATTTATTTTCTTTCAAATGTTAACGGTTACCTTTTTAATCTTCGCCGGTAAACTTATTATCGCCCTCTTTGTAGTCGTTGGTTACATTGGTTTCATTGTCTGTACCTACGTCTACACCTTCATCTCCTGAGTATGCGTAAGGCTGAGTTTTCGGAATGTGTCCTTCCGCAACTTTTTGGCCGTCCACATACAAAATACATTTACCTCCAGCGGCAGGTTTCACCTCATCAATAATGAACTCGTATTTGATCTGCAACGGTAAATTGTATGAGTAGTGGCAGATTGCGTGGTACTTTCCTGTCAAACCGCTACGCAGTTTGAGCGGGTTACAAACCTTGAGATTTAGCACTTTCCCTGCCATTACTTATACAAAGTGTTGTATGATGTTAATCGATCAATTGAAATTCTCCAGGCTTCCATGTTTTATCAAATAGTGCTTGCTGTGTGCCATAAGTTCTAATCAAAGGAAACCATCCTTCACCAACATTGGTTCGTACCCAGTTGCTTTCTTTGCCTTCGGGGCTTTTGGACCATGTACAAATCCACGCTACCATCCGGGTTTATAACCAGATTTTTATCTCTCGAATCAACACTGGTAGCCCTTAGTTTATCTGTTGCATTTTTATTGTCGATAAAACAGCGGGTGTTTTCGCTGTATAAAGTCAATGCCCAGAAATTAGAAGCCGGAATGCCTGTCGGTAAATGGAGCTTGTATGTATTTGACCCAAGCAAGAGGTTGCCGTCTTTATCTTCCTTGGTAGTTAAATAACTTGTCGTACCAGGTCCGGGCGTGTTAGATTGCATGCCTGCTGTTACGGTTACCGCTTCATAATAGTACTGATTACTTTCATCTAAAAAATAATTCGACTTACTGGTTTTGGTTAACGGGAAATTAGTTAACTCTCTATACCAACTGCTATTTTCATAATATGGCTCATCTTGACGCGGTTCTATTTGGTTAGCTTTACACATCAGTTCGCCCAAATTGGCTCCTTCGGTTAAAATCGTTTTTAGTTTTTCTGAAGGATTAAAGGATTGGCCATTTTCAATACCCAGAAATTTTAAGTAGGTATAGAAAATTTTATCTTCTTCCTTCTGTGGCTCATTTCGAATAAACTGATGCACTAATTCAAAATACTTAAAGCCCCTGAACGGCATCCCCTCAAATCGCTTGTCGGTATTGGAAATGAATTTTGCTGGCTTTGAAATCTCTCCATATTTGCCAACAAGAAAATTTTCTTTCATCTTTTTGATTTCCGCTTCATCAGACGATAGGAATGGAGTACGGATCATATTTTACTGGTTGAACTGTTAATAAAATTCCCCGGTTGCTAAAGATTTCAAAATATTGTGGGTATGAGTTTGGGCGCATTGGCATCTTCAAAGGAAAATAAGAATGAAGTTCCTGCATAAGGTGTTTGTTCAGTTCCATTTACCGAAGTTGAAAAGGCAAACCTGCAGCCTCCAGCACATGGGTGCTACATTTGTTACATGGGTGACCAGTGATCTGATCTCACCCTTTGCTTTTAGTCATTCAGGCCAGTGAACAACTATTCAATTGAATGTTCCTCCAAAATGAGTTATGCAACTTGTTTGGTCCACTGAAAAGGCTATTAGTGCATCTTTCGACTGTGGTTGATTGCATGCAGTGATTACTCCAATTATGGTAATAATTAACAGTGCTTCGAATTTTATTAGTTTCATTATAAAGGTTTTTTGATTTTGAATTATTTTTTTTGCTTTTGAACAGGAGAAATCATCATTTCCCATAATCCTCCTTTTCCCAATCGACCTCTGATAACAGATCCAAGGTTGTAAAAAAACAATGCCCCTAACACACAAATCACAGTGACTACAATATGGTAAAAGTTGGCACTTTTTGTTAAGTTTTTCAAAGTATTTAAAAACCCTCCATATTCATGACGAGCTTCCAGGGCATGTTCCAGAATTAAAATGACCGCTACGCCAGCCAAATACAAAAAAGTGCGCAAAAGAATATCTACAATTGCCGGTTTATTATTCACTCCTACGGGCACATGCTCTAAAATAAGTACGGCCTTGGCTGCTATAAGCGCTCCAACAATAACTTTTGAAGCGCCATAGAATTCAATTTTGTACTCATCCAACAAGAGCACTTTTATTATCATAAGAGTTCCAAACCATGCAAGAAAATAAAGCGTGACCAATAAAATCGCTTTTAGCTCCTTTAATAATTTGTCTTTGGTACTCATAGTCATATTGTTTTTTGTGCTTTTACAAACACGTCCCTATTTTTTAAAATTGAAACCTCCATTAATGCCAGTATTTTTTTATTTAACCAACTGCATAGGTGGATTTTTCCATGAACCATCCAAAGCAGTTTCTTTAGGCCAATAGATGCGCAGGTAGCATGAGAATGGCCCCTCGGGTGCAGGCAGCCAGTTGGACTCCAGATCCTTGCCGGGTGACTCGTGCTGGATGTAGAGCGTGAGACCGCCATCGGCATTCATTTTCAGCTTCGGCAGCATCGGCGAATTGATGAGGTAGCGGTCGATAGGGTTTTCGGTTAATAAACTTCCGGGCAGCTCATACATGGTGAGCGACCAGAACGCATGCGCAGGTGGCAGTTGGTCCTGCGGGAAATGCAAAGTATAGCGGTTAGCGCCGTTGAGCTTTTCGCCGCTAGCGTCAGTAAAATAAATTGGGTACATCGCTTCCTGTTTTGAATTTCCCCAGATGCCAATGGTTGCGAGCCACCGATAGAAGTAATTGTTTTTCATGGATGCGCGGGTGCCGAAGACATCGCCGGCGGTAATTTTACCTTCCGCCAATAACTTCGCGCCGCCCTTAAATTCTTTCCAGGCGTCGCCGATGCCTTCCTCGAAGGCTTTCTTCATTTCAGGGGAAAGCTTCGTGGGATCAAAGGTCTTTCCGGCGCCGATGCCAATCTTGGCGAACCTCTCCATGAGTTCCTTCTCGGACGGAACAGTCGGACTGAATTGCAGGACGAAATTCAGGATATTGAACACCTCGAGAGAGCTTTTCTGCTCTTCCTGGCTGATCGGCTTGATGAAGTCGATGGCCGGTGCGGGGGTGGGCGCGGGGTGGCCGAGGAACAGACTCAAGGGCTGCACCTTGTACTCCGACTGGATTCTCTTCACGTTGTCGAGGTCGGTCGGATCGAAAAGCTGGGTGCGGTAGATAAGGGTGTTTATCTCGGTCTCGGACTGGATGACCTCCTTGATTCCCTGCGGTTTCTCGCCCTTCCAATTCGGGCCAGCCAGCATGATGCTACCCGCTTCGTTACCTGTGGTTCGGCTGCCGGCATAAGCAAAGTTGAACGTATAAGCGTCGATGAACTGAATCGAATAATAGCGACCTTCTGGAATTTCCGGGACCGTCAGAACGAGCGGTTCGGCCCGGAGGTCTGCACCGACAAAGGAATACGGCGTGTCGGAATTGGGCGTCTGGACGGCCTTGTCCTCAGGGGTGTAAACGCGCGGGATGTTGTGGATCTCGTTCCACTGTCCCTTGTATTCAGGGTCGGTCTTATCAACGAAGTAGCCGTATTGGATGCGGTAGCCGTCCACCATGGGATAGCCATAAATATAGGCTTCTTTCGCTATGGCTGTTATTGAATCTAATGGCAACTCAGAAGATACCATAGTTTCTTTTTTACGCTTGTTATCAATACACGAGAATGTGATTAACACAATCAATAGTAGGGAAAATGCTTTTTTCATAATTAGTTATTTATTTTGTCATAATATCATACAACGGTTTGCATATGGCTTGTGGCGGTTTCGAAGCTCTTTCCTGTCCACCGAAACCAAAGCCGGCTACGGAGCGAAAACCCTGCCTGCCGGCAGGCAGGCTTGCTGTCAGCTGTTTACCCGCCATAAGCTATATGCGTTGTTGGCACACGTTTAGTTTTTCGAGGGAGCTGGGTTTTTACCCATTTCATAATCTGTTTTATTGGTCATAACCCATTTATTGCCCTGGGTTTCCCATACAATAAACATTGTCTTCTGTGTAGTTTCATTCACCCAGTATTCTGCGCTGCGACCGGGTGAAACATCAGTTACCCAATACGAAACCTTGTATCCCTGGTCAACCAGTTTTTTACGTTCAACATCGATTTTTTGCGAATTAACAGGTGCCTGCCCGTCATGATAGTTTTCCCATACTTTCCGAGCAGCATCCAGTCCTTTTTGACATTCTGAAGTTTCAGGATTGATTACTACTTCTGTAATTACTTTTTTCTTGTCAAATTTTACAGTAACACAATTTTTGGTGGACACGTTAAACCAGTCTTGTTTTTTACCGAATAGGCTCGAAAAACATAAATCATACCCAAGGCTGGCTAGTTTTTCTTGTCCTTCCTCTAAACTCATTTTAGTGATAGATGCCACTTCTGGTGGGACGCCATCCTGCGCATTTGCCTTGCTGCTGGTAAGAAAACCAGTGATTACTATTAAAGCTAATAGTGCTAAGAAATTAGTTGATTTCATTTTGTTGTTGTTTGAATTAATATTATGATAAATATTCATTACTTCCGATTCGTTTTTTCATTTGCGTAATGTGTGCTACAACTTGTTATATGTCTATAAAAGTAACACTTATCCCTAATTATTGTCGGGATAAGTAAACATTTACTATTAAATATCAGGTAATAAGAATTAAAGAATATTTTATGCTATTAACTACTATTTAATGTCCTATAAAGCTTCTGTTTTGCATTCTAACGGGTAGCCATATTCCCCTCTTATAAGCTCTTTTTAGCTCAATTTGGAATTGTACACACTATAACGTATTACAAAAAACGCATAAACAGTATATTCAAAAATTGAAATTCATACATACCGCGAACATACTCCCCTTCGCATTTTTGAAGATCAGTGTTTTTTTGGTGCACCCCCCGGGATCAATAAAATAAGCTTTGAATTGATAAGCTTTAGGAATAATGTCGTAAAAAATGGCACAGTATTACAATAAAAAAACACAACAACCTAATTTACAGGTTTATGCGTTTTTATTTCGTGACCTCGACAGGATTACCCACGGTTTTCCTTTGAGCTACCGAGTGAAAATAGAAAGTCCATGGCTATGCCATATTTTTTATTTTACTCGAAGTTTAAAAAGCAACGCTTTCCAACTTCTCCTATAAACAAAAAATCCATTACTTGGGTAATGGACTTTCTGCGTTAAGTGACCTCGACAGGATTACCTACGCCGTGCTTGGTTTTTCTGGCTACTCCCGCCTGAAAATTCAAACCCTGCACCGCCCCTGGCAGTGGGTTTTTGTTTTCCGAATTCCCTTACGAAAGCAAGCTTTCGACGGTTCCCAGAAAACAAAACCCCGCTCATTTGAGCGGGGTTTGCGAGTTAAGTGACCTCGACAGGATTCAAACCTGTAATCTCTTGAGCCGTAATCAAGTGCATTATTCAATTATGCTACGAGGCCTTTTTAATATGTTCCCCAATGGGGCTGCAAATATATTTCTTTTTACATTTAGGGCAAAATAACAAGCTGTATAATAAATGGATTTTAAAAAATACATCAGGGATATTCATGATTTTCCTGAAAATGGAGTGACGTTTAAGGATATTACACCCCTTTTAAAAGATGCCGGGGCTCTGCAGGCTGCAGCAGAAGCCATTCTAAAAATGATTGGTGATGTGAAAATAGATAAGGTAGTTGGAATGGAAAGCCGGGGATTTTTCTTTGCCCCAATCATTGCTTCACGATTAAATGCCGGATTTGTCCCTGTTCGAAAGGTTGGAAAGTTACCGTCAGATAAGATCAGCAGAACTTATGCCCTGGAATATGGGAAAGATACACTGGAAATCCACGCGGATAGTATCTTACCGGGAGAACATGTGATCATACATGATGATGTCCTGGCCACTGGGGGTACCGCAAAAGCAACCTGTCAATTGGTAGAAGACCTGGGAGGTAAGGTCATCCAGTGTAATTTTTTACTGGAGCTATTGTCGCTGAACGGTGTATCCAAATTGAAGGGTTATGCAGTAAAATCCCTTATCAGTTTTTAATCTATGGCATTAATGGTAATAAAATAACGCCAACCTATGATGGCCAATTGGTATCTGGAGGCTTTCGAAAGGTCTAATCTCTTTTTGGTATAGGAAGGTAAGAGTAGTTTATTGATCCTGGCAAGAAGCTTGAAGAGTATTTTTTTCATACTTGGCTTTTTGCAAATATAACATCTTATCGCGAATACAAATGAACGCCCCATGCGCTCATTTATAATCCAGACTTCCGAATTCTTTTTAAGTAATTATCAGAATCAATGATACCAATATAAAGATTATAATTTTCGCAATTGTGATCATTATATATATTATAAAAGGTTAAAATTTATTTCTATCAATTATTAGTATCCGAAGATATAGGAATCCCTGCGGCCGATCCAAACCAATCAATGAAAAATAATGCAATTGCATACATTATTGTAAGTAAAATAATGAATTATATAACATCTATTATACTCCCCTCTTGCTCAAAGTTTTAAATGGTAATGTAAATAATAATAAAAACTTACAAATTGAAATACTTGTAGGGGGTATTTTAGGTTGTTTTTAAATTTCAAGGCATTTTTATATCCAAAAATGGCTTTTATTAGACATTCCGTTGTCAAACGAGAAACGACCAATCATAAAATTGATTGGTCGTTTTTAAGTAGTTCATCTAAACTTTGGATTTTTTCAAGTGCTAATCCTCCTTTTTTGTTTTAACTTCTATCACACCGTCCTTTGCTTTTTTCCCATATTTCTCTTCAGCCTTGTCACCTTTGATTACCTCTATGGTTTTAATTTTATCCGGTGATATAGATTTAAGGTCTTCTTTGCTGGCTTCTTTTCCGTCAATAATGTAAAGCAGGTCTTTATCATCTTCTGAATCGATATGGAAAAACGAATTACCTTTCTCGCTAATAACGTGCATATCTTCATCTGAATCGTTTACAATAATTACATGACTATTTCCACCGGTTGAATACTCTTTTTCTATTCGCACATGTTTGCCATGAATCTTGTCTTCTTGTTCCATATCATTCAATTGTTCACTGGAAACTTCCTTGCCATTAATAATAATTATTTCTTTACCGTTATCCGTTTTTATTTCAATATGTTTCTGCTCTTTATCATCACTGTATACCCAGGTATTTACTTCGGTTTTTTCATGTAGAATATCGTGCTTTGATTTGCTATTACCCATAAAAAAGGAATTATTATCTTCATCATAGACAATGGTAATCGGATCTATCGGTTTTCCATCGTTGTCAAAAGAAGAGGAGCCTCTTAATTTTTTTCCATCCTGCTCCTTAGAGCGCATATCAATATTGATATCTATGATCTCTTTATTTTCATTATGAACCACAGTATAAGAGAAATCTATTCCCTTAGCAGAAAGATCCTTTTTAATCTCCTCAAGTTCTTCATCTGTAGTGTCTTTATTTATAAGAACCTGAATTGTCTTATGACCTTCGGCGGATACAGAGGCAACACCTGCTGCACTCTTTGTTTTTGGTACGTAGATTGTCCTTGTATTAAAGCTTAATAGGAAAACTGCCAGGGCCGGTAGAATCAATGCCATTTTAAGGGCATTTATTTTGTTTGATTTTGATTTGTGTAACATGACTATTCGTTTTTTGATTAATGAACTGTAAAAATTATTTGTGATTGGTGTAAAGAATTGATTTCCGGATACTTTAAGCAAAGTATACTCATATGCCCTTTCAGATGCGACATTTTTTATTGCGGTATCATCTGCCAAAAATTCCAGATTTTGTTCAATGTTTTTCTTGTATAGCCAACTAAATGGATTGCCCCACATGACTAATGTAACCAGATGTGCAATCAATAAGTCTATGGAGTGTTGCTGGGAACTATGGGCACGCTCATGTTTTAAAATTGCCTCAAGTTCAAGGGGTTCGAACTTGTCGGGATTATAAAAGATATACCTAAAAAATGAAAAAGGGGCTATATCCCTATCGGTTTCCACATAAACGAAACCATCTTTTTTACTGATATGGTTAGAACGTATTACCTTTCGGATAGCGAAAAGCTGAAACATAAACTTAAGTCCAAGCGTAAGTATTCCAATTGAATAGGCGATAAACAATAAATCCTGCCAATTAAATGCAGACTTACTTGTTTCAAAAGAATAACTTTCGGGTAAAGAATTAGTAGAAGTAAATGGAGATGCTGTGATTTCTACATAAGTATCGATAATAATAAAGGGGCAAACAAAAGCTGCGATTACCCCAACAAGTAAAAAATGCCGGTTTACCCTGAAAAAAGTTTCCTGTTTAAGAAATGCCTGGTAGACAAAATAAAACAACGTGAGTATTCCCGATGCTTTTAAAAGGTAAATCATAAAAGCCTCCATCTAGTTTTCTTTTTCAATTAATTCTATAATTTCCCTTAACTCCTCAATGGAAATCTTTTGCTCCTTTGCAAAAAAGGACACCATGCTTTTATAGGAATTGTCATAGTAATCTGCCAGAGTATTGGATATAAAACGCTTTCTATATGAATCTTTGGTAACCAAAGGATAATAGCGATGGGTATTTCCAAATGCTTCATAAGAAACGTAATTCTTTTCCTCCAGGTTTCGTACTATGGTAGATAAGGTATTGTAGTGCGGTTTGTCCCCCTTCAATTCTGCCCTTATTTCTTTAACAAACGCCCTTTTTAATTTCCAGAGGATTTTCATTATTTCCTCTTCTTTATTGGTAAGTCTTTGCATAATGCCGATATTTTTAATCAAACTTATTACTAATTATTTAGTTAAACAACTACTTTTATAGTTATTTAACTATTTTTTTGGTTTTATCAGGGCTGCCAGTTCTATTATGAGGTATCAATTACAAGGGTAAACCAATTGTAACTTGCCAACAGCCATGATTAATTATTTGTATACCACTCGCCGTTCCGGGCGTATTCCGCTATATTTGCTAAAACCTTCCGGATGCTCAATATATTTTTTATTTTAATTGGTTTGGTCTTATTAATACTAGGGGGTAACTGGTTATTAAAGTCGGCTGTAGCCCTTTCTTTACAGCTGAATATACCCAGAATTATCATTGGGATGACCATAGTATCCTTCGCAACTTCAGCCCCGGAACTAATAGTAAGCATAAACGCAGCAATAGATGGTTTTCCGGATCTGGCCCTGGGCAATGTAATAGGATCGAATATTGCAAATCTTGGGCTGGTACTGGCAGTGGTTATTTTAATGGGCAGTATTGATGTGCGCAAGGCTTTCTACATAACAGACTGGCCGGTAATGATGGTTGCTTCACTCTTATTTTTTGGTTTTATATATTTTGATGGTGTACTGCAATCTTATGAAGGCGCAATTTTACTGCTTTTTCTATTTTTGTTTTTGATTTTTTTACTTCGTTTTCAGAAAACGGCTATTGTAGATGATTTTCATGAGGATGATGAACCTTTACCACTGTATAAAGCGCTGCTTTTCCTGGGAATAGGAGGGGGGGCTCTTTGGGGAGGCTCGGAATTACTTGTAAAAGGTGCTGTAGGGATGGCCACTTTTTACGAGGTGAGCGAACGTATTATAGGAATTACGGTGGTTTCTGTGGGGACAAGTATACCTGAACTGGCAGCATCTATTATTGCTATAGTCAAAAAGGAAAAAGCAATTTCGGTAGGAAACCTGATTGGGTCCAATATTTTTAATTTAATGGCGGTTTTGGGTATCACTTCAATGATTACACCAATTTATGTTATAGACCAGGGCCTTCTGACTAATGATATATGGTGGATGCTTGGTTTTTCATTTATTATTCTGCCATTGGTATTCTTTCCAAAAGGCCTCCGACTTGGTTGGCGGGACGGAATTATTTTGATTACCTTATACACTCTTTTTTTATATTTTACTTTATTCTGAGTTGAAACGCATTTTGGCAACTAATTATCATGAAGTTAAGAACACTACTTTTCTTTTCCATGCTTATGGTTCTTGGTATGTCCGTTGGATGGGCACAGCGGGCAGAATTCCTATATGGAAAAGTCCTGGATGCTGAATCTAATGAACCTGTCTCTTTTGCCACCATACGAATTCAAAACAGAGCAATAGGTGTGATTTCCAATGAGGATGGCGGATTTGCAATTCCCTTAAAATTCAGGGAAATAGGTGAAATACTTGAGATTACTTCAATGGGCTACGGGAAACAGATGATTCTGATTTCGCAATTGTCTTTGGGAGAAGTAAACCTCATAAGGCTTTTTCCCATGACCATAGAACTAAAGGAAGTAATAGTCACCAGCTATAAAAAGAGGAGATTGTCTGCGGTAAGGATTGTAAAAAAGGCCATAGAAGCAATTCCCGAAAATTATCCTCAATATTCTTTTTCAACTGTAGGTTATTATCGCGATTATCAAAAAAAAGAAAATCAATATATCAACCTGAATGAAGCTATATTAGGAGTTTTTGATAAAGGTTTTGATAAGTCCGATAATGAATCCACTGCAATACGCATATATGATTACAGGGAAAACATCGATTTTAAAAGAGATACCATAGCTCAAAAGCCTTATAATTATAGAAGTGGTACCAAGGTTATAGATAAAGCTTTTTTACGGAATTATGGGGGGAATGAATTTACCATTTTAAGAATCCATGATGCTTTGCGAAATTATAATATTGATTCATATTCTTTTGTGCATCGGTTAAAATATGATTTTATTAATAATCATGGTTTTTCGAAATTAGCTGATACTTATTTAAACAATGAGGGCCTTTATAGAATTAGATTTAGTAAGGAGGATATGCGCTATTCTGCCTCTGGTACATTATTCATTTCCCAAAGAGATTTCGCCATTCATAAAATGGAGTACGCCCTTTATGATAAATTAAAGACAACAGCTACCAGGAATGAAAATAATAATGTGACCACAGGACAATTAATTTTTGAAGTCATTACGGAGTATCAAAGAGTTGATAATAAAATGTTTTTAAATTATATTTCTTTTAATAATTTATTCAGGTTAAGGGAACCTCCGGAATTTAAAGTAGAGGAAATGTTATTGGATATGGAAAATCTGTGTTTTGTAGTAGTGTTTAACAAGGAAATCGAAAAGAAATCAGCCATTAATAAAAACAATTATTCTTTAAGTTATAGAGGTAAAAAGTTGAAATTGAAGGAGATTGAATTGGAAAAAAAAAGCACTTACATATATCTCAATTTTAGCAATATTGATGAAAAGCTGTCTTTCTTTACAGAATTGAATACATCCCGAAATAAAGATAATATGATAGATTCTAAATTATTTTCTTTTGAAGTCAGGAATATTATTGATGAGGAGGGTAATAGATTAAATACACCGACTTACATTTATTTCAATCAATTTAGGGAATTTTTCGTTCAGCAGGTTAAACCATACGCTACAGGGCCAGTAGACAGCCTGTATATGAAAAAGGAAAGACCTATTTTTAAAGATCAGCCTATAGTCAAACCGGATGATTTCTCGGAATTATGGATGAATACCCCGCTAAAGACCATAAATAATTAAAAAGCCGTCTTTAAGTGGATAAAGACGACTTTTTAAAAATAATTCTTAAAATTAGCTGGCTACGGCTTCAATATTTGCAGATTTTACAGTTTTAATAATTCTGCCTGCAATTTTGTAGGGATCACCATTAGAAGCTGGTCTCCTGTCTTCCAGCCAACCTTTCCAGCCTTTTTCAACAGTTATGATCGGAATACGGATTGAGGCACCCCTGTCTGATACACCATAACTGAAATCCTTAATAGATGCTGTTTCGTGCAAGCCTGTCAGTCTTTCGTCATTATAAGCACCATAAACCTCAATGTGATCAAGAGCCACTGGCCTGAATGCCTCACAAATTCTTTCATATATTTCTTTAGAACCACATGTCCTTAAAGTAGTGTTTGAAAAGTTTGCATGCATTCCGCTGCCATTCCAATCACCCTTCACAGGTTTTGGATGTAATTCAATATAGTAGCCATATTTTTCAGTAAGACGATTCAAAAGATAACGAGCAACCCAAATCTCATCCCCCGCTCTTTTTGCGCCTTTAGCAAAACACTGAAATTCCCATTGTCCGGGTGCAACTTCCTGATTAATGCCTTCAATATTAATCCCGGCCGCAATACATAAATCCATATGTTCCTCTACAAATTCACGTCCCCAGGTGTACCTTCCACCCACGGAACAATAATATTTACCCTGTGGTCCGGGAAATCCACCACGGGGAAATCCAAGCGGTAAGTCCGTTTCAGTATCCATCAGAAAGTATTCCTGTTCGAATCCAAACCAGAAATCATTGTCATCGTCATCAATTTGAGCTCTGTGATTTGATGGATGCGGTGTTCCATCAGCGCTTAATACTTCAGACATTACCAAATATCCGTTCTCTCTTTCAGGATCCGGATAAATGGCCACTGCTTTCAATAGGCAATCCGATGAACCCCCTTCGGCTTGTTCTGTTGAACTACCGTCAAAAGACCATAAAGGGCAGTCCTCCAATTTACCACTGAAGTCTTCTTCTATCTTGGTTTTACTTCTTAATTCTTGTGTTGGCTCGTGACCATCCAACCAAATGTATTCTAATTTTGCTTTGCTCATAATCTTCTGTGTTAATATTTCAAATTAATGATTTCCAAAAATAAAATATTTTAGATACATCTATAAAAAAATAGGGGGTATTTATCAATAAAATCGACATAATTATTAACACCCCCGAATTTTTGAGGGGATTTTGCAATATTTGCATAAATAGCTCATAATTCTATGAATTGTTTAATTTTGTCAATAATATAAATATCAAACAAATTATATGTCAGAACTAAGATTCAAGGCAATTTCAGAGAGCCAAAAACGTCAACAGTTGCCTATAGCAGAAAACGGGAGGCGATCAGAATTGTTTGGAGCCCAGGTTTTCAACGAAGAGAGAATGTTGCAATACCTTACCAAAGATGCTTATTTAAGTGTTAAGGCAGCAATATTCTCCGGTTCCAAAATTGATAGAAAAATAGCCGATCAGGTAGCTGAGGCAATGAAAGGATGGGCTATTACCATGGGAGCTACCCACTACACGCATTGGTTTCAGCCATTAACCGGTGCAACCGCAGAAAAACACGACGCTTTCTTTGATCTGTTGGCGGATGGCAGAGCAGTTGAAAAATTTGGAGGGGCTCAGCTTGTCCAGCAGGAACCGGATGCTTCCAGTTTTCCAAGTGGCGGTATTCGTAATACCTTTGAGGCCAGGGGCTATACAGCCTGGGACCCTACTTCTCCCGCGTTTATTTATGGAACCACACTTTGCATTCCTACCATTTTTGTTTCCTACACAGGTGAAGCCCTGGATAATAAGGCTCCGCTTTTGAGGGCTTTGCATGCAATAGATATGGCGGCTACAGCTGTAGCTAAATATTTTGATAAAAATGTAACCAAGGTCAGTGCAACCCTGGGATGGGAACAGGAGTATTTTCTGATTGACAAAGCATTGGCCAGTTCACGCCCGGATATCGTTCTTACCGGCCGTACACTTGTGGGACATCTGGCAGCTAAAGGACAACAACTGGATGATCATTATTTTGGGGTCATTCCCACAAGGGCAATAAACTTTATGCGCGATCTGGAAAAAGAGTGTATTAAGTTGGGTATTCCAGTTAAAACCAGGCATAATGAAGTAGCGCCTAACCAATTTGAACTGGCCCCTGTATTTGAAGAGGCAAATCTGGCGGTGGATCATAATTTGCTGCTAATGGATGTTATGGAAAAGGTGGCAGACAGGCATAATTTTAAAGTCCTTTTTCACGAAAAACCCTTTGCCGGGATAAATGGATCCGGGAAACACAACAATTGGTCGCTGGCAACAGACACAGGTGTTAACCTTTTAAGTCCGGGTTCTACTCCCATGAAGAACCTTCAATTTCTCACTTTTTTTGTCAATACGATAAAAGCTGTAGACACTTATGAGGAATTGTTGCGATCTTCCATCGCTTCTGCCAGTAATGATCACAGGCTGGGTGCTAATGAAGCTCCGCCAGCCATTTTTTCAATCTTTATAGGTACGCAGTTAAGCAATGTATTGGATGAATTGGAAGGAGTTTCCAAAGGAAAACTGTCGCCGGAAGAGAAAACCGAGTTAAAACTTAATGTTGTTGGTAAGATCCCTGAGATTTTGCTGGATAATACAGATAGAAACAGAACCTCCCCCTTTGCCTTTACGGGTAATAAATTTGAGATGAGGGGGGTAGGCTCAAAAACGAATTGTGCGAAACCGATGACAATTCTGAATACTATTGTTGCCCGGCAATTAAAGGAATTTAAAAAGGAAGTGGATGTTTTAATTGATAAGAAGAAATTAAAAAAAGATGAAGCAGTTTTTAATGTTTTGAGAGAATATATTAAGGCTTCTAAAAGAATTCGTTTTGACGGGGATGGCTATAGTGCAGAATGGGAAAAAGAAGCGAAAAAGAGGAAGTTGAGTAATAATAAAAATACACCATCAGCTGTTCAGGTCATGACCTCCAAAGAAAGTTTGGAACTTTTTAATGACCTCGAAGTCATGAGTACCATTGAAGTTGAAGCCAGGAAGGAGGTTGAACTGGAAACTTATATTCTTCAGACACAAATTGAAGGCCGGATTTTTAATGAGCTGATTTACAGTCATATTATTCCTTCGGCGATTGAATACCAGAATAAATTGATTAAAAATGTACTGGGTCTTAAAGAGATATACGGCGCGGCACATAAGAAGTTATCCGATGGGCACCTTACCCTGATTGAACAGATAGCAGAGCATATGGTGGATTTAAAAAAGAATACCGATGATATGACCAACGCCAGAAAGATTGCCAACAATTTGAAGGACCTTAATAAAAAGGCTTATGCTTACTGCGATAACGTTCGGCCGTATTTTGATAAAATCAGATATCATAGTGATAAACTGGAGCAACTTATCGATGATGAGTCCTGGCGACTTACCAAGTACCGGGAATTATTGTTTATTAAATAAGCTAATAATTAAAGCTCACATTTTGTGGGCTTTTTTTATGGTTTATCCTATTTTTGCGGAAACCAAAACCCATGAATCCGTCTGCAAGTAAACGTTATGACCAAAGAGGGGTTTCTGCCTCCAAGGAAGACGTACATAATGCCATAAAAAATATTGACAAAGGCCTATTCCCAAATGCATTTTGCAAGATTGTTGAGGATTACCTTACCAGGGACGAGGAATTCTGTTTGGTAATGCATGCTGATGGTGCTGGTACCAAATCTTCTCTCGCCTATATGTATTGGAAAGAAACAGGTGATATTTCTGTCTGGAAAGGTATTGCCCAGGACGCCCTGGTGATGAATCTGGATGATCTATTATGTGTTGGAGTAACGGAAGATATTTTGTTATCCTCAACTATTGGAAGAAATAAAAACCTGATTCCGGGAGAAGTCATTTCTGCAATAATTAATGGCACTCAGGAATTGATTGAAGATTTGGCAAAACACGGGATCACTATTTTTAGTACAGGAGGCGAAACGGCAGATGTAGGGGATTTGGTTCGTACGGTGATAGTTGATTCAACGGTAACCGCCAGGCTAAAAAGGGCCGATGTAATTGACAATGCGAATATTCTTCCGGGGGATGTAATAGTTGGTTTGGCTTCATATGGAAAGGCAACTTATGAATCTGAATATAATGGGGGAATGGGCAGTAACGGGCTTACCTCTGCAAGACACGATGTATTTTCCAAATATCTAAGCACTAAATACCCGGAGAGCTATGACTCCCATGTTCCAGAAGAATTGGTGTATTCAGGGAGCGTAAAGCTAACAGATAACGTTCCTGATGCGCCTATGAATGCTGGCAAACTTGTTTTGTCCCCCACCAGAACATACGCTCCGATAATTAAAAAAATTCTTCAAAAGTACAATTCCAAAGATATTCATGGCATGGTACATTGCAGTGGCGGGGCACAGACAAAGATTCTCCACTTTATAGAAAATCTGCATATTGTTAAAAATAACATGTTTCCTGTGCCGCCTTTATTTAAATTAATCCAGGAGCAATCGGGTACAGATTGGAAAGAAATGTATCAGGTTTTTAACTGTGGTCATCGCATGGAACTTTATGTGCCAGAAAGCATTGCGCAGGATCTTATCAGAATTTCCAGAGAGTTTGAGGTAGAAGCTCAAATCGTGGGCTATGTAGAGCCCAGTTCTACAAAAAAACTAACAATTAAGAGCGAATACGGAACGTTTATCTATTAAGGTATACGAATCCCTCTTTTAATGCGTTCTTTTTATAGTAGTTTTACCCGATTCCCCGGGTTAAAATTACGTCGATTTTGAATTAACAAATTAAATGCTATGGAGAGAAAGGATTTTTTACGCAGCCTGGGAGCAGGGGCCGCTTTTGCGCTTACGTTTCCTTGTATCAACGGTTGTTCAAGCGATAGTGAAGATCTGGAAATGAAACCAGTACCTACAGGTATTGATTTTACTGTGGACCTTAACTCACAGGAAGGTTCAGGTTTGCAGAATAATGGTGATTTTATATTAAAAAATGACGTGGTGGTGGTAAAGAACCTTGAAGGTGTTTTTGTCGCTGTAAGCCAGATATGCAGTCATCAACAAACAGATCAGGTTCGATTTTTAGAGGATAATGGAGGAATTTTTCGTTGCTCCACACATGGATCAGAATTTGATCAGAATGGAAATCCTTTAAACACAGTTACAAGCAATCCACTTAAAACGTTTAATACAGAAGTAAACGGTAATATACTTCGCGTTTTTGAATAATTACTAAATTATTTACATTTTGATATTTTCATGAAAAGTTTGGCCCCGGACCTTTTCGTTTTTTCTTGTGCTTTTTATTCATCGGATAAGAATTGTACAACTACTCACCTGATATTTTCACCAAAGAAAGATCAAAGTAAGTGAAAAGTTTAGTGGTACTATTTTTTGGAATTCTTACCATTGCTTACGTGTATGGTCAGGAGAAAAAATATGTTACTGTAAAAAGATCTGTAAATTTAATGGGCAGTCCCTTTGAACTAATTGTAGTGGCTCATAGTGAAGAAATTGGATATATCAATTTAGAAGAAGCTATTGCAGAGGTCAGGCGAATAGAAAAATTAATATCTTCCTGGGATCCTGAATCCGAGACTTCAGAAATTAACCGGAATGCAGGTTTAAAGCCAGTTAAGGTAAGCTATGAACTTTATAAACTGATCGAGCGTTCCATCCAGATTTCTGAAATTACAAATGGTGCATTTGATATTACAGTCGCGGCGATGGAAAGAGTCTGGAAGTTTGACGGTTCCATGACAATGTTACCAAGCCCGGAGCAGATCAGAGAGGCGGTTTCCAAAGTAGGCTACAAAAAAATTACCCTGAATAGTGTTGAAAACACTGTATTCCTCAAGGAGAAAGGGATGAGGATAGGATTTGGAGCAATTGGAAAGGGCTATGCAGCGGATAAAGTTAAGGGATTACTTGTCTCCAAACAGGTTCCTGGAGGTATGATCAATGCTTCAGGTGATATAGCAACCTGGGGTACAAAGGCAACCGGAGAGAAATGGTTAATTGGAGTTGATCATCCCGGAAGCAATGGTAAAATATTTACCTGGCTGCCACTGATAGAATCATCGGTGTCAATTACGGGTAATCAGGATAAATATGTAGTTGTTAACGGTAAGGAATACTCACATTTTATCGATCCAATATCAGGTTATCCTGCTACTGGAATTAGTAAGGTGACTTTACTCGCCAAAAGTGCGGAACTATGCGATGCGCTGGCATCGGCTGTCTTTATTTTAGGGAAGGATAAAGGAATTTCATTAATAAATCAGCTTGGTGATACGGAAGTAATAATTGTAGACCGCTATAATCAGATTTTTGTTAGTAATGGAATTATCCTCGATAAGATAGAATAATTACGCTTTATCCTCTTTTGCAAAAACTCTTGCTATCTTGTTAAACAAGGGGGTTATTATACCTTGAAAAATTTGTAAATTCGCATTCCTAAGAGATAATTGGATGTTAGATAAATTAAATATTGTTAAACAGCGTTTTGATGAGGTTTCTGATCTTATTATTCAGCCTGATGTTATTTCAGATCAGAAGCGCTATATAAAGCTAAATAAGGAGTACAAGGAGCTGCGCGTGCTTGTAGATAAAAGGAATCGATATATTGAGCTTACCAATAATATGAATGAGGCCGAGGAAATCATTGCTGACGGAAGTGATATGGAGATGGTTGAAATGGCAAAAATTCAATTAGATGAAGCGAAGGCGGCTATACCTTTGTTGGAGGAAGAAATAAAGTTATTATTAATTCCAAAAGATCCGGAGGATGCCAAGGATGTGGTGATGGAAATACGCGCAGGAACTGGTGGGGACGAGGCCAGTATATTCGCAGGAGACCTTTACCGTATGTATTCCAAGTATTGCGAATCCAAAGGCTGGAAAACGAACATTATTGATTTGAGTGAAGGTACCAATGGGGGCTATAAGGAAATCCAATTCGAAGTCAGTGGAGAAGATGTATATGGCACACTTAAATTTGAGGCCGGAGTGCATCGTGTACAGCGTGTGCCCCAGACAGAAACTCAGGGCCGGGTTCATACCAGTGCAGCCACGGTTATGGTATTACCTGAGGCCGAAGATTTTGACGTGCACGTAGACCCGAAAGATGTTCGCATAGATTACTTTTGTTCATCAGGCCCCGGAGGTCAGTCTGTAAACACAACCTACTCTGCTGTCAGGTTAACCCATATTCCTACAGGTCTGGTAGCTCAGTGCCAGGATGAAAAATCGCAGCACAAGAATAAAGACAAGGCCTTTAGGGTATTGCGATCCAGACTTTATGATATGGAATTGGCCAAAAAACAGGAAGAGGATGCTGCAAAACGTAATTCACAGGTTAGTAGTGGCGATAGGTCAGCCAAGATCCGCACATATAATTATCCGCAGGGAAGGGTTACGGACCATAGGATAGGTCTTACGCTGTATGATCTGCAGAATATAATGAACGGAGATATTCAAAAGATCATTAATGAGTTGATGTTTGTTGATAATACCGAAAAACTGAAAGAAGCTTCGGAGATTTTTTAAAAATCAGGATGAAAATTGAACACTTAGTTGAACAGATCCATAAAAAGAAATCCTTCCTCTGTATAGGCCTGGATACGGACCTGGAAAAAATACCAAAGCATCTTCTAAAAGAAGAATCACCTATTTTTTCATTTAATAAAGCTATTATTGATGCTACCCATCACCTTTGTGTTGCATATAAACCAAATATTGCTTTTTATGAAGCCTATGGTTCGAGGGGTTGGGAGGCCTTACGAAGAACAATCGAATACCTCAATGAGTTTTACCCTGAATTGTTTACCATTGCGGATGCAAAACGGGGTGATATTGGGAATACATCCTATCGCTATGCAAAAGCCTTTTTTGAAGATTTGAATTTCGACTCCATCACGGTTGCGCCTTATATGGGGAGAGATTCTGTTGAACCTTTTTTATCTTTTGAAAATAAGCATACCATACTTCTGGCACTTACCTCCAATGAAGGTGCTTTTGATTTTCAAACAAAACGAATTGGTGATAAAACTCTATATGAACAAGTCCTGGAAACTTCAATTACTTATAAAAATTCTCAAAACCTAATGTACGTAGTTGGTGCAACAAAGGCGAGTCATCTGATTGAAATCCGTAAAATAATTCCTGATAGTTTTCTTTTAGTACCCGGCATAGGAGCGCAGGGGGGAAGTCTGGAGGAAGTCTGTAAATATGGGATGACTAAAAATGTTGGGTTGTTGGTGAATTCTTCCAGGGGAATTATTTATGCATCAACAGACCGGAACTTTACAATTGTAGCGGCTCAGAAAGCAGGTGAGT
Source organism: uncultured Flavobacteriaceae bacterium (assembly GCA_963793325.1). Lineage (GTDB taxonomy): Bacteria > Bacteroidota > Bacteroidia > Flavobacteriales > Flavobacteriaceae > Eudoraea. The sequence goes on from CAWBZU010000002.1 coordinate 154,263, forward strand.
TAAGGGAAAAAATGATGAAAGAACTCCGAAAGAATTGATATTTATTGCACAAAATTCTCCAATAGTTTCTTAAGTTTACGCGCTTTCAATTCAAAAAATTCCGCAAGCTTATCGTCTGTGGCTTTGAAGTCTGATGCCTTATTTAAAAAATTCTGATACTGATGCTCTAACAGGGCAAGAGCATGTTGTCCGTTAGTAATTGGAGTAATCGCTCCAACTCTACAATACTGATTCTCCATGGTTAAATTCTTAGTTCTTACAAATATACGACCAAATGGAAGGTTTGGATGTTCATATATGCATGTATTCATCTAAAAATCAGGTGATTTGTCTAATATTTAACTAAATTAATGAATATAGGTCCAAAATGCCTGCAAAAAAATGCACATTCACAGATGACACACTTTTGATTCGGCCGTTAAAAAATTGACTTTGGAACCCTCCGATGAGCTCATAAAGCAAAAGCACTTATTTGGTATATGTTTTATTGAGTGCGCTTGATAGCACATAAAATAATATGGAAGCTTAATTTAAAAGGTTGTTATATGGCCAACCAGGGATGTTACAAAAAAGTGTTGCAATAAATGTCCCTTGTTTCATAAGGAATAAGATAGCGGAATAATTTATCTATTGAGCTATTTGAATAAAAAAAACCGGTGCTTCCACCGGTTTAAACTAACTAACTCAAAAAATACTAACTCAAATAATTCGTTTAAGGCTATCCGCTTTATATGTGGGCGGAATTACAAAATTTTAAAATTGTAGGGATTTACCTTTAAAATTTTAACGTTAATAATTTCCGTTTATTGTGGGTATTTAAGAAAAATAGCCCCATTATCTTAAAATGGGCAGGAATTGTGGTCAAAATCCCAAAGACAGTTGTCAAACCCAGATAAATATTTTTGGTTGAGAGACACTTAATAATGGTCTGCGATTAACTTATCAGTCTCTTTCTTGTTTTTAAAAACCTCGAAGGTTTTCCCTTGAGTGCGCAAAGCACCAAGGGTGTTTGCGTATTGAGCTGCTTTTATAGGATCATTGTATAAAGAAAATCCATAAGCCAGGCCCCCCGCAAAAGAATCTCCACAACCTGTAGTATCTATAACATCTTTCATAAAAACAGATTTTACAAATTCTTTCACAATAGTATTATCCTTCAGGTAATAAACAACACAACCTCTTGAATCCAGCGTCACATAAAAATATTTAACCCCTTTAGCAAGGACATGTTCGGCCATGGCATCTAAATGATCAGTCTTATCTTCCTCATAACTGGTCATTTCTTCATATTCATATTCGGTTTTGAACCAACATGCCTGGGATTCTTCAAGATTCATTTTAAGTACATCTATGAAGGGAAGCCATTCATCCATATCCACCCAAAATTTTCGATACCGGTCTCCGGTCATACTCATAGTGGTCGTTGGGCCATGAGCATCAAAGATTATCAATCCTTTTTTATTCTTTTTAATATAACTCAATGTACTTAGTGAAATCTCAAAGTCGGTAATAGGTACAAACACATAAGCATCAATGCCGTTTAATTCCGAAACATCTTCTGGCAAGATGGGCTTCATACAAGCCGTTTGTTTCTCTAATCTATTATTTTGGTCTATAAACCTCAATTCTATAACTGTTCCCCTGTCTTCCTTATTCCCAATATGGGAAGTGTCAATATTTGAATAAGGTTCGAATACCTCCAAAATAGGATCAAAATCTATTTGATGTACATTGGTTATTGGGATTACGGTTCCCTCATTTTCCATTAGTTTGGATAAGGCAATTACGGGATGTGTGACACAGCCATATTTTTGTATCACCTCATCCTGGTGTGTATAGATGGTGTCTCTGGGGATTGGTCCTAAAACCGCTATTTTTACCATAAGCCTAACCTTAGTATAATATTATGCCGTTAATATACTAAATAATTTGCGGTGTAAAAAAGGCTTTTTGCCTAAGGATCTATGAGAAAATAACTGTTTTGTTATTGTAGACCATTGTTTTTCTGTTTACATGTAGTTGAACCGCTCTGGAAAGTACAATTTTTTCCAGATCCCGCCCCTTTGCAATAAAATCTTTCACCCGGTGTGAATGAGATACCCTGGTGATATCTTGTTCTATAATAGGACCGCCATCCAGGGCTTCGGTCACATAATGACTCGTTGCTCCAATAATTTTAACACCACGTTCAAATGCAGCATGGTAAGGTTTAGCCCCGGCAAATGCAGGTAGAAAGGAATGATGAATGTTGATAATTTTATTTGGATAATGATCTATAATTTTACTGCTTAATATTTGCATATACCTGGCCAATACAATAAAATCAACCGTTTGGGATTTTAAGAGTTCTAATTGCTCATTTTCTGCTTCTGCCTTGGTTTCTTTAGTAACCGGTATGAGATAGAAAGGTATTTCAAACTGTTCGGCAATATGTTTTGCTTCTTCATGATTGCTTAGGATGAAAGGGATGTCCACTTCCAGTTCGCCTGATTTATAACGACTGAGGAGGTCATAAAGACAATGGTTGTATTTGGATACAAAAATGGCCATTCTCGGTTTTATATTTCCGAGATGAACACTCCATTTCATATCATAGGGGATGGCCAAAGTTGTCTTAAACTCCTCTTTGAATTTAGGAAAAGCAAAAGTCGAATTTGAAAACTCACTTTCCAATCGCATAAAAAAAACACCCAGCTCCTCATCAACATGCTGATCCAGGTAAACGATATTTCCCCCTTTATGGTGTATAAATCCTGTAATAGCGCTTATTATTCCGGATTGATCCAGGCAGTGAATAAGAATAGTGTTTCTCAAAATGATATACTTTAGCTTACAAAATTATGGTATTAGGGGCTGAGGTTCATTAAATCTAATGATTTTTATAAAATTCTGATTGTAAGATTATATTTTTTGCATTTTCCGTAAATTGCTAACCTAAAGGAGCCCAAAAATTATCCATGGAACAAGCAAAGGTCTATAGGCCAAAGAATAAGATTAGAATAGTTACTGCAGCATCTTTGTTCGATGGTCACGATGCGGCCATCAATATTATGCGGCGCATAATTCAATCCACAGGAGTGGAGGTTATTCATTTGGGCCACGACAGAAGTGTTGATGAGGTGGTAAATTGCGCTATTCAGGAAGATGTTAACGCCATAGCAATGACTTCTTATCAGGGTGGTCATAATGAGTATTTTAGATACATGTTAGACCTTTTAAAGGAAAGGGGAGCAGCTCATATTAAGATTTTTGGTGGAGGAGGAGGGGTAATTTTGCCCAAGGAAATTGAATCCTTGATGGAGTATGGAATTACGAGGATATACTCTCCGGATGATGGGCGAACGATGGGCTTACAAGGTATGATAAACGACCTTGTACAGTTAAGTGATTTTCCGGTTCCCGGCTTAGTGCTTGAAAAGGGGACAACTTTGGTGAAAGCTTTAAAGAAAAGGCAACCAAAGACCATTGCAAGGCTCATAAGTCTTGCAGAAAACAGACCTTCTGAATTTGAAGAACTCTTTTCCGGAATTGATAAAGATGGGAGAAATGTCCCTGTTTTGGGAATTACTGGGACAGGAGGTTCAGGAAAGTCCAGTCTAGTTGATGAGCTCGTCAGACGTTTTTTAAGGGATTTTCCCAAGAAATCCATTGGTTTAATTTCTGTTGACCCTTCAAAAAGAAAAACTGGAGGAGCTCTGTTGGGAGACCGTATCAGAATGAATGCGATAAATGACGATCGTGTATATATGCGATCATTGGCAACACGTCAATCTAATTTGGCATTATCCAGGTATGTGGGAGAGGCTGTGGGGGTGCTAAAAGCAGCGGAATTTGATCTCATAATTCTAGAAACATCGGGTATAGGCCAGTCAGATACTGAAATAATTGAACATAGTGATGTTTCTCTTTATGTGATGACCCCGGAATTTGGAGCGGCGACTCAACTTGAGAAAATAGATATGCTCGATTTTGCTGATCTTGTAGCTATAAATAAATTTGATAAAAGGGGAGCCCCGGATGCACTAAGGGATGTTAGGAAACAATATGTAAGGAATCACGGACTGTGGGAAACCGATGAAGGGGCAATCCCTGTATTTGGGACTATCGCTTCCCAGTTTAATGACTCCGGTATGAATCGCTTATACAAGGCGGTAATGCAAAAATTAACCGAAAAAGCGAAGGCAGATCTTGTTTCTACCATAGCGGTTAGCCAGGAAATGGATCAAAAGGTATTTGTTGTGCCGCCATCCAGGACAAGATATCTTTCGGAAATTGCAGAAAGTATTAAATCTTATGATTCAAAAGTGTCCCGACAAGTTGAAGTAGCTCAGCAATTATATGGAATTTACAAAACAATAGCCGGTCTTTCTAATACTCCGCCGATATTAACCAGTTCAGGAATTGAGATAACAGATTCTGATATTTCCGAGGAAGGCAGAAAAGATAATTTGATTCAGCTTTTGCTAATTGAATTTAACCGTGTAAAAATGAATTTTGATGCCTATAATTGGGAAATGCTTCTCAACTGGGATAGTTTTGTATCTAAGTATAAAGATCACAACTATATTTTTAAAGTAAGGGATAAGGCTGTTAGTATAGCTACACATGTTCAATCCCTTTCAGGTCTTGCAATTCCAAAAGTGGTTGTACCCCGGTATAAAGCATGGGGCGATTTGCTTCAATGGAGGCTTCAGGAGAATGTGCCCGGGGAATTCCCATATACCAGTGGACTTTACCCGTTTAAAAGGACGGAGGAGGACCCTACGCGTATGTTTGCCGGTGAGGGTGGGCCTGAGCGTACCAACAGGAGGTTTCATTATGTAAGCATGGATATGCCTGCCAAAAGATTGTCCACAGCATTCGATTCGGTAACACTTTACGGTAATGATCCTGATCACAGGCCGGATATTTATGGTAAAATAGGGAATGCCGGCGTGTCCGTTTGCTGTCTTGACGATGCCAAGAAGCTGTACTCTGGTTTTGACCTGAGTGATCCGATGACTTCTGTAAGTATGACTATTAATGGACCTGCACCAATGTTGTTGGGTTACTTTATTAATGCTGCAATTGATCAAAACTGTGAAAAGTATATTCATCAAAATGGTCTGGAAAAAGAGGTGACCGCAAAAATCGAAACCCTGTTGGGCAGAGACTTTAAAAAAAGTATAAAATATCAGGGTCCTCTACCGGAAGGAAATAACGGACTTGGCCTTTTTCTATTAGGGATAACCGGAGATAAAGTGCTGGCGCCTGAGGTGTACAATCATATTAAAAAAGAGACTTTAAAAACAATAAGGGGAACGGTCCAGGCTGATATTCTGAAAGAAGATCAGGCACAGAACACCTGTATTTTTTCTACAGAATTTGCATTGAGGCTAATGGGGGATGTACAAGAATATTTTATTCTCAATGATGTAAGGAATTTTTATTCGGTATCCATTTCAGGTTATCACATAGCAGAGGCCGGAGCTAATCCAATTACCCAGCTGGCGTTTACACTATCCAATGGTTTTACTTATGTTGAATACTACTTAAGCCGTGGAATGGATATTAATAAGTTTGGTCCGAATCTGTCATTTTTCTTTTCTAATGGTATTGACCCTGAGTATGCCGTAATTGGAAGAGTTGCCAGGCGTATTTGGGCCAAAGCGATGAAAGAAAAATACGGAGCAGATTCCAGGGCTCAAATGTTAAAATATCATATTCAAACATCTGGTCGTAGTTTGCATGCTCAGGAGATAGATTTTAATGATATTCGAACTACATTACAAGCGCTTTATGCCATATATGACAATTGTAATTCGTTACATACCAATGCATATGACGAGGCCATTACCACACCCACGGAAGAATCTGTTAGAAGGGCAATGGCCATACAATTGATTATTAACAAGGAATTTGGGCTTGCCAAAAATGAGAACCCGTTGCAAGGTTCCTTTATAATTGAAGAACTTACAGATCTTGTAGAGGAAGCTGTTTTACTTGAATTTGACAGGATTACTGAAAGAGGGGGTGTTTTGGGTGCGATGGAAACGATGTATCAACGTTCCAAAATACAGGAAGAAAGTATGTATTATGAAACCTTAAAACACAATGGGGAATATCCAATTATAGGAGTAAACACCTTTTTGAGCTCTACAGGATCTCCCACTATACTGCCAGTCGAGGTGATTCGTGCTACAGACGATGAAAAACAGCAACAAGTTAAGACTTTACAGGGCTTACACAGAAGAAATAAACTAATTTCCCAAAAACAGCTAAAGGAGTTGCAGGAAACGGCCATAAAAAATGAAAATATATTCGAAAAGCTTATTGAAGTGACAAAATACTGCTCCTTAGGGCAAATCACTCATGCGTTATTTGAAGTAGGAGGGCAGTACAGGAGGAATATGTAATTTTATTTCAGTTGTATTCCTGTACCTAATTTCAGGAAATCAAATCTTTATATTTATTGGACTTTTTTAGTAACCCATATAATCATTAAATCCCCAGGTTGAACTGCCGTCATTTTTACCTATGGATTTTCTCCATTTCTTAAAAGACCTCCTGAAACTGCGGATTTCTTGTCTCAGCAAATCTATATATTCCCTTTCCTTTAATCCATCATTTTCCAACCCGTTACAATAGGAGATGATGTTCCGTATCATAATATTGATAAATGAAGCACTTTTCATCCGCACGGCATAAGATTCAGAGGATTCTGCCCGGGCAATCTGCTGCGGGATCAAAATGGCATCGGTCAACAAAGAATCTGCAATATGATCTCTTAAGCTATTAGATTGATATAATTTTAGTAAATCTTTGTTTTGGGAAACAAATGATGCGATTTCCCTGCTCATTGTGCAGAGTTCCATCGCTTTTATATAAACCGGTACGGTTCTTAAGTTTTTGTAGGGCATTTTCTTTTTCAGCAAAAATATTATTATAAAGTTACGTTCAATTTTCAGATAATATCTTTATAATATAAAGCAAATTTGTAATTTAGCTTAATAATCAATATTATAAAGGGCAATATACTTTGAATAGTAAGATAGATGATTTAAACTGGCGCATCCTTAAACTCCTTCAGGAAAATTCGAGGGTGTCATTGGCCAAAATTGGCCGACAAGTTGGGCTCACTACCCCGGCGGTAGCTGAGCGCGTCAAAAAAATGGAAGATATAGGAATTATTGAAGGTTTTAATGCAAAAGTCTCATATACCTTAACAGGTTATCAACTAAAAGCAATAATTACATTAAAGGCTTTTATGGGGAAATTGAAACCTTTTCTTGAAATGGTTCATAGCCTGGATGAAGTCATCAATTGCTACCGGATTACGGGAAATGAGAATATTATCATGGAGGTAGTTCTTAAAGATCAGGCGCATCTGGAGAAGTTTATAGACGAATTGATTAGGTATGGGGAAACCAGGACACATATTATTTTGTCTGATGTGATATCCGATGCTCCAATAAAGCGACTTAAATAATTGGGACAGTCTTAAATATAATAGCAAAGATGACTTTGATAGAGTTGCAGAATTGGATTTCCAACATGAAAATTTCCTTGCCAATTAACCCGTTTTTATAGAATGTAATTGAAAAATATCCACTTAACAGAAATTTACGACAGGATATCAGCGTGCAAGAAATAAATAGTTTTGAATATTTGTTGTTGAAGTTTTTAATTACTTAATTTAACTTATAAGTTATAAACAGTAAATATGGATTATGAGGTATTCTGATATCTCCTATTAATTGTGTTTATACTATAACTTGGAGTTTTAGTAGAATTCTCAATTATTTTGGCTAGGTTTTTGATTATTTCAGAAATATGAAGCAAATTTTAATTCTTCTTTTATTTGTAGGTTTTGTTTATACAGGCAATTCACAAACAAGACAGGTGGTCTTTAAAAAAGGAATTATCACTGATTCTGTGCAGGTAAATGACTCTATTTCCGAAACATATAAATTATATCTTCCAAAGAAGTTTGATGGCAAGGGAACATGGCCCGTCATATTTGTCTTCGATATGGAGGGTAAAAATAGTCAGGCGTTAAACATTTTTAGGGCAGCTGCAGAAGAACAAGGATATCTACTGGCTTCTTCAGACAATATAAGCGATACACTTTCAATTTCTAAAAATATAATAATCGCCAGTAGGATGTTTCAGGCAGTTACTGAACTTTTCCCTTTGAACAGCAGTAGAATTTATACTGCCGGATTTGCATCCGGAGCTAAATTTGCATCTCTTATACCTTCCTTTGTTAAGCAGGTGGATGGTGTAATTTCTTGTGGGTCCTTTGTGCCGAATGTGGAATTATTGAATGACAAAAGACCTTTTTATTTTATCGGAATTGTCGGAAATGAAGATTTCAACTACACTTCAATGTTACAGGGACGGGATGTGCTCAACAAAATGAAATACCCAAATAATTTATTGGTATTTGACGGGGGTGAAAACTGGTCAGATTATAGTTATATAGACAAAGCCTTGACAATACTTACGCTTTCGTCTATGGCTAAAGGCAGTGTTCAGAAAGATGATGAATTTGTTATCAATAATTATCGCCAAAACTTTGAGGAGTACAATCGGTTATTAAATTCAAATCAGATGCTACAGGCATATAACCTTCTCAATGAAATCATTTCTGTTTACAGGCCGCACCTTGAAGTTGATTCATTGAGGGAGAAAGAGAAAATGCTCAAAAAAGATAAATCTTACAGGAATCAAATGCGGAATTTTAACAATATATTATTTCAGGAGTCCTTCATAAAAGAGGATTATAACTTTAATTTGAATGAGGATTTGTCCACTTTGAATTACAATAATCTGGGGTGGTGGAATTATCAGATGACCGAGCTTAAAAAATATGACAATAAGCAGGATCCTTTAGAAAGACAAATGGGGAAAAGATTACTGGGATATCTCAATGCACTTATAGAGGATAATATAGATATGGAAGAGGAGTATCCTGTGGTTAACGATGAAGTGTTAAGTTATCTGTGGATGTTGAAAACTATTACTGAACCGATGGCTTATTCATATTACTTGAAAATTATATCTGACAGTTCCAAATATGAAGATTTTGGCACAGCCTTATTTTATCTGGAAGAATTGCTAAAAAATGGATATCAGGACAAGGGGCAACTTTATTCACTTGAACATACCGCCCTATTGAGAATTATGCCCGAATTCAATGCCATTGTAAATAAATACCTCAAGGAATCGCGTTATGATGCCATTATTCAGGAATAGACTTTGCAAATAAATCAATGTCCCAATCAATTACTAATCCTTTGGCCAGAGATTTTGCAGTTTCCTTCCCATAAAGGTATTCGCAAAGGTATAAAGAAGCTTCAAAGCTTTTCGCCCCGCCTGCGGAGGTAATGTACTTGCCATCATGCACAAAAAGTACGCTGTCTTTTACATTCAGATGAGGGAACATCTGTTTGTATTTTCCTATATCGCTGGGGAAAGTAGTAGATGCAACCCTATCCAACAAGCCGGCTTTTGCCATAACAAAGGCACCATCACAATGTGAAGTCATAAACATCGCATTCTTGTCTACCCTTTTTACAAAATTAAGCATAGCAGTATCTTTTAAATCTGAATCCAGATGATGTTCTGCACTGGGAATTACCAGAATATCTATGGCAGGAAGGGAATCTTTTAAGTAATTAAAATCCGGTAAAATGCGAAGTCCCTCAAAAGTAGTTATTGGCTCCAAAGTATTGGCCACCGTAAATGTGTTCATAGCTTTGATGCCATTCCTGAACCGGGTATGTTGAAAAATATCATAGGGGGCAGTAAATTCTGTATTATATGTGCCGTCCATAATCAGGAAAGCCACATTATAATAATCAGGATTTAATTTGATTTCACTTTTGAGAATGGTACTTGAAGGATTCAAATGATTATCTTTTTTTAGGCACCCGGAAGTCAGACTAAAAATGAATAATAGGAGGAGGAAATATTTCATAAATTTTACTTATGGGTAGTTCTTAGCAGTACTTTTTTCAACCACAAAAGTAATAAAATGCCGAGGATGCCCACAAAAGTCACCAAATACCATGTGGTTCTATAACCAAACCTGGAAATGGATATCATTCCGGAATTATGTGCGAAAATATGAGAAATAGAAAAGGCAATACTATAGAGCGCCATGTATTCTCCTTGTCTGCCTCTTTTTGCTCTGTCCATTGCAAATGCATTTGAGAAAGGGAACGCTATCATTTCGCCAAGAGTCATCAATAACATACCTATAACAAGTACTCCAATCCATGGTGTACTATTTAGTAGGAGCAGACTTAAGCTGACAAGTGTTAAACCTATGATCATATTTGATATTTTGGACAAGGACCTTGTTTCCAAAAACTTTATAAGAGGCATTTCAAAAACAAATATTAAAAACCCATTCATGCCCAGCAGCAAGCCTATTTGAGTTTCATTTAATGAGTGTATGTCCTTATAGTAAATGGGAATTGTGGAAAAGTACTGCACAAAAACGAAACCGAACAGGACCATGGCGATAATAAATACCCAATAAGGCGGATCTTTATATGCCGACAAAGGGGTCTTGTTTTCAACGCTATCAAGGACTTTAACCTTTTTAGGATTAAGGAGAACCAATAACAATATACCTGCAGCTAAACAGGTAAGACCATCTGCCCAAAATAAACCACTGTAACCTGAAATGCCTATTATTAAACCACCCAAGGCAGGTCCTGCTGAGAATCCGAGGTTTATGGCAAGGCGTATGAGCGTAACAGACCTCGTCTTGTTTTCGGGTTTGCTGTATGCGCTAAGTGCGACAAATGTCGCCGGCCTGAATGCATCCGCTATGATCATTAACAAAAAAATACCCCCGCAAATTGCCCAAAAGGAAACAAGATATTGTAATGTGATAAAAAGTATCCCGGTCAATATAAGGCTTACGAGCATCACCTGGTATGAACCAAAGAGATCAGTCAATTTGCCTCCCAGCCAGGAGCCAACCAGTGATCCTAATCCAAAACAACTCATGATAATACCTACATTTTCCAGGGTAAAACCGAGATCCTGGGTAAGATAGAGCGATAAAAACGGGATGACCATGGTGCCGGCCCTGTTAATAAGGGTTATTAAAGACAACCACCAAACCTCTTTAGACAAGCCTCTAAAGGAATTTACATAACCTGTATAAAGTGATTTCATGTCTTACAAATCATAAAAAAGCCTGACATATTTGCCAGGCTACATTTTTTAAAAACAGAATTGATTCTAAACATGACAGCACCGGTTCCTTGTAAAAGGATACTCCATTACGGTAATTTGAATCAATAATCCGCTCATATCTTCAATCTTAAAAAGTAAAAATAAATAAAAAAAAGAGATATTGTATTTTTGGTAGAAATATGTGTCTATGAAAATAAAACTAATGTTTGGAATTGTTTGTCTGTATATGTTTGTTTTGGGATGTGCGGATAAACGTAAATATCACGATGCTATAAAATCCGATGCAGCTTTAGTAAATTCAGAGCTTACCAGAGAGATTTTGTTATTTCAAAATGCACTCAATGAAGAATTTAAAGACCCGGAGACTTCTCCCTTGCCGGACAGGTATCGCAAAGATTTTCAGGGATTGGATTTTTTTAAACCGGATACTTCCTTCAGGGTAATAGCTTCATTGACCAGGACGATAGATGCAACTCCTTTTATGATGCCTACCACTACAGAACGTCTTTCTGAGGAAGTAGTTTTCGGGGTAGCAAATTTTGCTTTAAATGGGAAAAATTATAGGCTCGAAATTTATCAAAACCTGGAATTAATGAAAACTGCAGAATATGAAAATTACCTCTTTCTGCCTTTTTTGGATGACACCAACGGGGAAGAGACGTATGCCGGTGGTCGCTATCTGGATTTGTCAATTCCTGAAGGGGATACAATTGTTCTTGATTTTAACAGGGCCTATAATCCTTATTGTGCTTATAACAAAAAGTATAGTTGTCCTATTGTCCCGAAAGTAAATTACCTGGATACCAAAATCAGTGCAGGGGTGAAAAGTTTTAAACCGAAATCCAATAAATAGGCCCCGATGTTTCACCATCAGGGCCGGCATTTATTTAACTAAACATAACCAAACTAAATTTTATCTAGAACGCAAATACAGCGGCTAATAGGAATGAAGATAGGTTTTTAGACGTTTCCAAATCTTTGTTTAAAAATAAAAACGAGTCATCTGAAGCGTTGTCAAATCTTATTTCTGGAATAATGGTAAGGAATTTGCCTATGGTCACATTTCCTGAAAGTGTGACGGCCAGTACGTTAGAATCTTCTACTCCGGTTCCAATAGCTCCAAAATCGCCAACTTCTTGAAAATATTCACCCCTTAAACCAAGGGTAAAGGTCTCAGAAAATGTGTATTGCGGATATAAAGCTGCCCCCCAAAATCCAAGATCACTTGGTGTGTTTTCATCAAACCCGACATCGCCCGTATCCTGGTATGTGGCATTAATTCCCAAAAAGAAGTCTTCCCCAATATTAAATCCACCAGTATAATCTACCTGGAAGAGTCCCTGGATGTCTGGTTCCTCTATGACTCCATCGTTGACAATTTTGTCAGCCCCTTGTTTTCCGTACAAGAAGTTAAGGAATTGACCCGCATAGCCTATCTGGGCTCCAAAACTAAAATCGCTTTGCCGGGAAGCAGATGTAAAATCGGTTTGATTCATTATGGCTACCATTGCCGACCAGTCATTTCCTAAATCAAAATCTGCTTTCAGACCATTGTGGGAAAACGGTCCGTAAGAGAACATATAAGAAGTACTATAGTTAAAGTTTGCAACCGGTGAGATTACCTCATAACCCAAAAATGTGTTCCAATTTCCAAGGGTAAGTGTCACCTTATCGCTGACATTCCAATAGACATATAACTGGTTAATGATGCTTGTAGGTCCTGAATCGTTAAATACAGCATCTTCACCTCTGGGTCCAAATACCAGATCAGCTACAAAACCTACTTTTTTGCCCTCGTATCCTGCTATTAGATTAACCATACCAAGTGCAAAACCGCTATTATTGGCGAATGATGAACCCGGTGCGCTTGGAGATATTTCGCCTATTTCCTCACCACCTTCTACAATTGGCACTACGCTGTTTAATCCGTTGAAATTTGTACGATAATAGGCATCTACCGAACCGCTAAATGAGATTTTGTTTTTTTCTTCTTCCTCTTCTTCCTGCGCAAATGCAGCTGATCCCAGCAATAACAATGCTAAAAGAAATAAATTTTTTATGTAACTTGTATTTGTAAATAATTTCATAATTCAATGTTTTTGAGATTCCTTTATTGGGAATGTGTTAATTTTTAAAATTGATTTTATTGAAAGTTTACATAACGGAGCGTTTGGCAGAACGCTCCGTTGGTTTTTGTGTTATTATGTTAATCCATTCTAAAGTCAGCATAAGCGTCCATACCATGTTCAGCAAGGTCCAGCCCGTCAATTTCTTCTTCCTCAGGAACTCTGATTCCTACTGTTTTCTTGAGGGCGAAAATGATTATAAAGGCTGATATGCAACAGAAGACTCCCACTGAAGCAATTCCTGTTAATTGATAAATTAACTGTTGCCCTCCGGCTTTGGCGCCAAACAGGCCTACCGCAAGAGTTCCCCAGATTCCACATATAAGGTGAACTGTAACTGCCCCAACAGGATCATCTAATCGAATCTTGTCTACCAAGGCAACCCCAAGCACGATTATTACACCAGCTATAAGGCCAATGATTACTGCCTCGTTAGGAGACATCAGATCTGCTCCGGCTGTAATACCTACCAAACCTCCTAAAATACCGTTCAGGAACATGGTAAGGTCCATATTCTTATACATAATAGTAGATAATGCTATGGCTCCAATTCCACCGGCTGCAGCTGCCAAACAGGTAGTTACTAGCACCAGTGATGTAGCTGCAGGATCTGCAGATAATACAGAACCTCCGTTAAAACCAAACCAGCCAAGCCAAAGAATTAATACCCCGGCCGTAGCTAAAGGAATGTTATGGCCCGGGATGGCATTTGCCTTCCCGTCCTTATCAAATTTGCCTATTCTGGCGCCCAAAAGGTAGATAGCAATCAATGCACCCCATCCACCAACTGAATGTACCAAAGTAGATCCTGCAAAATCATAAAATCCTCCTTCGTCTCCACCCAATGTAGAAAGGAATCCGCCACCCCATTGCCAGGAACCGGCTATTGGATAGATAAGGCCGACATATATGATAGTAAAAATCATAAAAGGACCTATCTTAATACGCTCAGCAACCGCACCTGAAACAATAGTAGCCGCGGTGGCTGCAAACATTCCCTGGAATAAAAAATCCGTCCACCAGGTATAACCTCCAGAGGCGTATTCTGCTGTCATCCCATTTTCTGGGGCAGCAATACCAAAACCTGCAAAATCCATTATACCCATTGAACCTTCTTCAAATCCGGGGTACATTAAATTAAAGCCACCTATATAATACAATAAAAGACCTACTGTGATTATAAAGATATTTTTAAAGAGTATATTAATTGTGTTTTTTTGTCTGGTAAGGCCAATTTCCAAAAAGGCAAATCCCGTATGCATAAAAAATACCAGTGCGGTACATACCATCATCCAAACATTGTTAGCTGTAAATAATCCTGCTTCCATTTTTTTAAGTATTAGTTAGTGACTTTTTAGTTGATTCCGGCGTGACCGTTTTCTTTGGTTCTTATTCTATAAGCCTCCAATACATCGGAAACAAAGATTTTGCCATCGCCTACATTTCCTGTGTAAGCGGCTTCCAGCACCGTGTTTACGGTTTTTTCAAGAAAATCGTCAGACACCACGATTTCTAGATACCTTCTTTGGATGTCTGAGGTACTGTAAGATATACCGCGATAAACATGCCCCTGTTTTTCATTTCCAACTCCAGTTACGTCCCAGTAACTAAAGAAATTTACCTCAATTTCATGAAGTGCTTTTTTAACCTCATCAAATTTGGATTTCCTGATAATTGCTTCAACTTTTTTCATTTTTAAATTTTATTGTTGATCGCGGCAAATATATATTAAATAAATTAACCCCCCTAAAAAGTAGGGATAGATATAATATTTTTATGTTTATATGAATTTGACCCTATTATTTTTGAGGGTATTACATTTAATTTATAAATATTTATGTATTTCATGATTTTGTGAGGGGGTCTTAACGATACATGTAGGAAAAGAAAGAAACCTATTCGTTTTTAAGTCCAAAACGAAGTTTTTAGATAACATTTCTAATGAAAAATAGTGTTTAAATAGATGTAGTATTTACAGTAACCTGGAAAGCCATAGTCCTAGTGTTACAGCCAGAACTCCAATTGCAATGCTGCTTAAGGTATAAAAAGAAAAGTGCAGTAATTCACCGGATTGAAGTAATCCGTGGTTTTCCAATGTAAACGCAGAAAAAGTGGTAAACCCACCACAAAAACCGGTGGCTAGAAACAGGATCTGATCTTTTGAAAGAAGATTTTCTCTTGTGGATACGCCCAGTATAAAACCAATAATCAGGCAGCCAATAATATTTACGATAAAGGTACCGAGGAAAAAATTGGGAAAATAAAGGTTGAATGTTTTACTTATAATAAAACGAAGAAAACTGCCAAATCCTCCACCGACAAAAACAAGTAAGAACTGTTTCATACCCTAAAGGTAAAAAACTAAATGGCTTTTTTGTAGCTGTCAGGATTTAATTCCAGAGGATAAATTTTAGGAATAGTTTGATCAGAAATACTTTTCTTTAAATTACTGACTTTAATACCAGTGTTGGTAATACTAAAAATCAAAAGCCCAGCATTTAAAACAACTAGTACAAAAACAATTATTAAAAAAGTGGTCATTTTTTGGAATACTATAATTGGTTAACGCAAAATTACTTATTTTCTTGTATTATACGAATGAAACGCCAAATTTGTTGTCAAACCCTTAATTTTTGTCGTGTTGGCATTAATTATGTTAATTTTTGAGGATGTATTTAATTGCAAACAAGAATATTACGAATATAATAAACACAATTCCTACCCATTTTACTCCTTTGTAATTTTTAGTGTGTAGTTTTTTGTCTTTTTTATAAGAAAATATCAGGCTAATTGTGAATAACAAAATAAAAAATACTGTAAATACTACTTGGCCCGTGCTGAACATATTTATTAATTTTATGCAAAACTAAAACAAAAAACCCATGAAAAGGAAAATA
Organism: uncultured Flavobacteriaceae bacterium; assembly: GCA_963793325.1. Classification (GTDB taxonomy): domain Bacteria; phylum Bacteroidota; class Bacteroidia; order Flavobacteriales; family Flavobacteriaceae; genus Eudoraea. The sequence goes on from CAWBZU010000002.1 coordinate 170,482, forward strand.
GCTTCTGTTGAACTCTTTCATAAATCTTTTGGTCTTGGAGTGTCCCATTCTATGAAGGCAGATCTGGGAGCCGCAAAGAACCAGTTGCGATTTAACCTTATGGATGAAGAAAACAAAGAGTACCTTGAAGCAGCCAAAAATAATGACTTGGTAGAAGTAGCGGATGCTTTAGGTGATATGCTTTATATTCTGTGCGGAACCATTCTTGAACATGGTATGCAATATAAAATAGAAGAAGTGTTTGAAGAAATACAGCGAAGCAATATGAGTAAATTGGGAAAAGATGGTAAACCAATATACAGGGAGGATGGCAAAGTATTAAAAGGGCCTGAATATTTTAAACCAAATATTCAGGCCATTCTCGATAAATAAAATGGACACCTATTCCTAGCGCCTATTTTTTTGCTTTAAAGTACCTTATATCTCCATCCAAATTTATCCTCAATCCTGTTGTACTGTATATCTAATAACTGCTGCTTAAGAAGTGATGCATATGAATTTTCAACTTTTGGCAACTCATATCTTTTTCCCTTATGTCCAAAACCCAAAATTGGATTAATAACCGCAGCTGTTCCGCTACCAAACATTTCTTTAAGAGTTCCTTTCTCAATTCCATCAACCAGTTCGGAAACTTTAATGGGTCTTATTTCTACATCAATTCCCCGTTCTTTTGCCAGGTCAATGATACTTTTTCTGGTAACACCGTCTAAAATCCTGTCTCCTGTGGGACAGGTAATGAGTTTGTCATCTAGCCTGACAAATATATTCATTGTACCCGCCTCTTCTATGAACTCATGAGTGTTTGCATCTGTCCACACTACTTGTTGAAACCCTTCTTCCTTGGCCAGGTTGGTTGGATAAAATTGACCTGCATAATTACCTGCAGCCTTGGTGAAACCGAATCCACCATCAGCGGCCCGGCTATATTTTTCTGCAATCTTTACTCGAACTTCGCCCCCATAATAGGATTGGGCAGGAGAGCAAATAATAATAAATTTAAATTCTTCAGACGGAGACGCAATAATGCCAGGTTGTGATGCAATAACAAAAGGACGGATATATAAGGAATTACCTTCACCAGATTTTATCCACTTCTCATCTAATTGCAAAAGCATTTTAAGTCCATCAAAAAAGTACTCTTCAGGAAATTCAGGCATTGCAAGTCGAACACTAGACTTGTTTATGCGCCTAAAGTTTTCATCTGGTCTAAATAACCAAACACTTCCTTGATCATCCCTGTATGCTTTCATCCCTTCAAAAACTGCCTGACCATAATGAAATACCCTGGCCGAAGGTTCCATTTGTAAGGGTTGGTAAGGAATTATTTTTGGTGTTTCCCACGCGCCATTCCTGTAATCGCAGACGAACATATGATCTGTGAAATATGCTCCAAAAGGAAGATGATCAAAATTAACCTGATTAATTTTAGACGATTTTGCCTTTTCCACGATCAGGTTTTTTACTGCTGTATCCATTTAAATCAAGTTTTCTAAAGTTTAAAATTAAACAATTATCACCATGAATGACTTCTTTTTGTGAGGAAAAATCACCAGTTTTGCAGTTGTGTCATAAATATTATAGATAATGAAAAGTTTTAACATTTTACTTGTCTTTTTAGTACTATTAGTAGGTTGTAAGAATCAGCAAAAGCCCTCCAAGCAAAATGAAATTGGCACAATTGAAAAAAATTACACCTCATTTGGCAAAGTAATTGACTTCAGAGGAGCAATTGCAGGCGAAGATATATTGGACCAATTCAAGTCTCTGGAGGATACAGATACTCTGATGACAAAGTTTTCAGCTAAAGTAACAGATGTCTGTAAATCTAAAGGTTGTTGGATGAAACTGAATTTGAAAAATGGGGAGGAGGTAATGGTTAAATTTAAAGATTATGGATTTTTTGTGCCCAAGGATATCGAAGGTATGGAGGTTATAGTAAATGGAATTGCTTTTGTTGATAACATGAGTGTCGAAGACCAAAAGCATTATGCTAAAGACGCAGGCGAATCCCACGAAGATATTGACTTGATTAAAGAGTCAAAAAGAACTTATGAGTTTGAGGCTGATGGGGTGCTCATACGGCAATAGGTTGATACGAAAGATCATTACTACTGGCGATGGTTCTAAAACCATCCAGATTCAGGATTGGAATGAACAATATCATTCCGTTCACGGAGCCGTTAATGAGGCTTATCACGTTTTTATTGACAAAGGTTTTACCTATATGACCGGCAAATCCCTTCGTATTCTGGAGATTGGTTTTGGCACAGGTCTCAACGCCCTTATTACTTTAATTGAGGCTGAAAAAAATAAAAGACAAATTGATTATACGGGGGTTGAGGCATTTCCCATAACCATAGAAGAAATGTTGGCATTGGATTATATTGAAACATTAAATGCCACAACGTTTAAAGAGGTCTTCGCTAAAATGCACAAAATCGCCTGGGGAAATAAAATAACGCTTACGCCTCATTTTTCCTTTAATAAACAAAAAAAGGATTTCCGGGAAATTTCTGATATTAATCGGTATGACCTTATTTATTTTGATGCCTTTGGAGCAAGGGTGCAACCCGAACTTTGGACGGAGGTTATTTTTGATAAGATGTACAAAGCCCTTGCCAATAATGGAGTTTTGGTTACTTATGCCGCCAAGGGAAGTGTTAGAAGGGCTATGGAAGCTGTTGGATTTGTTGTTGAACGATTACCCGGGCCTCCCGGAAAACGGGAAATGCTGAGGGCGCGAAAAGTATTAGGGTAAATAAATTTTCACAGTAATTTGTAAAGGATACTGTTAAATCCAAATTAAACCTGATTGCGACGGCTACAAAAACCAATATCTTTACCGAAAAGTAGGTGATGAAAATTTTAATTACCGGGGCAACTGGTTTAATTGGAAAGGCTATAACTCATTTATGTCTTAATGAGGGGATTTCTGTTAATTATCTTACCACCAATAAGGCAAAAATTAAAAGTGAATTAAATTACCGGGGATTTTATTGGGAACCAAATAAAAATAAGATTGATCCCAACTGTTTTGAAGGAGTTACAGCAATCATAAATCTGGCTGGAGCAAGTATTGCAAAAAGATGGACTAAATCGTATAAGAAGGAAATTCTAACAAGCAGAATTAATAGCTTAAAGACCCTGTATGTTGCTCTTGAAAGCCTGAAGCCGGAAAAGAAAATAGCAATCATTTCTGCATCGGCAATAGGTATCTACCCAAGTTCCTTTTCTAATTTTTATACAGAAGATGAAACCAAAAAGGATGCAAGTTTTTTAGGGGAAGTAACGGAGCTTTGGGAAAGGGAAATGGATAAATTTAAGGAAATCAATTGCACAGTAACCAAAATACGTATTGGTCTTGTGCTTTCTTCAGAGGGAGGAGCACTACCCAAGATATCACAGGCAGTAACAAGGTATTTAGGAGCTTCATTTGGTTCGGGTAAACAATGGCAATCATGGATCCATGTGAATGATCTGGCCCGAATGTTCTTATTTATTTTGGAAAATAATTTGTCCGGTGTCTATAATGGCGTTGCGCCAAACCCGGTAACAAATACAAAAATGCTTAAAGAACTGGCTAAAATCCTTGAAAAACCATTGTTCATGCCCAATATACCTCAATTTTTAATGAGACTTGCCCTGGGTGAAATGTCCTATCTATTGTTTGTTAGTCAGCGTGTTAGCAGCAAAAAAATTGAAAAAGAAGGCTTTACTTTTGATTTTAATAATATTTGCAGAGCTCTGGAAAATATATACCTGGAAGAAATCAATAAGGACAACTTGGATGATGTACCGGCCAGGGAATATGTCTAGATTTTATAAAGATTTAAATACCCTGCTTTTGGACATCCTTTTATTGGGATGTTTTTTTTTGTGACATTTTGACATTTTTCAAGAATTGGCAGTACTTTTGCCATCCTAATTTGAGTTTTATTTAAAGCTATACCAAATGAATAAAAAAGATAAGTCAGAAGAAATAAATGAAACGAGTCCGGATGAACAAGAAATAAGGGATGAACTGGACATGGAATCAGAAATGAATGAATCTGAGGAGGAGCTTATATCTATAGAGGAACAATTACAGGAAGATCTAAATAAAGAAAAAGATAAGTTTTTAAGACTTTTTGCAGAGTTTGAAAATTACAAAAAACGGACTTCGAAAGAACGAATAGACCTTTTTAGAACTGCCGGACAGGAGGTTATAGTGGCCTTGTTGCCTATCATGGATGATTTTGATCGGGCTTTAAAGGAGATTTCCAAGTCTTCAACTGATAAAGAATTGTTTAAGGGTGTGGACCTGATTAGCAATAAATTTAAAGAAACGCTTAAATCTAAAGGCTTACAGGAGATAACAACCAAAGAAGGCGATATTTTTGATGCCGAAGTGCACGATGCAATTACCCAGATTCCTGCCCCGGACAAAAAGCTAAAAGGTAAGATCATTGATGTGGTTGAGAAGGGTTTTAGACTTGGGGATAAAATAATCCGACATCCAAAAGTGGTTGTTGGAAATTAAACTTATTAACGAAATATGAAGCAGGATTTCTACGAAATATTGGGTATTTCCAAAAATGCCACAGCAACTGAGGTTAAGAAAGCATATCGCAAAAAGGCGATAGAATATCACCCCGATAAAAATCCGGGAGATGCCGAAGCCGAGGAAATGTTTAAAAAGGCTGCTGAGGCCTACGAAGTCTTGAGTGATCCCGACAAGAAAGCCAGATATGATCAATATGGTCATGCAGCATTTGAAGGAGGCGGTTTTGGAGGTGGCGGAATGAACATGGAAGATATTTTTAGCCAATTTGGAGATATCTTTGGAAGCGCATTTGGCGGTGGATTTGGTGGATTTGGAGGTTTTAGTGGTGGTCAGCGCAGGATGAAAGGCAGCAATTTGAGAATTCGCGTAAGCCTGACTCTTGAAGAGATTGCTCATGGAGTTGAGAAAAAGGTAAAAGTAAAGCGAAAAAAGCAGGCGGCTGGTGTTACTTTTAAAACTTGTACTACATGTAATGGTGCTGGTCAGGTGACAAAAATAACCAATACAATTCTGGGGAGAATGCAAACTGCTTCTGCCTGTAGTAGTTGTGGCGGAAGTGGTCAGATAATAGACAAAAAACCACAAGATGCAGACGCTCAGGGACTGAAAATAGTTGAGGAAACAGTCTCTATAAAAATCCCGCCGGGAGTGGAGCAGGGGATGCAGTTAAAGGTTTCCGGAAAAGGTAATGAAGCACCTGGAGATGGTATATCAGGGGATTTGCTGGTTGCTATAGAGACCAAAGAACATGATACTTTAAAACGAGAGGGTGATAATTTGCACTATGACCTTTACATAAGTATTTCCGATGCCGTTTTGGGCACAACGAAGGAAATTGATACCGTATCAGGACAGGTCCGTATTAAATTGGAAGCCGGGATTCAATCTGGCAAGATTCTACGATTAAGGGGAAAAGGAATTACGAGTATTAATGGTTATGGTACAGGCGACCTTTTGGTGCATGTAAATGTATGGACACCTAAGGAATTAAATAAGGAACAACGGGAGTTTTTTGAGAGGATGCAGAATAATGACAACTTTCAACCTAAGCCTGAAAAATCGGATAAATCCTTTTTTGAAAAAGTAAAAGATATGTTCTCTTAACGAATTAAAGTTTTCTTTTTAAATAAAAAACGTATATTTGGTTCAATATTGGGAAACCAATATTAATTTTCTTTTTCATAGCAATTTTTTTCCCATCCTTAATCCTTTTAAGGGTGGGTTTTGTTTTTTATGGGGTTATAGGATAAAAAACAACTTTTTTAATTGATAACAATGATTTGAAAATCTATTATATCCTGTTTAAAACCATTAATAATCTTTGATCCAAAAACAAAATACAATGAATTAGAAAACCATTTTAATGCATTTCTATATCTTTGAAATCTATTAAGAGGAATATGACAGTATACCCTGAATTCTAATTATAATATTCAATATCAGCTTTAATAGTTATTAGTGCTATTGTTCTTACTTAATTCAAAGTTAATAACGAACGCTTTACAGATACAATCAAAATATTGCCCGCATGAATAATATCCTAGTTGCCAGAAATGTTACTAAGAAATATGGCAATCAAATGGCGCTGAACAATGTGTCACTGGTAATACCAAAGAATAGTATTTATGGGCTTTTGGGACCCAATGGGGCAGGTAAGACTACCTTGATAAGGATAATTAATCAAATTACCTATCCGGATTCAGGTGAGGTTATTTTTGATGGAGAATTATTGCAACCCCGGCATATTGCACTTATTGGCTATCTTCCAGAAGAGAGAGGTCTTTATAAAAGTATGAAAGTTGGGGAGCAGGCACTTTATTTAGCCCAGCTGAAAGGTCTAAGCAAAGCAGACGCAAATCTGAAGCTAAAGTATTGGTTTGATAAACTGGAGATTGGGGATTGGTGGAATAAGAAAGTTCAGGAACTCTCCAAGGGTATGGCCCAGAAAATTCAGTTTATTGTAACGGTTTTACACGAACCTAAACTCCTGATATTTGATGAACCATTCAGTGGTTTCGACCCAATAAATGCGAATATCATAAAGGACGAGATTATAAAGCTTAAGGAAAAAGGCACGTCAATTATTTTTTCAACACACAGAATGGAATCTGTTGAAGAATTATGCGAATATATTGCCTTGCTGCACAATGCAGAAAAGATATTGGATGGCAGATTGGAAGATATCAAAAAAGAATACAAGAACAATATGTTTAGAGTGGGTCTGGAAATGGAAAATGGAGAAAATTTTTTAAAGCTGATTTCAGATAAATTCGATATTTCCTCATCGAACTATGATTATAAGAGAAAGCAATTAGATTTTACGGTTCAATTGCCCACTGATGATACAAGAGTTTTTTTGGCTTTAGTTTCTGCTGAAGCGAGTATAAATAATTTTATAGAGACTATCCCCTCGGCCAATGATATTTTTATTCAAACGGTACAACGCAAAAATGACAATGAATAAATTATCACTGATAATAAAGCGGGAATATCTTGCCAAAGTGCGAAATAAATCATTTGTGATTATGACTTTTCTTAGCCCCATACTGATGGTGGGTATGATTGTACTTATAGCTTATCTCACAAAGGTGAATGATAGTCAGAAAAGAATAATTGGGGTCTTTAATGAAAGCAACTATTTCTCTACCGACTTCAATAACAATGAACGCACCTCGTATATATTTTTTAAAGATATCTCCTTGCAGGCTGCCAAGGATTCTACTTTAAGCCTCGGAATTTTTGGCCTGTTACATATCCCTGACCGCAGTAATATTCAAGAAGTCGCCGAAAGTACTTTCTTTTATTCAAAAGAGCCACCTAATACACTGGTGCTTGATCTGTTGGAAGACATATTTGAGGAACGTTTAAGACAAGGAAAACTACTGGATATTGGAGTTTCAACAGAGCAATTTGCGGCAATAAATACTAAGTTCGAAATTAATATTGCCAATTTTACCGGAGAGCAGAACTTAAAAGGAATAAATGAAATGAAAGCTTTCATAGGCGGTGGTTTTGGATACCTGATTATGATGTTTATTATAATTTATGGTGGTTTTGTAATGCGCAGCGTTATTGAAGAAAAAACGAGTCGTATTATTGAAGTAATTATATCTTCCGTTAAGCCATTTCAGCTAATGTTGGGTAAAATTATCGGGACCTCCTTGGCAGGTATAACACAATTTGCTATCTGGATAATATCTGCATCCCTGCTCATGTTCGGTGTATTTTTGGTTTTTGGAATAGACCTTACAGGCTATAGTGACCAATCTGTTATGACATCGAATCCTATAAGTACAATTTCTCCATTACCTGGTACTGCGGATACCATGCAACTATATGCTATGGAATTGCTGCAAATACCTTGGGGATTGCTTATTTCTTTGTTTTTAGTGTATTTTGTCCTTGGGTATTTAATTTATAGTTCTATTTACGCGGCTATTGGGGCGGCAGTGGACAATGAGACAGATACACAACAATTTATTTTCCCAATAATACTGCCATTAATGCTGGCTATTTATGTTGGATTCTTTTCTGTATTTAATAATCCTCACGGCCCTATTGCCGTGGCGTTTTCTCTGTTTCCATTAACCTCGCCCATAGTTATGCTTATGCGTTTACCTGGTGGAATAGGAGAGGGGGGGGTTCCTTTGTGGCAGGTTATGATATCTATTGTATTTCTAATACTAACTTTTATTGGAATCGTATGGCTCGCTGCCAAAATCTATCGGGTGGGTATTTTAATGTACGGTAAAAAACCTACCTATAAAGAATTATTTAAATGGTTAAAATACTAATCATGCGGGCTCTGGTGCCAGACAGGCCGGGTAAGTTATTTTGCAAAAATTTTCGGGACGCAATCAAGGATTTTTTAAATTGGCTGCTCCATCCGGGAGGGGAGGGTGAAAATCAAATCCGCTGTGTTATCGCTGCAAAGTTCCTTGAAAATAAAACTACAATCCCATTTCCGAAGCGAGACATACTAAATTTCAATACTAATTATTAATTCCTAGTCAAATTCAAAATGAAAAGATGGAAGTAGCTTTACCGATATTATGATTTGGCGTTTTGGGGTATGTTACTTATTGCTTTTTGTAAATGGTATTTCTATTGCTCAGAGTTCGGAAATTTTTAAGGTTGAATATTCTTCTCTCCCAAATTCCGATTCCGGAACCAACACTTCGCGTTATCGTGTACTGTTGAATGTTCCCATAAAAGTAGGATTGGAAAATTATATGGTACTGGGAGGCGACTTTAGTCTTATTAATTTTGAGAGCACAAAAGAATATCCCTTTGATGACAGCGAGCTAAAAAAGCTTTATATTATTGATCTCAATGTCGGATATATTTTAAAATTGAATGAGGACTGGCGATTTGTGGGGATTGTAACCCCCAGATTGGCATCGAATTTCGTAAATGGTATTGAAGGACAGGACTTCAAGTTAAACCTAACGGCAACTATGTGGAAAGAAAAAAAGGACGCTGATAAACCTTATAGACTAATAGTAGGCCTGACGTACAACAGTACAACCGGTCTTCCGGTTCCTCTGCCCTTAATTAATTATTATAAACGGTTTCATCGTAACTGGTCTTTCTCATTAGGTATCCCAAGAACAGATTTGAGATATCACATTTCAGATAAGCACACTTTACAAATGGCACTATTTTTGGACGGATACTTTGTAAATGTTCAAAACGATATCCTTTTGCCCGATGGTGAATTGGGATCCTCTTTGTCACTTTCGGCTGTTGTTTCAGCCATTGGTTACCAATACAACATATCCAAACGTATGTCTTTTTACGGTATCTTCGGGTACACATTGAGTCAGCAAGGTCTGCTGCGAAATGATAAAAGAGAAAAAGTGTATACATTGAATGTTGATAAATCAGGTGGTGTTTACTGGAAAGCAGGATTCAAAGTTTCAATATTTTAATAAAAAAATAGCATGTCAAAAATACTGGTAATAGAAGATGAAGCGGCCATACGCAGGGTTCTAATTAAGATTTTATCCGAGGAAAGTGAAATGTACGAAGTGGATGAGGCCCAAGATGGTTCAATAGGCCTCGAGATGATTAAGAAAACTGATTATGACCTTGCGCTTTGTGACATAAAAATGCCCAAGATGGATGGTGTTGAAGTCTTGCAGGCAGCTAAAAAAATAAGACCGGAGATACCTTTTATCATGATATCTGGACATGGGGATTTAGATACTGCAGTTAATACCATGAGGTTAGGCGCATTTGACTATATTTCCAAGCCTCCTGATTTAAACAGGCTGCTCACAACAGTGCGGAATGCACTGGACAAAAAAGAACTTGTTAAGGAAAACAAGGTCCTAAAAAAAATGGTTAGCAGAGACTATCAAATGATCGGGCATAGCAAGGAGATTACTAACATTAAAGAAATTATAGATAAGGTTGCGCCAACAGATGCCAGAGTCTTAATTACGGGGTCCAATGGTACCGGAAAAGAACTTGTGGCCCACTGGTTACATGAGAAAAGTGAACGTAAAGGAGCACCTTTTATTGAGGTAAATTGCGCCGCAATCCCTTCAGAATTGATAGAAAGTGAACTATTTGGTCATGTAAAAGGAGCTTTTACTTCGGCGGTCAGGGATAGAGCAGGTAAATTTGAAGCCGCAAACAAGGGAACTATATTTTTGGATGAAATTGGAGATATGAGTCTTTCTGCCCAGGCTAAAGTACTAAGGGCCTTGCAAGAGAGTAAAATCTCCAGGGTTGGCACTGATAAGGATATTAAAGTAGATGTGCGCGTAATAGCTGCAACCAACAAGAATCTTCAGCTCGAAATCGCAGAAGGAAGATTCAGGGAAGATCTCTACCATCGTTTGGCTGTAATCCTTATTAATGTACCTTCATTGAATGACAGAAGGGAGGATATTCCTGTTTTGGTGGAACATTTTGCCGCCAAAATAGCTTCTGAGCACGGCTCAGTTACCAAAAAGTTTACAAAAAAGGCGCTTGAGCTATTAAAAAAATACAACTGGACGGGGAATATTCGGGAATTGAGGAATGTGGTGGAACGTCTTATTATTTTGGGAGGTACTGAGATTACCGAAGAAGACGTTACCTTGTTTGCGGGTAAATAAATAAGTTTTGAAAACGTATTTGCAATAAAGTAAATTTACAGAAATTCCCTTTACCCTATTTGTTGCAATCCTTTAATTTAGCCAGGGCAATTGCTGTAATTTGTTTTGTCCTCAAATTGTAATATTTTTTAGCTTCGCTAAGTTTGGGCTTAAGTAGCTCCTGTTCACAATGAGCATAAATTTTGCTTGCAAACTCATAAGCCTCTTTACATTCCACACTATTGACAACTTCATCCAGAGAATTCTGATAATTTATTAGAGACAGATCAATTTTTCGTTCCAGTTCTTTGCCAACAGGCATTAGCATGCCTGTATTTTCCTTTTCAACCATTTTTGTATTCATCACCAGTTTATCGTTGGCATACAAACTTCCCTGGTGTTCCTCATGCTCTTTTATTGCTTCTAGGCTTCCAGATGAATTGTCCAATGCTCGTGTTAGAAGTATTTTAGCTCCCTTCAGCGAAGAAACTCTAGTGGCTTTCTTTAGGTTATCCAGGCCTTCATATATGCTCTCTTTAGCATAATCGCAACCGCAAGCTTCAATTTGCTCTTTGGATTTTTCAATGGCGTTAAGTGCTTTATACGTAAAGAATCTTGAAGTATTAATATCTGATGCCTCCAAAGCACGTTCAGTCTGTAATCTGATATACCCTATATTGGAACCTGCAAATTCGCATGCCTTGCTCAAATCAAAAGAGGACATCGAGAAAAGCACAAGCAAAATTAGAATGGCATTTATGACCTTCATAGCGTAAAGTATTGTTTAAGTAAAATTTAGGTAGTGTAAAGATAATGAGAGTAAAGCCTGGCACCTTATTTTTTCGTTTAATTACCCTGTCTTACCCGTTGAAAGGGCGAATGGTATATTATTGAGGATAAAACGTTATTTTTTGATTTGGGCTTACCTTAGGACCACAAAATATTATATATTGAACCTATGAAGAAAATCGATATAGCATCGTATAGGATAATTCCGGGTATTAAATTAGAAGATTTCAAAACTTCTGAAAACCTGGATAGCACTAACAAGGAACTCATAAAAAGCCTGGAAAAATTACGAAAAGACTTAGGTGATTTTCAAAATGTATTATACGCGCATGGTAAGTACGCTATCCTGATTTGTTTTCAGGGAATGGACACTTCCGGTAAGGATAGCCTTGTTCGCGAAGTATTTAAAGATTGCAATGTCAGAGGGGTGGAAACATATAGTTTTAAGGTGCCAACGGAACTTGAGCTTGATCATGATTATTTATGGAGACATTATATTGTTCTGCCACCGAAAGGAAAATTCGGTGTATTTAACAGGACCCACTATGAAAATGTCCTGGTAACGAAGGTGCATCCGGAGTATATTTTAAATGAGAATATTCCAAATATTAACTCGGTTGCAGATATTGATCAGGATTTCTGGAATAAACGGTACGAACAGATAAGGAATTTTGAGCAACACATTTCTGATAACGGAACCCTCGTTTTCAAATTCTTTTTGAATATTTCCAAAGAAGAACAAAGACAAAGATTGTTGAGGAGACTGCGGCTTAAACAAAAAAACTGGAAATTTTCGCCGGGTGACTTAAAAGAACGCACTCTTTGGGATAACTATCAGCAATGTTACGAGGAAGCCATCAATAATACATCTACTCCAAATGCTCCCTGGTTTGTAATTCCTGCGGATAATAAGAATGCTTCCAGATTAATTGTGGCCACTATTTTATTGAAATCGTTAAAAAAATATAAAGATATTAAGGAACCAGAGCTTGATGATAAAATAAAGGCTAATATTGAAACGTATAAATCCCAATTGGAAAAAGAACAATGAAATATTTAGGTATACTACTTATTCTTTTGGCTGGGCCATCCTGGTCGCAAACAGATGACAGAGAACAGATTAATGCAATTTATAACAAATCACTTACAGAAGGCAGGGCTTATAACTGGTTGAATTATTTATCTAATCAGATTGGGGGTCGCCTCTCTGGTTCGGTGCAGGCTGAGCAGGCTGTAGAATACACTAAATTGAAAATGGACTCCTTGGGACTGGATCGTGTTTGGTTACAGCCCGTAATGGTTCCTAAATGGGTGAGGGGCGCGCCGGAATTTGCCTTTATAGAAAGTAAACCGGGGATTACGAATAACGTGCCCATTTGTGCATTAGGAGGATCTGTTGCTACTCCTTCCGGGGGTATCAAGGCGAATGTTGTTGAGGTTGGCAGTTTACAGGAATTAGAAAAAATTGGCCGAGGAAAACTTGAAGGAAAAATTGTCTTTTTCAACGGGGCAATGGACCCGACGAATATTAATACATCCGAATCTTATTCAGCAGCTGTGGATCAAAGGTATTCCGGGGCTGAAGAAGCTGCAAAATACGGAGCAGTAGGGGTCATTGTCCGTTCCATAAACCTGCGCCTGGATGATTATCCGCACACAGGTGCGATGAGCTATGGGGAAACAGCCTTAAATAATCGAATTCCGGCAGCTGCCATTAGCACGAATGGAGCCGAATTGTTAAGCGCAACTTTAAAGCTTAATCCTGAAATAAAATTTTATTTTAAACAAAATTGCAGGCAACTTCAGGATGTTCAATCTTATAATGTTATTGGAGAGATTAAGGGCAGTACATATCCGGATGAAATTATTTTGGTGGGAGGACATCTGGACTCCTGGGACCTTGGTGATGGTTCCCATGATGATGGGGCCGGATGTGTTCAGAGTATGGAAGTTCTGCGGTTACTCAGATTAACAGGTTATCAGCCTAAACGAACCATTAGGGCCGTACTTTTTATGAATGAAGAAAATGGTTTAAAAGGTGCAACTACCTACGCTGAGATTTCTTTAAGTAAAAAGGAGAATCACGTATTTGCCTTAGAAAGTGATTCAGGGGGATTTACACCAAGAGGTTTTTCCTTTGATTGCCCGGAAAACGATTATGCCCAGGTAGCCAGTTGGAAACCACTATTTGAGCCTTACCAAATTCATTTGTTTGAAAAAGGTGATAGTGGAGCGGATATTGAACCTTTAAAAAATGACCATATTGTACTGGCCGGCTTGTACCCCGATTCTCAACGCTATTTTGACCATCATCATACGGAGATAGATACTTTCGAGCATGTCAACAGACGTGAACTTGAACTTGGTGCTGCAACAATGGCCAGTTTAGTTTACCTTTTTGATAAATATGGCACAAGTTCTGCAAATACGGAAAGAGGGAAATAATGCTTTCCTAATATTTCTAAATTAGTTCCAAATACGTGCTGTAACGGAGATTAAATTCGCGTCTGTCCATATAAATTTGTTACCTTTGCAACTTATCAAAAAAATGGGATATGCAAGACGGAATTTACGCAAAATTCAATACTTCGAAAGGAGAAATACTGGTAAAATTAACCTATGAAAAGACCCCTGGTACCGCAGGTAATTTTGTGGCGCTGGCTGAAGGAAACCTGGAAAATAGTGTCAGACCTAATACACCATATTATGACGGCCTTAGTTTTCACAGGGTAATTCCTGATTTTATGATACAAGGTGGTTGTCCCTTGGGAACAGGGACAGGAGATCCAGGATATAAATTTGATGATGAGTTTCACCCAGACCTTAAACATTCGGGACCTGGTATATTATCAATGGCCAACGCAGGCCCAGGCACCAATGGAAGCCAATTCTTTATAACGCATATTGCAACTCCATGGCTAGATAATAAGCATACTGTTTTTGGTAATGTGATTGAAGGACAGAATATTGTAGATACAATTGCACAAGGAGATTCAATACTTAAGGTGGATATTCTTCGTGTTGGAAATAAAGCAGAATCCTGGAATGCGCAGGAAGCTTTTCGGAATTTTGAAAGTTCCAGGGAAAAAAGGCTGCAGGAGGAAAGGAATAAAGCTGAGGCAGAATTGGATAAGGTGGCGTCGGGTTTTGATAAAACCAGGACGGGGCTTCGTTACAAGATCCTTAAAAAGGGAGATGGCAATAAGGCGGAAAAAGGTAATACAGTAACTGTTCACTACGAGGGTTCACTGACCAACGGACAAATTTTTGATTCCTCATACAAGCGGGATCAACCTATTGATTTTCAATTAGGTATAGGACAGGTCATACCTGGTTGGGACGAAGGAATAAGCTTGCTAAGTGTTGGCGATAAAGCCCGTTTTGTAATTCCTTCAGAACTTGGTTATGGAAGTGCCGGTGCAGGTGGTGTAATACCCCCAAACGCTACTCTTGTTTTTGATGTTGAGCTTATGGAGGTTAAATAACTGGGAATTACTATAAATACTTAAGAGAGTCGGTAAGAACTTAAATGAACCTATTAAATTATTGTAAAACTTCTTTCAATTTTTGGAAGAAGTTTTTTATTTGGATCTGTTGGCACTAAAAACAAGTAGTATAATATTAATGGCCAGCAAAAAAAATACAATTACAAAAAAAACAGACATATTACCAGGTCAAATTTGATTAATGGGGGAAGCTTCTTAATTATATAACACTTCTGTAATAGTTAACCCTACCAGGTGCCTCTAAAAAAGCAACCATTGATATTATTTACAAATAAGGTGATAACAGCGCATATATAATAACTCGTAAAATTAAAGAAGGTTGGCTTAAATTTCTAATTTTAATCTTTAATTTTCTAGTTAAAAATTCAGATTGGACACAAGTAAAAAGTATAGGATATTTATGTTGTTTTAAATAAGAATGATAAAGCTTTCTGATATCAGAAAGCTTTATTACTTTTTAAAGTTCTTTTATGCCGTTGGATCCGGAGTCATTCGAAGGTAAGGTTTAATTTCTTTTACCCCTTTGCTAAACATACCCCTGGCTTCATCGGTAGGGATGGAAGGACTAACCACTACGTCCTCGCCATGGTTCCAATTAGCAGGTGTTGCTACTTTGTGATAAGCAGTTAATTGCAGGGAATCAATCACCCTGAGCAATTCGTGAAAATTTCGGCCTGTGGAAGCAGGATAGGTAATAATTAGTTTAACCGTCTTATCAGGGGCAATTATATAAACCGAACGTACGGTAAGATTATTATCGGCATTGGGATGTATCATATCGTACAATGAAGATATTTTCTTGTCCTCATCGGCGATGATTGGAAAGTTAACTATGGTGTTCTGGGTTTCATTGATATCCTTTATCCATTCGTTGTGTGATTCTTTACCGTCAACACTCAGTGCCAGCATTTTCACATTTCGTTTATCGAATTCTGCTTTAAACTTGGAAGCTGTTCCTAATTCGGTAGTGCAAACGGGAGTGAAATCGGCCGGATGGGAGAATAGAATACCCCATCCATCACCTAAATAGTCATAAAAATTAATTTTTCCTACAGAAGTTTCAGCGGTAAAATCAGGGGCTATGTCGCCCAATCGTATTGTTGCCATATTTAATTTTTTAAGTTGAAAATTTAATGTTTATAAAAATAATAGTTAAAGAACTGATTTTGGGAAATACAAGGTTAAAAATCTATTAAATTTCGCGGAATTAAACGGCCATTGCAGCTGCGATAAAAAATATGGCACAACCATCTTGCTATAGTTTGAAAAACTCAAAATCACTATTTTTGAGCTATGGAAAAAACAAAACTTGAAAAACTGCAATATCCCATTGGAAAATTTGAGGCGCCCCCTGAAATTTCAAAAGACCAGGTTGTTGAATGGATACGTATTTTGGAAGACTACCCTCATAAATTGGAATTGCTTGTAAAGTCATTATCCACATCGCAATTGGAAACTCCATACAGACCGGGAGGGTGGACTGTACGCCAGGTTATTCACCATGTTTCAGATAGTCATCACAATAGTTATATACGTTTCAAGTGGGCTTTAACTGAACAAACTCCGGTAATTAAACCCTATTTTGAAAAGAAATGGGCAGAACTTTTTGATACCCGGACGGCACCTATAGAATTATCGCTTAACCATATAAAGGCCGTACATGCCAAATTAGTCTTTTTGCTTAAAGGTCTTTCCTCTTTGGAGTTAAAACGGGGTTTTATCCATCCTGAGAGTAATGAAACTTCTACCCTAGAAGAAAATATAGGCCGTTATGCGTGGCATGGAAATCATCATTATAACCATATCAAAAATCTTTTGCGCCGAGAGGGTTGGATTTGACCGGAGATGGGGAAAGAATGTGGACAAAAAAACAGAAAGGATTATGAATTATAAGGTCTTTTTAAAAGTACATACATTGGTTTTTGTTCTTCCAGAACCTGTTCAAATTCCAGCTGCTTTTCTTTCATGATTTGATAACCGTTTTTAAGATAAAAATTCAATGCGGGCCCTTTTTGCATGGTTTCCAGCCATACCATTTTTTTGCCCGAGTCCAGACCATAGGTTTCTACCCACTTCAGAACAATACTTCCTATCCCTTTTCCTGAGAATTCATTAAGGAGGTATATTTTTTCGAGAAAAATTGCGTCCTTTGAAGTATGGGTTGGGAACGGAATATCTTTAATTAGCTTAAGGATACCAACAGCCTTTTTTTCTGCATAAATTATCAAAAGAAGTGTTGTAGTATCCTTTAAATCACATTTGACTATATCTTGTATAAAGCTTTTTTCAATATAAGGTGAAGGATCATTATTTTTCCATAAGTGTAAATAGTGCTCTTTGTATGCTTTTATTCCAAGCTTACAATATAAATTACAGTTTTCATTGGTTACGGCTTCAAATTTTATTTCCATTTTATATTGCAACCTAAACTGGGTTTTTGAGCTGGATTTACCAATCTATTATTTAGCATTGCTTCAAGTGCATTGCTTAAATCGAATCCCGTCAAGGGTATTCCATTGCCAGGCCTGGAATCGTCTAATTGACCTCTATAAACCAGTCGTAGGTTACCGTCAAAAAGATAAAAATCCGGGGTGCATGCAGCTTCATATGCTCTGGCCACTTCCTGTGATTCGTCATATAAATATGGAAATGTATACCCTTCTGATAATGCCGTTTGCTTCATAAGTTCCGGGCTGTCCTGAGGATACTTTATTATGTCGTTACTGGAGATTGCTATAAAAGCAATTCCTTTGGATTGGTAAATACCCGCCATTTGGGTTATAATAGGATTAACATGTTTAACAAATGGACAATGATTGCAGATAAACATAATTAAAGTACCCTTTTCACCTTTAATTTGATTCAGGCTATATATTTGATCAGTTACCGTATCCGGTAAGCTAAAATTGGGCGCTATAGTGCCTAAGGGCAACATATTACTTGGGGTATTTGCCATCTTTTGCAAATTTTATTTTAGACAGGAATAAAGTTAACAGTTATAAATTAAAAAAAAAGTAATTTAATAAACCCTAATTACACCTGCTGCTAATAGATTAATCCAAAGAATGGTCCAGACTTAGGTAATTTAAAAATCAAAACTATTTACATTATTTGCCCAAAGAATATAGCATTCATCAGCAATTTATTTGTGCCATACCAAAAGGCTCTGAAGTTGGTGTTGTCTGTAAATAGAACCACACGGCCTTTACCAAGTGTTCTTACTTTAAATGGAACACTACCCTTTATCAATTCCAGATTTTCTTCTGAGATATAACCGCTTTGTAAAGGATTATTCGCATACTGAATTGGATTGTTATAACTATCCTTATCCGGTTCAATATAAATGTTTGTATTTCTAAAAAGAGATATCTTATCGTTTTTATAGCCGAAATTAATAGGGTGAGATCGATCCTGTTTGGCTTCGAAAATAGCTCCTCCGGTAACCTGAGCCCTAATGTAATCATCTTTCTGTATGAATGATATATCCTTTGCCTTCAGGGTGTCTTTTCTAAAAATGGAGTTCATAAGTTCATTTTCATTAAACCAGTTCGCCATATTGCCATATCCAATCAGGGTACCCCCGGCTTTCACCCAATCATTTAACTTTTTGGCAACAGCTTTGTCATAGGAAACTTTACCGAAAGACCTTGGCATTATAATATCTGTATAAATACTCAGATCAACAGTATTTAGATATTCCTTATCAATTTTGGTAATGTTCATGTTATAGCGAGTGTCTAACAAATGCCATATCTCACCTGCATCATAAGATCGAACCCCACTTCCTACCACCATGGCAACTTTTTGCCTTTTAATGGGATCAAAATCGTTGCTGCCCAGGTCAATTCCCTGAGATAAACCCGTGCTTACCCCAGAAATCTTTATTTTACTGTCCTGAGCCACATCTTTGAGAAATACATATAAATCATCACTGTTTAGCACCTGGTTTTGAACGGGAATCATGATTGTTCCGTAATCATACGCATTGTTGTCAAGTGTGAACCGGTCTTTGGCAACCTTAGCCCTGAGTCCTTTAGCTAAAATTCGATTTAGTGCTCTGGGAGTGTAATATTCATGCCATTCAAATAAGTAGGCATAATTGCTTTGCTGACTTACCCCGCCTGTTAAGGGTTTAAATTCGGTTATTTGTGGCCCCGCATTTGTCAGGGATTCCAGTTCCGCATAGTCCACATTAAATGCCAGAGGAAACGTCCATGCAGAAATATCATAAAACAGACTGTCCGTGAATGTCGTTCGCTTTTCGAACATAGCCTTAATTAACCTGTGATTTTTCTGGTTCATTGGGACCACATAGCTATAATCTTTTTTGAATGATTTATCGCCAATAGTTACATCGGATGCAAGTTCATGGAAATCTATTTTGTGCCTGTTAAGTATTTCTGCCAAATGCCAGGTCCTGGCCGCATCCTTGCTATCACCAAAAATTATTGATTTATTCCTGCTTTTTGCCGCTTCACTTCTGGAATTTCGGTAAAAATCCCGCTGATAAGTAAGAATCTTTACACGCATGTTTTTGGCCGCATCAATGGTTGATAAAGCCGTTGTAAATTGATTTCTGATGGTAAAAGGAAAAGTAAGTGTACCATTTTCAGTCTCTTGTATATGACCCCGGGAACTGGCTTGTTCAAAGAGGATTCCAATTCCCCCGTTGACATCTGGAAACGTAGATCCCTTCCCATAATAGTAGTCGTCATATCCTTGTTCAGAATAGTAAAGTGATCCTATTTTATCTAATGCTTTGGTATGGTATCGACCAATTTCTGCTGTTAGTTCCTGGTTAGCGGATGGAGTTAAAGGATGTACCCTAGTCGGCTCGCCCGGCTGAAAAAAGAAAGTAGAATTGGTGCCCATTTCATGGTGATCCGTGAGGATATTTGGAAGCCACTTATGGAATGTTTTTATTCTTGCCTGGCTTTCCGGTAATTGCACGGGAAGCCAATCCCGATTAATATCAAACCAATAATGATTAGTCCGGCCACCTGGCCAAACTTCATGGTACTCTCTTTCATTGGTATCGGAATTTAGGTTCATACTCCTATTGGTATTAGCCCAATAAGCAAAGCGCTGAAGACCATCCGGATTAAAAGATGGATCCATAAGTATTACCAGCTGGTCCAGTAATTCATCAATCTCAGGCCCCTGGGCGGCCGCAAGATAATAGGCATAGGCTAAGCCAGCATTTGCTCCACTGGGTTCATTGCCGTGAACAGAGAATCCCTGATATACTATAATTGGCATATTTTCTATGGGAACTGAGGTGTCACCATTTTCTGTAAGTGTTATATGATCTTGTCGTATCTTTTCAAGGTTTTTATGGTTTTTAGGGGAAGTGATGGTAAGTAATAGGATAGGCCTGCCTTCAAAAGTAGATCCGCGATTTTCAATTCGTATACGATCACTTTTCTCGGCTAATGTTTGCATATAAAACATCAGTTTGTCATGGGTGACATGCCATTCGCCTACTTCATGACCAATTAGCTCTGCAGGTCGTGGAATGCTTTCATCATAAGTGATATTCTGCGGTAAATAATAATCAAGATCAATAGGATTCTGTGCGAAAGCTAAAAAGGAGAAGATAAGAAGTACTGTTGTAAAAATTTTTCTCATTTTCTTTGAAGTATGAATAAGTTAGGGTATAAAAATAAAAAACGACCTTTGAATACAAAGATCGTTTGAATGTTGCTGTAAATTGAATTTAGATATCATCAAAATCCAAATCTGTAAAATTATCTGTGGATGAAGCCTCTCCATTTGCACCAGGCTCGTCCTTTTTGAAGTCCTTTTGATGTCTTTCCGAGATGACTTCTTGTCCTTTTTCGGTAATTATATAGTCCATCATTTCTTCCATGATTTCTCTAAAAGACTCAAAATCCTCTTTGTAGAGATATATTTTGTGTTTTTTATAATGGAAGGAGCCATCATCATGTGTAAATTTTTTACTCTCTGTAATAGTCAGATAATAATCTTCTGCCTTAGTACTTCTAACATCAAAAAAGTATGTCCTTCTCCCAGCTCTTAAAACTTTTGAGAAAATTTCTTCCTGATCCATTAAATCTTTATCGCTCATTTGTAAAATATCAAGTTAGTATTTATACCTAAAATATATTCAAAAATGTAAAAAAAAAGCGTACCTGACAACATTTTTCTAGATTTCTTTCGCCGATAGTTGATTGATATAAAGCTCCTTGTAGTAACCTTTATTCTCTATCAATTCATTATGAGTACCTTCCTGGAGTACCTTTCCACCTTCCAAGACTATGATCTTATCTGCATTTTTGGCCGATGAAACACGATGGCTGACAATAAGGGTTGTCCTTAAATGTGACGCTTGTTTTAGGTTTTGGAGTATTTCTTCTTCGGTTTCTGTATCCACGGCAGACAGGCAATCATCGAAAAGATATATCCTGGGATCTTTTAATAGTGCCCTGGCTATTGAAACGCGCTGTTTCTGACCTCCGCTTAAGGTGATACCTCGCTCCCCCAGGATGGTATCATATTTTTTGGAAAAACCCATGATGTTTTTATGAACGGCAGCCTTTCTGGTAACTTCTAAAATTTCACTTTCCGTTGCGTCTTCCTTACCGAATTTTATATTATTCTTTATCGTATCAGAAAATAAAAATGCGTCTTGCGGAACAGCGCCAATTGATTCTCTTATGTTATGTAAATTCAATTTTTGAATTGGGACACCATCAATTAAAATCTGACCTGAAGACGTGTCGTATAACCTGGCTATCAGATCCAGGATCGTTGATTTTCCTGAACCGGTTTTTCCAATAATAGCAACGGTTTCGCCTTCATTTATAGTAAACGATATATTTTTAAGAGCCGTAATATTGGTATCATCATAGGTAAACGTGACATTTCTAAATTCAATGGCTCCCTTTATGGGGGTGTTTTCCAAAACCTCATTCTTTATTTCAGGTTGTTCATTTAAAAACTCATTTATCCGCTTTTGAGAAGCTTCGGCACGCTGGACAATAGACGTTAACCACCCAACAACAGCAACGGGCCAGGTAAGCATATTTACATAAAGTATAAACTCTGCAATGGTGCCAATAGATAAAATTTCACCATTTATATATTGTTTGCCGCCTATATAAATGACAAAAATATTACTGATTCCAATTAACAAGATCATCAATGGAAAAAACCAGGCGTTCACTTTGGCCAGATCCATGCTTTTTTCTTTACCCTCGTTAGCCAGTAAAACAACTTCACTGTTTATCTGAGGCTCCAGGCTATATGCTTTTATAACTGAAATTCCGGAAAAGGATTCCTGGGCAAAAGTTGATAATGTGGAGAGGTATTCCTGAACTTTGGTACTTCTTTTATGAATAATTTTACTTATCTGATATATCAAAACCGAAAGAATAGGTAAGGGTAATAATGAATAAAATGCAATGGTTGGTGCTTTAATAAACATAAGGGGAATCAAACAAACAAACAAGGTGAGTGTCTGAATTCCATACATTATTGCAGGCCCGGCATAAAGCCTCACCTGCCCCACATCTTCACTTATCCTGTTCATTAGGTCACCAGTGCGGTTCTTTTTATAAAAATTTAGACTCAGAAGCTGGTAATGATCAAAAACTTCATTTTTTAGATCGTATTCAATATATCGTGATACATTAATAATGGTCTGCCTCATTAAGAAAGTGAAGAAACCAGAGAGTAGTGCCGCCCCAACAATAATGAGGATATATTCCAAAAGTAAATCTCTTGCGACAGATTCCGTAATTTCTGTAGCCACATAATTCTCTACTACTTCAATAGATTTTTTTACATAGGAAGGCATTATCAACTGAAATATCCTGGCTATAATCGTGATGATTATACCCATTAGTAATTTAAACCAATATTTTTTGAAGTATTTGTTTAAGTGCTTGAGTTCTTTCATTAAAATGGCTGATAATACGGATTGGTTTGACAGATGGACAAATATAGCTGATTGGTCACAAAACATATGTTATAAAACTTATAAGATAAACTGATAATTAGGGTCGGATTTAAAATAGATTAGTATTTTTGCGGCATTTTGTATCTATAATTAAAAGCGAGGTTCTTTAAAATGCTTACACGAAGGCAAATCAGGGTAAAAGTGATGCAATGCATTTATTCCCTAACCTTATCACACGATGAATCGTTGGAAAAACAGAAAAAATTTCTACGAATTAGCATTGACAATACCTACATCCTTTATTTGCTTGTTCTCAGTCTTCTATTGGAACTTTATAAAATGGAGGAAAATTTCATCAGATTATCTTCTAAAAAATATTTGAATTCGGATGCTGACAAATACCCGAACCGGGAAAAGTTCCTGAATAATGCTTTGCTCAAACAACTTTTTAATAATTCCCTGTTGCAAAATGAATTGGTAAAAAGGAAATTAGATAACTGGGATCTCCATCAGGATTATGTAAAAATAGTATTTCGTGAAATAAAAAAGAGTGAACTCTTTGATCGCTATATGCTTTTGGAAGAAAGTAGCTACGAAGAAGACAAAAATCTTGTTGCAAACCTTTTTAAGGAAGTTATCGCACCTAATGAAAGGATCTATGAATATTTTGAGGATGACAAATTAACCTGGGTGGATGATATCCCGCTTGTCAATACTTTTATTTTAAAACAATTGAGGAAGGTTAATGAAGATAGTAATCAAACTTATTTTTTGCCTAAGCTTTTAAAAGATACGGATGATATGGTTTTTGCGGAGCAATTATTAATAAAAACCTTATTGAACAATAACAAATTTGAAGAAGAAATTCAATTAAAAACACCGAATTGGGATAAGGACAGGATTGCAGATATAGATGCGATACTGTTAAAGATGGCTATTTGTGAACTAACTGCTTTCCCTTCTATACCCGAACGTGTAACTATTAATGAGTATTTGGAAATTGCAAAAGAATATTCTACCCCGAAGAGTAGTATCTTCATTAATGGTATTTTGGATAAATTGGTTAAGGAATACAGGAGTGAAGGAAAATTGAAAAAAACAGGGAGAGGCTTATTATAAACAAATATTCCTTAATTTTGCGTGCAAATCTTAAAAAATATATTATAATGAAAAGATTATTTATTGTAGTTGGTTTAACCACAGCTTTAGTACTTAGCTCATGCAAGGAAAATGCTTCCAGCAAAGTAAACACCGAAAATGTTGAAGTGGCAGCAGAAAGAGACTTACAGGCCAAAAAAATTGCTGTAATGCAATTTGATGAAACTGAACATGATTTTGGTACCATTACACAAGGTACTCCTCAGGAAACTATCTTCACTTTTACAAACACAGGTGATGCACCTTTAATTATTACAAACGCTACCAGCAGTTGTGGTTGTACAGTTCCTAATCCTCCTAAAGATCCAATTGCACCAGGTGAGAAAGGTGAGCTTTTGGTAAAATTCAATGGTTCAGGCCAGAATCAGGTAACAAAGACAATCACGGTTACTGCGAATACGGAAAAAGGACAGGAAATTTTGAGAATTAAAGCATTTGTTAACCCAAAAGACGCCGGACCAACTGCAGCAGTAGGCCCTGTTAATTAAGTAATACAAAACTCGACAAAAAATTATGGGTGATATAGGACAATTCCTTCCAATGATACTCATCTTCGTAGTAGCATATTTTTTTATGATACGTCCGCAGATGAAACGTCAAAAAGATGAAAAGAAATTTGCACAGGCACTTAAGAAAGGTGATAAAATAGTAACGAAAAGTGGTTTGCATGGCAAAATTGTGGATTTAAACGATAAGGATTTTTCCTGTATTATTGAGACCATGGCCGGAAGGTTAAAATTTGACAGATCTGCCATTTCTATGGAAATGAGCGCCAAATTAAATGCTGCTCCAAAAGAAAATTAGGATTAAAAATAATTTGAGTTAAAAACACCGGTAACTACCGGTGTTTTTTTTGATCTGATAATTGGCTGAAAATCTTTATATTGAGCATTCCAATAAATTAAAACTATGAATATGGAGAGAAGAAGGTTTATTAAGAAAAGCTCGTTGTTCCTAATGGGATCAGGGGCTTCATTCCTATTTCCCGTTGAACTTCTTGCTTCCATGCGCAAGAAAGTTGGACCAAACGATCAGATAAATATGGGATTAATCGGTTGCAATGGCATGGGTTTTAGTGACTTACTTTCTCTTTTAAAAATCAGCGAAGTCAATGTTATAGCCCTTTGTGATGTAGATGAAAATGTGCTTTCCCGGCGCACAGCTGAACTTGAAAAAGCCGGTGTCAGCAAACCAAAATGGTATACGGATTATCGAAAAATGCTGGATAATAAAGATATTGATTTTGTGGTGATCGGGACACCGGATCATTGGCATTGCCTGCAATTGACGGATGCTTTGAGCGCTGGTAAAGATGTGTATTGTGAAAAGCCCATTGCTAATTCCATGCAGGAATGTGATATTATGTTAGCTACGGTTCAGAGCAGCAACCAAATTGTTCAAATTGGTCAATGGCAGCGGAGTCAGCCTCATTTTGTAGATGCAATTAATTTTGTACACTCCGGCAAATTAGGAGAAATCAGATTGGCAAAAGCCTGGGCCTATCAGGGATGGATGAAACCTGTTCCCATTCTGGCAGACCAGCAGACTCCCGCAGGCGTAGATTACAAAATGTGGTTAGGACCCGCTCCTGAACGCTCTTTTAACCCAAACAGATTTCATTTTAATTTCAGATGGTTTTGGGATTATGCTGGTGGACTCATGACTGATTGGGGCGTTCATCTAATGGACTATGCTCTCTTTGGAATGAAGGCAGGTACTCCTAAATCTGTGATGGCACTTGGTGGAAAATTTGCCTACCCAAATGATGCTTCAGAAACACCAGATACTTTGCAAACCGTTTATGAGTATGATAATTTCTCAATACTTTGGGAGCATGCTACCGGCATTGACGGAGGAAATTATGGAAGAAATCACGGAATTGCTTTTATCGGAAATAATGGCACATTGGTGCTGGATAGAAATGGGTGGGAAGTGATTCCGGAAAAGGAATTTCAAGGCTGGGGAAAGGAAGGTATACCACGTATGGAGGCACTGCCATTGCAACAGAATCAGGGGAGTGGCCTGGATCTTCATACGAAGAACTTCATAGAAGTGCTCAAAAGCAGGGACCACGGGAATCTTAATGCACCAATTAAAGTAGGCTACGATGCGGCAATGGTATCACATATGGGAAATGTGGCATACAAATCCGGTGACAGGATATATTGGAATGCCGATAAAGGGAGATTTACAGATAAAAAAGCCAATGAGATTATGCTGGCTTCTTATAATAATGGCTGGGAATTGCCGCAAAAATGAGGAAATAGAAAGAAGTGAATTGACCTTTTGGGAAGATTTTGGCCATTAACTTAGATGGAAGGCGATATTTTTATCTGTATTTATCATTCCATCCTTTACCCATAGAAATCATTGGAATAATCTTCTCAAGTCTTGATTCCTTTGTCTTTTGTCGTTTAGCTTCCGTAATGTACTCACAATACTCTCGTTGTTTATAAGGTGCAAGTGCATTGAACTGCTTATTTAAATTTGTGTTTGCCAGCAAAGCATCCCTCAATAGTTTTGGGATGCTGATTTCTTTTTTTCGTGATGGTCTTAGAATCAAACCATTCCTTTCATTTTGTATGGCTTCCTCCAAATAAGCCAGAACAACAGCTTTATTTATCTCATCTTTTGAATTAAATTTCCAGTGTCTCATAGATTTTGTTTTTCCTTCCTGGGCATTTTCCAAAACTCCCTTGGGATCACTGAGGAAGCCTCCGTTAAAAAACCAAAGGCCAAAATGATTTTTAAAAGCCATTATACCCAAAACATTTTTGTTATCTATGGTGTAGACAGGTGAACCCCATTTTAGAGTTTCTGCCAATTGGGTTTTAAGGGCAATTTCCCTCAACAGGTTAATTCCCTCTTTAAATTTTTGATCTTTTAAATAGTAGGCTTCTATTTTTTCTTCAATGTTCAACTTCGCAATTATTTACTGGCTACAATTTCGCAAATTTTTACGATTACTTCAACAGCCTTTTGCATGCTTTCCACGGGGATATATTCGTACTTGCCATGAAAATTATGACCCCCCGCAAAAATATTTGGACAGGGAAGTCCCATAAAACTCAGTTGTGAACCATCCGTACCACCCCGAATAGGCTTTATAATGGGTTCTATATCCACTGTCTCCATAGCTTCTTTGGCAATTTCAATAGCATGAAAAACTGGTTCTATTTTTTCTCTCATATTATAGTATTGGTCTTTTATCTCAATAGATAAGTACTGCCCATGTTTTTCATTCAAATCACTGACAATATTCTGTAACATCTTTTTTCTGCTCTCGAACAAAGTCCTGTCATGGTCCCTTATTATGAGTTGCAATTCTGCCTTTTCAATTTCCCCCTGAAGGTGATTAATATGGAAAAATCCTTCCCTCCCTTCTGTATGTTCCGGCACCTCTTTTTTTGGTAAGAGATTAATAAATTCATTAATGAGGCCTATGGCATTTATCATTTTTCCCTTTGCATATCCCGGATGCACACTTTTGCCAAAAGCCATGACTTTTGCCTTCGCTGCATTAAAATTCTCATATTCCAATTCTCCTATCTGACTACCGTCTATGGTATATGCCCAGTCTGCATTGAATTTTTTAACGTCAAATTTATGTGCTCCTCGCCCTATTTCTTCATCAGGAGTAAAACCAATACGGACAATGCCATGCTTAATTTCAGGGTGCTGAATAAGGTACTCCATCGCGGTCATGATTTCGGTTATACCAGCCTTATCATCAGCTCCCAAAAGTGTAGTGCCGTCAGTTACAATAAGAGTCTTGCCTTTGTATTGCAGTAAATCATCAAAATAATCAGGTGAAAGGACAATATTACTTTCTTTGTTAAGCACGATATCCTTCCCGTCATAATCCGCCACCACACGCGGCTTCACATTGGCTCCCGTAAAATCCGGGGTGGTATCGAAATGAGAAATAAAACCAATGGCAGGTACCTCTTTGTCAATATTTGAAGGAAGTGTTGCCATAACATAGCTGTTAGCGTCAATGGACACATCTTCCAAACCTAGCTGTTTTAATTCCTCCGCAAGTCTGTTGGCGAGTACCCATTGTTTTTCTGTACTCGGTGTAGTATTGGAATTTGGATCACTTTGGGTATCTACAGTGACATAGCTAATAAAACGGTCTATGATTTTTTGCATATTTATCAATTTGCTTCAAAATTACAATATTACATCAAACTCCTATTAAGCCAAATTAATGGAAAAGCTGCTAAACATGGTATCTTTTTTACTTATTAGTTTAAATTTGTGTGCACTATAATTTTTGATTATAAACACAGTTTGAATAATAGTTTATTTGACAATTATATTAAGGATTTGAAGTTATGAAATTGAAATATTTTTACTGCATTCTCTTGTTTTTTATGGGATTAACGGGCTTTGGCCAATCAGAAGATTGTACTTTAGGAATTGGGGGTAAGGATACGGAGACTGTTATTGAGGTATTTCAACTAAGTGAAGAGCAGCTGGCACAAATGAATGGCTGGATTCAGGAATTAAATAATTCCAATGAAGTGATCGAGGAACAAATTGATCTCCTTTTAGAGAAACATCCACAAAGTAACGAAGAGGAATTGCAGGACTTGGCTGAAAAATTTAAAGTACTTCGTGCACAAATTTTAGCCAATTCAAAAATATGTGATCAAAAATTGGTAGGTATATTTAATGAGAACCAATACCGGCGTTATAGTGCTTTGTGTCAAGAGGCTTTGCGTAGACCCCTAAACGGATTAGCATCTAAATCAGATGCAACACCTGAATGATTTTAACATTTTCGAGAGACAAAATAATATTTTGGAGGATGTTTACCTGATTGAAGTTTGTATTTTTGAGCAAAGTTTTTGTAAATAATGTACAAGCTCCTTATTAGACCTTTTCTATTCCTTTTGGATCCGGAAAAAGTGCACCACTTTTCATTTACTATTATTAAATTTTTATCCAAAATTGGATTGTCCGGTATCTTCAGGTCCTTTTACCTGATAAATGACAAAAGATTGGAAAAAGAGGTTATAGGTATTAAATTTAAAAACCCTGTTGGTCTTGCAGCTGGTTTTGATAAAAATGCCAAATTATTCAACGAACTTTCAGATTTTGGATTTGGATTTATAGAAATTGGTACGGTAACACCGAAACAACAGGAGGGTAATCCAAAAAAAAGGCTCTTTAGGTTGAAAGCGGATCAAGCTATAATAAATAGAATGGGCTTTAATAACCTTGGTGTTTTTGAAGTTGTCGAAAACCTAAAGAAAAAGCACAATGTCATCATAGGTGGCAATATTGGTAAAAACAAAAGCACACCAAATCATCTTGCCACACAGGATTACCTGATATGCTTTAATGCACTTTTTGACTATGTGGACTATTTTGTGGTGAATGTTAGTTCTCCAAATACACCCGGACTAAGGGAATTACAGGATAAAGAGCCTCTTACGGCGCTTTTGATGGCCTTAAAAAACGAAAACAAAAAATGTGCACAAAACAAACAGCTAAAAGAGAAACCCATACTTCTAAAAATTGCACCGGACCTCACCAATGATCAGTTATTGGATATCATACAAATTATTGAGGAAACTCAGATTTCAGGTATAATTGCCACCAATACTACCATAGCCAGAGAAAACCTGAAGTCCGATCTTGATATCACCGAAGAAAAAGGAGGATTAAGTGGAAAGCCCCTTACAAGGAGGAGTACCGAAGTAATTCGGTTCTTGTCTGAAAAAAGTAACAAGGCTTTTCCCATTATTGGGGTAGGCGGGATTCATTCTGCAGAAGATGCTCTTGAAAAACTGGATGCAGGTGCAGATTTAATTCAGTTATGGACAGGTTTTGTCTATGAAGGACCCGCTTTGGTAAAAAGGATAAATAAGGCCATTCTGAATCAATCCTAAGTGTTAGTAAATTTCAATAAAATACTAAGGGGTTACCTTAACCTAAAAAAGAATGTCCCAACTATTTGGTCCAGTAATCAACCACTAATACATCATCTACAGAGGGCCCGATAAGACTCACAAACGCCTGGTGATCCGGATGTGGTAAATATATAGCACGATCTTCTTCACTTTTGAAACTTACAAAAAAGCAATGGGTAAAACCTTTATCCAGTCCTTCCGGACTATTGTTCAACCCCCATTCAAAATCCAGGATTTCAGGTATTTTTTCCGCTAAATCACCAAAAGCCTTTTCGAAAGATTTTAATTGTTCAGCAGATGCTTCTTCCTTAAACTTAAAAAGGACCACATGTCTTAAAACGCTGTCCTTGGCATTTTGCAGTTCCGTTTTGGTCTGATTTGGTTTTTTCTCCATTTTTAATGCTGCAAAGCTAATTGATGCCAGGCCTAGTACTACTAACATCAAAAGTAATTTGGTTTTCATAAATAAAATTTTTGTAAGATAAAGAAAAGCAGGAAACTTTTGTATTTTAAACCATGATTCTCTTAAATTGTTAATTTGAACTACGAAATACTTTCTGCCTTTATCCTGGCAACATCCGCCCTTGCCATTTCACCCGGACCCGATAATATTTTTGTTTTAACACAAAGTATAGCCAATGGCACAAAATATGGTCTTTCAACCACTGCCGGATTAATAAGCGGATGTATAGTCCATACTACATTGCTTGCATTCGGTGTCTCAGCGTTGATAAAGGAAAATGACCGGGTTTTTTTTATTATTAAGTTATTTGGCGCCATCTATTTGTTGTTCCTGGCTTATAAAGTATACCGTACCAAGGCTCCTATTACAATAACTAATACAGAGATTCCAAAAAAGTCTTTAGGCCAATTATACAGACAGGGTTTTACTATGAATGTGCTAAATCCGAAGGTCACTGTTTTCTTCCTTGCTTTTTTTCCCGGATTTCTGTTCAGTGAAGATTTGAACACGGTAATTCAATTTTATGTTCTCGGTTTGCTATTTATGATTGTAACATTCTTTATTTTTTCTTCAATTGCACTGCTATCAGGGGCAATTGCTGCACAAATTAAAAGGCATTCGGGGATAGAAGTATTTCTCAAATGGTTACAAATTGTTGTCTTTATTGGTATTGCCCTGTTCCTGTTATTTTCGGATAATTAGTGCTAATTTTGGTAAATACGAGATTAGCCATATGCCCGAGAAAGTGAAGATTATTGAATGCCCCAGAGATGCTATGCAAGGCATTAAAAGCTTTATACCCACAGAGAGGAAAATAGCTTACATTCAATCTTTACTGGGTTGTGGCTTTGATACAATAGATTTTGGCAGTTTTGTATCTCCAAGGGCCATACCGCAAATGGCAGATACAGCTGAAGTACTTTCCAACCTGGATCTTTCCAAATCAAGGAGCAAGTTATTGGCTATTGTGGCTAATGTTCGTGGTGCAAATGATGCAAGTATTCATCCAGCTATTGATTATTTGGGATATCCTTTTTCGATCTCCGAAAATTTTCAAATGCGGAATACCCATAAAACAATTGCACAGTCAATAAATATATTGTCCGACATTCTGGAAATAGCACAGGCAACCAATAAAGAGGTAGTTACCTATGTTTCTATGGGATTTGGAAATCCATACGGTGATCCATGGAGTGTGGAAGTTGTCGGAGAATGGACGGAAAAATTAGCTGACATGGGAGCCAGGATACTGTCCTTATCGGATACCGTTGGATCTTCCACACCTGAAGATATCAGTTACCTATTTACCCATTTAATTCCTAAATACCCTCAGGTAGAATTTGGGGCCCATTTGCATACTACGCCAGGCAAATGGCACGAAAAAATAGATGCGGCGTATAAAGCAGGCTGTCGCAGGTTTGATGGTGCTATTAAGGGTTTTGGAGGCTGTCCAATGGCCAGAGATGAATTAACAGGAAATATGCCTACAGAAAAAATGTTGTCCTATTTTACTGAAAATAAAGTAGATACCGGAGTTCAGTGGATGGTCTTCGAAGCAGCATATAATAAGGCCTCTGAACTGTTTTCAAGTTATTAGCAGAGCTAATCTAATGCAATTCCTCAAGCAAAATATAAAACGCTTTAATCCTTTCTAATATCTTAAAAGCGCCCCAATAGAGGCCCCGAAAGGATGTCCGGGGCGCAAACCGGCAGGCACACGGGATACTGCATATGTCTCATCCAACAAATTAATGATTCTTCCATTGATACTTAAATGATCATTCAGATGGTACTTTGCTGAAAAATCTATTATAAAACTCGAGGGTACTAATTCATTAGCGGGTATACTTCCTATTCCGGCTTTGGTTCTAAAGGCGCCATTAAATCTTCCGCTGAGATTGAGCTCATAAGAAGGATGCTCTAAAGAAATCAGGGTATTAAACTGATGTTCGGGGATATAAGGCATTTCATCACCCTTGGTAACTTCTCCCCATATATCATTCGGGCTATCAAAACTACTTTGGAATTCTGCATGGGTATACGTATAGGCAAAAGTTATGGGAAGTCTTAGTTTCTTGTGATTGTTCAGGGCATTATAATTTAATAATACCTCTAATCCTGTTACATCTACTTCACCCGCGTTAAACTGTTCCAAACTTCCGGTACCTCCGGTAGCAGCCAGATCACTACCTAAAAGATTGCTATAGTCATTATAAAATCCTATCAACTCTCCGGAAAAGTTTCCCATTGCAAACCGGGAACCCAGCTCATAGTTTATACTTTCTTCGGGCTTTTCACCTTCTTTACTGGTTGGTGGTGAAAATCCTTTGTGAACACCGCCAAAAATCGAGATCTGGTTGAAATTATAATTCAAACCCATCCCGGGAATCCAGACGTTTACCTGGTTTTCGCGGGTGGAGAGCTCAATTCCCTGTCGAGAGACGTCATTCTTGCCATAGTCTTTTCGCCCCAGAGAAATAGACTCATATCTTAATCCGGGTGTAATGGTGAGGTTTCTGTATTTAAGCTTATATAACATATAAGCGGAGAATGCACTGGCATCACTAATCCGATTCGCATCAGTACCTGGTGCGCCTGCGGTAGTCAGGTTCATAATACCATTATTAATTCCGTAACCATCAACCCATTGAAATCTGTCTTCCTCATCTACATGAAAACGAGCGCCCAACTCCAGATCATGAAAAGTGTTATCCCCACTCCAATGGTAATCAAATTTGGTCTGAATACCTTGTGAAACATATTTTCTATTATTGGCTTTTACTAACAGGGCATCGGCTGCTTCATCCTGGTTACCGGCAATAACATTATAATATTCTTCATTGGTTAAGGGGTCTTCAAGAATATTTGCAATGCTTCTGCGGTCTCCATTTAATGTTACCGCATCCAGTTTGTACCAGTTTCTGCTAAATCCATTGTAATAAGCTGTAGTGGTGATATTAAAATAATCGTTGAAATCTATGACATAGGTGGCCTGCATCTGGATATGATCATTAGTCATCTGATCTTGCTGAGAACCGGCATATCTCCTGAATGGGGATATTTCAAAATCGTTATCCGTTAACCCTACATAAGTTTCATTGGACTCCTCATCGGAATATTGAAATTTCATATCCAGTATATGTTTTAGTTTGGCTGTTGGAGATGAATTAATTCTGAATTTAGCCAAAATATCGTTCTTGTCAAATCCTGTGTTACCACCATTATCTAACTTTTTAAAGCCATCAGAATTGAAGTTCAAATATTCAATAATATATCCAAAACGCTCTTTACTGTCTCCTAATTTTAACTGTAGCTCTCCGCTATTGTAATTGCCATAATTTGCCAAAAGAGATGCATGAAAAGTATCAGGGATGGCTGAGGAAATCATATTTATTGCTCCACCGGTAGTAAAGGGCCCATATTGTACCTGGCTGCTTCCTTTTAGAATTTCTACTGCCTGCATACGGGCTATTGAAGGAAAATAATAAGCAGCCGGAGCACTGTAGGGAGCAGGTGCTATTAGTACTGCATCTTCCATCAAAGTAATCTTGGCGCTCCTTTCGGGGGAGGTACCCCTCAAACTAATATTTGGGCGTAGTCCAAAGCCGTCTTCTTCAACAAGAGTTACTCCTGGTACAGATCGTAAAACACGATTAATATCCGTATAATTGTACTTTAGTAATTCTGGTTGTGATACATAGGAGGCAGCTCCGGTTCGGTTCCTCGCCTGAAATTTGCTGCCCAGTATTACATTGGCAGCTAATACTACTTCATCTAGTTTTATCAGGTTAGAATCCTTGGCCTGAGTAATAAGGCGTGTTGATTGCCCATAGGATAGATTCAAAAAAACACCAAGGAATAACAGGGAAATACAGCTCTTCATTTTATTTAGACTAATTATAAATAGAGTTATACAGAGCTTTCAAAAGTAAGAACAAAATCTATAAAATAAAAGATTATTTAGATTAAATAAAAATAAAAAGAAGTATGTTTTTCATATTGAGAGAGTTGTAAAAACAGACAAATTACGTCAATGAATAAATTGACACGCTACAAAAAATTCTTCTGGTAAAAAAGTGTATATTTGCACGCAATTAATCCTTAATTGCGATGGAAGCTCATCTTAATAAAATACTTGGAGAAGGTCTCACATATGACGATGTCCTCCTTGTCCCGGCTTATTCTGAAATTTTACCCAGAGAAGTAAATATTCAGACAAAGTTTACCAAAAACATTACAATTAATATCCCTATTGTTTCCGCAGCCATGGATACGGTTACCGAATCACAAATGGCTATTGCCATGGCCAGAGAAGGTGGTATTGGCGTATTGCACAAAAATATGTCCATTGACCATCAGGCTATGAAGGTTAGAAAAGTAAAAAGAGCTGAAAGCGGGATGATTTTGGATCCTGTTACCCTGCATCTTGATGCTGTAGTAGGAGACGCCAAAGCCAGTATGAGGGAACATAGCATAGGTGGTATTCCTATTGTTGATGAAAATCAGAAACTTATTGGCATTGTAACCAACAGGGACCTTAGGTTTGAGAAGGACAACAGCCGTCCAATTTCTGAAGTGATGACAAAATCCAATCTAATAACCGTGGCAGAAGGGACTTCTTTGGAACAGGCGGAGGATATTCTTCAGGCGAATAAGATTGAAAAACTTCCGGTTGTGGACGACACGTATAAACTTGTCGGACTCATTACATTTCGCGATATTACCAAGCTCACTCAAAAGCCAATTGCAAATAAAGATATATATGGAAGGCTAAGGGTTGCGGCTGCAATTGGTGTGACACCTGACGCCCTGAAAAGAACAGAAGCCCTTGTGGCAGCCGGCGTTGATGCTGTAGTTATAGATACCGCTCATGGACATACAAAAGGAGTGGTAGATATACTTAAGAAAGTAAAGAAACAATTCCCTGAACTGGATGTTATTGTTGGTAATATTGCCACTGCAGATGCTGCGAAATACTTAGTTGAGGCAGGGGCAGATGCAGTCAAGGTTGGGATAGGACCGGGTTCAATATGTACAACAAGAGTAGTAGCCGGTGTTGGGTTTCCGCAATTTTCAGCAGTTTTGGAGGTTGCCGCAGCTATCAAAGGAAGTGGAGTCCCGGTTATCGCAGATGGAGGGATACGTTATACCGGAGATATTCCAAAAGCCATAGCAGCAGGGGCAGATTGCGTTATGCTTGGGTCTTTATTGGCCGGCACCAAAGAATCACCCGGTGAGACAATTATCTATGAAGGCCGAAAATTCAAGTCCTATCGAGGAATGGGATCTGTGGAAGCTATGAGGGACGGAAGTAAAGACCGGTATTTCCAGGACGTTGAGGATGATATAAATAAATTGGTACCCGAAGGCATCGTGGGTCGCGTTCCATATAAAGGCGAACTATATGAAAGTATTCATCAATTTGTAGGGGGCCTCAGGGCCGGTATGGGCTATTGTGGTTCCAAAGATATTGCCACCTTAAAGGAAAGCGGAAAATTCGTTAAAATTACTGCCAGTGGTATTAATGAAGGCCATCCTCATGATGTAACAATTACAAAAGAATCTCCCAATTACAGCAGGTAAACTGGTTAAATAAACTCTAAAAACCCAAATTCAGCCCGCTTTGC
The DNA here is from genome assembly GCA_963793325.1 of uncultured Flavobacteriaceae bacterium. GTDB lineage: Bacteria > Bacteroidota > Bacteroidia > Flavobacteriales > Flavobacteriaceae > Eudoraea. Next base: position 206,496 of record CAWBZU010000002.1, read on the forward strand.
CGAAGAAATTCCTTTATTTGATATGCAGGTAAAAGTTAAGAAGGAACTAAATCAACATTTGTGAAGATCAAAGTTTTAGCATTACTTCTGCTTACTACGCTTACTAATTTCGCCAGTTATCAAAAACATTCCGGTTCAGACAGAATTATATAAATTGAAAGCCGCTGGTTTATTTCACCGCCCCGCTATAGGTTTTCCAGTCCTTTTCCTTATAGATGTTGTCTCCGAAGTATCGGGCAATATTCATAAATGGATCAGGTTTTTGATATCCTGGTACGGGGGACAGCATATTAAGCTGCTCATCCATAAACACTACAGTCGGATAGCTTAACCTCCCTTGAAGTAAAGCTGCCGCGAACTCGTGATAGCCTCTTTTGCCCGAAGGCACATATTTATAGGTCTTGCCTTTAAAATCAATGGGTTCTTTCCCTTCCCCATCCAGTTTAACCATATAAAAATTATTGGACATGTATTCGGCTACTTCTGCATTTTGGAAAGTGTCCTTATCCATTTTTTTACACCAGCCACACCAGTCCGTATAGACATCTATGAATATTTTTTTTGGATTCTTTTCCGTTGCAGCCAGGGTTGTAGCTTCATTCCAGCTAAGCCAATTAACTTCCTGAGCACCTGCAGTATAAGTCATTAAACCTATAAATGTGACAAGAAATGGCTTAGAAATTCTCAGGGACTTAAATTTCATAAGATTTGTTTTGAGTTATTAGTCCAAATATTATACCAAAACTAACGAAAATTTGGCTGCTTTATTTCACTGAAACTTTTTCATTCTTTGCAGTAAACAAATCTTTAACATCAATTTGGTTTCTAATCAGATCATCAAAAGACTCTCTTTCCCTTATGAGTACAGATCTCCCCTCGTACCAAAGGACTTCGGCCGGCCGGTATCTGGAATTATAATTACTGGACATAGTAAAACAATAAGCCCCTGCATTTTTAAAGCAAAGGATATCACCTTCAGAAATTTCATTGATTCTCCTGTTGTTGGCGAAGGTATCAGTTTCGCAAATGTAGCCAACCACTGAATAATAACGTTCCCTTCCCTTGGGATTGGAGATGTTGATGATTTCATGAGTGGCACCATAGAGCATGGGGCGAATCAGGTGATTAAATCCGGAGTCTACGCTGGCAAAAACAGTTGAAGTAGTCTGTTTTACTACATTTACTTTGGCAAGAAAGTATCCGGCTTCACTTACAAGAAACTTCCCGGGTTCAAATGCCAAAGTGAGTTCTTTTCCATATTCTTTGCAAAATTTATTAAACCGGCCACTTAACTTTTCGCCCAATTCCTCAATATTGGTTTCTATATCTCCCTTTTTATAGGGTACCTTAAATCCACTCCCAAAATCTATGAAGTCCAGCTCTTTAAAATTTTTGGCTGTTTCAAAGAGAATTTCTGAAGCGTATAAAAACACCTCAATATCCAATATATCGCTTCCTGTATGCATATGGATACCATTAATTCTCATGTTTGTTAATTCAACAATTCTCAATAAATGAGGAATTTGATGGATACTAATACCAAATTTAGAATCAATATGTCCCACGGATATTTTGGAATTACCACCTGCCATGACATGCGGGTTTATTCTGATACATACTGGGATATCAGGGTGCTTGCTTCCAAATTGCTCCAGGATAGAAAGATTATCGATATTTATTCGCACTCCTAAGGCCGAGGCTTCTTCTATTTCTTCCAAAGAAACCCCATTTGGGGTATAAATGATAGTTTCAGGTTTAAACCCTGCCAGAAGGCCAAGCTTCACCTCCTGTATGGACACCGTGTCTAAACCACTTCCCAGGTTATTCATTAACTTCAGGATTGTGAGATTGGAGAGAGCCTTTGCCGCGTAATTCAACTTTAATTTTTTTACAGTTTTAAAGGCATTGGTTAACCTATTAAACTGAAATTTAATCTTTTCGGCATCGTAAACATAAACAGGATTGCCGTATTCTCTGGTAATGCTCAACAGATCATTATTCTTCATTTTAACCTTGCTTTAGGGCAAAACTAAAATACTTAGGAGTATTGAGCAAAATTAATTCAAGAAAAATTATAAATAAAACAAATAGTTATATATATAACAATCTTAATTACAGTAGTATTTGTCACTATGTGATTCACGTTGTATTTTTAAAAAAAAATTACCATGATACTTCCCTTTTTCCCTTTGCAATCCGTTTTCTTTCCCGGTGAAAATGTGCCTTTGCACATTTTTGAGGAGCGTTATAAACAGCTTATCAATGATTGCCGTAAAGAAGCTAAAACCTTTGGCATACCTGTATATATTGATGATACTATTGTCTATGGGACAGAGGTACAGTTAATGAAAGTAGTGAACACCTATGAAAGTGGGGCAATGGATGTAGTATGCGTTGCGAGACAGGTTTTTAAAGTGATTACATTCAATAATACGTTGGAAGGCCGGCTTTATGCAGGTGGCGAGGTACAATTTATAGATGATATAAAGGATAGTGAAATATCGGAAAAACAAGGAGTTTTTCTAAAACTGAAAGAGCTTTATCAATTAATGGACGTCCCTTTTACACCCATAGAATTAGAGCTGTTTAACAGTTTTACCCTTGCTCATAAAATGGGTCTCTCATTTCAGCAGGAATACCATTTGTTGCAGTTGGCAAGTGAAAAGGAACGTTTGCGGTTTATTATGACTCATTTATTGACAACTATACAGGTTTTAAATGAAGTAAATCGTACTAAGGTACTCATAGAACTGAATGGTCATTTCAGAAATTTTGACCCTTTGGATTTTAAAACCTTCAAAATTTAAGTGAACTATTGATTTTCTACTGTTTAAATTCATTTTCAAATACTCTCGTTCCTTTATTTGTTGTTTCTCAAAAAGATTACAGCCTATTTGTTGTTTTATTAGGGTAAATGCGGTCCGTTTCCTATTTTTGCCACTTAACGAATATAAATTGTAGTATGAATCTTCACGAATACCAGGGAAAGGAAATTTTAGCAAGTTTTGGAGTGCGAATTCAACGAGGACTCGTCGCCCACAATCCTCAGGAAGCCGTAGATGTGGCTAAACAACTTACACGGGAGACAGGCACCAGTTGGTATGTGATTAAGGCGCAGGTACACGCAGGCGGAAGAGGTAAAGGAGGAGGCGTGAAGCTCGCTAAAAATTTAAAAGAAGTCGAAGAAATTTCAGGACATATTATAGGAATGAAGTTAGTTACTCCCCAGACTTCAGCTGAAGGTAAAAAAGTTCATCAGGTACTTGTTGCGGAAGATGTCTATTATCCGGGAGAAAGTGAAACCAGTGAGTTTTATATGTCCGTTTTACTCAACAGGGCCAGTGGAAGAAATATGATAATGTATTCTACGGAAGGCGGGATGGATATTGAAGAGGTTGCAGACAAAACGCCGGAACTTATTTTTACGGAGGAAATAGATCCTGCGGTGGGATTATTGCCATTCCAGGCGAGAAAAATAGCTTTTAACCTGGGGTTGTCAGGTAATGCTTTTAAAGAAATGACCAAATTTGTTACAGCACTTTACAGGGCATATGATCAAAGTGATTCTAATTTGTTTGAAATAAACCCTGTTCTCAAAACATCAGATAATTTAATATTGGCTGTTGACGCTAAGGTTTCCATAGATGACAACTCACTTTACCGGAGAAAACAATATGCCGAAATGAGAGATTTACGTGAAGAAAGCCCTATTGAAGTGGAAGCACGTGCTGTAGGGCTGAATTATGTAGATCTTGATGGAAATGTCGGATGTATGGTTAATGGAGCTGGATTGGCAATGGCTACCATGGATTTGATCAAAATGGCTGGTGGTGAACCGGCTAATTTTCTGGATGTAGGTGGTACTGCGGATGCAAAAAGAGTGGAAGAGGCTTTTCGTATCATATTAAAGGATAGAGCCGTAAAAGCTATCCTAATTAATATTTTTGGAGGTATCGTGAGATGTGACCGGGTGGCACAGGGGGTTGTTGATGCTTATAGAAATATGGGAGATTCAATCAAAGTACCAATAATTGTTCGATTACAGGGTACAAATGCGGAATTGGCCAAGGAAATAATTGATAATTCCGGACTTGCTGTTCATTCAGCTGTTCAATTTCAGGAAGCAGCAGATAAAGTAAAAGAAGTTTTAGCAAAAATATAGGTTGGCTAAGTTATTATATATATGGGCGGTGTTATAAACATTGCCCTTTTTTATTGCCGGATGTTACCGGTGCATTATCACAAAATTAAATAAACATTAAACCTTTTTTAAAGGTTTCACCCCCTACAAATAATCCCTAGTTTTGGTCTGAATTAATAGAGGTCTTAAGCCTTAATATTATGTTAAAATGAAAAATAACTGTAACATTCATTTTGGCCGGACGTCTATTATTACATATTCATCAATTAATCATCAATCATTAAACAATCAAAGTCATGAGAAAATTCAGTTTAGTTTTAGCAATTGCAGTGATGCTGGTATCGGGGAATCTATTTGCAAATGATATGGATAGAACAGATCCTCAAAAAAGCCTGTCAACCCAAATATGGGAGCTTTTAAATGATAATAATTTAGCCGTTGACAGTTCTGATTTAACAGCAAAAGTTCTTTTTACCGTTAACAGTGCGGGGGAAATAGTAGTTATTTCGGTGGAAACAAGAGATTCAGATTTGGAATCATTTGTCAAGAGAAAGCTGAACTACAAAAAAGTTGAATTGAAAGAAGTTAAAGAAGGAAAAATGTATAAGTTGCCTGTGCGCGTTACCGCCTAGTAACTTTGTGTAAGACAAAAGTCCTGGAGTAATTCAGGACTTTTTTTTGTTCTTGTATTTGACATAACTTAGATCCGGCTTATTTTTTGGTTTTTCGTACTTTCTTGAAGGGATGCTTTCCGGTTTTTTAACCTGTTTTAACACCTCAGTTGGGATCTTCGGATTATCTTTTGTTCCTCTTAAATGAATGACTAAACCATTCAGAAAATTACGCAATACCTGATCTCCGCATTCCCGGTATTTAGGATGTCCTTCTTTTCGACAAAATGCGCCTATTTCACTTTTTGAAATTCTGAAATCAACTAATTCAAGAATTTCCACAATTTCATCATCGCGAAGCATTAATGCCACCCGAAGCTTTTTTAATATATCATTATTAGTCATTTCAGGCATTTTATGCAAGGTATTACAATTAAGCAAGCTCTTCCCATTTTTAGTTCTTTTGGACGCGCTTTTATACGAAAATAAGCATTTTCGTGTTATACTTTATACTAAATCAAGCTGGGGGACTAACAATTAAGGAGATGAGTACCTATAAAGAAAAACTTAGTATATTATCCGAAATGATTGCCTTTGCAAAGGCTGACCAGGCTTTAAAGGATAGTGAATATAATTTTCTATTTGGTGTGGCTTCAGGATTGGGTATTGACAAGGAAACTTTTGATTCCCTTCTAAAAAAACAGGTAGAAATTATTTTACCAAAAACACAAGCCGATCGTATACTCCAATTCCACAGATTGGTACTCCTAATGAATGTAGATCAGGAGCAAAATCAAATTGAAATTGGTAATTTGCACAATATTGGATTGGGCATGGGTTTGCCTCCGTCTGCCATAGAGCAGGTGCTTACCGTGATGCACCAATACCCGGATAAGATTATTCCGCCTGAAGTGCTGATTAATATTTTCAAAGCACATTACAATTAATTTAAAACCACAATATTCCATAGATCAATTCTTCATAGTAGTCAGCCTCTGATATTCAACTTAGAGTGTATAGTCATTGCAGTGTGTTGGAGTATCTTTGCCTAAACACGACATAATGACATTTATAATATGGAAAAAGTAGCCAAAAAGGCAGTAAATGGAGCTTGGTACATCATTTGTCTATTACATACCGTGTAAATAATTTTAATTTAAAAATATTTAATCATGAGTATAGTTAGAAGAAATAATTTGGTATTTCCTGCCCTAATGAATGAAATATTTAAACCGGATTGGTTTGGGGGTTCGGAAAATTTTAGTGGCACTTTTCCTGCAGTAAACATTCTGGAGAGTGAAACTGGATTTGAATTGGAACTATCTGTTCCTGGAAGAACAAAAGAGGATTTCAATGTTCAAATTGATGAAAAGGTATTGACGATTAGCAGTGAAACTAAAAAAGAGGAAGAGGTAAAAGAAGAGAATTACACTCGTAAAGAATTTTCTTATTCGTCATTTACAAGATCATTTACTCTTCCTGAAACAATTAATGAAGAAGGTATCAAGGCTTCATACAAAAATGGGATTTTAAGGTTTACTTTACCTAAGAAAGAAGAGTCACTTCCTAAGCCTAAAAGAGTTATTGAAATTGGGCAATAAGTAAGTTAAAAACAATGAGATGCCCGCCTAACGGGCTTTCATTATAGTTGGTTTGTTTAGTTGGTTAGTTAGGAAGAGCGTCTTGGTTATTCGAGGCGCTCTTTTTTTAACCCTGGTGCTGTAACATTTTTATTTCATCTCTGAGTTTTGCGGCATACATAAAATCCAATTCCTTTGCCGCTTTTTCCATAGCTTTTCTTTTGTCTCGGATCAACTTTTCCCTTTGCTCTTTTGTAAGATACTGTAAGTCTGGTTCTGCCGCTCTAATTTCTTCTTTTTCAAAATAGTAGGTAGAAACAGAATTTTTGGCCAGTGCATTGTCCAGACTTTTATTAAGAGCTTTAGGGATGATATTATTTACCGTATTGTATTCCGTTTGTTTTTCCCTTCTGTAGTTGGTTTCATCAATGGTTTTTTGCATGCTTGCAGTAATCCGGTCGGCGTACATAATTGCTTTGCCATTTAGATGTCGGGCCGCTCTTCCAACGGTTTGGGTTAATGAACGGTTACTTCTCAGGAATCCTTCTTTGTCCGCATCCAGGATGGCCACAAGGGATACTTCAGGCAAATCAAGACCTTCTCTTAACAAATTAACACCAATAAGGACATCAAACACTCCTTTGCGCAAATCCTGCATTATTTCAACCCTTTCCAAAGTGTCCACATCGCTGTGAATATATCTGCATCGGACATTAATTCTTGTAAGATATTTAGCGAGCTCTTCGGCCATCCTTTTTGTAAGGGTTGTCACAAGCGTGCGTTCATCCAATTCCACCCGCTGTTGTATTTCTTCTACCAGATCGTCAATTTGGTTTAAACTTGGACGAATATCTATTTCAGGATCCAAAAGACCTGTAGGACGAATAACCTGCTCTACGAAAACACCCTGACTATTCTGTAATTCATAGTCTGCCGGGGTAGCACTCACATAGATTACCTGGTTCTGAAGTGCTTCAAATTCTTCAAACTTTAGTGGACGGTTATCCATGGCAGCCGGTAATCGAAAGCCATACTCCACAAGATTTTCTTTTCGCGACCTGTCACCTCCATACATGGCATGTACCTGGGGTATGGTAACATGACTTTCATCAACAACCATTAAGTAATCATTCGGAAAGTAGTCCAATAGACAAAAAGGTCTTGTGCCGGGTTCACGACCATCCAGATACCTTGAATAGTTTTCAATACCTGAGCAGTACCCTAATTCACGGATCATTTCCAAATCAAAATTTGTACGTTCTTCCAGGCGTTTGGCTTCAAGTGGTTTAGTTACGCTTCTAAAATATTCCACCTGATTTACAAGATCTTCCTGAATCTGATAAATGGCACCCTGAAGGACATCCGGCGAGGTTACAAACATATTTGCCGGGTATATATTTAGGTTTTCATAGCTTTCCAGCTTCTTATTTTTATAAGGATCAAAAGCTTCAATTTCTTCTATCTCATCCCCAAAGAAATGGATTCTGTAGGCGTGATCTGCATAACTTGGAAATACATCCACGACATCCCCTTTCACTCTGAAATTTCCATTTCTGAAATCTGCTGTTGTCCTTGAATAAAGACTTTGTACAAGCTGATGAAGAAATTTGGTACGTGAAATAATCTGATCTTTTTGAATAGAGATTACATTTTTTTGAAATTCTACAGGATTTCCGATACCATACAAACAGGAAACCGATGCCACTACAATTACATCTCTTCTTCCGGATAAAAGAGACGAAGTAGCGCTAAGGCGCAGTTTTTCTATGTCCTCATTAATCGAAAGATCTTTTTCTATATATAATCCCGAGGTGGGGATATAAGCTTCGGGCTGATAATAATCGTAATAGGAAACAAAATATTCCACCGCATTTTCAGGAAAAAACTGTTTGAATTCCGAATAAAGTTGGGCTGCTAATGTTTTATTATGGGCGAGAACCAGTGTTGGTCGTTGTACTTTTTCAATGACTTTGGCCACGGTAAACGTTTTGCCTGATCCGGTAACGCCCAATAAGGTCTGATAGCGTTCTCCGGTTTCTATACCTTCTTTTAATTGCTTAATGGCTTCAGGCTGGTCTCCAGTTGGTTCAAATTCCGATACTACCTTAAATTTCATTTAGCAAAGTTACAAAAGGGGTATTATTATTTTAGCGGTATATATGATATTTATAATTTACCTTTTTAAAGCAAAATATCCCTGGATTTCATTATTTAAGTTATCTCTGGCTTTATACCAATAACTGGAAGATGGTAATGGCTGCCCGTTATATGTGCCATCCCACCCTTTGGAATTTGGTTCAATCTGGGTTAATAATACACCATACCTGTCAAAAACCTGAATGTACGTCAACTGTATTTCATTACTATCACTTGGGGCTATATATTGCCAGAAATCGTTTATACCATCCCCGTTGGGAGTGAAAAACTTAGGAAAATCGTCTGGGGTCAATTCCCTTTCAATAATACGTTGGGCAATTCCGCAACCATTTCTGTCATTGACATAAACAGTATGTGGACCCTCATCAACTCTGTAAAAAGTACCGCTATTCTGATAGGGCCCCTCAATATTGTCCATGGCATACTCATAATCACCAATTCCGCTCACCTCTATTTGAATTTCCCGGCCATCCGCTTCCTGAGAAGTGCTAACTGAAATAATCTGAGCTATTTCTGACAATACAACATTGAAATCTTTTGATATACTGCACTCAAATGTTTCCCCACCCTGTTCAACGAAATTATAAGCCTCGTAGCGATGAGGTCCTATTTCATATAATAAGACCTCTGAAGTAGAGGAAAGTAAAGACTCGGTGCCGTCCTCATTAATTTTAAACCACCTAAAACCATCTGCTTCATCATCGCTGCTAATTAGGGTTGGGATTTCATTTTTGCAGAGGCCAATCTGACTTGGTAAATTTGACTCAGGCCTTCTTGGGACAATTTCACCACTTACCGGATCGAAATATGCATTGCAATCAATAACCGCATTGCCGGTCGTAAAGCTTTCTTCGGCACAAGAGCCGGCATCACCATTTTCATTATAAGGGGTAATTGTGACATAAACAGGACTATCCTGAGGAAAATCACCCTGGGGATTGTAGGTCAATACGTTCCCTACATTTAAATTATCCACTAAATCTGCTGCTCCGGCAGAGGTGCCTATAGATAATCTATAGCCTGTGGCCGTGGGTGCATAGGCCCACTGGATTTCTGTTTTGACAGATACATTTCCTTCATTATTTGAAGGCATAATTAATGAGGTACATAAAGGGGGCGTGATTACATCTTCCGTTGTAAATTCCTCGCTTGGGCAAATTGTTAGTTCTCCATTAAATAAAAACAAACTTATAGTTACATAAATTGTAGTATTTTCAGGGAGGCCCACTTCCGGTGTATAGCTATTAGTCAGACCTGCCGAACGCCTATTCAGAATATCCCCGCCCCCAGGGGAGGTTCCCAGTGATATTAAATAGCCAATTATACCCGGAACAGGGGGCCATGTTATAGTGGAATTTACAGGTACTTCCAAAGAGCCGTTTGCGGGGCTGGTAATTCTTGGGCATTCCTGTGCCATGGCCATGGCCGACTGAATTAGAAATAGAATACCAGGAAGTATTGTTTTCAATTGTCTAAAGCTGTCAAGAGGAACATTTTTCATAATTATTATCTTTTTAATGCAAAATGTCCTTGAATTTGGCTGCTGCTGTCAGAAATTGCGCGAAACCAATAATCATTTGAAGGAAGTGGTCTTCCATTAAAATTGCCGTCCCAGCCATGGGAACTGGGTTCTATTTGGGCTAAAAAATTTCCATATCTATCAAAAATATGTATGACATCAATTTTTATTTCACCGGTTAAAGGGGTTGGGATAAACTGCCAGAAGTCATTTACTCCGTCACCATTTGGTGTAAAAAATTTGGGAAATCCTTCCAGTGTTACATCCTGTTTAATGTTTTCCTGTGCAATTCCACACCCGTTTTTATCCCTGACGAATACAGTGTATGAACCTGCAGGAATATTATTAAAAATATTACTGTCCTGGTATGGTCCGTTTATATCATTTAATGAAAATTCGTAATTGCCAATTCCACTTACTGCTACCGTAATTCTAAAACCCGAAGCCTGTTCCGTAGTTAATACGGAATTGATAGATGCCATTTCCGATGCAACCACATTAAAAACTTGGGATGAAGGGCATTCCACAGTGCCATTGGATTGTGCTACGGTATTATAGGCTTCATAGCGGTATGCTCCTACCTCCCTAAGGGATACTACTGCCGAATCTGAGATTAAGGTTTCATTCCCGGATGGATCTATTTGAAACCACCTGAATCCCTCGGCAATATCTGTTGATGATACTACAAATGGAGCTTCATTCTGGCAAAAAGAAATCGTGTCGGGAAAGGAAATTTCCGGATTTATAATAACAAGCTCACCCGTTACCGAATCAAAATAGGGACCGCATCCAAGTATGGTGGAAAAGGATTCCTGCGTACAACCAATAGCATTGCCGGCTGCATTAAAAGGGATAATGGTTACGAAAAACGTGCGGTTGGGTTCAAAGTCGAGAACAAATGTGGAGTTGGTTGCGAAAGTTACATTGTCCAGCACTTCTGCTGAAAAGGGAGAGCTTCCTATTGTCACCCTGTATCCGGCAGCCCCCACCACGGCAGTCCATTCTATAAAAGGGGTTAATGGAACATTTATTGCACCATTTAAAGGATTAATAAGTGTTGCGCATCCCGGCAACGTTGCCACTGCGCCAGTTGTAAAACTCTGCTCCGGACAAGGTGAAAGATTACCATTTTCATTGTAGGGCGTCACTTCAACAAATATCTGAGTGCTTGGTGGCAGGTCTAAAATCGGATTATAGGTCAGGACATTTAATACATTCAGATTATTTACAATATTACCTGCTCCAGGGACTGTACTCATGGAGATTCGATACCCTGTAGCCGTAGGCGAATAATTCCATGAAATGTTAGTGGCAATATTAATGTTTGTGGCTCCATCAACAGGATTTGACATCATCGTACAGGCAGGCGGACCGGTCACATCTTCAGTGCGAAAAGTTACGCCTGGACAAACCACATCAGGGTTTCCACCGCTAAAAAAGAAGAGTGTAATCGTGACATATAGTTGTGTGTTCTCCGGTAATCCCAGAGGAGGTGTGTAAGAAAGGGAACTTCCCACATTGGTGTTGTCAACTATATCCACACCTCCCGGAGTGGTACCTATTGAAATGATATAGCCCGGAACCCCCACTACGGCATTCCAGGTAATGGTAGAATTTACGGGAACATCATTGGATCCGTTAAGAGGAAATGTCAATACAGGAGAATTACATACCTGTGCCCATGAATTAAATGACAGACACAGAAATATAAAAAGAACTATGTTATTCTTGACTACACTCATTTAACAATTAATCACGTATATTATAAAACAGGTTATTTTTTTCTTCTTAACTACCTTTTTAAGGTAAAATGGCCTTTAATTTCTCTGCCATCTTCCAATTTTAACTTAAACCAATAATCAGAGGCAGGTAGCATGCTGGAACTGGATGTACCGTTCCATCCCTGCTCTTCGGCATTAATTTGTGCAACGAAATTTCCATAACGATCAAAAATAGCAATCAAAGCATCGGGTTGAAACTTATCATTTATTCCGGTAATTTGCCAATAATCATTAATTCCGTCCCCATTGGGAGTGAAAAATTTGGGATAACCCATAACAGATATCTCTTCTTCTAACTCCCCACAACCATTGGTGTCCCTAATAGTCAGGGTTAAAAACCCTGGCTCTAAATTCTTAAAAATATTCTCAGTTTGAAAAGTAATCCCGTCAAGAGAATATTCGTAAAGGCCATCACCTGTTACTTCTACCTCCACGGAATTATTCATCGAAAAATCTGTAATGTTGATATTCTGAATTATGGGTTTTCCCGAAGGAATAACGGTAAATTTTGCGCTATTTTCACAAGTTACTTCTTCCCCACTTATGTTATAAACAAAAGTTGTTTCCAGGATATAATCGCCAGCTTCCGTTATATCGACCACTGCTCTTTCCGAGATGAGTTCTTCCTTGTTGTTTTTTTGTTTTGACCATCTGTAAGAACTAAAACCTTCCGGCCCATTGATAAAAAGGACCTTTCCTTCGCATATAATATAACTCTCTTGCAATTTAAGTTTGGGGGACTCGGTTACTATCAATTCAATGGCATCTACTCCAAGGCACTGTCCTGAACTTTCCTTTCGGCCATAGATAGTTCTCGTTTCGGAAATATATAGATCGATGAGTTCATTTTGTTCTAAAGAAACATCCTCAAGTGTTTCATAAAATCTAATTTCTTCATTTGCATAGTTTTCGGCAATAACTTCCATGTCAAAACTGCTCAACAAAATTTCGTCACCCGAAATTTCGTCGCAACTGTAAAAGGGGCCATAAGGACTGGCCTGTATCGTCACTGGAAATATTTCGAGATTAATTTCCCCTGTATAGGAACATCCAAGAATATTAATTGCTTTATAATACAGGGTTTGATTAAACGCGGAAGTGTTTTGATACGCTGTAGTATTGAGAATGGTGATGTCATTATCCCTGTTGTAAACGCTTTCATAGAAATAATAGGAAATATCAGGGTCGTCATTAATCTCTTCCAGGTTAACAGTTGTTATACCATCTTTAGAATTAGTGAAATCAAGATCACATTGAGTTAAAGTGAGCAAAGGTTCAGGAACAGGAAGGATTTTTATAAGAGCTTCACCGAGAATAGGGCAATCAGCGGGATTGGGTAGTGTTATATCCACACTGTAACGACCTGAATCGTCGTCATCTGCATTTAAAATTTCAAGATAATAATTGGTAGGGACTGCAATTGGCGTTCCATTTTTTAACCAGGAATAGGTTGCACCCGGGATTTCTTCCGCTTCCAGCCTAAAGGATTCCCCTGTACATTTTGTAAGTGTACTGCTCCTGGTTCCATTATTGTTTATAACTAATTGTGTTTTCCCAAAAAATGACTGAATAAAAGGGGGTAATCCCTGTGTAGCGTTTCCTTCTAAAAGCACAGCATTGTGCTCATAATCAGCGGCAACTCCTTTTTCATCAGGACTATTAATTACTCCTAAATATGGTGTGCCTTGATTATAATTCTCAGCAATTGTTCGGTATATCTTTCCATTATTTCCCATCTGAAGTGCCCCTCGAAAAATTGCCCTTGAGTCCAAAATGACTTCCGAAGGTGAGATATCAAGCGCAGTTAGGTCATACTGCAGAAGGTAGGAAGAATGCCCGTAAACATCCGGTATATTATTGGAAGTGTGTACATACAGATAATTCCCATTAGGTGAAAATTCAACGCCATAAGGATATTGATCTGACGTACCAATTTTTATTTCTTGCTGATTTGAAAGTACGCCGCTGGTCACATCAAAATCATAAACAAAGAGACCACCTCTAACATTTGCACTAACTACTTTAGTGCCATCTGCAGAAAATTTTAAATAGCCTCTGGGATCATCTATAAATAAATTTTCGAAAGTCGTTTTTATAGGAGTGTCTGCTAATCCCGTACTATCAATTTCGTAGGCATAAAAAGTATTTAGAATATCCGATTGTCCATCAATTGACGCAAAAGTTAGTACCCATACCGAATTATCTATACAATCTTTAAGTACTGCAGATATTTTTTCCGAACTGTCTTTTAATAATTTAATATTTTTCTGAATTACGGCTCCATTGCCATTGTTCTGAGAAATATCTATTACAGAATAACCTAACCCTAAATCAGGATCTATATCAGATATAGCAGTATCGACAGTAAAAATATAGTATTGATTTGGGTTTTGAGGACTGGGAATGATCAGCGCAGACTGGGTACTGGATGAGTCGCCATAAAGTCCCTCGCCATTTTGCATTATTTCATTGGTCCGGTCGTAAACGGTAATACCATCGGTATAGAAAAGTAGATTGCCAAAAGAATCAGAAATCGCGGCACAACCTTCAAAAGTATTGAGCTTACCTTTTTTTAGTGCTGTAACGCTTCCATCATTATTAAATCTTAATCCGGCTTCCTTTCCAAAATACCAATTGGATGCTTCGCCCTGGCCTGAGACGAAAACGGGGCAAAGAATCAGAAAGAGCAATAATGTCCCTATCTTTTTCATAGTGTTCTTCCAAACACCACAAGATACTACAAATCTCTCTTTTTTAGTAAAGTATAGGATAAATAGACAAAAATAGCAGTCCAAACTAAGACAATAAATACCTCATAAAACTGAACGTGGTAATCCAGTGTAAAATCTTCACCAATTTGATCAGCAACTGTTTGAACAGCGCTCAATCTTGAAAATGGTTCATTTATAAGGTTCCACATGGAATTTAAAGGGAAAAAGCCCATTATGGCATCTGTAGTTTCTCCATCAAATAACTGCCATCTGAGCATGCCTCTGACAAATCCTTCGAAAACCTGCCATAGAATTAAAAAACCCAGTGCAAATGCTGAACGTTTTACCAGAATTCCCAGAAATAAACAGAATGTAAAGAAACCAATGAGTTTTACAAAAAATGCCAGCAAGAATTCCATGTCTGAAAAAATGATGGATAATTCATTATAATCTGAATAAATTAGACCAAGAATCATTGAAACCACAAAAACAAATACTGTTGAAATAAGGGCAAAGGAAATGACCGTCAGGAATTTAGAAAGAATGAATTCTTTTTTTGAAAGACCATCAATTAGGTTTTGTTTTATTGTTTTGTTACTGTATTCATTAGCCATCATGGAGACGATAACTATAGCCAGGAAAAGTTTAAAAAAGGCGGTTACAAATGTGTTGAAATGCCAGATATAAGGAAAATTAAATATGCCCTGTTCTGCCAAATGAAATTTCACAGGTCCTATGTCAAATTTTATGGCTGCGACTAACGCTATTGAGGTAAGAAGAACAAAATAAGATAAGATAAGCGCCCTGCTGGCCTTATTATTCCAAAGCTTTATAAATTCTATCTGCAATAACCTTTTCATTCTTATTTTGTTTGGAGATTTAAATCGATTGATTTTCAGTAAGTGTCAGGAATTGTTCCTCCAGACTTTCTCTTCGCTTTACCAAATGAGAGAGGACAATACCGTGTTTAAACAGGTCCTTGTTCAATTCACCGGCATTCATCTCCTTGTTAAGAAATGCCGTAATAAGCCCGTTCTCCGCTTTGATTTCATCAAAATTTGGATGGCTCTCCAGAAATTTCAGCAATACCTCGTTATGGTCAGTCTTCAATTCAAAAAACCCAACACTTGCTAACATGCCATCAACACTTCCGGAATACAGTTTTTCACCCTTTCTTAGAATGACTACATGACTACACACTTTTTCTACCTCATCCAATAAATGGGATGCTAAAAGAATTGTTGTGCCTTGTGAAGCAATTTTTTTAATGATTTCACGGATCTGATGAATTCCCTGAGGGTCTAAACCATTGGTAGGTTCATCTAAAATGAGAATCTCAGGATTATTTAACAAAGCAGAGGCAATGGCAAGCCGCTGTTTCATTCCAAGGGAGTAAGTGCTGAATTTACTGTCCTTCCTTTCCCATAATCCTACTAGTTTCAATTTGTCTTCAATTCGTTGTTCGGAAACCTCCTTAATTTTACACACCAATTTCAAATTCTGGAGGGCCGTCATGTAGGGGTAAAAGTTGGGTCGCTCTATTATGGCACCTACCTTTTTTAAAGCTTCATGAGTTGAGGTATTTCCGTCAAACCAGGAAAAACTACCGCTTGTAGCGTTAACTACATTTAGAATAATTCCGAGTGTCGTGGATTTTCCACTGCCGTTGGGTCCCAATATGCCATAAACGTTTCCTTTTTCAATAGAAAATGACAAATCTTTAACAGCAGTAAGGTATCCGAATTTCTTTGTAAGATTGGTTACAGTTAGAATAGTTTCCAATTTAAGCGGAGTTTTTTAGTTGTATCTAGTATACTTGACGAAGAAATCGTTATTTTGTTACAGAAGCTACAAAATTAAAATTAAATATATGTCCGGCGAGCGATTAATGTCGAGGAAAAAACCAGCCTATCCAGTGAGCCCAAAATTGGATGCTTATTTGGACCGGTATAATAGAAAAATTGAAATACCAATTTTTTATGAGGACCTATTGCGTTTTGCGGGTTCGGTTGTAGTTTATGATGATAATGGGGAAGATACGTTATGGGTTAGGGTTTATTATTCTGATTCTGAAAGGATTGAGATTGACCATAGCCTTAAACAGGTATACTCTGTTTTACATTCCGACGGCAGTGACAGGATCTTCCAATACTTGAATATTGATGCGGTTGATTATTGCACTTTCGGGAATTCTAAGCCCTTTCGTATTAAGATCAGAAACATCCTCAATGACAACTTTTTGTATTTCTATGTAAAAAAAACAGATGCTTCCCGTATTTACGGTTTGGAATTGGAGCATATGTTATCCCCATATAATCTAAACTTTCTGGTACACCAGGATACCCTTATAGAAGAGCATATTGCCGGAATTCCAGGAGATGTATTTATTAAAGATATGTTACCAAAGTGCACGGAATCTGAAAAAGCGCAACTGGCAAAAGAATTCGTAAAATTTAATGAACGTTGCATGATAAGGCTTCTGGGAGATATGCGATCTTATAACTATGTAATTGTTCCCATGCATGACTTTGATCATGTGGTTTATAAGATAAGGGCCATTGATTTTGACCAGCAGAGCTTTGAAGGTAAACTTAAGGTTTACCGCCCCCAGTTTTTTAAGGAGAACTATGTTATGGTTCAAATGGTTCAGAACAAATTGCAACAGGGTTCTGTAGATCAATATAAAATTGAAGAACGCTCCATTGTGGCCAAAAGGATTATCAGTTCCGGAGACCGAATTAACAGATTGGTAAATATTTGTAAATCGGATAACATATCACTTCCGGAAAACATTGAATCTTTAAAAAAGCAGATTTATGATCTTACATTAGATGTTAACTTTAAGAAATGCAAAACTATGGGACAACTATTGGATCTTGCACTCGATTTTGTAAAGCGCAATTACCAGGATGTGAGTATGAAGCAAATAATTGAGAAGAAAATCAAAATACCATAAAAAATTATGTTTTCTGTTCCTTATTAAAATATACCAGGTAGTAGTACATTTTCCGTTCCTCATCCCATCCCTTTTCTATGTATTTTTCTGCTGATTCAGGATTTATAAAATCCAATTTGATCTGAATATTGGTATCCAGTTGAATAATGTTTTTTATTTTTTTACGAGTATCAGACACAGCGTTATTGGCAATATCAAAACTGGAAATATCCTCTATACTGTATTTTGGACCTTTCTCTGTTTTGTAGTGTTTAAATTCAGGAATCAGATCCGGATTCTCTATTACATCATTCAGAAAGTTAGTTTCTTCAAAAGCATCATTTTTCGCAAAATGGTTTACCGCCCTGTTCATGAACATTACCTCCTGTTTTTTATCTTCAGCAGGCAGCACTACATCTTTTGCAAAATTCTGACAAAATTTCAGGTAGTTTTTGGTGTAAAAATTATTATCTGCCAAGGCATCTACCCCAAGGAAATGTTCCAGCCAATATTTGGTATCGTATCTATTGCTGTCTACTGATAATATTTTGTACCCGTCTGATTTATTGGCATTAAATATAATGCAGCCTTTATCAAGCTTATTTAAATTGATTCCTTGTTGAACAAGTAAATCCATATTGTTGCCATTTTCTGAGAATTGCAGAAAATCCTGTTTTATCTCGCTTTTAAAAATTCCGATCGCATCCGTTTTTTCGTTGTCCAGAAGTATGTCTGTCAGATGAGTAATATATACTTCACCACTTTTAATATGCGGATGGTTGGACTGATCATATAAATGCCTGGTCAGTTTTAGAGATATCTCGTGAGCTAGTGCGGGTTTCTCAAAAAATTCAGTGACAAGTACATTAACCTCGTTGAATTCAGTATCAATCTCATGTGAAAAACGATAATAATTTTCTTCTTTGTCCCGAAAAGGTTTTAAAAAGAATTCCTTTAATAATCCATTGGTTTCATCATCCGGAATAAAAGGTTCTTTGGAGAGAAACAAAGGTTCGGCTTTGCTTTTATTTCCAATACGGTGAAGTGAGACGCTTTCAATTTGGGTAGCATAAAGGTTGATCATAATAATAATTAGGGTTAGTCTTTTGTTTAAAGTAGTACTTAGGGAGGTGGATACAAAGTTGTGGGACAGCAAATCTGCTTTAAATGTATTTTGAATCCAGGAAAGCTATTTCAATTCCAGTTTTCATCAAAATCCATATCGTCATAGTTTTCAAGAGGTTCATCAAAATCAAAGGAGGGCTCCGATTCAAATTTCTTTTCCGGAGGAGAGTCTGGTAATTCACCAAAACTGAAAAGAATATTGGGATAGGGCCTGCCATCTTCTTTTTCTACAACGTCAGCTAATTCAACGAAAAATGTCCACATATTTAAAAAGTCATATACATATATTAACCTGGGAGTTTTTTCAGTTAGTATGTCTTCCAATAATATCTCGTTCATCAGGCGAACGTTTGTACCATTTTCACTAGTGTCAAAAAGGGGTATTTCTTCATCCTGGTTCCACTCATCATCACAAGTATAAAAAGAGGCTGCTTCATTACCTAAAAAACCGAAGGCTTGTGTTATCGAATTATGAAAATCTTCCAATGTAGATTGATCTTCTATTTCCAGATCTCTAAAGATGTCTTCTTGGGTATCCAGGATTATCCTGATTTTATAAATCATTAATTTCAATTTATAGGTAGGGGCAAAGTTACAAAGTTTTACGACTAATTACTCCTTTTGTGGCTTCCAAAACCAAATAGAATTGTATGCCAAACAGAAAAGAGGCCAAAACCAAATGAAGAGGTTGACTTGTATACGGAAAGTTAAAATAATACATTGCCATACCCGTAATCGCCTCCATAAAAAGTATTGTTAGTACCCAATTGATTTTCGAATACTCCAATTTTTTTTGAGATATAGCATACGCTATGAACAGGTTAAGTAATATAACCAATATTGAAAATGAGCGATGGATGTAAAATTGTAACGATGGATTCATCAGCCACATTTCCTTTGCATTTTCACCAAACAAACCTATCTGATGGTCTACGAACTGCCTTACCTGGGTTCCCAATATGATTTGAATTAGGGTAAGGCTAAGTGCTATCCATAAATATAATGTTACTTTTTTATCATATTTTCCATTTAGCGAACGAGGATCTGTACCATAAATGAGATATACTAATAATGCGACAATCAACAGGGCCATAACCATATGAAGCGTTATTTTTACAGGTTCAAGAACGGAATAGACAACTGTTGCCCCCAACCAGGCCTGAAAGCCCATTCCAATTAAAACAGCCCAGGAAATAACGGTGATAACTTTTTGATTTCGCCAAAATGACAGCGATACCACGGCCAACAGAAGTGTTGCCAATCCTGCGAGGGCACCAAAAAGGCGATTAATAAATTCTACCCAGGTATGAAAGGGATTAAATATTGCGTAGTCATGTTTTTTATAAGGCACCCAATTAAAGTTATCGTAGGACTGCCCTGTTGTGAAATTGGTTTTGGCAACCCAAAGAGCTTCTTCCCGGATAATTACCTGTCCGGCCTTATATGCAATCTCTGGTTGCCATTGTAACTGAGAAATATCTGTTGGGGGTATGTAATAACCAAAGCATTTTGGCCAATCCGGACAGCCCATTCCGCTCCCAGTCATGCGGACTACGGCTCCTGCTGCGATGACCAAATACACCAATACCAGAGAAATTTTGGCAATTTTTCTAAATTTTCTTTGCATAAAAACCTGATATACTATTTAAAATCATATTTCTTTTCTTCAAAAAACCTGCATTTTTTGTTTGATAGAAAATTTTAGCAATGAATTTTCAATGCTAAATGTTTATCAATTCAGCTTTCAATTGTGCATCAAACAACTTCTTCAATATTAGTCCGAATTACTTGTTATGAAGCCCTAATTCTTTAGCTTTTTTGAGCATAAAATCGTAAGCCGGCTCAAATTCATTAGGAATCTCGCCTTCCAGAATTGCTTCTTTTATGGCATCCTTGATAATACCTATTTCTTTGGAGGGTTTAAGATTAAAGGTTTTCATAATTTCTTCGCCGCTTACAGGCGGTTGAAAATTTCTTAAATGATCCCGCTCTTCTACCTCAGAGATTTTTTGTCTTACAATCTTAAAATTGTTTTTGTACTTTTTCTGCTTATTCGGATTCTTTGTGGTAATATCAGCTTCACACAGGGTCATGAGGTCATCTACATCCTCACCTGCATCGAAGACTAATCTTCTAACCGCGGCATCGGTTACATGATCTTGCGAAAGAATTATGGGTCTTGAACTCATACGTACCATTTTCTGGACAAACTTCATTTTGTCATTTAGTGGCATATGTAATCTCCTAAACAATTTATAGACCATTTTGGATCCCACAAACTCATGTGCGTGAAAAGTCCAACCTATTTTTTTATCAAACCTTTTAGTTGGAGCTTTGCCAATATCGTGCAAAAGTGCGGCCCAACGCAGCCATAAATTATCAGTATTTTTAGCAATATTATCAACTACTTCAAGTGTGTGCCAAAAATTGTCTTTGTGCCTTTGGCCCTCAATTTCTTCAATACCTTCCAATGCAATCAATTCAGGAAGTATATAGGGTAAAAGTTCTGTGTCATGTAGCAACTTCAGTCCAATGGAAGGCTGATTGCAGGATAAAATTTTATTTAATTCCTCCACAATCCGTTCCTGGGATATTATTTTAATTCGTTCTTTATTTTCTATAATAGCCTGAAGTGATTTTAGCTCGATTTGAAATCCCAGTTGTGTTGCAAAACGCACAGCTCTCATCATTCGCAAGGGATCGTCAGAATAGGTTACTGAAGGGTCCAATGGAGTGCGAATCAGATTATTTTTCAGGTCCTTGACGCCTTCAAATGGATCAAGCAGGCAACCAAAATCTCGTTCATTAAGGGATAAGGCCATGGTATTAATAGTGAAATCACGTCTCTTCTGGTCTTCCAGTAGGCTTCCATCTTCAACAACAGGCTTTCTACTATCTTTTATATAACTTTCTGTTCTGGCTCCAACAAATTCTATTTCAAAATTTTTATGTTTCAACATGGCAGTTCCAAAGTTTTTAAAGATGGCAACTTTGGGTTTGCCTTGCAGATTTGAAGCAACTTTTTTTGCCAGCTCTATTCCGCTACCAACGACAACAATATCTATGTCCTTAGGTTTGTCATTTCCCAAAATTAGATCCCTTACATATCCGCCTATCACGTAACTTTCCAGGGAAAGTTCTTTTGCAGAGTCAGCAATAATATTGAAAATTGAATGTTGTAAGCTTTCTTTGTAATTGGTCAGAGTCATAATTTAGATCACTTCTGAAATGATTTACCGGGTAGGTGATAGGCCGTGTTAAATGACCCCAGGAATACTTGTTTTTTACTTACGGATTACTTTTACGGTTCCATCATTACCTAATTTTATTATAGAAGAAGGAGATTTAATTGTATTAGTGCGCTCCAAATTTACCACATAGTCTACACCTTTTAAAATCAAATTACTAATTTCTGAAAAAATTCCTGGCGTGGGTTCACCTGCTATGTTCGCAGAAGTAGATACTATGGGTTTTTTAAAATTTTGAATTAGTCGCTGGCAGAACTGATCTCTGGCTACTCGTATGGCCAGGGTATTGTCTTCAGCGATAAGGTTCTGTGCTATACCTTTTGGATTGTCATAAATAATGGTTACCGGACTTTCAGACAGATCCATAATATCATATGCCGTTTCAGGAACTTTTTCGACATATTGTTCCAGCATAAACTGATTGGCCACCAGACATATCATGGTCTTTTTATCTGACCTTTTTTTGAGTTTATAAATTTTTTCTATGGCATCCTTATTGGTTGCATCACATCCAATGCCCCAGACAGTATCTGTGGGATATACTATAAGGCCTCCATTTTTCAGGATCGCTATTGCGTTATCTACTTCTTCTTTCAGCATTGTGTTGAATTAAAATTGATGCCTAATTCCTGATCATAAACCTGGGTCAAATGGCAAGATACTTTGCTTATGCTTCAATGACTTCCCCAAAGGAAGTCCAATTAAAATATGATATAATAATTTGAAATATTTCGGTTTTACGATAGAAACCAATCCATAGCGAATAATAAAAAATACTCTTAAAATTTGATAGTGAACATACCCGTAATTCTTACGGATAATATAAAACATGGATGTTTTAAGTTCTAGTTTTGTTCGAATATCCCAGTCAGTTTTTTGAACACTTTTACCTTGATAATGGAGATAAGATGCCGAAGGAACAAAATAGGTTTTTCTATTTTGCTTTTTTAGTCTATAGCAAATATCACTTTCTTCGAAATACAGAAAAATATTGGTATCAAACCCTCCTATAGTATCAAAGTCCTTAGCCCTAAAAAACATAAAACTACCATTTACATAATCAACTGATAATGGTGATGTGTACTGTTTACGTCTGTTAGGCTTAGTTCCGGGAAAAGCAAATTCCAACATTTTTTTACCAAATATTTCCCTTCCAATGGAAGTAAAATGATCAAAACTGACTTCTTTTTTTTGATGTTCATTAATAATTTGAGGTCCGCATAAAGCCGCATCCAATGTTTTTTCCATAAAATCAAAACATATTTTTATGGAATCTTCCAGAAGTAAAGTGTCGTTATTTAAAAAAAGATAATAATTGGCATTGGCAAACTGAATGCCGTACATATTGCCTCCGCCAAATCCTGTATTTATTCGGCTTCTGTAAAGCCTTACATTGGTGTTATTTAATTTAGAAATATAGTTTTTCAATGCCTCATAATCTTCATTTTTGGAGGCGTTGTCTACGATGATAATTTCATGGGAAATTGTTTTTGTTGTATGTTCCAAAACACTTTGGATACACTTTTGGGTAAACTCAGAAGAATTATAATTTATTATGACTATGGCCAGTTCAAATTTAGTATTTCTCATTAATCAAATTGTTTACAATAACTCTACCACAATACTTTTTAAGAAAAAGAATTAATTCTTCTTCAAAAAGAATAGGTTTAAAATAATCGTACAGGGAGTGAATAACTTTTTTGATTTTATTTTTGTTCATATTTACAAATAATTCCGGGCGATAGTCATTTAAATGAATACCGGTATGCAACAAAGATGAACTATCATGCCATGCTTCCTTAACAATAAAGGGACTAAAAATACAAAATGTTGGTATTTCCAGGGCTTTAGCCATATTGGCTGCACCTCCTTCGTTCCCAATTAAAGCATCACACTGTGAAAGTACAAGAATAAACTCCCTTAAAGTTTTTGCGTAAAAGTCAAAATTTATTTTTGATTTTGAGCTGTCATTGCACCGTTCATAAATTGCCATAGCCTCCTGTTTCTGATTTGGTAAATAATTAAAAAGGACCATACTGTTGGTGTTTGAACAAATTAGGTCTACAACCATGGACATATATTCTGAAGGGTAAGTTTTTAAAGGACTACTCCCTAAAATACTTATCATGATCAGTTTTTGCCCAGATTTTCTCTTTAATTCCCCGACTTTGTGTTTGGCCAGAACAATTTCTTCCTGGCTAAGGAATAATTCAGGGGAGATATAATAATTATCAAATTCGGATGCGATAGGATTAAGCAATTCCAATCTGATTTTATTAGCCAGTGAATTCTTGCCATCAGCAATGTGGCTTTCAATTACCGTATCTGTATATATCCAGGAAGTATACCACCTATAGTGTGCAATTTTGCGTGGCGCTCGGGCAAAAATAGAAATCAGGTTACTTTCCAGTTTCCCATAGGCATCAATAACTACATCATAAGATTGCTTTCGGATTGATCTCAAAAATAAATAAAAGGCTATTTTATTTTCACTGAACTCATTTTTGAAAACGATAACATGGTCTATGTAGGGATTGTTTTTTAATACCGCCAGGGTATTTTCATTGGCGACGTAATGCACAGTACATTCAGGGAATAAGTTCTTTAAAGAACGGCAAATTAATGTACTTGCCAATACATCTCCTATCATTTTTTGTTGAATAACAAGAAACTTCGCTCCTGCCTTATTTTTTTTAATGGTTTCAAGTGTCTTAGAGACGCTTTTATGATCTAATTGCACGCAGACAGCACTGTATCGAAGTTGCTTGAACTTAATCCCATATTTGTCTAAAAGTGCCTCGAGATCCCTGTCTTCGCCTCCAAATTCCTCACTCTCTTCAAAATTGATAACTTTTAGAATGTCCTTTTTCCATCCCGAAGAATTATGCCTGTTCCAATTGGGCTTTGCGGGGGTTAAAGGATTGATAAACTTTGAAATAAATACCCTTGGTGTATGTCTGGTTTTTTTTACTGATTTTTTTATTCCATTCTCCTGAAGCCAGCTGATTTTAAAGCAATTTTGCTCTTTTATGTCCTTTAGCGTTAATACCTTGGAGATATTTAAAGTCAACAAATAATGGACTCCTGAAATAATCGTTTCGGGTTCCTTATTTATATAGTGAACCTGTACAAAATCCTCTCTGGGAATACAGTCACCTTCTGTCATAATTATGTATTCCGTATTGGATGATAAAATGGCCTTGTTTAATATTTTACTTTTCTGAAAACCATCCTCCTTCAGCCAAATATGAGATATATCAAAGGATACCTGTGCCTTTATTTTATCAATCAATTCTTTGGTATGGCCCCCCTTTCCATGGTCGGCAATGATTACCTCGAAATCCATGTAAGTCTGGCAATTGAATCCCCAGAGAACTTTTTCCAACATTTCAGGCCAGTTGTAAGTACTGATTATGACACTTACCGCACTCATTTAATACTATTTAGTTTTACCATTATTACAAATGTAGTTTTTTGGAGAGCATATCCAATATGCTTTCCAAATTAATGAAGAACTAACGCGTATAAAAAGGGTGTTAAGTTCAATAAAACAAGGATATCTGCTAAGTAATTAAAATGCAAAAATGTTGTTATTGAATTAAAGAAATTTCAAGGTAGATTTGAGTTTAAACAAGTAAATGGAACAGATTGAACCGGCAAAAAAAAGTACTAAATTTAGCCTGGGTAATAATTTTGCCTTTCTGGAAAACTCAATGAATTATAAGAAAATAGGAGCGTAAAGACTTAGTCTGGCATAACCAAATAATAAGAAAGTTCATTCTTTTTCTCCAATCTCTTTAATTCCCGATAGCGCTCTAGAACACCAAGTGCATCAAGATAGCAGATAATAATCCCTTTTTTGCCATCAAGTATACCTAATCGAAGGAAATAGCGATGTAAAAATTTCCAAGTTGGCTTAGCAATCATAAAAACGTAATTAAATCTCTTCTCTTTATAAAAAGACTCTTTGGCTTTTAGGCGACCATAACTTATCATTTTATCTTTATATTCCTTGTAATTCTTGTAGCAATAATGTATCAGTTTCTCATTAAAAATTCCGGAAGTCCCTTCTATATCTAAAGTCTCATGCACTAATTTTTCATCAGAAAATTTAGCTTTGCTTTTTCTAAAAAGGCGATAGTTCTTATCTGTTTGCCAGCCACTGAAATGTAAGGGTTTTTTCTTGAACATAAACTTCCGGTAAAACCAATAAGCCGAATGTTCGGGGCTGGAATTAATTGTTTCTAAAATCTCTGATTTAAGATTTTCGGTAACAATCTCATCCGAATCTACAAAAAGAACCCAATCGTTGGAGGCCTGTTTTAGGGCAAATGATTTTTGTAGTGTAAAGTTGTTAAATGGATGTTGAATTACCTTTACATTTTCCAGACCGCTCAAATATTCATAAGTTCCATCTGTACTAAATGAATCGACTACAATTATTTCATCTGCAAAATCAATAGATTTGATACATTTTTCTATAAATCCGATTTCATTATAAGTAATAATTAATGCCGATATTTTCTCTTGGGAATTATTCATTTCAAGATGATAATTAACTACTATTCTTAAACAATTAACAAAGTTATAACTATAAACAAGAGAAAATAGTATAAATTAAAATAATTCTTCAAAGTTTATACTGCCACATTATACTCCCGAAGAGCATCATTTAAAGAAGTTTTTTTGTTTGTACTTTCTTTTCGTACACCAATAATTAGGGCACAGGGAACCTGAAACTCACCTGCGGGAAATTTTTTGGTATAACTTCCCGGTATTACTACAGATCTCGCCGGGATTATACCTTTACTTTCCACAGGGTTATCACCTGTAACATCGATAATTTTCGTAGAAGCGGTTAGTACAACATTCGCTCCCAAAACTGCCTCCCGACATACTCTTACACCTTCCACTACAATACATCTGCTACCAATAAAGGCATTATCTTCAATTATTACCGGAGCCGCCTGTAAGGGTTCTAAAACCCCGCCAATGCCAACCCCTCCGCTCAAATGAACACTCTTTCCAATTTGAGCACAACTTCCAACAGTAGCCCAGGTATCAACCATAGTGCCTTCATCTACATAGGCCCCAATATTTACGTAACAAGGCATAAGGATTGTCCCTTTAGAAATATAGGAACCATATCTAGCTACGGCATTTGGGACTACACGAATTCCTTTTTTAGCATAATCAGTTTTAAGTGGGATCTTATCGTGGTATTCAAAAATTCCAGCTTTCAGGCTCTCCATTTTTTGAATTGGGAAATATAGGACTACTGCCTTTTTCACCCATTCATTTATCTGCCATTCTCCATCCATTGGCTCTGCGCATCGCAGTTTTCCATCATCAATTAATTCAATAACTTCGCGTATGGCATCCTGCGTTTTGACTTCTTTCAGTAATTCTCTATTTTTCCAGGCTTGCTCAATTGTATTGCGGAGTACATTCATATGTAAGAATAATTTGCGTAAAGATAATAGGTAACTATTAATAAATCTTTAATTTTTATAGGTGTAACAATTTATCTGTTATTTTTGCAAAAAAAATAATTTGGCTAGAATTATTGCGCTAGATTTTGGGAAACAACGCACTGGGATAGCAGTTACAGATGAGTTACAGCTAATTGCTTCTGGTTTAACTACGGTTAATACCAAAGATCTTTTACATTATCTGAAGGAATATGCCTCGGCGGAAAACATTTCCGGGATAGTTGTGGGTGAGCCAAGACAAATGGACAATACGCCATCTGAGTCGGAAGAATTAATTCAGGGATTTTTAAAAAAATTAAAAACGTCTTTTCCATCAATTAAAATCGACAGGCAGGATGAGCGATTTACGTCTAAAGTTGCTTTTCAAAGTATGTTGGAGGCAGGGGTGAAAAAAAAGCATCGGCAGAAAAAGGAATTGATAGACGAAATAAGCGCAACCCTTATTTTACAGTCATATTTAAACAGAATACAGTAGAATGATATTATCTATTTTAGCATACGGGGATCCTGTTTTGAGAAAACTCGGAAAATCTATAACCAAAGACTATCCCCAATTAAAGGAATTGATTGCAAATATGTGGGAAACCATGTATAACGCAAATGGCGTAGGATTGGCAGCTCCACAAATTGGGCTGCCAATTAGATTATTTTTAGTAGATACTGGTCCATTTGCAGATGATGAAGAATTGACTCCAGAAGAGCAAACGACTCTAAAGAACTTTAAAAAAGTATTCATTAATGCCAAAATTGAGGAGGAATCCGGGACTAATTGGACTTTTAATGAAGGCTGTCTTAGTATCCCTGATATCAGGGAGGACGTGAATCGAAAGGATACCATTGAAATCCATTATTTGGACGAGGATTTTAATGAGCATATAGAAACATATAATGGATTATTAGCAAGGGTAATTCAACATGAATACGACCATATTGAAGGAATTCTTTTTACGGATAAACTCTCCAGCCTGAAGAAGAGGTTGTTGAAAGGTAAACTTGCTAATATCTCAAAAGGTAAAATTGAAGTGGAGTATAAAATGCGTTTTCCCGACTTAAAAAAGGTTCGCTAAACCAGCAGATTAGTCTTATAAAGTGTAATATTTATTATTTTAAAAAGAGTTATGAGTTTAGATAAAATACTATCAATTGGAGGGAGGCCGGGACTATACAAATTACTTACCCAAACCAGAACAGGACTGGTAGCCCAATCCCTGCTGGATAATAAAAAAGTCACTGTTGGAATGAGCAGTAATGTAAGTGTACTATCTGAAATAGCCATTTATACTTTAGAGGAAGAACTTCCCTTAAAAGAGGTGTTTCAGAAAATACAACTGAGGGAAAAAGGTGCTAAAACTTCCGTAAATCATAAAAGTGACAAATTAAGTCTTGAGGAATATTTTTTTGAAGTATTGCCTAATTACGATGAAGACAAAGTCTATATAAGTGATATTAAAAAAATTATACAATGGTATAATATCTTACATGATAACGGCATAACAGATTTTACTGCGCCTGCACAAGACACCGATAAGAATGACGAAGAAGAATAGTTTGCTTTAAAAAACTAGTCTTTCTGAATG
This sequence comes from uncultured Flavobacteriaceae bacterium, assembly GCA_963793325.1. GTDB lineage: Bacteria > Bacteroidota > Bacteroidia > Flavobacteriales > Flavobacteriaceae > Eudoraea. Next base: position 235,373 of record CAWBZU010000002.1, read on the forward strand.
GTTTTATAAGTAAACTTACTTTCCTTCCAATCAATTATGTCAGACCGATAATACTTTACGTTCATTCGGTCCAAATATGGAGCCTGGTTGGCCAGTCGTACTTTAAAATTTTCCCAGTTTCGGTTTTCTTCGGTACTCCAGCTCAGTTCAGAATAGCCAATAATCCTGGGAAATGCCAGATATTCCAATTCGTCAATGTTGCTTATAGTTTCGGACCATAAGGGTGCTTCCACCCCTAAAATATGCTCCTTGGGAATACCAGCATAACTATCTGGAGACCAAACATATGCCGTATCAACAGGTATATAGGCCGCCCAGTGTAGCCCATATTTGGAAAGCGTGTCGTATTGCATATCTAAATACGCCTTTTTGGCAGGTGAGATAATCACCTTCATTCCTTTATTGACGGCTTCCTTCGCATTTTCCTCGCTATCCCAGAATTGAGCAATGGATGAATTATCGACATCTGCCTGCGCTATTTCATCCCAGCCAATCATTCGCTTTCCATATTTCTGTACAATCTTTTCAACTTTATTGACAAAGAAGATATAGTCATCCTTCCTGGTCACATGGCTTTCATCACCTCCAATATGGAAATACGGACCTGGTGTTATGGAAGAAATCTCACGTACCACATCATCAATAAAAGAATAAACCGTATCCTTTCGGGTGTCAAAAGTGCTAAATCCCACCGCAGTTCCTTCATATAATTTTGGTGTTTTTCCATTTCCATTTAGAATAGGGTAGGAGACTGAAGCCGCATTGGTATGTCCCGGCATATCAATTTCTGGAATTATCATCATATATCTTTGTGTGGCATAGGCCACTATGTCTTTATAGTCTTCCTGGGTAAAGAACCCCCCTTCTTTCCCCCTACTTCTGTACTCCCGCCAATTTCTGTTAGTTTTGGCCACGATTTAATTTCTATTCGCCATCCCTGATCATCAGACAGGTGAAGGTGCAGGACATTTATCTTGTAGTACGCCAGGAGGTCAATATATTTTTTTACATCATCAACGCTAAAGAAATGCCTTGCAACATCTAACATCGAACCCCGGTATTCAAAATTAGGGTTATCTGTAATTTTTCCAGTCGCTATGGGCCAAATGGGCATTTCGGCCAGCGTGTCATTACTCGATTCAGGGATTAGTTGTCTTAAGGTCTGAACTCCTCGAAATGCTCCTTCAGACGTTTTAGCATTCAGAATTATCGAATCCTTCGTTATATATAGCTGATAGGCTTCTGGGCCTTCTAGTTCATCGCTATCCGATTGATTTATGAAGATCATTCGATTAACCCTTCCACCATCTGCATCATTTAATGCAAGCCTCAAATTTGTTTTCGATTTTATTTTAGCAGCAAGAAATGACCCTACCTCTTCAAAACCCTTTTCTGTTTGGGACGTATAAATTGAAGTGTTCTGATCTAAGCCAAAGGCACTATGGGTAGGAATTATTTTAAGTGGTTTGGGGATTAGATTTTCTGAACTCAGGTCTGTTGAGGGAAATTTTATTTCTTTCATCTTATTCTCCTGACATGCAAAAAACGAGGACATTCCAAATAGTAAAACAAAAGATTTTAAAAGAATTGATTTCATCATTATTATTTTTTTTATTGTACATAATTACGAATTACCTGGTACCACAGCTCATATCCTTTTGAATTCATATGGAGGCCATCATCAATGAAAATATCTTTTCTCAATTTCCTTCCATCCAGCATAATGTCCCAAATATTAACATAATCCAAATCCTGTTCGTTTTTGCACAAGTTTTCAAATCTGCGATTTAATTTTTTGTATTTTCCTTTTAAATGCCAGCGAGCTATACTGGGTTTAGCAGAAATTATAACAATCCCGGTACCTGGATGCGAATTCTTTATTTTGGCAATTATTTCTTTGGTAACGGAAATAATTTCTTTTGGTTTTTTATGATCATTTATATCATTATCCCCCTCATAAATAAACACTTTCTTCGGATCGTATTGTAATATTAATTCGTTCAAATAAAATAATAAATCAATTGTCTGTGAGCCTCCGAATCCGGAATTAACTATCTGGTAATCAGGGAAAAGTTCATGTAGATTGTTCCAGGTTCTTATACTCGAACTACCTGTAAACACTATAGTCTCTTTAGAACTGTCTAATAGCGTATCGTATTTATTCTTAATCGACAGAACTTCTTCCTGAAAATGGGAAGAGCCCTGAGAAAAAGCTGCCTGACTAATGAGCATTAAGAAAATAATCGGGATAATCCGCATATTATAAAAAAGAAAGCAAGATACTTTTAAATAGGGGAATGTTCAAAAATATTTAAAATATAGTAATAAGCTCTTTCTTCAGACAAATGGTCCGGCACAATAATTTACCATGAAAATTACACAAATTATAGCCAGTTCTACTGATCTTTCGGAACTGTTATTCCTTCCGCCACGGACCAGTCGTAAAACCTGGAGATCCAATTGTCTGATGGTAAACCTTGTTTTTTCATTCCAAAACCATGGCCTCCCTTAGCATACATATGAAGGCCCACTGTCTTTCCGGCTTTTAAATAGGAAGAATAGAGTTCAATACTTCCACCAGCTAATTCCAAAGGATCATCCGTCGCACAGATGATAAGCATTGGTGGTGCATCATCTGGACACTCGCGAACAGGCATAGCAGTAGTCCACGGGTATACAGGTACCAGGAAATCAGCTCTGTTATCTGAGGAATAATTATAGCCTACACCCATAGTCACTGCACCTCCTGCTGAAAAGCCCATGAAACCAATTTTTTTAGGATCAACACCGAGGGATTCTGCATTTTTCCTGACATAAGCAACAGCCGACAATCCATCCTCAATTGACAGAGGCATTACCGGAGCGACCTTTTCAATGATTTTTTCTCCACTTTGCATAGCTTCCTGAACCCCGTCCTCTCCTGTGGGAACCAGTCTGTATTTTAAAACAAAAGCTGTAATCCCTTTTTCGTTTAACCATTTAGCTACTTCGTTTCCTTCGCTGTTAATACTAAGGGCAAATAGCCCCCCTCCAGGCGCAATAATTACAGAAGTACCATTAGATATGGCAGCATCGGGCTTAAATACCTGCATTGTTGGAGTAGAAATATTAGTCACTACCTGCGTTTTCCAGATTTGTGAAAAATATTCCTTTTCTCCACCTATCCATTGTACTTGCCCATTTTGTTCAAAGGGCAATGCTATGATTTCTTGCGAAAAACAAATTGAAGTCAGTAAAAAAAATATTAATATGGGAAATAACTTTTTCATAAATTACATTATTCTCAATTAATTCTCATCTACCAAAGCCTGATATATATATTGCGAAAATTTGCCCCTGTAATATGTGCTGAATGGCTGAAACTGGGTCATTAAGATGGCTATTAAATCTTCTTTCGGGTCAATAAAAAAATAAGTACTATAAGCTCCGCCCCAATAATATGTGCCTTTTGAACCAAGAGCTTTATTTTTGGCGACATCTGTTATTATTCCAAAACCAAGACCAAATCCTTGTCCGCCATACAAATCACCTACCTGGTTCATGGTCATTAATTCTATGGTCTTTGGACTTAAAAATCTTTTGCCATTACCCTTACCTCCATTGAGTATCATTTTACAGAATTTCATATAATCATCAGCGGTCGAAAAAAGACCGTGAGTTCCCCCGTAGACCATGTTCCCTTCAACGGGTAGTTGTTGTTCTGAGTTAACCAATATCCCGTCCTCGTTTATGTTGTGAACGGGAACCCACCTATCCTGACTGGTAGTTGGAATATTGTATCCGGTATCTGTCATTTCCAAAGGATCAAAAATCCTTATCTGAAGAAATTCCGCTGTGGTCATTCCGGAAAAATGTTCAATTAACAAGGATAACACATCCGGGGAGGCACTATAGTTCCATTGCTCACCTGGTTGTCCAATTAGCGGTAAACTTGCAAGTGTATTCACCCTGCTTTCAATAGAGGTTTGAGGCTCTTGATACATAGCCTGTGCAAATTCATTATCTAATTTTGTGCCCTGGAGACCATGTGTAAAACCTGCCGTATGGGTTAACAATTGATGAATAGTAATTTCCGACTTAGCAGGTTCGGTGGCCCCATCGATCCCTTCATTTACATCCAGGGAAACTTTAATGTCTTTAAACTGAGGTAAATATTTGGATACCGGATCCGTAAGGAAGAAATGCCCTTCTTCATACAACATCAGAAAAGCAGTAGAAATTATGGGCTTGGTCATAGACATAATATGAAATATATTGTCTTGTCGCATAGGTTTCTTAGCCTGCCAGCTACTATACCCGAAAGCTGCTTTGTCCACTATTTGACCATTCCTATAAATATAGGATACGGCCCCGGCAAGGCGACCTTCATTAATTTCCTTATTCAAAAAATCGGCATATCTGTCCAGGCGAATTTCTGAGAAACCCGCAGTAACATCATCGGTATAGTTTGAGGACTGCCCAATAGTACCCGTGGTAATCAGGAATGCAAACAAAAACGGAAAAAAGGTAAGGCGGTATTTACTCATAATTATAGTTTTAATTGATCCTTAAATATAGAATTTTAAGTTGGATTGTTGAGGTCTTTCTTGTTATGTGTTTAATATTTTTATCTGAACAAACGTAATACAGAATAAGGTTTTGTTGATTTATATGGGGATTTCTTTTAAAAAATGTAAACCACAAATAAATATTGCGATAGTACCTTTTCATTTGCTTAAAATAGTACTATTTTTAATACACCTAGATTAAACACCAGCTCATGCGGGTTCTATTTTTTTTTTTCATTTTCCTGTGTATTTTAATAAATTCAACAGGCCTGTATTGCCAGGTTCCCGGATCTTCTTATGATAGTCAAGATCGTCCGACAGCAAGGGCCATTCCCATAAAAACTCCTCCGGTAATAGATGGTGAGGTTATGGATGATGATATATGGAAAGAAATAACCCCATTTGGAGACCTTATTCAGGTACAACCTAATTTTGGCAATCCCGCGTCTGAAAATACTGAAATTCGCATAGCTTATACTGATGAAACTTTTTATCTCTCTGTAATTTGTTATGATGCACAACCAGATAGGTTGGTGGTTTCTGATCCCAGAAGAGACGCTAATTTAGATGATACCGATGCCTTTATTTTTATTATGGACACCTATAAAGATGGACAGAATGGTTTTGTATTTGGGACAAACTCGCTGGGAATAGAATATGACGCACAGGTAGATAATGAAGGGCAGGGTAATAGGAATGTCAACAGACAACAATCCGGTACTATTGGAGGATTTAATCTGAATTGGGATGCTTCCTTCACAGTAAGAGCACAGGTTAAAGAATATGGATGGAGTGCAGAATTTGCTATTCCGTTGCGAACCATAAGATTTCAGGCAGGAAAAGACTGGGGTATAAATTTTAGAAGGAATATTAGGAAAACCAATGAGATTGTTTATTGGGCACCAATGCCAATAGGATTTACTTTGTATCGCCTATCACTTGCCGGAACCCTGACAGGACTTGACCTTAGAAGCCCTGGCAACCTTAAAATTATACCTTATGTTTTAGGCAGGGTAGACAAGGACTATTCGGTACCTGACCCAAAATCTGAATTTAACCCGGAAATTGGAGGAGATGTGAAATACAGTATTACCCCAAGCCTTACCCTTGACCTGACCTATAACACAGATTTTGCTCAGGTGGAAGTGGATGATCAACAGGTGAACCTGGACAGGTTTAATTTGTTTTTTCCTGAAAAAAGGCCTTTCTTTTTGGAAAACGCCGGTTTATTTTCGGTTGGCAGCCCCGGGGAAGTGGATTTATTTTTTAGTCGGCGAATAGGGATTGGCGACGATGGAAATATTGTCCCAATTATTGGAGGAGCGAGGCTGTCCGGTAAACTGAACAGGACCAATATAGGTTTACTGACCATGTTTACAGATGACGTACAGGAGGAAGGCATAGAAAAAAATAATTTTACGGTGGCTAGGGTTAACCACGAATTTAAGGGAAGAACTGCCTTAGGGGCCATTATTGTGAATCGTTCCGGATTGCAAGCTAATGACGATTCTAATCAAACTTATGCTATAGACGGAAAGCTGGGCCTGGGTAGAAAGGCAAGATTATCAGGCTTTTACTCCCGAACTTCGGGTTCCTATGATACCATCAATGAAAATGCCTTTAAAGTGCAGGCAGATTACAATTGGGATAATTGGGAAATGCGCGCAGCGTATACCGAAGTTGGTCAGGGATTTAATCCTGAGGTTGGATTTCTGTTGCGCTCCGCATTCAGAAAGCCGGAGGGCCTTGTCCTTTATCATCTCAGACCCAAAAATGAAAACTCAAAAATTCTGGAACTAAGACCACATGTTTCGTACAATGGATATTGGAATTTTGATGGATTTCAGGAAACCGGTTTTTTACATATAGATAACCATTGGGCGTTTAAAAATGGAATGGAAATTCATACAGGTATTAATTTAACGACGGAGGGGCTTCTTGAACCGTTTGAAATTTATGAAGGTGTAATAGTAGATCCCGGAACTTATAAGCATGCAGAAGGGCAACTGGTATTTTTTACAAATGGCTCCAAACCCGTATCCGTTAATGTCAGATCAGTTTTGGGAGGATCTTTTGGAGGTACTCGATCTCTTAATACGGCCACTGTACAATTTAGGGCCGGCGAAAAATTTAATGCAAACCTGTCTTATCAATACAACAAATTTGATCTTCCCGGCGGGGATTTTACCGCGAATATCTTCCGAACTCAATTGGCCTATACTTTTAAGCCCAATATTTTTATTCAGGGACTTGTTCAAAACAATACAGTTAATCAACTTTGGGCATTTAACTTTAGATTTGGCTGGCTTCAAAGGGCAAATACCGGTTTATTTATAGTTTATAATCATAATTTGCAATACAATGACCCTTTGAACCATAGTTTGATTATTAAGTATACCAGAATGTTTGATTTAGTCAAATAGTTTTGCTTTTATAAGAGTAGATTTTAGTTATGTCAATGGTTCGAATCCATATTTTACCGATTGAATTTGGACTTAAAACCAGATCATCGTTAATTGACAGGGTCTTTTGTTTGGTATTTTAAACACAATTTTTTATCATTATATTTGAAAATATAGATCTGATTATGATTAGAACATCGACTTGTTTTGCCTTAGTTGGGTTACTTCTAATATTCTGTGGATGCAAAATGGACAAGGGTCCGGAGGAGGATATTTTTGTTGAGGGTTCAAACAAATGGTTTCAGGAAGGAAGGGCTTCCTGGAAATTTGATGTAGATCAGTTGATTGGAACTTCATTGGGCGGATCCGGTTTTGTAATGACGAATAAGACGTATGCCAATTTTACTTTAACACTGGAATTTTATCCTGATGCGGGGGTTAATTCGGGAATATTTGTGAGATGCAAGGACAAAAATATCTCTAACCGGGATTGTTACGAGATGAATATTTGGGACTACCACCCGGATCAGGAATCAAGAACTGGATCTGTTGTTACCCGGGCTAAACCATTAATAAATGTAGAAACAGCAGGGATGTGGAATACCTATAAGATCAATTGTGAAAATAACCATATACGCACCTGGATTAATGGTAAACTTACTATTGATATTTACGACGACGATTTATCTGATGGTTATATCGGGCTTCAGGCTGCAGAAACTGGAAGGATCAAATTTCGAAATGTAAGGATAAAAGAACTTTAGGTTATTTACCTAAAATAACCCAAGTGTAATTGTCCTCCTTGATTTTTTACTATTTCGTTAGAGAGAAATGTTTAAAGGAGTTTTCAATGCAGAGAGTTATTCCTCTTCCGAACCTTCGGATTCCTCTGCTTCTTCAATTTCTTCTTTGTTAAGGTTGTGTTGCAGGATGTTCAGGTTTTTCAACTTGGCTTTCCATGTTGCCAAGGTTTCTTTTTGACGGTCTATATTATGGACAACATCTTTAACTAAAGGATTGTCACCTGAGGTATCAGAAAAGAAAAGTAAATTATTTTCTAATTGACGAATTTCACTTAAGCTTTCATTTATCTTTCGCCGAATAAATGTTCGCTCATCACTGAGGGCGCTCTCATTATCTGCGTTTGCAAGTTTTTTAAGTTTGTCCCCATATTTCATTAACTCGGATTCTTGCCTGCTAACATCAAGTTTTTTAAAAATGGCATCCAGAATAGTATTGAACTTGACATTTATATTCTTCTTATTATATGGAACCCTGCCATAGGATTTCCATTCTGCAATAAAAGCTTTCAGTTTGGTCAGATCCTTATCTTTATCACCGCTTAGTTCAAATGCTTTCAGTTTTTCAAGGCAGGCGGATTTCTTTTCAAAATTATCAGATTCTTCTTTATGTGCAATATTCTTTACGGAGTGCAACCTGTCAAAATATGAATTGCAGGCATTTTTAAAATCATTCCATATCTTATCAGAATATTTTCTTGGGACATGCCCGATTGTTTTCCACTCCCTCTGAATTCGTTTCATTTCAGGGGTTGTCTTATCCAGGTCTTCACTATCTTTTAGGGACTGCGCTAAGCTCAGCAGGGCTCTTTTTTTGTCGAGATTATCCTGTTGATCTTTTTTAAGCTTCTTATAATAAGCATTTTTATTTCTGTTAAAACCTCTAACCGCTTCTTTAAAATCTGCCCAGGTCTTTTCATTTACATTTTGAGGTACTTTTCCGGCCTTAAAGAAAGCATCCCGTTGTTCTTCTATGTCTTTTATTTGTTGCTGCAGGTTCTTATGATTATTCGCAACATGAGACCCAATTTCGATAATTTTTTCAATAATTTGTTTTTTCTTTTCCAGGTTTTGCTCATACACTTTGTCAAGATCTTTAAAATAATCCTGTCTTCTTTGGTGTATGATTTTGGTAGCATTACTAAACCGCTCCCAAATTTCTTCACGATGTTCTTTATCAACAGGGCCTATATCTTCCTTCCAAACCTTATGAAGAGTTTGCAGCTCCCTGAATGCTGTATTTAGATCCTCTACTTCTGCCAAGGCTTCGGCTCGTTCAGCAAGTTTTATTTTTTCCTCTAAATTATGCTTGAAATCGAGGTCTCTTAATTCCCTGTTAAGATGCAGGAAGTCGTAAAAAATCTCAATATGGTGATGGTAGGTTCTCCATACATCATTATAGTTAGTTCTTGGAATTGGACCTGCATTACGCCATCTTTCCTGAATGTCTTTGAAGTTTTTATAGGTGGTATTAATATCTTCTTCAACATTTACCAAACCTTTGAGCTCTTCAATAATTTCTAATCTGTTTGTCAGATTTTCGTGTAGATTTTGCTCAAGACTTTTGTAGTACGCATTTCTTTTCTCACGGTATTCAGAATAAACTTCATTGAATTGCCGTTTGGTTACAGAATTATATTTGAAGTCAATTTCATTGCCGCCATTGCTTATGAAATCTTCTTTTTTATGTTCTAAAAAATCAACGAATTTTAAGTCAAATTCGTATTTGATTCCATCAACATGTTTTTTAATAGCCTGTACTTTCTCATTTTTGACCAGTCTTTGTAATTCCCCAACCAGATTTTCCAGAGACATAGCATGATAATCGAGAATTGGGATATGATGCCTTTGATGATTATCCTTGTCTTCGGCATCTTCTGCATTAGATTCATCTATTTCTTCAAGGACATCCTCTTTAAGAGTTTCCGAAGTATTAGCTGTAAGTACCTCCGGAGATTTATCATCTACATCAGTTACCTCAGTGCTTTTTTTTGATTCCTGACCAGATTCAGTAGAATCTGAATTTTCTTCTCCCTCTACAGTATCCTGTAGTTTATGATCTTTATTTTCCAACATTTCATTTAATGTTTCTACGCGTCTGTTAGAACTTTTAACATAAGATACTAACATCATTTATAACTGCAAAGGTAATCAAACTAGTTTTAAGCATCAATTAAAAACTTTGGTGGTCTAGGAGGGGATTTATTCTCCAGGCACAGGTTTGGAATATCAGGAATTCCAAATTTGCCAGGCTTTTTCAGCTTGTAGTTCCAGCATTTTTAACCCATTGCAAATTGTTGCGCCCTCGTGTTCTCCCGATATCAGAAATGCTGTTTTTTCCGGGTTGTAGATAAGATCAAAAAGGAAATGGCCTGGAGTTAGAAATTCGTATGGAATGTTTGGCTTGGCTTCAATATCTGGGAAAGTACCCAATGGTGTACAATTAATAAGCAAAGTATGCGAACCAATGATTTTCCTGTCTAATTCCTTATAGGCAATCTGATCACCGGTTGGGTTTCTTGAAACGTATTTATAAGAGATGCCCAGTTCATTTAAAACAAATGCGACAGCTTTCGAGGCTCCGCCGGTGCCAAGAATCAATGCTTTTTTATGCGACTCTTTTATATATGGCTGGATCGATTTTTTAAAACCGTAAACATCCGTGTTATATCCTTTAAGACCATTCTTTGTAAATTTAATTGTGTTTACTGCGCCAACAAGTGCCGCTTTTTTGCTTAAACTATTCAGATATGGAATTATGGTTTCTTTATAGGGGATGGTAACATTTAAGCCTTTTAGCGTTTTATGATTGTTTATGAGAGCATTAAATTCCTCTATACGGGCCAGGTCAAAATTTTCGTAGCTGTGGTCTTTCAAATTCAGTGAAGTGAATTTGGCACTAAAATACGCCTTGGAGAACGAGTAAGAAATATTCTTTCCGATTAGTCCAAAACTACTTATTTCTTGCTCTGCTTTTGCCATACCTTTCTAACCCAATTAACAGGCCAATTCCTAAAACTATAAACATAATTGCCCACCAGGTTTGGCCATTGTTAAAATCCGGCATATATCGTTCGTAGTTCCTTATTACCTTATCTCCATTTGAGTCAATAGCTATATTTCCCAATTCATTTTTGACATAAATAGCATTTTTCCATGGCCATACCACCCCGAGAGAACCGGTTATAAAACCAATAATAACAGAAGTGGTTATATATTTATAGTGTTTTAACACATATCCGAGAAGATGCGACAGGGTAACAAGTCCTGTAGCAGATCCCATCGTAAAAATGGCAAGAATTTTCAAAGTTCGCAATCGTATCTGGTTTTGTATAAAACTGAAATCCCCCTTGATCATTTCAGCCATGGTATCGTAGAGGGCATTTACAGAATCTACCAATAACAAGACGTAATTACCCAAAAGGATAAGGATAAATGATCCCGATAAGCCTGGAAGAGTCATCCCGGAAACGCTTATAATTCCACATAGAAATATGAATAGCAAATTATCATTCTCTTTGGCCGGACTTAAAAAGCTGATTGAGATGCCAACAATTAAACCAAAAATACCGGCGGTAATAGTTCCTCTATTCCAATGCTTAAAGTCAATTGCAATGAAATAAATGGAACCTATAATCATTCCAAAAAAAGTTGCCCAAACAAATAGTTCATCTTTGGCGAGAAAATAGTCCAATATTTTGGAGACGCTAAAATAACTTACCAGCATGCCAAAAATGAGCAATGTTAAAAATTGCCCGTTTACGTACCGGTAAAAACTCTTAAATCTGCCGTTAAAAAGTAATTTAAAGGCCTTGAGATTTATTTTCTGGAGTGCATAAATAAACTCTTCATAAAACCCTGCAACGAAAGCCACAATGCCTCCTGAGACACCAGGTACTTTATTGGCAGCCCCCATGCCCAAACCCTTTATAATAAGAAATAATTTATCAATAAAAGTCCTTGGCTTCTGCATTTGAGTTATTTTTTACTTTTCGCAGCTAGTTTTTCAAGTATAAAAATAATGCAAAATCCAAAGAGTGCTAATAGGACAGCGTAGAGTAGTTGGTTTTCGCCTTCAAATTGAAGGGGGGATACATTTATCTCCTTTACTGGAATTACCTTATCACCAAAAATTCTGGTCTCCAAAACCCTTTTCCAGGGCCAAATTTTGTTTAATGAACCTAAGATAAACCCTGTTAAGAGAGCCAGTGTGCTGTTTTTGTAATGTTCAAACATCCACTTTAAAAGACGGGCAAAACTCAAAAGGCCAAAAACCGCTCCTATTGCCACGGTTGCAACAATATGGAGGTCTTTTTGATGTACGGCATCCAAAATAGTCTTGTAGGATCCGAGAAGTACTAAAATGAATGCTCCTGATATTCCGGGCAGGATCATAGCACATACAGCAAGAGCACCGGATAGAAATAAAAATGGAATACCATTGGTGTTTTCTGAAGGTGGGAGGGTGGTAATATAATACGCCAATACGGTTCCTAACACAAAGGCCACAATTATGCCTAAATTCCATTGCTTAATATCCCGGGCAATAAAAAAAACACTGGCCAATACCAATCCAAAAAAGAAGGACCATAACAGCACAGGTTGGTTTATTAATAGCCAACTGATCATTTTAGCCAACGAAAAGACACTAATAAAAATTCCTGTAAAAAGGGAAAGTAAAAAGTTCCCATTAGCAGCTATCCAGAAACTTTTGAAGCCTTCTTTTCTCAAGACTTTGAAAAGGGAAAAATTTATGCTATTAATGGAGGTAATAAGTTCTTCATAAATCCCCGAAATAAATGCTATAGTTCCTCCGGATACTCCTGGAACAACATCTGCAGCACCCATGGCAATTCCCTTAAGAGAAATAATAATGTAACTTAATAAATTCCGACGGCCCATTCCAAAATCAAAAAAGCAAAAATAGTTCTTTTATTCGGAAGCCTTTTTAATATCACGAATTATGTTTTGAGTCCAGATAGAGTCAAAATATTCAGGAAATTCACTTTCAAAAACGGAAAGCTTAGAGATATCTAATTTTAAAGCGTTTATTAATCTAAATCTTGCCTGTTCAGAATCGCTTAACATAAGATATAAACCAGTCATTCTATATTCAATTTCAGCTTCTTCAGGATAAAATTGGTGTCCCTGAATCAAAATTTGAATAGCGGAATGTATATCGCCGTTTTTTTTGACCACTGCTGTCCAGTTTAACCAGGTGTCCAGTTCATAATTTCCAAGATCTACGGCTTGTTTATATGAAAAGTCAGCTTCGTCCAGGTTGTGAAGGGCGTAATGAATTTTTGCGCATTTTTTCCAATATAAAGGATTTTCACCGTCTATATTAATTGCTTTATTCACATAATACAAGGCTCTTTCATAATTTTCTTTCCGAAAGTAGAAATCAGTTATTGCGAGCCATCCTTTGTCCAGCAGCGGATCCTCATGCACGGTTTGGTAAAAATAGAATTTGGCAAGTTCGTCATTCTCCAGTTTTTCATGACATTTTCCAATCCTAAGGTAAGCATGCGAGGTAGGGTCTTCAATTTTAATTGTCGTTTCGTAATTTTCAATTGCTTCATTGTGTTTCCCCATTTTTTCCAGAACCTTGCCTTTTTCAAAATAGGCTCCGATAAACGTATCGTCGGCAATTATGGCAAAGTCAAATGCGGCCAAGGCCTCCGGAAGCATTTCTTTGATGTAATACTGTTTTCCCAGCTGATGCCAGGCCACCTGGCAATAAGGATTTCTTTCTAAAAAGTCGTTCAAAAAAGTAATGGCACCTTCATAATCCTCCAGGAATTCAAAACAGTAGACTACATTATAAAGTGAAGAATAATCCTGTTCATCAAATGACACACATTTTATAAAATTTTCTTTAGCCTTCTCAAAATCATCCATGAACAAGTATTCCATGCCCAATAAGGAGTAAATGTCAAAATTTTCTTCAGACATGTCCATAGCCTTTTTTAACATGTCTACTGCAGCCTCATGATTGTCTTTTTTTGAATAGATATTGGCTCGTTGAATATATATTTCCTCATTGCTGCTATCCATCAACTGAAGTTCATCTAACAGTTTCTCTGCAACTTCCAGATTATTTTCAAACACAAGAACTTCAATGTCCAAAAGCCTTATATCCATTGCTCCCGGATGTTGTTTAAGTCCAATTTTGATGGCTTTTTTGGCTAAGGATATTTTGCCATTGTTCAAGTAGTGATGGATTATGTCTTCAAAGTCCTCTGCATCAAAGAAATAGACATCATCTGTCTTGAGCATGGATTCAAACTTCGCTATTGGTTGATTTTGACTTTCGTTAGGATCTAACGCCATAGGAACTAGCTTGGTTAATCTATGGACTTAAAAATAGTCTTTTTGGGACTACCCTTAATTCCTCTTTCGGGCTTTATTATTAACAAAATAGTTAACAAATTATTGCTCCAACTCATTTAAAGTTTGTAAAATTATGTTACACCCCAGGTCAATTTCCTCTGTGTTTATGGTAAGTGGCGGGGAAATTCGTACAGCCTTTGATTCAAAAAGCAGCCAAAAAAGGATTAAATTCTTTTTTGCGCACAAAAGTATAAGTTTATTGGCGATCTCTTCATTTTTCATAATAAGTGCCAACATTAAACCCTTTCCTCTAATCTCTTTTATGCAGGGGTGCTTTAACCTTGATCTGAAATGTTTTTCTTTTTCAATAGTTTCCGGAATAAGACTGCTACTGGTTAATTCCTTTAATGCTGCCATAGCTGCAGCGGCTATGACCGGATTTCCCCCGAAGGTTGTTATATGGCCTAATTTAGGAGAATCACTCAAGGAATTCATCATTTCATGCGATGCCGTAAACGCTCCAATAGGTAAACCGGAAGCCATACCTTTGCCCATGACCAGTATGTCCGGTACACATTGGAAATGCTCAAATGCAAATAATTTACCGGTGCGTCCAAATCCGGGTTGAATTTCATCAAGAATTAGAAGTGCACCTACTTCTGCGCACCTATCCTTTACTTTTTTAAGATACCCTGTTTTTGGTAAAATGAATCCGGCACCTCCCTGTATAGTTTCGAGTATGACGGCAGCTGTATCCTCAGAAATTTTATAGAGATCTTCCTCGCAGTTAAATTCCAAAAAAGCAATATCCGGAACTAAGGGCCTGAAAGGAGCTTTTCTTTCTTCATAATTCATGAGGCTCAGACTTCCCAAGGTATTTCCGTGATAGGCATTTTTGGCTGCAATGAGTTTTGAGCGTCCAGTAAAACGTCTCGCCAGTTTAATGGCCCCCTCGATAGCCTCAGTTCCTGAATTTACCAGATAAGTTGTTTCCAGCGTATCAGGCAAAAGTGAAGCTAAATATTTAGTGAGTTCCACTGCTGGCTGTTGTATGTACTCACCATATACCATGACATGCATGTACTTTCTGGTTTGATCAATTACCGCTTCAACCACTTTTGGATGGCAATGACCCAAACTGCAAACCGAAACACCCGCAACAAAATCTAAATGTCCATTTCCCTGTTTGTCATAAATATAGCTACCACTGGCATGAGAGACTTCCATGGCCAGGGGGTGGGGAGTGGTTTGGGTCTGATATGTAAAAAAGTCATTTTTCATAGCTGTCTTAATTGCCCAGTACCCGGAAAATCCATGTTTCATCAGTATATTGTCCATCATACTGCGAATCTCTGGCCTTTATAGCTTCTTCTAATGTATCATATCGTTCCAGATAGACATAGGTATACTGGTTCAGTTGTCTAAAGAAAGATTTAGGTTGTAAGCCGTAGTCTTGTAAAATACTCATGAACCTATTAAAGTTCTGTTGGTTTTCAAATACATTGGCGACAAGATAATAGCCAGGAATCAGATCTGCTTCCCCTTGTATTTCTTCTAATGGCTGCCTGGATTCCGGACTCTTGGCCTTTTGTACTGTCTTATCCGGGAGTACTAATTTATTTTGGGCTTTCTCCGCTGGAACGGCAGTGGAATTCACAAAGTCCCTTGCTTTTTTCTCTGCCAGCGAAGCAGCCAAATCAATATCCGTATCAATAGGATGATCAACTCCTCTTATTTTCACTAATTCAATATTGTTGTCGTCTTCATCAAAAATGTCCTCCTTTTTTCGAATCCGTTCATCACCACGCCATATAAACCCTTTAAGTTTTCTGCTGCTTACAGGAAGATCCTTTTCCGGGAATATATCTCCATCCGGATTGGTAAAAAAGGTAATATCCTCAATATCATTTTCGGCCAATGTTAGCCTAATGGCACTGCAAATGGTTTTGTTAATTCCAATAAGTTCATTGTCGTCATTGTACATATAATATATTACCTCAGTATTTTTAACCAGATCTACAATTTTCAGCGAATTATCTATGAACTTACCAAAAAGGTCTTTACCCTTTGCCTGGTTGTAGCCCTCCATACCAATACTGTCCAGTGAAATTATAAAAGCGTTGTTTATTACTTTTAATGAATCCAGTTTTTCCGTCTCCATATCCGAGATCAAATGGATGCTGTCGCCGGTCATTTGGTTTTCCAAATTCCAGAGAACGGGATCTTTAATAAGTTGGGTGATCCCGGTTGCCTGGTTAAAGTGAATAGAATCACATTTACCGCTTAAATCAGTTTTATAGAATTTGGCATTTCTGAATGCCCTCAATATTCGTTTTTCAGGTTTCCCTGTAAGCATAAGGGTGTCTCCATGCATATATAGCGAGTCCTGTTCAACCAAACTTATAGAAACGGCTCTTTTTGTTGCAAAAACAGAGTCCTTAGCCTTAAATACTTCGGCATAATGAGCGCGAATTACGCCATTATTAATCGTATCCGTTACAACTATATTATTGGTAGCGGAAGCAAATTCTTTATACTTGTCAAAATAAACACTGTCCCCTTCAATGATTCGGTTATTGTAATTTATTTTTGTGTTTTTTATTCCATAACCACTTTCTATTTTGGTATCGTAATATCCACGTTCGCAATATATTTTATAGGTCTCACCGGTTATGGTCGACGGTCCATACATATATGCGTTTTTTGAAGTGGTGTAGTAATCTAATTGTGCGGATTCTAAAGTATAATCCGGATTGCGAATGAATACATTTTCAACAAACTGGTATTTTTTAGGCACCATGAAGTACCTTCCAATTTTACTGGTAAGGGTATTGGCAGAATCCACAATGGTACCGGAATTTGTATAATAAGACTCCTGTTTTTCCCTGTCAAAATAAAGGGTATCTGTACGCAGGGTCATATCCGTATTTTGTAAGACTACTTTATCCCAGGCTTTAGCAAGTTTGGTATTGCCATCATAATTTATTTTACCACCTGTCATTTGTATGGAATCACCCTGTTCCAGGCGGATATTTCCTATTGCCCGCAATCTGTTTTCTTTTTGGTAGAAAATAGCTATGTCACACCAAAGATCTGCTCCCTGGTGTTCAAACTGAACCTGTCTCTCATCTTTGCTGAAGATGGAAGCACCAGGGAACTGTGCCTCATCTTTTGTAAAGTTAGCGCCATAAACAATATTAATCTGCTTGACTTCTTCTTCGGGTGGTTCCTGGGCAAAAGCCTCGCAGAAGGTAAAAAGAAATATATGAAGTATTATCAATCTGATCAAGATCCAAATTTTTGTTCAAAAATAGGATAAATTCGAAGAGAAGCACAAGTATTGGCACGGTTTTAGGAATTCATTTCACAGTAACCTCCATTTCTGCGCACAGGTCTTTATACTCTTCTTGTCTAGCCCTTAGACTATTTTATTTTATGCCAATATCACTGACAAGTTCGCATTGTTTGTATAATATACTTGTCTGGCTTTCAAATATATAGTATCTTATTAGTGCTGAATATTTATCTAAATATGAAGGTTTGCGCCCATTGTCAATTCGAAAACTCACCTGAGGCCAATTTTTGTAATATATGTGGTTCAGGTTTAAATGATCCTCATGTTCAGTCACATTCACATCATGATGAAAAGAAAACCAATAGAATAGCCGAGAGACGACAACTTACCATTTTATTTTGTGATATGGTTGGATCCACGCCCTTATCCGAACAACTGGACCCCGAAGAGTATCGAAAGGTAATTACAAATTATCATGAGGTAGCGGAGAAAGTCCTGATTCAGTACAATGGGTATATTGCCCAATATCTGGGTGATGGTTTGCTGGTTTATTTTGGCTATCCGGAAGGCTTGGAAGATGCCTCCAAATTGGGTGTTCAGGCAGGTCTTGGAATTTTGAAAGCTGTTGCTGATGCCAATCGGCGATGGGAAGCTGAAGGAAGAACATCAATAAAAATTCGCATTGGTATTCATACCGGCTTGGTGGTGGTAGACGACCATCTCGCTCTTGGTGAAACGGTCAATATAGCTGCCCGCCTTGAAGGTTTGGCACCTCATAATGGATTGGTAATAACACCACAGACAATGGACCTGGTGCGAGGTTGGTTTCAGGTTAAGAGTATTGGCAAACGTGCTTTGAAAGGTATTTCCCAACCTATGGAAATCTTTCAGGTTTTACAGGAAAGTGGAGCAATAACTCGTTTAGACGTTGCCAAAAGCAGAGGTCTTTCTCCCCTGGTAGGGCGAAGCGACGAATTACGCACATTGGAGAAATGTTGGGAGCAGGCAAAATCGGGAAAAGGAAATCTCCTTTTAATGAACGGAGAAGCCGGAATAGGCAAATCCCGCCTGGTTGATACCATGGAAGAACTCGTGGTCCAGGACAGGGCTAATTACTTTGTTACAGCAAGGTGTTCCGCTTATCAGCGCAATAGTGCTTTTTACCCTATTGTTCAATTGTTTGAAAAATACATGTTCCAATTTGAAACAGCTGATAGCCCGGAAGATAAACTGATTAAATTAGAAGGTTTATTATTGGAAACCAAACTCGATTTTAAATCTGAAATGGCCCTATTAGCAGAGTTTCTGTCTATTAGTACCGAGCAATTTCCTCCACTTAATATGAGCCCTTTTGCAAAAAGGCAAAAGACCATGGATAGCCTGACCAGGCTTTTGTTGTTCAAAGCCAACATTCAACCAGTTTTTTTTGTACTTGAGGATTTGCACTGGGCTGATGCTTCCACGAAGGAATGGTTAAATCAGTTCATAAAAGAACTTCCCACCCATAATATTTTTGCACTTTGTACTACTCGTCCGAATTTTCGCTCTGACTGGCATAATGGTGTGCATGTTACACAAATTAACCTTGAAAGATTGACAGCGGAAAATATGATGGAGATATGTTATCACCAAACGGAGGGAAAGACTCTGCCCGATGTAATTCTAAAACAAATTATTTCTAAAACGGAAGGGGTTCCACTATTTGTAGAGGAATTGACAAAAATGATTTTGGAATCCGATTTATTAGTTGAAAAATCAGACGGATATGAATTAATAGGATCAATGTCCTCAATGGCAATTCCCTCAACTTTGCAGGATGCGCTTCTTGCGCGTCTGGACTGTCTGTCTGAAGTAAAGGAGATTGTACAGGTGGGAGCCGTACTGGGACGTCAATTTTCTTTAGAAATGTTAGATGCTGTTCTTCCCCAAATGGGATTTAATATGGAGCAGGCCATGTCGCAACTAATACAGGCAGAGATTTTCTCTAATCCTACTCCTGGCGAAAAATCTGTTTATCAGTTTAAGCATGCTTTGATCCAGGATGCGGCCTATGAGTCTCTGTTAAAAAGCAGAAGGCAACAATTGCACCTTCGTGTAGCCAATGTAATGGAGCGCCAATTTACTGAAACTGTTCAGACCCAGCCTGAGTTATTGGCGCATCATTTTACAGAAGCCGGAAGACCGCTAAAGGCCATACCAATCTGGTTAAAGGCCGGTCAGCAAGCCAGTCAGAAGAATGCGACATCTGAAGCTATCGTCCATCTGGAGAAAGGGATTGATTTATTACCTAATATAAAAAAGGAGGAAGATCGGAATAACCTGGAATTGGATTTTCGTTTGACCCTGGGAGGTACTTTTGTTGTTTCTCATGGGTTTCCGCATCCAAAAGTAAAAGTAACTTTCAACCGGGCGAGGGATATTGCTCAAACAATTGAAGTTAGTCCTAAACTTGCCTTAATCCTTATTAATTTACTTTCATATTATTTTAATACAGAAGACTATGGGGCAACGGAGGAATTGTCTTTCTATATGAGGAAATTAGCTGAGGACCGAGAGAACGGATATTGGTTTGAACTTTTCGTTAATCAATTAGGAGAGGGATCAATTGCCAAAGGCGAATTTGAAAAAGCTGAACGCGGTTATCGACGTGTTCTTGAATTATTCGATCCTTCCTTGCCTTTCCCATGGGAACTGGCACCAAGCGGGTATATCGAAATAGGAGCCAAATCCTGGCAAATGGTTTGCCTTTTTATCATGGGTAATTTGGATCAGGCCAAAAACCTTTTTGATCAACATCTGTCCTATGCTAAAGATCACAAAGATTCAATGACCCTTTATCATATTTATACATTTCCTGCCTTGTATTCGTTGGAAGCCAGAGAATGGAAAACCGCGGAATCCATCATTGAAAAATACTTACCAATTGTAAGAGAGTTTGGAGATCCCATTTTTACGCTAACAGCAGAAGTCTACTATAATATAGCAAAAGCATTCCAGGGTGACAGAAGTGCGTTTGACAAAGCTGTGGAACTTATGAATGTTTGCTTTGACGTTGGATTCAAGGCTTTTGCAGTTTCATTGTCTCCGCACATTGGCGAACAATATTTGCGATTAAGGGAATATGAATCTGCACTAAATTGGATTGAAAAGATTCTGGATCATGTGTACACAACGGGTTCACATATTCAGACAGCCGAGTTGTTCAGGATTAAAGGCCTCACTTTACATGCACTTGGCAAACCAAATAATATCATTGAAGAAAACTTTAGAAAGGCATTAAAGTTATCCAGGGAGCAATCAGCCAGGATCTTTGAACTGCGAGCTGCCTGTGATCTGGCTAAACTATGGAAAAATCAAGGTAAAACTGATGAAGCATATGGACTAATGAAAGGGGTATATGAATGGTTCACAGAGGGATTCGATTCAAAGGATCTTAAAGAAGCCCGGGAAATATTAGACGGATTGAAGAATTAATTAAGCAGATATAGATTTAAACTTCTGTAAATAATTTCTAAATAATTGTGCTTATCTATGAATAGTCTGTTTTCTATCAGGGCCAACGGATACAATTTTTATTGGAATTTCCAGTTCGGTCTCCAGGTAATGAATATATTCCATTAAGGCTTCAGGCAGTTGTTCAGCATTTGTCATTTTAGTGAGATCCTTCTCCCATCCTTTCATTTCTTTATAGATAGGTGAAACATTTTCGGCTTCAATATTATAGGGTAGGTGATTTACTTTTTCGCCCTGGTATTTGTAAGCCACACATACTTTTACCGTTTTAAATCCGCTAAGCACATCTGCTTTCATCATCATTAATTCAGAAACTCCATTTATCCTGACGGCATATTTTAGGGCTACAAGATCTAACCATCCACAACGTCTGGGTCTGCCGGTTGTAGCTCCAAATTCATTGCCAACTCTTCCCATAGTCGCCCCAACTTCGTCGAAGAGTTCTGTTGGGAATGGACCACTTCCTACCCGTGTTGTATAGGCCTTAAATATGCCAAACACCCCTCCAATGTTCCCTGGAGGAACACCAAGACCGGTGCAGGCGCCCGCAGCGGTAGTATTAGAAGAGGTGACGTAGGGATAAGTTCCAAAATCGATATCCAGCAATGAGCCTTGTGCCCCTTCGGCCAGGATCTTTTTTCCACTTTTCTGAGCCTGGTAAAGATACTCCTCACTATCAATAAAGGCAAGTTGTTTTAATTCCTTTATTGCATTGAAAAATTCTGTTTCCAGTTCCTGAAGATTGTATTGGATATCTACGTTATGAAAATCAATCATTGTTTCATGCTTATCAGCTAAAGCACGATATTTATCTTTCCAGTTGCTAAGTTC
Organism: uncultured Flavobacteriaceae bacterium; assembly: GCA_963793325.1. Taxonomy (GTDB): domain Bacteria; phylum Bacteroidota; class Bacteroidia; order Flavobacteriales; family Flavobacteriaceae; genus Eudoraea. Next base: position 257,094 of record CAWBZU010000002.1, read on the forward strand.
CAGGTCGCCTATCCGCATACCATTTCTTCCCGTCTTGTCCATGTAAGTAGGACCTATTCCCTTAAGGGTTGAACCAATTTTTGCTTTTCCTTTTGAGGCCTCTGAGGCTGCATCCAGTAGCCTGTGGGTGGGGAGAATCAAATGGGCTTTTCTGGAAATTAAAAGTTTGGATTTTATATCCAGATTAAACTTTTTAAGGTTATCCAGTTCTTTTTTAAAAATAACCGGGTCAATAACCACCCCGTTACCCACAATATTGATGGCATTATCATGAAATATTCCGGAAGGAATAGTGTGTAAAACGTGTTTTATGCCATCAAATTCCAAAGTATGTCCCGCATTTGGACCTCCCTGAAATCTGGCGATAATATCATAGTTTTTGGTAAGTACATCAACAATTTTTCCTTTTCCTTCGTCTCCCCATTGAAGACCTAGTAATAAATCTACGGCCATGCAGTAAGTTATTGGTTAGTTATTAGCTTTTTCTTTATGAGTTCTTGTACCGTAGAAGTACAATGAATGATTATTTATTTTTATGTCGAATACTTCCTCTATGGTTTGTTTGATAGATTGTATTCGCGGGTCACAAAATTCAATTACCTCACCGGTATCCGTAAGGATTACATGGTCATGCTGCCTATCAAAATAGGATTTTTCATATTGCGCCTGATTTTTTCCGAATTGGTGTTTGCGAACTAATTTACAATCCAGTAAAAGTTCGATAGTATTGTAGAGTGTCGCCCTGCTTACGCGATAGTTTTTGTTCTTCATGTTGATATAAAGCGACTCTATATCAAAATGTTCATCACTTTCATAAATCTCCTGGAGAATGGCATATCTTTCTGGGGTTTTTCTATGCCCATTTTCCTCTAAAAAGGCGGTAAATACTTTTCTAACGATTTCCTGATCCTTATTGGTCCCCATAATTAAGTCCTCATCTTAATGACAAATGTACATCTAAAAATACGAATATAGATATTTTATAACTTCAAGATTAAGGCCTAACCTTTAGAGGATTTCTTTAGACACGGGTCACCTTTTCAATGCCGTTTACCTGCTTCAAATTATTGATAAGCCTTTTGAGGATGGCATTATTTTTCACAACAACCGTAATTTTACCTGTAAATGTGCCTCCATCTGTACTAAAATTAAGATTGCGCATATTCACGTGCATATTATCCGATATAACTTCGGTAATCTCATTCATCAAGCCCATATTATCTATTCCTGTAAGTTTAATTTCTGAAGTAAATTCTTCCTGGCTGGAATCGATCCATTTAGCACTGATTATCCGATAGGCATAATTTGATTGCAAAGAAATGGCATTCGGACAGTTTTTCTTATGCACTTTGATACCTTCAGACACACTTACAAATCCAAACACTTCATCACCTGGAATTGGGTTACAACATTTGGAAAGCGTATAATTTAATTTTTCCTCTTCCTTGCCAAATACAAGCATATCATATTTGGAAGTTATTTCGGCCTTGTCAATATCCTCAGGGATGGGTTTACGACGAATCTTATTCTTGAAAAAACTAATAAATGCATTGTTATAAGATGAAGCAAATTCTTTGATCATCTGATTATCTATGACTCCGATACCCACTCGGTAGAACAGGTCCAAACTAGTCTTTAGTTTAAAATGAACCACCATTTTATTGATAGAATCCTCGTTCAGATTAATTTTTTGGGACTTAAGTTTACGTCTGAGCGTTTCCCTGCCTTCATGGGCAATATCTTTTTTTTCTTCACGCAAAGATGAGCGAATTTTGGCCCTCGCCCTTGCTGTAGTGGCATAATCCAGCCAGTTCTGATTGGGTTTTGCTTTATCTGAGGTAATGATTTCAACCTGGTCACCGCTATTCAACGTAGTGTTCAGTGGCACCAGTTTCCCATTTACTTTGGCGCCCCGTGTGCGCATTCCTACCTCGGTATGGATATTAAAGGCAAAATCAAGTGGAGTAGCGTCCTTAGGCAAAGATTTTAACTCGCCCTTTGGAGTAAAAACAAAGATCTCCTTAGAATAAAGATTCAATTTAAATTCCTCTACAAAATCCACAGCACTTCCATTAGAGGTTTCAAGCGCTTCCTGCAAACGGTTGAGCCACATCTCAATTCCCTGCTCCTTTTGTTCTCCGTGTTTGTATTTAAAGTGGGCAGCATATCCTTTTTCAGCTATTTCATGCATTCGCTCACTGCGTATCTGTACTTCAACCCATTTTCCCTCCGGACCCATTACCGTAATATGAAGGGCTTCGTATCCTGTTGATTTTGGTGAAGATATCCAGTCACGAAGACGTATTGGATTGGGCGTAAAATGATCTGTTACAATAGAGTATATTTTCCAGGCCAGGAATTTCTCATTCTGTTTATCAGATCTATAGATGATGCGAATGGCAAACTTGTCATATATTTCATCAAATGAAACGTTTTGCGTCACCATTTTCTTTCTGATGGAATAGGTGGATTTCATCCTGCCTTTTATAATATATTCAAGACCTTCTTGGTCTAAAGAATTTCGAATAATCTTCGAAAATTCATCAATATAATGTTGCTGCTCTTCTTTGGTTTTCTCAATTTTTTCCTGAATGTCATTGTACACTTCTGGTTCTGTGTATTTCAGACTTAGGTCTTCCAGTTCTGTTTTTATATTATAGAGCCCGATCCTATGTGCCAGTGGAGCATAAATATATAAGGTCTCTGAGGCCATTTGCACCTGCTTGTGCTCAGGCATGGCGTCCATGGTTAGCATATTGTGGTATCTGTCTGCTATCTTAATGATAATGACCCTAACATCATCGTGCAGGGTAAGCAACATTTTTCGGAAATTCTCTGCCTGCTGGGATATGTTCATATCCTTATTCAGATGGGCAATTTTGGTTAGGCCGTCCACAATACGCGCAATGGTTTCGCCAAAAATCCGCTCAATATCAGCCAGGGTGTATTCGGTATCCTCAACAACGTCATGTAATAATGCTGCGGCAATAGATATCGCATCCAGGCCAATTTCAGAAGCTACTATTTTGGCTACCGCAATAGGATGAAAAACATAGGCTTCTCCGGATTTTCTCCGCTGATTTTTATGGGCATCCACAGCTACGTCAAAAGCAGAGCGAACAAGTTTTTTATCTTCTGCAGTTAAAGCCTGATAGCTTATTCGAAGTAATTCCTTGTATTGCTTTGCAATATTCTTGTTCTCTTGCTCTATGGCCGTTTCAACACTCATAAATTAAATTTACCACAATCTTTTCTAGTTACCAACAAAAATCATGCCTTAAGGTTGCGTATTCGATCAATCAATGGCGGGTGGGAATAGTGTAAAAAAACATAAGCTGGATGGGGGGTAAGGTTGCTAAGGCTATTTTTAGAAAGCTTTTTTAATGAGCTAATTAAGGGTAAGGCTTCAAAAGTTTCTTTAGCATAATCATCAGCTTCAAATTCAAATTTTCTGGAGAGAATGTTCATAACCAAACCTGTGATTTCAGAGATCGGACTATAAAGGATTCCAAAACAAATTAAAGCCGCATGAAAGCTTGGGTGAGTTACACCTATGGCATATGAAAATTCAGGGTTGTTAATAAAAAGAGACAATATGAAGAGTGTAACCCCGGTGAGCAATATTGAAATAAATAGGTTTATCATAATGTGATGCCTTTTATAATGACCAACCTCATGAGCGAGAACAGCTACTATTTCTTCTTCTTCTAATTCCTGAATCAATGTATCATACAGAGTTACTCTTTTTTCTTTGCCAAATCCTGCAAAATAGGCATTGGCTTTTGTGGTTCTCTTAGATCCGTCAATAACAAAGATATTTTGAAGTTGAAACCCAACCTGACGGGCGTAATTTTCAATTTTATGTTTAAGTGGGCCATCCTCTAATGGAGTCTGTTTGTTAAACATGGGCACTATCAATCTGCTGTAAAAAAGGTTCATAAATATTGTAAATACAGCAATTAAAGTCAAAGCATATATCCAAAAATTATTTCCTGCCCATTGATAAAACCAAATAACCAGTGCGAGGATACCCCCTCCTAAAATGGCCATCATCAACCAGCCTTTTATTTTATCCATAAAAAACAACTTGCGCGACGACTTGTTAAATCCATATTTTTCTTCAATGACAAAAGTCTGATAATATGAAAAAGGAGTTGTAATAAGATCACTTCCAATAATAATAATTCCAAAAAATAAAAGGGCCATTAAAATTGGGTTTACCGTTATGTCACGAACCAATAAATCCATCCATTCAAATCCTCCAAATATCAAAAAACTCAAGGTAAGAACTATTGAAAAAGAGGAAGAAAGAATACCAAATTTGTAATTATCTTTCTTATAGGCCTGGGATTTTATATACTCCTTCTTATCAAATACGTCCTCTAATTCTTTGGGGACGGGGTCCATAAATTTCCGTGAATTTAGATAATCAAGAACAGTTTCCATAATGAATTGAAATACTATTATAGTTATGATGGCATAAAACAGAAATGTGCTATTCATATAACGTTTTTAAAGTTTAATTTGAAATGTAACGAATTGTTATAAGTTAAGTTCGAAAGAGTTTGATTTTTATAATGGACTGAGTTATCGCAGTGATCCTATTAATTAAAATCTCTTTGGCGCTTTGCCTCAAAGATAAGAATTGCAGCAGATACCGAAACATTCATGGAATCTATCTCACCTTGCATGGGAATAACAATATTTTGCTCGGATTGCTCCAGCCAATCTGATGTTAATCCGGAAGATTCTGTCCCCACGGCGATGGCGCATGCCTTTTTAAAATCCACCCTGGTGTATGTGCAGGAAGCTGACAGGGCCGCAGCATAAATAGATATCTTATTTTCATTTAAAAAATTGATTACCTCCTGAGTTTTCCCAATAGCAATATTTACAGTAAAAAGACAACCTACGCTGGATCTTATGATATTAGGGTTATACAGGTCTCCGCTAGAATTTACGATGATTACGGCATCTAAGTTAGCTGCATCAGCTGTTCTTAATAAAGCCCCGATATTTCCCGGTTTTTCAGGTGCTTCTGCAATCAATATCAATGGATTTGCATTCTTAAATGAAATATGATTCAGATTGTGATTTTTTGAACGGACAACGGCAACAATTCCTTCCGTGCCTTCGCGATAGGCAATTTTTTGATATATTTCCGTTGATACTTCAATTAACGCCGGATATTCCTCAGATTCCCCAATAATTTCCCTGACCCTTTTTTCACTAATCATTTTAGGGCAAAAAAAGATTTGCTCTATAGTATATCCGCCTTTACAAGCCAATTCAAACTCTCTCTGTCCCTCTAATACAAACAAGCCCAAATTTCGGCGTTCACGGGATTTTTCCTTTAATGAGAATACTTTTTTGACTAAAGGATTATTTAAACTACTTATCTGCTTAACTTTGTTCATATAACAAAAATAGGCGAATTGGTTAATTTTCAATCAACTGTTAAATAAAGACTGTAAATATTAGAAACCAATATGCGATATATATTTTTATTACTCACTTTAACAGGACTGTTTTCCTGTAAAGAAACTCACAGGGAAGATACAGATCGGAACAATTCCCCGGACTTGTCCGCCAAAATGGTACCCTCCGGATATCCTGAAACCTTAGAAAAAATTTTCTTTGCCCATGGCGGGCTTCAAACCTGGAAGGAGAAGAAGGTGCTGACTTACAATTTATACAAAAATGGAAATACCGAAACACATACTACTGATCTCAAAACACGAAGGGATAGAATAGTATCTCCGCGGTTTTCAATGGGTTTTGACGGTAATCATATTTGGTTATTGGATAGAAATGGAAGCTATGAGGGAGATCCGGTTTTTTATCATAATCTGATGTTTTATTTTTATGCCATGCCTTTTATTTTGGCAGATGACGGAATAAAATATGGAGAGACAACAAATTTGACTTTTGAAGGAAAAAGTTACCCGGGTATCCAAATAAGCTATGATTCAGGAGTAGGTATCTCGCCAAAAGATGAATATTTCCTGCATTATGATCCTCAGACATACCAAATGCTATGGTTAGGTTACACAGTAACGTACCATAGTGGTGAAAAATCGGATAATGTTAAGTGGATCCGCTACGGTGAATGGACAGAAGTAAATGGTCTCCTGTTGCCAAAAGCCATAACCTGGTATGATTACAATGGAAAAGAAATAAAAGAACCAAAAAGCACAGTGCATTTTGAGAAAGTTGAACTTTTAGAATTACCAAAACCAAATTCTTTTTATGCTATGCCAGATGGAGGTAAAATAATGGAAACGGTAAAAGATTAAAAGATAAAACACCTTCAGTGTCATCAACTTAATTCAACATTTTTTACCGCTTTTATTCAAGGGTACTTCGCGTCATAAGTAATTAAAAGTGTTACAATAAGCCCATAGCTCTTTATGCCCTGTTCCTGATTGTTCGCCTTGAGAAAAGAATTAAAAATAGCCTTAAATACAGGTTCCAAGCGATTTTCATAAGCCAACCAGAATTTATTCAACTCTTCGTAGTTTTTTTGAACACCGGGGTTTAAACCGGAGTACAATTCTTCAAATTTCGTTTTATCTCTTAATTTTATTTCACTTAATGCATAACTTAGTGCGAAAGCTGCGGCAGAATACTTAAAATAAAGATCCTTGTTTCTGGCCGTAACCAGGTAGCCAATAAAATTAACTTCGTTTTCTGCGGAATAACCAATTTGATGACCTATTTCATGCCCCGTAACCACAGGGAACCTGAAATTGGGTATTTTACTGTTAACCTGGGCTTCATTTGTAAACGGATTAAGATAACCTCCATATCCCATATAAGTTAATGCAGTACTAAAGATAGATTTCTTTAAACTTGAATTTTTATAGTTAAAAAACGCAAACTTCTTTCCCAATTCTTCATAGCCATCCAGGGTTTTTTGAAATATTTCCTTTTGGCTGTAGGGAATATGTACAATCTGTGAAGTATCTGAAGTAATTTGATATTGCAGACTATTTGTCTTGTCTATTAACCTATCCGTATATGCAAGCAATTCATGGGTCGTATAGCTGTCTTTTAGGTTAAGTGTTTGTGATAGGGGCACACGGTAATAGTTTAAACCCCACATAAAATGAAACGTGAAATAAGCGACAGCGAGTACCATAGCTATATCTCTAAAAAAAGGTTTCAGGTTTTTTCTTATTTGATTTCTGTGAATAGTTAAATACCGGACGGCAAGAATTATCAGAAATGCGTAAATAAGGTCGCCAATAGAGAATGGTAGCCATCCAAATACAATGCGAAAGAAGCTTGATATAAAGGGATAAAGGCCTTTGCTATAATAATTTTCAATAAATTCCGGGTAGCTGCCAATCCACTTAACCAGCACTATTTGCGGGATAAGAGATAATGCAATGGCATTCTTCAATCTATTATTCATGAATTCAAAAATACCAATTATCTCGTAAGGTTAATTTGCAATACGTATTTTTGATCTCTTAAATAAAAATATGAATCAGGAAATAGAACAATTAGAACCAAATAGGCTCTGGAATAATTTTGCGAAACTAAACGCTGTACCACGCCCCTCCAAAAAGGAAGAAAGAGTAATTGAATTTATGATGAATTTTGGGAGGTCGTTAAAACTGGATACGTTTAAAGATGAGGTGGGAAATGTCATTATTAGAAAAGACGCATCCCAGGGAATGGAAGATCGTAAACCCATTACACTTCAATCTCATTTGGATATGGTACATCAAAAAAATTCAACTACCGAATTTAATTTCGAGACGCAGGGAATTGAGATGTTTGTTGAAGGTGATTGGGTAAAAGCCAGGGGAACAACCCTTGGGGCAGATAACGGAATTGGAGTAGCAGCGATTATGAGTTTGCTTGAAAGCCACGATATTCCACACCCACCTCTTGAGGCTTTATTTACTATTGATGAAGAAACGGGTATGACAGGTGCAAAGGGATTAAAAGAGAATTTACTCAGGGGTCAGATTTTATTGAATTTAGATACTGAAGAAGATGACGAGATAGATATTGGGTGTGCAGGGGGAATAGATATTACAGCGACAAGGACCTATGAAGAACAAAATACCCCTAAGGGAACCATTGCTTATGTTATCAGCGTTAAAGGCTTACACGGAGGGCATAGTGGTATTGATATTCACCGGGGTTTTGGGAATGCAAATAAGATAATGAACCGCCTTTTATATAAAAGTACGGAGGAATTTGATGTTGGTGTGGCTCAAATTGACGGAGGAAGTCTTCGCAATGCAATTCCTCGTGAGAGTTTTGCAACCATAGTTGTAGGGGAAGATAAAAAAGAAGATTTTGAGGTTAAATTAACTGAGTGGATCCAGGACATCCAACGTGAGAATTCTTTTATTGAATCAAAGCTGGACATAACCCTGGATACGACAGGACTACCTGCTAAAATCATGGAAAAAATCGCTCAGAGAAAAATTTTAAAAGCCATATACGGTGCGCATAATGGCGTATACAGCATGAGTGCCGCAATTCCTGATTTGGTCGAAACCTCTAATAATATTGCCAGAATCGAGGTCAAATCAGGGAAGATTAAGATTGGCTGTTTAACCAGGTCTTCCGTAGATACAGCCAAATTTGATCTGGCAAACTCTCTCAAAAGCGTTTTTGAGCTCGCGGATTGCACGGTAACTTTAGCTGGAGATTATCCTGGTTGGAGTCCAAATCCAGATTCCGAGATTTTGGATGTACTTAAAGAGCAATATGAAGTTCTGTTTAATGAAAAACCACAAGTAGTAGCCTGCCATGCAGGTTTGGAATGTGGAATCCTTGGACATAATTATCCGGAAATAGATATGATAAGTTTTGGCCCGACCATAAAAGGTGCGCATTCACCGGACGAAAGAGTAAACGTACCCTCTGTAAATAAGTTTTGGACCTTTCTGTTACAGATCTTAAAAAGTACTCCATAAAAAAAGGCCCGAATACTTTCGGGCCCTTTTTTTATTCAGCTATACCTAAAATTTCAAGATCAAAAACAAGATCTGCATTTGGAGGAATAGGTCCACCACCTTGTGGGCCATAACCCAGATGCGGTGGAATAAACAATCTTATTTTGTCACCAACTTTCATAGTCAATAGGCCTTCTTTGAATCCTGCTACTAGTCTTGAATCAGGACTATAATCCATAGGAATGGGTTCATAACCCCTGCCTTGCTTCCTTCTTTCATCATATTGGCCAAATTTGGTGGCTATTTCCTCATAATTGCTATCGAAAAGTGAGCCATCACTAAGCCAGCCCGCATAATTCACTAATACTTTATCCCCAATTTTTGGTTTATCGCCGGTTCCTTCTTTAAGGCTAAGGATTTTTAAACCTGAAGGGAGTGATTCAGTACTTTCTTTTTGTTGATTAAGCTCTGTCGCAAAATCCACTTTCAATTTTTCCATAGCAGCTATAACAGCCTCTTCTTCCGCAAAATAATCTGTCATTACCTTTACGGCATCAAAATTCTTAGCTTCTTTACCATTTCTTACAATAGTCATAGAATTCATTACCACGTCAACTACAGGTTTGTCCTTTCTGTTGGGTTCTGCATAGGTCTTAACATTGGCTATTGAATCTACCACATCCAATCCTGATACGACTTCTCCAAAAACGGTGTGTTTACCATTTAGGAAAGGGGTTTCTTTGTGCGTAATGAAAAACTGGCTGCCATTGGTTTTGGGTCCGGAATTAGCCATGGAAAGTATACCTGCTTTAGAATGGGTAAGGGAATCATTAAATTCATCTTTAAACCTATACCCCGGATTTCCCTGACCTGTACCTGTAGGATCACCACCCTGTATCATGAAGTCTTTTATGACTCTATGAAAAATAATACCGTCATAATACTTTCTGCCTTTATATTCTTCACTTACAAAAGGGCTGTTACCTTCAGCAAGAGAAACAAAATTGGCTACCGTTACAGGCGTTTTTTCCATTTCAAGCTTTATAATGATATCTCCTTTACTGGTATTTATATCGGCAAATAATCCATCTCCCAAATCTCTGTATTTACTTGATGTACAGCTTGTTAATGCCGAGAAGCCCAATAGAACAATTGCAATTATTTTTTTCATTTTTTAGAATTTAATTATCAATACTTTCTTTTTGTTTGTCAATTTTTAGAATGGTAATAGTGGACTTAAGAGGTATATTAGGTCCAATTTTGTTTTCGTCGCCATGGTAACCAAATGCCATTGCTGAAGGAAAAAGGAAAGTTGCCGTCTCATTTTCTTTAAGAAGTTTTATACTGGCTCGTAAGCCCGGGAATAATTCCTGTTTATCAACCTTATATGTTATTGTCCCAATTTCATCCATAGAATAGATGGTATCATTTTCAAGACTGAACAAGTTGTAATTAAAAATTACCAAATCATCGGGAAGTGGCAAATAATCACTATTCTCATTTCTAGCGTTGTAATAGTACCATGATCCGTTGGCAGACGCCAGATAGTCATGAAGCGTATCGTTCTCTATAATTTCCTGAATAAGCTTTTCCTCCAGGTTTAAAAGCTCCTTGTTTCGCTGGGCAGAGGCATTAATAAAACCTCCTGATTTAGTTTTTACAGGAGGCCTCGGTTCTGGGCCTCCACAAGCCATAAGGCATATTAATAGCAAGCCATAAATAAAGTTTTTCATTTGCCAATCTGGTCTTTGTAGTTTTCCAATAATGCTTCGAATTTCTTTAGAGTATCTTTCATATTTTTTTCACTTCTTCCTCCGGCGGCATTTGTATGACCACCACCATTAAAGTGATTCCTGGCAAATTCGTTAACGGAAAAATTTCCTTCCGAACGAAAAGATATCTTTATGATCCCTTCCTCTTTATTTTCAATAAAAATAACGGCAAATCGAATATTTTCAAGCGTCAGGCCATAATTTACAAAACCTTCGGTATCTCCTTTTTTATAGTTGTTGGCATCCAATTCTTCCTGACTTAAAAAGGTATAAGCTGTATTATAATCCTTAAGAATGACCATGTTTTTTAAAGCACAACCTAAAAGCTGTAACCTTTCTGGTGTATTGGTATCGAATATTTGATTTTGAATTTCAGAACTTTTCGCCCCTTTGTCAATAAGATTGGCTACAACACGATGTGTTTTACTTGTGGTTGATGAATACTTAAATGAACCTGTATCAGTTACAATCCCGGCATATAGGCAATCAGCGATTTCACTTGAAATCTTGTTTTCATCTCCCAAAGAACTAATAAAATTAAATACCATTTCAGATGTAGAACTCATTTTGGCGTCTGAATAAGTTATTTGCGCATAGTCATCAGGAGACTGATGATGATCTATCATAACTAAAGGGATTTCTAAACCTTCAAGAAGTGAGGTCATCTGTCCAGCTCTGCCCAGATGATTAAAATCCAGCGTAAAACAAATCGTACAGCTATTAAGGTATTCAACAGCAGCACTATTATCTCTTTCAAAATTAATAACTTCTTTGGTTCCCGGCATCCATTTTAGAAACTTGGGATAGTCATTGGGGACAACCACCCTGGCTTTATGGCCTTTAGCTTTGAGATAATGCCACAAACCCAGCGAAGAACCTATGGCATCTCCATCCGGATTTTTATGGGGTACAATAACAATTTTTTGTGGCCTTGAGAGCAATGCTTTTATGCCATTTACATCCTCAGAATTCATGCGCGCAAAGATACAATTAAATTAGGGATTCCTTAAAAGGTAAAATTTGAAAATTGACTGGCAGGGAATGCTTTAAATTTTAGCCAGCTCTAAAATTTGGACAAAAAGTAATGTTTAGATAGTTAATATTTCTTTTTGTAAAAGTTTATTTTTGTTTGCTAAATCACTTGATTAATGTACAAATTATTAGTTTTTATAGCCCTGTTCGGTATTTTCTCCAGTTGTAACAGCAATAAAACATCAGTAAAAACAATGGTGCCAGAGGCTGAAATTACAATTGCTTTTGGCTCATGTAATAAATTGAATATAGAGAATCTTTTGTGGGATGATATAAGGAATTCTAGGCCATTATTGTGGATTTGGGGTGGGGATATAATTTATGCAGATACTGAGGATATAGGTGAAATAAGAACAATGTACGATGCCCAAAATAAGGTTTCTGGATATAAAAAATTAAAAAAAAACACACAAGTAATAGGTACCTGGGATGATCATGATTACGGCTTAAAAGATGGAGGATCCGAATTTGCATCTAAAAAACAGAGCCAACAGGCATTCCTTGATTTTATGGGGGTACCTGCAGATCACCCGAGACGGAGTCAGGAGGGGGTATATTTTGCCTATAACTATAATGGCAGCCTGGGAAAAATAAAAATAATGGTACTGGATACAAGATATTTTAGGACAACCCTAACTCCGGATACTGAAACGGAGCAGCGCTATAAGCCCAACCCATATGGTGAGGGTACTCTGCTTGGAGAAACTCAATGGAATTGGTTCAGTAATGAGCTGAATACTTCTGATGCGGATTTTAACCTGGTTGTAAGCAGTATTCAGTTTTTGTCCAATGAACACGGTTTTGAATGTTGGGGAAATTTTCCTCACGAAGTGGATAGATTTAAGCAATTGTTAGTGGATTCACAGGCAAAGGGGGTAATTGTTCTTTCAGGAGACCGGCATATTTCAGAATTTTCTAAAATTGATATTCCGGGCCTTTCCTATCCTTTAATAGATTTTACAAGTAGCGGCCTTACACATGCGTGGTCAAATTTTTCGGGGGAGCCCAATCCATATCGTTTGGGTAATGTGGTTGCCAAAGAAAGTTTTGGGTTAATTAAGCTGAATATGATTACAAAGGAAGTTCAATTACAAATAGTTGAAAATAATGGTGTTGTACCTTTGGAGATAAGACAGAATTATTAATGTTGTGGTTTGCTGTAATAAAGTGTATTTTTGCCGAAAATTTTAATAAATGACAGGCAACAGAACTTTTACGATGATCAAACCAGATGCAGTTGAAAATGGACATATTGGTGCCATTTTAGAAAAAATAACTTCCGCAGGTTTCAAGATCATAGCAATGAAATATACTCAGTTGAGCAGACGTGATGCCCAGGAGTTTTATGCTATTCACCGTGACAGGCCATTTTTTGGAGAATTGATTCAGTTTATGACAAGAGGACCTATCGTTTCTGCTATTTTAGAAAAAGACAATGCAGTAGATGACTTTAGAGCATTAATAGGAGCAACTAACCCTGAGGAAGCTGCCGAAGGAACAATTCGAAAATTATTTGCCAGAGATATAGGTGAGAATGCGGTACATGGTTCAGATAGCGACGAGAACGCCCTGATTGAAGGTAGTTTTCATTTTTCTGGCCGGGAAGTCTATTAATCAGCTATTTACCTTAAGATTGCACCTAAAACCTGGCAGGTTACCTCAATACGATATTTTTAACTAAATCCTTGTTCAATTCTTCGTTGATCATATCTATGATCCTGGACTTTCCGTGGCTGAGCTCTTCTCGTAAAACTGATGAAGAAAGTGATACAAAAAGTGTGTCATTACGCAATTCTACCGCAGTAGTGTAATTGTTTACGCCATTATCCATTATTTTTTCCCAGGCTTTTCTAACCATGACCTTGTCTATACCTTTCTGTAATTTATTTTCTTCAATAAATGCATTCAAAGCTTCACCAAGTGATTGTTGATTTTTGTTTTTTGCCATAATTAATTTGCATTTATGGGTTGAAATCGTCGGTAATGATAGGACAGGCCTTCTTTGTTCCTGATAACCAATTCGGTTTTTGAGATCACTAATATGCGTTCTTCCCATGAACTTAAGTTATTCCGGTAAATCATCCAAAATAAACCATCCCTTTCACTAATCCGGAAAGACTCTGCATCACTTGAAGTAACATAAGTTCCGTCAAATTCAGGTTGGACTTTCTTACGAAAGCCATTTTTATCATTGTATTTAATGTAATCAATTGTCGTATTTACGTTATATTCTTTTCTTTCTCCACCAGGAAATTCTACTTCCTCAATCTCCCAATACCCATTTAAATGATTTAAATCCGAAACAGATATATTTTCAGAACACGCTATTAAGTTAAAAAATAACAGTAAATAGGCCGGTTTATGCATACTATAATTTAAAAATTTTATAGGATTGGTGAATAGATTTCACAACGTTTTCGGTACGTTCTGCATGTGTGTCACTTATAAATATTTGACCAAAATTTTCATCATCCACTAAAGTAATAATATGAGTTACTCTGTTCTCATCCAACTTGTCAAAAATATCATCCAAAAGCATTATCGGTGTTGTTCCCGAGTGAGATTTAAGAAATTGAAACTGGGCAAACTTTAAAGCGATTAAAAATGATTTTTGCTGGCCCTGACTGCCAAATTTCTTTATGGGATAATCTTCTATTTCAAAGCTAAGGTCATCTTTATGAATACCTGCAGAAGTGTATTGTAAAGCCCTGTCCTTTGCGATATTGTTTTCCAGAAGAGATAACAGGTCTTGTGAGAATAAATTACTTTCATATTGGATATTTACCAGCTCCTGTCCACCGGAAATAGACAAATATTGGTCTTTAAAGATTGGAATAAAATCATTAATAAAAGCGGCCCGTTTATTAAAAATATGTGTTCCAAAAGTGTGCAATTGTTCATTATAGATGGAAATTGTTGTATGGTCAAAGGAGTGGTTGGCAGAAAAATATTTCAGTAAGGTATTGCGCTGTTGTAGAATTTTATTGTATTTAAGAAGAGTTTGCAGGTATTCCTTATCTGACTGGGATATAACACTGTCCATAAATTTTCTTCTATTATCACTTCCCTCAAGAATTAAATCCCTGTCTGCCGGTGAAATAATAACCAGAGGTAACAGTCCAATATGATCGGATAGGCGATCGTATATCTTATTGTTTCTTTTTATGATCTTTTTCATGCCTTTTTTGAGGCTGCAAACGATCTTTTCATTCCTGTCATTGAGTTTAAAAGTACCCTCAATAATAAAAAATTCCTCACCATGCCTAATGTTCTGACTGGCAAGGGGATTGAAGTAGCTTTTTCCAAAAGCCAAATGGTATATTGCATCCAGAATATTGGTTTTTCCCTTACCGTTATCACCAACAAAACAATTGGTTTTGGAATCGAATTCAAATTGCTGGGCCTCAAAATTTTTGTAGTTAATAAGCGATAAATTCTTCAGAAACATTCGGAAAGGAATTTGGCAATAAACATGGAAGGTGCAAATTATCGAAAAATAACGAATAATTTGGCTTTTGGTTTTGGATAAAAACTTTATTTTTGCGCGACCAATAAATATAAAGATGGCAACATATAAGAAAAGGGGTTACAAGCCTAAGAATAAAGCCGAAGAAAGAGAACTTGATTCTCAGAAAAGTACTACGGCAGAGGTTTTTAGCAGCCTGGACGAGAGTGCATCCAGATCAGAGCAATGGGTAGCTAAAAATCAAAATTATATCCTTGGCCTGATAGGTGTAATTGCCATAGCTGTATTGGGTTATCTGGCTTATAATCAGTTTATTCAGAAACCTAAGGAAGCAAATGCGGCCAATGAAATGTTTTATCCCCAGCAATATTTTGATCAGGCATTAAATAATACTACTGAAAAGGATTCGCTGTTTACTATGGCATTAAACGGAGCGGAAGGTAAATATGGGTTTCTGGATATTATTGAAGAATACAAAGGGACTAAAGCGGCCAACCTTGCCAATTATTCTGCTGGCATGGCATATTTGAACATGAAACAATACGAAAATGCTATAAGTCATTTGGAAAATTTCTCTTCCAATGATGCAATCCTGGGTGCTCTGGCAAAAGGAGGGATAGGGGATGCGTTTATGCAACTGGGACAAACTTCTGATGCCCTGGGGTATTATGAATTGGCATTTGCCCATAATATCAATGATTTTACTACTCCAAGATTTCTATATAAAGCCGGAGTTACTGCTATGGAGCTCAATCAGAATGATAAGGCACTTCAGTATTTTCAGAGAATTAAAGATGAATTTGCAAATTCAGAAGAAGCCAATACCATAGACGCCTTTATAGGAATGGCTAAAAGCAAAAAATAAATGGCCACTTCCAATAAAAATCTGTCCGTTTATGATAAGAATGCAATCCCAAACGCGAAGGCTCTTCGGTTTGGGATTGTTGTTTCAGAATGGAATTCCGAGATTACGGAGGGTCTTTACAAGGGGGCTGAAACTACATTATTGGATTGTGGAGCAAAGCACGTAAATATTTTAAGGTGGAATGTTCCGGGTAGTTTTGAACTGACTTACGGATGTAAAAAAATGATTCGGGATAATAATCCTGATGCCATTATTGCAATTGGTAGCGTAATACGCGGTGAAACCAAACACTTTGATTTTGTATGTAGTGCTACTGCCCAGGGAATAAAAGACCTGAATGTAAATTTCAACACCCCGGTGATTTTTTGCGTGTTAACAGATGATACTCTCCAGCAGGCCAAAGACAGAAGTGGTGGTAAATATGGTAATAAGGGTACGGAAGCCGCAATTGCTGCAATTAAAATGGCATTACTCTAATTGCTTACTCCAATTTGTTACTTTAAAAACTTACTCCAGATATCTGGGGTCCATTTAATTCAAAAAGGATTTAATGACAAATGACGTCTGAATAATGGACTGCTGCGGACTGTTAACAATTTTTGGGAAGGAAATCTCTTCATATTTTTTGATTTTGAGTAACTTTGAGCCAGAGGTCCATGGGAAAATTTACAAAACTACGAAAGAACAGAAAATACAATTATACACCCCGTTATTATGACGATAAGGGTGAAGGCAGTCCTTTTAAAATGCAACCAAAACTTGATAAATTCCGCACTACGGTAAATGCTCCAAGAGGATTAAAGGGAAAATTCAGAAATGCCATGGCAGATATCAAAAATGCGGGCGATCGTAACATCAAATTGCGAATGCTCATTATAATAGCCATCCTGATCCTCATATTCCTGTACATCATCGATTTTGATTTATCAATATTCTATTCAAAATAATGGCAGATATTATACAACTTTTGCCAGACCATGTGGCTAATCAGATTGCTGCAGGTGAAGTAGTACAACGTCCCGCCTCTGTGGTAAAGGAGTTGTTGGAGAATGCCATTGATGCAGGAGCGACCCGTATTAAACTAATTGTAAAAGACGGAGGAAAGACTTTGATCCAGATTGTCGATGACGGCAAGGGCATGAGTGTGACTGATGCCAGATTGAGTTTTGAAAGGCATGCCACTTCTAAAATAAATTGTGCAGAGGATTTGTTTCACCTCAATACCAAAGGATTTCGCGGAGAAGCGCTTGCTTCTATAGCGGCCATAGCACATGTTGAAATGCATACCCGTACGGAAGAAGATGAAGTGGGCACACTCATTAAAATTGAAGGAAGCAAAGTGATAGCTCAGGAAGCGACTGTAACCCCTAAAGGGACATCAGTGTCTGTAAAGAACCTCTTTTTTAATATTCCGGCACGGAGGAAATTCTTGAAGTCTAACCAAGTGGAATTGCGCCATATCACCGATGAATTTCATAGGGTATGTCTGGCACATCCTTCGGTACAATTTTATTTTTATAATAATGACAATGAGTTATTCAACTTGCCATCGACAAATTTAAAAAAACGAGTTGTACATATATTTGGCATTAAAACCAAAGAAAAACTGGTTCCAGTAGAAGAAGAAACCCAGGTAGTAAGAATATCAGGTTTTATTATTAAACCGGAATACGCAAAAAAAAGCAGAGGGGAACAATTTTTCTTTGTGAACAATCGCTTTATAAAAAGTCCATATCTGCATCATGCTGTAATGGCTTCTTTCGAGGGGCTGTTACGTCCGGATACCAGCCCTGGTTACTTTATATATCTGGATGTTGATCCCTCATCTATAGATATTAATATTCATCCTACAAAGACAGAAATTAAATTTGATGACGAGCATACCTTATATGCCATACTTAAATCAACAATAAAACACAGTCTGGGTCAGTTTAATGTAAGTCCGGTTTTGGACTTTGACAAAGATCAGAATTTGGATACACCTTATGTGTTATTAGATAAACAGGCACATCAACCTGACATTACTATTAATCCCGGATACAATCCATTTAAGGAAAGCGGATTTGAAAATGGGGCCAGAAGATTCACTAGTAGAATACCATCGGGGGATTGGGAAAGCATGTATGTTGGTCTTGAATCAAAAGTTGGCAGGGAAGAAAGTTTTAGTACCGTACATTTTGAGTCTGAGACTATTACAGGTTCCATTTTTGAAGAACAGCCTGGAGAAGAAGGAATAGGGACAACCACATTTCAGCTTAGAAGAAAATATATTGTAACGACTATAAAATCTGGCATGCTTATTATTGACCAGGGCCGTGCGCATCAACGTGTACTTTATGAAAAATTTCTTAGAAGTATTACCGTAAAGGAAACTTTAAGTCAGCAATTACTTTTTCCTATATCGCTGACATTCTCAAAAGCTGAATTGGCTGTACTTGATGAGATAAGGGTAAGTTTAACATCACTGGGGTTTGCCTTCGGCGCTTTTGAACTGGAAGGACTCCAGATTACGGGAATTCCGCAGCTCATCAATGAGAGTGAAGTAGGTGCATTATTGGATCAATTAATAGCCGATTATCAGATGGAGATTAGCGGGAATGTGGATACACAGTCTGAGGTATTATCAAAAGTGCTTTGTAAGTCTCTGGCTGTAAAAACCGGTGAAATATTGGATAAGGAATCACAACAGGGCTTGGTAAATGCATTATTTGCATGTAAGGAAACTAACCGAAGTCCGTTTAACAAATTAATTTACGTTACAATAACCGAGCGTGATATTGATAATAAATTTAATTAGATGGGAAGACTTACTGATGCCATTAAGCATCTGCTAATTGTTAATGTGCTGTTCTTTATAGCAACAAACCTATATGGAGATCAGATGTATCAATGGTTTTCATTGTGGTTTCCGGATAATGAGAATTTTGGAATTTGGCAGATCGTCTCCCATATGTTCATGCATGGCGGATTTACGCATATTTTATTTAATATGTATGCGCTCTGGGCCTTTGGAACTCCATTAGAGCGGATGTGGGGTCGGAATAAGTTTTTGTTCTTTTATTTCTCTGCTGGAATTGGTGCTGCACTTATACATACAGGCGTAAATTATTATTATTTCAATCAGGGGATAGATGCTTTGGTAAATTCCGGCATAATGAAAAGTCAGATTTTGGAAATAATTTCAGAGGGTAAATATAGTCCGGACTGGTATAATTATGCTCCACAAGGTGTTATAGATAATTTTTTAAGCGCCTTTAATACACCGGCTGTAGGTGCCTCAGGTGCTATTTATGGCATATTGGTGGCCTTTGGAATGTCTTATCCGAATAGTGAATTATTCCTTATCTTCTTGCCAATTCCGATTAAGGCCAAATTTTTTATTCCTGTATTAATAGGACTCGACTTGTTTTCAGGAGTTACCGGCTATTCTATTTTTGGCGATGGAATAGCTCATTTTGCGCATGTTGGAGGAGCCCTTTTTGGATTTTTGATGATGTGGTACTGGAAAAAGAACCAGTTTAATAAAAATAGATGGAATTAGGATGGATTCGGGAAATTTGAAATATCAATTTGCACGGCTCAGTGTAGCAGAAAAGTTAATTGCAGTAAATGTTACTGTTTTTATAATAAATGGCTTATTAACTTTCCTTATGGGCATGGCTTCAAACACATTGCTGCGCTGGTTTGAGTTGCCAAAGGATTTTATCGACTTTATCTCTCAACCATGGTCTCTGGTGACCTATTCCTTTTTTCATGGAGGTATTTGGCATTTATTTTGGAATATGGTCATGCTTTATTTCTCAGGGAGAATTTTCCTTAATCTTTTTGGGCCTAAAAAGTTCATAAGTGTTTATTTTCTGGGTGTCATATTAGGGGGATTAATCTTTTTGCTAAGCTATAATGTATTTCCTGCTCTTTTAAGTGCGAATGCAGCCCTTATTGGGGCTTCTGCAGGTGTGACTGCCGTATTAATTTTTATTTGCACCTATATTCCCAACCAGGAGGTAAGACTCTTTATTTTTAATGTGAAGCTTTGGTATATAGGAGTTTTCTTTGTGTTGGTAGATTTAATACAAATTCCATCCGGCGGAAATGCCGGTGGGCATCTTGCCCACCTGGGGGGAGCTTTATTGGGATATGTTTATGCCAGACAACTTATAAAGGGTCGGGATATTGGAGAGGGTTTCACCAAAATGCTGGAGAACCTTGAAGGCCTTTTTAAGAGGAAAGAGAAAAAAGCTCCTCTAAAAACAGTATACAGACGTGCTAAAGGAAATAGTGTTTCAAGTGTCAATTACGACAGGGAAAGTAAACAACGCAAAATTGATACTATCCTTGACAAGATAAGTAAATCTGGCTATGAAAGTCTTTCCAAAACAGAAAAGGATTTCCTGTTTAAGGCAGGTAAAGAAGACTAATCTGTGAAGGAATTATCATTTTTTAATAAGATAGTTTATGTTCTGAATTTATTTTTAGGAGCCCTACTATTGTTATCCAATCTGGGGCCTTATATTTCGCCAAGTACTTTTCTTCCTCTATCATTTTTGGGTCTGTTAGTGCCCTTTTTATTTATTATAAACCTTCCTTTTATTATATATTGGTTCTTGAAAAAGAAACGAATTTTGTTCCTGTCACTTTCAGCAATATTACTCACTTATTTCACTTTTGGCTCTTTTTACAGATTTGATTCTTCCAATCCAACGCCTGAGGATGAAGGCCTGAGTATTATGACCTATAATTACCAGAGGTTTTGAACTTTAAAGGTTGGTCAAATTTCAAATTAATAGGAAATAAAACTGTCGATTTTGTTGATGAAAAAGACCCTGATATAGTCTGTTTTCAGGAATCTAAATGACCGGCCTACGGCTTTTAAAAAATTATCCTTATTTAAATACATAACTCCATATCCGTCTAGAAAAGCGGTCCAGGCTATTCTTTCCAAATACCCAATAGTCGCAAATGGATCTTTGGAATTTCCCGGATACAGGCAATAATGCCATTATATGCGGATATTGAATACAAGGGGGATACTATTAAGATATATAACCTTCATCTTCAGTCCTTTCAAATTATTCCATCCAGGGTAAAGAGTATAGTCGGCAACTAATTAGGTCTTACAATAAAATGAGAGAAAACCTTTGTAATACAGGAGGAACAGGTGCAAATATTTTGATCAACACAGGAAGAACTCTCCATTTAGGACCATAGTATGTGCGGGATTTTAACAATACACCATTTTCAAATATTTATCGTACTGCCAAATGGGAAATGAAAGACACATTCGATGAGAAAGGTACTGGTTTTGGTAAAACTTTTGACTTAAAGATTGTCCCATTTAGAATAGATTTTATTTTAGTGGATAAGTCCATGGATATCCTAACACATGAAAACTTTGAACTAAAATTATCTGATCACTACCCGGTACTGACTTCAATTCGTCTCTGACAACTGGAGGTAGCAATCAAGTATGTCTGCCAGTATATGAATGAGTAAAGCAAGCCCTATAATCCTTGTATTTTTGTATATAAAAAGGAGAATATAAACTGCAATTGCCCAATAAGAATGAAGTGGATGAAAATTTATACTGCACCTGGAGGGGTCAAAAATGGGGGTGGCTATAAGGTGATCTACATCAATTAAAATTCCAGACAGAAGAATAAGGATTATCCATATTCTGTTATTTTTAAAAAAAATAAGTCCAACCAAAATTGGGACTAGTATGTGAACACCGTAATGAAGCAGGAATCTAAGCATTAAGAAAATCCAGATTTTGGTTCATCAAATAATCAAGACTGGAAGTACCCTCATTGAACAACAAATCCAGAACGCTACAATTTTGAATGAAACCATGCCTGTCTGCAAAGACCTGTATATATTTTTTTTGCTGTATACCAATGGATTTTTTTGCATGTACTAAAAACCTGGCATCAATAATGCCCTTTGGTTTTGCCTCATATACCTGTGTTAGTCCGGCATCCATATTATACCCCAGACAATTGGCAATACAATCAATGGCTTCAAGATTAAAATCTAATAAGTATAAGTATTGGTTCATAAAAAGCGGTGCCAGATCATCTTCATAATATTCAAAAAAAGGAGATGTCCTGTAGGCGGTTTGAAGTGTTCTCCAATGCTGGCGTTGCCATCTATAATCATTATCCAGTTTTACATCTCTATACTTCTGCCTACCCTCCCTGCCACCAACATGTTTAATTGGGATGTTCAACATGAACTTTCCCTGATCAGTGCAAATGAAGGCCCGGTTGCGATAAGTTTGTTTTTGATAATTATCGCAAATTTCCCAGATAATATTATTTTGCACGAGTACTGCAAAACTAGCTATATCAGGAAAATAGGTAGGATGGAGTAACAGGTCCATATATTTGCAGTTTTTTTCTGGCCAAAATTAAATATCCTTACTTTTTAAGCTTCTTTTTCCGCTTCCAGAAGTAATCAAATATAAACCATGAAGCCAGTAGAATAAGGAAATGCTTAAAATAAGATCTCGGTTCCCCATCTCCTCCAACTGTCGTAAAAATCCTATCCCATCTGGGTTTCCAATGTGTAATTCCTTTATTGAAATTATCAAAGCTAAGCCAGATAAAAATTGGTTTGCCAACAATATGATCGGCAGGGACATACCCCCAGGTTCGAGAGTCTTCTGAGTGATCTCTATTATCTCCCATCATCCAGTAATAATCCTGCTTAAAGGTATAAGAGTCTGTTATTTCGCCATTTATACTTATCTCGTTCCCTGAACTTCCAACAGTATTGCCTTCGTAATCGCGAATAATTTTTTTATAAAGGGGAAGAGTTTTAGGAGTTAACGCAATGGTTGCCCCTTTTTGTGGAATGTATATTGGTCCAAAGTTGTCATTATTCCAGGGATAATTAGGATCTTGCGGGAAAATGTTATAACCCTTTATTCCTTTGGGCTCTACTATTTTAACAACAGAATCTATATCCGGATTTTTACTCAATGCTGTCAACATTTCATCGGTGAGTGTAACTGTGCGTTGGCGTCCCGTTTCCTCTCGTAAAGACAACCCGGCTTGCCTTATAACTTTTGGTGGAATTCCATTGGCATCAGTAATTAATTCTATTTCTCCCTTTGCATTCTGGCCTCCCGCCACAAGGTATTGGTTTAATGCATTAAACTGATTTTGGTTTAATGGTGCCGACAGATATTTTCTTGTAAACTCATCTATTCCCAAACTTATAAGCAATTTTGAAGATACCCCCTTTTGTGAATAAACATTATAGTCATATTGTGGCTTGGCTCTGTCTGATAGTTTTAGTTTGTTACCATTAATATATACTACACCATCAATCACGGATAGCGAATCGCCCGGAGTTCCAACACATCTCTTTACATAATTGGATTTTTTATCAATAGGTTTTTTAACCCCTTCTTCCTTTTTAAAAAAGACACGAACCGTATCTGCCGGCCAGCTGAAAACAACAATATCATTTTTATTAACTTTTTCAAATCCGGGTAATCTAAAATAGGGGAGTTGAGGTTTCTTGAGGTATGACCTAATACCCAATCCCGGAATGGTATCATGCACCATTGGAGCTGCAATCGTTGTCATTGGGGTGCGAGCTCCAAAATGAAATTTACTCACAAAGAGCAGGTCACCAATCCGAAGGGTGCGTTCCAGTGAACCTGTTGGGATTACATAAGGCTGTATAAAATAGGTATGAACCAGGGTAGCGGCGACGACAGCAAATACAATAGAACTAACCCATTCTCCTGATCCACTTTTTGGATGCAGACTTCGGTCCTCAATATAGTTTACATCTAAGGCATAATTGACATAATAAATATAAAATCCAAGTGTTAGTATTACCAGCCAGGTTTCGGAAAGGCTGTTTCTTCCGAAACTTCGAATAGTTTCAACCCAAATTACTGGAAACATCAAAAGATTAATTATTGGAATGAAAAGAAGAATTACCCACCATTTAGGTCTTCTAATAATTTGCATTAATACGATGGCATTATATATGGGAATGGCCGCTTCCCAAGGTTTTCTCCCTGCTTTTATATAAAGCTTCCAAGTCCCTATAAAATGAATGACTTGTATAATTAAAATAAAGATGATCCAATTTGTACCGTTCATAATTTTACATTTCTGTTTTTAGACGTTGTATAGTCTGCTATGTTACCAAAATTAACCCAGGTTTAACACATCTTTCATAGTAAAAACCCCTTTTTTTCCATTCAACCATTCCGCGGCCACAATTGCACCTAATGCAAAACCTTCCCTGTTGAATGCCTTGTGCTTTATGGCAATCTCGTCTACTTTGTTTGCATAAGAAACAATATGGGTACCGTATTCATCTGCAATCCTTTTTGAAATTATGGGGATGTGATGGTCAGAAGGTTTATCCATTTGCCAGCCTTGGTAATCAGAACTTTCTATAATAATGTCAGCTAGTGTAATAGCAGTGCCGCTGGGAGCATCCAGTTTTTGCAAATGATGGGTTTCCTCTATTGCTACTTTATATTGGGGTAAATTGTTCATCATTTTGGCCAAATAACGATTTAATTCAAAAAACAGGTTTACACCCAAACTAAAATTAGAGGCATAAATAAAGGCGCCATTTTTCTCTTTACATAACGCTATCGCCTCATCGTAATCTTTCAGCCAACCTGTGGTGCCAGATATTACCGGTACATTGTGCTCAAGACACCCCTTGATATTATTAAAGGCAGCTTCCGGACTACTAAAATCTATTGCTATATCCATGGCAGAATAATCAACTTCTATTGAATCCACATCTATTTTAGCAACTATGCAATGATTTCTTTGAACAGCAAGCTGTTCAATCATTTTGCCCATTTTCCCATATCCAAATAAGCCTATATTCATATGTTAGAATTTAATGGTCAAAGCAACACCATAGTTAGGATCTCCATATATTGGGGTATATTCGAGATATGGTTTAATATCCAGACCAAGATCATCATCTACATTAAATTGCTTTAAATGTGCATCCACATTGGCATCAATAATATTTAAGGCATACAATCCCAGTGTTATAAACAATGCCAGATCCCGATCTCTTTGATATCTTTCTTGCGCATCCTGTAAGGCACTGTCCGATAAGTCCGGGCTGCCTGGGACTATTCCTGAACCGTTTATATCATAGAATTCATCATCCGTAAATCCTGCTTTTCTCCTTTTAAAGGCCGTTCTAAAACGGTCATACAGATCATCATTATATTTATAGGCATAGATACCTGCTCCTATGGCGCCTATAACAATTGGAATTTTCCAGTAACGTTTATTGTAGGCCTGGCCCAAACCAGGGAGAATAGTAGAATAAAATGCAGCCTTGCTCGGAGCTAGAGGATTTATCCGTTTCTTTTCCACTTTGCCTTCTACACTAACTTTTTGTTTTTTTAAATCCTGCCGGACAGAATCTGCAGAACTTTCTTTTTGTCCTTCCTGCGCCAGGGAAAAAAGTACAGGAAAAAATAGCAAAGACCAGAAAACAAGGTTTTTACCCACCTGTGATTAGTTTTTTCAACCGTCGAAAATCTTCTTCTGAACTGAAGGGAATACTTATCTTACCTTTGCCGTCATCCGTAGCATTGATAATAATGTTGGCAGAAAGATATTGCTTGAGTTGTTGTGCACCTTTATTTATGAATTCTGTTGTTTCTGAAGTCTTATTTAAAGGTGTTTTTTGAATAGGCCCTTCATGGTATTGTTTCACAAGTTGCTCCGTTTCCCGAACAGACAGATTGTTTTTTACAATTTTTTCATAAAGACTAATTTGATCTTCTTTTTGATCAATATTTACCAGGGTCCGTCCGTGCCCCATAGAAATAAAACCATCCCGCATTCCAGTTTGAATTATGGGGTCCAAACGCAATAGACGAAGGTAATTGGCAATGGTCGACCTTTTCTTACCTACCCGGTCACTTAGTTTTTCCTGGGTTAAACCAATTTCATCAATTAATCGATTATAGGAAAGAGCAATTTCAATTGGATCCAGGTCCTGGCGCTGAATATTTTCTACCAGGGCCATTTCAAGAGATTCCTGATCATTGGCAATCCTGATATATGCCGGAATTGTTTTGAGTCCTATTAATTTAGAGGCCCTGTATCTTCTCTCCCCAGAAACTAACTGGAATTTATTGAAGTCCGATTTTCTAACCGTAATAGGCTGAATAACTCCCAATTCATTTATAGACGAAGCCAGTTCCTGAAGGGTCTCATCATTAAAATAAGAACGGGGCTGAAAAGGGTTTACCTCTATAGTATCAATATCAAGTTCTACAATGTTGCCAACAACTTTATCCGCATTTCTATCCGATACCGAATTTATATCATTATCAGGGTCCTTCAGCAGAGCAGAAAGACCTCGTCCCAAAGCTTGTTTCCTCGTTGCTTTCGCCATTATACCTTCTCTCTATTTTTTTTCAGCAGCTCGTTAGCCATATTCAGGTAGTTCGTGGCACCTTTACTGCTGGCGTCGTATTTTATGATACTTTCCCCATAACTTGGGGCCTCCCCCAAACGAACGTTGCGCTGAATAATGGTGTCAAAAACCATGTCGGAGAAATGTTTCTTAACCTCTTCCACAACCTGATTAGAAAGTCGCAATCTGGAATCGTACATAGTCAGCAACATCCCCTCAATATCTAATTCGGGATTGTGAATCCTTTGCACGCTTTTTATCGTATTTAACAATTTTCCCAATCCTTCCAGTGCAAAATATTCACATTGTATAGGGATAATCACGGAATCTGCCGCGGTTAAAGCATTTAGGGTAAGTAAGCCTAAAGAAGGTGCACAGTCGATCAGAATATAATCGTACAATGCCCTTAAATCGCCTATGGCTTTTTTCATCATATATTCCCTTTCATCCTT
Source organism: uncultured Flavobacteriaceae bacterium (assembly GCA_963793325.1). GTDB lineage: Bacteria > Bacteroidota > Bacteroidia > Flavobacteriales > Flavobacteriaceae > Eudoraea. The sequence continues at coordinate 284,033 of CAWBZU010000002.1, forward strand.
GTCTACTAATTCTATTTCTATAGCAACAAGGTCAATATGTGCAGGTATAAGATCTACATTAGGTGATGAGGTCTGAATGATGGTTTCTCCCGCGGCCCTGGTATGCTCTAAGAGCTGGTAGGTGCCAATTTCAATACTATCTACATCTATACCCAATCCAGAAGTTGCATTGGCCTGGGGATCAGCATCAATTAACAACACCTTTTTTTCCAGTACACCCAGTGAGGCAGCGAGATTAACTGTAGTGGTAGTTTTTCCAACCCCACCCTTTTGGTTTGCTATAGCAATAATTTTGCCCATAATTAAAGTAAGTTAGGGGTTAAAAATACGATTATTTACAATGCCAAAAAATGTATTTTGTTAACACAAAGTGAATAACTCCGGCAAAACGTTAAAGTTGGTTAAAGTATAGATTTATGGAAAATGGTTAAGTCTCTCCAGTAATTAATCCAGTAAAATATCCAGTATTTGAATAGCTGCATCGCTAATTTTGGTTCCCGGTCCAAATACGGCCGTGGCTCCGGCATCAAATAAATATTGATAATCTTGTTTAGGGATTACCCCACCGACAATTACCATGATATCTTCTCTGCCATATTTTTTTAATTCCTCCAAAACCTGAGGAACTAATGTTTTGTGACCGCCTGCCAAAGAAGAAACACCGAGAATGTGGACATCATTTTCCATAGCCTGCTTCGCAGCCTCTGCAGGTGTTTGGAATAAAGGGCCTATATCAACATCAAAACCTAGATCGGCATATCCGGTAGCGACAACCTTTGCACCGCGATCATGTCCATCCTGGCCCATTTTTGCAATCATAATACGAGGTCTTCGACCTTCCAGTACAGCAAATTTATCTGCCATTTCCCTGGCCCTGTTAAAACTTTGGTCGTCTTTTATTTCTTTTGCGTACACCCCGGTAAACGATTGAATTTTTGCTTTATATCTCCCAAAAGCAACTTCCAGAGCATCGCTAATTTCTCCAAGAGTTGCCCTAGCCCTGGCTGCTTCTATAGCTAAAGCTAACAAATTGTTTTCACCCTGAACAGATTTAGCAGCTGATTTATTTTTAGCGGCCTGTGTTAATTCATTCAGGATTCGGTTTAAATTAGGGTTATCCCGCTTCTTTTTTAAAATGTTCAATCGATCTATTTGTTGTCTTCGAACCTCTGCATTATCTACCTCCAAAATCTGTAATTCATCTTCTTCCTCCAATTGATATTTATTGACCCCAACAATAATATCTTGTCCGCTGTCTATGCGTGCCTGCTTTTTAGCCGCGGCCTGTTCAATCCTCATTTTAGGGATACCCGCTTCAATTGCCTTGGTCATTCCTCCGTGATCCTCAACTTCCTCAATAAGATCCCAGGCTTTTTGGGCTAATTCATGTGTCAAATATTCTACGTAATAACTCCCTGCCCAGGGGTCAACCGTTTTGGTGATTTTTGTTTCCTCCTGAAGATAGATCTGGGTATTTCTGGCGATGCGGGCAGAAAAATCTGTGGGTAAGGCAATGGCTTCATCCAATGCATTAGTATGCAAACTTTGTGTACCTCCAAAAGCTGCTGCCAATGCTTCCACAGTTGTTCTAGCAACATTGTTGAAAGGATCCTGTTCAGTAAGACTCCAACCACTGGTCTGACAATGTGTCCTTAATGCAAGAGATTTTTGATTTTCAGGATTGAACTGTTTCACGAGTTTAGCCCAAAGCATTCTACCAGCCCGTAACTTGGCAATTTCCATAAAATGGTTCATTCCAATAGCCCAGAAAAAGGAAAGCCTGGGTGCAAACTGATCGATGTCAAGCCCTGCTTTCAAACCCGTCCTGATATATTCAAGGCCATTTGCAAGGGTGTAGGCAAGTTCAATATCGGCGGTGGCTCCGGCCTCCTGCATATGATAACCGGAAATACTTATGCTGTTAAAACGGGGCATAAATTTGCTGGTAAATTTAAAAATATCTGCAACTATCAGCATAGATGGAGCTGGTGGATAGATGTAAGTGTTTCTGACCATAAATTCTTTTAGTATGTCATTTTGAATAGTTCCTGCCAGTTGTTCAGGCGTCACCCCCTGTTCTTCTGCGGCTACTATATAAAATGCCATAATTGGAAGTACAGCACCGTTCATTGTCATGGACACCGACATTTTATCCAGGGGAATACCATCGAACAATATTTTCATATCCTCCACAGAATCAATGGCCACCCCTGCTTTACCAACATCTCCAACCACACGTTCGTGGTTGCTGTCATATCCCCTGTGAGTAGGCAGGTCAAAAGCAACAGAAAGGCCTTTTTGACCAGCTGCCAGATTACGTCTGTAAAAAGCATTACTTTCCTGTGCTGTGGAGAAACCGGCATACTGTCTTATCGTCCAGGGGCGACGGACATACATTGTAGAATAAGGGCCTCGTAAGTTTGGGGTAATACCCGCGGCAAAGTTCAGGTGACCTATATGATCTATATCTTTTTTTGAGAAAAAAGATTTTACAGGTATATCTTCAGCAGTATCAAATACAGGGGCATTTAATTCTTCCTTTCCATTAAACTTAATGGCCTTTAAATTTAAATGTTGAAGTGCTTTTCTACTCATTATTCAGCCTTATTTTTTCCATTGATTCAGCCATGCGAATTTCCACTATTGGCTCAATAATGGTTTTTCGCGGATTATTTTTTGCAAACGGTTTCCTTTGCAACTCTGACTTCATTTTTTCCATATTATTAGGGTACTTATTACTACCTACCAATACCTCTTCACCGGTGTCAAATTGTATTTGCTGCTTAAGTGCGCTTTCCCTTATTTTCCTCTGAATATTATGTGCTTTTAACTGTTGTAAAAAACCACCACCTTTCTCAATCTTTTTGAAGATATCCAAGGCCTTCTCTGCCATTTGCCGAGTTAGGGATTCTATATAATAGGCGCCATCAGACGGATTCCTAATTTTGTCCAAATAACTTTCAGCCTTTAAGATGAGTAACTGATTTCGGGCTATTCTGTCTGCAAATTCATTGCTTTTATGATATATAGCATCATATGATAAATTATAAACGGTATCAGCACCACCAAGAATTGAAGACATGCACTCTGTTGTGGTTCTGAGCAGATTTACATTGAAGTCATATACAGTCTTGTTTCGATATGATGGGCAGGCCAAAATATGGCAATCTGCCAGAATTCCAAATTCAGCAGCAAGCGTATTCCAGAGAAGGCGTAAGGCTCTTAATTTGGCCATCTCAAAAAAATAATTCCCACCCGTGGCCACTTTAAAACAAATTTTCAGATCCGGGTGAATGAGCTTTTTCTCATTCAAAAAATTAAGGTATTCATTTGCATGCGCAATTGCATAAGCCAGTTCTTGCACCCTGTTAGCTCCTGCATTCTGATAGAGTGCAACATCAATACTTAAAGTTGGTGTGTTGACTGCAGCATTGAAAATTTCTTCCAACTCCTTATGGTCTGCCTGGATATTTACAAACCAGTTTCCTGTCCTGCAAAAATTCCCTAAAATATCAATATGTAAGTAAATATTCTCTTTGGTAGAATCTGTAAAAGAAAGAAGTTCTTTTATGTAACGGACAGACAAAAATTGAAAATGGAAGTGTACGGGTATTAATTTAAGATCTATACCATTCAAAAGGACCTCGGGTTTCAAATCGGGTTTGGTGATGGTAAGAATCAAACTCTCAGCGCCACCTTTTATGGCGTTCAGTGCCAATTGATTGGCTTCTATGTCATTTTGAACCAAAATATGCTGTCCAATCTGCCATTCAGATCCTGAAACAGTTAAATCTAAAGGGTTCCCATCCAGGTCATCCGTGTTGTAAAAGGGTTTGACTTTGATGCCTTCCGGCGATTCCCAGATCAACGTTTCATTGTAATCTGCACCTTTTAGATCTGCCTGAATCTTTTGCTTCCAGGCTTTTGAGGAAACTGCCGGAAAATCAGTAAACAATTGTTCTTTATTCATCACCTTTTTGTTTTATACTATCCTCGTACTCAATCAAATAAATTTCCTCGTTCTGCTTTTTAAGGTAATAGTTTTCCCGTGCGAATTTTTCCAATTCTTTGGGATCTGAGAGCTTTTCAATAATTTCTTTATCCTTGGCTATCTCCTCTTTCAGGAATTCCTGGGTCTTTTCCAGTTTTTTGATTTCTTTTCTCAATTCCATGTGGATAAGTAATGAATTGGTGTCAAAAAAAGCCATCCATATGACAAATGCAGTGAGCACCAGTACATAAATATTTGTAAGGATCCCGAACCATTTTTTATTTCTGATAGCTTTCCAACCCATTAGCTTAATTTTTCATTAATAATAGTGCGCACAATGTCTACGGCTACAGTATTGTATTTGTTATTTGGAATGATGATATCTGCATATTCCTTTGTTGGTTCTATGAATTGGTCGTGCATAGGTTTCAATGTGTTCTGGTATCTGTTCAGAACTTCCGTCAAATCTCTTCCTCTTTCATTAATATCCCTTTTGAGCCTCCTGATGAGTCGTTCATCAGAATCAGCATGAACATAAATTTTGATGTCGAACATTTCCCTAATTTGGGGGTTGGTCATTATCAAAATTCCCTCAATAATCATTACTTTTCTTGGGTGTGTTCTTAAAGTGTCTTTGGTTCTATTGTGTTTTGGGAACGAATAGACAGGTTGATCAATAGGTTCTCCTTGTCTTAATAAATTAAGATGTTGCCCCAAAAGCTCAAAGTCAATGGCCCTGGGATGGTCAAAATTAATTTTGGATCGCTCATCATAACTGAGATGAGAAAGGTCATTGTAATAAGAATCCTGAGATATTACGCCAACTTCTTCATTTGGAAGCTCGTTAATAATTTGATTGACAACTGTGGTTTTACCACAACCAGTACCTCCGGCAATTCCTATTATCAACATGTGGTTTCGATTTGTTTCAAAAATACAGATTTGGGATGATATTTATCCAGTCAATTGCCTTCCTTTTTATTACTGCATAATTAAGAGATCCAATTTGCTTAAAATATGATTATTTTCATGTTTAGCTGATTATTTTAGGAATATTTTTGTACAAATAAGGGCTTAATCTGATCTCAATAGAGGTCGTCCGGGAAATAGTTGAGTATAAATGTTATGAGCATGGGACCCTGGATATTTAGTACAATAATAACCTGATTTATTTGCTTTTTTATTTTTAATTGAAATCATAAAATTTATATACCTTAATAGTCTTTTCCAAAGAAATTATTTTAAAAGGTTTTAAATAATCATCTATGAATAATATGTTTAAGGTTGTCGTAGACGGTAATCTGGAATTTGAGATTACAAGGGATGACATCTCAAATATTGATGTTTTACAAACTTCCGATAATTCCTATCATATATTAAAGGATAATAAATCCTATTCAGCTGAGATAATGGCTAAAGATTTTTATCTTAAAAAATATGTGATAAGCATTAATAACAGTTCCTATGAAGTGGTTATTTTGAATGAACTTGACCTTTTGATAAGAGACATGGGTTTTGAGCTTTCTACAAACAAGAATATTGATTCTATTTCTGCACCAATGCCGGGTCTTATATTGGACATCTCTGTTAGAGTTGGGCAGTCAGTCAATGAAGATGATCAGCTGGTCATACTCGAGGCCATGAAAATGGAAAATATATTAAGCTCTCCCAGGGATGGAATAATAAAAAGTATATCTGTAAAGAAAGGTGATGCCGTTGATAAGAACCAATTATTGATTGAATTTGAATAACAAATCAGGAATGAAGAAAATTCTAATAGCAAACAGAGGAGAAATTGCCATCAGGGTAATGAAAACTGCACAGAAAATGGGGATTAAAACGGTGGCTGTTTATTCAAAAGCAGATAGGAATTCACCCCATGTAAAATTTGCCGATGAGTCCGTCTGCATAGGTGAGGCTCCGTCCATTAAATCCTATTTGCTTGGTTCAAAAATTATTGAAGTAGCCAAAACACTGAATGTAGACGGGATTCATCCGGGTTATGGGTTTTTAAGTGAGAATGCCGATTTTGCGGAAGAAGTAGAGAAAAATAATATCATATTTATTGGCCCAAAATCTAAAGCTATCCGGGTAATGGGCAGTAAACTGGCTGCCAAGGAAGCTGTGAAGAATTATAATATTCCCATGGTGCCCGGGATTGATGAGGCCATTACCGATATAAAGAAAGCAAAGGAAATTGCCAAAGAAATTGGGTTCCCCATTTTAATAAAAGCTTCTGCCGGTGGAGGAGGAAAAGGGATGAGGGTGGTAGAAGAGGAAAAGGAATTGGAATCCCAAATGAATAGGGCGATAAGCGAAGCCACATCCGCATTTGGCGATGGCTCGGTGTTTATTGAAAAGTATGTGAGTTCACCAAGACATATCGAGATTCAGGTCATGGCTGATAGCCATGGAAATATACTTTATTTTTTTGAGCGCGAATGCAGTATTCAGAGGAGACATCAAAAAGTAGTTGAAGAGGCACCTTCTTCTATACTTACACCTGCGTTAAGAGAAGAAATGGGCATTGCCGCAACTAAAGTCGCTAAAGCCTGTGATTATCTTGGGGCAGGAACAGTAGAATTTTTAATGGATGCGGATCATAATTATTATTTCCTGGAAATGAATACGCGCCTTCAAGTGGAACATCCTGTTACAGAATTGATTACCGGCGTCGATCTTGTAGAGTTGCAGATAAAGATCGCAAGAGGGGAGGTTATGCCTTTTAAACAGGAGGATCTTCATATAAATGGGCATGCGATGGAGTTAAGAGTATATGCCGAAGACCCACTTGACGATTTCCTTCCCAGTGTAGGTACTTTGAAAACCTATAAGTTACCCAAAGGAAAAGGTATCAGGGTTGATAATGGTTTTGAACAAGGAATGGACGTTCCAATTTATTACGACCCAATGCTAGCCAAGTTGATTTCCTATGGCAAAAATAGAGATGAAGCCATTCAAATCATGCTTAAAGCGATTGAAGATTATCATATTGAAGGAGTTAAGACAACTTTACCTTTTGGTAAATTCGTTTTTGAACATGAGGCCTTCAGATCAGGGAATTTTGACACTCATTTTGTTAAAAACTATTATTCTCCTGAAGTCCTGAATAAAAAAGCACAAGAAGAGGCAAAAATTGCTGCGGTATTGGGAGTTAAACAATATTTGGACGATCAAAAAATCTTAAGAATACCAAGAAACTAACTTATGGATCCTAAATCAGAGAAGTTAAAAGAACTTATATCCCTGGCACATTTGGGGGGTGGGCAAAAACGAATAGATAAACAGCACCAAAAGAAAAAATTAACGGCCCGTGAAAGGGTAAATTATTTATTGGATGAAGGTTCATTTGAAGAGATGGGTATTTTGGTAACCCACCGAACTACCGACTTTGGGATGGACAAAGAAATATACTTTGGTGATGGAGTCGTAACCGGATATGGTACAATTAATGGCCGCTTGGTATATATATATGCTCAGGATTTTACCGTATTTGGGGGGGCTTTGTCTGAGACCCATGCCGAAAAAATATGCAAGGTAATGGATCTTGCCATGAAGGTTGGAGCTCCTGTTATTGGATTAAATGATTCAGGAGGAGCACGCATACAAGAAGGAGTAAGGTCACTTGGCGGGTATGCAGATATTTTTTACAGGAACGTTCAGGCTTCAGGTGTCGTGCCCCAAATATCTGCCATTATGGGGCCTTGTGCGGGGGGGGCAGTTTATTCTCCGGCTATGACAGATTTCACTATAATGGTAGAGCAAACCAGTTATATGTTTGTGACCGGGCCAAACGTGGTCAAAACCGTTACGAACGAAGAAGTAACTTCTGAGGAATTGGGTGGCGCAAGTACACATGCTACTAAATCCGGAGTTGCTCACAAAACTTCTGCTAACGATATTATATGTCTGGAAGATGTTAAAAAATTACTTGCTTATTTGCCACAGAGTAACAGGGAGAAACCTAAAAATTTACCTTATGAGCTGGGTGATGAGGTGCGCCAGGAACTTGCACATATTATTCCTGAGAACACCAATAAACCTTATGATATGCATCATGTTATTAATGGTATCATTGATGAGGATTCCTTTTATGAGATTCATAAAGATTATGCAGAAAACATCATCGTGGGCTTTGCGCGATTAGCAGGTAGAAGTATTGGTATTGTTGCCAATCAGCCCATGTTCCTCGCCGGGGTATTGGGTGTAAAAAGCTCTGTAAAAGCAGCCCGGTTTGTCAGATTTTGTGATAGTTTCAATATTCCTTTATTGGTTTTGGAAGATGTACCGGGGTTTTTGCCTGGTACAGACCAGGAATGGAATGGTATTATTGTGCATGGGGCTAAGCTGTTGTTCGCCTTTAGTGAAGCAACTGTTCCCAGGATAACCGTGATTACCAGAAAGGCGTATGGCGGAGCTTATGATGTAATGAATTCTAAACATATTGGTGCCGATTTTAACTTTGCCTGGCCTTCTGCAGAAATTGCAGTGATGGGAGCAAAAGGAGCGAGCGAGATTATTTTCAGGAAAGAACTAATGAGCGCCGAAGACCCTGCCAAGAAACTGGCGGAAAAAGAGGCTGAGTATGCAGATAAATTTGCCAATCCATTCAGGGCTGCAGGAAGAGGGTTTATTGATGAGATAATTTTACCTGAAAACACCAGGAGAAAACTAATCAAAGCATTTAGTATGCTTGAGGATAAAGAAGTGACAGCTCCAAAAAGAAAGCATGGGAATATTCCATTATGACACTTAATATCTGTGTTTATTAAAAAGTTAAGAAGGCAAATAGATTACTCCACTTGAAGAGTTTTTTGAAGCTCCTGTAACCGTTTTCAATACATTAATTTCCTGTTCAACCCTCAGTATTCCCATCAGACCAAAAACCAATGCTTCTTTGTATTCTATGAGTTTCACCGGAGGAATAACTATACTTATGGAAGAGTCCAGTTTGGTCTGTAAAGTTTGCATCATAAACTGGTTTAAAGCCCCGCCTCCCGTTACAAAAAGGGTGCTTTGATCCTTTGTCGCATTTGCCATTATTTGCACTGCAATCTGATCGCAGATATGATGAACAGCTGTATGAAGTAAATTCTCTGTGGGTTCCTGGGTAGCATCAATAATTGGCACAACCATTTCCAAAAACCATTCATATCCGGTTGATTTTGGAAAAGGCAGCTTATAATAGGCAAGCTGATTTAATTGTTCCAGCATATCTTTGATTAATGCACCTTTGTGAGCCAGATTACCATTGTCATCATAAGCCAGTCCGATTTTTTGGGTTATATGGTTCAAAATCATATTCGCCAACCCAATATCATATGCTATCCGGTTACCCTGGTGTTCAAAGGACACATTAGAGATTCCGCCCAGGTTCAGGCAAAAATCATATTCACCAAAAAAAAGCCTGTCTCCTATTGGTACCAAGGGAGCTCCCTCTCCGCCAAGTGCCACATCGTTAATTCTAAAGTCACAGACGGTTTTATGGCTGCTGGCATTAGCAAGGTGTTGACCGGATCCTATCTGAAATGTTAAACCCCGTTGCGGCTGATGATGCGTGGTATGGCCATGACTGGCTATGATATCTACTTCAAGACCCATTTCTTCAATAAATTGGATGGCCTGTTGCCCTAACCAGCTTCCATACGTATTGTGTAATATTAATAATTCATCTGCCGGGAGGGAAATTGAATTTTTCAAACGGGTACGCATTTCCGTGTCATAGCCAATGGCACGCGTTTCTATAATTTCAAATTTCCATCGGTCAAGTTTCTTCCACATGTGGCAGTAAGCCAGATCAAGCCCATCCAGAGAGGTTCCTGACATTAAACCTAAAACTTTGTGAATTTTCATGGTACTATTTCATCAAGTAATATCGGTAATCTCCCTTGCGCCTTTTCTTTTCCTAAAAAGTGTTGCGCCGCATTCTGTTGAAAAACTTCAAAATTTTGATAAACCAGTACCACGGCCTTTGCTTTTATTATTCTAAAAAGGTTTAAGACATAAGGATTTCCGAAAAGATATAAAATAACATTTTTAGTTTCAGTCAATTCTTTGAGGAAACTTAAATGTTCTTCGGAAATACCAAAATTATTTTTTGGTTTTATCATTGGCGGATACAAAGCAACCAGAACATCTTCCACAACTGATACTTTGTTTTTAATAAATTCTGTATCATGCTCTATTGTGGAGAAAAAATCAAAGTCAATATCTTTTTTAATTAACGATAAAAAGGAATTCTTACCCCCAATTCCTATTTCAACTCCTTTAAAAGTATTCATTGCAAATGAACTAATGTCATCTGGGGAACCCTTATGCAGGGTAAGGCTCTTTTGAGCAAGTCTAAGATTAAGTGCATCTGGATTTATTAAACCAAGTCCGGATTTTGCGGCTAAGTTGTTCAGTGCCTTTTCCTTTAATAGCCAAATTCTTCTAAAGCTCAATTCAATTTGTTCTTCCTGCGCCTTTAGGATAATGGTATCTATGCCTTCCAAAACATTCTCGGCGAAACATAAAATATCGTTACCGGCATCAAAAGCCACCCATTCTAACTCACCCTTATTTTGAAACATTTTGGAAACAGCATGCATATTTAAAGCATCGGACACCACCAATCCCTGAAACCCCATTTCTTCGCGTAAAACTCCTTTAATTAATTTTTTCGAAATGGATGAAGGCTCTGAAGTGGAATCGGTCATGGCAGGCACGGCAAGATGACCTACCATAATTGAATCTATCCCGTTTTTTATTAATTGATTAAATGGGTACAGCTCATTTTCCAAAAGCTCTTTTTTTGATTTATTAATAACAGGAAGACCTAAATGAGAATCTGTGGCTGTATCGCCATGTCCGGGAAAATGTTTAGCACTCGTAAGTATACCTTCACTTTGAAGGCCTCTCATCAAGGCAAGAGATTTTTGGGCAACATTGCCTTTGTCACAACCAAAGGATCTATAACTAATCACGGGGTTCCGGGGATTGCTATTAATATCTGCTACCGGAGCAAAATTCCAATGTATCCCTGCCTGTCTGCAGTCATGGCCGATATTCCTTCCAATTTCTATAATGTCTTCGTCATGATCATTGATCGCCCCCAGAGTTATAGCATATGGATATTGCGGCGTGTTTTCAACACGCATGGCCAATCCCCATTCGGCATCAATGCTAATCAATAATGGGTATTTAGCTGCACGCTGGTAACGATCAATAAGACCTTTTAAGATTTCATAACTATTCTCATTATATACTACCCTTTTTTTTCCTTCGTAATTCGTTGCAGCACTGGCTCTGGAATGAAAAAAACAAAGACCGCCAATGTGGTGCTTTTTAATCAATCCTTCGAGTTTTACAATCTCCTCTTCGGGGTCATTAATAAATGCTGCCGGCATAAATAATTGCCCAACCTTTTCTTTAAGTGTAAGCATTTCTGAAGCCTTTTGGTAGTCTACAATATTAGTTTTGTGAGCTTGCACCTTTTTTTCCATAATCTGCAGGATATTTTAAATATTTTAGAATCAACAAAGCCGGTAGTGCACCGATAACCACCCAAACAAAGAAACCACCATATCCAAGCCATTCCTGTACATAGCCACTAATCAGACCAGGGAGCATCATGCCAAGAGCCATAAATCCGGTAGCAAGAGCATAATGGGAAGTTTTGGAAGCACCTTCTGCAATATAAATCATAAAGACCATAAAACCGGCGATCCCAAAACCATAACCAAATTGTTCAAGAACGACAGTACTAATCACTGCAAATTTATTTGTGGTATTTGTAATTGCCAGGAAGGCGTAAAATGCATTCGGAATATTTATAGATAACACCATGGGTAACATCCATTTTTTTAATCCGTCCCTCGAGATCAAAATCCCACCTAAAATACCTCCGACCGTGAGCATGATAACACCAATTGTACCATAAATATATCCAACCTCTGAAGTGGTATAGCCCAATCCTCCGGCAGATCTGGAATCTAAAAAAAAAGGTGCAGCCATTTTTACCAGTTGCGATTCTCCGAATCGAAAAAAAAGAACAAAAGCCAGGGCTATGCCCATGCCCTTTTTATTGAAAAAAGTTCTAAATACCTCAAAAAATCCCGCCGGTTTTTGTATTTCAATAGCTTTTGAAGATTCGAACTTTGGGGTCGCAAAAAAGTTTGTGAGAGTTAAGACAAACATTAATAAAGCAGCAGCAATCATTGTAACGGACCAAGCTTTGGTATTATCCCCATAATAATTTTCTAAAAACCCTGCCAAAATAACTAAAAGTCCCTGACCGGTAACATTGGCAAGTTTGTAGAAGGTACTCCGTATACCAACAAAAAATGATTGTTTATCCTGAGTTAATCCAATCATATAGTAACCATCTGATGCAACGTCATTGGTAGCAGAAGCAAAGGCAGCCATCCAGAAGCAGGCTAAAGTGGTTACAAAAAAAATGTTGGTAGGCAGGAATGCTCCAACTCCAAGCAAGGCCAGGGCTACAATAAGTTGCATAAATAAAAACCAATTTCTCTTGGTGCTGATTAAGTCTACGTAGGGGCTCCATAAAGGTTTTATTACCCATGGAAGGTATAACCAACTGGTATATAATCCAATGTCGGCATTGCTAATGCCAAGTTTTTTATACATAATAACCGAAACGGTAACAACAAGTACAAAAGGGAGGCCCTGGGTAAAATACAGTACTGGAATCCAGATCCAGGCCCGTTTATTTTTTTGTGTCATATTGGTCTGTTTGGTTTAAATGTATGACAATTGGCTTACTTTCTTTTCTAAATCTATCTGTATATGTTATTGCGATGTTTTTGCTGCCGGCAATTAACCCTTTCCCCAGGTTAAAGGAATTTTTATTATCCAAAAATATTTGGGCTATTCTTCTTTCAGGCTTGGTAGAGATAGGTTTCTTTGGATTATTCAATGTATAAATAGTCACAAACCGGATATTTTCAATATTGGGGAAGTTGAAGGTGAATTTTAGAAAATTATCTTTATCAAGGATATTGTTTAATTCAGGTGGTGATGGTTCCTGAATGGCAATAAGGGGTGAAGCTGGTGTTGAAGCAGGATAGTAATACAGCTTATTTTTGATATATTTTACTACATCTTCATTGCCGGACATAAGTGATTTCGCGCTAAAAAAAACATTGCCCTGAACGGCCTTTGTTTTTCGTGCTAATTGCAATTGTTTAGGTAATTCTTTCATCTTATACCATGCCTTATCACTATTGTTCCTTATTTTATAAGGACCATTACCAATGTAAAGATTGGTATTTTTTTGATTTTCAGCCCACCAGTCAATGAGTGTTCGGTGTGAGGCTACCGGGAGCTTTAGGCTCCAGTATATCTGAGGTACCAAATAATCTATCCATTTATTATCCATCCAAAGAAGGGGGTCAGCAAAGAGGTCTTCATAAGTGGTTTGGCCCGCTTGTGTGTCTGATCCTTTGGGATCGGCAGCCATATTTTTCCAGACACCAAAAGGACTTATTCCGAATTGTACCCAAGGTTTACGTTCTTTAATAACCTGATGTACTTGTTTCACAAGTGAATCAATGTTGCTTCTGCGCCAATCCTCAAGGGAAAGTTTATGTTGGTTAAAGGACAAATAAGCCAAAGAATCACTGAAAATTTCATCCTTGATTTTATATGGATAGAAATAATCATCGAAATGAATGGCATCTACGTCATACTGGGTGACCACTTCGTCGATTATGGATATCAAATGTTGCTGTACCTCAGGTAACCCGGGGTTGTAGTAATATTTTTTGCCGTATTTAATCATCCAATCCGGATGTTGAAAGTAATCGTGGGATTTGGATAATATGTCAGTATTCAGATCAAATGTCGCTCGGTAAGGGTTTAACCAGGCATGAAATTCAAAACCCCGGGTATGCGCTTCCTTTATCAGCCATTTCAGGGGATCTTGATCCGTTTCCGGTGCAATTCCCTCTGTTCCGCTTAAAAATCGGGACCAGGGTGAAAATTCCGATTCATAAAATGCGTCACCAGCAGTGCGTATCTGTACGACGACCGCATTAAAATTTAGCGCTTTATAAAATTTGAGAATCCGTATATATTCTTCTTTTTGCTTTTCCCAGGGATCACCACCTCTTATAGGCCAGTCAATATTAACTACCGTAGCTATCCAGACTGCCCTAAATTCGGTTTTTGGCCCGGCTTTCTGATGCTTGATCAGACTACAGGAACAAAGTAAAAGTACTAGAAGAACCCCTAATTTTTTCAGCATCAATTGGGTTTAATTCCCTGCTCCGGCTTTCATTTGTTGGCAGGAGCAGGGTTTATTTAGCTTGCTATTATGAATTGAATTTATAACGGACAAATCCTTCCATTGCCTCATATTCTGCCATTCCCAGGGCGTTGTATTTATTAGCGGTTTCAGTATTACGCTGTTCGGCTCTTTGCCAGAATTCCCGTTGATCGTTACCTGGAAACATGGCGCTGTCTTTTTGTGATTGATGCTTAAAAATAGCACTCTTTTTTCGTTCCATATCCATGGGTCCAATAGGTATGGTCATTTCCATATCTGCAATATCCCATTCCTGCCATGCGCCCCTGTAAAGCCACACATAGCAATCATTTATCCATTCTGCTTTTTCTTCCACCAATCTATCCAGGGCACTGTAAATTATTTGAAGACAAACCCGGTGAGTACCGTGCGGATCAGAGAGGTCTCCCGCTGCAAATATTTGATGTGGTTTTATCTTATTGAGCAGATCATAGGTAATCTGAACATCTTCATTGGAATAAGGTTTCTTTTTAACGGTTCCAGTTTCATAAAAAGGAAGGTTTTGAAAGTGGGCATTCTTTTCTTTTACACCGCAGTATCTGCATGCCGCCAGCGCTTCCCCTTTCCTGATCAGGCCTTTAAATTTTTGGATTTCGGCACTGTCCACCTGCCCGGGTTTCTTATTGTTTAGGAATTCCCTTACTTTTATAAATTGTTCCAATAGCGCGCTATTTTCTTTCTGTATGTCCGTTGCAAAATCCATAAAGCGGATTACTTCATCATCAAAAACAGCTATATTACCTGAAGTCTGATAGGCCACGTGAACTTCATGTCCCTGGTCTACCAACCTTAAAAGTGTGCCACCCATGGAAATAACATCATCATCAGGATGTGGGCTAAATATGAGTGAAGTTTTTGGGTAAGGATCTTTTCTCTCGGGTCTTTGGCTATCGTCTGCATTTGGTTTACCACCGGGCCATCCGGTAATAGTTCGTTGCAGCTGATTGAAAACAATTAGATTAATATGTTCTGCAGAACCTATTTCCGCAACTAAATTACCCATTCCATGCTCATTATAGTGTTCATTGGTTAATTTAAGTATGGCTTTATTGAGTTTTTCCGAAAGCCAGATAGTTGCTTTTTTAATCAACTTTTCATTCCAAACGCATTCAGTTACCAGCCATGGTGTGCTTACTCTGGTAAGTGCGGAAGCCGCGGCCTGGTCAACAATAAAATCACATGTGCTGTGGTGCTGAAGGAAAGTCGCCGGTACAGATTCTCTTATTTTTCCTTCAACAGATTGCTTAATTACATTTGCCTTCCCTTCTCCCCAGGCCATTAAAATTATCCGTTTTGCGGCCATGATTGACCCAACACCCATTGTAATTGCTTTTTTAGGTACATTTTCCAGTCCGAAAAAATCGCTTGCCGCATCTAAACGCGTAACTCTGTCAAGCCTTACTATTCTGGTTTTACTGTTCAGGGATGAGCCTGGTTCGTTAAAGCCAATGTGCCCGGTGCGGCCAATCCCAAGAATTTGGATATCAATTCCTCCTGCCGCCAGAATTTTTTTCTCATAATTTATACAGAAATCGCGAACATCTTCTTTATCCAATGCGCCATCCGGGATATTAACATTGCTTTTCTTGATATCGATATGATCAAACAAATGCTCGTTCATAAAACGAACGTAACTATGAATGGAATTGGGCTCCATGGGGTAGTATTCATCCAGATTAAACGTAATAACATTTTTAAAGCTCAGGCCTTCTTCTTTATGAAATTTGACAAGGAATTCATACATCCTGGTAGGAGTAGAGCCTGTTGCTAACCCCAGGACTACATTTTTACCCTGTTTTTGTCGTTGTCTGATAAGTTCTGCGATCTCATTTGCCACGAAAAAAGATGCCAGTTCAGAACTCTCGTGAATTACTGTATTGATTTTTTCAAATTTCCGGGACTCTTCGTCCGTTGGAAAACTCATTTCATTTGGTTTTGTGAGTGTTTCTGCCATTTTAGCTATATAAATTATTGATTCTATAGAACAAAGATAAAAAAACAAATTATATTTTGCAGTATTATGCAATAAAAATTGCAAATAACTGCGACATAAATAAATAAATAATGAAATTAACAGTAAAAAACGGCAGACAAAATAATTTTGTTATCTTTGTTAATGGTAATCAATTAGAATCAATTCATGTTAAAAGAAGAGCGCCAGATGGCCATAATGAATGAAGTAGAGCTTCACAATCGCATTTTGTTAACTGATATAGCTGAAAAGTTGAATGTATCTATAGATACCGCCAGAAGGGATGTAAAAGAACTGGATACCATGAATAAACTACGGAAAGTTCATGGTGGTGCCATATCCCTTGGTTTTACAGGTCTTTCGAGTAGTAATGCAAATATTTATGCGCTTGAGGAAAAAATAATAATTGCTCAAAAATCAGTTAGTTTCATTCGGGATGGGAGCGTAATATTTATAGATGGGGGTACTACATGTCTGGAACTTGTACGTTTAATTCCGCGAAATCTTAAACTTACCTGTTTTACGTTAAGTCTCCCCGTTGCATGGCAGTTGCTGTCTAATCCGGATATTAAGGTGATTTTTATTGGGGGAGAAATTTCGAAGGATGCTCAAATTTCTGTGGGTGCTTATACCGTTCATCAATTATCTGAAATCAGATTTGATTACAGCTTTATAGGAACAGGCTATGTTGACTCAATTCATGGTTTAACCGAGTTTGACTGGGAAATTGTACAGGTGAAAAAGGCGGTTATCCATGCATCCAAAAAAACGGTACTTTTGTGTATATCTGAAAAGCTAAATTCACAGCATCAATATAAAACCTGCGATATAAACGCCATAAATACTATGATAACTGAATTAGAACCGGATAATAATCTTCTTAATCTTTACAGAAACCAGGATATTCATCTTCTATAAAATGTCAGATTATACTAAAATTACGGAAACACCTTCGGGTTATACAGATTTGGAACTGATGAATACCCAGACTATACTGGAGAACATAAATAATGAAGACAAAAAAGTGGCAGAGGCAGTACAAAAGGTAATTCCACAGCTTACCAGACTTGTCGATGCTTTAGAACTTCGTTTTCGGAATGGAGGGCGTTTGTTCTACATAGGTGCAGGTACGAGCGGACGGTTGGGTATTTTAGATGCTTCCGAAATACCTCCAACATATGGGATGCCACACGACAGGGTAATAGGTTTAATTGCAGGCGGAGATTCTGCCATTAGAAAGGCAGTTGAATTCGCCGAAGATGATACCGGACAAGCCTGGATAGATCTTAAATCTTATGATATTTCCAATAAGGATGTTCTTGTGGGCATTGCCGCATCAGGAACAACGCCTTATGTCCTTGGGGGTATTGCTGAAGCAAAAAAACACGGCATATTGACTGCAGGGATCACCAACAATCCGGGATCGCCTTTGGCAACTTTGTCAGATATCCCTATTGAAATGAATGTAGGACCTGAATTTGTCACCGGAAGTACCCGTATGAAAAGCGGTACGTCTCAGAAACTTGCCTTGAATATGATTACCACAGCCTTGATGATCAGGTTTGGAAGGGTAAAGGGAAATAAAATGGTCAATATGCAACTTAGTAATAATAAACTGGTAGACAGGGGGACTCGATATTTAATGGAAGGTTTGCATTTGAGTTATGAGGAGGCTCAAAAAGTTCTCAAACAATACGGATCAGTAAAAAATGCACTGGATGCACTTAAATAAATTTATTTTACAATTAAACCTACTTCTTCAACCGTGACCATACTGGTACTTGAATTCCCCCATGAATTGAGTATATAATTCATTACATCTGCTACTTCTTCATCTTCCAGCCCTAAAGGCATCATAGTGTTGTTGTAGGTAACACCATTAACCACAAGTTCACCCATCCGGCCGTATTTTACTCCTTTAATACTTCCTTCCCTGTCGTTAATTAAATAATCCGACTGAGCCAGGGGGGGGAATGTGTTCTGCACACCTTCACCATTCTCTAAGTGGCAGGTAATGCAGAAGTCTGTATAAATGTCTTTACCCCTTTGAATACTTTCCTGTAATTCTTTATCCTGCATAAAGAAATAGTACAGGCATGAAACCATAAGGAGATAACCAATAACAAAAAATTTCATCCAATCATAAATTGATGAGAAGGTGTCTTATACATAATTAGATTGCTATTGTACCGGAACCAATTTGTAAATACCCTTTCCTTCTACGGCCACATATATAAAGCCATCCGGGCCCTGACAAACATTCCTGACCCTACCTATATCCTCCATTAGTTTTTCGCGGTATGTAACCTCGTTTCCATTTAACTCCAGGCGCTCCAGATACTGAAAAGAAAGTGATCCAACAAGTAAGTTGCCCTTCCATGCGGGATATTTATCAGAAGTTACAAATGCCATCCCACTCGGCGCAATTGAGGGAACCCAATAATGTATGGGTTGCTCCATTCCTTCCATCTCAGTTTTATCAGTTATGGGTGTTCCGCTATAATTGATGCCATAAGTAATTACCGGCCAGCCGTAGTTTACACCCTTTTTTACAATATTTATTTCGTCTCCTCCCTGTGGCCCGTGTTCATGTATCCAGATGGCTCCTGTTTCAGGGTGTTTGGCCATCCCCTGAGGGTTTCTGTTTCCATACGTATATATTGCCTTTTTTGCATTTGGTTCGTTGACAAATGGATTATCATCAGGGATCCTTCCATCATCATACATGCGGTAGATTTTACCTCCGTCGCGTGTTATATCCTGTGGATTTATGTCTCGTTCACCCCGTTCTCCTACAGAGAAGTAAAGGTAGCCTTCATTGTCAAATTCCAATCTGGACCCGAAGTGCTGACCTTTTGTAGTATTTGGTGAGGCTTTATATAGTAATTCTTTGTCAGTTAAAGAGTTACCATTCAACTTGGCACGCATAATTGCGGTATTACCGCCTTTGTCATCACCTTCTTCAGAAGCAAATGAAAAGTAAATCCAACCGTTATTTTCGTAATCAGGATGAAGTTCTATATCCAATAATCCACCTTGTCCACGGTTATATACAACAGGGCCGTTGGCTATCGTTGATTTTTGTCCGTCCTTAAAGAGAATGAATTCGCCGGATTTTTCGGTAATCAACATGCTTCCATCCGGCAAGAATACCATACCCCATGGAATTGCGAGTCCATCCACAATTAATTCTGCTGTAAAGGTGGTTTGATTAGGCAAATTTATCTCATTATCAGTTTTTTGAGCGCAAGACAAATTGGTCATTACAACGAATAAATACAGGGCTTTAATACTTTTTTTCATAATTCAGCGTTAAAATTAAATAATAAGTAGGTGATTTTAAGGCCTAAAGATAAAGAGAAAATATAAGTTTAAATAATTACGCTGTAGAATATACTGATCCCAAATCAAGCATATTCTTGCCATAACACGAATTAACCTATGCTCCCAAAATACTCGAGGCATCTTATTTATGCCATGTTGTTGCTAGCGCTTTCAATTGTGGGTACTTCGGCTATAGCAAATACTAAGGTTTACGAGCTTATATCAGAAATAACAACTGTTGAGGAAGAGGTTAATTCCTTATCGGAACCTTCTGCTATAGATGAGGTTCCTGTTACTGACAATAGCACTGCAACTGAATCATATTTCAGCGCCCCCATGTTCATGACTATTATCCAGGGGGCCAATGAATTAGTCGTTTGCCCAAATGACGGTAGCACCCTTGCAAAATTCTTTTTATGCGGTACCAGTGATATCCGGACAATAACTTTAAGTCAGAGTGGGAGCAGCTATGAGTGGCAAAAGCTTGATCCCAACAGATGTGCCCTTTCCGTAATTGCTGATTGTCCCAATACAAATAACACCTGTTATGATACTGTAGGTACAGGATCAACTTACAATCTAAGCTCCTCAGGGGAATTTCGGGTACGTGTTAATGGCGGCCAATATTATTACTTTAAATCTTCATTAAACCCTTTAAATCCTCAGCTGATCAAAGAGGATATTATCTGTGGAAATCCTGGAAGGGTTGAAGTAACCAATGTCCCTGCCGGATATGAGTATAGTTTGAACAATTCTGCTGGTCCTTATCAGGACAATCCTTTTTTTGATATTACCTCCTCAGGGAATTATATGGTTTGGGTACGCTTGAAAAATGTATCTACCAGCGCCTGTTTATTTCCTTCGAATACCGTAAACGTGCAGGATCTGGATATTAGTGTTGACGTCACAGCTTATGATATATTGTGTAGCGGAGAATTGGGTAGCATAGATGTTCAGGTAGCCGGGGTCCCCGGATTTTATACATACAGGTTAATAAAAGCCGGTGTAACAGTAGATACTTTTGGACCGGGTGCTGCGAGTAATTATACTTTCGCCAATGTTAGCCCTGGTGTATATAGTGTCAGGGTGGAGACGAATAAATGTAATGAACTTATTACTTTAGACGTTAATAATGACCCTATTGACATTGGTAGTGGAATCAGCCCTCTGGCGGTATCCGCAACGGCATCAGATAGTTTTGGTTGTGGGGCAGCATCCGTGGATGTCACGATAGGAACCTCAGGAGGAACTTCCCCTTATAGATACAGTCTGGACGGAGGCACAAATTTTAGTGCACCATATGCGAGCTCTGCCGTATTTACTGTTACTGCTGCGGGCACGTATAACATCCTGGTTGAAGATGCAAATGGTTGTATAAAGACTGCGAATATAGATGTTGAAGATTTACCGCCTCCAATTTTTACGATTACTACAGAGGATGCCAATTGTGGTGGGGTTAACGACGGCAGGATTACTGTAAATGTAACTAATGGATTTGGTTATAATCTTGAGTTCAGCAGGAACAACGGTTCTAGTTATCAGGGAAGTAATGTATTTAATAATTTATCACCGGGTAGTTACGATGTACTCATCCGATATCAGCAGGGATCTTTTGTATGTACAACTCCTGCATCGACTGAAATAGTTGGAACGCCCTCAAATATTACAGCTACTGCGACTCCAAATTCTATCCCCAGTTGTTTAAATGAGAACGGGGGTCAGATAACTATATCTGGGGTATCAGGAGGGACACCCCCATATGATTACAGTATTGGCGCCGGATTCAGCCCTACTACTGTTTATTCCAATCTTGGTGTGGGGACATATACTCCCCAAATCAGGGATGCAAATGGATGTGTACAAAGTCTTCCCCCAATTGTCTTTAATGCATTAGACAAACCAACGGATATGGATTTTACCATTTCCAGCATTAATTGTTTAACCAGCAGTGCCTCTGTCACGGTGGCCGTAACTGATGGTGTAGCACCTTATACTTATGAAATAATCGCTCCGGCAATCAGTGCTGTAAATAATGGGAATAACCCGGTTTTTACTGGCCTGGGACTGGGAACCTATACTTTTAGAGTAACCGATAACGTTGGTTGTAGTTATAACGAAGCCTTTGCAATTACTGATATAAGCTCCATTGCCGTCCAGGCGCAGGCTACCAGGGTGGTTACCTGTGTTGGCGATAGCGATGGTGCGGGTCGTTTCCTGGTGGATGGGTTCGACACAACTTATAGTTACCAGATTGATGCAGGTCCTGTATTTAACGGACAATCAAGCGGTATAATAAATGTGACCGGTTTAACAGCGGGAAGTTATACGATTACAGTTACTGATGAAGATACCAATTGTGCGGATACGGCTACATTGACCATTCAGGAGCCCGCTACAGCTTTTGCCATCAGTAGTCTTAATGTTACTCCAATGAGTTGTCAGAATGGCAATATTGGAAGGGTTACCGTAAATACTGTTGGTGGCTGGGGTGGTAACCGTTATACGTTAATCCAACCAGATTTAACAACACGAGGCCCAAAAAATGGAAACACTTTTTCAAACCTGTCTCAGGATGGGTTGTACCAGGTAAGTGTAACAGATGCCAATGGTTGTACGGTTACGGATAGCTTTACCCTTACAATTTTAAACTCCCCAACACTGTCTTTAGATTCGGCTGGTTCCGATTTCTGTTATGATAATGTTGATGCCTCAACTATTGCTGTAAATGCAGTCGGCGGCCTTCCGCCTTATCAATTCAGAATAAATGGAGGTCCCTTAGGTGGCGCAAGCACATTTAGCAACCTTACACCGGGCATATACAACATTGAGGTAAGAGATGTAAATGATTGCAGGGATAATATTACGGTAACAATAGAACCGGAAATTACGGCTAGCGGGGCTATTATCAGGCCACTTACTTGTGGGGGTATTTCTGCTCAGATTCAGGTAAATATTTCCGATGGGTATCTTTCAGCCGGTAACTATGATATTTATGAAGTAAGTATAAATGGAGCCCCTTATACCTCAGATTCGAATAATATTACCGGGAGTTCTTTTATCTATGATATTCCCAACGGGTCAATTTTAGTGCCTACCACTTACCAGTTTTTGGTGAGTGATAGTCAGGGATGTACCACAGAAACAAACGTTATTACTATTGATCCACCTGAAAGTATAGTAGGATCTGCAAATCCAACAGATACTACCTGCGGGGATAGTAATGGAATAATAACACTGGTACCGGATACTAATTTTGGTGTTCCACCTTATGAATACAGTGACGATAGTGGGGCCACATTTAGTACCCAAAATATATTCTCTGGATTTGCTCCCGGAACCTACAATACATTTGTAATCCGCGATAGCCGGGGTTGTACAACACCGGTCTTGTCTGCAACAATTAATGGGAGCACCCCTGTTGACGCAACTGTTGTGGCAAATAATGCAGTTTGTTCTGCGGGAACTGTAGAGGGTACCATTGATGTAACGGCCGTAGCCAATGGGACACCTGATTATACGTACATTGTACAGGATATTACAGGAGCTACAGTGGCCACAGTTGGCCCAACAGCCAGTACGGCGGTCAACTTCCCTAATCTTGTGCCCGGCTCCTATACCATTATAACTCAGGATGCTTCGGGTTGTGAAGACAGGGACACCGTGACCATTACTCAAAACCAAATTGATCTTGTTCCTGTAGCTACAACAACACCACCCGATTGTACTACGGCCTTTACCTATATTGTGGATATTGTGGGTGGTACACCCCCATACCAAATTGGACTGGTGGGAACTGCATTGGGACCACCAAATGTGGATATTGATACTCACGATTTTACAGGTGAAATTGCCTATGGAGTAACTTATTTTGTAGAGGTAGTTGATGCTCTTGGGTGCAGGTATATTGAACAAATAGATCCAATATTAGGGCCGTCTCCTATTTCTGTAGTAGCAACTGCGACTTCGGCTTCCTGTGCACCGGGGGGAAATGGGCAGATTGATTATCAGATAGCAGGAATTGCCTCACCGGCAGATCTGACCATAGAATTACAGGATACTAATACAGGAGCGATTGTGAGCGGTCCATTGGTATTAAACAATGAGCCTATTCCTTATAATGGCTCGTTTACGGGATTGCCACCTGGAAATTATCAAATTTTAGTAAATGATAACAATACGAGTTGTGATGCCAGTGCACTGGTAGATATTATAACCGATATCCCATCATTGGTTGTGGATAATAATGAACCCTCCAATTGTAATGTAGGTGCTTTGGTAACAGTCCGTGGCACAGGTGGCACACCTGGCTATACATTTGCATATGTTCCAACCGGTAATCCTGCTCCAGCTGTTTTTACGGCTCAGACAACCTATGAAATTGGTGGCCCATATCCCGGGAATTATGATTTTTATGTACAGGACAGCAATGGCTGTATAAGCTTTACTACTGTAACTGTAACAGAAAATCCTGGTGTTCCAAATCCAACCGTGGATGTGGTAAATCAGTGTACTGCAGTTGCAAATTATACTGTTGACATTACCTCTCCTTTAAGCACAGGTTCAGGCTTGCCGGATGAGACTTTTGAATACGATATTGGAGGCGGGTTTCAGACAAGTCCTAATTTTGTTGTGGCAAATCCGGGAGATTATACAATCATTGTCAGGGACGGGAACGGTTGTGTAAACAGTATAGTTGCAAGGGTTTTTGATTTCTTTGCAATTACAGCCAGTGCCACCACAGAACCCACCTGTAACGCAGGCGATGGAGTAATTACAGTAAATACAACCGGGGGCAGTGGTAACTTTGAATTTCAACTTAGGGATAATTTATTAAATCCAATAGGCCCGCCACAAAGTTCAAATGTATTTACAAATGTAGTTCCCGGGAATTATGATATTTTGGTGACCGACCTGGATTCAAACACCATACCCTTATGTGAGGATAATGCCATAGTAAATGTCACTATCGTTAATAGTCCTGTAATATCTGCTACGCCTTCCGGGGATATCACCTGTAATGGAGCTAACGATGGATATATTACGGTAGAATTACTGCCGGGATCAGATACGGACAGTCCGTTTACCTATATCCTGTACGATGGGGCTACATCCACCATAATGGCTGGGCCACAAACTTCATCCATTTTTGATAATTTAGCTCAGGGCACTTACCAGGTAGAAGTTATTTCGGACAGGGGATGTACAGACCGGTCCGGAGATGTAGTTATTCTGGAGCCAACTCCATTACAAATCGCCACTACCAATACTGAGTTTACCTGTGATCCGAGCAGTAACCGATTTAATACGGCAACGATAACAATTTATACCGATACTAATGGGGATGGTACGGGCGCCAATACCGGTACCCCAACCTATACTTACAGTATGAATGACGGTACCCCGGCTTTTGATGGCACAAATTTTCAAACCAGCAATGTTTTTGAAGTAATAGATAACGGTACCGATCAAACCATAATTTTGACGGCTAAAGATCAAAATGGTTGCGAAATTACGGATACAGTAACCATAAACGCGCCGGTAGGACTCACTTTTACCTTCAATGTAAATTCTATTAGCTGTGATGCGTCAGGAACAGGAGTAAGTCCCGGTTCAATAGATATTATAATAGATCAGGGTCCCGGAAACTACGATGTAGAGATTTTACCTTTAGGTTCAGAACCAGTTCAGAATTCCGGAGGAAGTAATACTGTAAGCTGGTCCATAAGTACTCCCGGGGACTATATATTTGCAGTTACGGATATTGGAAATGCAGGTTGTACCTATCTTACTCCAATAATTAATGTCCCGGAATTCAATACTATTGAAGCGCTGATTGCCGAGACAAAACCGGTTACCTGTTTTAATGGCTCCGACGGAGAAATAAGTATACAAATCAACAATTACAGTGGAATCTATAATTACGAAGTATTCTCAAGGGATAATGCAGGAGTTGAAACAACAACAGGTGTTACCGGTACATTGGATACAACTATTCCGGCTCAAAATCCCGGTATAATAACAGGTTTACCGGCAGGAAATCTGGTAGTTCATGTAGAGGCATTAGACGTTCCTTTTTGTGATGCTGTAAGTAATATAGCAACGGTAAGACAACCAAACAGGGCATTATCTGTAGCCTTAACGCAAACTGCTGAGGTAACCTGCGCAGTCCCGGGATTAGGTGAGGTCTTTGCTGTAGGCGATGGAGGCTGGGGCAGTTTTGAATACCAGGTGATAGCTCCTGATGGTCTTACAATAATCCAGGATTTTCCGGACACCAACGACAGTTTTACAGACTTGTCTGAAGGTACATATACTGTTAACGTAAGAGATCTGGAGGGTTGTATAGCCACCAACACGATTAATTTAGCCCTTCCGGCGCCAATATATGCTGATATTCAGGTGATCACTCCTTTGCAATGTAATAATGATAATAATGGTGAGATAGAGGTGTTTAATATAACCGGAGGTCAGGGTCCGGGAAATTATTTATATCAGCTTAATCGATTAACAGACGGCACGAGCAGTGGACTGCAGACGACCACCACTTTTAGTAATTTATCTGCTGGTGATTATACCATTACTGTTTTTGACGGTTGGGATTGTAGTTATATTACTGTTCCTATAACCATAGAAGATCCCGAGGTAGTGATTGCAGAACTGGTAGAATTGCAGCCACCTGGTTGTGGTGATGTGGGGATTATGGGATTAACGGTGATTAATCCTGAGGCAGGAATAAGTTATTTCTACAGGCGTTCCGGAACGTCGGATCCGTTTTTACCATTGGATGCACTTGACCCTGCAGCGACTTCAGTACAAATCTCAGAGGATATCACCATTGATCCGGGACCATTCCAATATGATGTGCAAAATTCAAATGGATGTCCTTTTGAGAAATCCAATCAAATATCCCTGGATCCTGCAGCGCCCTTGGTGATTGCACTGGATTTAGCGAACGCAACCATTAATTGTGCAGGGGAGGCAACCGGAATTATTCGTTCCGAGGCTTTCGGTGGTATTGGCAATTACATATATTCTTTGCTTAATTCTGATGTTCCACCTTTTCCTTCAGGAGGCAATGTGGAAAGAAGTGCGCAATCTTCCGGAATATTCAGGGACCTGGGACCCGGGACCTATTGGGTATACGCACAGAGTGGTGGTTGTACAGCAATCTCCACACCAATTACTATTGTAGATCCTCCGCCATTGGTACTGGACTATATAGAAGCTGTGCCGGTAAGTTGTAACGGAGATATGGACGGGCAACTTATTATTGAAGCAAGTGGCGGTACTGGGATTATCCGGTACTCCATCGCAGATCAGCTAAGTGAATTTTTTGAGGCAGATGATCCTATGTTCCCTAATAGAAAAACTTTTACCGATCTTGGGCCAAGAAGCTATGAGGTTATCATTCAGGATGATTTGGGTTGTACCATTACCCAGACCATTACAATAACCGAACCTATGGAGTTAGTTGCGGGTGTAGTAGATTCTACACCGGAAACCTGTTTGGGGGATAATGATGGTACTGTAACTCTTGAAGTAGTAGGAGGAACAGCTCCCTATGAATTTGCATTAAATTCATCTGCAGATGTAGATTTTGCCCCTAACCCTTCTATGTTCTGGGATAATCTGGCCGGTGGAGACACTTATGTGATATTTGTGCGTGATGCAAGAGGATGTGAGACCAATGTAATTGTATCCGTTGGAATAGGCGTGGAATTAATTGCCACACCAATTATTCAATATGGCTGTAATGGTATATTCCCAAATAGTACGGTTACCATAGAAATGCAGGATTCCAGCCAATATGCAGACCTCTTGTTTGCCTTAAACCCCGTGGATCCTACAGATGCCATTACCGCTATGGCAACTCCGGAGTATACCTGGGGAGATTTACCTGCAGGGGATTATACAGTATATATTTATCATGCCAATGGTTGTACAACTTTTGTGGATTTTACAACTGATGCCTATGAACCTCTCACTTTATCTGCCATAAAAAGCGGACCAAATGAGATAACGGCTACAGCTTTCGGCGGATATGGCGGATATGAGTATTTCTTCCAGGAAGTTTCCTATGGTGCTGAAAATGTGTATGAGACTAATGAAGATGCCATCGTTAATATCAGGGTCAGAGATCAGGGCGGTTGTGAAGCAACTATTGCGATACCTTTTGATTTTACGGGAATGCTTGAAATTCCAAATTTCTTTACTCCCGACGGCGATAATAACAATGAAGTATGGTTTCCAAGAAACAGGGATTACTTCCCAAATATTGAAGTCAAGATTTATGACCGATATGGCAGGGTAGTGGCTGTTTTGGATCAGGTATCTGCCTGGGATGGTAAATATGACGGAAGTGAACTACCTACTGGAGATTACTGGTATGTGGTGAATGCAAATGATAAGGAGAGACAGCAATATGTGGGTCATTTCACTCTCTATAGATAATGTAAATGTGACCAATGAAGTAACAGTACCCCAATTTTGAATATACACTTTTAAAGTGCTAATTAATAAGTATACCATTTTCGACTATTAAATCAAAGGTATACCCACTGCCAAAATCCTTATTTAAAATAACTTCACCACGGAGCGTTATTTGAGTATCTTTTTGGGCAGTTTCCATGGAGGTAATTACGAGGTCAAAATCATCCTGACTCCCATCCTGGAGATGTATCCAGTTCTTTCCCATAATATTAGGGTTAATTTTAACGCATTGCCCGGTGAGTTCAACTATTTTGCCTCCAAACTTTTCAGGATTATTTATGAGTTCGGCAATTTTTATGGGCCCTGCAAATTGACCCGTCGATTCCTGAGAAGAAGTTATCGCTTTTTTAACGGTCTTGGTCTTTTCTGAATTTACTTTGGGTTTGACAATAAAAGTTGTTTTTATTCCATGATCCTTGGGGATCAAACTAGTCACCAAATAAACCGTATCAAAAACACGTTGGTACTCTTTGCTTTCAAATTGTGTTTTTAAAAGAGCTTCATTATATAAATAGGTATTTCCCTCTTTTATTTCTTGTTTTGGGGCGGCTATCCAAAATTCTTTATCTGCTTCCTTTACTTTGAGGTATACATATTTTGATGTTGGTAGTATTTCACCTACAGTTATTTCATGTATATCCCTGTTTAAACCATTCGTGTCATTCCCCTTATTTTTCATTTTTGTTAATGAAAAGGGCTCGACAGTTTTGGGTCCGTAGTTACAACCTGCAATCAGAAGTATACAAAGCAAGGGCAGTAACCTATTCTTATTTATCATCATAATAGTAAATTATTTTCAATTGTGAAGCCACCTTAATTGTTATGTTTCTTATAAACTGGCGTGTACTGCGATGATTTCTTTCATCTCCTCATCGGGAATATATAGGTTAGATTCTTTTAAGAGGTTTCGCATAACCCGGCCTGTTATTACTTTAATTTGTTCCTCGCTCATCGGTTCTAAATGTTCTTCGACATAATCGGTAACTTTCTGATTCAATTCAATTTTATAATTAGCCAGAGTTGCCCTTAAAGGTGCTTCCTGATACCATTTGTTATATTCCTGGAGTTCCTCTTCCTTAATCAAGGCAACCTTCTGTATGGCGGCCAACCTTGTTGCTTTGGTGTCCTCTAATTCCAAAGAAATAGTATCTAAATCGTAGAATAGTATATGAGGCATTTTAGCTAGCACTGGATCAATATTTGCAGGCAATGCCAGATCTATAAATACCCTTTTCTTCGAGTTTTTATTGGCGTTAGTAATGAGGTGGTGGCGATTACTAACACCACTAATGATCACATCAAAATCTCCAAAATCATTTGCCAGGACCTTTTTCCAATCATATAATTTACACTCGTACATTTTAGTTAATGATAAAGCCTTGCTCTTTGTTCTGTTACCAATGTAGAGCTGCTTAAAATTAAATTTGGAGTTGTACTTAAATAGTTGCCTTACGATTTCACCGGCACCGATAAATAAAATTTTCTTTTCCTTTGTAGCTTCTCTTCCATAGGTTGTTCTAATCATTTTTAGGGCTTTGTACGCTACTGAAGTAGTACCATCCCTGAAATGGGTTTCATTAGAGATTCTTTTGTGGCATTTAAAGACGCTTTGCATGGCACGTTCCAAAAGTGACCCCTGGAGATCATGGGCTATTGAAAACTGATATGCTTTTTTAATCTGACAAATAATCTCTGCATCGCCTAAAACTTTTGAATCCAGGCCGGAAGATACTTTTAAAAGATGCATAACAGTAGATTCTGTAGTATCATTTTGAGAGAACCAAACCCTGCTTTCTGTGATTCTTTTTTTAAGTATTAGAGATATAAATTCATCCCGAAAGCTATCGGTTGATGTTTTCTCAGATTCAAAATACACTTCAGTCCTGTTGCACGTGACGAGTAAAAGTAATCCTTTAACATCCGGAAATACAGTGCAAAGATGTTTCACAACGCCATGCTTCGCCGGGTCAGAAATATAAAATTGCTCCCTTTGTGTGACAGTAGCGGTTTTATGAGAGATACTTATATATCGTAATGAACACTTCATAATGTAATGATTCGTGATTTAGATTTATTCCTTAATTACAGCGGCTAATTATAAACTTTTGATATAATTAATAACCAACCATTTATCTTCTTCTTCAGTTATTTTCTTTTCAAAACTTGGCATATCATCCCTTCCCTGATATGTTTTGTAATAAAGAGCCCCATCTGACTGCTTTTTGAAAGAAGGAAGTGTAAAATCTCCTATGGGTGTATCTAAACTGGCCGCTTTTTTCCCATCACCTTTTCCTTTACTCCCGTGACAGGACTTGCAATGTTGTGCAAATAAAAGACGTCCAACATTTTCAGTATCATCCGCGCCTAAAAAAGGATTTTTCATTTTTTCATATTTATCTGGTACAACCCAGGGTTCCTGTTGAAGGGATTCCTTGAATGTCATTGCAAGTAATGTCCAAGCTGTAACAAAAACTGTAATTATGAGTAGCCATTTATTTTTCATGATTAAAGAAATTTAATTAATGTTTATCTAGCTATTGACAGGTGTTATTTTGCTTATTTTAAATAAGACAAAAATTATATAAAAAATTATAAACCATATGGCAATAATCATTCCACTTACGGCTATGACTAATGTAATCGGTGCATTCGCAGCTGCTGCCCAGAGAGATCTTTTTTCCTTTACTTGATCAATCTGCGAAGGAATGCCCCAGTTTTTAGTCATCTCCATAGAAAGGTCATTATATTGGTCAGATTCAATAATTTTAACCACCAGTTCAACGTTCCCTTCCCTATCTCCCGGAAGATCATTAGGAAATTGGACTTCAACAATTCCGTTCTCATCTGTAGAATTAAAAATATCCCCTATTGGTAAAAGGCTAAAAGTTCTTTTTACATAAAAATACAAATCCAGTTCTTCAATAGGATTACCCATTTGATCTTCAGCTTTGGCTATGATTATTTTACGGCCATTTTCTTCAGAGAAATTAAGGGAAAGTGTTGCATCTTCCATGGTTTCTTGCCCATAAATATTTGAAGTATTTACCAGGAATAATCCCGCTATAAATATGATATTCAATATTGCCATATGTAGCTTCTTGCCGGGTATCATTGTAATAATGTTTTTTCAACTGCTGTTTTAGAAATATGTTCCTCTTTTTGAACCGGAATTATTGGAAATAATTTGATGAGAACGGTAATAATTAATAATAACCAGGCAAAAGATGAAAAGGTTATAGCCCATTCTTCCCAGGTCGGATTGTAATGTAAATACGATTCATCAACGCCCTGAATAGGTAAATAAGGGTGTTGTAATGAAGGTATTACTATTAAAAATCGTTTAAACCAGGCTCCTAGAATTACAAAAACTGATATAATGGTAATGGGAATAGGTTTGCGTAACTTTTGGAATGTTAAAAAGATGATTGGTAAAATAAGGCCTCCTATTTGAACAAACCAATACATGGGGGCGTATTTCCCAACAAATAATTCAGTAATATGTTCACCTTCGACACCAACCATTTTAAAAGCTGGCCCCAAATATTCGTTTATATTAAAGTACAGGTAAACCAGAGATAAGAGAACCAAAAGTTTACCCATTTTATTGAAATGGCTTTCGGTGATATAGGCTTTCAGTTTTAATTCGGTCCGCATAAAGTACATGGCAACAATAATGACAGCCGCACCGGCCATAAAAGCCCCTGAAACAAAATAAGGCCCCAGGTTGGTGCTATCCCATCCGGGACGCCAGGTTGTGGCAAAAAGCCAGGAGGTTATCGTGTGGATGGCAAACGCGACGGGCAGTACTGAAATTGCTAAAATGGTACTTACTTTTTTTAGCATTGCCAATTGTTTGGGATTATTATTCCAATTAATAGCTGTAATTCTATATAACCTTTTTTTCCATTTGGGAATCCCAATCAGTCGATCACGGCAAAGAGCAAGATCGGGCAGTATGGATATAAATAATAATAAGATACTAATTACCAAATACGTAGAAATAATTATAACATCCCATATTATCGGGGATTGAATTCTCAAATACTTGAGGACATAAAAAAAACGGTCAGGCCGGCCCATGTCAACGATAATAATAACCGCAGCACAGATTATGGCAGCAACAGCAATTATTTCGGAAACTCTTGTAAGCGGTTTTGCCCATTCATTTTTATTAAGCTTCAATATGGAACTGAACAATGAACCAACCAGGCTGATTGCGACAAAGAAAACAAAATTTGAAATGTATATCCCCCAGGAAGTATAGTCTCGCATGGCAGTCACGATTAGCCCATATTTTAGCTGCCTGTAATAACCAAACATTCCAAAAGCTATAATAAGGAGTAAAAATGCAATCCAAACTTTATATTTTAAGGAGGTGGTAATCAAATGACCTAACAGATCTTTTTCTCTCCTTGTCACGAATTTTTGTATGTTACCATCGTTAGCACTCATGACTCACTGGTTTCTGGGGACTCATTTTCGAAAGGGAATAGCCGGTCAACAGGAGGTAAGTAGTAAACCCGTGGTTTTGTTCCCAGTTCTTCCATATAGCGATAACCTGCTTTGTCTTTTAACAAAGTGGATAATCTGACAGTTTCTTCACCGTTGGTAACCGTATCGTCTATTTCATCTCCAAAATAAATCACGCCATTTGGGCATCCTGTAACGCAGTGAGGGAGTTTATTTTTACGAAGCATGTCCGGGCAAAAATCACATTTGCCCACGGTGCCAATTTTACTGGGAGTACTGGTTTCAGGAGAATAAGCAATTTCCTTATCCTGATTTGGAGGTTCGCCCCAGTTAAAAATTCTGGCAGAATATGGACACGCGGCCATGCAGAACCGGCAGCCAATGCATCGCTCATTGTCAACAAGAACAATACCATCTGTTCGCTTGTATGTGGCACCTACCGGGCAAACTTTTACGCAGGGCGGATTGTCGCACTGAAAACACTTTTTAGGCATCCAGTATGGTGCAGATTTTTCATTATCCTGCATTTTCAAAACCTTAATATATGGGCGATCTGGGGTTAAATTATGATGTTTGTCACAAACTTCGATGCATTTCCTTGCATTTTTGCATTTTGCCAGATCCACAACCATCACAAATTTTTTACCTGGAATACCTTTGCGTGATTCTTGCGGAGAAACCGATTGCATTTCCATCATTTCAATTTCAGAATTGGGAACCTCTACTAATTTTCCATCGGTTGTCAATAAGGTTGTTTTTTCTTCTGAAGATGGCTTGCATGAGGAAACAGCATATAGAGCCATCCCCGATGCAGCCAGTGCACTCCCGGAAGAAAGATTTTTCAGAAATTCTCTCCGAGAAGCGGTCTGCGATCTTTTATTGTCCATGATTTGTTATTTAGCAAAAAACCAGAATCTTAAGAAAAATCAGAAAAGAAGATTTTTTATATTTAAAAACCACCTTTAAAGGTTTTAACACATACATTAATAAGTTTAAAAGTAAGATTCAATCATCATATATTTAATGACATATATCATGTTTTATTTGGGATAGCATAGAATAAAAATGGCCAAAAATCCTTGGGATTTTTGGCCACCATAAAACCCAGCAGCTATGCCAGATCTATTTATTTCAAGCTTTATTCAGCCAAGGTTCTCATATAATTCACAATAAGCCACCTGTCTTCATCATCGGGCATTTTTTTTGTGTATTCGGGCATATCATCTCTGCCAAAGCTGGTTTTATAAAATAATTCTCCGTCGGTTTGTGCCTGGAAATCTGATGTAGAAAAATCTCCTAAATCACCTTTCTGATCTTTCGCTTTTGGGCCGTCACCATATCCTTCTTTACCATGACAGGATTTGCAGTGCTGACTGTATAAGGATTTTCCGATGTCCTGATCTGCAGAAGGATCTGTTGGATTTTTCTTACTTACATATTCCGCAGGTACAACCCATTTCTCTTGATAAATGGTAGTGAAAGAATAGAACCCAAAGGCTACAATTCCTATAATTACTATTGTTTTAAGTGCTTTCATTTTGATTAAGTTAATTTTTAGAAATTCTGTATAAATTGGAAATTAGAAATGCGAATAAACCCCACATTATTATTATTGTTAAATTTACAAATATTAATAGAAATATAGGTGTTTTATTCCTTGCAGACCACATTTTTCTTTGATCAAAAGTTGATTCATCCACAATAGGAGTTCCCACCTGAGCATTAACTATAGCTTTTACTGTTCCGTAATCATCACTATCGTTGAGTACCACTTCAATAATTAAATTTCCATCTACACCTGGTATTCCTTCTTCAATGGGGACAAGAATTGTGCCGTTTTCATCTGTATAATTAAAATCTTCACCAATTTTTAGCGGATGAAATAATCGCTGTACCTGCACATCCAGTGATTGTCCTGTAAGCAGGCTGTCCGTAGCAGTTTCCCTAAGTGTGGCCGT
This sequence comes from uncultured Flavobacteriaceae bacterium, assembly GCA_963793325.1. Classification (GTDB taxonomy): domain Bacteria; phylum Bacteroidota; class Bacteroidia; order Flavobacteriales; family Flavobacteriaceae; genus Eudoraea. Next base: position 318,547 of record CAWBZU010000002.1, read on the forward strand.
TATATAATTTATGCTGTCTTTTGTAATAAGTTTAGCTTCAATCCCTGCATCTTTATAACTGGTACTTTTTGAAGCTTTCTTGAACGATTCATTTCCTTTAAATGAAATTCCCAGGTTATAGGTGTTTGTTGAGTCGGCTTTTAAATCAATTGATTTATTGAGTAAAAACCTACTTTCACCTTTCATATTGGTTGTGGTATTCCCCAATACAATTTCCTCGTCTTCAACTTCATTGTATACTGTGATGTCTATGTTAGGCACGGGAAGTGTTTCGTCCTCAATTTTAGCCGTAGCTTTTATATTTAAGTAGGCATCTCCATTCACAATTTTTACATAATCTGCCCTGAGTCTAACCGTATATTTTTCGCTATTCTGGGCATGTACTTTTTGAAAGCCAAAACAGCATACAAACACACTTATCCAGGCTAAAAAAACACCCCCAAATACCACCGAGTTTTTCATGATTCCTCCGATTTATCAGTGTTCAATATTCCTTTTTCTTCCGCTATTCGTTCAATAGGAATCACGGGAAGAAATCTTACAAACAAAGTAATTATTAATAAGGCCATTGCCAGCGTTGCTGCGGTTATCAGCCATTCATGCATGCTCGGAAAATAATGATGCCATGACTCAGGAACTCCTTCTATTGGCAAAAACGGATGCAGTAGGGTAGGTGTCACGATGATATATCGTTTCCACCAGGAACCTATAACCACCATAATACCAACAATAAACATGGGAACCGGTTTTCTTCCTTTTTTGAATAATAAAATAATGATTGGCAAAATCAATCCCACTATCTGAGAAAACCAAAATAAGGGCGCATATTCACCAAAGACTAATTCATTTAAATGAATTTCTTCTTCTACAGGTGCATTAAATATAGGAATCAAATATTCGTTTATATTAAAGTAAACGTAAGCCAGGCAAGTCACAAGTAAATATTGGGCTAGTTTATTAAAGTGATAATCCGTAATATAATGTTCGAGACCTCTTACTTTTCTTATAACAAAGACTACGGTAATAAGTGCCCCAAGACCTGCTACAAATGCACCGGAAGTAAAGTATGCACCCATGTTGGTGCTATCCCAGCCAATTCTGTAGGTAGTGGAAAAAAGCCAGGCATCAATGGTTTGCAATAATATGCCCACAGGTATGACCATTAAGGCAATGATTTTGATGGATTTTGCCTGAATAGCTTTTTGAGTTTTACTCCCTGTCCAATTCAACGATAATTTACCGTACCATTTGCTAAAGGCTGGTTTTGTTTTTGAGTGATGCTTCTTAAGGATCGCTAAATCAGGTAACAAAGGAAAATACAGTAATAAAAAACTTAGGACAATAGAAGTGGGAATAATAATCACATCCCAGGTAATGGGAGACTGTAATCTGGCATGAATAAATAAATTTAATAGCCTGTCTGGTCTTCCCATATCGATCATAATAGTAAGACCTGCCATAACAATGGCAGACAATGAAATAATTTCAGCAATCCTGACAAGCGGTGTCCTCCATGTATTATTGGTCAATCTTAAAACTGCAACAGTTGCAGATCCCACAAAGCTGGTAGCTACAAAAAATACAAAATTGGAGATATAAATGCCCCAAAGGGCATAGTCTCGCATATTGGTAACTACCTGTCCTTTGTTTACCTGATCTATATAGGCGATTAACCCTAAAATAATAACAACTACTAAAATGAAAGTCCAGATAGTACCACGTCTGCCGAATTTTCTGGGCGCTAAATCGTCGATCAGTGCATCATATTTACTCATTGTTCTTCAGGTTTTTCCATAGACTGGAATTCATTATAATTTTCCATACCTTTTTCAAAATCGACTAATCTATCAACCGGAGGCAAATAATAAACACTTGGTGCGGTCCCTAATTCTTCCAACAATCGATACCCTGCTTTATCCGTCAATAATTTACTCAAACGCAAGGTTTCTTCTCCGTTGGTGACGGTATCTTCATATTTGTCTCCGAAATAAAATACACCATTAGGACAAGCCGTAACGCAATGGGGAAGTTCATTGTTTTTTATAGAATGAGGGCAAAAATCACATTTATCTACAGTACCTTTCCGACTAGGCATCCCGGCATAGTCCGGAGAAGGGGTTTCACCACCCATATGCATAGTAATTTCACTCATTTCACCTTGTTTAGGTTCTTCCCAGTTAAAAACTCTTATGGAATAGGGGCAGGCAGCCATACAAAAACGGCATCCGATACAACGTTCATTGTCAATTAATACGAGGCCGTCCCTTCTTTTAAAGGTGGCATCTACCGGGCAAACAGTAACGCAGGCCGGTTGATCACAATGCATACAAGTTCTTGGCATCCAATAGGGTGCAGTATCTTTTGATTCCTGCATCTTGTGAACTTTTAACCATGCATTCTCGCCGGTAATATAATGGGTCTTATTACAGGCACTAACACATTTTAAAGCATTTTTACATTTGGCCAGGTCTATGACCATCACAAACTTTCGGTTGGGAATGCCTTCCCTTACATTGTATTTTGCATCATCGTGTTCAGCGTGTTGTACCTCTAAAACCTCTGATGAATCTACTTCTATAAGCGTGCCATCCACGGTCATTAATTCCATTTTATCAGTGGAATTATGATTGGTTTTAGCATTTAATTTAGAAGTGATTTTAGAAATGCCCAAACCGCCAATGGCCGCGGCAATGCCAAGTTTTAATCCCTTATCAAGAAATTTCCTTCGTTCTTTTTTTGTATTATCTCCCATGAGCAGAATTACTTAAATGACATTACATTTTTTTACCTAACCAACTGAGTAGGGATGTATTTGAAATATTCTTCTTCAAAACCTTTGATTTTTTAAGTGCGCTAACTTTAACCTTAACAGTTGTTCCATCCGGTTTTAAAAGAGTTTCATATTCTTCTTCTTTAGAAATATTTGACTCTGGTTGAGGTTCCTGATTAAATCCAAAAAAGGGTAATAATAAAGTACCTCCCAGTATGGGCAGGATTCGCCTTCTTGATATTTGATTCCGGTTTTTGGATTTATCTTTCATATTTTCTGGTCTAAGTAATACTGTCTTTATGATTTATTCTGATTAGAAATTATAGAGTCGTGTAATATTAAACCCTACTAAGAAATCTCCGTAAAAAAAGTCGTTTGTATTAAACATGTAATTCTTTTGAGAAATAATACCCTGATAATTACTGAATAATAGCTGGAAAGCATGACTTGAAGTTCTAAACTCCACACCCAAGCCGATACCAGGTTTTGGGTAAAAACCATCTGGAAATAAATGATGCGTAAATGGCTGGCTATAGTCAACAAGTATAGCTGTTTGAGGACTTACCTTATATCGACCGCTAACGGAAATGGCAAACTTGTCGTTCCTTACTCTGGGTTCCACCGCATTATAATGAGACAGACTAGGTGCTATCTGCAAAGAAAAATTAGGTGAAAACCTTTTGGCAATAATTAGCTGATGAAAAAAAGAATAACGATCCTGGAGAGAGGTGGTATAATTTCCAAGTGTGTCCTTTAGTCTTTTTCTTGCATCAATTGTAAAATTACCGTAATAAGTTACACTTACGGGAACCTCATTACCGCGGGTTTGTCTTAAGAGGGCAACTTTCCAGTTAAAATCCTGCAATACGTCGTTTTTAGTAGTGCCAAATCCAAGTGTTACTCTGTCATGAACGGCATAGGAAACTCCAATACGAATGTTTGAAGATCCCCAAATTCCTCCCAAATCACTTACACCTCCATTAATTAAACCAAACCTGTGAGCCATTTGTATCTCCATGGTCTTTTTGCCATAGAGCACATTGGTAGGATTATCAATGATCCATGCATTTTCAAACGCAGGTCTTTCCAGTTTTACTTCCGTGGTATCTTTCACTGTTTCCTGGGAGAAAATAAAGAAGGGACCAAATAAAAATACGCAAAGGATTTTTTTATAATTTTTCATTTTTGAGATCTTTTATTTAGTTGTTCTTAGCTCCCTGGTCTATCCAACCTTTTATTAAAGCAATTTTATCACCACTCAAGGTAAAACCTACAGGAACAGGATGATTGTTACCCGGTAGCTTTTGATAGAATTCACTGTTCTCAGCATCTCCCTTAATAACATATTGAGGAACAATTGCATTATACGCATTACCCTCTCTTAAATCGGGATTTTGAGGAGAACCGTTATGGCAGGCTGCACAGTTGTTGGTGTCTTGAGAAAATATGGGTTCTATGTCATCTTTAAATGAAACTTCTGTACCTTCCGGCAGTTCCGGAATCTCTTCTACAATTATTTCATCATAATAACATGAAAAACACATTAAACTCAGACTGCTAACCAGAACTAATCGAAATAGTTTTTTCATTTTGTTTATATTAACATTAGTTTCTCTGAATTTTAGTAAGGTATTTTATTCGTACTCCTCATTTCATAAGCTTTGGAGTATATAAGCACGGGCATTTATTCTTTATGCTCAGAAATAGCCATATACCTCATAAAATATCCCAACAACTATTCTTGCATTGCTGCTAATGAGTTCCTGATTATAGATCTTGCATAGGCTGGGTTATGAACACCATCACTTTTATCTTCATAAATAAATAGGAAGTTCCATGCCGCCTCAGCATCTTTTAAATCAAAAAGGCCTACCTGAGGATGCCATTCCCCGTCTTCGAAATGAACAATTCCCACTACTGGAACAGGTGTAACCCCATCTTCTTCAAAAACTGGTATATACCCACCAACGGCTGTGGAATCTTCGATAATAGCCTGTCCGACAACAGTTTCCAGAATAGCCCCTAAAGTTTCCCAATCAGCCATTAAGTCATCTACTACTTTTAGTTCTTCAAAAGGAACGCCAGGATGGCAGGTAGCACAATTATTTCCTGCTGGTACCCAGCTATGCCCTGATGAACCATCTGTTGTTTCACGCATATGGCATTCTATACAAGATGCATCTTTTCTGTGAGTTGCGTCTTGTACCGGTGGTATAGCTTCTACCAGATTAAATGTACTGTAAGCACCCAAAAGACCTTCCAATAAAGCAGTTTGCGGGCCATGGTGTGGTCCCCAATGTGAACTTGTCTGTAAATAATTGCCATCCATATCTCCCGTAGGGGCATCTGACCTGGGTTGGTGACAGTTTGCACAGGTATTACTTGCGTTTCCGTAATCTATAGTGTAATCTATATTGGCTAAATTTCTTAAAGGAACTGCTTCAAGAGTTCTTACAGCGTAATCGTTTCCATCGTTTTCAAAATCGAAAGATCTGTGACTGTCGTGGCAACCATTACAGTTTATTGGATTAGAAACAGTATATCCGTTCTCGTTAACAGCTCCGGTTTCGATAAAATCTATAAAACCTTCATTGTTGTGGCATTCAGCACAACTGGCTCTCGTACCCCTAGCCCAGGAACTTCCCGAACCGTGTTTGGCGGTTGAATAAGCCTCAATAATGGGGTCTCTTTTTTCATTTGCGTGACAGGCAATACATGAAGCCGCAGAGCCATCAACCCCGTCAACTCCATCGATTCCATCTATTCCATTAATTCCATCTGCTCCGGGTGGTCCCGCAACGGTATCACTGGTACATTGAACACATAGTAAACCTGATGCTAGAATCATCAGATAACCAATTAATTTTAAATTTTTCATAAGACAGTATTTTAACCGGTTTATTAATCTTTTGCTAAAATTAACACAGGAATTAATCTCAATTTATGACATATATCATATTTTTAATTTATTAAATTCCTGTAAATCAATATTTTAAAAAAAAACCAAAAATTTATGGTAACATATGTTACCGAACGTAACAATCATTTAAGAGAAATAAGAATCAGAAAGCATAATGCATTTAGAATAAACTTTGCTATTTTTGCCATCTTAAATTCGGGATGTGGCTTGTTCCCGCCGGTGGCGGGACAGGCTGGTAGCGTATTCCGCTGTTGGCGGAATGGTCGCAGGCCCTGAAGCATATAGGATTTGAATTAAAAATTAATAGTTAGAAGATAAATAGAATCGGGATGTGGCTTGTTCCCGCGGATGGCGGGACAGGCTGGTAGCGTATTCCGCTGTTGGCGGAATGGTCGCAGGCCCTGAAGAATATCGGATGTGTATTAGAAAGAATAGTTAGAAGATAAATAGAATCGGGATGTGGCTTGTTCCCGCGGATGGCGGGACAGGCTGGTAGCGTATTCCGCTGTTGGCGGAATGGTCGCAGGCCCTGAAGAATATCGGATGTGTATTAGAAAGAATAGTTAGAAGATAAATAGAATCGGGATGTGGCTTGTTCCCGCGGATGGCGGGACAGGCTGGTAGCGTATTCCGCTGTTGGCGGAATGGTCGCAGGCCCTGAAGAATATCGGATGTGTATTAGAAAGAATAGTTAGAAGATAAATAGAATCGGGATGTGGCGCAGTCTGGTAGCGTACACGGCTGGGGGCCGTGTGGTCGCAGGTTCAAATCCTGTCATCCCGACCAAGCTGAAAAGTGATTCGTTATAACGAATCACTTTTTTTATTTCCAAAAGTGTCTGAAATGAAATTTCAGGTAGCTGGAGGAAATAAAAAACAGGAACGCCATTGGCGTTTACTTTTCAATTTGCACTGAGGGTTCATCAGGATTATTTAAATTATGATTGGTTAATCACGTAAATAACTATTGGTTAATCACGTAAATAACTAATAGGATTAAAAATGAGAAGGCTTCAGCCTTCACTTTTCCATTTTTCCAGCAGTGTTGGATTTTAGATGTAAATCCATTTGCGGGTAGGGTATAGTAATTTTATTTTCAGCAAATTTTTTATTAATAATTCTTCGGATATCACTCTTTGCTTTTCCTATTCTAAATATGTTTTTACTAAAAAACAAAAGTTCAAAATCTAAGGATGAATTTCCGAAATTCATCAACCTGGCTTCAACCAGATCCCTGTTTGATACTTCGGGATGTTCATAGGCACTTTCTTCCAATATTTTGATAACCTTGTCAACATCACTTCCGTATGCTACCCCAACGTCAATCTTAAAACGCGTTTTTTTTGATTGGTGACTCCAATTGATCACCTTACTGGTGGTAATCAATGAATTTGGAATGATAATCGATATGTCATCTCTGTTGAGGGCCTTAGAGGTTCGCAATCCAATACCCTCAATTTTAACCACATCGCCATCTATTTCCAAAACATCGCCTATTTTTATGGATCTCTCGGAAAGCAGGATAATGCCCGATATTATGTCATTAAATGTTTGCTGTAATCCTAAGCCAACTCCTACCAATAAAGCCGCAGAACCGGCTAATAACAAAGTAACCTTAACGCCGATAGTTTCCAGCAACAATCCAATGGCCATAACCCAGATTACATATTTTATGATTTGGTACAAAGCATAGGTAGTACCCGGATCGGTTTTGCGAAATTTATACTTGCGAAACAATGCTTTTTTAATAAGCCATAGTGATAGTTTAGTGATCGCAAGAATGATCAGAATAGATACCAGGTCAGAAACCTTTATTACATAATTACTTAAACTAAAGATTTCAAATTCCAGAACATTTTTTAAGGTTTCCATGTGTTATTTATTACTATAAATCGAGGTTCATTCGATATTTAAATAGCCAGTCTTGTGCCTCAGGCACTCCATCATCCTATCTTTTCAAGGTTCACGGCCATATTCGGAGTTTCTGGCGCTACTATACTGAAATTTTTTGAGCATGTGATTAATCATAATATGTCTGCCTCAAAACAAGGCAATACGGACAAGTTAAGATTTCGGTTAATTCTTTACTAATGAAAAGGCCTTTGCTTTACTTACCGGGAATGTACCACACATCTTTTTTCAGATCTACGCCTCCACCCATTTCTTCCTGCACTACCCGGTCAATAATATAGATTCCTTTTTTAGCCATCTCATCAAAAGTGTCTAAACCGTCATTTGGAAAGTTTACACGTGTTCTATGGATATTGAATTTATCAGAAAAGGTCCGCCCAAAGGCCGCCTCAACACCTTCTTTCCCTAGCATAAAGCCCAAAAGCCCGCCCCAGGTAGCTGTTGGGTTATCAGAATCCCATCCGGCCAATGCCCCAATCTTAATCGTTTCCTTTAGTTCACCTTCTCCGTATAAAAGACTTACTATACTTGCTCCAAAATTGATCCCGGCCGCAAAACACCCATTGCAAAAAATATTTTTGGAGGTGATGGTATACCCATCTTCCTGGTTTACCTGATATCTTTCGTATACGTCATCACGGGCCTCCTCCCAGGAGACGTTTTTGTCATATTTACTTTTCACAAAGTCATACATTTTGGCGGCATAGGAATCATCAGGAAGATGTTCCCGCGCCTGATTGGCCATCCATGCTATTTGTTCTTTTTTTGAAAGGCTTATATCAACATCTGAAGCTAAAGAATACATAATAACATAGAATTCGGATATCCATTGGGCATTTTCCCTGGCGGTTGTCTGAATGGGCAATTCAGCCATTTTTAAGGCTATATCTGGCCGACCAGGTGCAAATAAACCAAATATTTCTGTAGTTAACTGCGCATCTATCATCTCATGGTAATTATCATAAATGCTATCGCGTGTTAAATCTGGGTCACTGGTTTCGGGGGGAACCGCCCCATTCAGCATCATATCAAGCGCTTTTTGATTGGACACCCACAGATAATTCTCTTCTTCGTGTTTGATGTGTTTCAGCCAGCCTTCCTTGATTTGCTTTCCGCTCAACATGCTGGTTTTATTGGTATACAATAAATACTGGTACATATATTCTATATCCGTATCATCATCAGCCCCCCAAATCTCATCTTCACCTCTAAATACAAAATCTATATTATCGGATAGTTCACTCGGGAGGCCTTCGCCCCAAATACTGGGCTGGTCTGGTTTTCCCCAATCTTCCCTGGTATAAAAAGGGCCTGTTTTTATCTCACCAATGTTCCCTATTTTATCCATTTCGGTAACCAAGCCGGTCCAGTTGGCAATGCACTGCCCCAACCAAAATCCATAGAGTTTGTTTGCATAATCTGAGCGCGAAATAACCATGTCCGTTGCTTTTGGAGTATAAGTATTATATTCCAGTCCGGGATCAGCCACTACTTTTTTGACCTGATTTACCGCTTCCTTAGCGGCATCCTTACAGGACATAACCAATAATACAAATATGAGCGTAGTTCCCGCCAACCACAGGCATTTAAGTGCATTATTCATTTTAACTTTTTTTTTATTAGTGAACATATATAAGTATTTACTTTTATTTAAAATCTTCAACTTTTAATTGTTTTATAAGCCAGTACCCGTCATCCCTGAATTCATAGGGTGTCGGTTCAAAATCGCCAACAATTCCCACTTCAGCTTTTTCCGGGACAACCATTTCCATGCCCCAGAAAACACTGTTTACCAATAATCTTCTTACGCCCTCGTTAAGCATATCACTAGCAGCTCCAATGGTGGTAGTGAAGGCCCTGCCTTCCTTTCCCCCGGGGATTTGATAGCTTTTTGTCCAGGCAATGGGCATCATAGGCTCATTTAGCAAGAGGCCTTTATCATTCTTTATCGCAGGGATAGTATCTGTAGGCCTCATCCCGTAAAAAAGATCTTCCTCATCAAATGTTCCTTCTCGTTCCATTACTTCACCTAAAATTATGGCTTGTGAATCCCCCGGAAGCGGTAACCGAACGCCATAAACATCTGTTGGGCCCCAGATATCGCCAGCTTTAATACCGTTTGTGACAGGATGCAATTTACCGGCTTCAGATACAATTCCCCTTGTGCTTTGATGCTTGTGGTGGCCGTGATGCGAAATCCATTTCTCTCCTAGTACAAGGCGTCCAAATCCATCTACCCACTCTTTTTTGTCACCAGCATAACCATTGCTGTAATGTTTGTAATTAGAATTTGAATCCGCATCAAAATTAAAAGCGTGTGTAGCGGTGCGGATTCCTATTACGGGCTTTCCATTTTTTAAATAATTATCTACGAATTTCATCTGGTCATCGGGGAGATCTCTGAACCTTGTAAAGATTACCATCAGGTCTGCGGAATTCAGGACTTCCAGACCAGGAATGTTTTGTACATAATTGGCATTAATGATCCCCGGCATTGCCGGATCCTGAGCAAATAATACCGTACACCTGAAACCATGCCTGGCGGATAAGATTTTAGCCAGCTGCGGCAAGGCTTCTTCAGATCTATACTCCTCATCCCCTGAAATTAATACGACATGTTTGGCATTTTTGGCTTCCTCGTTAAATGTGAGCCATTGTAAAGGTCTGACTTCCGCCTTTTCAATAGTTTTTTTTTCTGTTTTTTGTCCGCATGTCGTTACCACGAGGCAACCGATTAACAGGACTACTATTTTTTTCATCTGCAAGATTTAATAGTGTGGCAGTTAGATACCCATGCACTTTTTAATAAAGGTATATCCTTTGGTATAAACTTCTTCCATGGGGGAATAATCCCGCCAGACATTTATAGCATTGGCAAACTCAGGAATAATGGTGCTGAAAGCCTCGATTGTCAGCCAGCCATTATAATCGATTTTCTTTAAGCTCCTGAATACCTCATCCCAGTGCACCTGTCCGCTCCCCGGCGTTCCCCGGTCATTCTCACTAATATGTACGTGTTTCAAATAAGGAGCTATGGTATTGATAGCATCGGCCTGACTTTTTTCTTCAATGTGCCCATGGTGTGTGTCATACATGGCTCCAAGGCTGGGATGATTTACCTGCTCAGCCAACATCTTCAAATCGGCCATGGTATTGTAGAGGTAACATTCAAACCTGTTCAGGGCCTCAGGCGCAAGAATAAGGTTAGCCTTTAGGGCAAGTTCAGCTGCCTTCTGCAACATTTCTATGCTCCATTTCCTTTCCTCCACTGTGGGAGGCTGGCGCGTAAAATGAGCAAAGCTCGAATGGAATGGGCCGCATATGACCTCCGCATTCAGAGCAGCCCCCATGGCAATTGACCATTTTAATTTTTCTAGACCGGCTTCTCGAATTTTTCTGTCAGGACTTGCAATATTTTCTTCAGGCGACAGGGAGGCAACACAGGTACTTCCCATTCCTATATCGGAAATATGTTTGCCCAACATGGAATAGTGTTTTTCGTTTCCTTCGCCTAAAAATAATTCAATCCCGTCGTATCCGGTTTGTTTTAAGGTATCTATAATGCCGTAATGCTCCTCCGTAACATGATTGGTCCAGAGCAGCATATTCATTCCAATTTTCATTTCAATATTTATATAGGTACTAACAAGAAAGAGAACTGCGGTCACTTAGGTATAACTGCAGTTCACTTTATTCTTAATTTACAATTCTTAAACTAGGCTACTGCTGGCTCGGCCTTTCGATTTTTTATCCAGAACCAGAGAATGGTAAACAACACTATTAAAATTGCTGGAAATAACACCATTGTTCCTAGTGTTTCCTGTCCGGAGACTAATTCCAGTTCATCACCTGTGAGTCCCATTGCCGCAGCTTCTGCTTTATCAGAATCGATCCACTTTCCAATGATTGGTTGAAATATAGAGGTTGAAAACATTCCTACCGCACCAATAATAGACATTCCGAGGGCTCCGCTTTTTGGAATTTTAGCTGCTGTAAATCCGATCATATTCGGCCAGAAATAAGCAATTCCAAGGGCGAAAATAACTGCGGCTACATAAGCCATCCCGCCGGTTTGCGTACTAAAGAGATAAACCCCGATAGTTGCCAGTATTGCAGATCCGAGTAATACTCCGGTTTGATCAAATTTTTTCACAACAACCCCTCCAAAATACCTTGCAACGGCCATCAGTCCGGTTACTAATGCCAAAATCAACATAGGTTGTGCGCCACTCTTTGATAAGATAAGGCCTACCCATTGTTGCGGGCCAAATTCCGTAATTGCAGTCAGAGCCATGCACACCATCATAAAAATAAATAAAGGTGAGAACATCGCTTTAAAGTTGCTTCCTATTGAAGCCGCTTCCTCTATTTTTGCTTTAGGCCAGGGCTGTCCAAAAAATAAATAGGCATATATCAGGGTAGGTACTAAAATAACCCAAATTTGGGTTTCCCATCCTAAACCTGCATCGGTCATAAACTTAGAAACCAGACTTCCAATAACTATACCTCCCGGAAACCACATATGGAACCTGTTCAACATCTTACTCATTCGGTTTCCCTGATAAGCATCAGCAATCATAGGGTTACAGGCAGCTTCTGTACAGCCATTACCCAAACCAATCAGTAAAGTAGAAATCAATAACCCGATATAACTACCGGAATAAATAGTCATGATAATACCAACGGCGTGGGCAAAGAAGGCAAATTGCATAATTCGTTTTCCACCAACTGTATGGTATATCAATCCTCCTATGACCATAGAGATAGGAAATCCCAGGAACCACATTGAGTTTATAAAACCCAATTGTTCTGCAGATAAACTTAGTTCTTCTCCCAGTTGGGGCAGAATACCGGCCCGGATACTAAAAGATAGGGCTGTGGTGATTAAGGCAAAACAACTACCATAAAAAAGGCGTTGAGAATTAATTTTGGGGGCATTTGTTGCGTTTTCCATTTGTTTAGTTTTGGTTGATTTAAATACTCTTACCGGTAATAATTAAGTTGTTTGAATATATAAGTTTAGTGTCTTTTTTGCTAAAATCATAATTAATTTGCAATTGTCTTAGTTGATATTTGAAATATCTCTTACATTTTTGCCCAACTGATAAATTTTATTGATAATTGAATTTTAGCTAATTTAGGACAAAATACTGTCGACCGCATTTAGGAATGCGAAAATTATACACAGAATAAATAGGTAGAAGCATGCAACAAAACAATTATCCCAAACTTCACAACGCATCATGGCCGGGTGTAGTTGGTAAAGGCCCTGATTCTGAACCGCCAATTTCTATCGATACCATGATAGAACTTACGGCTGCTGCAGAAGTAGATGGAATCAAATTTGACGGATTTGATCTTTTTCTTTTTGATCCACATATGAATATTGATGCATCTGAAGATGAAATTAAAGAAATGGCAGATAAAGCCTTTGCCAAAAACCTGCAAATAGGAAGTCTGGTTGCTCCTGTCTGGACACCCACAGGTGGTGGTTCTGCAATGGGCCCCAAAGAAGAGCGGGCTCAATTTGTAACCCAGGTACGCAAGTCCTGTATAATAGGACAAAAACTACGGGATATTGGGGTAAGACCCAATGGTATTATACGGATTGATTCATCAGTAGACCCTGAGAGCTGGGCTAAGGACCCTGTGGGGAATACCAAATTAATTGCGCAAACATTCCGTGAGGCTTGTGATGTAGCTGCAGACTATGGAGAATCATTGGCCGCGGAAGGGGAAATTTGCTGGGGAGGCATGCATGGCTGGAAATCAATGATCAATACCCTGGAGGCGGTGAACAGGCCCAATATAGGATTTCAGGCAGATATGGCACATACGCTTTTATATTTGCTGGGATATAATAAACCCGATGAAAGAATTTTACCTCAGGACTTCAAGTGGGAAGACAGAGATACTTTAACCGAAGGTCTTAAAACGCTAACCGCAGCGCTAAGACCATGGACTATAGATTTTCATGTTGCCCAAAATGACGGTACCGTTTTTGGCGCCGGATCGCATGATGTAACCGGCAGACACTGTCAGGCTGCTGATCCAAACGGGAAATTAAATATTCCTCTGGACGCAGGGCACTGGTTGAGAAATGAGGATGGAACCCTAACCAAAAAAATAAGGCATATATGCTGGGATGGCTGTATGTTTCCCAATGAAGTTATGATGCAGCCTAAAACCTGGAATGATGTTTTGGATGCAATGATTAAGGTTCGCGAACAGCATGGCTGGTATGAATCTGTTTAAGCGATAATTTAAAAAGATAGTATTACCAATGGGAAATAAAAAGGAAATCAGAATAGGATTAATCGGTTATGGATTTATGGGGAGAACCCATTCTAATGCCTATAAAAGGGTAGGGGACTTTTTTCCGGAATTGGAATGTCGTCCTGTACTTAAAGCAGTTTGCGCCCGTAACGAAGAGCGTTTAAAGGCATTTGCCGAGCAATGGGGCTATGAATCTTATGAAACTGACTGGAAGAGAATAATTGCCAGGGATGATATAGATGCTGTAGATATCTGCACTCCAAATGATATGCATGCCCAAATTGCTATAGCTGCGGCGGAGGCGGGAAAAATGGTGCTTTGTGAAAAGCCATTGGCCAGAACAGTCGCAGAAGCAGAACCTATGGTAGATGCCGTTGAAAAAGCAGGTGTTCTCAATACCGTATATTATAATTATAGAAGAATTCCTGCAGTTACCCTGGCTAAGCAACTTATAGATGCCGGAAAACTGGGTAAGATATTCCATTACCGCGCTAACTTTTTACAGGACTGGACCATCAGTCCGGAATTGCCCCAGGGAGGAGAAGGCCTGTGGCGATTAGACAATGAAGCTGCAGGTTCAGGCGTTACCGGAGATCTACTGGCTCATTGCATTGACACGGCGATGTGGTTGAATGGTGGAATTAAAGATGTTTCTGCGGTTACTGAGACTTTTATTAAGGAAAGAGTTCATACGGCTTCCGGAGAAATGCAAAAAGTAGACATAGATGATGCGTGTATATTTCATTGTCATTTTGACAATGGTTCTTTAGGTGTTTTCGAATCCACACGTTATGCCAGGGGACATAAGGCACTTTATACCTTTGAGATTAACGGGGAACACGCTTCCTTAAAATGGGACCTTCATGATCTGAATCGTTTGGAATATTTTGATCACAGGGATGCATCTATAGAACGGGGCTGGCGCTCCATACATGTTACGGATGGGGATCAACCCTATATGGATAAATGGTGGGTGCCCGGTTTGTCCATAGGATATGAACATTCTTTCGTACATCAGGTGGCAGACTTTTTCAAAAGTATTGAAAAAGGAACGCCCTGCTCCCCAACCTTCAGGGAGGCCCAGGAAACACAAAAAGTATGCGAAGCAGTACTCCAATCCGCCAAAACCAGAAGCTGGAAAGATACAGGTGTCTCGTGGTAAGCAATTCGTAAATTTAATCAATACAGAAGTATGAGTGAATCAATTAAGGGTTTTTGCCTGCATGGAAGAGAAAAGATTTTGCCTGATTCGGGCATACAGGTGACAAGAAATACCGCTGTTGTAGATATGGAATTGCCCGAATTAAAAGAAGGAGAAATCCGGGCGAAGACTTTGTATACGGGGATTTGCGGTTCTGACAACAGTGCAGCTTTGGGCAAGCCAAATTTTGATTGGGTAGAACGCCCCAGAATTATTGGCCATGAATTTAGTGCGGAGGTGTTGGAATTGGGGCCGGGGGACCACGGTGAAGTGAAGGTGGGAGATATATTTACGCCCTTGGCTATGCTCGGCTGCCAGGATGAGACTTGTCCGGCATGCAGTGTGGCTAAATGGAATTTATGTCCGTCTAAAGCAGATCATAGGATTTCATAGGAATGGAGGTTTTGGACAACAGGTTGTTCTGGAGTCAGATCGTGTTGTGCCATTAATGAAAGGCCTGACACAGGAGCAGGGAGCTTTGGTTGAGCCCTTGTCTGTAATAGTCAATGCCTTGAATAACAAGTGTAGCATAAAACCGGGACAGGACGTCGTAGTTACCGGATGCGGAATTATAGGCCTGATGTCTGCTGAGTTGGCGAGGGCTGCCGGGGCCAGGGTAGCAGTTACCGGGATAGCCCATGATGTGGGGGTACGTTTAAAAAAAGCCGCAGAACGCGGGTTTATTACGATAGTTGTCTCTCCAGATAATTCACTAACATCTCAATTGGCAAAAGGCATTACAGACCATAATGGAGTTCCATTTGCAGCTAATGGCAAAGTAGATTTACTCATTGAATGTTCCGGGGTTGCGCAGGTGCTAACGGAGGCTATATCTGTTGTGAGGCCGGAGGGAGATATTTGTGTAATTGCGACCTATCCGAAGGAAGTTGCTGTCAATGCTACCCACCTTACTCGAACATCTTTGAATATGCGGGGGTCCATGGGTTCCTGCAGGGATGATTATATGGTGGCACAGAAATTAATGGTAACGGGCATATTCCCTTCGGAACATTATATAAACCGATATGCGTTTAATGATATCAGTCAGGCTTTTGAAGATTCAATCCTGGCGAATAATGTAAAAGCCGTAATTAAAATGAATTGAGTTAAATTATGCCAAAGAAGAATAGCAACAAATCCAATAAAATCCCAGATGCATACAATTTTCATAACCGGGGGTACGGGCTGCATTGGTTCTGTGACCATTTATAAACTATTGCAATCGGAGGAAGTTGGGAGAATTGTAGTTGCAACCAGGTCTAATAATCCGGGTTCCTTAAAGTTATGGCTGGGGGATAAATTGGATAAACGCGTAGAGTTTGTAACCCTTGATGTAGCGGATTATGATGCTATTCCTAAAGTGCTTAACGAAATAAACCCTACGCATATAATACATTTAGGGGCCTACCAAAGTCCGGATTGTTCCAAATACCACATTCGGGGAATGGAAATAAATACAGGGGGCACAATGGCCCTTTTTGATGCTGCAGAAAAATTACCTGACCTCAAAAGGTTTGTATTTGCAAGTTCAGCTGCTGTTTACGGGATGAGAGCCATGTATCCGGAGCCAACAATCCATGAAGAAGCTCCATTGGCCCCGCCAAATCACTATGGGATATGGAAACTGGCGGGAGAACATCTGGCCCGCATGTTTTATGACCATACGCAGGTACCAACAGTATGCCTCAGAATTAATACAACCTACGGGAAAGGAAGGGATAAGGGAAAAACTTCGGCACCTACAAATGCATTAAAAGCTATTGCCATGGGATCTGTTACAGGGGAATTAATGCCTTTTGAAATGCCTTATAACGGAAGGGAAAATTACCATTTTGTGGAAGATGTAGGAACACATTTTGCCGCATCAACTTTACAGGATTTTAAAGGTTTCGCTGCATTTAATATTAAAGGAAAGACTATAGCCATTGAAGAATTTTTAAGTATTGTAAGTGACCAGGCCAATAATCTTGGATTAGGGAAGTACGTTGATCTTTCGATAGCTGAAGGAGCTTCACCTAATTTGTTTGTTTCCGATTTGAGTCATGAAAAAATTGAGAGGACATTTGACAATTTACCTTTAACTCCAATTGCCGACGGCGTTCGGATTTCCCTTCGGGAATTCGTGAAAATGGCGCGTAAAGGTGTGTTGGAATATTCAGTAGAGAACGCATGAATACAATTAGAATTGGTTTAATAGGAGCCGGTGATATTGCCGATCTGCATGCTGAAGCCATTAATGGTCTTCAGGGTGCTGAGTTAGCCGGACTTTGGAACAGAACTTTGGAAAAGGGCAAATCAAAAGCTCAAAAATACGGTTGCAGGTTTTATTCAACGGTGGATGAATTGCTTAATGACCCGGACATAAATGCGGTTTTCATACTTACAAATATGGAAACTCATTGTGAATATACCGTAATGGCAGCCAGGGCAGGAAAACATATTTTAGTTGAAAAGCCAGCCGCGTCAAATATTCAGGAGTTGGAAAAGATGCAAGGCGAAGTACTTAAGGCCGGGGTCAAATGTATGCCTGTCCATAATTATATATATGAACCGGGTATCTTAAGAACAAAATCGATGATTGAGAATGGTAGCCTTGGTACTATCACGCAGTTTTATATGATGTATAATATTCACCATGCAGATGACATCAGGGTACGATATCCGGGGGTTATCAGACAGATATTAACTCACCATTGTTATACCATGCTCTATCTGGCGGGAAAACCCAGGACAATATCCTGTCTGAAGCACACAGTAAACAGTACTATTGCACCTCAGGAAAATTTGGCTATGGCCAACATTCAGATGGAGAATGGAACACTGAGCCATCTGTCAGCAAGTTTTGCAAATGATGACCACGCCGGGGATCCATGGACATGCATAATAAAGGTAATAGGCACAAAAGGGAGTACCAGATACAGCTATAGGGACTGGGTTATTAATGAGCGCAAAGGGGCACATTCACAGACGTATTACAGCTATCCTGAATCCATTAAAAATACAGCTACTCATTTTATTGATAAAGTATTGCGCATGGGAGAGGAACCACTTTCTACTTTGCAGGATGCCATTAGCTGTCAGCGAATTATAGAAGCTTGCGAACGCTCTGAAAAGGAAGGGATTCATGTAAGTTTTGAATAAATAACTTCAAAATATTTGAAATAGAGGGATTATGAGCAATAAGAAACAAATTGAAACAAGAGTAATATACTTAATGCTCATAATAGCCCTTATTCTGGCATCCTGTAGTAAAAAAGGCCATACACTAGAGCTAAGTAAAGGAAGTCATATAGTCCTGATTGGTAATAATCTGGGGTCCCGGATGATGAATTTTGGTCATTTTGAAACCGAAATGCATTTGCGTTACCCGGATAGTCTGCTTTTCATCAGAAATATGTGTGACGGGGGAAATACCCCTGGTTTCAGGCCGCACTCTTCCAGAAATTCACCATGGGCCTTTCCCGGTGCAGAAAAGTTTCAGACAGAACTGGCGGAGCCATCCGGCAGTATTGGGCATTTTGATTCAGAAGATGAGTGGTTAAGCAGGCTGAAAGCAGATATTGTCATTGCGTTTTTTGGCTATAATGAGTCTTTTCAGGGTAGTGAAGGCCTTGAGAATTATAAAGCGGAATTGCACGCTTTTATTCAACATACAAAGAATCAAAAGTATAATGGTTCCGAACCACCACAATTGGCCCTTGTTTCACCCATAGCTTTTGCGGACCTGTCAGCGGAGAAAGATCTGCCGGATGGTGTCAAAGAGAACCAGAATTTGTCTTTATATTCTGAAGCTATGAGGGAAATAGCGGCAGCAGACGGCGTATTGTTTGTAGATGCATATCACCCGACTCAAAAGTGGTTTCAAAAGGATGCCCGGCAATTTACCTCAGACGGGTTTCAACTCAACGATAAAGGTTATCAAAAGTTGGGGGTTTTATTGGCGGATGACATTTTTGGAAATGACAAACGGCAAGCAAATGAATATCAGAATTTAGTCCATGAGGCAGTTATGGAAAAAAACTGGTTCTGGCATAACGACATCAAAATCCCCAACGGCGTTCATGCTTATGGCAGGCGATACGATCCTTTTGGCCCCGCCAATTATCCATTCGAAATAGATAAAATACGGGAAATGACAGCTATTCGCGATTCTGCAATTTGGGCTGCGGTTAAAGGTGTAAAGACAGATTTGGCAGCAGCCGATTCCAAAACTAAAAAACTTCCGCCTGTAAAAACCAATTATGACCCGGGTCAGGGGGACCTTGAAGCAGGCTATATGTACGGAAAAGATGCCCTGGATAAGATTAAAGTTGCCGAAGGATATAAATTGGAGATGTTTGCTTCGGAAAGGGAATTCGCTGACCTGGCTAATCCTGTTCAGCTATCCTTTGATAACAGGGGAAGACTATGGGTAGGTGTAATGCCCAGCTATCCCCATTACAGGCCGGGTGACAGCAAACCCAATGATAAGCTGCTCATATTGGAAGATACCGACAATGATGGCAAGGCGGATAAACAAACAACTTTTGCAGACGGACTACATCTTACAATCGGTTTTGAATTTGCTCCCGAAGGAGTATATGTCTCTCAGGGTACAAATCTGGTCTTGTTAAAAGATACAGATGGTGACGATAAAGCAGATGTTAAAGAAATTATCCTGAGCGGGTTTGACGACCACGATACTCATCATGCCATAAGTGCTTTTACTGCAGATCCTTCCGGAGCACTTTATATGGGAGAGGGAGTGTTTTTACATACCAATGTGGAGACTGCTTATGGGCCTGTCAGGGCCACTAATGGGGGGTTTTACAGATATAGCCCTCAAAGGCATTATTTAGAGCGTACCGCACAGTTACCAATTCCCAATCCCTGGGGGATTGCTTTTGATGAATGGGGACAAAATTTCTTTGCGCATACCTCCGGCCCGGATGTTACCTGGATGATGCCGGGAACCATAAAACCCAGGTATGGCCAGGCTTCCCCATTGCCAAAAAACCTTATACAGGAGGAACACCGTGTACGACCTACATCGGGATTGGAATTTATATCGAGCAGGCATTTTCCTGATGAGGTTCAAGGCGATTTGATAATCAACAACACCATCGGATTCCTCGGAACCAAACAGCATACAATGACAGATGATCCGGAATCTGCCGGATATAACAGCAAATTCAGGCAGGATTTGGTAATATCGGAGGATACTAATTTCCGTCCGGTGGATATGGAGTTTGCTCCTGATGGATCGCTGTATTTAATAGACTGGCACAATGTGCTGGTTGGCCATATGCAGCATAACGCCCGTGATCCGTTAAGGGATCATGTACACGGAAGGATTTACAGGATTACCTACCCATCGCGGCCTTTGGTGGAGCCGGCGAAGATTGTTGACGCGAGCATAGATGAGTTGCTGGATAATTTAAAACTACCCGAATACCGGTCAAGATATCGTACAAGAAGAGAATTGCGAGCAAGGGATAAAGCTGAGGTGTTGGCAAAATTGGGTGACTGGGTTGAAAATTTGAACAAAAATGATATAAGGTATGAGCACCATGTTTTGGAAGCCTTATGGGTAAGCTGGGGATTAAATCAAATTGATGAGGATCTCTTAAGGCAACTTTTAAATGCTAAAGATTTCAGGGCAAGGGCCGCAGCGGTAAGGGTTCTCAGGTATTCAGGTCATCAGATACCTGACCAGGTGGAACTTTTGGTTATAGCTGCCCGGGATGATAATCCCCGGGTTCGTTTAGAAGCCTTTGTTGCGGCTTCCTGGCTGGATAGAGCATCCGGGCTGACAGTACTTGAGGCTGCAGGGCAAAAACCCCTGGATGAATGGATGCAACTTCCCTACGAAGCTGCTTTAGCTCATATAAACGGGTATAATGTTGGGCAGGACCCTTTAACAAAAGGCTCAAAAACTGACCTTGAAGGAAAAGAGCGGGAGTTGTTTGTTAAAGGCGAAGAAATATATAAAAGAGAAGGATTTTGCATTACCTGTCATCAACCGGATGGCAATGGTTTAAGTGCATCTCAATTTCCACCATTAGCCGGAGTTGAATGGGTCACGGGTAATCAGGAGCGCCTTATAAAAATAACCCTAAAAGGAATAATGGGACCCATAGATGTGAAAGGGAAAAAATATCCCGGGCAGGTTCCCATGACTCCATTCGGAGGCATGCTGGACGACGAAGAAATAGCGGCGGTACTCACTTTTATCAGAAATGCTTTTGGCAATAAAGCACCGGCAATTTTACCCGAAAAAGTAAAGGAAGTACGGAATAATATAAAAGATAAGGAAGGATTTTATTCCGCAGAGGAGCTTTTAAAAGAACATCCGATGAATTAATTACCTGCCCGAAAGTCAAAAATCTTATTCATTGGCAACCACTTTTCACCAGGTTTGGCGAAAGGCAGTGCCTGCTGATAATTCCACATCAGGACCTCCCATTCCTGTACTTCGGGGTTATTGGCATCCATTCTTGCTTTTTTGTCAAAAGTAAAATCATCGGCTACTTCAATAATCATAAATAATCGGTTCTTTATGCGATAAATTTCCATGTGGTTAATACCGGAATTTGAGAGGCTTTCCAATACTTCGGGCCATACATTATTATGATATTCTTCATATTTTGCAATAAGCTTTTCGTCGTCCTTTAAATCTAGGGCCAGACAATGTTTTTTCATGATTTTGAATTTTTTAAATGATCATTTTTAAAGGTCAGAATCAAAAATAAAGTTTTCTAGTTCGGCAGAATTCCATGGTGTTATCTTACCTTGAGTGCGAAATCTTACTTTTCCAACAGTACCATTTGAAATGGCCTCTGCAGAATTGCCCCAGCTATTTCTTATATAGGTGGTAATGGCCGCAATATCTTCATTCTGCAGTGTAGAGAACGAAGGCATATTGGGCAGGATATCCGGAATATCATATTTCTTGCCATTCACTACCACAGGTCCTTCCATACCATGCAACAAAATCATTGCCAGTTTTTCTTTATTTCCTGTCACCCATTCTGAGTGTTTTAATGGTGGAGCAAACCTGGCCATGCCCTCTCCCTGTGTACCATGACAATTGGCACAAAGGTTTAGGTAATTTTGTCGTCCTGAAGCCATAAGCTGCTGATCAACTTCAAATAAACTTTCAGTTTTAGTTGAGGCTAATACTGGTTTGCCGGGCCAGATAAACATTTTATCCAAGCCGGCAAATAAGTTTTGATCTGTGCTTTCAGTGGTACTTATATTTTGGAAAACAGGTGGGGCATAGGGAAGTTCAATTTTGGTTTCCTCTTGTGAGGCTGCACTGTTGAGGATGCCATTTACAATCGCATTGGTTACCCATAATGTTTTGCTGTCCCGGCTGTTTTCCAGTTTATTTAAAATGGGCATAATTTCTTTTTCATCACCCTTTGTGACAATTGCTCCAACCAGCATTTCAATAAATATTTCGTGATTCTGATCATAGGCATTCCATTCCCCGTCAGACAATAGGTTATTGAAAAAGGCATACTCCCTGTCTCCCATGCTGCTCATAACTACATCCCTTGCTATGGCTGTCTGACCATACTCTTGAAGGAATTTCTTTGAAATACTAAAAGCGGGTTCCGGTTCCAATAAATCAGATGTCAATACCATTTGCATTTGTAAAATAGGCTCTGCACGATCATAAGCCTCAGAAATAAAGTGCCGGATATCTTCACGTACCTCAGGTTGACTGCTAACCAGGCCGGATGCAAGACGGAGAGCAGCCTGGGCTACTTTAGCATCTTTAGCCAGCAGGGCCCTTAGATAAGGTTCTGGATTGGTATTTCCTAATCCCTCGAGTGTCCATAGGGCATGGAGTTGACCCAGAGGGTTATCCGAAGCAAGAAGATTTTCTAATTCCGGGATAATTGTAAAATCCTTGTTTTCCACCAGCAAGCGCTGTGCCATATCCCTGGTCCATCCATTCGGATGAGTCAATAAGTTAACCAGTTCCCCAGATTTCAACTGGGATAGATCCTGCGCTTTTACAGGAGAATCTTTTTTTGAGGTTATACGCCATATCCGGCCCATATTTATTGGCTTGTCCAGCTTCCGTTTTAAGCTTACTTCCCTCAAATAATCTGTCATATAGGGTCCATGCTGAATTATACCCTTATACATATCTACCACATAGAGAGCTCCATCAGGACCCGAGGCCAGGGAAATAGGCCTGAACCGTTCATCCGCAGAGGCCAGAAATTCACGATTCTCATAAACCCCGGTAGCACCTAACATAAATCCATCCTCATGAACAGAATTTCTTTTGATCAGGTTGCCGGTGGGTTCACAGACAAAAGCATTCTCTAAATATGAATCCGGGAGGCTATTACCACGATAGATAAGAGGCCCGCAGGCTGATGCAAATTCGAGTAACCTGCCTTCTTCATCAAGTGTTCCGGGAACATAACCCCGGTTAACCGCTGTGTTGCTTCGGATGGGAAATATTTTTCGATCAAGGGTCAGCCCATGGTCTATACCACTGCTGCTTTTATGGTGGGGATTTCTTTGGAGCGCATTTGGAGGGACAAGATCTGCATGTAACTGTGACCAGTTATAATTATAATACAAGCGTCCTGAATTATCATGACAAATTCCCCATTGCCCCCTGAATTCAGTTTCTTCCTTAACCCAATCTGAATCAACTTTTCGGAATCGGCTTTTGGATTTGGCATTATAATACCAATTGTCCATTCCTCTCCATAGGCCATTTGCAGAATGTTCCGGCATTCCCTGTCCTCCATAGGTTGAATCAATCAATGTTTTTTTATCTGCCCTGAAATCCCCGTCGGTATCCTCGGCATACCAAAGTGGGATGTTTTCGGCAACAAGGATGCCGCCTTTAACGACCGCAATCGCCCTGGGTAGCACCAGGCTATCTAAAAAAATTTGGCTGGTATCCATCTGTCCGTCGCCGTCATTATCAAATAAAACGCTCACTCTTCCTACCGGATCTTTTTCACCGGAACCATCTATATCCCTCATAAAACCAATCATTTCCACAACCCATAACCTGCCGGCCTCATCAAAAGATATGGCCACAGGATCCTGTACAAGAGGTTCTGCGGCAACCAATTGAATTACAAGACCGGGGTCTGCCAGTTCAAACGTAAGCAGGGCCTGAGCAGGAGATAATGGAGGAGATAGTTCTTTTTTACAACTCTGGAAAATTCCCAATAGCCAAAAGAAGGAAAGCATTGATAGAACCTGAAAGAACAATTTATTTTCTCTAAACATTGACCTTTTTACTAATATCTTGGACCTATTCTATTATACAATAAAGGTGGCAACATAAACCAGCAATGCGGCAAATGAACCTACCACCATAGTACCCAGGGTATATACCCGATAACCTGTTTTGACATCTATACCTGAAAACTGAGTAAGGATCCAGAATCCGCTGTCGTTTGCATGGGAAACTACCATTGCACCAGCTCCAATGGCTGCAACAACCAAAGCCTTGTCTATTTCGGTTACAAAGCCCATTGAAAGTAATAATGGAGCAATGATTGATGCTGTTGTTATTAGTGCAACTGTTGAGGAGCCTTGTGCGGTTTTGATAGCGGCACACAACATAAAGGGCAGCCAGATACCCAGATTTGCAGTGGAGAGTGTATCTGCAAGGGTATTCGCAATACCACTGTTTTGCAAGATAGTGCCAAAAATTCCTCCGGCACCGGTAATAAGGATAATGTTGGATGCATCCGTCAGTGCTTTTCCAACCCAACCTGTAGTAGATAAAATGGATTTATCCCACTTTCTGGGAAGGAGGAAAGCGAATAACATACCAATTATCAATGCTATGACAGGAGAACCAACAAAAGAGATAAATTTAACCCATGCGGTCTCTGCCTGCCCTTCAGACAAATTAAATTCTACAAGTGACTTCCCTACAATAAGTAAGATTGGAATTAATATGGGTAGAAAAGACTTAAAGGCACTTGGGGCCTGTTTAATTTTTTCCTGAATTTCATCTTCCGTTATATCCGGGTTAGGATCAATATAGTTCCGGGCCCCCATTTTCTTGCAATAAAAAACCGCAACCACCAGGGATATCATACCAATAATCAAACCTACCAGCATTACCAGACCCACATCCGCCCCAATTATCCCTGCCGCCGCTATTGGCCCAGGGGTAGGGGGTACGAGTACATGTGTAATCATTAGTCCCAGAATTAAAGCTGTGGCGGTTCCAACAATGGATAAACCAGCTCTTTTGGAAAGACTTTTATTTAAGGGGTTGAGAATAATAAACCCACTATCTGCAAATACCGGGATAGAAACCACAAAACCAACTAACCCCATAGCTTCATGTACACGATTCTTTCCTATTAACTTAAGGATTATTTCGGCCAGTTTAAAGGCGCCCCCGGAGTGCTCCAAAAAGGCACCAATAATAACACCCAATACTATGACCACACCAATTTTACCCAATGTAATTCCAAACCCGTCATTAATAGATTGTACAATTGTATTCAATTCCATTCCCGATAACAAGCCAAAGAAAATGGCGGCACCTAACAGGGCTAAAAATGGATGAACGTTTAATTTAGCTGTGAGGAATACAATGATTACCACACTTAAAAGGAGTAATAAAATAGTGATCATAAAGTCATTGGTTTAGTGTGCATCCCGTTTTACCACAGAACTTGATTTCCCTACCAAAAAATCGAGATCTGCACCCAGATGGGCCTGTTGCACTGTTTTAGTATATAGGTTGGTATAGCCTCTGTCTGATGCTTGTTGGGGAGGTGTCCAGGCGGCCTTTCTTTTTTCAAGTTCAGCATGTTCTACTTCCAGATGTAATTTTCTGTTTGGAACATCAAGGGCAATATAGTCCCCGGTTTGTACCAGACCCAAAACCCCTCCTATAGATGATTCCGGAGAAACATGTAAAATAACTGTGCCAAAGGCAGTGCCACTCATTCTGCCGTCTGAGATACGCACCATGTCTTTTATGCCTTTTTTTAATAGCTTTTCCGGCAGATCCACATTTCCAACCTCAGGCATACCCGGATATCCAACTGGTCCAGCCCCTTTAAGCACAATCACACTATTTTCATCTATATCCAGATCGGGCCTGTCAATATTGGCATGGCAATCTTCAATATTCTCAAAAACTACTGCTCTGCCGCGATGTGTCATCAGTTCCGGAGTTGCAGCTGAGGGTTTAATGACGGCACCGTCTTCGCACAAATTACCATATAATACGGCAATCCCTGCTTCTTCAATAAAGGGTTTATCAATTGTCGCAATTACCTCATAATTATAACATTCGGCTTTTTTATTATTTTCCCCAATGGGTTTGCCATTAACTGTTAAAGCATTGTTGTGGAGATGATCTTTCATTTGATTGATAACTACTGGTAAACCACCGGCATCAAAAAAGTCCTCCATCAGGAATTTTCCCGAAGGCATAAGATTTACCAGTAATGGTATTTTACTGCCGAGAGTGTCAAACTCTTTTAGGTGAAGGGGTACCCCAATCCTCCCTGCTATGGCCTGCAGATGAATAATGAAGTTAGTGGAACCTCCTACTGCGGCATTTAATTTTATTGCATTTTCAAAAGCTTCACGGGTAAGGATCTTAGATAATTTCAAATCTTCTTTTACCATTTCAACTATCCGTCTTCCAGATAGCTGTGCCAATACTTTTTTACGTGAATCTACAGCAGGAATAGCCGCCGCTCCGGGCAAGGTGAGTCCAAGTGCTTCAACCATACACGCCATGGTAGAGGCTGTTCCCATGGTCATACAATGCCCTGAACTTCGCGCTGAACAAATCTCAGCTTCAATCTGGTCTTCCGGCGTAAAACCTTCATTTTTAATCTTGTCTTTTAAAGTCCAGACAAATGTGCCGGATCCTATGCGCTCTCCTTTGTATTTTCCATTCAGCATAGGCCCTCCAGGGACAACAATTGTTGGAAGGTCAACACTACAGGCTCCCATAACAGTTGATGGTGTGGTTTTGTCGCATCCGGTTAAGAGAACAACCCCGTCAAGAGGGTTTGCACGAATACATTCCTCGGTATCCATACTTGCCAGGTTTCTGAAAAGCATTGCTGTAGGACGCATTAAAATTTCACCCATACTGGTAACAGGGAATTCAAAGGGGACACCACCTGCTTCAAGAACACCTTTTTTAACAAATTCCGCAAATTCCCTTAAATGGCCATTACAGGGAGTTAATTCGGACCAGGTATTGCAAATTCCAATTACGGGTCTTCCATTGAAATAATCATTAGGATAGCCCTGATTTCGTAGCCACGACCTGTGAATAAATGCGGATTTTGGATCTCCGGGGTTAAACCAATCCTCGCTTCTCAATCTTTTGTGCTTATCTTTTTCCATTTAGTTGTTACTTATGATATGGCGAACGCCAAATAATTTGATCTTACTGTATTCAGTTATATGGAAATCAAGGTATCATCTTTAAGTCAGTTAACAAAATGGTTTTCATATTTATTTACATTCCAGGGTCTTTTTCGGTAAATATTTGGAGGTACTGCAAATCTTTTGTTACTTTTAGTTCAATAGTTTGATGTACCGAACACGGACTGTATTATTATATCTGGACTAATTAATTTATGTGCAGGTTCCATTTGTGATTGGATTGGAACAACCACCTTTTTCTGAGAAGGTTTTGAAATTAATAATGCAGACAGAAGATAAATTAAGCATATGAAACGAAGGAGTTTTATTAAAAAAAGCAGTTCAGCGGGAATTCTGGCTATGTCCTTGCCTGCTATCCCTGATTTTTCATCTATTGTTGCCGAAATGCGGTTTGGGGTAGCAGAAGCTTCTTATGTTCAGAGAAGGTATGCCAAATTGGATAGCATAAACTATCCACCTTTCACGGACTCCCTTCAAATGATAGAACACTGTAGTTCTGTTGGATTTGGCGGGGTGCAGTTTAGCGTAAGCGGCTGGGATGCTGCTTTTGCAAAAAAAGTAAAAAAAAGGGTTAAGGAGTTGGATCTCTTTCTTGAAGGTCAGATCAGGTTGCCAAAAGATGATTCAGATCTGCAAAGATTTATTAATGAGGTATCAGCAGCCAGAGAGGCGGGAGTAGATATTATTAGAACCGCCTGCCTGTCGGGCCGCAGATATGAAACATTTGACAGTAAAAGCTCTTTTCAGGAATTCAGGGCAAAATCAATTAATTCTTTAAAACTGTCTGAACCGGTCGTACGAGATCTTAACATCAAACTTGCCGTAGAGAACCATAAGGACTGGCGTATTATTGAGATGATAGAATTACTTGAAATCATTGATAGTGACTGGGTAGGAGTAACACTGGATACGGGTAATAACTTATCACTGCTTGAGGATCCTATGGAGGTAGTGGAAGCACTTGCCCCTTATGCTTTTACGGTTCATTTAAAGGATATGGCCGTTGAGGAATATGAGGATGGTTTTTTACTGGCAGAGATTAATTTGGGGGAAGGTTTTTTGGATATTGACAAAATGATTACAGTTATTAAAAAGCATAATCCGGATATCCGGTTTAACCTGGAAATGATTACAAGAGATCCTTTAAAAATACCTTGCCTTACAGAAGGGTATTGGGCCACTTTTGATGAAATTCCTGCCAGTGAGCTGGCCGGTTTTCTGTACAAGATTAAAAAGGGGAAAAGCGCCGCACCTTTAGCATTAATATCGGAGGACACCGCAGATGAAAAACTGGCTCTGGAAATAGCAAATAATAAAACTTCACTTAATTACGCCAGGCAACACCTGGGGTTTAGTTAAACAAATCAAAATACAAGGAGATGACAGATACACCCTTACCCGGTATAAAGCAATTTGAGATGCATGGACGGAATGCCATGATTACAGGTGGTTCCAAAGGTCTTGGGCTTGCAATGGCCGCAGGCCTGGCATCTGCCGGTTGTTCGGTGGCCCTGGTGAACAGAAATCTGGAGGAAGGTATTAGTGCTGCAGAAAAACTGAAAAAGGATTTTGGGGTGAAAGTTGAAGCCTATGCTGCAGACGTCACCCATTTAAAACAGGTAGAATCTGTGGTAAGGGCTATTGAAAATGATTTTGGTAAAATAGATATTTTAATTAATAGTGCCGGAATAAATATCAGGGGAGCAATAGATGAACTGAGTCCGGAGGATTTTAACCAGGTGATGAAGGTCAATGTAGATGGTACCTGGAATACTTCCAGGGCAGTTACCCCACATATGAAAAAAAACAGGTACGGGAGAATCATTAATATGGCAAGTACTTTGGGATTGGTGGGATTGGCTAATCGCACTCCTTATGCCACCAGTAAAGGGGCGGTTGTTCAAATGACCAGGGCTCTAGGTTTGGAGCTGGCGCCTTTTAATATTACGGTTAATGCCATATGTCCGGGACCTTTTCTGACTGAAATGAACATTCCAATTGCCGATACCGCGGAAGCCAAGAATTTCATTGTTGGGGCAACGGCCGTTGCCAGATGGGGAGAATTGCGGGAAATTCAGGGTGCGGCTATTTTTTTAGCCAGTGATGCCGGTAGCTATATGGTGGGATCTATGCTCACTGTAGATGGTGGCTGGACTGCCAAATAGGCCTGACAAAATTTAAATCTCCCGGGCATAAAAGGCCAAACAATAAAAGCAGATAAAAGGCAATTCAAAATTCTTCATGAATATCCCGGACGCTCAGCAGAGTAAGCTTTCCAATTAAAACATGATGCAGTTTTAGGCTTGGTAACAGTTGTTACACAAGGAATATTTATGACTTATGTCATATTTTTGGGTAACTCCTCTGACTAATTTTACATCGTTAAATACAGGTAAAAAATCCTGTATCGAAAACCAAATAAGTGAAATAGTTATGAAAAATCTAGTCATATTAGGTGCAGGAACTTCCGGAACTATGATGGCAAATCATTTGGTATCCAGTCTCCCAAAAGAAGAATGGAAGATTACCATTGTAGACCAGTACAAAACACATTATTACCAACCCGGTTTCTTATTTCTGCCTTTTGATATTTATACAACAAAACAGGTAAAGAAAAAAGGCACGAAGTTTATACCAAAAGGGGTTCAGTATATCCAGGAAAAAATAGATCTGATTGTACCAGAAAATAATAATGTACTGCTGGCCAATGGTCAGGAATTATCTTATGATTTATTAATAGTAGCAACAGGAACGAAAACCGTACCTGAGGAAATTGAAGGTATGAAAGGGCCAAAATGGTATAAAAATATTTTTGATTTCTATACCTATGAAGGAGCCAAGGCCTTAAGGGATAAATTGCGCAGCTGGGAAGGTGGAAAACTAGTAGTCCATATAACAGAAATGCCTATAAAATGTCCGGTAGCACCATTGGAATTTGCTTTTTTGGCAGATTCTTATTTTAAAAACAAGGGGATGAGGGATAAAGTAGATATTACCTTTGTAACACCACTGGACGGCGCTTTTACCAAACCACGTGCTACGGAAGCACTTCATTATTTGTTGGAAGAAAAGAATATTAAAGAAGTTACAAATTTTAATATAGAGCAGGTTGATTACGAGAATAATAAAATCATAGATTACGGGGAAACTGAAGTAGAATACGACCTTTTGGTAACCGTACCCACTAATATGGGTGATCCCTTATTAGAACGCTCAGGTTTGGGGGATGATCTCAATTATATCCCTACCAATAAAGCGACACTTCAATCTACGGATCATGAGAATATATTTGCTATTGGTGATGCTACAAATATACCCGCTTCAAAAGCAGGTTCTGTGGCTCATTTTGAAGCAGAAATTCTTACTGAAAACATCTTGCGATATATAAAAGGCGAGGAATTAAAGGAAGATTTTGATGGTCATGCCAATTGTTTCATAGAAACAGGAGGGGGTAAAGCCTTATTAATTGATTTTAACTATACCACAGAACCGGTTGAAGGTACATTTCCATTCCCAGGTGTGGGGCCTTTGAGACTTTTGAAAGAGAGCAGGATGAATCATATGGGCAAACTAGCTTTCCGTTGGATATATTGGAATATGCTTTTAAAAGGAGTCTCAATACCATTTGTGGATGCCAGGATGTCTGAGAAAGGAAAACAATTAGAAAAAACACAATAAAATAACTTTAAAACAAATAGCATGAAAAAAATAATAGCAGATCGGGAAATAGATGTAAACGAAGAAGGATATCTAGTCGATTTTAATCAGTGGAATAAGGAAGTATGTCGTTCGCTTGCCGAAGAACAGGGTATAACAATGACTGCCAGGCATTGGGAAGTTGTAGACTATCTTCAGGAAAAATATCAAAAAGAGGAACCACTATCGATACGTGGGATTAAGAAAAGTGGGGTGATAGATATTAAGGAATTCTACAGCCTGTTTCCAGGGGGGCCTCTTAAAAAATCTACATTAATAGCAGGGATACCTAAACCAAAGAGTTGTATATAAACAAGGACAAGGTAAACTAAGACTTTATAAAATCTAAAACAAAAAGAGATGAGCGAAACTAAAACAATAACGAAAAGCGAAACTAAAACAATAGAGAAAGGTGGAACAAAAGTAAAAAAGATGCTTTTTATTCTTTCCAAAGGCACCATAGAAAATGCATATGCTGCATTTGTAATGGCAAACGGAGCAAGGATGGAAGGTATTGAATCAGAAATATTTTTCACTTTTTTTGGACTGGAAGCCATTCAAAAGAAAAAACTAGAGCATTTGCATACAGCTACTGTTGGTAATCCTGCATTGCATATGCCAACTATGCTGGGCGGATTGCCCGGTGTTGAGGCACTGGCCACTAAGATGATGAAGAAGGAAATGGAAAAGCTGGATATGCCTCCTATTGGTGAATTCCTTGAAATTTTGTCGGACTCCGGTTGTAAGCTATGGGGTTGTAAACTGGCCGTTGATATGTTCCATCTTAAAAGAGAAGATTTAATTGATGAATTGGATGGAATAATTACTATTGGAGATTTTTACGGCAGAGCTAATGAAGAAGGCACCCATTTATTATTCATTTAAATAAGCTTAACTAGTCAAATAATATAAGTTCCATTGATAGATTGTTTTAAACCCTGCTAAATTGGTTGGCAGGGTTTTTTTTATGTAAAATATTTAATTTAGACTTTATAATTCAAATGAGATTGGATTAACAGCAAGTGATTCTAAATCTAAAATCACACAAAAGGGGCACCAATTTTGGAACTTTTTATAGATGCTATTACTTCTAATCAGGAGTATGCCATTATACCATATCGCAATAGTATAGACCCATTCATGCTAACTTGCTAAAGTACCCTCCGAAAGTTCTTTTCCAAAACGTAAGGCATCATAATATAATGCCCTTTCTGTAGAATCAAAATTCAGGACTGTTCAAACTGTAGAAAGTTCGGATGCCTCTATAGTATTGGTCCGGCTTGCGGTGGCAATGTCTACTTTATTTCCTAACGCTGGCTCCTTGCCATCTCGTTCTGGATATTTTTCTGCTACGGCTCTTGTCTAAAGAATATCGTTGAAGAAGAAGTTGAACTTCAAATTTGAATATGGCAGACGCAATTTGCAAAAGGTCAGTAGTATATTTCTGCTATTACCTTGTGAGCCTTTGGATGATGTAGCGTTTGTAAGGTTTTCTGGTTTGAAATTGTATGTTGTGCATACCATATAAATCAAAAACATACGGGCATGGATCTTTGAGGGTTCCTGCATATTGAATTTTCAGTCCGGATGTATAAATCATATCCAAAAAAACGGCACCATAATTGGTGCCGTTTTCAAACATGTTTTTACTTAGTTATTTGCTTAGTTCTTAAGGAATTTGTAACTCGCTCCAACCATGATCATACTGGTAGTCATATCATAGGACACTTCACTGCCCGGAATAGCTCCATAGGGCGGGAAGCTGGGTATAAACTGAGGATTGAGCAATGGCCCTGAAGTGGCTTCTCCACTAAAGCCCATGTGATAAACTCCGTCAATAGACCAACGGTCACTTATTTCATAACTCAAACCCAGCTGGAAAGCATTTTTTATGATAGCTGTCGCAGGTACATTGAAAAATGCAACATCACTACTAATAGGATTGGAACTATAGGTATAGCCAAGTCTTAGTGGTAATCTGTCCACCCCTTTGAACTGTACTCCCACAGAAACAATACTAATATTATCCCAACCGAAACCTGCAACAGAGGCCGTTGGTGTCCAGCCCACAGTTGAAAATCCGTCAGTTTTGTCATAAACAACGTATCTGTAATCAGCAGCGAGATCAAATTGACCCACCGAATACCCAAGGCCTAAAGACCAGATAGCAGGGTAATCCATTTTGAAATTATTTTCACCTGTGCTTCCGTCCAAATAGGTATTATCCAATGTAAAATCTCCGAATGACTGCTTGGTTTTATAAGAAGCTCCTGCAGAGAATTTATTACCGGAATCATAGTATACCCCAAATTGCCCGCCAAAACCTAAAGCAGTGGACTTGTCCGCAGATGGATATCCCGCAGCGGTTGGATTGGCCGTTGGGTTTGGCATTAATTCCAGAGTTGCATAGTTAAAAGTAGGTTGAACACCTATTGAAAATTGGTCGGATAGCTCATAAGCGTAGGTGAAACCTACCTGTAACAAACTGTAGTCAGACTCTATTCGGCCAAACCCACCCATGCTCTGTGGCATATTAATAGGATTAGTTGTGCTTTCAGGAAAAGTAACCCCAAAACCACTTATGCCAAAGGCTGATGCTCCAAATGTATGCCTGCTGCCTTCTTTTCCCCAGACCACAGCCAAAGCTGGTAAAGGAGAGACACCCCTGTCGTCTGCGGTTGTTCCACTAAAAAAGTTACCTGTCGGCACACCGCCGCTGTCAAATTCGGGCACTGTGGAACTCAATTCGGGTGAGGAGAAGAATAGACCAATGTCCAATTTTACAGTCGTCCCATCAAATGTTGAAATAGAAGCAGGGTTCCATTGAATTGCGCCGGAAATATCCAGAGGCTGCCCGGTTGCGGCTCCGCCCATAGACATGTTTACGGCCCCAACGCCCTGCATAATATGTCCTGCCTGTGAATATGCGGCAGTTGCGAATATTAGAAAACAAAGTTTCAAAAAATATGCTTTCATGTTTATTGAATTTATGCAACTAAAAATAAATTCTAACCCCTTGAATCGAAGGCTGTTTTTTACTGATAATTGCTGGTTAAAAACTAGATTAAAGGACAAAATTAAGTTCAAGGTTTTCAACTAAGTATGACATTTATCATAGTCTTAAATCAGATAAAAAGGCGACTTAATCAGTGTATTTTTAGTTTAAAATATCTAAGGTTTAAACCTTCGAAATGGCCTGTATTTATTGATTCTTTAACGCTG
Organism: uncultured Flavobacteriaceae bacterium; assembly: GCA_963793325.1. Classification (GTDB taxonomy): domain Bacteria; phylum Bacteroidota; class Bacteroidia; order Flavobacteriales; family Flavobacteriaceae; genus Eudoraea. The sequence goes on from CAWBZU010000002.1 coordinate 352,950, forward strand.
GTAACCCATTTTATTTAATATCAAAAACTATTTGTGTAACCTATGTTACAGAGCCAAAAAGTTGATGTGTTTTCATCTGATTATATCGGTTTTAGTAATATAGGAAAAACAGAAACACCAGGTCTTTTAGGTCCCTGAATCCTGAGTATGGTTCAAGGTCTAAATAATCAAGATTAGTAAAGGGCCCGGATTTAAAACAGTCTTTAATGGGATCGTAATAATTAGGGTTATTTATATGTATTTAATGGAATTTATTTGAAGGAGATAGTTGCCACAATGATAAATGTCATTCTTTTTTAATTAGCTAAGAAAGAGCTTTGTAACTTAAGTTACTGCACATATGCAAATTGCTTAATACATTTATGACATAAACGCTAAATTGCTAAAATGAACATTGAACAGATTTATACCGGATGCCTGGCGCATGCGGCATATTATTTGGAAAGTAAGGGCGAAGCTGCAATCTTCGATCCATTAAGGGAAGTTGAACCCTATATTGCAAGAGCAAAAAAAGATAAAGCAACCATAAAATATGTTTTTGAAACCCATTTTCATGCAGATTTTGTGAGTGGTCATTTGGATCTTAAGAAGAAGTCCGGGGCAGAAATTGTTTTTGGACCTACTGCCAAACCCGGTTATGAAGCTACAGTAGCCAGGGACAATCAAATTTTTAAGGTTGGCGATTATCAGGTTAAGGTATTGCATACCCCCGGGCATACCATGGAGAGTACAACATATCTGTTAATTGATGAGAATGGCAAAGAACATGGGTTAATAACCGGAGATACCTTATTTATTGGTGATGTGGGAAGACCGGACCTTGCCCAACATGTTATTTCTGAACTTACCGAGGAAAAATTAGCAGGCTATTTATACGATTCGCTCCGCAATAAAATCATGCCATTAGATGATAAATTAATTATATACCCCAATCATGGGGCGGGCTCTGCCTGTGGTAAAATGATGAGTAAGGAAACTACAGACACTTTGGGACATCAGAAAAAAGTTAATTATGCCCTGAGGGCTAATATGACTAAGGATGAATTTATAAAGGAACTTCTTACAGGTTTAACTGCTCCCCCCGGCTATTTTCCCCAGAATGTTTTGATGAACATTAAAGGGTATGAAAGCCTGGACACTATAAAAGAAAGAGGGGAGAGGCCTCTGTTGCCAAATGCCTTTGAAGTGGTTGCAAATGAAACAAAAGCTTTAATGCTGGATACGCGAACACCAGGTGATTTTGCAAAAGGACATATTCCCAATAGCATAAATATTGGACTTGATGGGAATTTTGCACAGTGGGTTGGAGAAACCATCCCGGATGTCAAACAGGAAATATTATTAATAACCTATCCGAATAAGGAGGAAGAGGCTATAACCAGACTTTCAAGGGTGGGTTATGACCATACCATTGGTTTCCTGGATGGGGGATTTAATAGTTGGAAAAAAGAAAAAAAGCAGGTTGAAAGAATTAACAGGATTACGGCAAATCAGTTTGAAAAGGCATATTTTGGCGAAGGGCCGCTTGTTTTTGACGTAAGGAAAAAAAGTGAATTTGATACCGAACATGTTGTTGGTGCCATTAATGTCCCCTTAAACCAATTAAATCAGCACCTGGCTCAATTCCCAAAAGATAAACCCTTTGTACTGTATTGTGCAGGAGGCTATCGCAGTATGATTGCTGCATCGATCCTCAAGCAAAAAGGCTGGGAAGATTTTGTGGATGTTGTTGAAGGATTTGATGAAATCAAAAATACAAACGTTAAAAAATCGGATTATATATGTCCGACAACAATGTTATAAAAATTTGTTTTTAGAGTTGTTTTGGTTGATCGTTAAGGGAATGACCTAATTATTTTAGGTCGTTCCCTTTCCTACAGGAATTTTAAAAATTTAAAAAAATAGATATATCAATGTCATTATTTAAAACACTATTCGGGTCAAAAATTGAGCAATCAGATAAATTTGAAATTCTGGAGACCTCAAAGTATAAAGAGGCTATCTCAGGTTCTAAAGTTCAGTTGGTGGATGTAAGGACCGCTAAGGAATATCAACAAGGGCATATTGGAAAAGCCATTAATATTGATTTCTTTAATGCAGGAGAATTTCAAAAATCATTTGAAAAATTGCACAAAGACCAACCTGTTTACTTGTATTGCCAGTCCGGGAACAGGAGTCAAAAAGCGGCAAGAAAACTTATTCAAATGGGGTTCGAAAAGATATATGACCTGAAAGGAGGAATTTTAAGATGGCACTAAGCATGTAGATACATAATCAAATAAAATAATTTTTATTATGAAGGCCTCAGTAATAGTTCAAAACCTCAAATGCGATGGTTGTGCTAAAACCATCACTTCCAAATTGTCAGAAATGAATCACCTTTCCGACATTTACGTTGATACAGAAACAGCCTCAGTTCATTTTACATACGAAAATGTAGACGATGCGATTTTGGTCAAGGATAAGCTAAAAGCATTGGGATATCCTTCTATTCAATATAAAAATAGCCTTTCGGCTAAAGCGCGTTCTTATGTGAGCTGCGCAACGGGCAAAATGTTAAAATAATGAAGTACATTTTGCTTCTTGCGCTTTTGGTAGTTTTGGTGTCATGTAAGGATTCACCAAAATCCACTATGGAGTTTAATGATAGAAGTTCAGGAAATGAACTTATAGCTGATTTATCTCACCCGGGAAAAGACTTACTGGAAAAGCAATGCTACATCTGTCATAATCCTAATTCGGCACAGAATGAAATGATAGCACCCCCAATGATTGCAATTAAGAAGCACTACCTTAATGAGGCAACTTCAAGGGACCAATTTGTAAAGGAGATTATGAACTGGGTAAAAAACCCCAGTAAAGAAAATTCTAAAATGCCGGGAGCCCTTATAAAATTTGGGATAATGCCCTACCAATCATTTCCGGAAGAAACAATTATGGAAATTTCGGAATATCTGTATGATTATGATATTGATGAACCGGTTTGGTTCCAAACTCAAATGGGGAAAGGCCAGGGGAAAGGAAAGGGCAACAAAAAGGAAAAAGGAGTTGGGGAATGTTCCGCGAATTGTATGGATAAAGGTCAGGCAGGGTGCAAACACATGAGTAGTATTGTCATTGACACACTGGATAAATACAAGAAGTTAGGTCAGAAATATGCATCAGAGGCGAAAGCAGCATTAGGCAAGAAATTAATGAAGGCTATCACTGAAAAGGGACCGGATGGTGCGGTAGAATTTTGCAGTGCCAGTGCACTTCCACTTACAGACAGCCTGTCTTTGATGTACGGGGCTAAAATAAGGCGAATTACGGATAAACCCCGAAACCCTTTAAACAAAGTCAATGAAAAGGAGTTAGCTTTTATAGGCAGGTTTAAAGAATATCTCGTATCAGACAACCCGGTGGAGCCGATTCTCAGTTTAACGGACGGGCACGTCAATTTCTATTACCCCATTATTACCAATGCCATGTGCCTGCAATGCCATGGAAAATCCAAAGAACAGATTGCAACTTCCACCTTAGTCCTTTTGAACAAACTTTATCCTGATGATATGGCACGGGAATATCAGGAAAATGAAGTCAGGGGAATGTGGGCCATACGTTTTGAAGGACAATAACTGACCTATTTTCCATCCTTAGGTTTTCCAAAACCATATAAATTCTGGTGAATAAAATCCTGGGGGAAAGTTTCATCTCCGGGGAAACCCAGTTCTATTGTTCCGCTGTCTTCCGGAACATAGTCCGTTTTAAAAATATAATCCCATAGACTTAAACTGATTCCAAAATTTATTCCATATTTACCCTCGGGTAAAACCATAGCATGATGATATAAATGCATCACCGGATTGTTGAAAACATACTTCAGTGGCCCCCAGGTAATTTTTATATTTGAATGGTTTAAATGCCCTATGGCAATAGCCAGAAAATGAACGATATAAGCCTGTTCCGGTTCAAAACCTCCCAAAATCATGACCCCAAATGTCTTTAAAGGCTTGTACAAGACATTCTCCATCCAGTGGTACCGCAGATGGGCGGCAAACCCCATTTCTTTCACGGAGTGATGCACTTTATGAAAATTCCATAAGAAAGAGTACTTGTGAAGAAGTACATGAGTAAACCATTGTACAAAATCCAATACAATAAAAAACAACAGCAATTGTAACCACATGGGATAAGAGGAAATATCTACTATTGCCAGGCTTTTAGATGTAATTCCCAAATCACTAAACAATGCTCCTAATAAATTATAGAATCCACTGATTGCAATGGCGAACATGAAAAAATTAAAAAACATGTAAAAAGCATCCAGCCAAAAGTCTCTTCTGAAAATAGATTGCGACTTGCGCCACGGAAAAATAATTTCCAGAATCCAGACTATTAACGAAATAACTACAAGACCCCAAAAATAGTTGGTATACCAGGGAACATCAAAGATAATTGACTTCCATGTCCAATTTACACTTCCCGTAAAAGCCGCAATAAAAGCGTCAATATATTTTTCCATAATTATTTATATTTAAATTCAATACTATCTATTATATCAATTTTGAGTCAATTTTAAATCGGTTACAATTCCTTATTGGACCTGAAATCAATTATTTTTATGTTTATTTTGTTGTAAACTTTTATCTATAGTTTACCGCTGCAAAGTGTTTCTTTACGCTAATCTTTGAGATCATACCATTGAATATCTGATAATATTTCACGTCTTCCCTTTTTACCCGGGGGATAATTGGTTACAAGGTAATTTACAATTATTGCTTCATTTTTTCCCAGATCCCACAAATTTTGAGTTTCCTGCATCCATTTGATAGTTGCGATCCACCTTTCCTCATTCATTCTGTTTTGAGTCACCAGTTTTGCAGAATGACAATTGGTACAATTGTTAACTACAGTCATTAATCCATCGGCATCTATAAGTCCTGTTCGCACATGAATACCATTTTCAATCTTGTCAAAATCATCTGATTCCGGGATTGCTACATATTCCTGTTCAATTTTCACCTCTTTTTTGCTGGTCCATTCCGGATTAAATAATAGGAGCAGGATTCCGATGGCAGCTATTATAAATAAGCTGAATAAACCCACCATAAGCCTATAGACGGCCTTTACCTGTTGTTTAAATTTAGAGTGCTCCTGCATTTATGTAACCTTTATGGCAATTCTATGACATGCGTTATTAAGATAACCCTTTGGATTCCAGCCCGGTATAAGCATAGGCTGACTTACGCCACGGGAATCAGTGGCTCGTGCCCAAACTTCATAATACCCCTTCTGTGGAAAATCTATAGCCGCATTAAAATGCTGCCATGCCAATCTGTTTATCGGTTTTTCAATTGCACAGGAATTCCATGTGGAACCAAAATCTATGGAATATTCCATCCGTTCTACTTCAAGCTCACCTGCCCATGCATGTCCCCGGATGTTCAATTTTTGACCTTCTTTAATCATAGCTCCGGATTTGGGATAAGTGATTAAAGATTTTACCGGCATTGCTTCAATAATACACATGTCTTCATCCTTAACCTTTTCGCCGGGAGCGACCGGTTTACAAGGCATCCTATAGGCATCTCCGGTCATTTTTGCGCCATCATGAACCTTATTTCGAATGCTGATTCTGTTTATCCATTTTCCGGAAACTGAAGCCGGCCAGCCCCCTGCAATCAATCGCAATGGATAACCATGGGCCAAAGGTATATCCTGGTTGTTCATTTTAAAGGCAAGTAAAGTTTCTTCCTGAAGTGCTTTAGCCATAGGCGCACCCCGAGAAATTGGTTCTTTCTTAGGATCCATACTTAAATGTACATCTGCGGCGTGATAACCAATATACACCGCATTATCCTTTATGCCAACATCTTCCAGAACGTCCTTCAGCCTTATCCCGGTCCAGGAGGCACAGGAAACAGCACCAACGGTCCATTGATTTCCTTTAGCCGGTGGGTCGAATTCACTTCTTCCATTGCCCCCGCATTCCAATGTTAACTGGTAGGTATACTGTGGGAATTTTGATTTTAGCTCTGCAAGTGTATATGTTTTTGGCTCACTTACTGATTCTCCGTCAAAGGTCAGGGTCCAATTATTTATGTCAATATTTTCCGGGATTAATCCGTTATTCCTAATAAACATATATTTATTTGGAGTTATTTTATCGTCTAAAAGGTGAGCTTTGGTTTCAATATTCCATGGTTTGTCATTCAACACCACCATTTCTTTATCCTTATCAAACAATTTGAAGGGGTCGGGGTCCTGAAAGGCCAGTAGTTTATAGCCTTCGGGCATAACCGAACCAAATACAATATCCGCACCTATTACGGAGGCCATGGTGCCTAAAGTGGCCCTTTTAACGAAGTTTCGTCTTTTCATTGAGTTGTTTTTCTAAAGATTCTAAATTAAGAATTAATTTAATAATGTCTGTGTAACAAATGTTACTCAGGTTAAATTAAATGGGGTTTGCATTTAGGAATCATATTTAAATTATTAAAGTGAAATCTCATATTTAAATTCTGATAATTGGAGGGGAAACTTTCATTATTATAGTTACAGTTGAATTATTGAGAAAATAGGGTCTCTTGATATTTTTATAAATAAGCCTGTTGAAGAACATTCTTTCCAAACAACCTGATTCTTAATCAGAGCAGGAACCTATGATTTTTACAATACTAATAATCTATTGGCCCCCGTAATGCCACAAGTTGCAGATTGGATTAAGGATGTTACAACAGGCTTTGATCCTAAGAACCACATGATAGGCACAAAATCTGGATGAAACAATTCATGTAACTATTTAGTTGTTTAATCCCTGAGCACAAACCATAATAGTAACTATTTACCTGATCCATTACCACCACCTTGGCCACCACCACCTTGGCCGCCACCGCCACCATGGCCACCGCCGCCACCTTGGCCACCGCCACCTTCTTTTATGGTAATATCCATATAAGTAAGATTATTTTCCACATCAATAATACCAATACCTCCTCTGTTGCCTTCGGCATCCTCGGATTCGGCAGATACTTCTTCTTCTATAGGCATATATATTTCCGTTAGATCATCAAAAAATGTATTTAAAGGCACAACGCCACCTACCTCATCAAAACTAAAAGTTATTCTGTAATCACCAACATCTTCATTTAAATGTCTTACTGCCCAGGTATACCCATAAATAACTTTACCTTTTACGTTAACCTCAGCATTATAATATCCAGGACCATCACCTGCCTCATAAACAGATTGATTAAAAATTGGTTCATTTACCAAATCAACTTCCGGATTGTTATCGGACCATCCTTCATTGGGTATCCAGGTTAAAGATCCAGGTGGAATGGAATCGTGAGGGACATTTAATTTTTGGATAACCATTCGCGCATTATGCGAATAGACTGTCGCTTGTGTTCCCGGTCCATACATGACCGTGGTGTCCATATCTGTCTGTAATCCATGAACCTCGTCTTCGCCCCATCCAGAGACATGTCTCATCGCATATTCCACAGCGGGAACAGCAAGATTTTCATACAACACTATTTCTACTCTAACATGGGAATTAACACCCCAGTCAATAGATTCAAGATTATCTCCCCAATCAACAATATCAACATTCACAGGCTCGGTAGCCATAAAATTATCGGCTTGCCAGACATTGGATGGTACTTTCTGAATAAATACGATATAAACATCGCTGGAGCCATCGCCCGGTTCGGATCCATCCGCACACAATGTAGGTAACAGGCTGTTAGGCATACAACTATATATAGGAGAGTCTGGTTCAGCAGGATCTTCGCCCCACACATACCACCATTCCCCATTCAAAAGCACTTCCCCCTCTGTTGGCGGTTCTCTTAAGGTTTTTGCAAATCCATCGGACCAAATCACCGGAAAAGAAAGGTTATTGCCCTCAGTTGGTTCTTCATTAAAAGCCATGGGTTTTACTTCACCCAACATTTCTTCTAACGATAAGGTGTCCCTGATAATAGTCTCTACAAGAACTTCTTCTGTTACAATTTCTTCTTTTGTACAATAAGCCAAAAAAAGGAGTAAAAAAATACTCACTCCACTGCCCAAAAATACTTTAAATGTTTTCATAACTATAGTTATTAGGGTTAACAAATATTTTATTTTCTATGTGGGTCTTAGAGCGAATAAGAACTATACAATTTTACAATGTTGCTTAAGAATTTGCAATGACCAAGATCATTGCCAATGCATTGGAAAGTAAATATTTTTACTTCATTCAATATTTAAAATATAGTATTATGAAAAAATTAAAGATTTTAGTCGCATTTGTAGTACTTGGTACTATGGCGCTAACAGCTCAGGACCAAGATAAAATTCAGGATCGCGACCAGGACAGGGTAATGCTTGTCGACGGGGATGTACTTCAAATACGTGATCGCGATCAGGTACGCTTGCAGGATCCGGTGACTTTGAGCGATGGAACCGTCATAAACCCCGATGGTTCATATCTTACCAGGGATCGCGACCGATTGCGTTTGCAAGATGGTGAATGTCTGGATAATGACGGTGTAAAATATCGCAATGAATACCAGTACCGTTACAAAGTAAATCAGGAGAATACTGGTTTAACCGGGGCTCAAATTCAGGAACGAAACCAAAATAGAGTGCAGTACTCTATGATTGACGGAGAAATGTATCTGGTAAGAAATCAGGAACAACAGCGAATACAGGAAAGGCTGGACCTTGGAAATGGCGTAGTTGTTGATACTGATGGCAGTTATCAAATCAGAGATCAGAAAAGATTGCAGTTGAATGATGGAGAATGCCTGAATGCTGAGGGTCAAAAGTTTAATAATATGTATCAGTACCGTAAAATGATGATCCAAAAAAATATGGTCACCTAATAAAAAGATGATTAAAAAAGGGGTAAATAAACCTCCAATGCAAAAAAAGAAAAAGAGTACAAAATAGAAATTGCCAGGGGCTTCGGGAATGTGCCGGAGCCCCTTAAATGATCTAAAGTAATCTAAGATGAATATTCGCCTCTCTTTGTATTTTTTTATCTGCTCAGTTTTTCCTTTAATCCTTATGGGGCAGGATCCCAGTAAAATTGCTACGGACAAGGTTGATGAGGACTTTTCCTTTTTTATGGCAGATGTGAGTTACATCAATGATTATGTTTTTATGGGAAGGCGCGATTCTATTGCGGCGCCATATCTTTTTCCTTCCATAGGGTATTACGATAAATCAGGTTTTTTTGCTGATGCCTCCTTATCCTTTCTGACAGGATCCCAAGCCAGCGGGGTTGACCTGATTTTGCTCAGCGCGGGTTACAACTTCAATTCTAATAAAATCAGCGGGGGTATTTCCGGGACAGCTTACTTTTTCAGTGAGGAAAGTAATAATGTGATGTCATCTGTATCGGCCAATTTAACGGGTCTTGTTGGTTATGATTTCGGATTGCTTGAAACTACGCTCTCCTTAGGTACATATTTCAATGATGGCAACTCCACCGATTTTTTTATTGGTTTAATGTTTGACCGCACTTTTTATGCCCTAAATAACAAGCTTTTGATCAATCCCGGTATTTCTCTTTATGCGGGCACACAATATTTTTATGAACAATACTATAGTAACAGTCGTTTAGGAAATAGAAAAGGAAAAGGGATGGGCAGTACCGGTTCAGTGTCAATAGATTCTAATATGGCCAACATTCAAGATGTTCAAAAATTTAATGTCCTGAATCTGGAGTTGGAGATGCCATTGCACTATTATCACAAACAGTTTATCTTTTCGTTTTATCCTATAATGGCTTTCCCACAAAGCAGTGCTACAATAGCCACAGAAGATGGGATAACGCAGGAAGATCTAACACCGGTTTTCTATTGGTCGGCCGGCATAAGTTACTGGTTTAAACCTTAATTATCGTATCTTTAAAGCAAATCATAGGCTGTATGATCATTCATAATTTTGCGGCGGAAAACTCTTTATTAAATCAATTCGTTGCGGAACTCAGAGACATAAACATTCAAAAGGATTCCATGCGTTTCCGCAGGAATATTGAACGTATTGGGGAAATCCTTTGCTATGAATTAAGTAAAACTCTAAATTATAAAGTAAGTACTGTTCAAACCCCTTTTGGTCATAAGGCTATGTCATTGCCTTTCGATAACCTTGTGTTATGTTCTGTTTTAAGGGCGGGTTTGCCTTTACATCGCGGACTTTTGAATTATTTTGACAAGGCAGAAAACGCCTTTATTTCAGCTTACAGGCATCATCCCGGTGGAGGAAACGACTTTGATGTAATTGTGAAATATTTTGCAGCACCTGCATTGGGAGGTAAAACCTTGATCCTAACGGACCCTATGCTGGCAACAGGGAAGACATTGGAGAATGTGTTAAACGCATTAAAAGACCATGGTCAACCCAAACAGATACATATTATTTCTGTGATTGGTTCCACCAGGGGTATTGAGTATGTAAAATCCGTTTTCCCGGAAAATACGCATTTGTGGATTGCTGCTGTTGATGATGAATTAACTTCCAAAGGATACATTATTCCCGGCTTGGGCGATGCAGGCGACCTCTCATACGGCAATAAGCTTTAAATCCTATTTTTTCCAATCTGGATCTGCATCTGGTAACTGTCTCATATAATTATTGCTAATTATATCCAATTTATAATCATTTCAGCTAAATCCTTATGTAACATTGGTTACCTGATCTCGGTAACATTGGTTACTGTCTGCGCATTCTTCTAGCCCTAATTTTGCCTCAAATTAATTAGTTGATGAAGAACATACTACAAATACTGGCCTTGTTAAGTGTTATCACAATACATGCACAAAACAGCGTACTGATCTCCAGGGAAGAGATAATGAACAGGGTAATGGAGGATAATTCAAGCCTAAAAATCGCTCAGAAGGACATTATGGCTGCCGAGGGTGATTTCAGGCAAACCAATGCGATATTGTTGCCAAATATTAGTGTTTCCCACACCGGTATGGCTACTAACAATCCATTGATGGCTTTTGGGACTAAATTAAATCAGCAAATTGTGACACAAGCCGATTTTAATCCGGACCTGCTGAATAATCCCAATCAAATTGAAGATTATGCCACCCGTTTTGAGATTCAACAACCCCTCCTGAATTTTGATGGCTTATACCAGCGCAAAGCTGCAAAAGCTAAACTTACAGCTTCTGAATATCAATCGGGGCGCACCCGGGATTATCTGATGTTGGAAGTTGAAAAGGCCTATATGCAATTGCAGTTGGCGTACAAAACAGTTGAGGTTTTAGAAAAAACAAGAGAGGCTGCAGCGGAAAATAAAAGACTTGCCGACAACAGCTTCAAACAGGGATACCTTCAAAAATCTGATGTGTTGGCGGTAGAAGTGCGACTGACTGAAATTAATAACCAACTGCAATATGCTAAAAGCAATATTCACAATGCATCCAATTACTTGTCCGTTATGATGAACGATTCTACTTATCAGGTAATGATACCTGTGGATTCGTTAAAGGTTTTTCCAAATGATTTCACTATGGAGAATGTCTCTGAGAACAGAAAAGATATTTTGGCCATGGAATCTGCCAAAGAAGCATATTATCAAATGTATAGAGCAGACAAAATGAGTTTTTTACCAAAGCTGAATGCTTTCGGGTCCTACGAGCTCCATGATGACCAGGTGTTTCAGGGAAGTGCCAATGGATACCTATTTGGGGCAGAATTGAGATGGGATGTCCTGAATGGTACCAAACGTTTTGGAAAAGCTCACAAAAGTAAGGCAGAATTTGAAAAATCCAAATTGGAATTAGACCAGTACAAATCGCAAAGCCAGGTAGAGCTCAACAAGGCCAGGCGCATGCTTCAGGATACTAAAAATAATCTGGAGTTAACCTCACAGGCATTAAATCAATCAAAAGAAGCGCTTAGAATTCGCAGCAATCGTTTTGCCCAGGGACTGGAAAAAACGACTGATCTGCTCCTGGCGGAAACGCAGTATGCTCAGAAACAACTGGAGTATTATTTTACCATTTTTCAGCATAATTCCGCTGTAGCCTACGTAGAATTTTTAACTAAAGAATAATTTATAAATAATGAACATTAGAAACCGAGATATGCAAAAAGTTTATATCATACTATTGATACTTCTTAGCTGGAGTTGTGGTAACAAGGATAAAAAAGAGCAGCAAATTAATGCTCCCGTTATTCCCGTAAAAGTGAGCATGGGCGCTGAGATTGATGGGCCGGCCATGATTTCCACTAGCGGAAAGATAGAAGCCGTCAAAAGTGCCAACTTAAGTACCCGGATTATGGGTCAGGTGGATAAAATATATGTCACGATAGGGGATAAGGTTAAAAAAGGCCAACTTTTATTGAGTATTAACGATATGGATCTGTCTGCAAAACTTGCACAGGTAAATGCCGGAATTGCAGAAGCTACAGCATCCTATAACAATGCGGCCAAAGACCTCAAAAGATTTACCGTATTGTTTGAGGAAAATAGCGCAACACAAAAGGAACTGGATGATATAACTTCACAATATACTATGGCAGAGGCCAGACTGGAAGCAGCCAGGCAAATGAAGAATGAAGTAAACGCCCAATTTTCCTATTCAGACCTTCGTGCTCCTTTTGATGGAGTAGTTACCAATAAATTTATAAATCCGGGAGATATGGCTAATCCGGGGATGCCACTTCTTGAAGTTGAATCCCCGGGGAAATACCAGGTACTCACTTTAGTTTCCGAATCTGAAATAACAAAAGTCAAACAGGGGATGGAAGTAACTGTGAGCATAAATTCCTTAAATGAAAATGTCACGGGAGAAGTAATTGAAGTAAGTAGTTCATCCAAAAATACCGGCGGACAGTACCATGTTAAAGTGGTGCTAAAAGATACGAGTGCCCCAATTTTGTCAGGGATGTATGCTACCGTCAAATTTCCTTTTGAAGGGGACAATCATTCAAAAGCAGCACTGATACCTCTTGAGGCAATTGTTCATAAGGGGCAGTTATCAGGAGTATATACAGTAAGTGAGGGTAATACCGCACTCCTGAGATGGCTTCGTTTAGGACGTACGTACGGGGATAAGGTGGAGGTGTTATCGGGCTTAGCGGCAGATGAAAGTTTTATCATTTCGTCCGAAGGAAAATTATATAACGGGGCCAGTATTTCCATAAAATAAATCTAATAATCAACCACTTAGGGAAGAAGTTCAAAAGACAATAAAAATAGTATGAAAGAAGGTTTAGCAGGGAAAATTGCAAAGTCGTTTATAGGATCAAAGCTAACTGTGCTTTTGATGATAGTTTTTATGATCATTGGGGTATACAGTTCCTTTTTAATTCCCAGGGAAGAAGAACCTCAGATTGATGTTCCCATTGCCGATATTTTTGTGGGGTATCCCGGGGCCAGTCCTGCGGAAGTCGAGTCAAGGGTTGTGAAGCCCCTGGAAAAACTTATCTCCAATATCAAAGGAGTTGAATATGTCTATTCTACCTCCATGAATGAGCAGGCCATGGTTATTGTCCAATTTTATGTGGGGGAGGATATAGAAAGGTCTTTTGTGAAACTCTACAATGAGATAAACAAACATATGGATATTATGCCTCAGGGTGTAACTTTTCCACTGGTAAAAACAAGGGCAATTGATGATGTCCCTATGCTGGGGTTAACATTGTGGAGCGAAAATTATGACGATTACCAGTTAAAGCAGATTGCACAGGAGCTTACGGACGAAATTGAAAAGATAAATGACGTGTCCGCTACCCAAAAAATTGGTGGCCGGAGCAGGCAATTACGGGTAGTACTCAATAAGGATAAAATGGCAGAAAGCGGGTTGGATTTCCTGGCCGTTGCCCAGATGATTAAAGCCAATAACAGCCAGTTGAGCAGCGGTACTTTTGATAAGTATGACAAGGAATTCACGGTAACTACCGGCAGGTTTTTGGAAACTACAGAGGATGTTGAAAATTTGATTGTAGGTGTTCAGCAGAATCAACCAATATACCTTAAGCAAATTGCCGAAATACGCGACGGGGCAGAATTGCCTAAAAATTATGTTTCCCTGGGCTTTGGCCAGGCAAGTGAAAAAGCACAGGTATATAATTCAGAATATCAGGCTGTTACCATTTCAATTGCCAAACGAAAAGGATCTGATGCCATGAAGATTTCAGATATTATTCTGGAAAAGGTGGATCACCTCAAACAAAATCTGATTCCTTCCGATGTACATGTGGAAGTAACCCGAAATTATGGCGAAACTGCATCTCAAAAAGTATCAGAGTTATTGATGCATCTTATTGGGGCAATAATTGCAGTGACATTTGTGGTTATGCTGGCCATGGGCTGGCGAGGTGGTCTGGTAGTCTTTTTATCCGTTCCAATTACATTTGCTCTAACACTGCTCAGCTACTATATGTTGGATTATACACTGAACAGAATCACACTTTTTGCGTTGGTATTTGTAACGGGGATAGTAGTAGATGATTCCATTATTATTGCGGAGAACATGCACCGTCATTTTAAAATGAAGCGTTTGCCATTTAAACAGGCTGCCCTTTATGCCATAAATGAAGTTGGAAACCCAACAATTTTAGCAACCTTTACGGTTATCGCATCGGTTTTGCCTATGGCATTTGTCTCCGGATTAATGGGGCCCTATATGTCCCCAATGCCAATAGGAGCATCTATTGCAATGATATTGTCTTTGTTTGTAGCATTGACAATTACTCCTTATTTAGGCTTTATTTTTCTGCGTGAAAAGGAAAAAAAGGGAAAGCAAAAAGAAGAGAAAAAACTAGAGGAAACGTATATATACAGAATCTATGAGAAATTTGAAACCCCTCTGCTTGAAAATAAAAAGAAACGCTGGATATTTCTTGGCATAACTGTCATCCTTTTACTGGCTTCGGTGGCCATGTTCTTTACAAAATCTGTGGCCGTAAAAATGCTGCCTTTTGATAATAAAAATGAATTTCAGGTGGTCATAGATATGCCCGAAGGTACTACCCTTGAGCGTACGGCTGTTGTTGCTAAGGAAATTGCACAGTACTTATCCACACGTCCGGAAGTTGTTAATTATCAAAGTTATGTAGGGACTTCGGCGCCAATTACGTTTAATGGATTAGTCAGGCATTATGATCTTCGAGGAGGAAGCAATATGGCTGATATTCAGGTGAATCTGGTGGATAAACATGAACGAAGCGTTCAAAGTCATCAAATTGCAAGTGAACTGCGCCCTGAAATAAAAAAAATAGGAAAAAAATACAACGCGAATATAAAGGTGGTTGAAGTTCCCCCGGGGCCACCTGTACTCTCCACCATCGTAGGTGAGATTTATGGACCAGATTATAACGAGCAGATTGCTATCGCTGACCAGGTGCAAACCCTGTTAAATAACACCAAAGATGTGGTAGATGTGGATTGGATGGTAGAAGCGGACCAAACCGAGTATGAATTTATTATAGACAAACAAAAAGCTATGCTTTATGGGGTGACCCCACAGCAAATTACACAAACATTAAATTTAGCCCTCTCGGAAAGAGCAATTACTAATTTGTATGATGAAGATGCCTCCAGTCAGGTAGGTCTTGTACTGGCCCTGGACGAAAAAGAGAAATCAACAATAAGTGATATTTCTCAGTTGAAAGTTAAGTCCGGCATGGGCACTATGAATACCATTGGTGATTTAACCGAAATTAATGAAACCTTTAGAGCCAAAAGTATTTACAGGAAAAATCAAAAAAGGGTGGTCTATGTGACCGCTGATATGGCCGGGGAATTGGAGAGCCCTGTATATGCTATCCTTGGAATGACAGATAAATTAAAGACAATCGATATTCCTGAGGGGTATAGGCTTGAAGAACTTTATATTGAACAACCCGATTTTGAAGATGATTACACTATCAAATGGGATGGAGAATGGCAGGTTACGCTTGAAGTATTCAGGGATCTGGGAATTGCATTTCTAGGGGTCATCGTCATTATCTATATATTGATTGTAGGGTGGTTTCAGAATTTTAAGGCACCTATAGTTATGATGGTGGCAATTCCACTATCTTTGGTGGGAATTGTATTGGGTCACTGGTTGTTAGACGCATTCTTTACAGCAACTTCATTTATCGGGATGATTGCACTGGCCGGAATAATGGTCCGGAATTCGGTGCTGCTTATAGACTTCATAAACCTGCGCGTTGCAGAGGGTATCCCTCTAAAACAAGCAGTTATTGATGCCGGAGCGGTTCGTACCACACCAATTCTTCTCACCGCCGGTACTGTGGTAATTGGGGCTTTTGTCATTCTTTTTGACCCAATATTTCAGGGCCTGGCTATTTCATTAATGGGAGGTACCATTGCTTCAACTGTACTCACATTGCTGGTGGTACCACTGGTATATTATTTAATAGAACGTAAAAATCACAAAATATGAAGCTACTAATAGTTACTGTCGTGGAGCAGTTTGAAGAGGCCATTCTGCAACTTTTTAAAAAGGCCAATATAGAAAGTTTTAGCGGCTCGGATATAGACGGATATAAACAACAGGCTTCCCTGTTAATGACTTCAAACTGGTTTCCAGGGGTGAAGGGCGGTGTAGAATCCAGCCTGTTTTTCTCTTTCACTGAAGACGAGAAAATAGATGCCCTATTTCCTTTAATAATGGAATTTAATGACAACCTTGTGACTAACAATCCCATAAAAGCGATTGTAGTTCCCATAGAAAGATCAATTTAATAAATTAAAAGATATGAAAAACAGAATTGTCAGGGCGGTAGCCGGAATCTTTGTTCTGCTTAGCCTGATATTGGCCATTTACGTGAATATGAACTGGTTATGGTTTACAGCCTTTGTAGGGATTAACCTGTTACAGTCATCTATTACCAAATGGTGTCTAATGGAAGATATTTTATCCAAATTTGGGATAAAGGATTAAGTTTATTTATTCCGGTTAAATGGTTTTATTAATCGTAGTTTTTATGATATTAAGGGCTTAACCTTAGATTATTTTTCAAAGTTCAGACAGGATAAGACCAAAAGTCACACCCTTATTTTGTTATGGGATTATAATAACTTTTTATAACTTTTAAAGTAAGGTTTACCTTGAAAATCCTACTTTTATAGCATAATAATTATAGTATAATATTTGATCATGTCAGAAAAAACAGAACGTGTTAAAACACTCATATTGGGCTCAGGCCCTGCCGGTTATACCGCTGCAATTTATGCTGCAAGAGCGGATCTCAAACCTGTAATGTATACAGGTATGGAGCCCGGAGGGCAGTTAACCACTACCACTGAAGTGGATAACTTTCCGGGATATCCTGAAGGTATAGATGGACCGACTATGATGGTACAGCTACAGCAACAAGCAGAACGATTTGGTACGGAGGTTCGCATTGGGATGGCCACTTCGGTTGACTTCAGTGATGAAGCTGGAGGAATCCACAAAGTTACCATAGATAATGCTAAAGTTATTGAGGCAGAAACCGTGATTATATCAACAGGGGCAACGGCTAAATATTTAAATATCCCCAGCGAACAGCGATTGCGAGGTGGAGGTGTTTCGGCATGTGCGGTTTGTGATGGATTTTTTTATAAAGGACAGGACGTGGCCATTGTTGGGGGTGGTGATACTGCAGCTGAAGAAGCCTCATACCTTGCAAATATTTGTAATAAGGTTACCATGTTAGTCCGAAAAGATAGTATGAGAGCCTCAAAGGCCATGCAACATCGCGTTAATAGTTTGCCAAATATTGACTTACGGTATAATTCTGAAGTAGACGAAGTGTTGGGTGAGCAAGTTGTTGAAGGATTACGGATTGTAAACAATAAAACAGGCGAAAAAGAAGAAATTCCAATTACGGGTTTCTTTGTTGCTATAGGACATAAACCTAATACAGAAATTTTTAAAGGGCAGTTAGAGATGGATGAAACAGGCTATCTTATAACTCATGGAAAGTCGACTAAAACAAGTAAACCTGGCGTTTTTGCCAGTGGTGATGTTCAGGACAAAGAATACAGGCAGGCCGTTACCGCTGCAGGAACAGGCTGTATGGCGGCTTTGGATGCTGAACGATATTTGGCTACGGTAGAAACCCCACAGGAGGTGTCCTGATCTATTGAGGGTATTCGTACAATTATAAAAAAGACCGCCATATCATGGCGGTCTTTGTAATTATTCCCGGATCTAGGGGATTCTAATCTATTCGCTTGTAGTTTTCTGAGAAAGTTCTGTTGCCATCTGAATCCTGTGTTATCTGGCTGAAATTATTATCTTTAAGATCTAATTCAAAGGTAAAATTACGTAGGGTATCCAGAGCTCGCATCATTCCATAATCCCCATATTCTATAGTTTCTATCAATTCGTCATCCGTGATGTAATAGGATCCATAACCAAATCGACCGATTGTATCATTGGGATCTGTACGCGACCACATTACATGGCCATCATAGTACATTTTTACCTGTCTGTAGCCCTTGGGCGCAGGAATGGTATCAGTAATATCCTGACCATCATAGTTATAAAAACTTTCGAGCTCCCAGGTGCCTTCCATGGTATGCATAGTATTAGGTTTTGAAGATGTTATTATTGCTGCCGTTGCCAGAAGCGCCATCATTAAAACCAATCCAAGAAATTTTTTCATGGTTATGTGTTTTAAAAGTTGTTCTTAAATATATCTTAAAAGTTACAATATTTTTTATTAAATCAGAACTTTATAGTGTAAAATTGTGATTTTCTAAAGAGAAGAAGAATGAATGATTATTTAGCGTAAAATGAATTAATAAGTGAAGTAAGTTTTTCAATATCTTTTTCAGTATGCGAGGAAGTTAAAACTATCCTGCTTTTTAAACCGGATTCTTCTGACGGATAATAGAAATCAGTCACAATAATACCATTTTCATATAGAAATTTGCTAAATAATGGATCTGAATAACTAAAGACAGGGAATCCTTCCATATAGCTAAATTTCGACAGAAAATTTAATTGGCTTAAAAAACAAGCTATATTTTTATCCAGAATCTTTTTTTTAGCTTCATATATTTTACCGGAGTGAATAAATGTTGCCATACTGGCCGGCGATGGGGGGGAAGCTCCAGCATAAATATCTGTTTCCTTTACTCGTTTGGACCACTTATTACTGCAAAAGATGGCTCCGGCATCTATCCCAAGGGCTTTACCCAAAGAACAACAAATCAGCAATTCTAATGGCTTGAATTTGGAAAGGATCTGGAAGGCTCCACTGTTTCCGGGGCCTATTTGTCCAATAGCGTGTGAATCATCTGCCACGAGAATACATTTCGTAAGAGGAAGAGATTTAACACCTTCAAATTCAGGAAAGTTGCAACCCGAGAAATCTATGGAATCCAACAGAATAACTGGGATGGACTCCTTGTTGGAGGATAGATGTTCCCTTAAAGCAATATTAAGGGCAGAATATGTGGTGTAAGCTTTAATATTGGATTGGTAAAGAGCGGAATGACTGTTGGGAGCATAAAACAACTGATATTGCTTACTGCTGAACAAACCGCAAATCAATTGGCCTGCCAGATATCCTGAAGATAGGGTTACACAGTCCTGACTACCAACCCATTTCGAGAGGTAATTTTCAGCTTCTCTATAAACAGATAATTGAACATTTGACTTTCTTGAAGCACCATAACCCGTGCCATACTTTTTGATATTAGCGATAAAAATATTCTGGAATTCACTATCTGTCTGCATCCCAAAATAGGCTGTTCCACCAAAGTATAAATATTTCTGTTGCTCAATTGTAATTACTCGGCCGGGAAAAGAATCAATATACGTTGTCATTTGATTAACTCTATCCCGCTTCCATTTAGCTTTGGGAAAATGACGCGGCCATTTTCTTCAATTTTAACTCCCCTTGCAATATCTTCCGATAATAACATTGCTCCATCCATATCTACATAATCCAATTGAGGTAATAGCTGTGCAATAGCAGAAATCCCGACAGTAGACTCCGTCATACAACCTACCATAACTTTCAGTCCCAGCTCACTGGCTTTATCTATCATTCGCAAAGCCGGGATAAGACCCCCGCATTTGGTCAGCTTAATATTTATTCCATTAAAATGCAGGCCGCATTTCTCCACATCGGCTTCTTCAATGCAACTTTCATCAGCAATTATGGGTAGAACACTTTGGTGAATTACTTTTTCCATACCTTCCCAATCATCGGCTTTTAGAGGTTGTTCTATAAACTCGACATCCATGGCTTTCAGTAAAGGAGCATTGCGAATGGTCTCAGTTGCGGTCCAGGCACAATTCGCATCAATCCTGAAAATAGCCGTTGAATGCTTGCGCAGCTCCTGTATAATGGCCACATCATTGTCTGTACCTAGTTTTATTTTGTAAATAGGCCAGGGTTTTTCTTTCATCTTTGCCACCATTTTCTCAATACTGTCCAGACCAATGGTGTAGTTGGTTACGGGATATTTCTCTATAGAAGTTCCCCAAATTTCATATAATGGTTTTTCTATTATTTTGCCATAAAGATCATGAGCAGCAAGATCTAAGGCGCATAATGCGAAGTTGCTCAATCCACGAGACGCAATAAAAGCGTAAAAATCTTCAGGATTTGTAAAATTACAGTCTTCTATTTCTGGTCGTATCCCTTCTATTTCGGAGATCATGCTTTCACAGCTAATTCTGTAATACGGATTGGAGGTTGCTTCCCCATACCCGGTACTATTTCCCAAAGAAAGAGATACTATCAAAGTATCCTGTGAATCATGGGATTCCCTTGAAATAGTAAAAGTATGTTTCAAGGGTAAGGTGTACTTCTTCAGCTTGAGATTCATGAATTATTTGTTTAGTACGAATATAAATAAATCCCAAATATCACAAAATAAAACCCTGGCAAGAATACCAGGGTTAAAAGAATTGTGCGGGATAAAAAATTGAGGAATTCTTATTGATCTTTATGAATACTTCCTGAAACCGACTTATTCTTTTGAACTGATGCTTCTCCGGTATAGGAAATATCTGCACCGCTGCTGGCATCAGCAATCAGTGATTCGGAAACATTTACAGAAATATCCGCGCCACTGCTTGCCTCAGCACTACAGGTCTGAACCTTAAAATCCTTTGCCCTTATGTCCGATCCACTGCTGGCACTTGCATTTAGTAAATTGGCTTCACCGGATAATTTAATAGCCGCCCCGCTGCTTGAATTGGCATCAACCTCATCCGCATTTAATTCTACTTGCAGATCAGATCCACTGCTGGCGCCTAAAACTATTTTATCAGATTCTATGACGCTTTTCCCTATTAAATCTGCTCCGCTGGAAGATTCGAGCCCTGTAATATCAGGCAAAGAGACATATATTTTTTTTGTTGCCCTGCCAATATTCTCTATGGCATGGATTTTTAGTTTACCATCTTTTATATCAGTTCCTATTAAGTCGATAATATTTTCATCAGCTTCAACAGTGATTTCAAATTCATTGGCTTGGGTAATATAAACATCCAGGCCTTCTGAGGCGGACACCACGGTAAACTCTTCTGTAATCTCCCTTCGGTCTTCGGCGATAACCCCGTTTCCTTTTTTGCCGTCACCAAAATTAATGTCAAAGGCACAGGATGAAAGGAATAGTGCTAAAATAAGTGCGATCGTAATTCTTGCTAATGTTGTCATGATTGTCGTTTTTAATAACCCAAATTATATGGGTTCTGATTATTGATTTTAATTTGATTGATAAAATTCTATGTTCTTATTGGAAATATCGAAAATGTATTGCCCAGTTGTTGAATTCAAATGATGAATTGTACACTACTAATTATTATCATTGGTTTTTATCTTTAGGCCGTTCTCATCAATTTTCATTTTAAAAGAATCTCCATTGTCCTTTATATCAATATCTACTCCATCCTCATTTATTATTATTCGGCCATTTTCATCTTCATTGTCTTCCTCGTCCATATTTTCCGGGCAATCCAGGCATTGTAGAACCCCATTGTCTTTCATCAGCCATTGATAATCCACGATATCACTTCTGTAAATATCTTTGTCGTAGCGCGTTGTTCTGCCGATATGTTGTTTTGCAGATTCATCAAAGATTATTACACTATTTGACGGGATAAACACGGTAACCCGAACTTCCTGGTCTCTAACCTTATTTTTTGCGGATGTTGAATGGAAATTATCGAGTAAGAGTGTATTGCCATCAATGGAATAATTGTAATCGATTTTGCCCGCACGCTCTTTGGCATTGACAAAAGAATTCCCGTCTGCATCCTTTCTAATCCGAATATGTGCGACGGAGTCTTCCGATTTCTTAATATCAAAACGCACGTCGTTGGCAAAAAGGACTTTATCTCCATTTTCGTCATATGCCACACTCATTCCGTTTATCCCGACGTTTTCCTGAACGTCCAATAGATCACTCGAATTCAGCCTAATTCGCAAAGTATCCAGCCCCTGAGGAAAATTCAAATCCTCCTTTACAGTGGTTGTTCCACTAAATGCATGAGCGGAAGCCTGTTGTATTCCAAGGACACTCAATCCAATAATAGAGAGCAGCCATAAACCCAACAAGGAGAATTTAGCGATGTTTCCAATGGACTTAAGGTTGGTTACAAGAATTTTTAAACCGAGATAAAGCAGAAAGAAAAATGGAATACCTACAGCAAAGAAGGCCAGCAGAGAAACGAGCCATACCGGTGCGGCAGTGGAATTGACCACATCATAAAAATCAACACCTGGGATATGGACAATATCCAGTATTCCAACAGTCATCAATCCAATAAAAAGACCAATTAAAGTGGCAGCCCCAATAATGATTAGTAAAATGCCTATAAATTTTCCAAAAACCTTAAAAAAGAACATGATTATGTCGCCAAGGGTATCAAAGAATGTTTTACCACTACTTTTAACTCTATTTCCTACTTTTTCATAATCTACACTTTTTACCTTCTGTGCAACATCTTCAAAACCCTCCTTTACTTTTTTTTCGATATTACTTATATTAACTGGTTCCCCCGTCATATCCAATTTCTGGGAGGTGGTTACGGCTTCAGGCACCAATATCCAGAGCAAGATATAGGCAATAAAACCAAAACCTGTGAAAACGCCCAGTACAATAAAAGCCAAACGTATCCATAAGACATCAATTCCAAGATAATGCTCGAGTCCGGCGCAAACTCCACCAATATATTTATTATCGGTATCTCTGTAGAGCTTTTTGACCTTTGGACGTGGCTCCGTTGTTCTTTTGGGTTCATCCTCAAAAATATCCTCATCTACCATGTAGTCTTCAGGTTGCCCCATAATGTTGATGACTTCATCTACTTCTTTAAGGGTGATTACCTGTCTGTCATTTTCCATTTTTTCGTGGAAAAGCTCAGCGATCCTGGCTTCAATATCAGCAATGATCTCATCACTTCCGGCAGTACCGGAAAATGAGCGTTTAATTGATTCCAGATAGCGCTGTAATTTGTTAAATGCTTTTTCATCTATGTGAAAAAGTATATTTGCGAGATTTATATTTACTGTTTTATTCATTGTTAGTTGTTTTTAGTATTGGTAACCAAATTAACTGCACCTCTAAGTTCATCCCAGGTGATGTTTAGTTCTTTTAAAAAGACTTTCCCTGTTTCTGTGAGTGCATAATATTTCCTGGGTGGCCCGGAGGTGGATTCTTCCCAGCGATAATTGAGCAACCCTGCGTTCTTTAGCCTGGTGAGTAAGGGATAAATAGTTCCTTCGACCACCAGCATTTTTGCATCTTTGAGCGTGCTCAGAATTTCAGAAGCATACTTATCTTCCCCCTTTAGAATGGAGAGTATGCAGTATTCCAAAACTCCCTTCCGCATCTGTGCTTTTGTGTTTTCTATGTTCATAATTTCATAATTCTGTTTTGTGCTGTACCGTTTGCGACGGATTTATTTCAGCATCTGGTTAACTGTTCGTTTTTTTTGTTTTTCATTTGATGATGATTGATAGATAAACTCCTTTTATATAGCTTGATTAGTGCTGTTTATTATTTTATGAAATTTATAGTTATAGGATATTTGAAATACTGTCCTTCATTTGTCCTTAATGTGGCCAAAATGGTGTAAACTATATTGACGATAAAGAGGGCAACCTGCATTAGGCCGGCAATTCCAACGGGCCATAGCCACCATCCAAAATGTAGGGTTTCCTTTAAAAAATGAAAATTAATATTATTGAACTCATTATATTCCCGAATATTCAACAACCCTCCATCAAAAATGCTTGGCAAAAACCCCAGTACAAAAGGAACTGTAATGATTCCAAGAATAACGGAATACAATAAAAGGCTGATTTGAAAATTCAAGGCCTGTTTTCCATTGTAGTCTACAAAGTTGTGCTCCTTCTTATTTGCTATCCATAAAATGAGTGGCAGAAGGAAGTTGCCAAAAGGAATAAAGTACTTGCTTAAGGTAGACGCATGAATGACTGCGGATAAATTTCTTTCGTGTTTGGACAATGTCTCTGTCATGGCATATTAGTTTCTTATGCAAATATATATCTTAAAACAGGTATTATGCAAAACATAGTACTAATATTTAACAAATATTTAACATTTATTACTTAAACAATAATTTCTACATTTACTGTATATTATATTTACATGAGCACATATTCCAGCAAATTCAATGCCTTTGCCTTTTTTAAGTTACCATCGGCCTGGTGGTGTGGTGTGAGGCTTAAATCCTGTGATGAGAACCAAGCAATTGTCATCGTAAAACATAACTGGTTTAATCAAAATCCTTTTAAATCAATGTACTGGGCGGTGCAGGGAATGGCAGCCGAGCTGAGTACCGGTGCTATGGTCAATGCTCAGATAAGAGGGAGGGGAAAAGACATTTCCATGCTTGTTGCTAACAATAAAGCCAATTTTTCTAAAAAAGCTACGGGTAGAATTACATTTACCTGTCAGGATGGCCATAAGATCAAGAAGGCTCTGGATCAAACCATAGCTACCGGTGAAGGACAAACCTTTTGGATGGATTCTGTCGGAATTAATGAGGCCGGACTTGTGGTTTCTACTTTTAATTTTGAATGGACGATAAAGTTGAGGGCCTGATATATTAATTTTAAGATGTAACTGTAACATTTTGATTTCCATATCAACTAATTATTGATAACTTAAAACGCTAATAATGAATGCACACGAAATAGACTACCATATTTATGGGGAAGAAATGCAATATGTTGAAATAGAGCTGGATCCGCAGGAAGCCGTAGTTGCCGAGGCGGGCAGTTTTATGATGATGGACACCGATATTAAGATGGATACCATTTTTGGGGATGGTTCCAACCAGGACAACAGTGTACTTGGTAAAATATTTTCGGCAGGAAAACGAATTCTTACGGGTGAAAGCCTTTTTATGACAGCTTTTTTAAATGTAGGGCAGAGTAAAAGAGAAGTTAGTTTTGCTTCTCCCTATCCCGGCAAAATATTGCCTATTGATTTATCTGAAAAACAGGGAAAATTTATATGTCAGAAAGATGCCTTTCTGTGCGCAGCCAAAGGTGTTTCTATTGGGATAGAGTTTTCCAAACGATTAGGCAGAGGTTTGTTTGGAGGGGAAGGATTTATAATGCAGAAACTGGAAGGTGATGGGCTGGCTTTTGTTCATGCGGGGGGTACGCTCGCTAAGAAGGAATTAGGACCCGGTGAGGTTTTAAAAGTTGATACTGGTTGTATTGTGGGCTTTACCAAGGACATAGATTATGATATAGAATTTGTTGGGGGAATAAGAAATACCGTGTTTGGCGGAGAAGGTTTGTTCTTTGCCTCTTTAAGAGGTCCCGGGACGGTCTATATTCAGTCTCTGCCTTTTAGCAGGCTGGCAGGAAGAGTGTGGGCGGCGGCACCAAAAGGGGGAGGAAAAGACAAGGGTGAAGGAAGTATTTTAGGAGGAATTGGAGATCTGCTCGATGGCGATAATCGTTTCTAGAGAAATCCCTAATTAATTTAAGTGCCGGACAAAAATCTTATGGATTTTAAAAAACTCTATGACTTTTTACGTGAATTGGATGTGAATAATTCCAAGGTCTGGATGGATGATAACCGAAAACGGTACAGGGAATTAAGGGAAGAATTTATAGCCTGGTTGGATGATCTGGATCATACCCTGTCAGATTTGGATAAATATTATTATCCAACACCCGGGAAAAAGGGGATAAACAGAATTAATAACAATCTTATGTTTCATCCAAAGAAACCCGTTTATAAAGATCATTTTGGTGCGGGTTTAGATAAAGCACCAGGTACCGGGGATTTTTATATTCAGATTGGGCTTAATGAATCTTTACTTGCCGGAGGTATTTGGCGACCGGATCCAAAATCACTTCGGAGTATCAGGGAAGCTATAGATTACAATGGGGAAGAATTACTTGAAATTATAAATAAAGCTTCTTTTAAAGTTACCTTTGGTTCACTTTATATGGATGAAAAGTTGAAAGGAACTCCCAAAGGATTTGCAGCGAATCATCCATACATTGAATTATTGAGGCATAAAACTTATGCTGTAGTCCACCAACTTAGCAGAGATGATGTCTTACGGAGCGATTTTAAGGAAAATATCATCAAGGTTTACAAAGAAATGCTCCCCTTTAGAAGGTATTTGAATAATGCACTTACAGTTTAAAGTAAAATTAAAAGCTATTTCAACTAACATAAGCCTCAACAAAAGTGAATAACAGCAAGATAAGAGATATAAGAAAAGAAGTTTTATCAGATAATTGGTATACCTTATTCAGGTACACCTATGAATATCAAAAGGAAGATGGAGAATGGGAAGATCAGGTACGCGAGGTATATGACCGTGGAAATGGAGCCGCAATCCTCCTGTATAACCAAAAGAAGGGGACCATTATTCTTACCAAACAGTTCAGGATGCCCACCTATGTAAATGGAAATCCTTCTGGGATGATGATTGAGGTATGTGCCGGATTATTGGATGGTGCACATCCGGAAGACTGCATCAAAAAAGAAGTAGAAGAAGAGACAGGGTATCAAATAGATCATGTAAAAAAGGTATTTGAATCATATATGTCACCGGGCGCAGTAACTGAAATACTTCATTTTTTTATAGGGGAATATCAGGAGCAAATGAAAGTAAGTGATGGTGGGGGTGTCGAGTATGAGACCGAAAATATTGAAGTTTTGGAAGT
This sequence comes from uncultured Flavobacteriaceae bacterium, assembly GCA_963793325.1. Taxonomy (GTDB): domain Bacteria; phylum Bacteroidota; class Bacteroidia; order Flavobacteriales; family Flavobacteriaceae; genus Eudoraea. The sequence continues at coordinate 380,076 of CAWBZU010000002.1, forward strand.
TTTATTTGATACGGCTCTCAACATGATTACTAATGGTAAAATAAAAGACGCGAAAACTATTATGCTTTTGCAGTACGCAAGGTTAAACAACATAATTTAATTATTGTCACGGATCCATTCGAATACAAGCTGCATTTGCTTTTTAATCTGTGAAGCTGGAATTGTAAAATGATTATTCATAAAACTGAAGATCAAGGTTTTTCCGGATTTAGTGATCAGGTACCCACTAATATTATGATTGTTACCGAGAGATCCCGTTTTGGCATAGATATATGGATTGGGAATACCAGGGTACCAATCGGTTAATGTGCCGGATTGCCCGCCTTCGGCAAACAGATTTAATAGCCGCTCTTTAGGAAATTCACTGTACATCGCACTAAGAACGTATACCATAGATTCAGGACTAAAAAGATTGTACCTGGAAAGGCCGGAACCATCTACCCATCTTGGCAATTGTTTTAAATCTTTAAGGTGATTTTCCAGCATATACTCTATGGCTATTCCGGTGTTCAAGGTGTCAGATAATGTAGACGAAGCTGATAACAGTAATTGTTCAGCTAAAAAATTATCACTTTCCTGCATCATTCTTTTGTTAATACTGTCGGTGAGTATCCCGGGAAGTATCATTTTCTCTCCGCAAGGCATTTTTTGAACAGATGATATCTTCATTCCAATTGCTTCTTCCAAAAGTGATTTAAGCACAATACTATCTATCTTAATCGGAATTTCAATAGTGTCTTTTCTCGTCGGATCAAAATAAAAAGTATTTGTGTCAGGTTCCCGCTGCCTGGTATTATTTACCGGATTTATATTTTCTTTAAAAGAGTCTGGACTGGCATTCAAGGTATCTGAAAAAGAAATAGTTACGACATTTCCATATAGAGGCAAAGCGCTGCGTTCGGCAGAATAATAACCGTCGTAGTCTTCCCATGCCCAGCCCGGCCCAAACCTGCTATCTGCAAAGTTGTTCTGGTTAAGAGAGATATTTTTATAACCCTTTAAAAACCGGGTAACAGTACTATCTTTAAAATATGGGTGCAGGAGCGATGGATCACCGGTCCCTTCAACAAAAAGGGTGTCTTTCACATTACAATACTTCAAAGCTGGGATATGTTTTGGTAGAAGTACTAATGAGGTATAAAGCGTAAAAATTTTAGTGTTACTTGCCGGGGTAAAATACTTATCACTGTTTAAGCGGTACAAGGTATCCCGTGAAATTGGATCATAGATCATAATCCCGGTAAAATGATTTTTAAAAGTTTCAAGATCCAGGGTAGTAGTCATAGTTTTCTCCAACTTTTTACTGGAAGCACAGGCTCCGAGTAGCACTGAGAAAATAATTAAACCGCAAAGTTTTAGGGCTTTTTTCACTTGTGGATTATACACTAATCATTTACATAATTGAATTTAACATGAAATTATCCAATTTTTAACGGAATGTACACAATATTATATAGCTTTTTTTGGTTATTTTTGAATTAACGATCTAATTAAAACAAACTCTCAATATGGCAAAAGCTATGCTGGAGTATTATAAAACAGTACTCCAAAAAGTAAGTTTTGACGTAAAACTCTTCGGAAAGGAACTAAAAAAAGCAATTTCTAAACTACTGCCTGAAGAAATTGAAGAATTAAAAGCCTGGTTATACAATTTCATTACAGATAAACCAGAGTTGGAACCCACATTAATTTATCTAAAAGTATAATGCAAAAGCCATCTGAAAAGGTGGCTTTTATTTTTTGGCAACAGGACTGATTATTTTCACATCCTGAAAGGCAATAGCACCACGCACAATTCCGGAAATAACTTCTTTAAGAGCATGTGTAATCTGGATTTTAAGTTCGCTTTTGTGATAAATGAGACTTACTTCCCTGGCCGGAGAGGGCTTATTAAAATATTTTAAATTTTCCTTTTTTTTCTCATCTAATTCCAGGGTGTTGAGATAGGGTAAAAGGGTCATTCCCATATCTTCATCAGCCAGATTTACCAAAGTTTCAAAACTACCGCTTTGCAACTGAAAATGCTCATTTTCATATTTTTTTGTAGTCTTACAAAGGTTTATAACCCCATCCCTGAAACAATGTCCATCCTTTAACAATAATATATCGCTTATTTCCAGATCACTTGGATTTAGTTTGTCTACTCCCCTGAGTCTGTGGTTTTTGGGTACATAACCCACAAACGGCTCATAGTATAAAGGTCTTTCTATAATATACTCAATTTCCAAAGGCGTTGCAGCAATTGCGCCATCCAAATGGCCTTCATGAATATTCCTTATCAGGGATTCTGTACCCTGTTCCTTTATTATGAGATTTACCTTAGGGTATTTATTAATAAAAGTTTTAAGAAACATTGGGAGCAGTGTGGGCATTATTGTTGGAATAATTCCCAGCGTATATTCTCCGCCGATAAAACCTTTCTCCTGATCAACAATATCCTTAATACGTTCAGCTTCATTGACAATATTTTTTGCCTGTGCAACAATTTTTAGACCAGCTTCGGTAATGCGTATCGGTTTCTTGCTTCTGTCAAATATAAGTATGTCCAGTTCGTCCTCAAGCTTTTGTACCTGCATACTTAAAGTAGGTTGTGTAACAAAGCTTTTTTCAGCAGCCAATGTGAAATTCTGGTATTCTGCAACTGCCAGTACATACTGTAATTGTGTGATGGTCATTTAATATAATTTTGTGTAATACAAATATAAAAACTATCAATAAAATTTATACTATAAGAGATAGATATTCAATAACTTTATAGAAATCAAAAATAAACATGATGAAATTAAATAGTATAGGCTTGAACGCTGCGCAATCGAAGTCACTTAGTAAAGATTTGAATAAATTGTTGGCAAATTTTCAGACGTATTATCAAAATCTTAGGGGGATTCACTGGAATATTAAAGGGAAAAGTTTTTTTGATTTACACGTAAAATTTGAAGAAATGTATAATGATGCAAATCTAAAAGTAGATGAAATAGCCGAGCGTATTTTAACCTTAGGCGAAGTTCCGCTGCACACTTTCGAGGATTATATGAAAAATACAGTTGTCCCAACCGGAAAGAATGTAACAAAAGATGAAGACGCAATTAAGTTAATCGTTGATTCCCTGAAAGAGCTGCTGCTTATTGAGCGAAAAATTCTCGCAGATTCTGATGCGGCTAATGATGAGGGTACAAATTCAATGATGAGTAACTTCATTACCGAACAGGAAAAAACAGTTTGGATGATGAAAGCCTGGCTGGCTGAAGAAATATAGTGCACCTAATCACAAAACATTACTGCGGATGTATATTGTATAACTTAAATATTTACCTAAGAAAATTGGCAATAAAAAATGCCCGTTCTGAACGGGCATTTTTATATTTCGGAAGGAATTAGAATCGAAGCTTTAATTCAATATCTTCGCTGAACACCTCAAACTCTACATCCTTAAAAGTGGGCGGCCCCATGATCATTTCAGTACCGGACATCGCATAATTTTCTTTTGGCATGCCACTATCCTCATAATCCATTCGTTGATTTTCATTTGCATCATGCAAAGATGAAATGGCATAAATTCCCGGCTTTACATTTTCAAACACAAAAGAGATACTGCCGGTTTTGGCCTCACCTCTGAAATTTTCGATTCCGGGCCCTTTCATGAACGTATCCTCCGTATGAAGTGCTGCAAGGATTTGACCTTCATCGCTAAGTACATTTTCAATAGTAACTTTAATGGTTATACCTTTTGCATCTTGTGCATTGGCGATGATCCCCGAAATAAATAAACTTAAAATAAATGCTAATGTTTTCATGTTATAGTTTTATTAGGTGTTAATGATGCTCCAAACTTCCTAATAACTGCCTGGATTCAAAATTTTACTGTACTCAATTGTAGGAAATAAGGATTGAATTGTTACTTGTTTTTAAATTCTCATTTCATCTTAAATAAAGCACATTTGGGTAAACTTCTTTATGCCATGACCTCAATCTGATCCATTTTAGCCTCAATAACAATAAGAATTATTGATGTGAATTGGTTAATCTGTCTATTTTGTATTTTCTTCTTTTCCTTTTCTCTGCCGGGGCAATTAACTTTAACAGGGACTATGACAGACAATTGAAACAGTATTATTACCGGGGCTAATGTTTACCTCGAAGGCACCTATGATGGCAGAACCCTTAGTTCGGAGGACTACTTTAAAGATTACCGTAGTCTTATTAAATATGATACGGAACAACCGCAATTTAATTCTAATTATAACAACATAAGTTTTAACTGGGCCTATTTAATTGATCAACAAAAAATCTTGTATTTCTCAGTGAATAATGTGTTTGGATTTAACCATATCAGTAATTATGAATATGCCAATACGCCTAATTCAAATAGCGTATTTGATAGGCTGGCCATACAGCCACCGGCGGATAGTTTCTTTTTTGTTGGATTCTTCTGGACAATCAGTACAGATAAAAAAAGCAATCAGTTAGACAACCTATAGGAATCTTAAAACAGGAATCAAAGTCGTGGTTACGTATTGGCAAAATCGATAGTAACTTCATTGTCTTGTACAAAAACGCATAACAGACCGGCGATGATCATTGAAACACCACCTATGATCAATGCGAAAACAGAAATATTGCCAAAGAAAGATTTTAATAAAAACCCCAGAATACCTGCTGCAACAATTTGTGGAATTACAATGAAGAAGTTAAAAACCCCCATGTAATAACCCATTTTATTAGCGGGTAAAATACTGGATAGCATGGCGTAAGGCATTGACAAAATACTTGCCCAGGCAATACCAACTCCTATCATTGACACCAGCAATAAATTTGGATCCGTAATAAAATAAATAGATAGCAATCCAATTCCGCCAATAACCAGGGCAGCTAAATGCGTCATTTTCCTGCTTATTTTTTTGGCAACTACCGGCAGTAAAAAAGCCACAAGGGCAGCAATACCGTTATAAACCGCAAAGCAAATACCAACCCAATCCGCTCCCTCGTTGTACAGCGCTGAAGTGGTATCCGAGGTTCCATAAATATGACTGGTTACCGCGGAAGTGGTATAGATCCATAAGGCAAATAAGGCAAACCACGAAAAAAACTGGACAAATGCCAGTTGTACCATGGTTTTGGGCATTTTAAATATGCCCATAAAGGATTCTTTGAGTCCGGTGAATATTCCTTTTTCAGCATTTTCATTTTTAAGTTTTTCAAGGTCATCTGGCGGGTATTCTTTTGTATTAAAAACAGTCCACATTACCGCACTGAAATATGCAAAGCCTCCCAGGTAAAAGGACCATTTTACAGAATCGGGGATGCCTCCGTCTGCCGCTATATTTTCTACTCCAAACCAATTGGTCATCACATAGGGCAGGGCAGAGGCCACAATAGCTCCTAAACCTATAAAAAAACTTTGCATGGCAAACCCGCTGGTCCGTTGTTCGTTGGGCAACATGTCCCCAACAAATGCCCTGAAAGGTTCCATGCTAATATTAATTGAGGCGTCCATGAGCCACAGCATAATTACTGCCATCCAAAGTTCCGTTGAGTTTGGCATAGCAAATAGTGCGAGTGTGGCAAGAATGGCACCAATCGCAAAAAATGGCCTTCGCCTTCCCCATTTGCGATGCCAGGTTCTATCGCTGTAGTAGCCAATTATGGGTTGTACCAGAAGACCGGTAACAGGTGCTGCTAACCACAGTATTGGTAATTCATCTTTAGACGCCCCCAGGGTCTCAAAAATTCTGCTTACGTTGGCATTTTGCAAGGCAAACCCGAATTGAATTCCCAGGAAACCAAAGCTCATATTCCAAATTTGCCAGAAAGTCAATCTGGGTTTGACAGAGCTAATCGAAATTTGTGACATTTTAGTTGGTTTAGTTTGGATCAGTTTAGTTAAGAATTAAAAATATAATATTTTTTTATGAATCTTCCGGATTTCAATCATTATTGACAAATATGGGGTCAATGAATTTCAAAAGGGTAAAACAAATAATATTACGTTTTTTAGACTGATACGGGCCGCAACAATTTCTAATCCAAATTTTTCCACACTCTTTCAATCAGGGCTTTGGTGGCTTTAATACCTTCGGGTTCACTAAGTTTTTCGCCCTCGTATTCAATACCTATGTAGCCATGGAATCCGAAATTTTTTACAATTTTAAGAAGTCTTCCGTAATCCAGAAAAGTTTCATTGCCATTAGGATCAAAATTATAAGCTTTGGCACTTACCCCTTTGGCAAAGGGTAAAAAATCTGAAACCCCTTGATAAGGATCGTATATTTCTGTGCATTTATTATTTTGAGTACTTCCCCATTTGGCATTAAGGCACCAGTTGCCAAAGTCTGGTAATGTCCCTAAATAGTTGTTGTTTAATTCTTTTATTATGGATGTCATAAACTTACCATCTGAAGTATGCAGGCCATGATTTTCAATCAGGATATTGATTTTTTCCTTAGCCCCATAATCACTTAACCTTCCTAAGCCATCAATTAATGAATTCCTTAATGTAATCCTATTCCCCTGACCGAAAGCATTGACGCGAATGGAATGGCATCCCAATATTTTAGCCGCATTGATCCACTTGTAATGATTCTCTATGGCACGGGTGCGCTCTTTATCAGAAGGATTTCCAAGATCACCTTCATCATCAACCATTATCAGTAGACTTTTCACCCCGGCTGCATCTGCTTTGGTTTTAAGTTGATTCCAAAAATTATCATTATCTCCATGTTCCTTGTAAAATGCATTTACGTATTCAACTGCATTTAAGTCAAATGAGTTTTTTGCAATATCCGGAAAGTCTATGGCGTTTAATTCTCCTTTAAAAAAGGCCCTGTTTAAGGACCATTGTGCAAGCGAGATATTTGGATCAGCGTATTTTGTTTTTTTATTTGTGGCAAACATAGCATTGAAAGGAGCAGAAAGGGCTACACTCCCAAGGGTTGTTTTTCTGATAAAGGACCTTCTGCTTTCCATTAAAAAGATTAATCTATGTGCTCATTTTGGTTTCTTTTAGCTACAATCTCCACCAGCCAGTAGATTAATTCTCCCAAACCACCGACGAAAATAAATAATAAAATCCACAAGAGCAGCATATGGCCCTGCTTTAGATTTGGATTCTGAACTGCGTGTACTATATAGAAAACCAAACTTGAAACAGACAACAGGATCACTAAAAATATAACGATCATAAAACTACCCACCCATTGTAAAATAAGCTCAGGGGGTTCATTATGAGCTTGCTCCAATTCGGGGATATTACTGAATATGGAAAATAGAACTGCAAAATACCCCAGCATCATAATAAACAATATAATTATGGGCGAAAGAGCGAAAAAAGCCTGCCAATATTTATTATGTATCATAAATTCCTACTATTCCTTAAAGTTAAACAAAATTTCATTCAACTTAAGAGATTTAGGCAGGGATTAATTAGGTTACTAGTCCTTTTTATACTTTTCAAACCAAGCCATAACACTGGCTATTTTGGCAATAAGATTACTCGGTTTATCGGCAATTCCATGTGATGCCCCCGGAATTCTCACCATGGCTGTTTCTACTTTTTCCAGTTTCAGAGCGGCATAAAACTGTTCAGATTCGGCAATTGGAGTACGGAAATCTTCTTCTCCTGTTAAGAGCATTGTTGGAGTAGTAATATTTCCCACATAAGAAAGTGGCGACCTTTTAAGATAGCTACTTGGATCTTCCCAGGGTTTATTTGGAAACCAGTACTTATAGAAAAATCCGATATTATCCGCATAGAGAACAAAACTATACCAGTTAATGACGGGTTTTGCCACAACCGCTGCGGCAAATCTATCCGTTTTACCAACGATCCATGCAGTTAGTACACCTCCGCCGCTACCTCCGGTGACAAACATGTTTTTTTCGTCTACAATTCCTTTTTTAATCACTTCGTCCACACCAGACATGAGATCATCATAGTCATGGTTCGGGTAATCATGATGAATCAGATTTCCAAATTCTTCTCCATAACTGGTACTGCCCCTTGGGTTTGCATATAATACTAAATACCCCCGCGCTGCGTAAAGCTGGATTTCCGCTGAAAAAACAGAACCATAACTCTGAAAAGGCCCCCCGTGGATTTCCAGAATAAATGGATATTTTTTAGCAGGATCAAAATTAGGAGGTTTTACCAGCCAGCCCTGTACCATTCGATTATCAAAAGAAGATTCCCACCAAATTTCTTCAACCTCTGCAAGGTTCCTGTAAGAGAACAGATCGTCATTAAGTCGTGTAATTCTTTGATGATTATTTCTGTAAAATGACCCCAAATCTGCCGGATGTTCTGTACCCCCAAGGGTATATGCAAATTTGCTGTTACTGGATACGGTGAAAGAAGCTGTATTATAAGGTCTGCCTAAAGAAAGTCCTCCTAAATTTTCAAAAACCTGGGTTACTTTACCGTCAGTTGAAATAAAACCAACTTTTGTATCTCCCTTATCATCATATTGAAAGTATAGTCCTTTGCCATCACCAGACCAACTTATATTTCCGATATCCCTGTCAAAATCACCCGAGACAAGCCTGGAATTGGAGCCGTCGGTATCCATAAGGTACAACTGGGTGAGCTGATACCCCTGATATTCATCATCAAATCCGGTGTAGGCAATAAATTTACCATCAGGTGAAAGTGCCGGGCCGCTATCTGGCCCCAGGCGTTCAGTAAGAGCCTTAATGGAATTTGTGCTTAATGTAAGTTCGTAAATTTCACTATTCCTGGGTTCAAATTCATGATTTTCGTGGAGGTTCGCTGAAAAATATAGTCTCCGGTTATCTTTTGACCAGACAGGAGCTCCATGATCATATTCAGTAGCGGTAAGTTGTCGGGGTGAACCTCCATCAGTAGAAAGGATAAAAAGTTGATCATTCCCGCTTTTATAATATCCCCGGCCATCACCCCGGTAGTTTATTTCATCTATATAGACAGGAGGTTTATTCCAATTGGCGCCTTCCGGTTTCTCCGGTAATTTAATGATAGATTCCGATTTTTTAGGGACAAACATGGTGAATGCCAAGTGAGTATCATCATTAGACCAGCTAACTCCTCCCGGGGCTGCAGATGTATTTGTAAGGGCAACATATTCCTTGGTATCCAACCACATCATAAAAAGTTTAACTTTATCATCCTGCATGTTAGATTTAAAAACAATTTTATGGCCATCATGTGACCAGAGTGGTGCAAAGTCATTTTGGTTTCCGGTAGTAAGCGGCCTGTTCTGGGAACCATCAAAATTAACAATCCACAAATTCGAAAGGTTTTTATCGGTCATTATATCCTTAAAATTCCGCACATAGATTATTTTAGTCCCATCCGGAGAAATCTGGGGATCTGAGACAAATTCCATGTCAAAAATATCTGTGAGTTCCAGATTGGATTTTTGCTGACCGAAGGCATTTCCGCTAAAAAGGAATGCGATGAAAAAGAAAGATAATATTTTTTGCATGATTTGTATTTTGGATTTCCCGGCAAATTAATAAAGATTGCTGTAATGCGCTAATTATGGTTTTAAAGTATTTCTAATGATGTACCACCTATAAAAAAAGTATCAACAAAAACAAAACCCGGTATTATACCGGGTTTTGAATGGTTGGTTAATTTAAGGTAAATTGTGTTGTTTCACAACTATAGGAATTATACTTTCCTGTAAAGATCCAAATTACGGATTTATCATTATTGCCTTACCTGAGAATTAACAGTAGCACTAAGTCCGCTAAGGTCTTCCCTATATGTCCACAGTTCTGAGCGATCCCCATTCGTAGCTGCCTCCACGTCTTGTAAAAATTTTGAAAAACTTCCCTCTCCATGTACTTCATCAAATTTTTTGGGAAAGGTGTCTTCACGGCCCATCCATCCTGAATTGCTAAAGAAATTTACAAAAGCCATATCTCTGCCATCCTTGGTATCGGGCATTTCATTGGTATAGATACCATAGGTCTCATCAGGATTCTTTTCAGAGTTTACTTTCTTTACTCTTTCCAGAATACTGATCATTTCAGGGTACTTAAATCTTTTAAAATCTACCATGAATACCGATAAATACTTTAGGTCAAAGTCTTTTGGAAAACTGGAGAACTGAGGATGAAACCTCCAGTAGGTCACGTCACTTTCAGCTGTCGTGTAGGGTACTACATTCTTACTCCAGTCTTCGTCATGTCCCGCAGCGGCCGGACGGCTGTCCATGGCACTCCATGGCAGTGGCCCCATTGCCCAAATATATTTTCCGGCATTTTTGCCATTGGAAATCCAATATACACGGGCACCGTGTAAACCTTCTGCATGGTATTTTTTGTTGTGTGCGGCTAAACCCGCTTCAAATTCTGCCGTTTTGGCCGGAATAGCAGTTAACATCACGTTTTCCATGACCATGTATTCACTGGTGTTTTGAGATATTACCAAAAAAGGTATAAACATCATCAGGTAAAATAATTTTTTCATTTTTGAATATAATTTATGGTTAGTATATAATAAATATCCCTAAATCTCAATAACAATTGAGGAGATTTAAGTTGTAATTTATTTGGATGGGCTATAAGCCATGTCAGGTCTCATTCTTCCTGAAAACACTTCAAATTTTAGCAGGTTGCTTCTTAGCTCATTATATAATTTAGGCCATTCATCACCTAAGAGCTCATTATTGGCACTTGCTTTTGCACTATAGTCAGCATCATTCTTTGCAGCCACTGCTACCATATAAAATTCACCCCTGGTACCGAAACCACTTTTGTAAACTCTGTAATAGAATTTCGAACCTTTACTGGTAAATAAATTTGTTATGGATTCCATAGTCTTTTTCACCATAGCCCGGTTAGCGGGTGTAATATGGAAATAGAAGAATTTACGATAATCTTCACCTTCAGGCGTTTGGGTGATGCCCTCTGGCATATAAGAGAGCTTTTTATCTAAATAGATGATATAATCCTGTTCAATATCATAACATTCATCCATACGGTTAAACAAATTAGAGAAGGTCTCTTTGCCCATTTTTTCCATTAGGGTTGCGAATATTGGCTTGTCAATATCTGCCATATTTGCTATAGGAGACACCCATAAATACCGGTCATCTTCTGTATTGGTTACAATGGTATTCAATTCCTGAATGTTAAATTTTCTTGCGTTATCCGTAAGCTCTTTACAAATGGATTCGTAGTCAGCCACTTTGGAAGGTTTAACTACATCCTCGTGAACCCAATAAGCCTGTGGCTTATTATCGTCCTGTGCGAAACCTATTCCAATGGTGAATAATAGTAATAATAAACTGGTTAATCTCACTTTTAATGTTCTCATCGTTAATTAAATTTTGGTTAAACTTATTGTTATATCTGTTCAAAATTATTGCAGCACAGGTGCTGTCAGGGTATATCCAAGTTGTTGCAGGAGGTCGAGTTCATTATAATACATGTCTTCCTTATATAATTTACCTTCCTCTGTGAAATAAAGATGCGAAAGTCCCTGAATTTTTATTTTCTTCCCTGTCGCCGGCATTTCACCAAATATCCCCGTATTACTCCCTGTACATTCCCAATTCATAAAAATATTGTTCCCTTGAATATACGCATCGTGGTATTGAATTTTCAAATCAGGAAAACCTGTAAAAAAGACATTCATATGGGCCGCCATTTCATTTTCATTTCCTGCCACAGTAATACCATTTTGTATTCTTATAAAATCTTTCCGCAGCAATTTATTGAGCCTGGACACATTATGATCATTCCAGCAGGAATCAATCAATACATTTAAATTGTTGGTTAGTATGTCGCTGGTTGTCAATTCATCACTTTTGTTCTCTGGTTTGCACGCTGTAATTACAAGAAATAAAACTAAAATACAAGCTACAGATTTGCTCATGGTTTCCTTCAGGGATTGCCCGATATGTATTAATTTGTTAATTATCCTAATGCCGCATACGAAAGAAATAATATCCCGGAACAAATAAAAGCAGAAAGGGATGAATAGCCATAATTACTGTCCGAAAGTCTATTTTCATTTAGCGAACCATATTATTAAGTCAAAATTTGTATATTTATGAAATTACGAGCCCCATCGGTTAATTTGTAAATTACATGCCAGACCGATTTTTTAAGGTTTCATTATTCTTATTTTGCTCAATTTTGAGCCCTAATCTTGGCTTTGCCCAGATTGTAGACTTCCAAAGCGAAAAATCCTACAAAAGAGTATTTGTTGACACAGATAATTTTGGCGTTTCTTATTTGGATATTCTTGAAAAGTCCTATCCATTATGCAAGGTGGATACACTTCAATTTAACATCCTAAATGATCTTGCTTATTACTGGCACACCAGGAATTTAGTCAAGGCCCTGGATTTTACCCATAAAGGCTTGCAGTTAACCCGTGAAAAAAAAGATACCTTATGGGAAGGTAGGTTTCAAATCACCGAAGGAGCAATCCTCCTGAGGATGGAAAAATTGGACAGTGCCCGATTTGTCTTGGAATCTGCAATGCAAAAAGTTCCGGAAAAAGACCTTCCGTCAATTTATACGCAATTGGGATATGTATATGAAAGAAAGGGCAAACTAGATAAAGCGGCCGACATTGCGATGGAAACATTGCAATTAGGAGATAAGTTGAAAGACAAAAGAGCTATGGCAGTTGCTTTAAGCGATTTAAGCAATATATTTTGGAAACAATCACGCTTTGAAAAAGCTTTGGAATATGGTCTAAAGTCTTTATCCCTTTTCGAAGAACGAGGAATAAACGACCTGGATTATGATTTTACCTTATATGTTGTTGGAAATTGTTATATGGCGCTGGAGAAACATGAAGAAGCTCTTAATTATTATGATCATTCGATTTCGATAGGCGAGCGATATGGTTTTTATAATAATTTAAGTGATGTATATATTTCAATGGTATATCTGAAAGCATATTTGAACAATTTTGAGGAGGCGGAAGCAGCGGGAGAAAATGCTGTAAAGTATGCTAGTTTATTGGATAACAACTTTATGATGATGCGGGCATGGTTGTCTATTGGTAAATTGCAAAACCTACAGGGAAAATACATTTCAGCAATTGAAAGCCTTGAAAAGAGTATAGATATTGCCACCGAGGATTTTGGGGATCAATTTTATTTAAATCAGGCCTACGAAGCCTTAGGTAAAGCCTATGCCGGAAATCACAATTACAGAGAGGCTTATCAGGCCTATGCTGAATACGACAAACTCAAAAAGGAATTATTTACGGCCGAAGCGGATCATCATATTTCTTTATTACAGACGGAGTTTGATGTGGCTGAGAAAGAGAGTACCATCATGGTTCAGGAATATCAGCTCAAAAAACAAAAATCAAGGCAGACTCTGATGATTCTTATTGGAGGACTACTGCTGTTTATCTTATTGCTGTTATACAATACTGTTCGAATCAATAAAAAGAAAAATCACTTGCTCAAAAAACAAAATGACGAAAAAGAATTCTTGCTAAAGGAAATTCACCACCGGGTAAAAAATAATCTGGAAATAGTTTCGAGTTTATTATCACTGCAATCGGAACAGTTAGAAGATCCTAAAGTAACGGACGCTATGCAAAAAAGTCAGCATAGGGTTCACAGTATGAGTATGATTCACCAAAAACTTTATCAGGGCAAAAGCCTTTCATCTATTCAAATGAAAGAGTATTTTATAAACCTGGGGAATTATATTATAGAATCCTACGGGGCTTCGGATAGAGTGCAAATTGTATGTAACATGGCAGATCTGGAATTGGATGTGGATATTGCAATACCTATAGGGTTAATAGTAAATGAATTGTTGACTAATTCACTTAAATATGCATATCCTGATAATCGTCAGGGTATAATTCGTTTAAGCCTTGAAGAAACCGGCAGTATGTTGCACCTTGAAGTGTCTGATGATGGTATAGGAAAAGGCTATCATCAGAAGATACAGGGAACAGGATTTGGCACACAGTTAATAGATTTACTCACCAGACAATTGGAAGGCAAAATGACCTTAAATATTAAGAAGGGAACTGCCGTTTCATTTAAATTTCAAAACCATAAAGCAGCTTAAGTATGGAGAAGTTAATTCGAATTTTAATTGTAGAAGATGATATGATTATTGCCGCTAATCTTTCATTGCAATTAACCAAGTTGGGTTACGAAGTTATTGGCATTGCGTCCTGTGGGGAAGACGCAATCAGTAATGCCAATCAAAATATTCCCGATATTATTTTAATGGATATAAATCTTAAAGGTTCCATAGATGGTATCGATGCCGCAATTGCGATACATCTCCAAAATGAAATACCCATAATCTATTTAACTGCCAATAATGATGATGCCACATTTTCAAGGGCTAAAGCAACACAACCCCATGCATTTATTTCCAAGCCGTTTAATAATTTAAATCTTCAACGCACAATTGCATTAGTTGTGGAGAAAATAAGGAATAATGGAAGTTTAAAGCAAGAACATCCTGAAAGTAGCTTGCAGGTTTTAGCCGATAGGATTTTTGTCAGGCATAATGGGCGGATGGTAAAATTATTATTGGAACAAATCCTTTTTATTGAAGCAGAGCGAAATTATTGCAATATCGTTACAACAATCGGCAAATATCTGGTGGTAAGCACATTAAAAACAATTGAAACTGAATTAAAGGATAGTTGTTTTTTACGTGTGCACAGGTCATATATCATCAATATGTGTAAATTGGATATTGTGTCCGATAGTCATTTGGAAATAGGCAGAAAGGTTATTCCCATAAGCAAGTCATATAAGGAATTTTTACTGGGAAGGTTGCACACCATTTAAAACATTGATCAAGACCGCTTGCTATTTCTGTTTGATCACTTATCCAATTCTTTAGTCGTATTTATTTTCATGGCTTTGGCAATTTCATGACTACCGGCAACGTCGCTTTTTTCCAACTCCTGAATAATTTTTGGATGATCCTGTAGGCGACCCTGTGATAACTTATAAGCTGCCTGTACATCACTAATTTCAATTTCAAAACCTATAACTCCCTTTACTTGTCGAAGCGTATTTCTCGACATATTATTCAGGGATACCGGATTATCTGATTGTTGCTCATATTTGTCTACTAGTTTATGAAGAGAGGTCATCAGTGCCTTTTCGTCCTGTATTTTTAATTTCCCATAAATATGAACCGCAATATAATTCCAGGTTGGAACTTCTTCTTCAGTATACCAGGAAGACGAAACATAGCTGTGTGGTCCGTTAAAAATGCAAAGCACTTCTTCATTTTCAACAAAATATTTCCATTGTGGATTTGCTTTGGCAATATGACCATATAGTATGTCATTGCCGCTGATATCTTTATCCAATTCTAATGGGATATGAGTAGCCCACAGTTTTCCATTCTGATGGTTTATTAAAATACCAAACGAATTACTGATAATAAACTCCTTAACTTCTTCAAGGTTTTCATTTTTATATTGCTGAGGTATATACATTTATTTTCTGATTTTGTTATCTAAAATGGCATTTGGACGGCTTGTTAAATATTAGTCTGTTTGTAAATTTCGAATGTTCAGGACAACTTTTTAATTAGCGTATGTTTTAACAATATCGGATACATCATTGTATTTTCTCCATTCTTTCGGGCGATCAAAATCCTGTTCTGATACCATAATTTGGGCGTTGGGATATTTTTCTTTTATTACTTTCCAGTTGGTATCTTCCCATTTGGAATTATCCAGTTTATGCAGCCTTACGCCTTTTAGGGAACCGGAAACGGCTTTGTCAATAAGGGGCCACCAAAGGCTTTCGGTTTCCCTGTCCCATAAGATGAATCCGTCCAGGCCATTCCAGATATCTGGATCGAAATAGGTATAACCACTTACGGCAAAAGTAAATTCCTTATCGGCATAGGTTCTTTTGTAAATTCCACCAAGATCTGCCAGGATGCAGTAGGCAGCAAATATAGGCTGACCGTCCAAAACATCATTTACAACTTCGTGTCGCGTTAAATCGCTTACTGAATACGCCTTAACATCCTGAACTCCATGAGCTACAAGAAATCTGTCTGTATCTGACCATTTGGATTTTGCGCTTTCCAATGATTCAAACTTGGGACTTAAAAGGGCGGGAAAACTTTCCCTGCCCAGTCCATAATGAAACTGTGCGGGGTTCAAATCGAGATTGTTGATAATAAAATGCTCTGATTCCAATTCCCCTCCATAAAGCATTTGATTGCCATTTTCTTCAAAAAACTTACCATTTTCAACGGCACTTGGCCGTTGTGAATTGACATTGAATAGCACCAGGCATATTAAGACCAAGCAAATTTTTTTCATTTTCTTATAAAATTGAAAATTGTGGACAGACACAGCGTGTCTAAAATACAATTAGTCGGTCAAAAACAACAGTTGAGAAAGTCTTTTTTATGGAAGGCCTTATTTTTTAGCATTTTTGAGAATGAATCCAGTTAAATTTTATAGCGATGAAAAATATAATATTCATATTTGCCCTTATCACTGGCCTTACTGCAAATAGTCAGGATAGATATACTAAAGGGATGCAAGATGCTTTCGAGCTTTGGGGAAAAAATAAAACAATAGAAGCTGCCAACCTTTTTGAACGGATTGCGATGGCTGAAATCGATAATTGGGTGCCCCTGTATCATGTTGCTCAAATAAACATTCTGGCTTCATTTGGAGAACAGGATGAAGAAATGATACATAAACAATTAGAAAAGGCTCAGGAATCTGTTGATATTGCCATGTCAATATCACCTGAAAACCCCGAATTACTTGTACAACAGGCACTGATTCACACAGCATGGATATCTTTCGATAGTGCAACTTATGGGATGTCTTTATCTTCGAAGAATACTGCTATCTATGCTAAAGCGCTGGCACTCGCTCCTGAGAATCCCAGGGTAGTTTTGTCAAAGGCCGAATGGGAAATGGGATCAGCAAAATACTTTGGGAAAGACGCGTCCCCATTTTGTAAAGACATAGAGCGGTCATTGGAACTTTTTGCTAACTTTAAGCCAGAAGGATCTTTTTATCCTGATTGGGGAAAAGAAAGAGCGACAATGATCCTTAGTAAATGCGGAGATGCAGAAGTTAAATAATTAGAAATTCTACTACAAGGCAACAAAAATGAAATATCTGGTAAAGACATTGATGGTAGGTCTGCTGGTAGGAGCCGTCTTATCTGTCATTTTTATATCTATTGAATTTTTCGCCAGTGGCGGTATTAAATTTGATAGAGAACTTTTAACAGACGTGGGTTATAATATGCTATATTCTATTGTACTCACATTTATTAACAGTTCTTTTTTTGTCTATTTAAATAAACGGGTCGTTTGGAAAAAATACAGTAAATACAGGCTGGTTATAGGTGCTTTCGGGGGTGTTTTTTTGACCATGTTGGGTATACTCTGGATACGAATATTGATTCGGATGGGGTTTGAAGGTGCCACCTGGGACGAGTTTATTTCCAGTGAAAGGGCCATTTATTACCTGGTTGCATTGATAATCACCATTGTGGTATCTGTCTTTTTCCATGCCATCTACTTTTATAGGGCAATTCAGGATAAAAAAGTCAAGGAACAAAAAATT
The DNA here is from genome assembly GCA_963793325.1 of uncultured Flavobacteriaceae bacterium. Taxonomy (GTDB): domain Bacteria; phylum Bacteroidota; class Bacteroidia; order Flavobacteriales; family Flavobacteriaceae; genus Eudoraea. The sequence goes on from CAWBZU010000002.1 coordinate 397,627, forward strand.
ATAGCCGGGACCGCTTCCGCAAAATTTGATGCTTTAAAGAATCAGCTAGACCCGCATTTTTTATTCAACAGCCTGAATGTACTTACCAGTTTAATTGAAGAAGACCCCGATCAGGCTCAAAAATTTACTACTTCTCTATCTAAAGTATACCGCTATGTCCTGGAACAAAAAAACAAGGATCTGGTTACAGTGGACGAAGAACTTCAATTTGCCAAAACATATATACGATTGCTCAAAATGAGGTTTGAAGATAGTATCATCTTCGATATCCCTGATAAGTGCAGTAATCCCGAAGCTAAAATAATACCGCTTTCCCTGCAACTATTGCTTGAGAATGCGGTTAAACACAACATTGTTACCAGTACAAGACCTTTGCATATCAAGGTTTTTGAGGAAGGAGAAGCACTTATCATTCAAAATAATTTACAAGAGAAGCAAGTAGTTAAGAAAAGCAGTGGAGTAGGGCTCAGGAATATCCAGCAACGGTATAGTATCTTATCAGACAGACAGGTTACAATTGATAAAACAGCAAAAGATTTTAAGATCTCACTGCCCATGCTTACCAAGAAGGTTAGTATGAGGGAATCTCAGGATATATATATTGAGGATAAGAGGTATCAGAAAGCTAAAGAACGAGTAGAAGCCATCAAAGGCTTCTATGGAAACCTCCTGTCCTATTGTCTGGTAATTCCTTTTTTAGTTTGGTTAAATTTTAGGTCTACAAGTTTTCCATGGGCCGTATTTCCGGCACTGGGATGGGGTTTTGGGCTTTTTATGCATGGCATGGAGGCCTTTGGCTATAATCCTTTATGGGGCAAAAGCTGGGAGGAAAAAAAGATAAGAGAACTAATGGACAATGATGAATTTTAGTAAATATGTCCGGAAATTCAAAACTACAATTCATCGCCTTTTTGATACAGTTGAGGAATTTAAATTTAGAACGTTGTCGAACAATTCGGAATTTTGATTTGTAATTATTAGCGGAATCATTTACTAAAAGGGAATCATGGAAAACAAGAGAAAAGTAACAAGTTATATTAAGGCTAAGGAACGGGTCAGAGGCATTAAAAGGATTTTATTTCAGCAGTATTTTATATTGTCTCGTTATCCCTGGTCTTATCTGGATAAATTATAACACCACCAGTTTTCCCTGGGCTGTATTTCCAGCACTTGGATGGGGTTTTGGCTTAGTAGTTAAGGGTCTTGCTGCGTATGGAATTAATCCATTATGGGGGAGGCAATGGGAGCAAAGGAAAATACAGGAATTAATGAATAAGGAGCGTTTTTAAATTATGCTCCATATCCCGATACAACTCAATTTACCGATAATTTCAAAATTTATAACCGTAATCAAAAATATCATGGAAGATTTTAATAAAGAAACAAAATACCTGAGAGCCAGAGAACGAGTGACATGCTTAAAAAAATTCTACGGGAACCTTTTGTCTTATGTGCTTGTAATTTCTTTTTTGGCAATCTTAAACTACTGGACAAATGAGTGGCGTTATATGTGGTTTTTATGGGCAGCATTCGGATGGGGAATCGGCATAATTTTTCACGCCATTAAAATTTTTAATTTAAACCCCTTTTTCGGTAAAGATTGGGAAGATCGCAAGATTAAGGAGATCATGCGTGAAGATGAACATCGGAACAGATGGGAGTAAGACTTTAATAACTAATATCATCATATATGGTTCATATGGACATTGAAAATAAAAATAAGCTCGAAAGGGCTAAGAAAAGAGTAGAAGTAATTAAAGGGTTTTATATACATCTGGCTGTTTATATCGTGGTCAATTCATTCATAATTGTAAATGTTTATATAAGAACCATGGCTGAAGGAGAGGTTTTCTGGAAGTTCTCCACATTTTTCACTTTAATATTCTGGGGCATTGGCCTGGCATTTCATGGGGCAAACGTATTTCATTTTAACCCGCTGTTTGGAAAAAAATGGGAAGAGCGTCAAATCCAGAAATATATAGAAAAAGACAAACGTGATGCCGAAAAATTCAAGTAAAAAAGTCAGCAGGGTATTTAAGATTTGAACAAATAACAGGAATATATTAAATTATTGGCATGAATGTATTGATAATTGAAGATGAAAAACCCGCAGCAAGAAGGCTATCGAGGTTGCTGAGTGCACTGGGAGTTAATGTATCTACCATGCTTCATTCAGTGGAAGAAGCTGTGCTATGGTTTCAGAACAATACGCACCCGGACTTGATCTTTCTTGATATTCAGCTTTCCGATGGCTTGTCCTTTGAAATTTTTGATTTGGTTGATGTAAAGAGTGCAATTATATTTACCACGGCTTATGATGAATATGCCTTGCAGGCATTTAAACTCAACAGTATTGATTATCTTCTAAAACCAATTGACGACGAAGAATTGGAGATTGCTGTTCGAAAATATCAAAACCTTAAAACAAAAGGAAATCAGATAAATTTGGACTTTGAAGACATTAAGAAGCTGCTTGTTAATCCACTTGAAAGGGAATATAAAAAAAGGTTCACTATCAGACTCGGGCAGCATCTTAAAATTATTAATGCCGATGACATAGAATGTTTCTACAGTGAAAATAAAGGGACTTACGCGGCGACTTCGGAGGGGAGGAATTATCTGTTGGATACCACTTTGGAAAATCTGGAAAATGAACTTTCTCCACAAATATTTTTTAGAGTAAGTAGAAAATATTATGTTAATGTCAACCATATAAAAGACATTGTTTCTTACACCAACTCTCGGCTTACAATCAAATTAAACCGCTTTAATGAGCAGGAAATAATTGTTAGTAGGGAAAGAGTTAGAGACTTTAAGCTGTGGTTGGAGTAAAGTGTATTAATGTATTGATATAAAATGGTTTGCGTATAACCATAGATATTTCTTATAGTACGTTTTTAGCGTTTTTCAGGGCTTTTTTCTACCCTGTTATCATCAAAAGCAGAGGGTAGTAATTTAGGAATTAACTTTATAAAAATCGGCAACAAAACGGCCCCGCCCGGTAATAAAAAAATAGCAAGGGATGGGATGGTTTTAAAAATATCTATAAGCCGATTTTGAACTTTTTTCTTTTCTTGCGCACTCAGGTCTTTGACTGTTGATTTGGAGAGTAGCTGCATTAATTCTTTGCTCTCGGATAATTCTTTTTGAAGCCTTTTATTATTTCTCAAAATTAATTTATTAACCACTTTGGACATACTATCATAAAATTGAACGGCCAGGTTGTCGTCTTTCAGAAAAGGAATTTTCGAGGAATTTTTTTCAAAAAAAGAAGTAATTTCTTCAAGGGAACGGGAAATCTCTTTGTTTTCAAAACCGAGGTCTTTACCAATGCCAAAAATGAATTCAGATTCCTGATATTCTAAAGTTTTATCTTCCCAAACAGTAAGGCAAGCTACGTCCAGAAAATACTGATTTTCCCAAATGGCTGAATTATTTAAAAGAAGCGCCCTGTAAGAACCATCAAATTCTTGCTTTCCACTATCGATAAATGTCATTGAAGCAGCAAATAATTGCGCCAGTCTTTCATCAGTTTTGTTTTTCTCCTTTGAATTTAGTGCATGCGAGGTAACATTGATAGTCAGGGATTCTAACAATTGTGCATGCTCCCTAATATTTTTACCGCCGTTTAAATAATATTTGAATGTGAGAACATCGATAAAAAGCAATGAATTGGTAATAATTCTGTTAAAGGTTTTGCTGAATACATTATCACCCAGGTAAACTCTGGAATCGATAAGCTTTTCAAGTTGTTTTGAGGTTTTACTTCCGGCAAGAATTTTATCCAGAAAAGAAATATATCCTAATTCAAGCTCCTGATAAAATTTAAAAATTGTCTGTAGAAAATCGTCAAAATCAGAATTACTGTTTTCCAGTTTAAAAGTAAAGAAAAGGGCTGTAAGCAAATTAATCTTGGCCTTCTCATCCTCAGATAAGGTATGTTCAGGCACAATAAAACGCGGAATCTTGATATTTAAGCCATATACAAAACCAGACGTTTTAAGTCCTCCGTAAAGATCCCTGAAATCCGTAAAGGCTCCCAGGTTATCTTTTACCTGGTGTCCGAATTTGTCAATCCAGCCGGTCGTGGATGGGTTCATTGGCTTAATCTTTTAAGAATTCAAAGTAAAACAAAATATAGGACATTCCCTTTGTTGTCATGCATAATAAGGGAAAATTGTTAAGTTAGATTATCTCATGACTAAATTTTAATTTTTCTCAAATTGTCATTTCGAAGGGAAAAATTTGAAATTAATGGAAGGTAAAGGAAGTTGGACTGGTTTAGTTTTTTAACTTTTTTTTTGGTAATTATAGATGAAATGCTTAAGTTTAAGGTTCAAATGCTGTCAGAGCATTTCTGCAATGCCCCAAGTGTTACAGAAATCTTAGTTATTTAATAATACGTTTTTGAATATTTAACCCAAATCAACCTGGTTATGGAATACTATATTTTCTCTGTTTGGTTTATAGTGATGTCGTTTCTTCTATTTAAAGTTTTTAAAGCCCATTATTCCCTGAGAAAGAGTCAGGGGAGGTAATTTAACGATTAATAATTGGATTATTACAGGTATTAAACTATTAAAATATAAAAAGGACAAACTTATACTGTTCCGCCGTAATACCAATGTATAGTAATGGATTAATCTAAAAATGGCTGCTAATTTTGCAACCACTTTTAGAATGTACTCTATTACCCTATTCAATAATCCCTGTACAACTTATTCTTGCACCTGCGTCTCCGCTAGGTTGTGATGTAAAATCATCAACTCCCTGATGCACAATTACAGCTTTGCCCAAAATATTCATATTTTCATCATCACAGCCAAGACACCATTGATCTGTGCTAAATTCAACGATGGCATTGCCATTGGCATCTGCTGTAAAATTACCGATATCACCTTTATGATAACCCTCTTCTGCACCCCATTTTCCATGAGGCTCATGGGTAGGATTCCAATGACCTCCGGAAGAAGTTCCATCTGCTGAGGAGCAATCTGCTTTTTCGTGAATATGAATGGCATGTTCTCCAGGAGTAAGTCCGCTAAGTGTGGCTTTCATCAGTACCATTCCATTTTCTTCAGTAAAGACTACATCGCCCGTCACATCACTATCACTTTTAGGTTCCATAGCAAATCTTATTACTTCTATATTTGTTTCCTCCACCATTATTTCAGCGGGCTCATCCGAAGTTGAACTATCCTCTTTTTCAGCCTTTTTGCCGTCCTTACAATTATAAGAAAGAGCAAGAACCATGCTTAGTGCTATGAGATGAATTTTCTTCATTTTTATCGTGTTTTAAGTTACACTTGAAAGTTACATAATAATCCCAGTTAAGTCAATACTATATTCGAAATCATTTGAACAAACTCTATGGCCGGAAATGATTATTTAGCCATTTCTTTTTTTCGTCGTAAATCCGGGTTATAAAAAACAGCGAATTGTAATCGGTCGAAATTAGTATTACTGAAATGGTTTTTCAAATATCCTGCCTGCACGCTGCAATTTTCAAGAATTCTAACCCCCAGGGCCATATAAAGCCTGTTCTGACCAAAAATTTCATCCTGAAGATTCAAAAAGATTTCATCATAGAAGTTGAGGAAAAAGATTTTGGTGATTGGGAGCGTTATTTGAAATCTGTACCTGGCTCTATGCTGGGTCTCTGAGTCCGTGCCTAATTTTAAAAAACGCTGTTCAAATCGGAATCTATGCTCAAACAAAAGTTCCCAGACTTTGTTTTTTAAAATGAATTGCTCAAAGATTCTGTTTTCAATAAGTCGCTGCTCATCAGGAAATTGTTCAAAAGAAATATCGGTATTTATGTAGCCATAACCAATGGTTGCAATAGCATCCGGAGTAATCCTGTAATTCAAACCGGTTCTTAACAATAGTTGATTAAAATTACCACTGGTATTGTAGTACCTGAATTGCGCTTCAGTGTGAACACTAAATCTCTCGGAGACTCTGTTGGTGCCAAAGTACATATACCAAACCCCTAATTCATCTTCCCCTGTTTCCTGAGCCTGAATATTAGCAAAAAGAAAAAGAATAACAATGGCTACTATATTTCTCATAAAGTATCTTATAAAATATAATTATAAAAACGACCGGCCTGCCTGTTTAAATTCATTACAAGCTAGCTACTTGACCTCAAAAATATTTCCAGTATCAATCAGGTTGGAAATTGGGATACTTAAGAATCAGGATTCATTTCTATAGACTCGCCATCTTTAATAGGAGTACCTTTATCTTTCTTTAAATAAATATCTAAAAACTCCAAAACTTTGCTGTATGCTTCAATTTGATTTTCCTTTTTGACAAACCCGTGTCCTTCGTCTTCAAAAAGTACATATTCTACCGGAACTCCGTTTTTTCGGACTCCGGCAACTATTTCATCAGATTCTACCTGTAAAACCCTCGGATCCTGTGAACCTTGCAAGACAATTAAAGGTTTAGTTACTTTATCCGTATGGAATAAGGGTGATATTTTTTTAAGGCGAACAGAGTCCGCACTATTTGGGTCTCCTAATTCTTTATAAAGGGCATCTTTAAATGATTCCCACCATGGCGGGATGCTTCTAAGGGTTCTTATCCAGTTAGTTACGCCAAATAAATTGACTCCCACAGCAAATTCTTCAGGTGTATAAGTAAGTGCTGCCATGGTCATATATCCACCATAAGATCCGCCCATAATTCCAATCTTTTCAGGGTCAATTTCTGCTTGTTTTGCAAGCCAGTTTTTTCCTTCTACACAATCTTTAAGATCTTTATCACCATGATTTAAGTCATCCATCTGATAAAAAGTTTTACCATAACCACTACTCCCTCTGTTATTTACAGCTAAAATAGCATATCCGTGATTTACCAGATATTGAATAAGGGAACTGAAATTTTGTCTGGATTGACCTCCTGGTCCGCCATGCACCCAAACCAAAGCCGGCACCTTGTTTTCTGCTGTTGCCTGATGGGGTTTGTAATAGATGGCCGGGATCTCAACGCCGTCAAAAGAATTAAACCGAATAACTTCGGCAGTAACCAAATGATCCCCCTCTATTTCACTATTTAGAACGTCTGTAATCTGATTTTGGCGTTTGGTTTCCAAATCATAAACAAATAGGTTGGATGGCGTATTTGAACCTCCTGCATAAAAACTCATGGTCTTTTCATCCTTTGAAAAGCCCACATTTGTAATACTGGCATAGTCAAATTTTGGAAGTTCAATATTTTTACCTGAAGCTACATCTTTTACTTCGATAACATTTTTGCCATCTTCATTAATGTATGTCACCTGATAAGTGCCATGTTCAGTAAAACCGCTGCCCATAATGTCCCAGTCGCGCTCCATAACCTTTTCACGTGTTCCATCTGAAATATTATATTTCATCAGGTATGAAAATTCGGCTCCATCATCTGTGGTATAATATAAAGCGGAATCATCTTGTGAGAAGTCCTCGCTGCTGTTAGCACTTTGATTGAGATTTATTTTTGTCATAGATTTATCCTTAAAACTATAGAGGAACAAATCACTGTCATTGGTGTTAATAGATTTGCTAAGTGGCAGGTATTGTTTGTTGTTCGAGATTCCGGCAACATTATATCCTTCATTATTTTGGTATAGGAGGGTTGGGGTGTAGCTCTCTAGATCCATCTCGTACAAATCCATATATCTTTTATCTCTTTGGTTGGAGGTAAAGAAAAAACTTTTATCATCCTCAGCCCATCCATAAAAACTAGCCCTGGCGCCTTCAAAAGGTGTGAGGTCTTTGTGCGATCCGTCTGAATCTCTTAAAAAGATGTGATAAATTTCATCCCCGTTATTATCCATCCTAAATAACATTCGCTCGTCTTCCGGAAAATATGAAATGGAAAATACAGAAGAACTGTCAGAAGCCGTTACAGGAATGAATTCTCCACCGGATGATGCAACAGTATACATATTGTATATCCCGGAACGGTTACTGGATACTAATAACTTTGATTTATCTGGCGAAAAACTGCCCCCAAAGACATTTTCATTGTCCATCATTTGCTTAATGGTATACGTCTTTAAAGTTTCTGCAATTTTTGGTTCCGTTTCAGTTTTTTCTTGCCTGCAACCCCAGGTAATTGCAAATACCAGTATCCAGATTATTTTTTTCATGCCTCCTATTGATTTAAGATTGATATTTGAGCAGCTATTATTGTATTTATTTAGGTTAAACCAAAAGTATCAGATTTAAGAATAACCGATTTTTCACTAAATAAAGGCTCTTAATTAAGAACCTAAATATACCAAAAAGTTAAACTTTAAATCTTAAAAGCTTGTTAAGACGTTTTCTGTTACTGATCACCCCCATAAACAATACTCGTTTTATATATTGAGAAATAAGAAGAACAAAGGTCCATCCTAAGTAATTGATAGAAATAATATTATACCTATATTTAATTGGGACAAGACAAAGGAGGAATGATTTAAATTTAAACCAAAATAAGATTGGAACATATGGCATGTAATCAACTATATCTGATACACTTTTGAAAAATATAAGAGAAATATTTCAGGAAATGCCCAAAGGTGATGTTCACAATCATCTTCATTTGGGTGGCAGTATAAAGTCATTAAATCAAAAGTATGCCACGGCGAACTTTGTTCTTCCTCAAAATTATAATGGATTGGATGGTTTGATAGATTTTATTGAAAATAAAGTCAACACAATTATGCAAACAAAAGAAGATGTCGTATACTTTATGGAGATGTCACTTAATAATAGTATCAAAGACAATGTCAGGTATTTGGAAGCAAGTGTAGATATCGATTTGGTAAGGTTTTTTGATTATTCAATAGAAAAATTTATTGAAGAAATAGATAAATTGAAGCAGAAGTACAAATCGATAATTGATTTTCGACCGGATATTGGGATAAATAAACATTACAAATTAGAAAATTTATACCTCAATACTTTAATATGTATTAATAGTGGTGTTTTTTCCGGAATTGACATATATGGCAAGGAGGCTAACAGTGATGTATCGCGATTTAAAAGTTTATTTGAATTTGCCAGACAAAAAAATCTAAAAACAAAAGCACATATTGGCGAGTTTTCACCTTGTTCAACAATTGAGGAGACTATTAAATTACTGCAACCTGATGAAATACAGCATGGTATAAAAGCAGCAGATTCCAACAAAACGATGGATATGATCCTTCAAAATAAGATTCAACTAAATATTTGTCCCAAAGGCAATGTTTATATGGGTTCTGTTAAATGCCTAAAAGAACATCCCATAAGAAAGTTGTATGATTATGGTATTAAATTAACGATAAATACGGATGATGCCTTATTGTTTAATTGCTCTTTAACTGATCAATACATGGATTTATGGAAGCAAAATATATTTTCATTTGAGGAAATAGACGCTATCAGGAAAAATTCATTACACTAATTTTTATCAGACTTGCACTTATAGGTAAATTCATAGTGATCAATACGGGGCATTGCTTTTACATTAAAAGACTGCATAAAAGATTAAATTTTTCCTTGGTTGTTTAAATTAGCATGGTAGCATTTATAACTTAACTCATGCAATCCGGTAAAGAATGAATTTAAACCTGAAATTAATCTGTTATTCATTCTTATATATCTTACCGTCTTTCATTACAAAATGTACTTCTCTTAGCTGTTTAATATCCTCCTCGGGATTGCCCGGAACAGCTATAATATCCGCCAGGAATCCTTTTTTGATATGGCCAAGTTGGTCAAGGTGAAATACCCTTGCGTTAATGGAAGTTGCAGCCTGCAGAACAGCCATTGGGGTCATCCCGTATTCCACCATCAGTTCCATTTCCCTATAATTTTCTCCATGACTAAATACACCTACATCCCCCCCAAAAATGATCTCGACCCCGGATTGTAGTGCCTGAGCAAATGAAGCTTTTTTTTGTAAAATCCTTTCAGGAACAGGCTCTTTTCCTTTGAGCCACCCACCATATTGTTCGACGGCTTCACCTGCAGCCAGGGTAGGACAAAATGCAACGCCTTTTTCTTTCATCAAATTAAATTCCTTCAGGGTTCCAGAATCTCCGTGTTCTATAGTTTCAACGCCTGCGAGTACTGCCCTGAGTATTCCTTCCGGAGTACTTGCATGCGCTACTACATACCTGCCTGCACTTTGAGCAGTTGCTACCATAACCTCGAGTTCATTTTGCAAAAAGGTAGGCTGGGCTGCCTCGCCTGTTTTCCATCCGTAGTCCGCATAGACTTTAATAAAGTCGGATCCATTACCAATCTGCCTACGGACAGTTTGGATGGCTTGTTCAGTTCCACTTACAGTTTCAGCACCAAGAGGGACAATTACCCCGTCATGAAAACCTTTAGGGCCATAAGCTCCTGTAGCTACTATTGCAGGACCTGCTACCAGTAATCGGGGGCCTGGGATAATGCCTTCATCAATGGTTTTTTTAAGATATACATCGGTATAACCTGCTCCTTCTGCACCAAGGTCCCGCATGGTTGTAATTCCTGCCCAAAGGGATCTCCTGGCATAAACAGTAGCCCTTATTGCCCTTTCTGCCGGAGATTCCTTTAGCACTTGATCATTCCAGCTGGTTTCGTTATAAGGATGAAGAAGCAGATGTGAATGACCTTCAATAATTCCGGGTAAAAGTGTCATCCCCTTTAACAAAATAGTATCTTTTACACTTTTAATTGCATTTTTATCAAAGGGTCCGGCGTAATCGATACGATTGCCAATTACTATGACAATCCAATTGTTAAAGAACGTCTCTCCATCAAAGACCTTATCCGGAATTAAGAGAGTCTGACTCTTTATTCCGGTGCTTAGCAATAAAAATAACAGGATAAACAGCTTTTTCATTTCCGGTGGTTTTAATTAAAAATTAGTATTGAAAAATAAAGATAATTACGGATTTAAACTCCTTCGAATCGCAATAAATATTAAAATAAACAGGGAATAACCAATGAAAAAGGGAATAATATAAGAATCCAGATTGCACATAAGCATTGCGCTAATAATCAAAAGCTGAAACCCAAGTCCAAAAGTAGAAACAGCTGTCATAAGCCAGTTGGGAAGATTTGGACTCTCTGCAGCCCTGCTGTCCAATCCATAAATTATCCTGTCAAATAATCCATAGAAGATATTATATAGCCCAAAGAGGAAATTAACCGTACGCTGGTTTTCACCTTTCATAGCTTTTGGGGCTTTTTGCTCAAAAACACGGCTTGTGGTATCTCCATTGTATTTCTTTTTTAAAATGGCATAGTAGTAATTATAAAGGGTTCCCTGCAACTGAATACCAATAAAAGCCAGGATAGTATACCATATTGATCCGTCAGTAACGTACCAGACAGTTACCATAATCATCAGATTAAGAATAATGTCTGAAACAGAATCTAAATACCTTCCTGTATAGGAAGGCTGATTTTTAACCCGGGCTAATTCTCCATCTGCAGCGTCCAGAATTGATTTTAATATTAGAAAGAATGCGGCAGACCAGTAATAGTGATTTAGAATACACAGGATTGCCAGAAAACCGGAAATCACAAATCCAAAAGTCAGATGGATAGGAGTAAGAGTGGTATTTTTTAAAGAATTTGCAATGATTCGTGCAATGGGTCTGCCATAGTCAGACAGGTCGAGAAATTGATATTCCTTGGGTAATTTGGACATTATAATTATGCCTGTTACCTCAACAGATATTAATAACGATAACACGCTGGCTTAATATGAAGTAAAGGCTTAAAACAAAAATAACATTTAAATTATTATTGGGAAACTCACGAAACTTTAACTTTAATTCGACTAGTTGGCTGAAGCATTTTTTGCAATAGATTGGAGTTTCTGATCAATATCTTCTTTGCTTATCCATTTGCCGCGTACCATTACTCCCGATAAATCCTTCAGCGCTTTGATGTCCTCGAGGGGATTAGAATTAACGAGCAGTATATCAGCAGCCATTCCTTCCTTCAACTGGCCAAAGACAGATTCCATGCCAAAAAAGGTTGCAGGGTTAATGGTCCCTGTCTGAATTATTTCAAGCGGAGATAATCCTGATACCGACATTCCCTCTATTTCATGGTGAATTGAAAAGCCAGGAACATTAAATAATTGAGGAGCATCTGAACCTAATAGCAGGCCATGGCCATTTTTATTCAAAGCATAAATTAATTTTCTTCTAATATCAATAAAAGCCTCCCATTGGGTTTCATCAAAATTTGTGCCCGGACCTGTGGAAGTTTCTTTGCGTTTTTTCCAGTCTGCAAGGGTTGAAGCCGGCATGTATTTCATCTCGGGCTGTTGAAGAAGGTTCTCACCATTAACCGGTGAAAACCACCTTTCAAACAGACTTTGTGTAGGTACTATCCAGACCTTGTTGTTTTTAGAAAGTGCTACGAGTTCATCTATTTTAGTAGTATCAGCCAGGTTTGTAAAATTGTATCCAAAAAATCCATTGTCATTAGGATTAGCATTTTCTGAAATTGGCACCAAACCTTCCAGGAAACCATCTATATGGTCTATAGATGCATAACGACTTTCCAGAGCATGTTCAATGCCCACATCCACCGGCACATGACCGGAGAATGTTATCCCTTCTTCATTTGCAGTTTTAACTAATTCGTCAAACACCGTTCGTTCTATTCCGGGGTGAATTTTTAAAAAATCATACCCGTCATTTTTATAGGTTATAACCTTCTCTTTCGCTTCTTCAGTTGATTTTACCGAATTGCCATTGAATGAAGGGCTGGATGTAAATATCCGTGGGCTTAGAAGTTTGCCTTGTTCCGCTTCCTTTCGCAGTTTCAAATGAGAAGGGTGACCCAACATTCCCCGAATGGTTGTGATGCCGTTTGACAGATACAGAAAAAGGGTTTCTTCTGTCCGTTCTGCAGATGTTGGAGGTGAAGGAATATGTGCGTGCATTTCTGCGAGACCCGGTAAGGCATATTTTCCCTGCCCGTCAATTACAACTTGATAATTATTTTCATTTTCTATAGCGGCTGCAATTTTTTTTATTTTTCCCGAGTCAATTACCATATGTCTATCAGGTAAAAGTTCGCCTGTAATTACGTCAATCACCGTAACATTAGCAATTAAAATAGCCGAGTCACTTATCTTTTCCTGTGCATGATTACATGAAACAAAGACCAAAATTGCACTTACAATAAATATTTTTTTCATGGGTTGAGTTTTTTTTCAATTTCAACTTCTTTTAAAAGTTCTAACAATTCTATGGAGCTAAAAATAGCTCCCTTTTTTATAACAAAATCAATTTTTTGGGTATTTGAGATATCGTCAAGTGGGTTTTCTGCCAATAGCACGAGGTCTGAAATTTTCCCTTCGGTCACGGAACCATAGTCATCATCTTTTTTTAAGAATTTAGATCCGTTATATGCTGAAGTACGAAGTGCTTCCAGTGGAGAAATTCCTGCTCTTACCATAGCCTCCAGTTCCTTATGCAATGAAATTCCAGGGTAAACGTATGAATTAAAGGCTCCGCAATCTGATCCTGCGAGAAGACCCACGCCTACTGCATTGAGCGAATTAGTTAATTTTCCAAAAAAAACATCTAACTCTTTCCTTTCTTTTTTACTTTCTGCAGAGGCCTTAATTGCCCCGTTAATTCTACCTTCATAGGTTTTAATAAAAGCCTCATCCAAATACTTTAAATAGGTATCCTGCTTGTGGTTTACTTCGTCTAAATGACTTAGAATATCTCCAATATGAAGAGTTGGCACTACAAAAATGTTGTTGTTTTTTAAAGACATAAATGTCCTTTGTGCAATGCTGTCATCATAACTTTCTTTTAATAAAGGCATGGCCTCCCAAAATCCAATTTGGCTATCCTGAATTTGTTTTGTAATACTGGTTTCCAGGGAGGAACAGCCCTTCATCACATAATAAAGGTGCTCTATGGCGTCTATACCCGCATCTATTGTTTCATTTAAATTTACCGTAAAAGGCATATGACCTGAGGTTAGCAAACCTCTATTTTCTGCTTCCTTAATAGTTTTCAGATATAACTCACCACTTATCTTACTGTCATATAATTTAATAAAGTCAGTTTTTAAAGTTGTCAGGGAATCCAGGGCCTTTTCTATTTCCAAATCGTTTTCAACTTCCAGAGAACCGGCCCATGTGGCGTTATGGCCATCAATTTTCGGGCCTGAGGTATAAATTTCCGGGCCTAAAAGGGTTTCTTCGGAAATAGCCTTTCTCCATTGGATTACACTTGGGGTTATATCGCCTCCGGCATCTCTTATTGTAGTTATTCCGTTAGCGATAAACAGTTTCAAAAAGTTCTTGTTGTTGGCTATTAGACTGTCGCCACCCCTGAAATGGACATGGTTGTCCCAAAACCCTGGAAGAATATATTTATTTTCGGCATCTATAACTTTATTACCATTGTAAATAGGGTATTCCTCAAAGTTGCCTAAATCCTTGATACGCCCATTGGAAATATAAATATCCTTTTGTTCAATTTTGCCGGTTTCCAGATTAATGATATTTCCATTCTGAATAATAAGATCAACCATTTCCTTCGGGTTCTCACGACAGCCCAAAAGCATAAAAAATGAAAGAACCAGAATTGCAGAGACTTTGAAGAAAATGTACATATTGAAAGTAGAAGTTTACCACTAAAAGTAAAAATAATAAGGTAGTAAGCTATTAAAAACAGTCCATTTTTTGGAAATCCAGAGTCACTTAACTTTGGTGTTATTAAAATAGTATTGGGTGACGTCGTCTTATTTTTCACAAATTAAAGTGAATTAGTTAGCTATGAAAACTATATTTTAGAAAAATTAACAGCAACTATTCTTATATTTACCCCTTGTGCAAAATTTAAAATAAATTATTATTTATAATACAATGAAAAATATTTCCCTATTGTCAATAGTCTTTTGTTGCCTTTTGATTATTGGATGTAGTTCTAAAAAAAGAGAAGGAAACCCTAAGGTGTTGGTGTTTTCCAAAACTATGGGATTTAAGCATGCTTCTATTCCCGATGGGATTGCTGCCATACAAAAGCTAGGAACCCAAAATAACTTTGAGGTGGATACCACCAAAAATGCAGCCATTTTTGAAGAAGACTCCTTACAGCAATATGCAGCTATAATATTTATGAGTACCACTGGTGATATTTTAAACCATAAACAGGAGGCAGGTTTTGAACGTTATATTCAGGCTGGAGGTGGTTTTGTTGGGGTGCATGCAGCTACTGATACAGAATATGATTGGAATTGGTATGGGAAATTGGTCGGCGCTTATTTTAATGGACATCCAAGTGGTACCCCTGAAGCTGATTTTATCATAAAAGATAGAAATTTTGCAGCGAGCAATTTCTTCACGGATTCTGTCTGGCACCGGACCGACGAAATGTACAATTTCAAGAAAATAAACCCTGATTTAAATGTGCTCATTACCATTGACGAAAGCACTTATGAAGGAGGTACTAATGGTTCCTATCACCCGATGAGCTGGTATCATGAGTACGACGGGGGCAGGGCCTTCTATACAGCACTCGGCCATACTTCTGAATCCTTTGAGGAAGAACAGTATTTAAAGCATTTGTTAGGGGGTATACAATACGCAATTGGGGATAATTTAAAACTCGACTATTCTAAAGTGAGTTCCCAGATTCCCCCTGAGATGGATAGATTTTCAAAAGTTTCCCTTGTAGGAGGGGGTGAGTTTTTTGAACCTACAGAAATGACCATATTACCTAATAATGATATTCTAATTGGACAGCGAAGGGGTGAAATATTGCATTACCAGGCAGATACAAAAGAACTCAAACAAGTAGCATTGTTGGATGTTTATTACAAAACATTACAAAACCCTGATGTGAATGCGGAAGAAGGGCTTATGGGATTGCAAAAAGATCCGGATTTTGCTAAAAACAATTGGATTTACATTTATTACTCACCAACTGGGAATGAGTCTGTAAACAGATTGTCCCGGTTTAAGTTTAAAGAGGGTGTTTTTGACCTAAATTCTGAACAAAAAATTATGGACGTGGGCAGCCAGCGGGAAATATGTTGTCATACAGGTGGGTCCATTGCTTTTGGACCAGGTGGATTGTTGTATTTATCTACCGGGGATAATTCTACTCCCTTTAATGAAAGAGGTCAGAAATACGTAAATAATGGTTATGCACCCTTGAATGATAGTCCCGGACATGAACAGTATGATGCCCGCAGGTCTTCCGGTAATACAAATGACCTGAGAGGAAAAATCTTGCGGATAAAAGTAAATGAAGATGGCTCTTATGATATCCCAGTTGGAAATTTATTCCCGGTGGGAATGGAAAAAACAAGGCCTGAAATTTATACAATGGGCCATAGAAACCCTTATAGAATTTCGGTAGATCCTAAAAATGGTTATTTGTACTGGGGTGATGTTGGCCCTGATGCCAGGGAAGACAGCCTTTTAACAAGAGGCCCCAGGGGATATGATGAAATGAACCAGGCGAGGAAAGCAGGAAACTTCGGTTGGCCGCTTTTTATAGCAGATAATATACCTTATTTGGAATACAACTACGAAACAGGGGTGGCCGGGGAAATATTTGATCCTGAAAGACCTGTTAATAATTCCAGAAATAATACAGGTTTAAAAGAGCTCCCCAAAGCCATGCCTGCCTATGTGTATTACCCATATATCGAGTCTTCAGATTTTCCTCAGGTAGGAACCGGAGGAAGAAATGCAATGGCAGGTCCGGTGTATTATTCAGACTTATATCATGGTCCTAATGCCTTACCGGCATACTATAATGAAAAGGTGATAATATTTGATTGGATGAGGGGCTGGATGAAAGCGGTAAGCCTTTTTGAAGACGGGACATTCAATAAAATGGAGCCATTTGCCTCGGAGATTATTTTGAATAACAATATAGATATGGAAGTAGGTCCCGATGGCAGAGTATATCTTCTTGAATATGGAAGCGGGTGGTTCCAAAAAAATGATAATTCCGGATTGAGCTATATTGAGTATAATGACGGGAACAGGCCGCCATTGATTGACCACATGATAGTGGATAAGACTTCCGGAGCTTTACCATTGAGCATTACTGCCAAAGTTGTGGCAACTGACAGAGAGAAAGATCCGGTAAGTTATGTCTGGAATCTTGGAGATGGAACAACCATGGAGTCAACTGAACCTTCAGTAGAATATGTCTATGATAAAGCCGGAGAGTATCTGGTTTCTGTAGAAGTGAAGGATGATAAAAATGCTACAGCCACAAGTGAGTCTGTAACAGTGGTTGCGGGAAATTCCAGGCCTGTTGTAACTATTGACCTCAATGGCGGGAATTCCTCTTTTTTTATACCGGGCGTACCGATCACTTACAGCGTTTCCGTAAATGATCCGGATGCCAATGAGGGTATTGTAGAAGAAAATATATTTGTCTCCGTAGACTATATGGAGGGTATGGATGAAGTTAACCTTTCTTTGGGACACCAGGAAGTATCTGCTGCCGTTGCCGGTAAAGCCCTTACCTTATCAATGGATTGCAGAGCATGCCACAAGGAAAGTGAAACCTCCATTGGTCCAATGTATTCGCAGATTGCTGAAAAATATAAAGATGATGAAAATATAGTTAGCTATTTGCAGGAAAAAATAAAATCTGGCGGTAATGGCGTCTGGGGAGAGGTAACTATGCCGGCTCACCCCAACATTAAGAACGAGGAATCCAGGCAAATTGTAATGTATATCCAATCCTTAGGGGAAGGAAACACGGTAAAAAAATCACTTCCTTCCAAAGGTACAATAATACCAAAACCATCACCCGGGGCTAACGTTTTGGTATTAACAGCCAGCTATACAGATGCAGGAAGTGGTGAAGCCATACCACTTACCGGAATAGAAAAGATTTATTTAAAAGGAAGTACAGTTTCTTTTTCAAATAAAACGAAAGTAGATGGATTTAATCCGGTTTCATTTGGCGGGATGGATTTACTCATATTGCCTGCTAATAAGGGCTGGTTTGTCCTGGAAGACATAGATTTAACCGGGGTAAAAGCTGCATATATTAGTACAAGTTGGAGGGAGCTGCCTACTGATGGTCTCGATTTTGAGATGCGTTTAAATGCACCGGATGGCAAGTTATTGGGAAAAGGAAGCATGCCGAAACCGTTAAAAGGAGAATCCAGGAGTATGGTGTCCATTCAGCTCGATTCAGACACTGACGTCAAAGCAGAAGAAATCTATTTTGTCTATATACCTAAAAGTGGCGATGATAAAGGCCCTGGTACCGTAATCTTGCGAAATGTAAGGTTTGACGGGAATTAATTATTTTTAAAATAATTTATCAGATCGGAGTTGGGTTTCGTTAAAAAAGATTCTTAACTCCGATTTTATCCTTAAAGGCCATCCCTGAATTTTTATTCAGAAAGGTTTTTAACCTGAATGTAAAAATTCTCATCAACCAGAACCTTTGTTGTTTCTGAGGTATCAAGCTTTTCAGTTTTCCATTCGGAATGGGGAAAGAGCCATCGCTCCCGGTTATTGACCAATATCCGTACAGGCATATCAAAATCCTTGACAATATTGGTATACCTGTATTTCAGAATATAGTTCTGCAGGCTATATTCCAAAACAGGGATTTGAGTTGTACGTAAATATTGGTTGAAAAATGCGCTGAGATCTATATTGGTTTGTTCGCTCAGGTAATTTTCAATTTGTGCGGTGGCTACTGTCTGATGATAAAACTCCCTATTTAACCCACGAAGAATTTGCCTCCATTTTTCATCATCCTCCAGAAGCTGCCGTAGGGTATGCAACATATTTGCACCTTTATAGTACATATCACCCGATCCTTTATGGTTTACTCCGTAAATTCCAATAACAGGCCTGTCATTGCGAATTCTACTGCGGGTCCCAATTACATAGGCCGAAGAGGCTTCCGTGCCAAAATAATAATCCAGATAAAGGTTTTCTGAATAAGCGGTAAAGCTTTCATGAATCCACATATCTGCTATGTCCTTGTCTGTTATGTTATTGGCAAACCACTCATGCCCTGATTCATGAATTATTATAAAATCAAATTTTAAACCCCAGCCACTGCCGGAAAGGTCGGTACCCAGATATCCATTTTGATATTTATTGCCATAGGTTACTGAACTCTGATGTTCCATACCTAAATAGGGGACTTCAACTAATTTAAATCCGTCTTCATAAAAAGGGTAGGGGCCAAACCAATGTTCAAATGCTTCCATCATCATACCCGCCTGCTTGAATTGTTCCTCTGCTTTCTGCTTATTCCCTCTGAGTACATAATAGTCCATGTCCAGTGGTCCTTTTTCTCCCTGATAAATCTCACCAAAATGAACATAGTCACCAATATTCACATTTACTCCGTAGTTATTAATTGGATTAGCCACAAACCAATGATATGTTGTGGAATTGGCATGCTCTTCAATTTTTTTCAAACGGCCGTTGGAAACATTCATGAGGTTTTTCGGAACAGTAATGCTTATGGCCATACTATCGGGTTCATCATACATATGATCTTTATTGGGCCACCAGACACTTGCTCCTAAACCCTGACAGGAAGTGGCGATAAAAGGGTTGCCATTTTCATCTGTACTCCACGAAAACCCTCCATCCCATGGGGCATTTACCGCTTCTTTAGGAGTTCCGGAATAGTACACAATCAATTCATTGAACTCACCAATTTTCTGTGGTTTCAAAAGTGTTACCCAATGCGCGTTGCCTATTGAATTATAAATTAACTCATCGCCGTCCTGAGTTACTTTAGTTATGTTCAAGGGAGATTGCAAGTCTATTTGAATCACCTGATTTTCATTCAATACTTTATAACGGATAGTATTGCTTCCTGAAATAAATTTTTGATCCGGGTTTACTTCTATATCCAGATGGTAATAATTCAAATCCCACCATGCTCTTTCCGGGGTGATACTTCCCCTAAGGGTGTCCTGTGCCGTGAAGAAAGTGGACTGACTGTAAACCGGAAAAACCATACAAAGCAGCATGGCATAAACGTAGGATCTGATCATTATATATAGGTTCATATTATGTGGAAGGCCAAATGTACATTAGTGCTTTTAGTAAGTTCAGAAAGATACTAAATGTAATACTGAACTATATTGAAGGACAAATAATTTACAGGTCTTTATTCAAAAGATAGGCATAATCACTACCCTTCAGGACTGAAATAACGTCGTTGGTGTTCAAAAGTTCATAAACCGCCTTTTCCTTGTCATCTGCATTTCGGTAGTAGGATTTAGAAATAAGATATCCCACAGTATATCCCAAATCATGAGGTCTGTCATTAATTGCACCGCCGTTATATAACCACCTGGAATTATCTTCTTTAAACAAATCATTTTTCAGGTCATTCATAATTTTTTGCATATTTTCCTCATCACTGAGATATATGAGGTTTGAATTCTCCAGTTCTTCCCCAGAACATAATTCTACAAGAAAATCACAAACGCCTTCCCCGATAACCTGGGCAAGGACAGTTTCACCATTTTCAATATCCTGATAATTTTGTTGAAAATGCATCAATTCATGAATCGTTAGAACCGGGAGGTCTGAAACCTTCATGATCGCATCTTTTTGCCATGTGGTTAATCCTTCTTTTGGCATGGAGTCTGATCTGCCATACATATCACCTCCTACAAACATTCCCATTTCAGTTGCCGTCCCGCCAGAATTTAATATGCCTGGTACTACATATACCTTTGGAAAGATCGCATTGGGATAAATATTTTTAAAATTGCTCATCCATTGGGTAGTTTTAGATTTTAAGGAGTTAATGCTGTCAGGATTAAACTGATATTTTAAATAGTTATAGTAATCCGGCGATGCGTTAATCATTTGGCCGTACATATTATTTAAGTTGAGGTAGCGAACTGCATAAAAATCGCGCAACTCTTTTGGTCCTTTGAAGATAAATTCTTTAAAAATTGATTTGGCGTTAGCGGTATCTTTTACAGCCCGATCAAAGTAGTTCCAAAAAAGTGTCATTGAGCCCATTTCCATACTGAAATTCGTAACATCATTTAACTGCAGTTTAATGGAATCTAATCGTTTTTGCAGGCTTTGCCATAAGGGTGAATCTATATTTTTATTCAGTCCGTGGAGCTTGGAGATTATTTTTGGGTTGGCCATACCATTATCTATGGCTTTATGCAATAAAATAGCTACTGAATCTGATTTCCCGGCCTGAGCATAAAGAGAGGCCGCTTCTACATATAATTCTGAAGAATTAAGATCTCTATTGGCATCAACCAGTTTATTGGCAAAAGCCTCATAAGCCCTGGTACTGTCTAATTGCTCGTAATCTTCATAAAGCAGGTTTAAATCGGGTAAATAGAGCCTGTTTAACTTATCATTGTCATTTTCTTTTCCCAGTTGACATGAATTCAAAAAGGCCGTAAGTAAAATGATGAAGATAAAGACTTGGGGAAGGTTTCTTCTGTTCATGATGTTTTGTTATTCTCTAAATATTCCATTTGGAAATACAATTATACTTTCGTGACCATTTGCTCCAACGGCAGCCACACCAAAAAAGGAATTATCAATTACTATTCCATCCAATGTGAAGGAATTTACATCACCAACATAACGACTGTAATCCCAGGTGGGTGATGTAGTATCGCGCCAGTAAATTTTATAGCCGGTTGCACCGTCAGATTTGCTCCATTTTAATTTTACCGAAGCCTGTACAATACCCCCAATTTGTAATTCCTCCGGGGCAGGGGGTGCCGAGGCAATTGAGGCTAAATTTATCGCGTTAACAGCGGTGATTTTTTTTGCATATTCAAAATTGACATGTTCCAGTACATCGCCATAAGCTATTCCATTTTCCATTCGGATATCCTGATGCTGCTGTGTGTAATTTTCATGAGCTTCCATTATCCGAATACCTGCAAAACCAGCATCATTAAATGGTCTGTGGTGCCCGCCTCTTCCAAAACGATCCAGTCTGTAAATCAGCATTGGATTCATTTCCGGCATATATGATTTAGTAGTTCTATAAACATATCTTGCCAATTGACGGGAAATGCCGTCAACTTCTCCACCATAGAATCTTCGAGCTTTACGCTGCTGTTCCGTTTCGGTAGGAGGCACAGGTTCAGAGAAAATTCTAAAATCTCGATTACTCACTACGCCGTCAACCCCACTAATATTGCCAATCATATCATTATTCAAAATCCCTAAAATCTCCCAATCTTTTTCTTTAGCATAAGCCGCAAGTCCCTTACCTCCGAATAGTCCTTGCTCTTCACCCGACAATCCCACATATATAATACTACTTTCAAAATTATATTTGCTGAGTACTCTGGCAGCTTCAATAGTGCCGGCCATGCCACTGGCGTTGTCATTCGCTCCAGGGGCATCTGAAGTAAAATTAGTTGGATCGCTTACCCTGGAATCAATGTCACCACTCATAATAATAAACTTATTTGGGTATTTTGAACCGCGTTGAATAGCTACAACATTTACAACCCAAACATCATGGATAATACGTTCATTCTCACCTTGTTTAACTAAATTTTTTTGGTAGAATACTTCGAGGCAGTTATTGCAATTACCGGAAATTTGTTCAAATTCACTTTTTATCCACCGCCTTGCTGCACCAATACCTCTCGTTGTCGAAGTTGTATCACTTAGCGTATGTCTGGTTCCAAAGTTCGTTAGGGTAGTTACATCATTTTTTAATCGTTCAGATGAAACATTGCCAATGATATCGTATAAGCGGGAATCACTTTGAGAATAGGTGACTACCGACAATGCCAGCAGCAATAAAGTAAATAGTTTTTTCATAGACTATAAAATTAAGAGGGATTTGTTCCCATTTAATTCACAAAAATACGACTAGGATCGTGAACTTGGCATATTTAGCTGTCCTATTAAGGCTAAATCTAAAATTCAATCTTTACAGGCTTTTATATTTTTGTCCGAAAATAATCAATTGAATACGGGTAAAGATAAAATTTGCGGTTATCAAATTATCAAGATATTTGTACGAAAATAGCTAGTCAACTGATTGTTAGGGATTCAAAATTTGAAAAAACAATAATATGACTAAATAAATTTTTGGAGGATATCCCGCACTCCGGAAACACTTTCAATAAAGTATCTGGCCTGTGTATTTTGCAATCCTACTTTAACGGTTATTGTTTCTTCAGGTAATTCCTGAAACATAAATTCATCTGTCCAATCATCTCCAATTGCAAAAATAAAATCATAGTCTTTCTCCCCCAGAACTCGCATTGCCGCCCTGCCTTTATTAACATTACTACTTTTAATTTCCATTACTTTATTGCCGTTTAATATGCTTATATCATCATTGCCTATAAGGCTCGTAAGTACTGTATTCAATTCTGTGGCCCTGTTTGCACCAAAGTCAGGATCGGTATTTCTGTAGTGCCACGCGAGCGAATAATTTTTTACTTCTATAAAGGAGCCGGGAGTTCGGTCTACAAAAGATTCTAATACCGGATGTATTTTTTTCATCCAGTCCTTTTTTACTTTTTCAAGCATTTTAAATGCTTCGCCACGTTCTGAAATCCAAACCCCGTGCTCCACAATCATATTATATTTTTTGTGCAAAAACCAACGGCTAAAAGTTTCTTTATCACGACCGCTTATCAAATAGATATCGTTGCCTTCCTTTTCATTTAATCGGTCAATTAAATTGTATAGTTCCTTATCCGGACTTGCTTTTTGCGGATCATTTTTAAAACCGGTTAGCGTACCGTCATAGTCTATAAAAAAAAGTCGTTTTTTGGCATTGCTATAATCCTTAAGCACAGTTTTCAAAAGGCTTTCAGTAAGGCGTTTTGAAACATTGGCTGTATCCCGGTTTTTTTGTTCCTGCAGTGAATGCATAAAATCATTGGCCCATTTCTCCACATTATAACGTTCAAGGCGTTTTTGAAGTATAGAATTTCTACTTTGTTGCTCTTCTACAGGCATATTTATAGCCATGAACAACGTATCTGCAATCTGTTCAAAATTATTCGGATTAATGAGCAAAGATTCATTCATTTCATTGGCAGAACCGGCCATTTCGCTTAGAATAAGGACGCCTGTTTTATCTGTCCTTGTGGCAATATATTCTTTGGCAACCAGGTTCATTCCGTCCCTTATAGGTGTCAACCACGCAATATCACTGCTGGTGTATAAATCGATTAAATTTTCAAAAGGAAGTGACCTGTAAAAATACCAGATAGGAGTCCAGCTGACAGTTGATAATTCCCCATTAATCCTACCTACAAGTTCATCAATCTCCTTTTTCAGAAGTTTGTATTGAGGTACATTGGAGCGCGAAGGAACGGCTAAAATTATAAGCCGAACCTTTTCCTTGTATTCCGGATATTTATCGAGGAAATACTTAAATGCATGCAATCGCTTGGCAATACCCTTGCTGTAATCCAGACGATCAATAGACAAGATAAATTTAGCTTCCGGACTTGTTTTTTTATGAAGATCCAGCCTGCGTTGTAATTCTGAATGCTGCTCTTTTCTATTCTGCCGATGTGTTTTGGCGGCATCACTGAATTTTTTATAATCAATGCCCATGGGAAAGGAATCAACTTTGACTATTCTGTTATCCAGATAAATATCATTAAAACTAACGTCGGCACCCAATAACCTTCTTACTGAACTCAAAAAGTGACGTTCATAATCATAGGTATGAAAACCTATTAAATCTGAACCCAGTAAACCTTCCAGCACCTCTTCACGCCAAGGTAATGTCCGGAAAATCTCATAGGAGGGAAAAGGAATATGCAGGAAAAATCCGATAGACAAATTAGGGCGTTTTTCCCGAACCATTTTTGGCACCAACATTAATTGGTAGTCATGTATCCAAATTGTATCATCTTCACCTGCTTTTTCTATTATGGCATCGGCAAATTTTTGGTTTACCGACTTATAAGTCAGCCAACTACCTAAATCAAATTCAGCATATTCCAAAAAATAATGAAATAAAGGCCAGATCGTGCGATTGCTAAATCCAAAATAAAATCCGTTTACCTCCTCTTCGTTGAGGTTAACTTTGGACGACCCATGTTCGGCAAGTGCTTTATCTATTTTAGAGGTTAGTTTCTTTGGAATTTCCTCATCGGTGAGACCGCTCCAGCCAATCCAAAGACTATCTCCACTCGAATGAACAGACTTCATACCAGTAGCTAAACCTCCAACACTTGGTATTGCATTAATGTTTCCATTGCTAATTTGCAATTGAACGGGTAGTCTATTTGAGATTATGATAGTTTTGCCCATGTATTGAGTAAAATTAAGGGGTTTTGATTTTTATTTTTATAAATTTCGTCAAATTGCAGTGCAATAACAATAAATAAGGACCTTTTAGCGGATAATTCAATTATGGACAACTTAGATTATGGAATTATAGGAAATTGCAGGAGCGCAGCATTAATTTCCAAAACCGGTTCGCTGGAATGGTGCTGCTTACCTGAATTTGATTCCTCATCAGTTTTTGCCAAAATACTGGATGAAAAAATTGGAGGAAGCTTTGAAATTCAAGTTTCCAAAGAGTATTCAATAAGCCAGCGGTACAAAAAAAATACGGCTATACTGATTACTAAATTTTCAGATGGAGACAATACCTTTGAATTGCACGATTTTATGCCCAGGTATTATGCAGAAAACGGGGCCTATCATGCACCCCCTGAATTAGCGCGTCATGTTAGGCATATAAAAGGGAACCCCAGGTTTAAAGTTCTCTATAATCCAAAACTGGAGTATGCCATTGGGGAGACACGGTCATATGTAAAAAAGAATTTTGTTGTAAGTCTTACGGACAACGAAAAATTTGACACGGTCTTTTTATATACCTCATTTAACAAAAATGCAGTACTGGAAGGGAGGGAGATTGAGGTTACAAAAAACGGATACTTTTTATTGGCTTACAATGAAAAGATATTACAGCCAAATTCACAGAAAATTTACTTAGATCTTGAAAACACAAAAGTTTATTGGCTTAACTGGACCAATAGAACCCCAAACTATAATAAGTACAACAAGGAAATTACAAGAAGCGCAATTACACTTAAATTATTGAGCTACGACAAGACAGGAGCAGTACTTGCTGCTGCCACCACATCATTACCCGAAACTATAGGTGAAGTTAGAAATTGGGACTATCGTTTTTGCTGGATTAGGGATGCGTCTATGGTTATAAAAGTTATGGCTCACTTAGGTCATAAAAATGTGGCAAGGAGATATCTTCAGTTTATAATTGATCTTATTCCGGATAAAGATGAGAAACTACAGATCATGTATGGTATTAACAAGGAAAAAAACCTTACAGAAGAGACTCTGGATCATTTAAGTGGATATAAGGGTTCCAAACCCGTGCGCATTGGAAATGCGGCTTATGAGCAAAAACAAAATGACATCTATGGTATTCTAATGGATGTAATTCACGCCCAGTTGGTAAAATTTAGTACCAATATAGAGAATGGGGAAGAATTATGGGGCATAACCAAGGGAATTGTCTGGATTGTAACTAGGCACTGGAGAGAGGCAGATAAGGGGATTTGGGAATTGAGAACGGAAGAAAGACACTTTACTTTTTCCAAAGTGCTGTGTTGGGTAGCAATTGACCGCGCAATAAAGGTTGCCAGGATACTTAAAAAAACGCGGAAACTTGAAAAATGGGTAAAATTGGAACAGGAAATAAAACAGGATATACATTCAAATAGCTGGAACAATGAGGCGAATGCCTTTACACAGTCTTATGGATCTACCCACTTGGATGCCTCAGTTTTATTGATGGAATCCTATGGTTTTATTCATGCCAAAGACCCAAAATTTGTTAGTACGGTATTGGCAATCGAAAAAGAATTAAGCAACGATGGATTGTTATACCGGTATAAAAATGAGGATGATTTTGGATTGCCTTCATCATCATTTACGATTTGCACATTCTGGTTTATAAACAGCCTATTTAAGATCGGGGAGGAAAAAAGAGCACAGCTGCTTTTTGATAAGTTACTGGGCTATAGCAATCATTTAGGGCTTTTTAGTGAAGATATTGATTTCAAAACCAAAAGGTTATTGGGAAATTTTCCACAGGCATATTCACATTTGGCTTTGATAGAATGCGCTATTAATTTCGCGAATAAGGGAAGTGAGGAAAAGGTTTTGGAATCTATGCGTTAGCTATTATTCAGTATATAAAATTGACAATGACCTTTTGTGGGCACTTTATGGATTAATTAAAATAAGCCCTTTACTTTTTATATTTTCAAGTAATTCCTTAAAGTGATTTTCATTTGTAAATGGATTCATAATTGTAGCCCTCAGGTACGTGATTCCTTTTATTTTTGTTTGCACAAGGTAGAATTCACCCTCTTCCAGGAGTTTTTGCCGAATTGTGGTATTAATATTATTTAATGTTTGAAGATCTTGGTCTTTATAGATAATTCTGAAACAAATAATATTAGAATCTGGTTTTACTGCTATTTCAAAGAATGGATCATTTTCTAATATCGCCCCAAACTTTTGTCCAAGATCATAAAGTGTTGTAACGAATTCATCAAATATTTCTATACCATAGATTTTGAGCAGGGTATACCAATGAAGGCTCATCATGTATTTGGTGCATTCAAAAGTTCTCTTTGCAAGATTATACCAATCTTCCTCCTGTGATTCCTCTAGTAAATAATCGGCTTTTTGTCTAAAAGTGTTGTAAGAGTCCTGACCTTCCTTAAATAATAAAGCTGTAGTGATAGAGGGCATCATCATCATTTTATGACCATCAATAATAATAGAATCAGCTTTATTCACTCCTTTCAGAAGGAATCTGTATTTTGGAGAAAATATTGCCCCTCCGCCATGTGCTGCATCAACATGGAACCAAATCCCTTTTTTCAGGGCAAAATCCCCGATAGTATCCAGGTCGTCATAAATCCCAGTTGCTGTGGAAGGCGCGCTACCTACAATGGCCATGACTTCGTACCCATCATTAATAGCCTTGCTATAGTATTCCTCCAATACACCAGTATTTAGTTCAAAATTCCCGTTCACCGGAACAGTTATAATACCTTTTTCTCCCAGGCCCATTATCCTGGCAGCCCTGTCTATGCAATAATGTGCTTCCTCAGAAACCATAACTGCCAATTTATTTGAAGTACCATTTTCCCAAACATCGCAGCCGGCTCTTTTTTTACGGGCACTTAACAGGGCGGTAAGATTTGCCAATGTACCACCTGAGGTTAAAAAGCCCGAAGACTTTGTGCTATAGCCAATTTCCTTGCATAATTGTTCAACAACAACCCGTTCCATTGCCGTTGGCGCCATTCCCATTTCATAGACCCCCATGCCATTGTTGAGTATGCCATTTAATAAGCTGGTAAGACCTGTTACAGGTGCAACCGGACTTATCTGATGTCCCATATAATGAGGGTGATGCAAATGTATGCTGCGATTTAAAATTTCAGTATTGAGGTCAGAAGAGTTTCCGTATAGCAGAAAGTCGTTCCAGAATTTGTATTCTTCTGAAGGTTGCTTCCAATTGATCACTTTTGATGAAATTTTGTTCAGTGTTTTGTCCAGATGATCGGCCAGAAGATCAATTAACTCATGCCCGTTTTTTCTGAAATCCCCGGGGGAATAGGCAGCCCTTAGAAGTTGTTTGTCCATGCCTTAAATTTAGAAAGTTCGTTCCTTGGTAACAAGCCTTGCTGTTTTAAACCAACAGTTAATAAAAAGGGGAAAAACAACGTAACTTGTATCTTACATGTTAAGCAAATCGTCAATGTTTCCCTAAATTTGTAAAGTAAACATAAAGGTATAAAATCATGAAATTGAAATATGTAGTAAATAGTTTTTTTCTCATAGCATTATTGTGGTCCTGTAAAGAAAATGTGGTACCTGAGGAAACTGTATTAGTAGCGGACAAGGAATTTGAATATGTAGTAGATCAGTTTGCAGACATTAGAGTGCTGCGTTACCAGGTTCCTGGTTTTGACGAACTCACTTTAAAGGAAAAAAAGTTGGCTTATTATTTAACACAGGCAGGCCTGGCAGGTCGGGACATAATCTGGGATCAGAATTACAGATACAATCTTCAGATAAGAGCGGCCCTGGAAAATATTTATATGACATTTGGGGGTGATAAATCAACAGAGGATTGGAACTCATTTGAAGTTTATTTAAAACGATTTTGGTTCTCAAACGGAATCCATCATCACTATTCGAATGATAAGATTAAACCCGAATTTTCACAGGAATATTTAAAATACTTACTTGCAGAAACCAATACTAAACTGGCTGGAGAACCTTTTGATATTATTTTTAGCGCCACTGATAATAAAAAGGTAAATAAGAAAAAGGGAGTGGATAATGTAGCGTCTTCTGCCATTAATTTTTATTCCCCGGATATCACTGATACCGATGTGGATTCTTTTTATAAAAAAGCTTACAATGGCCCGGAGGGGCGTCCAATTGAAACTGGTTTGAATTCTACCCTTGTGAAAGAGAATGGCCAATTGGTGGAGAAGGTATGGAAATCAGGAGGCTTGTACGGTTCAGCGATAGACGAAATAATCAGTTGGCTCCAAAAAGCGAAGACTGTGGCAGAAAACGAAAAACAGGCCAGCGCATTGGAATTATTAATAGCGTATTATAAAACAGGAAGCTTAGATACATGGGATGAGTACTGTATAGAATGGGCAACCTCTACACAAGGGAATATTGACTGGATAAATGGCTTTATTGAAGTTTACAATGATCCAAAGGCTTATAAGGGGTCTTATGAGAGTGTGATTGAAATTAACGATTTTGATATGTCAAGAAAAATGGCTGTACTCTCCGAAAACGCTCAATGGTTTGAAGATAACTCCACTTTAATGGAAGCCCATAAAAAAGATGATGTTGTTGGGGTTTCATATAAGACCGTGAATGTGGTGGGAGAAGCTGGTGATGCCTCCCCAAGCACACCTATCGGAATTAATCTTCCCAATAATAACTGGATACGACAGCAGCATGGAAGTAAGTCTGTTTCCCTGGGTAATATTATTGATGCCTATAGCAATGCGGGAGGCAGTGGCAGATTAAAGGAATTTGCAAATGATCAGGAGGAAATCATGCTTGAAGAAAAATACGGCAAACTTGCAGATAAATTGCACACTGCATTGCATGAAGTGATAGGTCATGCCTCGGGACAAATAAATCCTGGTGTGGGCCAGCCTAAGGAGACTTTAAAAAATTACAGATCTACTATAGAAGAAGGTAGGGCGGACCTGGTCGGACTTTATTTTGGCATGGATCCCAAGTTACAGGAATTGGGTTTGGTGGACAACTGGGAAGAAGTAGGTAAGGCTTCATACGATGGCTATATCAGAAACGGCCTGCTGACCCAATTAGTCAGAATTGAATTAGGCAATGACGTGGAAGAAGATCATATGGTAAACAGGCAGTGGATCTCGGCATGGGTATTTGAAAAAGGTAAGCCGGATAATGTTATAGAATTAGTAAAGAGAAATGGCAAAACTTATTACAATATTACTGATTACAACAAGCTGCGTGAATTATTCGGACAATTGTTGCGCGAAACACAAAGGATTAAGTCTGAAGGTGATTTCGAAGCTGCTCAGGAATTGGTTGAAGGATATGGGGTAAAAGTAGATCAGACATTACATGCTGAAGTGCTGGAAAGAAACAAACAGTTTAAGTCTGCTCCTTATAGTGGCTTTGTAAACCCTGTTCTTGTCCCGACAACTGACGACCAGGGGGAGATAATTGCCATTGATTTAGTCCAGCCGGCAAGTTTTGAAGAGCAGATGTTAAGCTATTCTAAGAACTATGGTTTTCTAAGTTCTGAGAATTAGGCCTCAGTTGATTTAAGTATATTTTAAATAATTAAAAAACCGCTCCATGGAGCGGTTTTAATTTTTAATCAAAAGTATAGGCATTATCTGCGGCTACCTTGTCTGCAATTTGAGTTCGAAGTGCTGCGACATTAGGTTGATTAACGTACTTTGTAAATCGTTTTAGTCCCATAAGCATCATGCGTTGTTCATCACCTTCTGTAAAAGAAACTATTGCTTCCTTACCTCTTCTGAATTACTATATCCACTGCATTGTATAAATAGAGCCTGGACATTGCAATTTGCGTAGCCTGGTTCTCTTCTCCGAATCGCTTGGCATTTTTTTCAGTTCTAAGGATGGTGGATTCCGCCATATATATTTCTATTAATATATCTGATGCCGCCAGTAATACCTGTTGGTGTTTTTCCAGGTCTGTACCAAATTTTTGCACTGCGCTTCCGGCGACCATCAGGAATGCCTTCTTCAGGCGCACGATCATATCGTTTTCTTCTGCAAAGAGCCTTGAATAATCCGGAGTATCAAAAGAAGGAATTCCCATTAATTCTTCAGCTACCTTTGTGGCAGGACCTAAAAGATCCACATGGCCTTTCATTGCTTTTTTTACGAGCATCCCAACTGCCAGCATTCGGTTTATTTCATTGGTTCCCTCATAAATACGGGCTATACGGGCATCTCGCCAGGCAGATTCCATTGGGGTATCTGCACTAAAACCCATCCCGCCAAATATCTGTATCCCTTCATCTGTTGTTTGTTGAACATCTTCTGAAACCGCCACTTTGAGAATAGAACATTCAATGGCATACTCTTCAACGCCTTTGAGTTCAGCCTCCTGGTGGGAATTTCCTTCCGCCACACGGATGGCTATCCTATCTTCAATATTCTTTGCGGCCCTGTAAGATGCAGATTCACCGGCATAGGCATTTGTTGCCATTTGGGCAATTTTCGCCTTTATAGCTCCGAAATTGATTATAGGTGTTTTAAATTGAATCCGTTCATTGGCATAGTTAACTGCCTCCCCTAGTACCCTCCTTTGTGCTTCAAGGCAGGCTGCTGCCAGCTTAATTCTACCAATATTCAAAGCATTCATGGCAATCTTAAATCCATTTCCGCGCTCGGAGAGCATATTTTCAACGGGGACTTTGGTCTCACTAAAAAATACCTGGCGGGTAGACGAGGAATGTATGCCTAATTTTTTTTCTTCTTCTCCAAGGGTAATCCCATTTGATGGATCATTTTCAATTATAAAACCAGTAATATTTTTGTCGTCCTCAATTCTGGCAAAAACGATAAATAATTTGCAAAATCCGGCATTGGAAATCCACATTTTCTGTCCGCTAATAAGGTAATGTTTCCCGTCTTTAGATAATACAGCCCTGGTTTTTCCGGAATTCGCATCCGAACCCGCACCGGGTTCTGTAAGACAGTACGCCCCCAGCCATTCACCTGATGCCAGTTTTGGCACATATTTCTTTTTTTGTTCTTCGGTGCCGTAAAGGGTAATGGGCATGGTGCCTATTCCGGTATGCGCTCCAAAGGCAGTACTAAATGAACCCGTGGCTCCTGAAATATAATCGCAGACCAACATTGTGGAAACGAAACCCATCCCCAAACCACCATAAGCTTCAGGAACGGCAATACTCAGAAGGCCTAGTTCACCAGCCTTGTGCATGCATTCTTCTGTATATGCATAATCTTTTTTCTCAAATCTTTCCCATTGCCCCCATAGTTCGCGATCTACAAATTCCTTGGTGCTATCACGCATCATTCTTTGCTCCTCGGTGAGATCCTCCAGTGTAAAAATATCTTCACACTTAGTTTCTTTAACCAAAAACTGACCACCGCGTAAGATATCTTTGTTAATTGTATCGCTGCTCATTTTATATTTCTTTATTTTTTATTAATTTAAAAATTCATAAATACCTGCTGCACCCTGTCCGGTTCCTACGCACATGGTTACCATCCCGTATTTACCTTTCATATTGCGTTTGCGCATTTCATCAAATAATTGTACAGAAAGTTTGGCCCCTGTACAACCCAGGGGATGACCCAGGGCAATGGCTCCGCCATTTACATTAACAAGCTCCTGATTAAGGTCCAATTCCCTCATAACTGCAAGAGATTGCGACGCAAAAGCTTCATTAAGCTCTATTAATGAAATAGCATCCTGTTTTAACCCTGCTTGTTTCAGTGCCTTTGGGATGGCCTTTACCGGACCTATGCCCATGATGCGGGGTTCCACTCCGGCTGCCGCATAGTTTACCAAACGGGCTATTGGTTCCAACTTTAATTCCTTAACCATTTCTTCACTCATAACCATTACAAACGCAGCACCATCACTCATTTGAGAAGAATTACCGGCAGTGACACTGCCGTCTGCTGCAAATACCGGTCTTAACTTGGCCAGAACTTCCTTAGAGGTGTCTGCTCTTGGTCCCTCATCTTTATTTACAGTGTAGGTATTTGTTTCTTTCTTCCCCGAAGAATTGACAAAAGTGTGTTCCACTTCTATAGGCACAATTTGTTCCTGAAACCTATTTTCTTTTTGTGCTTTTAGGGCTTTCATGTGAGAATTGTATGCAAAATCATCCTGATCTTCCCTTGAAACCTTAAATTGTTTGGCAACAGCTTCTGCGGTTAATCCCATCCCCCAGTAATAGTCTTCATGACCCTCTTTGGCAGTTTCGTAATCAGGGGTAGGTTTATACCCCCCCATAGGGATGTAACTCATGCTTTCTGCTCCGCCAGCTATGATGCATTCGGCCATACCGGACTGAATCTTGGCGGTTGCGATACCAATAGTTTCCAGCCCGGAAGCACAATAACGGTTTACCGTAACACCAGGAACGTCATCGATTTCTAATCCCATTAAAGATATCAGGCGGGCCATATTGAGCCCCTGTTCTGCTTCTGGCATTGCATTCCCTACCATCACGTCATCAATTCTTTTTTTATCGAGCTGTGGCATCTCACGCATCATATATGCTATGGTTTCTGCCGCCAATTCATCAGGTCGTTTAAAACGAAATAGCCCCCTGGGTGCTTTTCCAACTGCTGTTCTGTAAGCTTTTACGATATATGCTGTTTTCATTTTATTAATTTCTAAGTGGTTTACCGGTTTTTAACATGTGTTGAATTCGTTCCAATGTTTTTCTCTCCGTACAGAGCGATAAAAAGGCTTCTCTTTCCAAATCCAATAAGTATTGTTCACTTACAAGACTGGCTTCTGATAAATCTCCTCCTGCCATCACATAAGCCAGTTTGTCGGCAATTTTTTTATCGTGCGCGCTAATGTAATGCCCTGCTTCCATAGAATCAGTCCCTACCAGGAACATACCCAAAGCCTGTTTTCCCAAAACCTTTACATCTTTTCTTTTTATAGGTTGGGTATATCCTCCTTCCGCTAAAAGTTTAGCATGCGACTTGGCTGTTGCTATTTGCCTGTCCTTGTTAACAACGACAATGTCCTTGCCTTTCTGGAGTATTCCTAAGTCATATGCCTCATATGCTGAAGTAGACACTTTGGCCATTCCAATAGTCAGAAAATATTCCTGTAATACATTTAATTCCACATCATTCTTTCTGAATATGTCAGAAGCCCTTAATGCCATTTCCTTGGAACCACCGCCTCCCGGGATGACCCCAACGCCAAATTCCACCAATCCGATATAAGTTTCTGCTGCTGCAACAACTTTATCTGCATGCAGTGATAATTCACAGCCACCTCCCAGGCACATTCCATGTGGAGCTGAGACCGTGGGGATAGAAGAATAGCGCATGCGCATCATAGTGTCCTGAAATAATTTGACAGCCATATTTAATTCATCGTACTCCTGTTCTACGGCCATCATGAATATCATTCCTATATTGGCGCCCACAGAAAAGTTTGCTGCCTGGTTGCCTACAACAAGCCCCTGAAAATCCTGTTCAGCGAGATCTATTGCCTTGTTTAAACCAGCTAAAACATCTCCTCCAATCGTATTCATTTTAGACTGGAATTCTACATTTAATATTCCGTCACCCAGATCCTCAATAACAACACCACTATTTTTAAATACTTCATTCGATTTTCTAATATTATCTAAAATGATAAAGGAATCCTGGCCGGGTACTTTGGCCATTTTCTTTTTTGGAATATCATAAAAATAGGTAGCTCCTTCCTTTACGCTGTAGAATGAAGATACACCTGATTCCTTAAGTTCCTGAACCCAGCCTGCCGGACTAAAACCTTCTTCTGTAATCAATGCTAAACCTCTTTCCAGGCCAATGGCATCCCAGATCTGAAAAGGACCATGTTCCCAGCCAAAACCGGCTTTCATGGCATCATCAATTTTATATAATTCATCTGTTATTTCAGGGATACGGTGTGAAACATAAGCAAATAGTGCTGCAAAACTTTTTCGGTAAAAGACACCGGCTTTATCCTTGCCATTTACTAAAACTTTGAAACGATCTATAACTTTATCTATTGGTTTGGTGTTTTCCAGAGTGGCGAAATCAGCTCTCTTTTTGGACCTGTAATCCATTGTGTCCAAATCCAGAGTGAGAATTTCACTTTTTCCGTCTTTAGATGTTGTCTTTTTATAGAAGCCCTGACCTGTTTTGCTGCCAAACCATTTGTTCTCTGACATGGTCCGTATAAATTCCGGTAACTGAAATAATTCATGTCTTTCATCTTCCTTACAGTTTTCATAGATCCCGTTTGCTACATGTATCAAGGTATCTAACCCTACAACATCCACTGTTCTAAAAGTGGCAGATTTTGGTCTTCCAATTACGGGACCGGTAAGCTTATCTACTTCTTCTACAGTGAGCCCTAATTCATTGACCATGTGAAATAAGCTCTGAATGCTAAAGATGCCAATTCTATTACCTATAAAAGCGGGGGTATCCTTAGCTATTACTGAAGTTTTACCCAGAAACTTTTCGCCATAGCCATTTAAAAAGTCCAGTACCGATTGTTTTGTTTTTGGCCCCGGAATTATTTCAAAAAGTTTTAGATACCGCGCGGGATTGAAAAAGTGAGTACCGCAAAAATGTTCCTGGAAATCATCGCTTCTGCCTTCGCTCATAAATTTTATGGGAATACCTGAAGTATTGGATGTTATTATAGTCCCGGGACTTCGATATTTTTCCAGCTTTTCAAATACCATTTTTTTAATATCCAGTCGCTCTACAACTACTTCAATTATCCAATCCGCCTCGCTTATTTTGGCAATATCATCTTCGAGATTGCCGGTGCTAATTCTGCCGGCAAAACTTGAATGATAAATGGGAGATGGTTTTGATTTTAAAGCAACTGCCAGAGAATCATTGACGATTCTATTTCTAACAGTTTTGTCATTAAGTTGTAGTCCTTTTGACTTTTCCTTTTCATTAAGGTCTTTTGGAACAATATCAAGTAATAGGACTTCAACTCCAATATTTGCAAAGTGACAGGCAATTCCGCTACCCATTATACCGGAACCTACTACAGCTACCTTTTTAATGTGCTTATTCATTGATGGTTATTATTTAATTTTGTTTTCCTGCTATATATTTTTTTCTCCGTAATTAGGCTGTTTATAGTATCCGCAACCTCAAAAAAGTTATTCAACTGCGTGTCACTTACATTCTCCCTGACTACCTCATTAAACCTCAGAACTACATCTTTGGAATCTATGCGTTTTTCAAGGCCAAAAGGAGTCAGATGAATTAAAACTCCTCGACCATCCTCAGGGTTGGGCTTACGGATTATCAAACCTTTTTCCTCCATACTTTTAAGTATCCGTGACAAACTTGTAGCTTCCATGCCCATTTTAGGGCCAAGGGCAGTTGAGGGGGTGCCGGTTTTGGGATCAATACTTAATAATGTAAAACCAACAGCCATAGTGGTGCCAAAAGTTTTAGCTTCTTCATTATACATTTTTGCAACTGACTGCCAGGTGGCACGCAAAACATAATCTATGGTTATATCCTTCATTAAATCTTTAATAGTACCCAAAGATATAAAAATTTATTATGCATGCATAATAAATTATGAAGAATAGCCAGTTGATTTTATAAAGAATTGTGCTTTAAATAAGTCGACTAATTACCCATATGGAAATTAACTAAAACCTAATGCCCATATATTTGATTGTAGAGGTCAATGTACTTTTCTTTAATCATTTTGCGACGAAGTTTCATAGTAGGGGTGAGGTGTCCCTGGTCAACACTCCAAATATCGGGAGTTAATCTAAACTGTTTAATTTTTTCCCATTTGGCAAATTTTTCATTGGCATGATCTACTTCTTCCTGAAATCTCGCCAAAACCTTTGGGTTTATCACAATTTCCGAATTGGCTCCTAAGGTAACTTTATGTCTGACACCCCATTCCCTTAAAAATTCAAAATTGGGTTGTATAAGGGCAGCGGGCATTTTCTCACCATCACCAACAACCATAATTTGTTCAATAAACCGGGATTGTTTAAATCTGTTTTCCAATAACTGCGGCGCAACATATTTTCCCCCTGAGGTTTTAAACATTTCTTTCTTTCTGTCTGTAATCCTTAGGAAACCATCAGCATCAAGTTCACCGATATCTCCTGTATGAAAAAACCCGTCTTTTAATACTTCGGCACTCATCTTGGCATCCCTGTAGTAGCCCATCATAACCTGCGGCCCT
Organism: uncultured Flavobacteriaceae bacterium; assembly: GCA_963793325.1. GTDB lineage: Bacteria > Bacteroidota > Bacteroidia > Flavobacteriales > Flavobacteriaceae > Eudoraea. Next base: position 435,095 of record CAWBZU010000002.1, read on the forward strand.
TTTATGCAGATCTCGCCATCTGCTTCAATCTTTACTTGTGTACGCCCTATGGGTTTGCCAACTGTTCCAATCTTAAAACCGTTATTCCGCATATCATTTACTGAAACGACAGGGGAGGTTTCCGTAAGCCCATATCCTTCCATTAGACCCATTTCAGCAGCATTGAAAATTCTTGCTAATCTGGGCTGCAAAGCCGCACTTCCCGAGGCAATAAGGTCGAGATTACCCCCAAGACCGGCTTTCCATTTACTAAAAATTAACTTACGGGCCAATTTGAGTTGCTGTTCATACCACCATCCGTTTTGGCCATAAGGCTCATATCTAAGCCCTACTTTCACTGCCCAAAAAAACAAGTACTTCTTAATGCCCGCAAGGCTGGCGCCTTTGGCAATTATCTTATCATATACCTTTTCTATAAGTCTGGGCACAGCTGTCATAACATGAGGTTCCACCTCTTTTAAATTTTCACTAATGGTATCCAGGGATTCCGCAAAGTAAATAGAAACACTTCTATACTGATACAAATACATCAGCATCCGTTCATAAATGTGGCAAACCGGCAAGAAACTAAGCGCTCTAGTTGAGCCGTCTGCAATAGGTAATCTCTCGGAACTTTCCAATGCATTACTCACTATATTCTCATGCGATAACATTACTCCTTTGGGTCTGCCAGTAGTCCCTGAAGTGTAAATTAATGTGGCCAGGTCATTGGGTTTTACCGAATCTTTAAGCTTCTCCACTTCCACCTGGTTAGACTCATCTTCTCCGAGTTTTAATATTTCTTTCCAGTTCCTGCAACCCGATAGTTCATCAAATGAATATATATCCTTTAAGGAAGGAACACTATCCTTTACAGCTTTAACTTTATCCAGGACTTCCCTGCAGGACACAAAACAATAAACACATTCTGAATGATTAAGAACATAGGCATAATCTTCTTCCGAAATGGTTGGGTATATGGGTACGTTTTGGGCACCCAACTGCAGTATCCCAATGTCCATTATATTCCATTCCGTTCTGTTAGTCATGGAAATCAGTGCAATTTTATCATTGGGTTTTACACCTAAACGCACTAAAGCCCTGCTTACGGCATTCGCTTTATCAATATATTCCTTGGTAGAAGTGGAAACCCATTTTCCGTCATATTTGGTATTAATGGAATTTTCAAGGTTAAATTTCTCTAATTGATAATAAGGGAAATCAAAAAGACGGGTTATATTTTGCATACTAAGTTTCTGAAAGGTAATTGCAAAATAAGAAAAGGGAATGGTATTATAAAACGGGATTACTAAAAAAAGGCTTTAAATTTCTATAATATGACAAGAAAAAATAATCTGATGATATTCAGACTAAAATTACAGGCCAGTTAATTATTTCAAATGCAGCTTCATTCCTTCATGAGAGGCAATAAACCCTGATTTTTCATAAAACTTAAGGGCTGCATCTCTTTTTTTATCAGTTGTAAGCTGCACCACATGAGCTCCTTTGAATTTAGCACGGCCTATGGCCCATTTTATGAGGACCGCCCCAATTCCTTTATTTCTGTATCTCTCATGTACCCTTACTGCCTCAATCTGCGCTCTTATTCCTCCCTGATAGGTCAGGTATTGAATTAAGCAAATTGCAAAGTACCAATTACCAAACCTGAGTCGTTTAGTAAGACAACCAATTCCTGGTTTTGGTCTTTAGTAATCTTCTGAAATGCATTAAGATACTTTTTCGGAAGAGGTTCGCGAAAATCTTCCCGCAGACGATCTAGTTCGTCATTGGCCAGAAGCTGAACAATTTGTGGTAGATCCTCTTGGGTAGCCTTTCGAATTTTCAAGATTAGTTGTGTTTTTCAATCCATTTTCTGGCGTTGACAAAGGCCTCCAGCCATGGAGATATATCATCCTTTCTTTCCTCCGGGTAATATGCCCAGTTCCATGGAAAAATAGAGCGTTCTATATGCGGCATGGTTACTAAATGCCTGCCCGTTTTATCGCACATCATTGCCGTATTATAATCGCTTCCATTTGGATTAGCAGGATAATCTTCGTAACCATACTTGGCCACTATTTTATAATTGTCCTCTGAGAGTGGTAAACTAAATTTCCCTTCACCATGCGATATCCAAACCCCAAGGGTTGTGCCGGAGAGTGACGCCAGCATTACTGAATTGTTTTTTTCAATTCTTACAGAGGTAAAACTGCTCTCATGCTTATGTGAATCGTTAAAAGTCATTTTTCCATGATGTTCATGATCAGGGTTTACTAATTCCAATTCCATAAAAAGCTGGCATCCGTTACAAATCCCCACAGATAAAGTGTCGGACCGGTTGAAGAATTTCAGAAGCGAGTGCCTTGCCTTTTCATTGTATTTAAACGCGCCTGCCCATCCTTTGGCACTCCCCAAAACGTCTGAATTGGAGAATCCGCCAACTGCTCCAATAAATTGAATATCTTCCAGCGTTTCCCTCCCTGAAATAAGATCTGTCATGTGCACATCTTTGACATCAAATCCGGCAAGGTACATAGCATTGGCCATTTCACGTTCAGAATTACTTCCTTTTTCCCTTAAAATTGCCGCCTTCGGGCGTTTAATATTTTCTCCATTTCTTTCAGGACGATGATTTTGAAAACTATCAGGGAAGTTAAAATTCAAAGGCTGTTTCTTGTAATTCTGATATCTGGATTTAGCAAGGTTGTTAGATGTTTGCCTGTCGTCCAGGAGATAGGAAGTTTTATACCAGACATCACGTAAACTGTTGATATTCAGGGTTAATGTTATATCTTGATTTGTTATTTTTAATTCAGGTTTTGTGGTGACTTTACCTATTTTCTTGTAATTGAGACCTGCCTGCTGCATTTTTATTTCCACGGAGTCATCTAAAGATTGAAAAACCAGCGCACAATTTTCGGAATAAAGTAATTTAATGGTGTCTTTTTCTCCCAATTCTGTAAGATCCAATGAAGCACCCAAATCAATATCGGAAAAGCACATTTCCAAAAGCGTGGTGATCAATCCTCCGGAAGCTACGTCATGACCCGCCACAATCTTCCCATCCGTAATCAGCTCCTGAATCGTGTTAAAAGCAGTAATTACATAGGAAGCTTCTTTGATCGTCGGAGCTTTGTCTCCAACTTTATTCAGGATTTGGGCAAAAGATGAACCACCTAACTCAAAATTGTCCTGGGAGATATTAATATAATAAATACTTCCGGAATTTCTAATAAATACAGGCTCTACCACTTTTGTAATATCGCTGCAATTAGCCGCTGCTGAAATGATTACCGTTCCGGGTGCTATGACTTCTGCTTCCTTGTATTTTTGCTTCATGGACAAGGAATCCTTGCCAGTGGGGACATTGATCCCAAGTTCAATTGCAAAGTCGGATACTGCCTTTACGGCTTCATATAACCTGGCATCTTCTCCTTCGTTCCTGCATGGCCACATCCAATTAGCCGAAAGTGCAACGGAGGTTAAACTGTCTTTCAGTGGTGCCCAAACAATATTTGTGAGGGACTCCACAATACTATTCCTGCTCCCTGCTACCGGATCAATTAATGAGCTAATTGGCGAATGGCCAATGGAAGTTGCAATACCTTCCTTACCTTTAAAATCCATGGCCATAACCCCACAATTATTCAGAGGTAACTGCAAAGGACCGGTACATTGCTGTTTGGCAACCCTGCCGCCAACACATCTGTCTACTTTATTTGTTAACCAATCCTTACAGCCAACGGCTTCGAGCTGAAGGACTTGCTCAAGGTAGTCGTGAAAAAGCTCAGGTTTATAAGATGCTTCCTGATATTTCCTGTCGACTGTAATATCATCCATGACTGTTTTTGGAGAACTGCCAAACATATCGGAAAGTTCAAGGTCCATTGGTTTGATTCCTTTTGATTTGGATTCAAATGTGAATCGATTATCTCCTGTAACGTCACCAACATCATATATGGGCGAGCGTTCCCGATCAGCAATTCTGTGCAATAAACCCATATTTTCAGCACTAATGACCAACCCCATACGTTCCTGAGATTCATTTCCGATAATTTCCTTGGCTGAAAGTGTAGGGTCACCAATGGGGAGCTTATCCAGATCAATTTTGCCGCCTGTCTCTTCCACTAATTCTGATAAGCAGTTTAGATGGCCCCCGGCACCGTGATCATGAATAGAAATTATAGGATTCTCTTTACTTTCTACCAAACCACGTATAGCATTGGCTGCACGTTTTTGCATTTCAGGGTTGGAGCGTTGTACTGCGTTTAATTCTATAGCCGAACTAAATTCACCCGTATCCGCACTTGAAACAGCAGCGCCACCCATCCCTATTCTGTAATTGTCCCCCCCAAGAATAACTATCTTATCTCCTTTTTCAGGAATTCCTTTGAGTGCCTGGTCTGCCTTTCCATAACCAATACCACCGGCAAGCATAATGACCTTGTCATATCCTAATTTTCTGGAGTGTTCTTCGTGTTCAAAGGTCAGTAAAGATCCTGAGATTAAAGGCTGGCCAAATTTATTTCCAAAATCAGAAGCACCATTTGAGGCTTTGATAAGAATATCCATGGGGGTCTGGTATAACCATGGTCTTTCCAACATTCCATTCTCCCAGGGTCTGTTTTTTTCCAAACGTGAATAAGAGGTCATATACACAGCTGTTCCCGCTATGGGTAATGAACCTTTACCACCAGCAAGGCGATCTCGTATCTCACCTCCTGAACCTGTAGCTGCACCATTAAACGGCTCTACAGTGGTTGGGAAATTGTGGGTTTCTGCTTTGAGTGAAATGACGGATTCAAACTCACTCTCTTCGTAATAATCAGGCTTGTCCGAGGTTTTTGGTGCGAATTGCACCACTTTCGGACCTTTTACGAATGCTACATTGTCCTTATATGCCGATACAATTTTATTAGGATTTTCCTGAGCAGTTTTTTTTATTAATTTGAAAAGTGAGGAAGGCATTTCTTTACCGTCAATTATAAAAGTGCCGTTAAAGATTTTGTGCCTGCAATGTTCGGAATTTACCTGACTGAAGCCAAAGACTTCAGAATCTGTCAATTTCCTCCCTATTTTTTTTGACAAGCCTTCAAGATATTCTATTTCGTCCTCATTCAGGGCCAAACCCTCTTCTTTATTGTATTCCGAAATATTCTCAATGTCAAGAATAGGATGAGGTTCCACTTCAATGTTGTAGATCAACTGATTTAACTCGTTGTACTTTTGGGATAGCATTGGATCAAAACCCTTAAAGTTTTCTTCCACGGGGAAAAATTCTTCTATTCTTACTATCCCGGAAACACCCATGTTTTGGGTTATTTCCGTCGCATTCGTACTCCAGGGAGTAATCATTGCTGCCCGGGGTCCAACAAAAAAGGCGTCTATAGACGCCACATTAATTTTTGGTTGGTTTCCAAATAACCAACTAAGTTTCTCAATGTCACTTGTTGAAAATTCGTGCTCAGATTGTACCGCAAAAACTTTAGTGTCGAGGTCTCCAAAGAAATGAATCATGGAATGTCTTACATATTAGGATTATGAAAGCACAAATTTACGTTATTAATATGGGTTTTTTTTAGAGAAAAGTCAAGAGTTTTCAAATAGAATTGTTCATTACTTCCGTATCATTCGCGCCATATAAAATCCATCAAACCCACTTTCTGAGGCATAAATATTCACCTCCTTTTCCAAAGAGAAAACTCTACCTTCCTCAGAAGCCAAAAATTGTTTTAGCTGTTCTGAATTTTCCTGCGGTAAAATGGAACAGGTAACATAAATAAGTTTGCCACCTTCTCTTACCATTTTACTGTAATTTTTCAGTATTTCCTGTTGTGACTTCGTAATTTTTTCCAGAAATTCAGGCTGCAATTTCCACTTGGCATCCGGATTGCGCTTCAGAACACCCAAACCTGTACATGGAGCATCTATAAGTACCCTATCTGCACTTCCATATAATTTTTTGTAGACTTTGGTATTGGTAATTGCCCTTGTTTCCACATTATGGGCACCATCTCTTTTTGCCCTTCTTTTGAGTTCTTTTAGTTTATTCTCATATATATCAAGTGCAATAAGCTGCCCTTTATTTTCCATAAGAGCTGCTAAATGCAAGGTTTTACCGCCTGCTCCTGCGCAGGCATCAATTACCCGTAACCCGGGTTCCACTTCCGCAAAATATCCAACCAACTGCGATGATGCATCCTGAACTTCAAAAAGTCCATTTGAAAAGGCCTTGGTTTTAAAAACATTTGTACGCTCTTTTAACTTCAAGGCATCCGGATATCCTTCTATAGTTTCTGTTTCAATACCTTCTTCCAACAAAACTTTTTTCAGGTCATTTTTAGTTGTTTTAAGAGTATTGGTTCTAAGAATTACATGGGCCTGTTCATTTAGCGCGGCAATTTCCTTTGTCCATAAGTCCTCCCCCAGGGAATTTACACCTAATTCATCGATCCAGTCCGGAACAGATTCTCTGTATTTTCTGATTTTGGACAGCTCATCGAATTTTCCTTTAATTCGTCTGGAAGGGGTTGGTTCTATCTGTTTCCAATCTGGTAATTGAATACCCCTGAGTACTGCCCATACCGCAAATAGCCTGAATAAGTTTGGTCTTGAATAAGGAGCAGCTACTTCGGCAATCTCTGAATATAGTCTTTTCCAGCGAACAATGTCATAAGTGGTTTCAGCAATAAAACCCCTGTCTCTGGAGCCCCATCGCTTGTCATACTTCAAAGTTTTTTCCACCACCTTGTCGGCATATTCCCCTTCGTTAAATATATGGTTGAGTGCATCTACCACTGCAAACACCAAATTTCTATGTAATCGCATCTAAAAAATTTAGGAAGCAAAGGTATTGCTTTTAATTTATAGCCTGTCAAATAAACCTTTGTAGGGAAATATGATTTTTCAATAATAGTGCAATTAGTAAGTACCATTACAATTTTTGCATATTAGATACAAAGCAGACAGATATTAGCATTTATCTCTCTGCAAAAAACCGGTTTTATTCCTACATTTACACATGCGCTATATAATTTTTACCGTATTTTTTGTTTTATTATTTTCCTGTAATTCTACGATTCGAAGACCCGGTTTTTCGGAGGTAGAAATTGAAGTTATTTATGAAGATTCCTTGAGTATACGTGCAATTGAGCTTATGAATGGCAGTTTAGGCTTCGCCGCTAATAAAGCTGTTTTTGGCTCAATTGACCTGCAAACAAGCGCTGTAAGGACCAATATTCAGAAATATGACAGTATTCTTCCCGAATTTCGGGCAATAGCACATACCTCTTCTGATTTTTTTATGCTCTCTGTGGCAACCCCTGCCTTGCTATATAAAACAGGAAACCAGGGCAGGATGGAATTGGTTTACACGGAAGAAGGGGAGAATGTTTTTTATGATGCCATGGCTTTTTGGAATGATAAAGAGGGTTTAGCAATAGGGGATAGTAGGGGAGGTTGCCTTTCTATTATTATAACCCGGGATGGTGGCTATAGCTGGAATAAACTTTCTTGTAACCAATTACCCGAATCGATGGATGGGGAGGGTGCTTTTGCAGCAAGTAATACGAATATTGTCATTCATGGAAATAACGCCTGGGTTGGAACCACAAAAGGACGTGTATTGTATACTGATGACAAAGGGTTTTCATGGAATGTTGTGCAAACTCCCATTCTCAGGAATAAACCTACGCAAGGTATTTATTCTATGGATTTTTACGACAATTTGTTGGGAATTGCCATTGGTGGAGATTATACAGATCCTGATAATCGTTCGGCTAATAAGGCGATAACCCGGGATGGTGGTAAAAATTGGCAACTACTTGCAGAAAATGAAGAACCCGGATACAAGAGTTGTATTCGATTTGTTCCCAATTCAGATGGCAAAGAGATAGTGGCTCTGGGGTTTACAGGTATTTCATATTCCAATGATATGGGGATGAATTGGAAGGCACTTTCAGATGAAGGATTCTACACTATTAGATTCCTGAATGATTCCGTGGCCTATGCCGCAGGAAAAAATCGAATAGCAAAACTCATATTTAAATAAAAAGGGGAATTATAAAAACTTTCCTCTTAAATGACCAATTACACAATGACTTCTTGTGGTAATCCAACCCTAATCACACCAACTATATATTTACGCTTATAGATTACGCCCCTTTTTCTTATAAAAAACTCCATTTAATTATCTGCCTCCTTGCCTCCTTTGCTGAATTTGTCTCAACAACCGTTTCTTAAAATCTTCCTCGGCTTTAATTAAGAGCAGGGTTTTCTTAGGCGAAATAACGCTGCGAATGTTCGACAAGAACAATGTATTAAGTTCTTGTTTTTCCTTCTCCAGCTCAATTAGCTGATCTAAGAGTTTATCGGCCTCATCCTCACTTAAGTTTTCAAAATCGTCCATTTTACTTCTTATTTCCACCCGTTCCTTTCTGCGAATTTGAGACAGTGCTTCCTCATGCTCATTATAAACGGGCCAAAACATTGCGGCCTCTTTGCTGGTAAGATCTACCCTTTCCGTTATAAATGCTACTTTTAGCGATTTAATTTTGTCCATTCCAGGCCTGCCCTGTCCCGCCGCTATTGTAACCGTTAAAAACAGCATAGCAAATACCCATATTTTGCCGAATTTATTCATCGATCTCTAAATTTAATTCATCAATATCGTCAATGTTGTCCTCAAGGTAATCAATGATGTTCTCATCATCGAGTTCAATATTCAGGATATCATTTACTACCAACTTCTCAGTTAGCAATACTTCCGCCAGTTCGTAACTGCTGAGTCCCGGTTCGTTTTCTTCAAGGTAATTTTCAATGTCCGTACTGGCCAGATCATCAAAAGTAAAACTACTTTTACCCTTCTGTTGAATGTTTAGAACCAATATCAGGATTGCGGCAACGGAGGCTGCTGCTAAAAAGTATCTGCTATAGGATTTGAGCCTTATTACTTTTGATTCCTTTTCAGTTACATTCTTTAATATCTTTTTATCCAGATTATCAAAATAGCCTTCAGGAGCTTTAAATCCATCCTTTTTGGGAAGACTTGAAGTTTCTTTAGACATGTTGTCTAAAAGATCATCAGTAAGATGTTCAAAATACCCCTTTGGGGTCCTAAATCCGCTATTTTTACTTTTTTCACTCATCCTTTGAATATGACTCTTAATGTCATAAATGGTTTAATTCCCGATATGTTCTTCTCCTTACTCATAAACCACTGAAATATTATCATTACTTTTATTGTTCTTGTTTTAAACTTGCTTCAATTTTCTTAACAGCCAAATGATAAGTAGCTTTCAGACCACCTACTGAGGTTTCCAGTATCTCCGATATTTCCTTATACTTCAATTCTTCAAAATACTTCATATTAAAAACCAATTTCTGCTTTTCTGGCAATAGTGCAATAGCCTTTTGCAACTTCAATTGTATTTCATCACCTTCAAAATATACATCGGCCTGTAAATTATTTGCCATTCGTTCCTGTAGTTCATCATAACTGACTCCCAATTTTTGGGACTTTACCTTAAGGAATGTAAGTGCCTCATTGGTTGCAATTCTATACATCCAGGAATATAACTTACTATTACCTTTGAAGCCACCAATGTTCCTAAAAATCTTAATAAATGTATTCTGCAGTACATCATCAGTGTCGTTGTGATCGAGCACAATTCTTCTTATATGCCAGTAAAGTCGTTCTTTGTAAGTATTAATAAGCACCTCAAATGCCTTGGCCTGGGAGTCTTTCTGCTTTAAATTTTCAATTAAGGTCTTTTCGGCTATCAAGGCAAACTTGTTATTGGTTTAAGACTGCATTGAATGTAAAAGGTTTAATTGCACCTTAAATTTAGATTACACCCAAAGATTGCATATTTACCAGGTTTTTGTATACCCCGCTTGTTTCCAGCAATTCTTTATGGGAACCCTGTTCCACAATCTTACCTTTCTGCAGGACTACAATGGTATCTGCATTTTGTATGGTTGACAATCTATGCGCAATAACAATAGAAGTGCGGTTGCGCATCATTTTTTCGAGAGCATCCTGCACCAGTCGTTCACTTTCAGTATCCAGAGCCGAAGTGGCTTCATCCATGATCATTAAAGGCGGGTTCTTTAAAACGGCCCTTGCAATGGATAGTCGCTGTTTCTGACCACCGCTTAGTTTATTCCCGCTATCGCCAATATTAGTTTCATAGCCCTGAGGCAATTCCATTATAAAGTCATGCGCGTTAGCAACCTTAGCCGCAGCCTCAATTTCTTCAATGCTTGCATTTTCCTTTCCCAGACCTATATTGTTCTTTACTGTATCATTAAAGAGAATAGAGTCCTGTGTAACCAGCCCTATAAGATTTCTAAGTGATTTTTTAGTGATATCTTTAATATTCGTATTATCTATTTTTATTTCACCTTCATTGATGTCATAAAATCGGGTGACCAGGTTGGCAATTGTGCTTTTACCGCTGCCAGACTGGCCTACCAAAGCAACTGTACTTCCCTTTGGAACATTGAGATTGAAATTCTCCAAAATGTATTCATCCTCATATTTGAAAGCAACATTTTCCAGCGTGACCCCAGTATTAAAATCAGTTTTTACCAGGGCATCTTTTTTCTCAACAATTGGGTTTTTTGTTTCAAGAATTTCTAAAATTCGCTCTGCAGCTGCATTACCTTTTTTAACCCCATATGATGCTTTGCTGATTTGTTTGGCGGGAGTAAGTATATTGTACGCCAAACCCATATAGGCAATAAATTCTGATGCCCCAAGAGTTTGATCTATCAACACCATTTTTCCTCCAAACCATAAAAGGACCCCTATTACCAGGATTCCTAAAAATTCCCCGGTTGGTGAAGCCAGATTTTGTCTGTTTAGTAATTTGTTGGAGTATTTAAAAAAGCGTTCCGTAGAATTTTTAAACGTCCCGTAGAACCTGGATTCAGCATTAAATGCCTTTATCACCCGGAGTCCTGCCAAAGTTTCTTCCACGACAGAAAGGAATTCACCCTGTTCTTCCTGCACCTTATCTGAACTCTTTTTGAGGGATTTTCCAATTTGGGAAATTATCATACCCGCAATTGGAATAAAAATAAAAACAAATAGCGTAAGCTTTACGCTTATCATAAACATGATGCTAATGGTGAAAAAGATAGTTAACGGTTCTCTGACGATTAACTCCAGGATGGAAAGAAAAGAATATTGTATTTCAAGAACATCTGACGAAATTCTCGCCATAACATCGCCCTTCTTTTTCTCGGAATAATAAGAGAGGGGAAGGTCCACAATTTTTTGGTACATACTGTTTCTTACATCTTTCAGGACACCATTCCTTAAAAAGGTAATAAAATACATGGCCAGATAATTAAATAAATTCTTCAGGAGAAATAGGAACAGCACCAATCCGATAACCAGGATCAAAGCATTCATTTCATCTTCCCCAGAATAAGCCGTCAACCTATAGTTTAAATATTCCTTCAGATAATCCTTTAAGTTTCCAAATCCTGTATATTCAGGTGCCTGAAACACTTTTTTTGTTTTATCGAAAAGCACGTCCAGCATGGGGATCAGTGCGGCAAAGGAAAGAGCACTAAAAAGTGCATATAGCAAATTAAAGAAGATATTTAAGAATCCGTACCTGCGATACGGGTAGGCAAAACGCAGGATTTTTTTGAAATATTCCATTAATGAAGTTTCAGTTCTGTAAGAATCCTTTCTATTCGCACATCCAGTTCCTTATCTACTTTTTTAAAATTTTCAGGGGAATCAAGTTTGGTATTTATACTAAAGTAAAATTTAATTTTTGGTTCTGTCCCACTGGGTCTGGCTGCCATTCTGGTGCCATCTTCAGCGGTATATATTAAAACATTAGATTTTGGTATTTCTATGTGATTTACCTCTCCGTTTACCAGGTTTTTCGACGTTGAGGTGTTATAGTCGTCCACGATTATCACTTTTGAGCCTCCAATAGACTTTACAGGATTCTCTTTAAAGTCAATCATCATCTTACTGATCTCTTCTGCACCGCTCATACCTTTTTTGGTAATTGAAATCAATTTTTCCTTAAAGAATCCGTAACTAACATAACAATCAATTAATTGTTCATAAAAAGAACTGCCATTGGCTTTGGCTTCAGACCCTATTTCACAGGCCAGTAAAGTGGACGTAACCGCGTCCTTGTCTCTGACAAAATCACCGACCATATAACCAAAACTTTCTTCTCCACCGCCTATAAAATGTTGTTCGGGATAATCTTTGATCATCTTGGCAATCCATTTAAACCCCGTTAATGCCGTTTTGCATTCCACCCCATAGTTTTTGGCCATTTCCTCCATCATAGGGGTAGAAACAATGGTGGTAGCTATAAACTCATTTCCTTTAAATCCCTGTTTTTTCCTCTGATCCAATAAAAATTTAGTCATCAGAAGCATGGTTTGATTACCGTTCAACAATTCCATTTTACCTTCAAGGTTTCGTACCGCAATGCCTAGTCTATCGCTATCCGGATCTGTGCCTACAACCATATCAGCTCCAATTTCTTCTGCTTTTTTTAGGGCCAGGTTAAGAGCCTCTGGTTCTTCAGGGTTGGGCGATTTAACCGTGGGGAAATTCCCGTCCGGAACGGCCTGTTCTTCTATAATAGTAACATTCCTGTAACCTGCACGTTTAAGAACTTCCGGAATTACGGTAATTGATGTTCCATGCAGTGAAGTAAATACAATTTTAAAATTGTCCTTCCCCTTTGCGCCAAAGCTGCCATTATCCACAGATGCCTGAATAAAGGCCTCATCTACCTGGGTATCTATTAATTCAATCAGGCCGGGATTGGAATTAAAATTAATTTCTTCGTAGTTCAGCCTATTTATTTCTTCGATGATTTCATTATCCTGTGGAGGAACGATTTGCCCGCCATCAGACCAATAAACCTTGTATCCGTTGTATTCAGGTGGATTGTGTGAAGCTGTCAGGACTATGCCGGCATTGCAGTCCAGATATCTTACCGCAAAGGAAAGTTCAGGGGTTGTGCGCAATTGTGAGAAGAGATACACCTTTATTCCGTTGGCAGAAAAAACATTGGCAACAGTCCTGGCAAGGGTATCACTGTTATGTCTGCAGTCATATGCAATTACGACTTTTAAATTTTTATCGGGAAAGAGTGCTTTCAGATAGTTGCTGAGTCCCTGAGTACTTTTACCTAAAGTATATTTATTTATCCTATTGGTACCAATCCCCATGACACCTCTCATACCCCCGGTACCAAATTCCATGTTTTTATAAAATCTGTCCTTTAGTTCTTCAGGATCATTGGTTATGAGATCCTGAATTTCTTTTTTGACTGCGGGATCAAAAAAATCAGATTGCCATGCTTTGGCATTGGAAAGAATGTCGTCCATAGGTATGGAATTTTCGATTGGAAATTCAAAATTACGAAGAATATCCGTTTTAAGGTGTTGAAAGATTTATTTCTTCGGAAATGGTATAACGTTGCACGTTAGTTCTCGATCTAACCATAATTTCTCCCAGAAAACCTGCAAGAAAAAACTGTGTTCCAATAATCATTGAAGTAAGTGAAACATAAAATTGTGGCCGCTCAGACAGCAATCGCCCAAAAGGGTTAATAAACAGTTTATCAATTCCAAGATAAAGAGCAAATCCAAAACCTATAAAAAACATAAGTACACCTAATGCGCCAAACAAATGCATTGGGCGTTTGCCAAACTTGGAAACAAACCATATAGTTATTAAATCTAACAACCCATTGATAAATCGTTCTGCTCCAAATTTTGTCTTACCGTATTTGCGGGCCTGATGTTGGACCACTTTTTCACCTATTTTTGAATAACCTGCATTTTTAGCCAAAACCGGTATGTATCGATGCATTTCTCCTGAGACTTCAATATTTTTAACAACATCACTCCTGAATGCTTTTAACCCACAATTAAAATCATGTAATTTTACCTGTGATGTAATTCTAGCGGCCCAATTAAAAAGCTTGGAAGGAATATTTTTGGTGAAGAGGGAATCATATCTCTTTTTCTTCCAGCCCGAAACCAGATCAAAACCTTCCTGCGTAATAAGGTTATAAAGTTCGGGTATTTCCTCCGGATTGTCCTGTAAATCTGCATCCATGGTGATAATCACATCACCCTGGGCTAATTTAAATCCCGCATGAAGTGCCTGAGATTTACCAAAATTCTTATGAAATCGTATGCCTTTAACGTGTTCATCTTTTTGAACCAACTGTTCAATTACATTCCATGAATGGTCTGTACTGCCATCGTCAATAAACAGGATTTCATATGAAAATTGGCTGGATTGCATGACCTCTGCAATCCAGGAATGGAGCTCATCTAAAGACTCTTCTTCGTTAAGTAAAGGAATTACTATAGATAGGTTCATTGAGTTCTAAGGGAAATTCCTTCCAAAAGTACAATTTTTAATAATTAATAATCTGGTTTTGCTTTTTTCAGTATTAATCCCCCTATAAGTCCGATTATCAAACCGGCGATAATATTAAAAATTAAAATGAAAGGATAGGTTATCCAGAAAAAATTTATGGTTCCATCGTATTGTTGTTGTATCTGGGCATCTGATAGTGCTCCGGCCGCCTCATTGGCTGCTTTTTGTCCTTCTGCTATTTTTATGGCAAACTCCGTATCCAGGACATTAACCATAAACAAGGTATAAATAACCGTAATAATCCCGGATACCAAAGCTATCCCTGCTCCTAGTTTTAAGGCTTCACCCAGGGTGAGAAAACCGTTATTGGCCTTTCTGTAACTAAAAATACCCCAAATAATCACAACTACCATAATCACTATGCTAATAGCTGTATTGCTAGGATCCTGTGAAGTATGTGCATCCATGCTATAAAGCATAATACCAAATACAACTCCAATGGCTCCAAGTATTAATCCGTAATTCAATGAAAATTTTCCGGTTTTAGGCTGATTATCTTCCATTTTTTTATGATTTAGTGTTCAATATTGTTAGTAGTTGATGTTCAATTTTTGTTACATTTAAAGATACAATTTTTAAGTTTTTATTTTTGGGAAATTAAAATTGTTGTTTCTGAGAAAATTAATTAAATTTGCAGGCTGAAAATTGAGAAGTTTAAAAGAATATAAAATGAGAAAAGGTATACATCCCGATAATTACAGACTGGTAGCATTTAAGGATATGTCTAATGATGATGTATTTATCACCAAATCTACAGCAAATACAAAAGAGACTTTAGAAGTTGAAGGTGTAGAATATCCTTTGGTTAAATTGGAAATCTCAAGGACATCACATCCATTCTATACTGGTAAAGCTAAGTTGGTTGATACAGCGGGTCGAATTGATAAATTTAAGAGCAAATATAAAAAGTTTAAAAAAGAGGCAAACCCTTCGGGAGCTGAGGTTAAGCAGACCAAACCTGGTACTGAAGAAAAATAGACTTTTTAAAATTCTATAGAAAGATGCGCCTCCGATAATAATCGGGGGCGTTATTTTTTTAATTTTATTAAAATTTAAATAGATGAATTATATTCTGTTTGATGGCGAAGCCAGAAATTCGTTATTACCATTTACCTTTACCAGACCTGTTGCCGACATCAGAATTGGTATTCTGACAATTAGGGAAAAATGGGAGAAGCACCTTAATAAAACTACCAGCACAAAGACAGAAGAATATCTTTCCAGGAAGTATCCATTAATTAACGGTCCGGCTAACATTTTAATCAATGCATCTTTTATTCCAACAGAAGAATTAGTTTCTTTAATTGGCCATTTAAAAAAGAATGAAGCCATTTTTCAGGGAGATGTACTAATTGCCTATCATACAGAAGATGCCCTGAAGGAATTTTATTTCTCAGACTTTAAAATAACCTATTATGATGGGGAATTGCTTCAAGTTGTAAACACCTGGGATATTTTTTCCAAGAATGGTATTGCATTACAACTGGATTTTGACATGATTACAAAGGGCAGGCGCAGTGCACCAATATCCCCAACCAATCATTTAATCAATCCTGAGCATATATTTCTTGAAGACGGAGCTGAGGTTGAATACAGTATATTAAATGCCAGTAACGGGCCTATTTATCTTGGAAAGGATTCCGAGGTTATGGAAGGAAATCTAATTCGCGGAGCATTTGCATTATGTGAAAAAGCAGTGGTGAAAATGGGTGCGAAGATTTATGGACCAACAACAATTGGCCCTTATGGCAAAGTTTGCGGAGAAATAAACAATTCGGTAATTTTTGGATATTCCAGCAAAGGGCACGATGGTTATTTGGGAAATTCTGTTTTAGGAGAGTGGTGTAATATTGGGGCAGATTCCAATAATTCAAATTTGAAAAATAATTATGCCAAAGTGCGGTTGTGGAATTATGCCACGGAAAAATTTGAACATACAGGACTTCAATTTTGTGGGCTTATGATGGGTGATCACAGTAAAACGGCTATAAATACTATGTTTAACACGGGGACAGTTATTGGCGTTAACGCAAATATCTACGTTCCGGGCTTTCCAAGAAATTTTGTTCCCAGCTTTAGTTGGGGCGGAGCCTCCGGGTTTAGCACCTATCTGCCAAAGAAAGCCTTTGAGGCCGCTGAAGTAATGATGGCAAGAAGAGGAGTTGTTTTTGACGAAAAGGACGCAGACATTCTGAACCATGTTTTTGAGGTTACGGCAAAGTACAGGAACTACCCAACATAAAACGCCAGTCAAATACAAAAAACCCAATCTTAAGGCATCTTAAAGGGTTTAGGTGTTTTCCAAACCACTATCTTTTCAGTGATTTGCCTTAATTTTGGATATATTTGCGGTCACTAATCCGGCATTAAGCTTTTGTAATGAAAAAGAAAGTTGCTTTTTATACGCTTGGTTGCAAACTTAACTTTTCTGAAACCTCTACCATTGCCAGGGGTTTTGAGAACAAAGACTACGATCGGGTTGATTTTACTGATCAAGCGGATATATACGTCATAAATACCTGTTCGGTTACGGAGAATGCAGATAAACGGTTTAAGACACTTGTAAAACAAGCCCAGAAAATAAACCCGGATGCTTTTATTGCAGCCATTGGTTGTTATGCTCAATTGAAACCACAGGAATTGGCAGATATTCATGGGGTGGATTTGGTTTTGGGGGCTACTGAAAAGTTTAAGATAACGGACTATATCAATGATCTTTCCAAGAATGATTTTGGGGTAATTCATTCCTGTGAAATTGAAGAGGCGGATTTTTATGTAGGTAGTTATGCCGTTGGAGACAGAACCCGGGCATTTTTAAAGGTCCAGGATGGGTGTGACTATAAATGTACTTATTGCACAATACCTCTCGCGCGAGGTATTTCCAGAAGCGATACCCTGGTAAACGTATTAAAAAATGCCAAAGAGATATCTGAACAAAACATCAGGGAGATTGTACTTACCGGAGTAAACATTGGGGATTACGGTAAAGGGGAATTTGGGAATAAAAAACATGAGCATACTTTTTTTGACCTGGTTAAAGCTTTGGATAAAGTTGAAGGCATTCACCGAATTCGAATATCATCTATAGAACCTAACCTTTTGAAAAACGAAACCATAGATTTTGTTGCAGGCAGTAATGTTTTTGTGCCACATTTTCATATCCCTTTGCAAAGCGGTAGTGATGATCTTCTTAAAAAAATGAAAAGGCGTTATCTGACAGATCTCTATGTTGACCGAGTGGAAAGAATCAGGAAGAGAATGCCTCATGCGTGTATTGGCGTAGATATTATTGTGGGGTTTCCCGGTGAAACGGATTCACACTTTTTGGAGACATATAATTTTTTAAACGAGTTAGAGATCTCCTATTTACATGTTTTCACCTATTCCGAGCGGGATGGTACTCCGGCAGCAAATATGGCCCAGGTAGTGCCAAAGAATGTCAGGAGTAAGCGCAGTAGAATGCTACGGGGCCTCTCAGTTAAAAAAAGAAGGGCATTTTATGAGAGTCAGCTGGGTAAAAAAAGAAATGTATTGTTTGAAAGTGAGAATAAAGAAGGCTATATCTATGGGTTTACAGAAAATTATGTAAAAGTAAAAACACCCTGGAACCCTGAATTAATAAATACTTTGCACGAAGTAATTCTTTCTGATATATATGAAGATGGACTGGTACAGGTAAACTTTCAATCAACTGAAGTCTGTGCATAAAAAAACCTCCTTAAAGGAGGCTCGTAAATTTTCAAATCCGGATGCCTACCGGGAGCATTTCCTTATATTGTCTGTTCTTTCTTAAAAAACCTGCAATTTGAGGACTTGTTGGAACCACTCTGAGATTTTGTTCCTGTATCAGGTTCAAAACCGACTTAATAAATTCATCTTTAAACCCTTCTTGAGATATTTCCTCCGGAATAACCAATTTGGTTAAAAAAACTTTTCTTTCCTGCGAAGAGTATTCAATCTTGGCAAGATGACCATCAACCCTAGTTTCAAATTGTCGTAAGAAACTATTATCCTTAATTGCTACTTCATTCATATAGTATGATTTAAAATGGTTTCAGATAAAAAAATTACGATATTGCAATAATCGTAATTATCCGTAGTGCTAGCCCTTGATTAATTCCCCATTTGGGAAGGGGGTAAATTAACAAACAGCTTACAAAAGTAACAAAAAATTTGCTAATTTCCTAGTAAAATAAAGAGTTTAGATGAAATGAGTAAAACCATTATTCCTGTTTATTTCATGCCAGGGATGGCCGCAGGCCCTTCTATTTTTAGAAATATTGAGCTACCTAAAGACAAATTTGAAACACATCTGTTAGAATGGTTTATTCCGGAAACAGGAATGACTTTTGAAGCCTATGCCGAAAGAATGTGCAGCCAAATCAAACACGAGATGCCGGTGCTTATAGGGGTATCACTTGGAGGATTGCTTGTACAGGAAATGGCAAAACATATAAGGGCAGAAAAGGTGATTATCATATCGAGCATCAAACTTAAATCGGAATTGCCAAAACGCCTGCTCTTTGCCAGATACACCAAAATCCATAAATTACTTCCAACTGGTTTGGTAAACAATATGGAACTATTGGTTAAGTATGCCTTTGGGGACATGGTTACCAAACGGATAGAATTATATGAAGAATACCTGGCTGTAAGGGATAAATATTATATTGACTGGTGTATAGACAAGATAGTGCACTGGAGTCAAAATAGTTACGATTCAGATTTAATTCATATCCATGGAGAGAATGATGCGGTTTTTCCGATTCAATACATTAAGAACTGTCTCATTGTTCCGAATGGAACTCACACCATGATCATTCACAGATATAAATGGTTTAATGAACGATTGCCTGCAATTATTTTGGAATAAAGGAGTTCTATTTTATACCTTTGATATGTCGCTAAATAATTTAATATGAGAATAATCAAGAATTTACTGATGATATTAGGTGTTGTTTTTGTAATAAGCACCTTAATTTTTGCCGCCCAACAAGGGGATAATTACGGCAATCAATTTCAGGAAAAAGGCACTGAAATAAATGATAAAAGTGTTGCCAAGGAATATAGAATTTCAGCTATAGAAATTCCATCAGATTTAAATTTTGCGAACGAGAAAGTACCCCAGGAAGATCCCGAAATAATGGAACGTATTGACAGGGAATTTTTAGTCAATACGTATTGGCAATCTAATGCGCTGTTATTAATGAAACGTGCTCATAAATATTTTCCGGTTATTGAGCCCATTTTATCCAAATACGGCATTCCGGATGATTTTAAATATTTGGCGGTAGCGGAAAGCGGACTTCAAAATGTTGTATCTCACGCAGGGGCTACAGGATTTTGGCAAATAATGAAGGACACCGGACGTGAATTTGGACTTGAGGTAAATGACAATGTGGATGAACGTTACCATCTTGAAAAGTCCACGGAAGTTGCATGCAGGTATTTACAGAAATACAAAGAAAAATATGGTAGTTGGACCCTTGCAGCTGCGGCTTATAATGCCGGTCCGGGTTCAATAAATAAATATATGGGTATACAGAAGGCCAATGATTATTATGATTTGTTATTAGGAGAAGAAACAGGTCGTTATGTTTTTCGGATACTGGCAATAAAAGAAATCCTCAGTAATCCTGAAAAATACGGATTTGATATTCAAAATGAAGATCTTTATAATGCAGTGCCTACCTTTTCCGTGGAAGTAGATGAACCGGTTCAAAATTTTGCAGATTTTGCACAGCAATATGACATCAATTACAAAATTTTAAAACGGCATAACCCCTGGTTAAGGGAGCCTCACCTTAATAATGCTTCCGGAAAATCTTATACTTTAGAAATTCCTAATAAGGGATATTATAAGGCCTCGAAGTAATTGTTTAGATTTTTTTCATTTGTTGCTGCATCATCTTAATCTGTTCGGTGAGCATATTATTTTTATCAAGCTTTTTAGCTTCCTGCAGGAGAGTTGTAGCTTCTCTTTTGCGTCTTTTTTGCATGGCAATACCTGCCAGACTAAGTTTGGCCATGGCCACATCATAGTCCATGTTTAAACCCAGTTTAAGAGCTTTTCTGAAATACTTTTCAGCCTGGGTCAGATTTTTTTGTGAAAATATGATACCAAAGAGGTAATTGTAATAACCTTGTTGTTTTACAGTAAGTGAAGCTTCCGGATTCTTTATTTTTTGTAACCATTTTTCTGTTCCTTCCATATCCTGTTTCCGCATCTTAAGAAAGGCAAGCAGAATAAATTCATTCCTGAAATAAAGAAATATAAAAATCAAAGAAAGTAAAATCAGAAAAATCCCGTTTCCAATATTGCCCTCTATGAATTGGTAGATGGCATAGGCAATAATAAGAGCAGCAATAACCAGTTTAATATTCTTGTTGAACATATTAGTTTTCTATTAATTCGTAAATAATTGTTGATTTTATAACAGTAGGAATTTCCTGATTACCCATTTGAGTCATAGTAGTAGATCCTTCAACCAGACCACGGACTGTCATCTTTTTAACAAAGCCGGTAGTAATATCGGTAAGTACGGATGAGATTTGTGTACCATTGAGCTTCATTCTTGAAGCGGGCTCAATAACATCCATGATCACAATGGCATTTCCCTCTATATTGGCACTCGCTTCAGAAATTTCATTAAGGGTCCAGGTATTTTGCGCAAGAAGGGTACCGGAATATTCATTTTTCCAGCTATCACCTGCCTGAACGGGAGAGGCAGGGTAAAAGAACGTCATTTGTTTGTAACTATTGGAAAGCGCTTCCGATCCAAATTCTTTTTCCAGAGATTTTTTCATCATATTTAATGAAAATTCATCTTCCATTCCCGATGCGTCTGCCATTTTAGATACCAGGCTATCCCCACCATTTACTTCCAAAATATCACCTGTTCGGGATAAAACAATATGTATGGGAACATCCAACAGACTATTAAAGATTTTAGATTGTGCATCATTCTCTTTGTAAATCTTCGCATTGACGTTGATTAATTCACCTTGAATACTCGATATCATTTTTAAGTTAAGGTCTTTGAACATGACATCTATGTTATAGGTATCGGTATTGTCTCCCTTTACTTTAAATTCTATGATCCCTGCAAGCGTATTGCTGATTTCATGGGTAGCTCCGTCTATTTCCTGGGTAATTATTTGGTTTGCATCCTGTTTAATAGTAAAAACATCACCTATGGATAGGTTGTATTGAAGCATAGACTGCCCAAATACTGTTGTGTTAATGAACAGATAAACCAATAAATAAGGCAACTTTTTCAACTTTTAATTCAATAATTTTGAAGCTCCCGCAAAAGTACTAAAACTATCCGAAATATTTTTTTAAATCCATTTGCCAAAGCAAAAACTCTTCGTATATTTGCGCCCAGATTTTGCAAAGTCAAAATAAAAAAAACGGTAATGAAAAGAACATATCAGCCATCCAAGCGTAAGAGAAGAAATAAACATGGATTTAGGGAGCGCATGGCTTCGGTAAGCGGACGTAAAGTTATTGCTAGAAGAAGGGCAAAGGGAAGAAAAAAACTTAGTGTATCTTCAGAGCCGAGACATAAAAAATAATGATTAAATGTTTTCAAAATAATAAGGTGTTACTTTTTAAAAGTAGCACCTTTTTTTTATCCATTAAATAATACTTTACCTAAAAAAACAAAGAAATGCCAAAACGTAAGGATTTAAAATCAATACTAATAATTGGGTCCGGACCAATAGTAATAGGACAGGCCTGTGAATTTGATTATTCTGGCTCACAGGCTTTACGCTCATTGAGAGAAGATGGTATTGAGACAGTGTTGATCAATAGTAATCCGGCTACTATAATGACAGATCCTTCTATGGCAGATCATATTTATCTTCTCCCTCTTACCACCAAATCTATTGTTCATATATTAAAGCAACATCCCAATATTGATGCTGTTTTACCAACAATGGGAGGTCAAACCGCACTTAATTTGTGTATTGAGGCAGGAGACAAAGGAATTTGGGATGACTTTGGGATTGAAATTATTGGGGTTGATATCGATGCCATAAATATTACAGAAGATCGAGAGAAGTTCCGAGAATTAATGCTTAAAATTGGCATTGGAATGGCCCCCCAGTCCACTGCTACTTCTTTCCTCCAGGGGAAAGAGATTGCCCAGGAGTTTGGGTTTCCACTGGTGATCAGGGCGTCCTATACCCTGGGGGGAGCTGGTGCATCAATTGTATATAAACCGGAAGATTTTGACGATCTTCTTAGTCGGGGACTTGAAATATCACCCATTCATGAGGTAATGATAGACAAGGCCCTTATGGGATGGAAGGAGTATGAACTTGAATTACTGCGTGACAAAAATGATAATGTAGTTATAATTTGTACCATTGAAAATATGGATCCGATGGGTATCCATACAGGAGACTCTATTACTGTTGCACCAGCAATGACCTTGTCTGACCGCACTTTTCAAAGAATGCGGGATATGTCCCTTAAAATGATGAGGAGTATTGGTGATTTTGCGGGGGGGTGCAATGTCCAGTTTGCCGTGAGTCCGGATGAAAAAGAAGAAATCATAGCCATAGAAATCAATCCAAGAGTATCCAGGTCTTCGGCCCTGGCTTCCAAAGCCACTGGGTATCCTATTGCCAAGATTGCTGCCAAATTAGCTATTGGCTACTCTCTGGATGAATTGGAAAATCAGATTACCAAATCTACTTCGGCGTTATTTGAACCAACACTTGATTACGTAATCGTAAAAATACCAAGATGGAACTTTGATAAGTTTGAAGGCTCAGACAGAAGCCTGGGACTGCAAATGAAATCGGTTGGAGAAGTAATGGGAATTGGACGGTCTTTTCAGGAAGCCCTTCATAAGGCTACACAGTCTCTTGAAATTAAGCGAAATGGTCTGGGGGCTGACGGGAAAGGGTATAAAAACTATGACCAGATTATAAGTAAACTTACCATAGCAAGCTGGGATAGGGTTTTTGTGATTTATGATGCCATACAACTCGGAATTCCGTTGAGCCGAATACATGAGATCACCAAGATTGATATGTGGTTCTTAAAGCAATATGAAGAATTGCACCTGCTCGAAAAGGAAATATCCAAATATACCATTGAAAGCCTTCCCCGGGAATTAATGCTCGAAGGGAAGCAAAAAGGTTTCGCAGACAGGCAAATAGCACATATGCTCGATTGTTATGAGAGTGAGGTTCATAAGAAAAGAATGGTATTAAAAATTAACAGGGTCTATAAATTAGTAGATACCTGCGCGGCTGAATTTAAAGCTATGACGCCTTATTATTACTCTACTTTCGAAGAGGAAATTAAAACTCCGGAGGGGGAGCGGTATGTAGCCAATGACAGTATTGTTACTGATCGAAAAAAGATCGTCGTCCTTGGTTCCGGTCCAAACAGAATAGGGCAGGGGATTGAATTTGATTATTGCTGTGTGCATGGCGTACTGGCAGCTGCGGAATGTGGTTATGAAACAATAATGATTAATTGCAACCCGGAAACCGTATCCACAGATTTTGACACTGCAGATAAATTATATTTTGAACCGGTGTTTTGGGAACATATCTATGACATTATCCTACATGAAAAACCTGAAGGTGTGATTGTTCAACTTGGTGGACAGACTGCTCTTAAATTAGCAGAAAAGTTGGATAAATACGGGATTAAAATTATAGGAACCAGTTTCAAATCTTTAGACCTGGCAGAGGACAGGGGAAGCTTTTCCAAATTATTGCAGGAAAATAATATTCCTTATCCGGAATTTGGAGTTGCGGAAAGTGCTGAGGAAGCTCTGGAATTAGCAGATGATCTTGATTTCCCGTTATTGGTAAGACCTTCCTACGTACTGGGCGGGCAGGGAATGAAAATTGTAATAAATAAGGAAGAACTGGAAGAACATGTGGTAGATCTGCTGCGTAAAATACCCAACAATAAACTGTTACTGGATCATTATTTGGATGGCGCCATAGAAGCTGAGGCTGATGCAATCTGTGATGGTAAGGATGTATATATTATTGGAATAATGGAGCATATTGAGCCCTGTGGGATACATTCAGGGGATTCAAATGCCACCCTGCCACCATTTAACCTGGGTGAATTTGTAATGCAACAAATAAAGGATCATACAAAAAATATTGCCCTGGCCTTAAATACAGTGGGTTTGATAAACATTCAATTTGCTATTAAGGATGATTTGGTTTATATCATAGAGGCCAACCCAAGAGCATCCCGGACTGTTCCTTTTATTTCAAAGGCATATGGAGAGCCCTATGTTAATTATGCAACCAAGGTAATGCTGGGAGAAAAGAAGTTAAGTGATTTTAGCTTTAACCCTAAGTTGGAAGGCTTTGCCATAAAACAACCCGTTTTTTCATTTAATAAATTTCCGAATGTGAATAAAAACCTGGGACCGGAAATGAAGAGTACGGGAGAAAGCATCTTGTTTATAGACAGTTTGAAGGATGATCAGTTTTATGAACTGTATTCCAAGCGAAAGATGTATTTGAGCAAATAAGTCGAAGGATTAAAATGCTCAATGACATAAATTGGATATTTATGGATTTTCTCCTTTAGAAATTACCATCCTTTTATTGATAGCATAGGCCCTGGAAGGATTACCCGAAATAAGAAGATTAATTTCATCTTCGGTAAACCCTTTTGACCTCAGCAATGGCAGAAGGGTTTTGAAAATGGGGGTATAGGGTTTAATTTTTTGAACATCTTTCTGTGGGTCATACCATCCTGCATCATGGGAGATAAGAATTTGATTTAAAAAACCGTTCTTTTTGGCATACATAAGCTTTTCAACATGTTTGTCCAGTTCCCAGCCTAATCCATCAAGACTTATCCAACATCCCGTATCCGCGGCTTTTTGAAAATTGGTTTCCTGTTCTTCCGCCTGAGCGTGTACCCAGATAAAGGCATTTGGAGAAATGCCGTAGTTAGAAAGAATCTCCAGTTGCGGCCATAAAGCGTTTGCCTTACCTGTATGTGAAGCAATTGTCAAACCACTATTTAAATGGCAAAGGGCTGCGGCTTCAACCAACTTCCGGTGCATTGGACTAAGGGTATCTGCATTATCCACACTTATCTTTATAAATCCCGGTTTTATGTTGGTGCCGTCAATTCCTTCTTTAAATTCCTTAAGCCATTGAAGTGCAAGTTCTTCAGCCGTCTTTTTTTCGGCAAAACCGGGGATAAACTTGTTATTCTGAGCCCCGTAAAGTCCCGTGTTAGTTATA
This sequence comes from uncultured Flavobacteriaceae bacterium, assembly GCA_963793325.1. Taxonomy (GTDB): domain Bacteria; phylum Bacteroidota; class Bacteroidia; order Flavobacteriales; family Flavobacteriaceae; genus Eudoraea. The sequence goes on from CAWBZU010000002.1 coordinate 460,776, forward strand.
ATTTTTATCCCGGTCCTCTCTGCAAATTCTTTTAGGAGGAGTATATCCCTTCCCAGGTATTGCGGGGTAGCATCAACAAAATATCTTACATCAAACTTTTGAAGTTCTTCCAAATACGGGAGTACCTGTTCAATGATATCTTCCTTATTCCAGGAACTGGGATTGATACTATCTGCACCTATAAAATCTACCAGTATATGTTCATGTGATAGCCAAATTTCTCCCGGGATTACAGTATGCATACCGGTAATATCCTGAATGTACAAGGGCTTGTTTTGGGCTATTCCATTACAGATTCCAAGCAGTAATAAATACGGGTATAAATATTTAAGTAGCTGATGTTTCATTTTAAAGCAAAACTAAATGTTCAAAGTATGTCTGTACAACCATTGTCCTAACCAGATTATATTTAAATTTTCAGTCACTTTCGGGATGTTTGGACTTTTTTGATAAAACTAGCTCCAGTCTGTATGGAAAATTCCTTCCTTGTCTGTTCGTTCATACGTATGTGATCCAAAGTAATCTCTTTGAGCCTGAATAAGGTTTAAAGGAAGTCGTTCAGATGTATATGCGTCAAAATAGCTAAGTGAGTTAAATAATCCGGGCATGGGAATACCATTATTGGCTGCATAGGAAACCAATTCTCTCGCAGCTCCTAAAGATTCCTTTATTTTTTCAGAAACAGTTGGCGCCAAAAGTAGATTAGCCAATTCATTATCCTCCTCAAATACCCTGGCAATATCTTCGAGCAGCGCTGCCCTGATAATACATCCTGCCCGCCAAATTTTGGCAATACCGGCCAGACTCAGCGCATACCCATATTCATTGGAAGCCGCTTTTAACTGATGCATTCCCTGGGCATAGGTTATTATGAACGCAAAATACAGTGCTTTTCCTGCTTTTGCAATTAGCTGTTCCTTTTCTATTAAGTCTGTTTTACCACGCCCATACTTCTTTGAGGCTAACATTCTTTCCTCTTTTAGAGACGAGATCTCCCGCATGCTTACTGCTATATCTATTGTGGGAATTGGAATTCCTATATCCATTGCATTCTGAGAAGTCCATTTACCTGTACCTTTTTGCTTGGCTTTGTCTAATATTTTATCAACCAACTGGCCATGGCCTATAGGATCCTTTTTCTTAAATATTTGTGCACTTATCTCCACCAAAAAGGATTGCAGGTCTCCTTTATTCCATTCCGTAAATACCCGATGTAATTCGTTGTTATTTAGTTGGCCTCCCTTTTGAAGCAAATCATAAAATTCGGCCGTTAATTGCATTAAGCCATATTCTATTCCATTATGTACCATTTTCACATAATTGCCTGCCGATTTGGGCCCCAGATAGCCCACACAGGGTTCATTATTAAATTTGGCAGCCACAGCTTCAAATATGGGTTGTACTTCTTTATAGGCCGTCCTGGACCCCCCTGGCATAATGCTGGGACCATTTCTGGCTCCTTCTGCGCCACCGGAAACACCTGCACCAAAAAAATGAATACCTTTAGACTGCAAATAAGATTCTCTTCTGTCTGTATCTGTAAAAAACGAATTACCTCCGTCGATAATAATATCATCCTTAGATAAATGGGGCAGCAAACTTTCAATGACGGCATCTACAGCCTTTCCCGCTGGCACCAGCAACATTATTTTGCGAGGCAATGATAAGGCTGAAATAAAAGTGGTTATATCAACAGACGCGCTCACCTTCGCCTGATTTCCCCCTTCTTTAATCAAAGCATCTACTTTTTCCGGATCAAGGTCATAGCCAAAGGCCTTGTAATTATGGTCTGCGACATTTAAAATAAAATTACGACCCATAACCCCAAGGCCAATCAATCCAAAATCATATGTATTATTTTCCATAAGTATGGTTTAAAAGTTTTTTCGACTCAAGGTTGATAGCATACATTTCTTCTATGCGAGAAGCAAATAAATTTTATCTTAGCCAAAGGCGAGATTCAAAAATAATTTAAAATATCGAATTTAGAACCTATAGAAAATTTCTCCCATAGTATAAACTCCTAAATAGCCAACAAAACTGCACATGAGTAAAGTAGAAAATCAAATGCTGATTATTTTTGGTGCCTCAGGTGATCTTACGGCAAGAAAACTTATTCCGGCATTGTTTGACCTATACAAAGGAAACCATCTTGCAGAAAATTTTGTTGTACTGGGAACCAGCAGAAGTGTTTTAAGTGATCAGGAATTCAGGGAGAAGGTAGTTACCCGAAGTAAGTATTTGAGGGAATTGCTTGACGGTCATGACGAAACCTATATAAAGGCCTTTGCCGATAAGATCTTTTATACAGATATTGGAAAGGATTACGATTCAGACTACAGTAATTTAAGGGATCGTATTGCGGTTCTCAATGAAACGTATGGAACGGATAACAATTTTATGTTTTATCTGTCGACTCCTCCAAATATTTATGAGGCTATAGCCATGAATCTGGCAGAAAAGGACCTGGCAAGCGAATCCAGAGGCTGGAAAAGACTCATAGTAGAAAAACCATTTGGTTACAGTTATGAAACCGCTAAAAATCTAAATGCCGGGCTACAAAAATATTTTCGTGAACCTCAGATTTACAGGATTGATCACTACCTGGGCAAAGAAACGGTGCAAAACCTTTTAATAACCAGATTTGCAAACAGCATATTTGAACCCTTGTGGAACAGGAATTATATTCATCATGTAGAGATTACCAATGCAGAATCGGTGGGAGTAGAAAAAAGAGGTGGTTATTATGATAAATCCGGCGCTTTGCGGGATATGTTCCAAAATCACCTTTTACAGATTGTCTCATTGGTGGTGATGGAACCACCTATTGATGATAAAGCTGAAGAAATAAGGAATGAGAAAGTAAAAGCCCTGAAGTCTCTGAGAATTATGAGGGAGGAAGAAATACTTTTTAAAAATACCATTAGAGGCCAATATTTGGCTTCGAATATTATGGGTGAACACGTACCGGGCTATAGGGAGGAAGAAGGAGTTGATCCTGAATCTACTACAGAAACCTATGCGGCACTAAAATTCTACGTCGATAACTGGAGATGGAAAGATGTGCCTTTTTATGTGCGAACTGCAAAAAGAATGCCCACGAAGGTTACCGAAGTAGTAATACATTTTAAACCGCCGCATCATCATATTTTTAGTGAATCAGGGATCATTGATAAAGACAATAAGTTGATTATACGAATACAGCCCGATGAAGGAATTTTAATAAAATTCGGGGTTAAGGTTCCGGGGCAGGGTTTTAAAGTAGAGCGTGCAAATCTGGAATTTTATTATTCCGGTCTGGCAGAGAAAAACATAATGAGCGCTTATGAACGCCTCTTGCTGGACGCGATGCAGGGAGATCCAACCTTATATGCGCGGGCGGATGAAGTAGAAGCGGCATGGGAGTTTGTGGATCCAATTTTAGATTACTGGAAAAATGCAAAAGATGTAAAAACCTATGGCTATTCCTCAGGAGTTTGGGGTCCCCTAAATGCTGACGAACTATTTGAAGGAAATTATAGCTGGAGAAATCCTGGTGAGCACCTTGCTGATGATCCCGGTTTCTGTGTAATAAAGTAAACCTAAAGAATGGAAGTCAATATATCCGGATCAAAAAGGGAAGCTGCCCGCACATTTTCGGAATACCTTGTAAATGTAGTTTCTAAAAATGATACTGCACGCATTGCCTTATCGGGGGGGAGCACTCCAGGTGAAGTTTTTAAGGAACTGGCATTGAATTTTAAAGATGCGATTGACTGGTCAAAGGTTCAATTTTATTGGGGCGATGAACGCTGCGTTCCACCAGATGACGGGGAAAGTAATTATAAAATGGCCAATGACCATCTATTTTCCAAAGTAGACCTTTCCAGAGCAAACATACATCGCATTTATGGAGAGAATAATCCGGAGGTTGAAGCAAAAAGATATAGCGAAATTTTAAAAAAAACGCTTCCAGATTACAGGGAGTTACCACAATTTGATCTGGTTATTCTGGGGCTTGGGGATGACGGGCACACGGCTTCCATATTTCCCCATCAGCTGAACTTATGGAATTCCAAAAAGTACTGTGAGGTTGCTGAACATCCCGAAACAGGTCAGAAAAGAGTGACTCTAACCGGGCAAATTATCAATAATGCCAGAGAGGTTGCGTTTTTAGTAACGGGCAGCAGTAAGGCACAAAAAGTATTTGAGATTATAGAAATGCAGGGAAACTATAAAAGATATCCCGCTTCGTTTGTGTTACCTAAGTCTGGAAAGTTGATATGGTTTTTGGATGCGGCTGCCGCAAGCTTATTAAGAAGAACTTGATTTTAAAATTCAACTGCCCCCAGGAATCAGCTTTTGATTCAATATATTAATTATTAAAGTGTGGTGATTTATCAAGCTTTACGTCTGATATAAAATATTTGGTATCACCCCACCAAAAGAAGGTGGTATAGCGTTCCTCATAAGTTAGTTTTACATAATCCCCCTGATATTCTTTCAACATATCAATCACATCTTTCCTATTACCTGATACAGAAAACTTAAATATTTGGGCACCCGAAATCCCCTGGCTTAATTCACCCTCCCAAGTTTTAACTAAGACACCTTTATGACTAATTTTTATTAATTCGCCGGATCGGACCCCTTCACTATAGGGCACATAATGTACAAAAGTTAAGAATAATACAAATACCAGTACTACAACACTCACTGCAATGAATAAAGCTTTTTTCATAAATTTATTAATTTAGATTTTCTTCAAAATCATCCTGCCTGGCACGTTCAAGATATTTATCCGGAAGGGATTTTTTAGCTTTAGCACCCATTTTTTTTAGTTTTTCGATACTCGTTATTATATTCCCACGCCCTTCAACCAATTTACTCATTGCACCTTTATATTCCACTTTCGCTTCATCCATTTTCTTACCTACCCTGGTTAAGTCTGAAATGAACCCTTCAAATTTATCATATAATGCACCTGCCTGCCTGGCAATTTCGATAGCGTTTTTTTGTTGCTTCTCATTGTTCCACATACTGTCAATAGTACGCAGTGTAGCTAATAAGGTTGACGGTGTAACAATTACAATGTTTTGTTCAAATGCTTTGTTATAGATAGTGGTATCATTGTTTATTGCAATGGCAAAAGCAGGTTCAATGGGAATAAACATCAGAACAAAATCAGGGCTTTCCATTTCATAGAGGTCTTCATATTTTTTTGAAGATAGCTGATCCACGTGATTTTTAATTGAGTTTATATGTTCCTTTAAATATTTTTCCCTTGATTCTTCTTCAGAATTTATAAAACGTTCATATGCTGTAAGAGACACCTTGGAGTCTACCACCATTTTTTTACCATCCGGGAGATTAATTATTACGTCTGGCAATACCTTGCTTCCATCTTCCCTGGTAAAGCTCTGTTGCACAGAATATTCCCGGTCTTTTTCAAGCCCTGATTTCTCCAGAACCCTTTCCAATACCAATTCTCCCCAATTCCCCTGAATTTTGCTATCGCCTTTTAAAGCCCTTGTAAGGTTTTCCGCTTCCTGAGTGATTTTTAGATTTTGATTTTGCAGGTTCAATAGTTGTTCCTTGAGTGAGGAGTGAATACTAATGTTTTCTTTCTGACTCAATTCAACTTTATCTTCAAAGGTTTTGATTTTTTCCTTTAATGGATTCAGAATATTTTCAATATTTTCTTTATTCTGCTTGGTGAATTTCTCAGACTTTACATCCAATATTCTATTGGCCAAATTTTCGAATTCTTTGCTAAACTTTTCCTGTAATTTTTCAACTCCTGCTTTCTGCTCTAAGTTTTTTTGTTGAAGGTTTTCCATTTCGGCCTCGTACCGACTTATCTGAATCCCTAAACCTTCCTTTTGTGATCTCAATTTACCAATCTCTTCCTCACTTACAGCCAACCTCCTCTCCATTTCTGAAAGATTATTCCTTAGCTGTTGCTCGCGTTCGAGAAGGGTACTTTGACTTGATTTTGTTTTTAGATTTTGGATGTAGTTACCTAAAAAATAACCGGCAGCCAAAAAAATCAAGGCAAGGATACTATAAACCAAATAGGTTTCCATAGATTTTCGATTCTAAAAAGTAAAGATAAAGGTTTAGAATGAAATTTTCTGCAGTAGTGGCGCTTACTTATTAATCTTAAATGAACCCGTATCCGGGTTAAACGTTATTGTATCTTTAGGGAATAAATCTTCAAAGCTTTTGTTCCGGATCAGTTCACAGGGAGCGCCAAAATTATTGGTGTCTTTATTCATAATGAATATTTTATCGCAAAGCTGTATGGCAAGATCTATTTCATGGGTGGTGTAAAGTACAACTTTATTGGTGTCATGAGCTATTCTTTGGAGTAGTTTTAAAATATGTACTTTATGAAAGAGATCCAAATGTGTGGTAGGTTCATCCAGAAGGATAATTTTTGTGTCCTGTGCCAACGCCCTGGCTATCATTACCTTTTGTAATTGCCCGTCACTAAGTTCATAACATTTAACATTCTTTAGGCTTTCCAATTCTAACATTTTTATGGCCTTAAAGATTTTTGACTGATCATCTGCAGATAAGGCTCCAATCCAGTTGGTATATGGATGTCTTCCTAAACTGATCAATTGTAATGCCGTCAGATTCTTTGAGGCAATTGGCTCTGTTAGCACGATACTCACTAGGGTTGCCATATCATATGGCTTTAAAGATTCGATAGTTTGATCATTTATCAGTACCGAACCGGATAATTTGGGTTGTATTCGCCCCAAAGTTCTCAATAGGGTTGACTTGCCAATACCGTTTATACCCACAATGGCACCAAGCTCCCCTTTGGTAAGACCAAAAGAAATATTGCTTGCTATGGTGGTTCGCTTTTTACCTTTGGTATATCCAATGTCCAGATTTAAAGCTTCCAGGATGATATGTTCTTTTCTTGTTGAGATAATCGCGTTTTATAATAATGGGTTAAAAAATCATTTTCTTCTTTCTCACCAATAGCCATATGACTACAGGTGCACCTACGACCGAAGTTATTGCATTTAATGGCAGCACATAGGAAGATGAGGGTAACTGGGCAATCAAATCACAAAGTAAAAGGAGAATAGCTCCATAAACAAGTACTGCAGGCACCAATATTCTATGATCTGTGGTATTGAAAATTTGCCGGGTTAAATGAGGCACGGCCAATCCAATGAAGGCAATGGGACCTGCAAAAGCCGTCACGGCACCAGCCAGTAATCCAGTGGCCAGGATTATTATAAAACGGGTCTTTTTGAGATGGACACCCAGACTACGAGCATAATTCTCTCCTAAAAGCAGAGCGTTGAGCGATTTAATGGAACTAATACTCAAAATTACCCCTGTAAGAATAAACCCGGATAAAAGAGCTAGTTGTGCCCATGACAAATTACCTACACTGCCAAAAGCCCAAAAGATATATTGTTGTAATCTTTCAGCATTCGTGAAATAAGAGAGTACGCTTACCAATGCAGCCGTTAAACTTCCAAACATTAATCCAATAATGAGCAATGCCATAGTGTCCTTAACTCTCGAAGCTACGGTTATTACAGCTAAAAGAACCAGGAAACTACCTATACTGGAAGCAATGGCCAGCGAAACGTCATTAATGACCTCAAAAATATACCACTGAGAAAATAGTGCAGACCCCATAATTAATAGTGCTGCGCCCAAACTTGCACCTGAGCTTATTCCCAGTACAAAAGGTCCAGCTAATGGATTTCTGAAAAGGGTCTGCATTAACAAACCGCTTAATGACAAACCACTACCTACCAGAATAGCAGTAAATGCCTTGGGAATCCTGTAATTCCAAATAATATAATGCCAGGATTCGTTTGAAACTGCACCTCCAACAACACTCTTAATTGTAGCGCTGAAAGGAATGCTGACTGATCCAAGACTAAGGTTAAGGATTACGCATAAAATCAAAACCAACAATAGGATTATAAAAGGGAGCATATATGTATTTGATCTTTGCACTACTCTAAGGGTTTAAAAAAGAAAAGTTGGTGTTCCGGGAGTATTTCGGGGTGAAAAATGAAAATAAGGTCCTTTAGAATCAAATCCGGCCTGGCCGGTCCCAATTCATAAAATAACAAACCTCCGGTAGCTCCTCTAGTATTTGCAAAAGTGTATATTCTTTTTTCTTTATAGGCCTTTAACTGTTTGTAATGCCTGCTTGCCCTGTCAAGTTCCTCATACGAAATAAATTGAGAAGGAGATATCCAAAAGGTGGCGTTTTTTGCTATTGCCAACACACTTTCTATGCTTAATGAAAGACTTCCTGTTTCTTTGGTGTCGTTCCATAGGTATGCGGCATTGGCGTCATTTATAAAGGCCGCTGCCCAACTTTTTCCTCCCGGAAGATACCAAACGTCTTTATAAAGTGCGCCGCTAAGAACCGTAGGTTTTGTTTTCGCTACTGCAGCCAAACTCCTTGCGGCTAAATAATTTGCCTCGGTAGTATTGAAGAACTGGGTGGCCTTTTCTTCCAAATTAAAGAAGGGAGCAAAAAATTTAATCCATTCCGCTTTGCCAAGTGGGGATTCCTCCGTCCAGTCTCCGTTGTAAACTACGGGAATATTTGAACGCTGAAGCGTCTCATAGGCCTTATTCTGCTTATTAATTCCAAACCCCACTACCAGGTCAGGATTAAGGCTTATAGCCATTTCGGTGTTAATTGATTCATTATTGCCAAGATCTGTTATTTTTCCCAGAGCTATTTGCTTTCTCATGACTTCTGAAGAGATGTATCTCGTATCCGGGAATCCAATAAGCCGATCCATAACTCCCAGATCTTCCAGGGCTGGTATATGGGTTGTTGAAGTAACTATAATTCGTTCTACCGGAACTCTTACAATTGCATCAAATTCGTTTTTGTTCAGGTCAGGTATTGTTTTCAGTTCTTTAGGTACCAAAGCGTAAGTGAAATCGTCTTCTGCCTCGGGCCAGGGAGAATGTACCTTTATTACGGTTATTCCTGAGGCACATTTCTCAATAGAGAATCCTTTAGCGTAATTGATGGCTACAAGGCCTATTTCTGAAGTTTCCACAAAAGAAATCTCACTTTTCTTTTTACAGGAAATAATTACCAGGCAAAGGCTTAGTAAGGCTATATACTTTATTGGGATTTGAATCATAAACACGTGTGCAAGGTAACAAAAGTCACATTTCTAAAATTATATACCTTTTAAATTTGTTAAAAATTCTCATATGGGAAGAGATTCAAATACTATCATTTATATTATTGGAGGCATTATAGTACTTCACTTCATAATTGGAATACTCTGGCTTATTTTAAAACTGGGCCGAAAAAGAGATTCAGAATAAATAAATAGTACTACATTCGTTTTTGAATTTTGGTTTTCATTTCTAAATATAGAATTGAAATTAAAAGGGAATCCGGTTAAAATCCGGAACTGTTCCCGCAACTGTAAGCTTTATTCCAAATAAAAGGAATGCTTGTTACCGCTTCAATACCACTGTTGGTGTTCATATAAACGAACTTAAACGGGAAGGTTGGTGGCAAGACGCAAGTCAGGAGACCTGCCTAATTCAACAAATAATTGTTAAACTTTCGGGACAAAAGTTTACGTATAGAAGTAACAACTGTACATTTTTCCCGCAAACATAAATGACTTTAATGATAAAAAGGTGCTTTCTTTTTTGCATTGTTTGCTCATTGCTTACAGTTGTTGATGCCCAGCAACAAAAAGACACTATGGAATTGCAGGAATTGGATGAGGTGGTTGTCAGTGATTCCAGATTTCCCATAAAAAGAGAGAATTCCGGCAAAACAGTTATTAAAATAGGCCTTGAAGAACTGGAAAATAACCAGGGTAAAACCGTAGCAGAGCTAATCAATTCTAAAAGTGGCATAGAAATATCCGGGAGCCGTGGGAGGCAGGGCGAAGTTTTAGGGGTTTTTGCACGAGGGGGCAGGGGCAGACAGGTATTAATCCTGATTGACGGTGTAAGAGTTTCGGATCCTTCTTCGTTCTCCCAGGAATATGACCTTCGATTACTGGCTATATCGAGTATAGAATCCATTGAAATTATTAAAGGCGCTGCCAGTACCCTCTATGGAATGGGTGCCGCAACTGCCGTAATTAATATAACGAGTAAAAAGGCCTCTGAAAAAAAAATAAGCGGGGATTTTCAAAGTAGTATGGGGACCAATCAGTCTGCCATGGATCAGAATTACAATATAGCAGAATTTAGTAATACCGCCCTAATTAGTGGAACCCTCGACAGCTTTAATTATTCCCTGGGGTTTTCCAATGCATATAATAATGGTTTATCATCAATTATCACGGATGCCAATGAAGAAGATCCTTTTTCAAGGTATGCCATTGATCTAAAATTGGGGTATAAAATTAATGACCAATTAAATCTTGTCATTTATGGCAATCAGACCAATATGAACAGTGCCTATGATGAGTCTTTTGGTTTACTGGATGCGCCTTACACTTTTCTGACAGAACAAAATCGTGTAGGTATATCTTCTAAATGGTCCTATGCAAAAGGAGACTTAAATTTAAACGGTTCCTATACAGATTTTATGTCTGACAACAGAAGTTCATTCCCCTCTGTGTTTGCAGGTAAAAATTATATTGTTGACTTGTTTAACCGATATACATTTAACGACCGCATATATACAATTCTGGGGGTTAATTATAATCTGGATCAGGCAGAAATTGAAGGAACCCAGGAATTTTCCCTGGTCGATCCATATGCCAATTTGGTCTATATATCTTCTTTTGGATTTCATATCAATGCCGGGCTGCGCCTTAACCTTCATTCAGAATATGGCAGCCATTTAGTCTATAATATTAATCCGTCTTATGCCATTTTAATGGAGGAAGGGTACCTGAAATTTATGGGTTCATATGCCACTTCATATATTGCGCCATCACTAAGTCAGTTATTTGGCATATTTGGTGCTAACGCTTTGTTAGAGCCGGAATCCAATAGGACATTGGAAGGTGGCCTGGAGTATAAATTGAGCAAATCATTAAGATTAAGCGCTCTGTACTTTAATAGAAAAGAAGACAACTTTGTATTCTTTGACAATACACTGTTTCAGTATCTAAATGCCACAGAAACCATAAATGTCGAGGGATTGGAAACAGAGTTGGACTGGGTACCATTAAATAATATGAATTTGAACGCGAACTACACCTTTACAGAACGAAAGGGTGATAATGCAATCAGAATACCAAAGCATAGTATAAATGCAGCTTTGAGCTATTCTTTCTCATCAGACACCTATACATCAATAACATATTCATATGTTGGAAAAAGACTGGACACAGATTTTAACACATTTGACGATGAGGTTCTGGACCCTTTTTCAACTTTTGGCATTTATGTATCGCAGGAGGTGATGGCAAATAAACTCAAATTCTTTTTAAACATAGAAAATGTGTTTAATACCAATTTTACAGAGGTGATCGGGTTTACTGCAAGAGGCAGGAACCTGAGGCTTGGAATAAGTTTAAAACTTTAGGTATTTAGTATTTCAGATCAAGATCAATACGAGGTGGATTGTCCAGAACCATATTGTCTTTCATAGGGGTAAACATTTTAGAACTCGTAAATAGTTCAAAAGGTCTTTTTACAGTAAAATCCCTTTTCCCTGAAATGCCTGTAATTGCTTCAATAGCCCTGGCAAGCAATGGTTCATTAACATCACCTAAGACTCCCATATTTTCCAAATCCTCATTTAATTCAATATCCGGGGCAAATCCGGCGGTATAATCTGAGAAACCAATTGAATTTTCGTTTCTTCCTACCAAAGCTTGAATTGCCCAGCTATTATCCGGATTTATTTGGTTTTCCCTGGATGGAGTCCAAAGAAACGGAGCGCCATCCCTGGCGGGATCATCTACCAGCGTAAGTGAAAATTCATTCTTACCGGTAGTGGTACTTCCTATTTTTATAACCTCTATATAAGGATCCAGGCAATTGATCACTAACTCACTCGCCGATGCCGTACTACGGGTTGTCAACACATAAACCCGGTTTAAATTCAGGGAATTAAGTGCAGTTCCGTCCCCTGTTCGGTCTGCAAAATAACTTGTTAATTGTTCTTCAGAGAAAATCGCTTGTAATTTGTCATTCCAGCGTTGTCTGAGGTATAAATTGTTTGTGTTGGTGCTAAAAACCATACTTGAAAGTAAACGCGCCGAATTAACAGATCCCCCCGGATTATATCGCAGGTCGAGCACAAGGTCTGTAACCCCACTGGATTTCAATTGTCCCATGGCGTCGTTCAATTGTTCATCAAACTGATTTGTGAAACCATTGTACATTAAATAACCTATTTTCTGGCCATTTATGTCAAAGGTTTGTACGATATACAAAGGATTTTCGACTAATCTATCCTCTTTGGTTAATTCTATACTTTTATCGTTTGGAGTAATTACCCCATCCACTAAATCGGCCATGTTCAAAGTATAGGTGGCATTTTCGCCAAATAGAAGGTCCCGATAATTATTTTCATTTAATGCCTGTCCGTTTACCCCGGAAAATAGTTCACCGCGTGAGATGTCTTTTGCAGAAGCATCAGAATTGGGAATAATGTAACGTACATATCCAAATAAATCGGTATTCGTGTCACCATATCTGAACAAACCAAACTCCACACCATTACTGCGTGAGATTCCATTATTTAAATTGTCCGTAAGAGTTTTATAATTGCTACTCAAAAAACTGAATCGGTCCTCAGAAAACCGCAGTTTATTATTGAAAAAATCTGTCGGATCCGATTCAGAGTTCAGAAATGCACTGTACTCCTCATTGGTGGTAAATCTGTCATCTGCCAGGTCGGCTACGTCTCCCTGCCAGAAATAATAAATGTTCATGGCCTTCCACATAAAGTCCTGAACACTTATTGAATCACCGCCGGGCCCTGGAATGCCGCCATTGTCATCATTATTACAGGCTAAAACAAGGGTTGCAATTCCTATAAATAAAAGGAAGTACTTTTTCATTTATTCTTTTTTTTCGGCAATTTACATAGTTTAACCAACTATCGTTCCAAATTTAGTATTACTTAACACTTTTTTCTCCCTATTCAAGTATCAGGCATCCTAATTGTTTAAAATTAGTAGCTTTAGGGGGTGTAAATTACATACATCTGCAAGAAAATAAAATATTTTGTAACAAAATTCGATGTACTTCGTCTTGCTTATGTAAAACACCTTGAATGGTTCATGCAATAACAGATCAACCGACAATGACACAATCAGAATTTTTAAATGTGGTTATGCCCTTTAAGGACAAGTTATACAGATTGTCAAAAAGATTGCTCATTTCTTCAGAAGAGGCTGAAGATGCCACGCAGGAAATACTGATGAAGTTATGGTCCAAGAATAAAAATATTGCAGGCTATAAAAATGTGGAGGCTTTTGCGATGACAATGACTAAGAACTTTTGTCTGGACAGGTTAAAGTCGAAACAATCCAATAACCTGAAACTGGTACATAGTAATTACGAGGATGGGACCACCTCTTTACAGAAACAGTTAGAGGCAAGAGACAGTGTGAGTTGGGTAGAAAAAATTATGGAGGAATTACCAGAACAGCAAAAACTGGTATTGCAATTACGGGATGTTGAGGAATACGATTTTGAAGAAATTGCAGATTTACTGGAAATGCAGCCTACAGCAGTACGCGTAGCACTTTCCAGGGCAAGAAAAACAGTACGAGAAAAATTAATGCAAAAACATAGTTATGGAATTGGATAGAATTGAAAAATTAATGGAAAAGTACTTTGAGGCTACTACCACGGTGGCGGAGGAGGAACAATTGAGAGATTATTTTTCACAGGATTCGGTTGCACCGCATCTGGAACAATACACTCCTATGTTTACTTACTTTTCACAAGCCAAAGACGAACGGTTTACCAAGCAGGTTCCATTAAAACCTAGGGTAACTTACTACAAATGGATTTCTATTGCAGCAGTAGCGGTTATGGTCTTTGGGATATATTTCGGTAATGATTACCGGGAGCAAAAAGAGGCTGAATATGCTTATAACGAGACAAAAAAGGCATTGAACCTCCTGGCACAAAATTTGGAACGTGGTACCGAAAAAGTGGCCTATTTAAATGAGTTTGAACAAACAAAACAAAAAATTTACAACAACAATTAAAATTTTAAAGATGAAAAAGTATATTCTAATAGCAGCATTGGCAGTTTTACCGCTTAGTGGTTTCTCACAATCCATTTTTGATAAATATGAGGATTCAGATGCAGTAAGTTCTGTGGTAATAAATAAGAACATGTTTAACCTTTTGGTTAAGATGGATGTAGACGTGGATGATCCTGAAGCTCAGGACTTTATGAATATTGCAAAAAGCTTAAGTGGTCTTAAAGTATTCATTACTGAGGATAAATCAGTTTCTGCAGATATGCAGGCGACCGTAGACAAGTACCTGAAATCTTCTTCTTTGGAAGAATTGATGAGGGTAAAGGATAAGGACACGAATGTTAAGTTCTATGTGAAAAACGGGAAGGATGAAGATCATGTTAGTGAACTTCTTATGTTGGTAACCGGAATTGACAAAGTAGATATGGAAATAAACGATAGAAACATTGAAACTGTTCTACTTACGTTGACTGGGGATATTGATCTGACCAAAATTGGGTCGCTTACAAAAAAGATGAATTTACCTGAAGAATTAAACAAAGCCGAAAAGAAAAGCAAATCAGAATAGCTGATAGATAAAGTGGTAATTGACAGTTGACCAATACTAATATTTCACGGGCTGTCAATTACCATTTCTACCGGTTTTTATAAAAATAAAAAGATCATAAAATGAAAAAAACACTAACAGTTATTGCGGGGATTGCACTTCTGGCCTTTTCCGCCTGTTCTTCTAATCAGAGCCTGCAGGAATATTATGTCGATAATTCGGAAAACCCCAATTTCATTTCACTCGATATTCCGACAAGCATTCTAAATTTGAAGAGTGAAGATTTGTCTGAAAAACAACAAGTGGCTTTACAATCTTTGAAAAAATTAAACTTGCTGGCATTTCGGAAAACGAATGAAAATGGTGCTGAATTTGAAGTGGAGAAAGCTAAGGTTAACGCTATTCTAAAGAATAAGGATTTTGTTGAACTCATGAAGCTGAATTCCAAGTATGGAAAAGGTGTTATCAAGTATCTGGGTGATGAAGAAGCCATAGACGAGGTGATAATATTTGGGAGCATGGACGATAAAGGCTTTGCTCTTATCCGTGTTCTGGGCAAGGACATGAACCCTGCCCACATAATCGAATTAATGAATGCTATTCAAAAATCAGATTACAAGGGAGAAGGACTTGGGGAAATAGGGGAGTTTCTCAAAGGTTAACCCTGTTGATTTTATATCAATAACCCGTTCTGATACACTCACGACGGGTTTTTTTATTATCAAATTGTAAAATATTGGGCAAATTGTGACTTTTGTTTAAACTTCTCTGATCTATTTAATATCTTCCTTCCTTTAATAATTACAAACTACTATCATCATGGAAAACGCAGAAATTTGGATTGATAAAGGAATTGACTTCATTATTACTTATGGCCCAAGACTTATTGGTGCCATGATTATTTTGGCAATAGGTTCCTGGGTAATAAATAAAATAATTGGGGTATCCAGAAATGCGATGTCCAAAAGTAAGTATGATGAATCTTTACAAAGATTTCTTTTAAACCTTTCTTCCTGGGCTTTAAAAGTTTTGCTTATTATTATCGTTATTTCCACTTTAGGTGTTGATGTAACCACATTTGCAGCAGTAATTGCAGCGGCTGGTCTGGCCGTCGGTCTTGCATTACAGGGTTCTTTGTCAAATTTTGCAGGAGGAGTTCTAATCATGATATTTAGGCCTTACAAAATAGGTGATTTAATAGAGGCGCAGGGAGTACTGGGTGCCGTCAAAGAAATTGAAATTTTCACCACAAAACTTGTTACGCCACAAAATAAATTGGCGATTGTGCCAAACGGGGCTATGGCAAATGGCAATATTATTAATTATACTGCCGAGGGTAAAATAAGAGTAGATGTTGAAATTGGAATAGATTACGGTGAAGATATAAAAAAGACAAAAGAGGTATTAATGAGCGTCCTAACTGCCAATGAAAAGGTATTAAAGGAACCTGCACCTTCAGTAAATGTATCGGAGTTGGCTGACAGTTCCATAAATTTTGTAGTAAGGCCTTTCTCTAAACCAGAACATTACTGGGATGTTTATTTTAGCACTGTTGAAGGCTGTAAAATCGCGCTTGATAAAGCGGGAATAGAAATACCTTATCCGCATTTGCAAGTACTAAAAAAAGGGTAGTCTGTTTCTAAATTCCGGTATAATTGCTAGGGCTGATATTTTTTAATTCCTTCTTAAGGTCTTCGCTTATTTCTAAATGTTCAATAAATGCTGCGATAGACTCTTTGGTAATTCCTTTATTGGTCCGGGTGAGACCTTTTAGTGCTTCATAAGGATTGGGATATCCTTCTCTTCTGAGTATGGTTTGAACCGCTTCCGCAACAACCGCCCAATTTCCGTCAAGGTCTTTTTCAATTTTAGCCCTATTCAGCAATAATTTGTTAAGGCCTTTCAAGGTGGATTTAAATGCAATCAAGGTATGTGCAAATGGTACCCCCACGTTACGCAATACCGTACTGTCCGTTAAATCGCGCTGCAAACGGGAAATAGGCAACTTTGCTGATAAATGTTCAAATATAGCATTGGCAATCCCTAAATTGCCCTCGGAGTTTTCAAAATCAATTGGGTTCACTTTGTGTGGCATTGCGGAGGAACCTACCTCCCCCTCATTTATTTTCTGTTTAAAATAATCCATTGAAATGTATGTCCACATATCCCGGTTTAGGTCAATTATAATGGTATTGATGCGCTTCAGGGCATCAAATAAAGCAGCCATATGATCGTAATGTTCAATTTGAGTAGTAGGGAAAGAGTGGGATAATCCTAATTTGCCCTGGACAAAATTTTGTGCAAAATTTAGCCAATCTACATTGGGATAGGCTGCCTTGTGTGCATTAAAGTTCCCTGTCGCGCCACCAAATTTTGCCGCTTTTGGAATAGTATTTAAAAGTCTAAGCTGTTCTTCAAGGCGTACCACAAAAACATTAATTTCCTTACCTAAACGCGTAGGTGATGCAGGCTGACCATGAGTACGTGCAAGCATGGGTACATCAGCCCAATTTTTCGCTAAGGAATTGAGTGTTGCGCGCAATTCTTCGAATACTGGCTTATACACCTCATTTATAGCCTCTTTTATGGAATAGGGTATGGCCGTATTGTTGATATCCTGAGAAGTAAGTCCAAAATGTATAAATTCCTTGTATTTTTCCAGCCTCAATACATCAAATTTGCCCTTGATAAAATACTCCACCGCCTTTACATCGTGGTTTGTGGTTTTTTCAATTTCTTTAATAGCCAAAGCATCCTTTACACTAAAATCTTCAAAAATATTCCTTAGTGAATTGACAGTACCCTCATTTAATTCAGGCAGTTGTGGAAGTCTTAATTCACAGAGTGCTATGAAATATTCAATTTCAACCATAACTCTGAATTTTATCAGGGCCTCTTCAGAAAAGAAATTTGAAAGGGATTCGACTTTGGATCTGTATCTGCCGTCTATGGGGGAAATGGCGTTTAATTGATTTAACGACATATGCTTTATGATTGGTTATTTTTTGAAAGATGTAAAGATACTTATATGCCAGGGAGATTAAAAGGATTATAGGTGGATAGTTATAACTTTTGAGCAGTGCAGCTTATATTTCTTCAAACGTCCATTCATGGGTTCTTATTTATTAATGCCAGAATTTGCCTGGCCCTGGCCTTATAAGCAGCGCTTCCTAAACCGTAATTTTGTTCCAGCAACACCTTGAGTTCCGGTCTGATCCATTTGAATTTTTCACCTAAAAGATATAAACTGGTCATAGAATAGGCTTTGGTAGCGACTTTATGGTTCCCTATGAGCCAATCAAAACAGGAATCCATAATTTTTTCCAGGTGAACTTCTTTTAATATTGTGTGGATGTTATTATTTGATTTGGAAAAATAGGCCTTGATAAGAATTTCACAAATTTTAGCTACCGGCCTTACAGACGAATCTAAATGCACTTTGGATATACCTGAGATAAAAGTATCAATATGGATTAGGAGTTGCTGTAAATCTCTTTTTGCGACATTTTCCAAAATCCAACAGGCTTTTGAAGAAATTACTCCATCATCCTCAAATGCAATTTCCATCAAAGGTTCAATGAAATTAGGATTGTTCAGGACTAGCTGGGCTACTTTAATTCGTTTATCCCGAGTGCCGTCGACATAATTTAATAAATTTAGTAATTCAGATTTGGTCACAAAAATTAGTATTTTGGTCAGATAAAAGTACCCCCAAATGAAAATAATAAAAAAAATAGCAAAACTGCTATTACTTCTTTTTGTTATCATTCAATTTTTCAGACCGGATAAGAATAGCAACCAGGGTGATCATCTGACCATTTTTATACATGAAACTAATCCCCTGGAAGATGTTAAAATAATTTTAGCTCAAAGTTGCTATGATTGTCACAGTAACGATACGAAATATCCCTGGTATTTTAATGTTGCGCCGGTTTCCTTTTGGATATCTGACCATATCCGGGAAGGTAAAAAAAATCTGAATTTTTCAGTTTGGGACAGTTATACAAAAACTGAAAAACAAAATAAATTGGAAGAATTAATAGAGGTTATTGAAGATGTCAAAATGCCTTTAATGCAATATACCTGGATTCACCCGGAAGCCAGTCTCACCCGTGAACAAAAGGAGGCCGTCCTGGAGTGGGCCAAACAAACTAAAGCTCTTTACGGACTAGGTCGGCAGCCAAGGTAGGAACTCCTTTTGCTGCAGTATTTTGGATAATCTTCAGATTTACAAAATCTGAAGCATTTATATTAGGTTTTGGATCAATGAAATATTTTGGTATTCCCGGCCTGGCATAATTTAAAAGTCCAGCTGCCGGATAGACCTGCATAGATGTTCCAATAATAATAAGAATATCTGCAGTTTCAGTAATTCGGGATGCTTCTGATAATAAGGGTACCTCTTCACCAAACCAGACTATGTGAGGACGCAATTGATATCCTTTTGGGCATCTATCACCAAGATTTAGATCTTTTTTCCATTCCAAAACCATTGTTGTATCACCTGTACTGCGTACTTTAAAAAGTTCACCATGGAGATGCAGGACGCGGGAACTGCCCGCCCTCTCATGCAAATCATCTATATTTTGTGTTATAATGGTAACATTAAAGTGTTTTTCAAGTTCAACCAGAAATTTATGACCGGGATTAGGAGCAACTTCTAAAAGCTGTCTTCTCCTTTGGTTGTAGAAATCCAATACCACGGCAGGGTTCCTGGCAAAACCGTAAGGGGATGCAACCTCCATTACGTCGTGCCCCTCCCAAAGACCATCTGCATCTCTAAAGGTTTTTATTCCGCTGTCGGCGCTCATTCCGGCTCCCGTAAGAACTACAATTTTTTTTTGCATCATTTTGGGTCTTTTATAAAGATACATTTTTCTTAAATTAGAGCTATGATAGACCGTAATCTGCTTTCATATCTGGAAACATATCTTACTCCCGAACGATTAAAACGATTTAGTGATGTATTAAGTAATCGTACTTATTTTATTACAGTTGCCATTGAAGATGTCTATCAAATGCACAATACCAGTGCCGTAATTAGGAGCTGTGATGTTTTTGGGATTCAAAAAGCGCATATTATTGAAGGCAGGTTTGGAAAACGCCTGGACAAAAATATAGCTATGGGAGCTCAGAAGTGGGTGGATTTAGAGCGTCATTCTACCGCAAAATCCTGTATACGTGACTTAAGAGCCAAAGGGTATAAGATCATTGCCACCACTCCGAATAATGACTCCTGTTTGCTGGAAGATTTTGAAATTACGGAAAAAGCAGCTTTGTTTTTTGGGACTGAAAAGGAAGGTTTAAGCCCTGAGGTTTTAGAACAAGCCGATGGTTTTTTGAAAATACCCATGTCCGGATTTTCTGAGAGTCTGAACATTTCAGTTTCTGCTGCCATTATTTTATACGTTTTAAAACAGAAACTTAAAAGGTCAAATTTACCCTGGGGCTTAAACGAAGCTGAGATTTGGGAAAAGCGATTGGATTGGACTAAAAAGTCTATTAAAAGTATTGATGAAATCATAGCAAGATATAGACAATAAAATTAATTTTCTTTATATTTAAACTAACTAATTAATTGATAAACAAATGACTACAATTTTATATATCCTTGCGGCAATCATTATCCTTGTTATCATATTGGGTATGATTGCACCAAAAAGCTATAACGTGAGCAGAAGTATTAAAGTTAGTCAACCCATTTCGGTTGTATTCGAATATCTTAAATATTTAAAGAATCAGGACAATTGGAGCCCCTGGGGTAAAAGAGATCCTGATATGAAAAAAGAATTTGTAGGCACTGATGGGGAAATAGGCGCTGTCAGCAAGTGGGAAGGAAATAAGGATGTAGGTAGTGGGGAACAGGAAATAACACGAATTGTTGAAAATGAAGTAATTGAAAGTCAGCTGCGTTTTCTAAAACCATGGAAGTCGCAATCTGATGCTTATTTGAAGGTAAAAGAAGCAGGGCCGGGGGAAACAGAAGTTACCTGGGGGTTTTCTGGCAAGAATAAATTCCCGGTAAGTATTATGATGCTTTTTATGAACATGGATAAGGCTGTGGGTAAAGATTTTGAAGAAGGTTTAGCGAGTTTAAAGGATATTCTGGAAAAATAATTTAGTTATGGAGCACAATATGGTAGGCTGGTTTGAAATTCCGGTCGAAGATATGGAACGAGCCAGGAAGTTTTATGAAGGAGTGTTTGATATTTCAATTTCTGTTCATGATTTGGGCGGGATTATCATGGGATGGTTTCCGGGGGTTCAAGGTAAATCCGGCAGTTCGGGATCTTTGGTTAAGCATGAGATGTATATTCCAAGTGATACTGCCGGGCCACTGTTATATTTTTCCTGTAAGGATCTGGCAATCGAATTAGCCCGGGCTTCTGCTGCAGGAGCTGAGATACTTCAGCCAAAGAAAGAAATAGGTGGAGGTCATGGATTTATGGCACTTTTGAAGGATACAGAGGGAAATAGAATAGCCCTGCACTCCTTAGAATAAATATTTACCTATACTATACATAAAATATAGTAGCCTCGGCTCTGCAACCAACGCGCGCCGGAATATATTTTGTTCCTATGCCTTTAGAAACATACATTCTGATATCATTAAGTCTGTACCATCCTCTCAAGAACCTGCCACTGCCACCTGGTTTATAAAAAGCTTTTCCAAGGAAGGTTATTTGCCCACCATGCGTATGTCCGGATAATATCAACTTGATATTAATATTTTGAGCTTCATTTAATACTGCTATTTCATCACTGTATTCGGGACAATGATTGAGTACAATTGTTTCTTCAGAATTAGGAAAGTCAATTGAGGCTTTCATGAAATCTGAATGGCCGCCAATATAATCATCAACACCTATTATCACAAGACTTCTGCCTGCCTGTGAAAATTTCAGGCTTTCATTAATTAGTAATTTACCATTATGTTTTTTAAACAGCGCTCTATATGAATCAATGTCCACTTTCCCTGCATATTCCTTATTCCCCATTATTACCACCTTGGGTATTTCTTTGCTAATTAGCTCCAGAAATTGATTTAGAACAGGCAAGCCTCTGTTGTTGTTGATGGAATCTCCTGTGAAGCAAATTAAGTCTGGTAGCTCATGGTTAATTTTATTGGCAACAGACTTATGGAAGGACTTTAATTCCTTCATATGGAGATCAGATAATTGAATGATCTTAATTTTGTCATTAGTATGGGAGAGATCAAAGTCAGTCCATTGAACAACAAACTTCTCGAACCAAAATATATCAAAAAAGAATATCCCAAATAATGCGAAGATAGATTTAACAATAAAATTTCTCCTTTTCATATAAATAGTACGCCGAATTTAGAAACATGGCCTTTGTGCTCTATTCATGTTCCACTTAATTTACCAATTCCAGGAGGGCTATATTGTTGTCATTTACCAGTATTACTTTTCCATTCTTCACTTCAACCTGAGTTCCTGAATAGGTATCCAAAAGTTTTGTTCCATCTCCGAAAAAACCCTTTACCCAAAGCGATTTTTTACCCTTTGGTAAATCCAGTCCTACCACAACTTTGTCCTTGTAATTATCCTTGAGGTAAGTTCTGCTGAAAACGTAGGGATTTCTAGCTAGCCGTTTATGCTTTCCGGCTCCAATAGCCGGATGTTTGCTTCGAAAACTCCCTAATTTGCGCCAGTGGTCCAATATACTTTTAGTTTCCTGAAGGCTATCAATTTCCTGCCAATTCATAAATGATCTTAAGGTTGCATCCCCTTCCGCGCCTTCAATTGTAAGATCTCTGGCAGATTCATCACCATAATAAATCTGAGAAGTCCCGGGGGTTAAGAAAAGTACGTTGGCCGTATAATAGGGCCTCCTCCTTTCTTTATCAAAGGGTTCCGAGTCATCATGAGAAGTCATATAATTAAGCACCCCCTTGTCTTTTAAATCAGAATTTAGGATGCGGTTATATTTTTTAAAAATGGTCTCATAATCATTTTTTGCATCATTTTTCAATTCAAAGTTTATAAGACTTGCAAAGCCATGTTCGAAATAATCGACAGTTTTATCTCCAAAATCGAAATTCCTGCCATTTGATATTTCATACCCATACGCTTCACCAACCATATAAAAGGGAGTATCATCCAAAACCTCTTCCGGATGCTTTTTTTTCCATGTTTCAAATGCGTTGGATGCCACCTCATATAATTCTGACCATGTTTTTTCGTCTGCATGTTTAGCGGTGTCTACCCGGAACCCGTCAATTCCCAGATCGTTAACGTAATCTGCCAGCCATTTAATTATATAAAATCTTGGAGCACGAGGATATCCCGTCCTTTCAAAAAAGAGTTGAAGTTCATCTAATTCAGTGCTAAGCCGGCCTTCATTCTTCCATTTAGCCAATAGGGGGTCCGGTAATTCTACAACTTCATCGGATTCAGTGTAAATATCAGGCAAGTTGGCAACCAAAGTACAGCTGGTAGTAGTCTCGTAATTGGTGTTCTCACAAATAGGCTTGGTTCTTACCCAATCCTCCGGCCATACCGGGTCTTGTTCTGTAACAGGCCCGGTATGGTTAATAACCACGTCCATCAGGATCCTGATATTATTTTTATGGGCTGTTTTTACAAGATTTTCAAGATCTTTTTTAGTGCCAAAATTGGGATCCAAAGCGGTCCAATCCTTTGCCCAGTATCCGTGGTAAGCATAGGTATTCCCTGTTCCTTCATCGATATCCCCGTGGATTTGTTCCACTACCGGAGTAAACCAAATAGCATTCACCCCCAAATTTGAAAAATAACCTTCTTCAATTTTATTTGTGATACCTTGAATATCTCCTCCCAAAAACCCCCTTAAAGGGCCGGTTTCGTTTGTACGGTCAAAGTTTAAATCATTTTCGGGATTTCCATTGTTAAACCTGTCCGTCAATAAAAAATATATATTGGCCCCCTGCCAGACAAATGGGGTTTTTTCCGAAACTATTTGGGTACTGTCTTGAACTATCGTAACTGGAACTTGGGGTTCTTTTTTTTCGTCTTTGCAGGTCAAAAAAAGTGCAGAAATTGCAATGGCAATGAGCATTTTTTTCATGTTCATAGATTTTGTCTAAAGCTATAAAATGCATGCGGAAAAAGAAAATTTATTTCAGAAGCCTTTATATTATTTCACAAGGTTATTCCTACATGAATTCTTTATACCTCAAATGCAACTTAAGTTTTTGATTTACTTTTTTCGGTTAAGCACCTTGTATTCTTCATAGCAACTGCTAATAGCATCCAATATTTGCAAATCATTGGCAGTTTTTATAAAAGAGGTTGAATAGTTGCAATTGGACAAGATATCATCGATATCAACTTTATCAATTTGCAATAGTTCGGTTAGTGTTTCCCTATCAAATTTTGAGGCAAGAAGATCCCTGATATCATCATCTTCTTTTATTTGCCTTAATTTATTCATTTGGTTTGGTTGTTTTCCAAATAAGTTCCGAAGAAGATCCGCCGGGTTAAGAATGGAACCTAAAACCTTTGTTACGGCACTTGGATTTTTACTACCGGCCTCATAGCTTGTAGGTAATCCGGAGATGCTATATTGGTAAGATGTATTTATGGGTAAATTCTTTATATCAATTTCAAGATAACCAGTTAACATATATGGCTGAACAACAACCTCTTCCAGGGCATAAGCAAGTTCAGTAAGGGCAATCTTGGTCTCTTTAAACTTAAACATATCATTTGTAACCCGGATCTTCTGAGATTTAAAGCCCAGGTATGAAAAGTAAAGGGTATCGTTTACTGAAGCAGTAATAGAAAATTCCCCACTGGAATTGGTTATGGTGCCTTTAACCTTGTTCAGGTTTATAACGTGAACACTTTCCAAAGGAGTGCTGGATTGGGCATTAATGACCACTGCCTGAAATTCCTGTTCTTTCTGTTCAGCTTCATTTTCCTGGGATATCCCTGTAAAACCAATCAACGTCAAAAGACACAATAAATATTTCTTCATTTAGTACTTTGCTAATTGATACTGCGAATAAAATAAAAATTGATACCCCGGCACATTTTTTAATATACAATTAACTAATAAAAACCGTCTCTTTTTTTACTTCGCCTGGCGCCACCCGAAGAAGCACCCTGACCAGATCCTGACCTTCTTGAACCACTTTTTGAAAAACTACCTTCTCTTTTTTTACCCCGGCCTTTATCGCGGTCCCTGCTGTCTCTGCTTTTCCTTGGCCCTTTATCCCTTCTGCGTCCACCGCCTTCGGGACTATCAGATACTTCAACGTTTATAAATCGTCCTTTAATCTTGAAATCTGTAAAAGTTTTCAAAATTTGGTCTTTAAGACCTGCTTCTGTATTGAAAAAGGAGAAACCTTCTTTAACGTCTACTTTAAACAAATCGTCCTTACCAAGGTCAAGTGTATCCTTTAAAAAGTCCTTTAAAGACATCCAGTCATAACCATCTCGCTCACCGACATTTATAAAATAGCGAACAGATCCGTTACTTGAAAAATCACCAGACTCCCTGTCTTTTCCTCTTTCTCCCCGATCTGGCTCTGATGAATTGAGGTCCTTGGTTTTGCTGTAGTAATTAAAAAAGCGGGTAAACTCTACTGAAACAATTTTTTGGATTAATTCATCCCTGTCAAGTCCTTCCAAAACATCATTAATTGCAGGTAAATAATTCTTTACCTCTTCATTTATTTCTGTAGTACGTATCTTATTAGCCAGGTGGTATAACTGAATCTCACAAATTTCTATTCCAGTAGGTATTTTTTTTGCAATGAATTTTTGCTGCACTTTTTTCTCAATGGCATGAATTTTCCGCAATTCGCTGCGCGTGACAATCACCATAGAAATACCAGATTTGCCTGCCCTTCCGGTTCGCCCGCTCCTATGCGTATAGGTCTCTATTTCATCCGGCAGCTGATAATTAATTACATGGGTAATATCATCCACGTCTATCCCGCGGGCCGCAACATCTGTTGCAACCAACATTTGAATTTGTTTTTTACGGAAAGCATTCATTACCAGGTCACGCTGATTTTGACTTAAATCCCCGTGCAGTGCCCCGGCATTATATCCGTCTTCGATTAGTTTTTCGGCTACTTTTTGAGTATCCCTCTTGGTGCGGCAAAAGACCACGGAAAATATTCCGGGATTTGAATCAGAAAGTCGTTTTAATGCAGAATATCTGTCGCGTCCTCCTACTACATAATATTCATGCTGAACAGTGTCTACACCAGAATTCTTAACGCCCACAGTAATTTCCGCCGGGTTGTGCATAAATTTTTTGGCAATTGTAGCAACTTCTTTTGGCATAGTGGCTGAAAAAAGCCAGGTAGATTTGCTTTTGGGAGTATTTGAAAGAATGTCCTTGATATCTTCGTAGAATCCCATATTCAACATTTCATCTGCCTCATCCAGAATGCAATAGTCTATTTTGGAGATATCTATGATTCCACGGCCAATCATATCCTTCATCCTTCCTGGGGTAGCTACCACAATTTGCGCACCTTTTTTGATCTGGCGGGCCTGGTCTGTGATACTCGCCCCACCATAAATCGCTACGGTATTCAACCCTTTAACGTATTTGGAATACAATTGCATTTCATTGGTGATCTGCAGGCATAGCTCTCTGGTTGGTGAAAGTATTAATCCTTGAGTAGTTCGGCTTTCACTGTTAATTTTTTGAATCAGCGGAAAGCCAAAAGCGGCGGTTTTACCTGTACCTGTTTGGGCCAGTGCCACTAAATCTATTTCATCTTTCAATAAAAGGGGGATGGATTTTTCCTGAACCTCCGATGGAGTTTCAAATCCTAAATCAGTTATAGCATTCAATAGGGCGCTATTTAGCCCCAATGCTTCAAATTTTGTCATAATATGTTATAATTTACCTAATCGCAAATATGTATGTTGCATAGAGCGATTATTCATCTAACCTATTAGACTCAGCGCAACACATGCTATACCAGCGGCTTAATTTAAGCGGCAAAGATACTCTTATTTATTGAGATAGCAGTTAAACTTTTAATATTCAGTGTTTAACAAGATATGTTATGAGCTTTTGAAGTGCCTTCCCTCTGTGGCTTATTTGGTTTTTAATTTCCAAAGGCAATTGGGCAAAAGTTTGGTGATAGCCTTTTGGGATGAAAATTGGATCATATCCAAAACCTCGAGCACCCTTCTTTTCTGTGGTTATAGTACCTTCAATAACACCTTCGAATAATACTCTTTTAGAATATAAATTTAAGGCTATTACCGTTTTAAATCTAGAAGTTCGAGTACTGATATTCTTTAACTCATTCAATACTTTTTCCATGTTTTTGTCCGAATCCCTTTCTGTGCCCGCAAACCTGGCGGAATGGACCCCGGGAGCCCCATTCAGGGCATCTATAATAAGCCCTGTATCATCTGCAAAACATGATATTCCATAGCGTTCAGTTATGTAGTCCGCTTTTAATTGTGCATTAGCTTCTAATGTTGTTCCGGTTTCCGGGATGTCTTCATGGCAGCCAAGGTCATCTAAGGAGATAAGGCGGATATCTTTAGGAAGTAAAAGACGCACTTCTTCTAATTTATTTGCATTGTGTGTGGCAAAAACTAGATCCATAAGTCAAGGGAATTCACAAAATAAGATTGTTGATCATGCTAAAAATAGTAATTTTAATTAGCACTATTTTTGTATCATGAAGCTTAAAATACCACCAGGATTTGTTTTTTTACTATTTGGATGCCTTATGTATTTATTAGCTGAACTTTTACCTGTGGGCTATTTTGAATTTTTTGGCAGAAAATTCCTGATCAAAGCATTGCTGTTTTTGGCGGTTATGATTAGTAGCATCGCCTTAATTCAGTTTTACCTTGCCAGGACTTCTATAAATGCCAAAGATCCTTCAAAAGCTTCGTCTTTGGTCTCAAATGGTGTTTATAAATTCTCCCGCAATCCCATGTATTTAGGTCTGTTGCTGATATTATTAGCCTGGGGACTCTGGTTGGGCAACGCATTCAATGTTCTGTTGGCTGCGGGGTTTGTATCTTACATGAATGCTTTTCAGATTCAACCCGAAGAATCGTCTCTTTCTATTTTGTTTGGTAAAGAATATCAGCACTATTTTATAAAGGTAAGAAGGTGGTTTTGACCAAATGAATAGTACTTTTAAAAGATATCGCTAACATTAGCAATATAACTTATTATATAAAATATTAGCATATTAGTTAATATATTTGTATATTAGCGTTTAAGCTTATAAAAAATGATTGCAGTTTTAACAGGAGATATTATCAATTCGGCGGGCCATAAGACATCTGAATGGATGCCTCTTTTAAAAAATTTCTTGCAAAAACTAGGAGATTCACCCGGGATTTGGGAAATATATAGAGGAGATGAATTTCAAATACGGGTAGCGCCTGAAAAAGCAATGGAAGTGGCCATACAAATAAAGGCCCTGATCAAGACTATTAAGTATCTGGACGTGAGAATCGGGATTGGAGTGGGTGATGAGGATTTTAGAGGTATTGGGGTAAGTGAATCCAATGGTTCTGCCTATCAAAGGTCTGGCAGAACCTTAAATCTGATAAAGGAAAAGAAAATAAATCTGGCTATTACAACCGGCGATTTGCAACTAGACGATACACTTAATTTAATATTGAAATTGGGACTGGACTTCATGGATGCCTGGAGCGTGGTGTCTGCCGAAATCATTGTAATGGCGCTTGAAAATCCAGGAGCCTCGCAAAAAGAAGTCGCACAACAACTTCAAATACAGCAATCTGCGGTAAGCCAGAGACAAAAAAGAGCCCGATTAGACCTGGTAAAAGACGTATTGAATTATTACTATAAAACCTTAAAAACCCTCCGCCCATGATCCTTTTCACAAAACTTTTTCTGGCTCACATAATAGGAGATTTTTTATTACAGCCAAAAAGGTGGGTGATTCAGAAGGAAAAAAAGAAAATAGCTTCCGGATTTCTATACCTCCATATCCTTATTCATTTTTTGATCATAGTTCTGTTGCTATGGGATGTTAATTATTGGAAAATAGCTGTGGTTATTGCAATCTCTCACTACGTCATCGATTTACTTAAAATTTATGTAACACCCTTATTTAAAAACAAGAGTATTCCTTTTTTTATAGATCAATCTCTGCATATAGCGGTTTTGTATGTATGCATCAATTATGATAATCTTTTGGGGCACACAGTTTCTTTAATTCAACAAATAAACTGGCCTCTTTTAACTGCTGTAGTCTTCGTGACCTATCCCGCAGCTATTCTAATGAGTATTCTTTTGGAGGGAATGTCCAATCAGATAAATCTGGATCATAAATCGCTTCCTAATGCAGGCAAATACATTGGTATAATTGAGCGCTTATTTGTTCTGATATTCATTATCATGGGCAGATGGGAAGCAATAGGGCTGCTCATTACCGCCAAATCAGTATTTCGTTTTAACGATTTGAAAGAAAGCAACAACAGAAAATTAACAGAATATATATTAATTGGCACTTTAATAAGTTTCGGAATAGCCATTCTGACAGGTATAATCTATAATTACTAAATAACTGATTTATGAAAACAATATGGGTTTGCATGCTATTTTTATTAACCCTTGGATGTGGTGAACGGAATGCCAAAAATGAAATTACGCAACTTCCTGAGAAAGAAAGCCATATATGGTCTGTTGAGAAGGCCTGGGATTGGTATGACCAGCAACCCTGGTATGTAGGTACTAATTTTAATCCGAGTACATCCATAAATCAACTCGAGTTTTGGCAGGAAGAAACCTTTGATCCTGAAACCATTGACAGGGAATTAAAATGGTCTGCAGATCTTGGTATGAATCTTCACCGGGTATATCTTCATAATTTACTCTGGGAACAAGATTCTACAGGGTTTTTAAAACGTCTGGATATTTATCTCGATTTGGCGCAAAAGCACCAAATAAAAACCATGTTTGTTTTACTGGATGATGTTTGGCATCCGATCCCGAAGCTGGGAATCCAACCAGAACCTGTTCCGCATGTACACAACTCCGGCTGGGTGCAGGCTCCTGGTGCCCAAATCCTTGGGGATACAACTCGTCACCACGAATTGGAGCCCTACATTAAAGGCGTAGTGGGGCATTTTGCCAAAGATGACAGGGTATTGTTATGGGATGTCTATAATGAGCCCGACAATGTCGCAGGACAACCTGGCAGAAGTAAGCTTGAAGTAGAGAATAAACATATATTTTCACTTATGCTTTTGACCAAAGTAATGAGATGGGCAAGAGAGGTAAATCCAAGTCAGCCACTAACCACTGGAATTTGGAAGGGTGATATTGCTCATTGGGGCACTCCTGACAGTCTGCCGCCATTAGATCGTTTTATGATTTTGAACTCTGATGTGATTTCCTTTCATGCTTATGATGGAAATTTGGAAAATATAAAGCGAAAAATTGCGGAACTTAAAAAATACAACAGGCCGTTATTTTGCTCCGAATATCTCGCGAGGGGTGTCGGCAATACTTTTCAAAGTGTTCTCCCAATTTTAAAGAAGGAAAAAATTGCAGCTATCAACTGGGGATTTGTATCAGGTAAAACTAATACCATATACCCCTGGAAAAGCTGGGATTCTACATTTACTACTGAACCCAAAATATGGCATCATGATATTCTTAGACAGGACGGAACACCATATTCCAAAGAAGAAATAAACTATATCAGAGAATTAACTGGTCATTTGCCATAATTCGGACCGTTGCCATTCAATTATTAGCAACTTGTCCTTAATGTAAACTACACTTATTCAGGCACTTGTTTGATTTAGAGTACAAATTGTGGAAGTTGTTAAAATAGATAATTTGGATATCTGATTTATACGGCTGTTTGGACTTAAAATCGGCAATGGAATTCAAGGATAAATGCATTATCTCCATTTTTACATCACGATTTCCTAAAGCATCAAATTAATTTCTAATTTTACGGCCTAACTTTTAAAAAGGATGACTGAAGTGGGACGTAAGTATGTATTTGACTTTGATAGTACCTTAACACGTGTAGAGGCCCTGGATGTACTTGCGGAAATGACCCTGCATGGCAAGTCGAACCGTGAGGATGTCATTCGGGAAATACAGGAAATAACCAATCTTGGAATTGATGGAGATATTTCTTTTACAGAATCCCTTGAAAGAAGAATTAAACTCCTGAAAGCAAATAAGAAGCATTTAAATCCTTTGGTGGACGAGCTGCGCCAAAAAATTTCTAAATCTATAGCCGCTAACAAAGAATTTTTTGAAAAATTTTCAGAGGACATTTATGTAATTTCCTGTGGATTTAAAGAATTTATAGATCCTATTGTAAAGGAATACAATATTCCGTCTGAAAGGGTATACGCCAATACATTTAAATTTGATGAGAATGAAAACATTATTGGATTTGATGAAAAAAATGTCCTGGCTTCGCATAATGGTAAAATTGAATGTTTGAAGCAGCTTGATCTGGAAGGTGAAGTTCAGGTAATAGGGGATGGGTATAGCGATTATGTAATGCGGGAAGCAGGGATTGCCCACAAATTTTTTGCCTATACAGAGAATGTGCATCGCGATAAAGCTGCAGATAATGCAGATCATGTTGCGCCGAATCTCGATGAATTTTTATTTGTAAACGACTTGCCGAGAAGTCTTTCCTATCCCAAAAATCGAATTAAGATACTATTATTGGAAAATGTTCATCCTGTTGCATTTGATAATCTTTCGGAGGATGGTTTCTCTGTTGAACTGGTAGAACGTAGTCTGTCGGAAGATGAACTTGTGAAGAAAATAAAGGGAGTACATGTGCTGGGAATCCGTTCCAAGACTAATATTACTCCCAAGGTATTGGATGCGGCCAATAAATTATTGGTTGTGGGGGCATTTTGTATTGGGACAACCCAGATAGATTTGGACTATTGCAAGAAGAAAGGAGTGGTTGTTTTTAATGCCCCTTATAGCAATACAAGGTCCGTTGTTGAATTAGCCATCGGCCAGATAATAATGCTGTTTCGTAATGTTTTCCCCAGAAGCATCGAACTACATAATGGCATATGGAACAAAACAGCTGTGAATTCCAAAGAAATCCGGGGTAAAAACCTGGGGATTGTGGGTTATGGAAATATAGGCAAACAATTGTCCGTGCTGGCTGAGGCCATTGGGATGAGGGTTTATTACTATGATATTGAGGACAGATTAGCAATGGGTAATGCAGTTAAATGCGATACTCTTGAGGATTTATTAAATGTTTCAGATGCAGTTTCTTTGCATGTGGATGACAATAAGGCTAACGTTAACTTTATTGGGGAACGAGAAATTAACCAAATGCGTGAAGGCGCCATTCTTTTAAATCTTTCAAGAGGTTTTGTTGTTGAAATGGAATCTCTGGAAAAAGCACTTAAAAGCGGCAAACTGCGGGGTGCGGCAATTGATGTTTTCCCAAAAGAACCGCAGTCTAACGGGTCATTTGTATCAGAATTGCAGGGAATTCCCAATGTGATCCTAACGCCTCATATTGGAGGGAGTACCGAAGAAGCACAGAGAGATATAGCAGATTTTGTTCCCAATAAAATTATGTACTACATTAATTCCGGGAATACGGTTGATGCTGTCAACTTTCCAAATATACGTTTGCCCAAACAAAATAAGGCACATAGATTCTTACATATTCATAAAAATGTCCCCGGTATTATGGCTAAAATCAACGAAGTCCTGGCTACCTATGAGATGAATATTTCGGGGCAATACCTCTCAACAGATAGTGATGTAGGTTATGTGATTACAGATCTTGACAGGGATTATAACAAAGAGGTAATTAAAGCTCTTAAAAAGGTAGAAAACACGATTAAATTCAGAGTATTGTATTAAATATTATCTAATACTTTAATAAATATTGACCTTATAAATTTTAGGGCCGGTTATAATGAATAATTCACTTAATGGTGATGATATGGTTCATTACCCAGGATTGTAAATGCCCTGTAAATCTGTTCAATAATAAATAAACGTACCATTTGATGCGAGAAAGTCATTTTGGAGAGACTAATTTTACCAATGGCTTTTTGTTTCAGGGAGTCGCTAAAACCGTAAGGGCCTCCAATAACTAAAATCCATTCCTTAATACCCGAGCTCATTTGCTTTTGCAGGTAATGTGCGAATGCTACAGAGGTATATTGCTCCCCGTTTTCATCTAATAAAAACAAAGAGTCATTATGGCTTACATGTTTGAGGATCAACTCAGCTTCTTTATCCATTTGATCGGTCTCTGACAGATTTTTGGTATTTTTTATATCTGGTAAGACTACAAATTCGAATTTGATATAGTATTTTAATCGCTTCATGTATACATCCATTAACTGCTGCAGTTCTTCACGATCTGTTTTACCTATTGCAATAAGTTTTATCCTCATATAACTATGTTAGAATTTTAGAGAAATTGAATTTCTTTATTGGCATATGTTTTTACTAATTTAGTGCTCTACAAGTTGCAAAAATGATATCAAAAGAACAATTTCAAAAGGAGATATCTTTAATAATAGAAAATGCCATAAGGGAGGACGTAGGAGATGGGGATCACAGTTCACTTGCATGTATACCCTGGAGTGCAAAAGGAAGGGCCAAACTATTAGTAAAGGATGAATGCATATTGGCAGGGGTGGAATTTGCACGTCAGACTTTTAATTATGTGGATCAGGATTTGAGGATGGACATACTATTCAATGATGGTCAACGGGTAAATTTTGGAGATGTGGCATTTTATGTGGAAGGAAGATCACAATCTATTTTAAAAGCTGAACGGCTAGTCCTAAATGCTATGCAGCGTATGAGTGCAATAGCTACAAAGACCAATTATTTTGTTTCGCTTCTCGAAGGAACCGGTACCAAAGTCCTTGATACACGGAAAACTACCCCAGGAATACGAGCCCTTGAAAAGTGGGCTGTATCCATTGGAGGCGGAGAGAATCACAGGTTTGCTCTATATGATATGATAATGCTGAAAGACAACCATATAGATTTTGCAGGTGGTATTACGAAGGCAATTGAAAAAACAAAGCTCTATTTAAAAGAATCGAACAGAAATTTAAAGATTATTGTTGAAGCCAGAAATTTAAAAGAAGTACAGGAAATCCTTGAATCACAGGATGTTTACAGGATTCTACTCGATAATTTCAACTATGAGGATACAATAAAAGCAGTAGAACTTATAGGGGATCAGTGCTTCACAGAATCATCCGGGGGAATTAATGAGAATACAATAAGAAATTATGCTGAGTGTGGCGTCAATTACATTTCTTCAGGTGCCATAACACACTCCGTATATAACAAGGACCTGAGCCTTAAAGCCATTTAGATGTCAAAGGAAATAGAAGACAGGCTGGAAAAGATACCCATTGTTAAATGGATTGTCAGACTACTTAAAAAAATTAAACTCCCGGCTTTTGAAGGGCTTTCCCTATATGATCTTGTTGAGATGTACATAACTGGGATAGTCCAGGGTGCTTTCTCAACAAGGGCAAGTTCTATAGCTTTTAGTCTGTTCATGGCTCTTTTTCCCCTGCTTATTTTCTTATTTACATTAATCCCTTTTATCATTCCCTATGTAAGTGTGGCTAATGAAAATTTCGACGCACAGTTTCTTAATTTCCTGGAGTCTTTTTTGCCCTCAGCTACCGGGGAATATTTTGGAGATATTTACCATCAGATAAAAGATCAGCAGAGTGGAGGGTTACTTTCATCTGCTTTTATTTTGTCAATTTTTTTAATGACTAACGGAGTCAGTGCTATTTTTGGAGGTTTTGAAGATTCTTACCACATTAATCTCACCAGAAATTTTTTTAAACAATATGCCTTCGCCATGATGGTAGGTTTTCTACTCTCCGTATTACTGATCCTCGGTGCGGTTGGTTATGTGTACTTTGAGTTTTATATCCTTGAATATTTAAGTGAATGGGCAGCCCAGACCAGGGGGTACGATCTTTCTGAAAATGATATTGTAGGAGCTCGTATTGGTAAAACAGTATTTTTTATCGTGCTCTCATATCTTACCACAGCCATATTATACTATTTTGGCACTATGGAAGGTAAACAGGCCAAATTCTTTTCCTATGGTGCCTTAATGACTACCTTATTGTTTTTTTTAACATCCCACTTATTTGGAGTTTATATCAATAACTTTTCCAGGTATAATGAGTTGTACGGAGCCTTGGGTGGATTGTTAATTCTTATGGTATATATATGGCTGAACTCTATCATTCTTTTGCTCGGATTCGAACTTAATGCCACTCTTAATTATCTAAGAAAAAAACATCGGTAATGAAGCGGAGTGTTAGCAGGGGGGGATTGGTAGGGCTTTTTATATTGGTCTCCCAGGCAGTGTTTTCACTGAGCGATTTAGGTACCGGGAGGACTATCGATGATATGAGTGGAAGCGCTAAATCTATTCTTGAAGTTTATGAAAAAGGCAATGGCATTTATGGGAGAATTAAAAGGATTCTCGTAAAAGGAAAGGAAAATGCCCTTTGTATAAACTGCGAAGACAAACTCAGGGATAAGCTTGTTGTTGGGATGCTTATAATCAACGGGTTAAAGAATAGCAGTAAAAATGAATATGACGGAGGAGAAATTCTCGATCGCGAAAATGGAAGAAAAAACAGGTATAAAATCTGGCTAAACCCAGAAAACCCTAAAGAGCTGAAAGTTCGGGGTTATGTTGCATTTTTCTATAGAACACAAACCTGGTTGAGCGTAAATAAGTATAAGGTATAACCTGATGGAAATCTTTATAAATGTCATATTGCCAATTCCTTTGGAAAAACATTTTACTTATCGTATTTCTGAAGCTGAAGCGGCACTTATAAAATCAGGCATGCGGGTTGCTGTGCCGTTCGGGAAGACCAAGCTTTATACCGCACTAGTTGTTGATATTCATAGCACCCCACCAATTCTATATGAGGCTAAGGCAATTCACGACATATTGGATGAGGAACCTGTTGTTACCGCAATTCAAATAAAACATTGGCAGTGGATAGCGGATTATTACATGTGTACAATAGGAGAAGTTTTTAGAAGTGCAATTCCCAGTGCTCTTTTATTAGAAAGTGAAACCCTTATTTTACTGAATAAAGAAGCCGTAATTGATGAAGATCAATTAAAAGATGAT
Organism: uncultured Flavobacteriaceae bacterium; assembly: GCA_963793325.1. Taxonomy (GTDB): domain Bacteria; phylum Bacteroidota; class Bacteroidia; order Flavobacteriales; family Flavobacteriaceae; genus Eudoraea. The sequence continues at coordinate 496,621 of CAWBZU010000002.1, forward strand.
GAATTTATGGTTTATGAGGCCTTGAAGCACCAGAATGTCCTGCGCGTCAACGATATTATGGAAATTGTGGAAAGAAAAAACATTCTCCCTGTTCTTGGCAGACTTATCAAGTTGGAAGCTGTCTTATTAAAGGAAGAAATTCACGAGCAATACAAACCTAAGATGGTACCTTATGTTCGGCTGAGCCAAAGATATAGTTCTGAAACAGAACTTGAAGAATTATTAAATTCACTGACAAGGGCTCCTAAACAAAGCCAGGTTGTGCTGTCACTGTTTCACCTTCAGGCAACTAAAAAAAAACCTATAAAGCTGGATGACTTGGAAGTTGAAAGCAGGACAAGCCGGGCCGTTATTCGTGCCTTAATAAATAAAGAAGTCCTTGAAGAATATTTCATCCAAACAGATCGGGTAGTTTTTAATGACCGCAAAGCCCTTGAGCCACCCAAAGAATTGAATGAATACCAGGTTACTGCTCTAAATACAATTAGGCAAAACTTTGATAATAACAAAGTTACACTGCTTAAAGGAGTGACTTCCTCCGGAAAGACCGAGGTATATGTGCAACTCATTGCAGATTGCCTGAGGAAGGGGAAACAGGCCTTGTATCTGGTTCCGGAAATCGCCATCACTACACAGCTTATTTCAAGATTACAGGAATATTTCGGATCTGCTATTTCTGTTTTTCATTCCAAATACAATATGCAGGAAAAAGTGGAGGTATGGAAGAATGTGTTGGATAATAAATCAAAAGCTCAATTGATTATTGGCGCCCGTTCTGCCTTATTTCTTCCTTTTTCAGATCTGGGTCTGATCATTATTGACGAGGAACACGAAACTTCATTTAAACAGTATGATCCAGCACCGCGTTATCATGCCAGGGACGCTGCGATCGTTCTCGGGGGCTTGTTTAACTCTGATGTACTATTGGGTTCGGCAACTCCAAGTATTGAGAGCTACTATAATGCCCAAACGTCTAAGTACGGCTATGCACAAATTGACAGAAGGTTTGGAAATGTACTAATGCCGGAAATGGAATTAGTGGATATCAAGGAGCAGCATCGAAAAAAACGAATGAAAGGACATTTTTCTGAGCGCCTTTTAGAGGAAATAAATGAAACACTGGACCTGGGTGAGCAAATAATTCTGTTTCAGAACAGGCGGGGATATGCACCGATTTTAGAATGTACCACCTGCGGGCATTCCCCTCAATGTCCAAATTGTGATGTAAGTTTAACATATCATATGCAAAGAAAACAGCTTAGATGCCATTATTGTGGACATCATATAGCTTTGCCCAATAATTGTCTGGCTTGTGGGAGTAATACATTAGACACCAAAGGTTTTGGTACGGAGCAGGTAGAGCAGGAATTAAATACAATATTTCCATCTGCAAGGGTAGGTCGCATGGATCTGGACTCTACCCGCGGTAAACACGCATATGCCAAAATTATTCATGCCTTCGAAAATCAGGAAATGGACATTTTGGTCGGGACTCAAATGGTAACCAAAGGGCTGGATTTTAGAAATGTAAACCTTGTAGGAATTATGAATGCCGATGCGCTTTTGAATTTTCCCGATTTCAGGGCTCATGAACGCACCTTCCAGCTGCTTACTCAGGTGGCGGGCAGGGCCGGCCGCACTAAAAAAAGAGGTAAAGTAATCATTCAAACCTTCAACCCTTACCATCAGATTCTTAAACAGGTTACCACGGGAGATTATGAAGGAATGTTCCAGGAACAACTTTATGAAAGAGAACTCTACAAATATCCTCCGGTCAACAGGATCATCAGAATGACCTTTAAGCACAAAGAGTACAATAAATTAAACGATGCTTCCCTCTGGTTTGCAAAAGCATTGCGTAATGCTATGGATATTGAAGTGTTAGGCCCTGAATTCCCTCTTGTTTCCAGAATACGAAATCAATATTTAAAACATGTATTGATTAAGATTCCTAAAAGATTACCGCTGTACAAAACAAAAAAAAGCATCAAAAGAATACATAATTCTTTCGATGCTGTTTCTCAGTTTAAAGGCGTTCGTATAATCTACAATGTAGACTATATGTAATTAAACATTGCTTAATGCTTCCGCCAACTCTGTTTTTTTATTTCTGCTCAGAGGTATAGACCTGCCACTTACTTCAACATTCTTGCTATTGAATTTCTCTATTTTTTCAAGATTTACAATATAAGATTTGTGTATTCGCAAGAACTTGTCTTCTGGTAATTGTTTTTCGAATGCTTTCATTGTAGATAGAATAACAATATTAGCTTCATCTGTGACCAGTTTTATATAGTCACCTAAGGCTTCTATCCACTTAATTTCATTTAGGATAACCTTTCTTTTCTTAAGATTGCTCTTAACAAAAATATGTTCTTCATCTTCATTTACCTTATTCATTTGCTCATATTTGGCTACTGCTCTTTTAACAGAAGCATCAAAACGTGCCATTGTAATAGGTTTGTGGAGATAATCCGTAACATCATAGTCAAATGCTTTTAAAGCATAATCCGGTTTACCTGTAATTAAAATCACCTGTGGTCTGTTTTCTAGGGACTCTAATAGGTCAAAACCACTAATGATAGGCATTTCTACATCAAGGAAAATCAAATCGATTTCGTTATTCTTGATGCCGTTTTTTGCTTCAATAGCATTACTGTAATCAGCGACTAGGGCTAGGTTGGGATGATTGTTAACTAATTTTGCAACTGCCATACGTTGCATAGACGAATCATCAACAACAATACTTCTTAGTTTCATAAAGGGGTTGATTTGTGGGGTTAAATCATCGACAAAGTACCGAAAAAACAAGTTTAACTGCAATAAAAGTTGTAAACATTGTTAAGAATTACGTGTAATTGGCAAATGATTATTCATTTAAAGTTTAATAGGTTAAGTTTATTTTTTTATGATTCTTGGTAACTATAACGAAGATTTTTTCAATTTCTTGTAATTAGAACTAATTATTATTACTTTTGCGCTCCTAAAAAATATGAAACAATATGAATAATTACGAAACTGTTTTCATTTTAAATCCCGTTCTATCAGATACTCAGATAGAGGAAACAGTAAAGAAATTCGAGGATTTCTTAAAGAAACATGAGGCCAAAATGGTCGCTAAAGAAAATTGGGGGCTTAAGAAATTAGCTTATCCAATACAGAACAAAAAAAGTGGTTTTTATCACTTATTTGAATTTACAGCTCCCGGGGAGGTTATTAATCCCTATGAGCAAGAATTCAGAAGAGATGAGCGTATTATGCGTTTTCTGACCGTTAAATTGGATAAACATGCCATTGAATGGGCGGAAAAAAGAAGAACAAGATTAAAAGCTAAAGCGTAGTAATATGGCATCTATAGAGCAACAAGCAAAAGGAAAAAAGGACGGTGAAATCAGGTATTTGACCCCCCTTAATATTGAGACAAATAAGCAAAAGAAATATTGCCGATTTAAAAAGTCCGGTATCAAATATATTGATTATAAAGACCCTGATTTTTTAATAAAACTGGTTAATGAACAAGGGAAGCTTTTACCCAGAAGATTAACCGGAACTTCACTGAAGTATCAAAGAAAAGTGGCCCAGGCCGTTAAAAGAGCACGTCATCTGGCACTTATGCCTTATGTTGGAGATTTATTAAAGTAAAAAACAGCGGATTATGGAACTTATTTTAAAAGAAGACGTCCAAAACCTTGGTTTTAAAGATGACGTAGTAAAAGTAAAGAACGGTTATGGTCGAAACTACCTTATACCAAAAGGTGTGGCCATGCTGGCAACTCCATCGGCTAAAAAGGTACTGGCTGAGAACCTGAGACAAAAAGCTCATAAAGAGAAAGAGGTAGTGGCTGCTGCCACAAAAACTGCTGATGCGCTGAAAGAACTTCAGATAAAAATTTCCGCAAAAGTTGGTGCTTCTGAAAAATTATTTGGATCTATATCAAATATAGATGTAGCTGATGCACTTGCGAAGGAAGGCAATGAAATTGATAAAAAGTACATCATTATCAAAGGAGGAATAATAAAACGTACCGGACCTTATGTAGCACAGATAAGACTCCATAGGGATGTTGTTGTAGATTTTCCTTTTGAAGTGGTGTCTGAAAAGAAATAATCAAAATTCGTTAATAACTTAGAAGAGCTATGCCTGCATAGCTCTTTTTTTTTTCTATTTTTAATATCCAGAAATTCAATCAACTAAATTCAAAACCAATGAATATCAAATCACTTCTATTCCTTATTCTGCTGCTTACAGGGTTTGGTGTTACAGCTCAGGTCACTACCTCAAATATTAGGGGATCTGTAGTTGATGATCAGGGAAACCCTCTTTTAGGGGCCAATATCGTTGCTGTTCATACACCAACCGGAACTAAGCATGGTACCGTAAGTAATGAAGACGGACGGTTTAACTTATTAAACCTAAGAGTAGGTGGCCCTTACGAGCTTACAATTTCTTACATCGGATTTAAATCACATACCCAAAGTGACGTTTATTTATCATTGGGTAAAACATTTAATGTTGATGCTCAATTGGTATCTGAAAGCCAGGCACTGGATGAAGTTACCGTAACTTCAGACAGGGGTGGTACTTTTGGTAGTGACCGCACCGGAGCTGAGACCAGTGTGGGGACAAGAGAATTAACGCGATTACCAACTATTTCAAGATCTGCCAGTGATTTTACACGACTGGATCCTTCGGCCTCATCAGGTGCTTCAGGGACGTCTTTTGGTGGAAGGAATGACCAATACAATAATTTTTCACTGGATGGCGCCATCTTCAATAACCCATTTGGTCTGGATGCTGCAACACCAGGAGGACAAACCAGTTCTCAGCCAATTTCACTGGATGCCATAGAACAGATACAGGTCACAACTGCTCCATATGATGTTACCCAATCCGGATTTACCGGGGCTTCTGTCAATGCCGTTACTAAAAGTGGTACCAATGAATTCTATGGCACTGTATATGGTTTCTTTCGCAACGATGATCTCACTGGCGGAAAAATTGATGGTGACAAAGTATTTAAAACCGGATTGGAACAAAAACAATATGGTTTAAGTATTGGGGGACCAATAGTAAAGAATAAACTATTCTTTTTTGTGAATTTTGAACGCGATGAGCTAACATCTCTTGGAACGGACGGCTTTGTGCCGAATACCGGGACAGGAGAAATAAATGAGAGCAGGGTGTTGGAATCCGATTTTCAGCTGGTGGATAATTTGCTGCGTCAGGTCGTTATTGGGCAGGATGGTCAGGGTAATGATCTTTTCTATGATCCGGGGAGGTATAAAGGCTTTAATTTCAATCAGGAATCAACGAAGGGGATATTCAAGCTCGATTGGAATATTAATGATAATAACCGTTTGGCAATCATTTATAATTTCCTGGATGCTTCCAAAGGGAAACCGGCCAATAGAGATGCGATTACTTTTCGTGGGCCAAATACCCAAACTTTGCAGTTTGAAAATGCCGGCTATGAAATAAATAATAAAATTCAGTCCATTCAATTGGAGCTTAACACCAAATTATCTGATGAAGTAACCAACAAATTACAAGTAGGGTATACCCATTTTGATGATTTCAGGAATCCTTTCTCCACACCGGCGCCAAGTATTGTGATACTGGATGACACCGGAAGTTCTAATTATATAATTGGGGGTCACGAACCATTCTCAATTCACAATACCCTGGATCAAAAAGTTTTTCAAATCACCAACAATCTAAATTATTTTGCCGGGGATCATACCTTTACCATTGGGTTTTCCTTTGAAAAATTTGAATTTGACAACTCGTTTAATTTAGGGGCATACGGTGCTCAGGGAGTTTTTTTTCCAACGACTACGATTACAGATTTTCCAAATTTTGCAAGTTCAGGTGCGCTTCAACAATCATTTGATGATGCGATTGCCACTAATAATGCATTTAATGCAGCCGGAACCGGTAATCCTGGTGGATGGGCTCTTGCAGAAACCAATGTCGGTCAATTATCCTTTTATTTGCAGGACCAATGGGATATAAAGGAAAATTTCAAACTTACTTATGGTATTCGTTTTGATAAACCCTTATATTTTGATACCTCAGAAAAAATCCGGGAAAACATAGAACGCAAAGGCGGTGACATGGGAACATATATTCCATCTATTCAATATTTTGACCCGGAAACCAATGAACCTATTTTTCTTGATTCTGAAAAATTACCGACAAATAAAATCCTGATCTCTCCCAGGGTAGGATTTAATTGGGATGTTAATAGTGACAAGACATTACAGGTTAGAGGAGGATCAGGAATGTTTACCGGAAGATTTCCTTTTGTATGGCTTGGAAACCAGGTACAGGGGGTAGATTTTTTCTTCTATCAATTAGTAGATCCTGATTTCAGATGGCCACAGGTTTGGAGGACAAATGTAGGTGTTGACAAACAATTTAAGGATGGATTAATACTTACAGCCGATGTATCCTATACCCAGGACATCCATGCAGCTCACGTTCAAAACTGGGGACTTAGTGCTCCTTCCCTAACACTGAATGGAGTGGACAACAGGGCATTGTATTCTAATGACGATAAATCGCAAATTTTTGGAGGACCAACTAATGCCTATGTGTTTACCAATTCCGATAAGGGCAGAATATGGAATGCCTCTGTAAAAGCTCAGAAAACCTGGAATAATGGCATTTATGCCATGGCAGCATACAGTTTTTTAAACGCAAAAGAAGTAAACTCCATTGATGCAGAAATTACGGGGGATGCGTTTGCCGGCAATGCCGTGGTTGGTAATGCGAATAATGATGTTCTGGCTTTTTCAAGATATGGCGACAGCCACAGGTTTATTGGTGTTTTCTCTAAGGGATTCAGCTCAGGGACCACTGTCTCAGCATTTTTTGAGTATGCAAAAAGCGGACGCTACAATTATATTTATGGAGGAGATATCAATAATGATGGTTCAAGTATAAATGACCTTCTTTATATCCCAACTGCATCAGAAGTTACTCAAATGGCCTTTAGTGGCCCTGGACAGGCTGAAGCTTTTGAGGCTTTTATTCAGCAGGATGATTATTTAAGTGGTCGAAGGGGTCAATATGCTGAGCGCTATGGAGCATTGGCACCCTGGAGGGGAACTTTTGATATAAAAGTCCTTCAGGATATAAATATTAATGAAAAGAACAAATTTCAAATCAGTCTTGATATTCTTAACTTCGGAAACCTGATTAACTCCAATTGGGGTGTGGTTCAGGCACCGAATTTTGACCAGCTAATGGGGGTGAGTGTCGATGATACGAATACACCGACCTATACCTTTGATCCGGATAGGAATAGTACATTTGGACCAGTGACTTCGGAGATTTCGAGATGGAGAATGCAAATAGGAGTTCGATATATATTCAATTAATAAATATTTGAGTTAAAAGGGCCACACCAAAAGTGCGGCCTTTTATTTTTGTAAAATGAAATATAGGCGTCTAACCAGGCAGCAGTTGGAAGAATTGCACCAGGAGTTTATCAATTTTCTGGCAACCCAGTCTATTACAGCAGAAGAATGGGATACCATAAAGAAAAACAAACCACAGGTTGCTGAAGAAGAACTGGATGTATTCAGTGACCTGGTATGGGAAGGCGTACTGGGTAAAATATCCTATTTGGAGAATATTTCAACCCGGCATATGCATCTGTTTCACTTAACTGAAAAGGAAATGAAACTGATTTCGGTAAAAATATTAAATCCGGATATTGATTTGAAAACTACCATGGGCTTTAATTGGTTTAAGAAAAACTGGCAATCAGATTTTGTAGAATATCTCAGTGCCTCCAAAGCTTACACGGAGGATAAAAATCTGGATAAATTCAGACTTATTGAGGAAGGTGCGGTTATTACAAAAGGAGAATTGTACCAGTGGTTTGATGGAATTATTGGATAATAAAAGACTTAGGGCCTAGTCAACTTTGTACAAAAAATTATATTTGCAGCAGTTAGCTTAATTTATGGCACAAAAACCAACCATACCAAAGGGAACCAGAGATTTTTCGCCCGCAGAGATCGAAAGACGAAATTTTATCATCCAAACTATTCAGAAGCATTTTAAAAATTTTGGTTTCCAGCCTATTGAGACACCTTCATTTGAAAATCTCGATACGCTATTGGGGAAATACGGGGAGGAGGGGGATCGTTTGATCTTCAAAATATTGAACTCGGGTGATTTCATCAGTAAAGTTGATGACGCCACCTATAGTTCTAAAAACTCAAAATCCCTTACACCAAAAATTGCGGATAAAGGGTTGAGATATGATCTGACGGTTCCTTTTGCAAGATATGTGGTCATGCATCAGAATGAAATAGATTTTCCCTTTAAACGGTATCAGATTCAACCGGTATGGAGGGCCGACAGGCCTCAGAAAGGCAGGTTCCGAGAATTTTATCAATGCGATGCAGATATCGTTGGGGCAAATTCCCTTCTTCAGGAAATAGAACTAATACAATTATACGATGCTGTTTTTACCGATTTAGGATTGAATAAGGCAACTATAAAACTCAATCATCGAAAAATCCTGTCGGGTATTGCTGAAGTTATTGGAGAAAAGCAGCATTTGACAGACTTTACTGTAGCACTCGATAAGCTGGATAAGATTGGTAAAGAAGGGGTTGTTATGGAAATGTTGAATAAAGGGATTTCTCCGGAAGCTATTCAAAAGGCTCAACCACTGTTTTCGCTTACAGGTACTAATACTGAACTATTGGTGCAACTGAAAAACTTTTTGAAGGATTCTGAAGAAGGGAGCAGGGGCGTAAACGATCTGGTTTTTATTTTAAACGCAATTGATGAGTTGGGAATAGATTCTGCGCAACTGACAATTGATGTTACCCTGGCTAGAGGGCTTAACTATTACACCGGTACTATTTTTGAAGTAGCACCTCCAGCTGAAATAAGCATGGGATCCATTGGCGGTGGAGGTAGATATGATGACCTGACGGGAATTTTCGGATTAAACGATGTGAGTGGGGTTGGTATTTCATTTGGTCTTGATCGTATATATCTTGTAATGGAAGAACTGGACCTTTTCACTGATAAAATTGGCCGCTCATTGGATGTCTTATTTTTAAATTTTGGTGACAGGGAGGCCATGGCATCATTAAAATTGACAACAAAACTCCGGAAAGCAGGCGTTAAGGCAGACCTTTATCCTGATACTTCTAAAATGCAGAAGCAGATGAAGTACGCTAATAAAAGAAATGTTCCTTATGTCGTTCTTATTGGCGATAGGGAACTGGCAAATAATTCATTTGTAGTCAAAAACATGGCCAATGGAGATCAAAAAACCCATGATTCAGCCAATATTGAAGGGTTTATTCAGGAATTAAAGCTGTTCCTTGATTGAGGTTATCACTGTTTTGTAATATTCGCTGCCATGAGGTACATACTTTCCTGTATTAGCCAGCCCCCATACTTCTTCAGCAAATTTGATCAGAGGCATAGTTGTTAAAGATTCAACTTCACTTTCCTGTTTTATTAACAGGTCAAAAGGAATTTTTAACTCACAAAGAAATGTATGGTGAAATTCATTATCTGTAAGGTTTCTACTATGATGCTGACTGGATTTAAAAACGCCTATCTTTTTAAGATCTCCCTTAAAAATGTTCAATCCAATTTCTTCCTTAACCTCCCTTACCGCTGCCTCGTAAATGTCCTCGCCGGCACCAATATGCCCGGCTACGGAGACATCCCATAGCAATGGATATGTCTCCTTATATTTACCTCTTTGCTGCAAAAGTATTTCCCCTCTTTTAGTATAAAACCAAATATGCACGGTGGGATGATAGACACCTTGCTGATGCGCATCAGATTTTAAAATGGTCTTTCCGGTATACTTCCCATTTTCATCCAGGCTGTCTATAATTTCATCCATAAGCTAATTCAACAAAATACTTAAATTTAGGAGCCCTGGTTAATCGAAATAACTGAAGGTCTCCCCGGATTTAATATTTAATAAGGTTTCGTAAATTAATCGAATTACATTCTCCAGATCATCCCTGTGTACTGTTTCAACGGTGGTGTGCATATATCTCAAAGGCAGAGAAATCAAAGCGGAGGCAACCCCGCCATTACTATAGGCAAATGCATCGGTATCAGTTCCTGTGGATCGGGATGCCGCCATACGCTGAAATGGTATTTTTTTAGATTCGGCGGTTTCAATAATTCGCTCTCTAAGTTTATTCTGAACTGCCGGTGCATAAGATATTACCGGACCAGATCCCAGTTCTGTATGACCTTGTTTTTTCTTGTCGATCATTGGTGTGGTTGTATCATGACATACATCGGTAATAATAGCGGCATTAGGGCGAATGGTTTGTGAAATCATTTCCGCGCCGCGCAAACCAATTTCTTCCTGTACAGCGTTGGTAATGTAGAGTCCAAAGGGTAATTTCTTCTTATTTTCATGCAAAAGTCTGGCGACTTCGGCTATAATAAATCCGCCAGCTCTGTTGTCTATGGCACGACAGACATATTTATCATTATTTAAGATTTGAAACTCATCCGGATACGTGATCACACAGCCGACGTGGACTCCCATTTTCTCTACTTCTTCTTTATCTTTTGCGCCAACATCAATGAATATATTATCCAATTTAGGCGGTTCTTCTTTAGCACGGTCACGGGTATGTATGGCTGGCCATCCAAAGATACCTTTTACAATTCCTTTTTTGGTATGAATATTAACCCATTTTGAAGGAGCAATTTGATGATCACTACCACCATTGCGTATCACATAGAGCAGCCCGCTATCTGTAATATAATTGACATACCAGGAAATTTCATCGGAATGCCCTTCAATAACAACCCTGTATTCTGCTTCCGGATTAATAACACCAACAGCAGTTCCGTAAGTATCGGTAATAAAAGTATCAACATAGGGTTTTACATAATTCATCCACAATTTTTGTCCTTCCAGTTCATAACCGGTTGGGGATGCATTATTAAGGTATTTTTCAAAAAATGCCAATGATTTTTTGGTGATAATCTTCTTTTCGCTCATCTATTTATAATTTGATTACAAACTTAACAATATTCACTTTTATTTAGTAATGGAGTACAATGTTTATGATTAATTTTGGCAGGAAATTTGAAATATATTTTTAAATGAAAAAGTGCTTCTACTTTATTTGTATTTGTTTTATGGGAAACTTCGGGTTTTCCCAGGTACAGGAGAAGCCATTGGACTCGATCGCTGAAAAAATGATAATCATTGAAGGGGATTCTATTTTTCAAGAATCAATTGCCTTGGACGAGGTATACATTTTTGGAAAATTGGAGTTTTCGTCTTATGAGGAAAAACTGAGATATTATATTCTTCGGAGAAAGACTTTAAAGGTGTATCCTTATGCGAAGTTGGCATCCGAAAGGTTGGAAGATCTCAATGACAGTTTAATAAAAATTAAGTCGAAAAGAAAAAGGAAAAAGTATACAAAGGAATTGCAAAATTATATTGAAGGAGAATTTTCTGAAGAATTAAAGAAGCTGACGCGTACGGAAGGTCAGATATTGGTGAAATTGATCTATAGGCAAACGGGAAATACAACCTATGATTTGGTCAAAGAACTGCGAAGTGGTTGGCGGGCATTTTGGTACAATACAACTGCCAAAATGTTTAAGATTAACCTAAAGGAAGAATACCACCCGGACAACATACAGGAGGACTACCTCATTGAAGATATACTACAAAGGGCTTTTGCAGGGGGTCAGTTGGCGCGGCAGGAATCTGTTCTGGATTATGATTATTCTTCTCTTACCAATAAATGGGGCAAGGGAGAAAAGCAAAAAAAATAGTTGCAGATAAGGTTAAAATAACGTAGCTTTATAAGCCTTTTTTTGTTTCCAGTCTTAGGGCAAAAAGCTAGTAATAAGTACGTTAAAAATTGAGGTAAAAATTATTTCATAAAAATACCTGAAAATTTATTTTTAATTAAAAAAAGTGCTCTATATTTGCACCCGCTTAGCTGGGGAGTAGTAACGGTTAGGTTGGGAATAAAAATCAGAGTTACTCATAAAGAAGTTCATTGACATATTGACAGACAGCGTTTTTCTACGTTATAATTGGCAACAGTTATAGGGTAGTAAAGATTTGAATTATTTTGAGATTAAAGGATAAAAACGAGGGTTAGGATAAGGTTTTCATTGTTAAATTAGGCGTAAATGTATTTTACGATACAACGATGAAGAGTTTGATCCTGGCTCAGGATGAACGCTAGCGGCAGGCCTAACACATGCAAGTCGGACGGTAACATGAGGTGCTTGCACTTTGATGACGAGTGGCGCACGGGTGCGCAACGCGTATAGAACCTACCCTGTACAGGGGGATAGCCCAGAGAAATTTGGATTAATACCCCGTGGTAAATATAGATGGCATCATTTATATTTTAAAGTTTTCGGGCGGTACAGGATGGCTATGCGTCCTATTAGTTAGATGGTGAGGTAACGGCTCACCATGGCAGCGATAGGTAGGGGCCCTGAGAGGGGGATCCCCCACACTGGTACTGAGACACGGACCAGACTCCTACGGGAGGCAGCAGTGAGGAATATTGGACAATGGGCGCAAGCCTGATCCAGCCATGCCGCGTGCAGGAAGACGGCCCTATGGGTTGTAAACTGCTTTTATACGGGAAGAATAAGGGACACGTGTGTCCTGGTGACGGTACCGTAAGAATAAGGACCGGCTAACTCCGTGCCAGCAGCCGCGGTAATACGGAGGGTCCGAGCGTTATCCGGAATTATTGGGTTTAAAGGGTCCGCAGGCGGGCGATTAAGTCAGGGGTGAAATGGTGCGGCTCAACCGTAGCACTGCCCTTGATACTGGTTGTCTTGAGTCATAGTGAAGTGGCCGGAATATGTAGTGTAGCGGTGAAATGCATAGATATTACATAGAACACCGATTGCGAAGGCAGGTCACTAACTATCGACTGACGCTGATGGACGAAAGCGTGGGGAGCGAACGGGATTAGATACCCCGGTAGTCCACGCCGTAAACGATGGATACTAGCTGTCCGCTGCCTTGAGCAGTGGGCGGCCCAGCGAAAGTGATAAGTATCCCACCTGGGGAGTACGTTCGCAAGAATGAAACTCAAAGGAATTGACGGGGGCCCGCACAAGCGGTGGAGCATGTGGTTTAATTCGATGATACGCGAGGAACCTTACCAGGGCTTAAATGCATAATGACAGGTCTAGAGATAGACTTTTCTTCGGACATTTTGCAAGGTGCTGCATGGTTGTCGTCAGCTCGTGCCGTGAGGTGTCAGGTTAAGTCCTATAACGAGCGCAACCCCTGCCGTCAGTTGCCAGCAAGTAAAGTTGGGGACTCTGACGGGACTGCCGGTGCAAACCGCGAGGAAGGTGGGGAC
>CAWBZU010000002.1:515000-1127737 GCA_963793325.1 uncultured Flavobacteriaceae bacterium
GCATTTTATACCCTAGGAATATTTTTCTATGTCTTTAAGCGAATGCCGCATAACCATCTGATTTGGCATCTCTTTGTTCTGGGTGGCGCCATTACTCATTGGCTCTATATTGCCTTTGTAGTAATCTAGATAATATATGCTATCGCTGCTCCTAGTACAATTGCCGTTAACTTTCTAATATTGAATGTATGCCCTTCAGAGCTTTCAAAAAGAATAACCGTGGAAATATGAAGGAACACTCCTATAACCAATGCCGTAATTGGAGCACTATAACTTGATATAAAATCAAATTTTGAAGCTGCATAACTTCCAAATGGAGTCATTAAGGAAAAAAACACCATAAATAATACCCCGTATAAAATATTAATTTTTGAGCCTACGAGAAAAATACTCAGAATAATGGCTATAGGTATTTTGTGGACCAAAATACCATATAATATAGTATTGTTTTGATGTATTGGGATGCCTTCCAGTAATGCATGAACGCAAAGACTTATAAAAAGCAGCCATGGAAATTTGCTCTCTTCTTTATCAAGATGTACATGCCCATGTTCCGCACCTTTTGAAAAGAATTCCAAAAAAATCTGGAGGAGAATCCCGGACATTACAAAGATACCTATGATTTTTGGATCAGCCTGTGCGTAAACTTCAGGCAGAAGTTCAAAAAGTGTGAGCGCTAATAAAAATGATCCGCTGAATGCCAGTAACAGGCGCAGTACTTCTTTCCTTTTTGGTCTTGTAATGACAACAAATCCAAAGCTTAAAAGAACAGAGGTGATCAGTAAAATATATGTCATGTATAGTTTAAAAAAGGGATATAATCCATTGAAAAGCAACGTGTATAAAATTAACGTATTTTTGTGGCATTCTTTAAATAGACTATGAGTAATAATTTTAAAATGGTAGCCAAAACCATGTTTGGTTTTGAAGAAATACTTGCGAAGGAATTACGCAACCTTGGTGCTGTGAACGTTGTTGAAGCCGTAAGGATGGTTTCTTTTGAAGGAGACACCGGTTTTATGTATAAAGCCAATCTGTGCCTTCGGACGGCTATAAAAATATTAAAACCTATAGAATCATTCTATGTGAAAGATGAATCTGATCTTTATAAGAAGATTTATAATATGGATTGGTCTGAATACCTTAATCCGGAAATAACTTTCGCCATAGATGCTACCGTTAATTCTGAAAACTTTACACACTCTTTATATGTCTCTCAAAAAACCAAGGATGCCATTGTAGATAAGTTCCGCGATAGCGTTGGTAAGCGACCCAATGTAGATATAAAGTTTCCTGAACTTCGTATTAATATCCACATACAGATGAACCAGTGCAATGTTTCCCTGGATACTTCCGGTCGTTCTTTGCATCAACGGGGATACCGGAACTGCAACGAACATTGCTCCCATCAATGAAGTATTAGCTGCGGGACTTCTTCTTTTAAGTGGATGGGATGGGCAGTGTCATTTTTTAGACCCTATGTGTGGCAGCGGAACATTCCTGACAGAAGCAGCAATGATAGCATGCAATATACCTGCCAACATTAACCGCAAGGAGTTTGCATTTGAAAAATGGCAGGATTTTGACAGAGAGCTATATGAGAAAATAGTGGAAAGCAGTCTAAATAAAACCAGGGAATTCCATTATAAAATCACTGGTTATGATAAAGCTCCTTCGGCGGTTCAAAAGGCAATAGATAATGTAGAAAATGCCAACCTCTCCGAATACATTACGGTTGAACGTAAAAATTTCTTTGAATCGGAAAAATTTACTGATAACCAATTGCATATGGTATTTAATCCACCCTATGGAGAAAGACTCAATATTGAAATGGAAGAATTTTATGGAAATATTGGCGATACTTTAAAGCAAAATTATCCAGGCACCGATGCCTGGTTTATTACATCCAATCTGGAAGCTTTAAAGTTTGTAGGGCTTCGCCCCTCACGTAAAATTAAAGTGTTTAACAGTCATTTGGAATCTCGTCTTGTAAAGTATATTATGTACGAGGGTAGTAAAAAGGCTAAATATAATAATCAGGTCTAGTCAATAAAACAGTAAAACCTTGT
This sequence comes from uncultured Flavobacteriaceae bacterium, assembly GCA_963793325.1. Taxonomy (GTDB): domain Bacteria; phylum Bacteroidota; class Bacteroidia; order Flavobacteriales; family Flavobacteriaceae; genus Eudoraea. Next base: position 517,070 of record CAWBZU010000002.1, read on the forward strand.
TATTGGATTTTACAGGTTTTTACACTTCTTTTTATAGTTGAACGCCTTTTATTAAAATGGTATTAGGCATATCAGATATTGAAAAAAACTGATGAAGTAGCTTGGTAGCCCGGGAATCAGGAAAATTAAATTATTCTTCGATTTGGATTTCCTTATTCTTTTTAGTGTCTTTTTTTCTATATAAAGGGAGAAAATATGATATGGAATAATTATATCCTACACCAAACTTACTATTATCATTCACATTGTTAAATCCTGGTATCCAAAGGTTTGGAAAGGAATCGGCTTCTTTATTGGTGAACAAATGGGCGAGCCGAACACTGCCGCTAAGGTAAAAATTTGCAATGATTTCAACTTTTATGCCGAACAGGATCTCTAACCAAGTTGCATTTAAACCTGTAAATTCTTCAGACGATCCGTTACCCGGAACAAAACTATCAGGGTTCCAATACCTATTACTGTCATAAATTGTATAATTATTTAAGGTCTGACTAAAAGCACTTCCGGCATATCGTGCTCCAACAAAAATTGCATTAGTCATTCCGTACCAGTTCTCATAGGTATTAAAATCAACCCCCAGTTTTACATAACTGCCTGAAGTAGTATAGTTGTACAATTCCACTCTATTCAGGTTATCCACATTTTCCAGAGCCTCAAAACTCGTCTTTTTCTCATTGCCAAACTCGGCCGCTACGTAAAGTTTTTTAGTAATACGATAGTCTGCCACGAATTCCAGGCCTGAATAATCGTTGTCAAATAATCCTCTTACAGGTTTGCTTAAATCAACGCCAACCCTCAATCCGTAACGTTGGCCAAAACTTGTCGAATCTCTGGCGCCAATAGCCAGAGAATCAGTCTGTGCCCCACTTATAAAAAAGCAACTAAGAAATAAACCACTAATGATATATCTTAACATGGGCGCTGTCTTGCTGTTGTATTAAAGGAGTAACTATTTCGATATTCCGGATCCAATTTTCACTATCAGCAGAGAGTAGTTCACTTAGATCATCATAATTGGCAATATAACCACATGCCTTTGAAATAAAGATTTCCAATGTATTATACTCAAAAGTCAGTGTGTCTATGTTGCCTGTTTCCACATCATCTTCATCAGCGGAATCAGAAATAAACACAAACCCCGAATTGGCTTCATTTATTCGTAATGGTATTGCAATGGAATCTGATGATGTTCTGTCAGCGAATGTATCTACGGTGAAAGTTTGACCTAAACCTGCCACTCTTAAATTGGGAACGGCTTTTAATTCACCAGGATTATCATTATCGTAAAACCGAATGATCAGTAAAGGTGTATCACCATCCACGCAGATATCGTCTTTTTCACAGGCAGTAATAGAAATAACAACCAATATAATCAGGAGGAAAATCCTTAGTTTACCCATACCTCCTAGATAGCAAATTTGTTAATCATATCAGACTTTCTTTATCAATGAATCCGTTTTTCCAAAAGTACAACATTTTCCACGTGATGCGTTTGCGGGAACATGTCAACCGGTTGTACTTTTTTTAGTACATAGCCTTCTTTCATGAGTTCCAGATCCCTCGCCTGTGTGGCACTATTACAACTAACATAGATAATTTTGTCCGGTGCAATTTCAAGAATATGCCTGACTACATCTTTATGCATCCCATCTCGTGGGGGATCTGTTATTATAACATCTGGCCGTCCATTAAAAGCCACAAACTGGTCATTAAATATGTTTTTCATGTCTCCGGAGAAAAACCTGACATTGCGAATGTTATTTTCAAGGGCATTAGCTTCCGCATCCAGAATTGCCTCTGGAACTGCCTCAATTCCTATAACTTTTTTAGCTTCTGCAGCAATGAATTGGGCTATAGTGCCTATTCCGGTATACAGATCGTAAACCAGTTCGGTTCCATTTAATCCTGCCAATTTTCTAACCACTTTATAAAGTTCATAGGCTTGTTCGGAATTAGTCTGATAAAACGACTTTGCTGTGATCTTAAATTTAAGATCCTCCATTTGTTCATAAATAAATTTTTCCCCGTATTGACAATGAATTTCCTGATCATATATTGTGTCATTACCCTTGCGGTTAATGACATATAATAAAGAAGTGATTTGCGGGAATTTATTTTTAAGGTGATTTAATAAACCGTTTCGTTTGTCCTCGTCATCATCATAGAATTGGATGAGTACCATGATCTCTTTCGTAGATGAAGTACGTATCATAAGCGTGCGTAAAAGCCCCTTGTGATTTCTGGGATTAAAAAAGCTAAGATTATTTGCTGTAGCATAGTTCTTTATTTCCAGGCGAATATCATTTGAAGGATCTGGCTGTAAATGACATTTTTTAATATCCAGTATCTTATCCCACATTCCCGGGATATGAAATCCAAGGGCGTTTTTATCTGGTAATTCACTTTTTGAATTAATCTCTTCCTGGGTCAGCCACCTGCTGTCTGAAAATGAGAATTCCATCTTGTTCCTGTAAAAATACTGTTGACCGGACCCGATTATCGGTGAAATTTCAGGAAGTTCCAGATGACCAATACGTCTTAAATTATTTTCAACTTCTTTTTGTTTGTAATACAATTGCTGTTGATAATCCATATGCTGCCATTTGCATCCTCCACATATTCCAAAATGTTCGCATTCAGGCTTTGTACGCTTATCAGACAAAGTGTGGAAAGTGGTGGCAACCCCCTCAAAATATGCTTTCCTTTTTTTAGTCGTAAGAACATCCACAACATCGCCTGGAACCGCATTGGAGATGAAAATAACCCTCCCATCCGGGGCTTTACCAATAGTTTTACCCTTGGCACCTGCATCGATAACAGCTATATTCTCCAAAATTTCGCGAGTCCTGCTTTTTCTCATGTCGCAAAAATACTATTTACAGCGCATCTTAATCTTATCTTTAGGAGGAATTGGATAAAAAAACCAAAATAATTGAACCTTTTCCAAATTAACAGGTCTCTATCATAGGAAAAGACATGGATAACGCTAAAAAAATATTCGAAGGCTTATTGGTTTTACAATATCGATCTGGGAATAAGAATTCGTTTACCCTATTAGTCAAGCGGTATAATTCCAAAATGTGTAACCATGCATATTGGTTTACGCGTGATAAGGACATAGCGAAAGATATAGTCCAGGACAGCTGGGGGGTAATATTAAAAAAGTTACCCCACTTAAAAAAACCTAACAGTTTTGGTAGTTGGGCGATGCAGGTTGTTACCAGAAAAGCCATTGATTACGTAAATAAGAATCATAGAGACCGACAAAAATTACAGGAATACTTTTATACACCTAAGGAAGATAATGATCCGGACCAGAGGGAATCTGACCTTGCAAAAATTTACGGCGCAATTAAGGGGTTACCACAGGACCAGCAAATTGTACTTAGGTTGTTTTATGTCGAGGACTATTCCCTCAGGGAAATTAGCCAGATATTGGAAAAATCGGAAGGGACAGTAAAATCAAGGTTATACCATGCACGTGAAAAATTAAAAACAATTTTAAAAAACAGAAATCATGAATAAGAAGACAGAAAAAATTGATGAACTTATCAAGGAGACTTTAACAAGAGAAGAAGCAGCTTTTTACGACGATCTGGAAGAACAAAATCTGATAGGGAAGATAGGGGGAGTATATAAGGGAAAGTTGGGATGGTTGGCAGCTATCATGAATGTGGTGCACCTGCTAATGTTTATAGCCTTCATTTATTGTATAGTGCAGTTTTTTAATACAGAGGTTACCAATGAACTTATAAAATGGGCATCTGCAGGTTTTTTGAGTATGATAGCCATGGGAATGCTTAAGCTGTTTATATGGATGCAAATGGATAAGAATGACATTCTACGCGAGTTAAAGCGGTTAGAATTGCAAATTGCTACACTTTCGACCAGATTGGATTAAAAAGGAAAATAAGCTGTGACTGTATATTTTATTAATAGCTTCTTAATTTGTAATTTAGCGCATCTGTATTGGATGATTTCTCTCCCAAAGAAGGAATAGCTAAAGTTTTATCTAAATTGTCAGGAAAATGTCAGTATTGGAAAAAATATCTTCCAAAGATGCCATAGCATTGGAAGCAAAGTACGGAGCACAAAATTATCATCCATTACCAGTAGTATTAAGCAGGGGCGAAGGAGTTCATGTCTGGGATGTCGAAGGGAATAAATATTATGATTTTTTATCGGCTTACTCAGCCGTAAACCAGGGACATTGCCATCCACATATCATCGCTGCACTAAAAGAACAGGCTGAAAGATTAACACTTACGTCTCGGGCATTTTATAATGATGTGCTGGGCAAATACGAGAAATATATAACTGAATACTTTGGTTTTGATCGGGTTTTACCTATGAATACCGGAGCTGAAGCAGTAGAAACCGCAATAAAACTCGCCAGAAAATGGGGATATGAAAAAAAGGGGATTCCTGCCAATCAGGCAAAAATAATTGTCTGTCAAAATAACTTTCACGGTCGGACAATTACTATTATTTCTGCCTCTAATGACCCAATAGCTACAGAGAATTTTGGTCCGTTTACTCCAGGGATTTTGTCTATCAGATATAATGATATAAGTGCATTAGGAGAGGCCTTAGAGGACCAGAATGTAGCGGCGTTTATGGTTGAACCTATACAGGGAGAAGCCGGAGTTTATGTCCCTGCGGAAGACTATTTGAAGGAAGCATATAAATTGTGCAAACAAAGGAATGTTTTGTTTATCGCAGATGAAGTTCAAACTGGTGTTGCAAGAACCGGCAGATTGTTAGCTACTTGTGGTAATTGTTCCTGTTCGGATAAGTTATGCAGTGGAACTCCGGAAGTAAAACCTGATATTTTGATTTTGGGTAAAGCTTTATCCGGGGGAGTTTTCCCTGTATCGGCGGTTCTTGCAAATAATGATATTATGGAAGTAATCCGACCGGGGAATCACGGATCTACTTTTGGTGGAAATCCTTTGGCATGTACGGTTGCGATAGCAGCATTGGAAGTAATCAGATCCGAAAACCTTGCTGAAAATGCCTATCACCTAGGGAAATTATTTCGAGCTGAAATGAGAAAATTCATTGACAAAAACTCCCTGATTAAACTTGTAAGAGGCAAAGGGCTCCTAAATGCGATCGTTATTAACGATACAGAAGACAGTTCTACTGCCTGGGAAATATGTTTAGCATTGAAAGAAAACGGGTTACTTGCAAAACCGACTCATGGGAATATTATTCGTTTTGCACCACCATTGGTCATTACAGAGGATCAACTCCTGGATTGCGTATCCATTATTAAAAATACTATTTTGGCTTTTGAGAAATAAAGCACCATTGTAGTTAATTTGTCAATGTTCAGACCATAAAAAAACCCTGATGTACGTACATCAGGGTTTTTTGGGTTGTTCTGTAAATTCTTAAGAACGAATTTCTTTGATCCTTGCTTTTTTACCTGTAAGACCTCTGAAGTAAAAAATACGAGCTCTCCGTACTTTCCCTCTTTTGTTAATTTCAACTTTCTGCAAAGCCGGCATGTTTACAGGAAATATTCTTTCTACACCTACTGTACCTGACATTTTGCGAATTGTAAATGTTTCTGTCGCACCTGTTCCTCTTCTTTGTATTACCACTCCCTTAAAAAACTGGGTACGTGTTTTTTCACCTTCCTTTATTTCATAATAAACAGTGATTGTATCGCCAGGAGTAAATTTTGGGAAATCTTTTTTTTGAACAAATTCGTTTTCAACAAATGTAACTAAGGATTCCATTACTTATTATTTTAATTAAGTCAAAACCAACATTCACGGACTTCGTCAGAGGTTAATTTCAAATCGACTGCAAAAATAGTCTTTAAATCATTATTTCCAAGATATTTTGAGCAATATTTCTCCGGAAACTTAACAATTCACTCTTCCAATAAATCGGGTCTTCGTTTTATTGTCCTTTCCATTGCCTGATCTTCGCGCCATTTTTCAATTTCCGGGAAATTACCACTTAACAGAATATCCGGAACTTTATGGCCTTTGTATTCTCTTGGTCTTGTGTATACAGGAGGAGCTAACAGATCATCCTGAAAGGTATCTGTGAGGGCAGAGGTTTCATCATTCAGCACTCCTGGAAGCAAACGTATAACTGAGTCACAAAGAACGGCCGCCCCCAATTCGCCTCCGGATAATACATAATCTCCAATAGATATTTCCCTGGTGATCAAGATGTCTCTGACCCTTTGATCAACTCCTTTGTAATGACCGCAGAGTACAATAATGTTTGTCAACAAGGATAAACTATTTGATGTACGCTGGTTGAGCGTTTCGCCATCGGGAGTCATATAAATTATTTCATCATACAGTCTTTCTTTCTTAAGAGTACTGATGCATTTATCAATGGGTTCAATCATTAAAACCATACCTGCGCCACCGCCAAATTGATAATCATCTACCTGATTATAGCTTTTATCTGTATAATCCCTTAAGTTATGTAAATGAATTTCTACCAGTCCCTTTTCTATGGCCCGCTTCATTATAGAAGCTTCAAAAGGGCTTTTTAATAATTCAGGTAAGACAGTAATAATATCTATTCGCATGGGAAATATTCTTGTTCTATTTATTAGATGGGTTAATTGGATTTCCAAAAATAATGAAAACAACCAGAGTCTTTTTCCCACCCAAGGCGTTCGTATAATTTCTGAGCCGGATTGTCTATTTCAGTTTCCAGGGCCAATCCTTTGTACCCTTGTAATCTGCAATATTCTTTGGCACTTTTCAATAATATTTCACCTACACCTTTTTTTCTAAATTTTGTATATACATACAAGTCATTTAAAATAAATACCGGTTTAAGGCTTACCGTTGAAAAAGATGTATATAGTTGGACAAAACCTGCCGGGTTATCATCAAAATATGCTATGAAAATAATGGATTCTTTATTTTTTATTCTCGCTTCTAAAAATTTTTTAACTTCTGTTTCATCGGAGCTTTGCCTGTAGAATATTCTATATTCATCCATTAACGGAATCAATATTGGAATATGTTCTTCTTTTGCCGGAATAATGCTGATCATGAATTCATGTGCAAAAAAAAACTCCTTTAAGGAGCTTTTTTATTTTGATTTTTTGTATTTATTTATTTCGTCCTGAAGTTGCCTGCTTATACGCTGCTCCCTTTCCAAAGCCTTTCGCCTATGGTCTTCATACTCTGTTTCCAGCTCGGCTAAATTGGCTTTCGCCTCCATAGTTAGGATATTGCTTCTTCGAAACCTGAAAACAAACAAAAGGAATAACATTAGTAACGCGATTATTACCGTCCACAAAATGAAATTATAAGTGCCTTTGGTAACCTGCGCACCTAAAAGGGACATGCTGTCTTTCTCATCAGTTACAGAGGCAAGACTCTCAGTGGTTTCTTTTAATTTAATATTAAGTCCGCTAATTGTAGCTTCGTGGGCACTTATTGTGTTTTTTAACTCAGTCTCCTTTTTATTCGCGGCATTTATAGAATCAAGAACATTATTCTTGAGCTTGTCCAGATCGATAATTCGGACCACCTCATATCTTTTTCCTTCTGCATTATAGTTACCGGATTTTTTGTATAAATATTCGAATTGGCTTTCTATAGAACCGCTATCTAAAGATAAATCTTCTTCCTGGACACTCTGTTGAGCATAATGTAGGTTACAAGTCAGGAAGGCCATTACAATATAAAATTTGCTAAAACCTTTCATTAAAATAATTCTAAGTATTAATATATGATTCAGAGAGAGAACTAAAGTACTCTAATATTATTAATTAATAAAAAAAATTCGCACCATCATAAATTTTAATGGAATAATATTGAAGTGATTATACTCACTTAAAGGGCCATTTAATAATAAGTAAAACGTCTGACTTTGGCAATATATTTTGCCAATCTTATAACTTGATGGGAATACCCAAATTCATTATCGTACCAAACATATAGTATAATATTTTTACCGTCTGCCGAAACAATAGTAGCATTACTGTCATAAATAGATGGGGCTGCCGTACCAACAATATCTGTGGACACCAGTTCATTGCTTAGTGAATATTTAATTTGTTCTACCAAATCGCCTTCCAAAGCATACTTTTTTATTATAGTATTTATGGCTTCTATCGAAGTTTTATTATCAACCTCAAGGTTTAGTATTGCCAAAGAGCCATTAGGAACAGGCACTCTTATGGCGTTAGATGTGAGCTTCCCTGCCAGCGATGGTAGTGCTTTTGCCACGGCACTTCCTGCGCCGGTTTCTGTAATGACCATGTTTAATGCGGCGGCTCTTCCTCTTCTGTATTTGCCATGTAAATTATCAACTAAATTTTGATCGTTTGTATAGGCATGGATAGTTTCCAGATGTCCTTTTTTTATACCCAGTGAATCATCAATTACCTTTAATATTGGTGTAATAGCATTTGTAGTGCATGAAGCAGCGGAAAAAATATTAACTGCATCTGGATCAAACTCATATTGATTAACCCCATGTACAATGTTGGGTATTTCTTTTGCGGGGGCGGTCAGAAGAACTTTGCTGGCACCTGACGCCTGTAAATGCCTTTCCAATGATTTTTTATCCCTAAAAGCACCCGAATTATCAATAATCAGGGCATCTTTAATTCCGTATTGGGTATAATCTATATTTTCAGGCTCATCTGAGTTAATTAGATGCACAGTAGTACCATTAATTATCAAGGCCTTCTTTTTCCAATCATAACTTATCGTTCCTGTGAATTGTCCATGAACAGAATCGGTTTTTAATAAATTGGCTCGTTTCTCAAGAATTTCCTCAGACAATAACCCTTTTGTTACTATTGCCCTGAGTCTTAACTGATTGCCTTTTCCCGTTTTCGCCATGAGCTCCCTGGCTATGAGTCTTCCAATTCTGCCAAAACCATAAAGCACAACGTCTTTAGGCTTAATTTCTCTGGAATTGGTAGCATCCTTTAATTTATTGAGAATAAAAGTTTTAACATCGTGATAATTATTTTCGTCTGAATGGTATTCATATGTGAGCTTTCCAATATCTATCTTGGACGGAGGAAGTATGATATCATTAATTGCGCGTAATAATTCAACAGAATCAAATATAGAAATTGGTTTCTGAACAAATTGACCTGCATATTCATGCAGATTGATAATATCACTGACATTTTTATCAATCACCTGGTTCTTAAAAAGCACAACTTCAATGGCTTTATCATACCAAAGATCACTGATGATTTTAATGAATTCCGTTGTGGCTTTTCTCCTGTCTGCCTGGAATGCAAGTTCTTTTTCATAAGATTTGATTGGACTCATCGATGCATTTTATAGTTTATTAAGGTCAAAATTATTGAATTCTAATGGCTTCACATAAGGAAAAGATAAATAAAAAAGCACTCCGGTGCGGAGTGCTTTATATCTGGTCAAGAGTAACTGTTTTATTGAAAGACTATTCGTTCTTTTACCCCATTTTTATCGATAAGGGTTATAATAGTTTTATCATATCTTGAAATGGCCCCAAATAAATTTTTAGCTTCATAAATATCATTAACTTTTTCATCATCAATTTCTAAAATTACTTTTCCGTCTAACCCATAGCCTCTGTAGGTTTCTGGCACACCGGTTATTTTTACGCCGGTATCTGTTTTATAGGTTTCTTTATCTTTCTCCGATAGGTTCTTAACCCGTAGTCCCATTATGGGCACTATAATGGACTGCCTTTCCTTTAATTCAACAGGCACTAACATATCTTCTCCATTCCGATTAATAGTAACGTTAATTCTATCTCCAGGTCTTTTGGTGGATACATATCCGGTTAAGTCTGCAAATTTCCGCACTTTAATATTATCAACCATTTTTATAATATCTCCAGATCTTAAATCGGCATCATCTGCACCTGAGTCTTCTTCTACTGCATCAATATATACTCCATCTATCTCGTTAATTCCATTATTCACAGCGTAAGGGGTACTAAGACGGGGAGAAGTTATACCAAGTATTCCCTTTTGAACATTCCCGTATTCCATGATGTCTTCCACTACTTTTTTGGCAATATTACTCGGAACTGCAAAAGCATAACCAACATAGGAGCCCGTTTGTGAAGTAATCGCAGTATTGATGCCAATCAGATCACCATTCGTATTTACTAATGCCCCTCCGCTATTACCAGGGTTTACTGCAGCATCTGTTTGGATAAATGACTGATCTCGGCCCAAATCCCTCGCTTTAGCACTTACTATCCCAGCTGTAACAGTAGATGTCAGGTTAAAGGGATTTCCCACTGCCAATACCCATTGCCCAATTTTGGCCTGGTCAGAATCTCCAAATGCCAGATAGGGGAGTTTCTCATCGACATCAATTTTTATTAAAGCAATATCAGTATTAGGATCAGTTCCAATAATTTCAGCTTCGTAGGTTTTATTATTGTTTAAGGTAATCCTAATTTCATTGGCCTTGGCAATCACGTGATTATTGGTTACGATATATCCATCTGGTGAAATAATAACGCCTGAGCCGGTACCTACCTGCGGAATACCACGACTCTCGGAGCCATAGAAAAAATCCAATAAACTTCCCGGACTACTGTTTAATGTCAGGTTTTTGACATGTACTACGGCATTTACCGTATTTTCCGCGGCAATCGTAAAATCAACTTCATTAATACCATTTCCTTTGGAAGATACAGGATTATTGCTTGTAGTAAATACTGGCATCTCTGAATCGGAGGTAACAAGCGCATAATTTGTTTGTTCAAAAAAGACCTTATAAGAAATAAGTGTAATTGCTCCAGCGAAAACAGCAACTATTAATAAACGTCCAAAACTTTTCATAAATAATCAATCTTTAAATTCGCAAAGTAAAAATACTTGAATTTTAATCTAAATATTTCCATTTAACGACTTTTTAACGGATAAAAATTGCTTAAATAAAGTCCTATCTTTGTTTCTTAAATTGGCTATGACAATTTCATTTTACAAATATCAGGGCACAGGCAACGATTTTATCATGATTGATAATCGTAACGGGAAATTTCCAAAAACCAACTATAGGTTAATTTCATTTCTCTGTGACAGACGTTTTGGTATTGGTGCGGACGGATTAATCTTACTTGAGGACGATAAGTCATCTCATTTTATGATGGTCTTTTACAATTCTGATGGAAAACCCGGAAGCATGTGTGGCAATGGCGGCAGATGCATTGTAGCATTTGCCAAATTCCTTGGTATCATAGAAGAAAGGACGAAATTTAATGCAGTAGATGGGTTTCACCATGCCTCGATAAATGATGGAACAATAAGCTTACAAATGCAGAATGTGAACGAAGTTTTGGAAAAGCGCAACTGTCTTTTTCTAAATACGGGTTCTCCGCATCATGTTCAGATGGTTTCTAATTTGGAAAGTTTTAAGGTCCTGGAAGAGGGCGCCAAACTTCGATATGGAATTTATGGTGAAGGAGGTAGTAACATAAATTTTGTTGAACAAACAGGGGAAAATGATTTTTCTGTGCGTACTTATGAAAGAGGTGTGGAAAATGAAACCTTATCCTGTGGAACAGGTGTAACTGCAGTAGCTCTGGGAATGCATTTTTGGGGTAAGACCAAAAGTGAGAAGGTAAATATTTTTACCAAAGGCGGAAATTTAGCCGTTCATTTTACAAAGGGCCCCTCAGGATATGAAAACATTAGGTTGGATGGTCCGGCCTTACAGGTATTTAAAGGTACAATAGAGATTTGATATTACGAGGAAAACATACGAAATTACGGGCATTGGAACCGGAAGATCTGGAATTTTTATACGAGCTTGAAAATAATCCTGAAATATGGGAAATTAGTGGTACGGTATCACCTTATTCCAGACATATGCTCAAATTGTACCTGGAAAATTCACACAGAGATATTTATGAAGTAAAACAATTGCGGCTTGCCATATGTAACGATCTAAATGAAGTAATAGGATTTATTGACCTTTTCGACTTTGACCCCAAGCACAGACGAGCGGGTATCGGGATTGTAATACTCGATACTACAAACCGAAAGAACGGCCACGGATCCGAAGCCGTTTCTTTGCTTTGTGAATATGCTTTTACGGTGTTAAATTTAAACCAGGTATATGCCAATGTGGGTGAGGATAATCAAATAAGCATAAAATTATTTAAAAAGATGGGATTTGATCTTGCAGGAGTGAAAAAGGAATGGATTCTTTCAGAGGGAAAATTTAAAAATGAATTACTTTTTCAAAAATTTAGCCATTAATGTATTTAAAAAAAATCTTATTGATAGTAGTATTACTCGGGTTGATTGGAGCTGGGGTATTTGCCTATTTAATATATAATGCTCTATTTTCTCCAAATACAGCCTTTAACAATAAAGAAGCTCATATTTATATACCAACAGGTACTTCCTATGATGATTTCAAAAGTCTGGTTCAACCGCTGTTATCGGATATGGTCACCTTTGAGGCGGTAGCCAAACGAAAAAAATATCTGGACAATATTAAGCCGGGAAAATATATTTTAATAAAAGGAATGAACAATAACGACATTGTCAATTCCTTAAGAAGTAACAATATTCCGGTTAATGTCTCTTTCAATAATCAGGAAAATCTTTCTAAATTGGCAGGAAGAATTTCTGGCCAGATCGAGGCAGATAGCACTTCTCTCCTGGAAGCTTTCACGGATCCCGGATTTCTTCAGGATAATGGATTATCATTAGATACGGGTCTTACGATTTTTATTCCCAATAGTTATGAATTTTTTTGGAATACTTCGGCCATAGAATTTCGCGATAGGATGTTGAAAGAATATGAGCGATTTTGGAATAATGACCGCCTAAAAAGGACGGAATTACTGAAATTGACACCAACACAGGTGATATCTCTGGCCTCCATTGTTCAAAAAGAAACAGCCAAAGTAGAGGAGAGGCCAAGAGTTGCCGGCTTGTATCTAAATAGATTGAAAAGTAATATGCTACTTCAGGCAGATCCCACTGTGATTTATGCCTTAAAAAGGGAACTGGGCAACTATGATACTGTTATAAAAAGAGTGTTATATAAAGATTTGGAACTTAATTCGCCCTATAATACCTATAAATATTCTGGCATTCCGCCGGGCCCCATAACAATGCCTGATATATCATCCATTGATGCGGTCCTGAATCCTGAAAAACATGATTATTTATATATGGTTGCCAATGTGGAGGACTTTGGTTACCATAAATTTGCCAATAGCCTGGCGCAACATAACCGCAATAAAGTGCAATACATCCGATGGATTAATGAGCAAAATATTAACAGATAGACTGTTAATCCAGAATCTCATACCACTCGTCCAATAAAGATTTATTTTAAGGCTTCCTAAGGATTATTCGTACAAATGTGTTTTATCTTTGTGTAAGGAATTTAAGCATATCATTTTTTTGGTACTAAGTCTTAAGAAAACACATATATGAAGAAGTGGCCATGTATTATCTGTCCACTTATCATGATTTTAGTTTTAGCAAGTTTTGGGTTTACAACAACTTCTGAAGTTAAAGTACCCGAAAGGCTAAAAGTAATAGAACCTACGCTAGTTCTGTTCCCCAAAAACAGGACAATTTCTTCCCCCAATATTGTTGCTCCTCCCTTTCTAGGAAGTTGTTATATTGGATTCAAAGAGGCACTCGCATTTAAGGAGTCTCAGGGGAATTACTTTATAACAAATACTTTAGGCTATCTGGGTAAATATCAATTTGGAATAGGAACCCTGCAATTAATGGGAGTTTATAATGCAACAAAGTTTATTAATGATCCAAGGTTGCAGGAGAAAGTATTTCAAACCAATATTGCCCGTAACAAATGGATATTACGTAAGGACATTAATCTGTTTGTAGGCAGCAAAATTAAAGGAGTTGAAATAACGGAATCTGGTATATTAGCGGCAGCGCATCTTGCAGGTCCGGGGAATGTGAAAAAATATTTGCGATCTAACGGCGAGCTAGATGTCAAGGATGCCTATGGAACCAGTTTGGCCGATTATTTAAAAAAGTTTTCAGGCTACGATGTGTCAAGGGTATCAGCAATTCGAAACCCCAAAGTATAAGTCAACATCACCATTTGGAAATAAATAGGCCTTGACGTATTTGTCAAGGCTTTTTTTTAGGCCTGAACTATAAAAATAGTGGGTCTTTTATGGAGGTCGACAGATTCTGTGATCCAATTGCCAACTAATTTTGTAGCAATAAATTCTGTAGTTAATGTCAGGTCAGTTGCCACACATAGCCAGGTGTTTTTTGCAAGAATTTTGACAAATTCCCCCAGCAGGTTATTATTTCTATAGGGAGTTTCTATAAACAGCTGACTTTGATTGTTTTCTCTGGAAATTTTCTCAAACTTTTTAATGGCTTTTTTGCGTTCTGCGGATTCTATAGGCAGATATCCGTTAAATGCAAAGTTTTGACCATTAAGGCCACTTGCCATCAGAGCCAATATTATGGAAGATGGCCCAACCAAAGGTACTACGGATATCTTCTTTTCATGTGCAATTCTTACTACTTCTGATCCCGGATCAGCAATTCCCGGACAGCCTGCTTCAGATAACACCCCTACATGATGACCCTCCAGGCAGGGTTTAAGGAAAGAGGGAATGATTTCTTTATCTGTAAATTTATTGAGAAGGAAAATGCATAAAGCAGGTTGTGATTTTCTCGGGCTGATTTTTTTTATAAACCGTCTTGCCGTCTTTTCATTCTCTACTATATAATGATCTATTTGCTCTATTATTCTCTTAATAGAAATAGGTAATACTTCCAGGGGCTCATTTTCACCCAGGGTAGAGGGGATCATATATAACTTGCCTGGAGACCTATTACTATTTTTCATTTTACGAGTTCTGTTTTCAACTTAAGTTTTTTGCAATTATGCTGCAGGCCTGGTCTATTAATTTGTAAACCTTTTCAAAACCATCTTCTCCTCCATAATACGGATCTGGTACTTCTGTCAAAGATGTACTTCCTTCTGATAGTAAAAGTTTTACCTTTTCGACTTCATTTTTATCGCTGGTCATCGCAATGATGTCATGGTAATTATTTAAGTCCATGGCATATATTATGTCAAATTGGGCAAAATCACTGTAACTGAATTTTCTGCATCTTTGGCCGGAAATATCGATGCCATATTTGTTGGCTACTGCAATTGATCTTTTATCGGGATTGTTTCCTATATGGTATCCCGCGGTACCTGCAGAATCAACAAACACCTTATCCGAATCCGTTTTTGATTTTAATATGCCTTCAGCTAATGGCGACCTGCAGATATTGCCCAGGCACACCATAAGAACCTTTGTTTGCATAATTTGATCAGGAGAATTTCTTGGTTAAATCTTCGATGTACTTTCTAAACTGCTTATCCGTTTCAGCCAGATTATCCACCGTTTTACATGCGTGAAGAACGGTTGCATGGTCCCTTTTGCCTATCTGTGAACCAATACTGGCCAAAGAAGCTTTAGTAAATTTTTTAGCAAAAAACATCGCCAGCTGACGTGCTTGCACAATATGTCTTTTCCTTGTTTTGGATTGTAATGTGGCTACATCCATTTCAAAGTAATCAGAAACTACTTTTTGTATGTAGTCTATGGAAACTTCTCTTTTTGTGTTTTTTACAAACTTTTCCACCACTTGTTGTGCCAATTCAAGGGTAACCTCTTTCTTATTGAAGGAAGATTGAGCGATAAGAGATATAATTGCACCTTCTAATTCTCTGATATTGGTCTTTATATGTTTGGCAACATATTCAATTATTTCATCTGGCATTTCAACACCATCCCTGTATAATTTGTTCTTAAGAATCGATATACGCGTTTCATAATCAGGGTTTTGAAGTTCAGCAGATAACCCCCATTTAAACCTGGATAGTAAGCGTTGTTCAATGTCCTGCATATCTACAGGCGCTTTATCAGAAGTTAGAATTACCTGTTTCCCATTTTGGTGTAAATGATTGAAGATATGAAAGAAAACATCTTGCGTACCTGATTTTCCCGATAAGAATTGCACATCATCAATTATAAGTACATCGATTAACTGATAAAAGTGAATAAAATCATTTCTGGTATTTTTCTTAACAGACTCAATGTATTGCTGAGTAAACTTTTCAGCAGAAATATAAAGTACAGTACGTTCCGGATATTTATCTTTGATTTCAACACCTATGGCATGTGCAAGGTGTGTTTTGCCTAATCCTACTCCTCCGAATATCAGAAGCGGATTAAAAGAAGTTCCACCAGGTTTATTGGCAACAGCCATACCGGCAGATCTTGCCAGCCTGTTGGAATCACCTTCCAGAAAATTATCAAAATTGTAATTTGGATTAAGCTGAGACTCTATTTTTATATTTCGGATACCTGGAATCACAAAAGGGTTCTTAAGTTCCGGATTTTTCGATTTTATAGGAACATCCATTTCCTGAGGATTAACACCACCCCTGTTGGAACTTGGTATTTGCTCTGTAAATGGCTCTCTGTTCCCATAAGTGTTCTCCATTTTAATGATGTACACTAGTTTGGCACTTTCTCCAAGTTCCTTGGTAAGGGCTACTTTAAGTAATTTCACATAATGTTCTTCCAACCACTCATAGAAGAACTTACTGGGTACTTGAATACTTAAAGCATTATCAGATAATTTCACCGGTTTAATGGGCTCAAACCAGGTTTTGAATGCCTGCGGTTGGATGTTGTCTTGGATAAAAACCAAGCAATTACTCCAAACGGAAATAGCAGTAACACTCATATTAAAATATATCTTATTTTGTTGGTTAGTGATTTAATTAGCCGGTCAAAAAATGCCTAATTTGGAACTCCTTTAGGCGAGACAAATATGTGAACAATTATTCTAAAAAAAAAATCATTTTGGGTTGAATATCTTCTTTTTTTTTCGCATGTTCACGACCCGCTTTTGGTCACAAATTAAATATAAAGTTTTTAGCTGATAAATTATGCGTTTTTATCGATTTTCTTTTAGGGTTCGTTATGGAGAAACTGATCAAATGGGAGTAGTGTACCACGGGAATTATGCCCAATACCTGGAGTTGGGAAGAGTTGAATGGTTAAGGTCTATGGGTATTTCTTACAAAGACATGGAAGAAAACGGAATTATGTTACCCGTAATTTCTTTAGAGCTAAAATTTAAAAAATCTGCGGTTTATGATGACCTTATCACAGTGGTTACAAAACTTAAAAAAATACCTTCTGTTAAAATAGAATTTGACTACGAAATCTATAATGAAGCTAATGATCTTTTAGTTGAAGCAAACACTGTTCTGGCATTTATGGATGTTAAGACCAAAAAACCTTTAAGATGTCCTGATTATTTATTGAATAAGCTGTTAAATGAAGGAAGTGATACATAGAAGCTGGCTACAATAATCATGAGGAGTGTTCCTGCTCAAAGCCTATCTATTTAATTTTACTATAGAGACTCCATTAATACTCTTTAATTGGTTTTTTACCTCGGTTGCATCATTTATATTTACAGAAACTATAAGTATACAGTCTATCGACATATCTTGATTAATGATTTTCACAGGATTTTGTTTAATTACCCGCATCACTTTGCTCAACCGTGGATAATTAAAGGATAATTGGTAATTGACTTTAACCGTCTTTTCAATAATTGGAGAAGATTCAAGGGCCAATTGTGCTGCAGTCCGATACGCAGATATAAGTCCGCCCAGGCCCAATTTGCTGCCTCCAAAAATACGTACAACGGCTATCAGGATATTGGTTAATTCAAAAGATTTTATTTGACCATATATTGGAATTCCGGCAGAATTATTTGGCTCCCCATCGTCATTCGCCCTATACCTTTGCTTATTTACGCCTATTCTCCATGCATAGCATACATGATTGGCCGTAGCGTGCTTTTTACGAAGACTCTCTATAATTGGTTTTACCTCTTTTTCTTCTGCTAAAGGAAAAGTATAAGCATAAAATTTACTCTTGCGGTCTTTATAAAGTATGGGACCGGAAGCCTTCAATACAGTCTTATATTGACTAACATGATTTTCCATTAGAAAAGAGCTACTAATAGGATGCTAAGAACTGCAAGTGCGATTCCGCCCCAGTTTTTAGGACTGATCTTCTCCTTGAACAATACAATCCCAAGCAAGGTGGAAAACATAACAATGGCTACGTTGTTTAGGGTAAAAATGGAGGCACTGTTCAGAGTCTCATTTTGAAGTGCCCTTAACAAAAAGAAAATAGAAAAGAAATTGGGAATCCCCAACGCTACGCCACCTAAAACATTTTTAAAATTAATTTTTAAAGGGTCCTTAAAGGATTTTAAAAGAATAAACAAGAGCCCCGTACATGCTGCGGCGCCAAAAACAGTCGCAGAAAATATAGGAAATTCATCTGTATCAACATGATTTTCTTCCATGTATTTAATACTTGCATCAATTATACCGGAACCCAGAAATACCATTAGAGGTAATAAGAGAGATTTTTTTTGAATAGCCCTCGGTGTGTCTTTGACAGAGGCGAAGTATACCGCGGCCAGGGCCAAAACAATCCCCGAAGTCTTAAAGAAGCCAAGTTTTTCATTATATAAAATAAGTCCCAATATCACAGGAATGACAAAAGACATTTTGGTGGCAACGGATGCTACAGACACCCCCAGGTGCTGAGATGTCTTTGCCATAAGGTTAAATACTATTATAAACAGAACACCTAATAACAATGTGCTGTAAAACCAATCATTTTTTGAAATTTCATAGAGCTGTATAGGCTTACTATAGAATAAAATCCCAACCAGGCATGCCGTAATATAGTTGGTAATAATAGCATAAATGGTTTGAATCTTATGTGTGTCAAATAGTTTAAAGATTACGAATATCAGGCTCGAAAACAGGATACTTAGCGAAAGGTCTAACATCCTGATATTTTTGAATGTAGTTCTATAATATCCTCTTTACCCACCTCCAGGTTCCAGCTTTTAATCCCTAACCGTGCGGCGGCTGTTGTATGTTCCTCACTATCATCTACAAAGAAAGTTTTTTCTGCCTTGAGATTATTATTATTCAGGACGTATTCAAAGATGGCCGGTTCGGGCTTTCTCAAATGGACCTCATGGGATAAGTAGAACTTTTCAAAGCAATTCTTAAAACGGCCAAACTTTTCATCACCCATTCGCTGCTTTACAAATTCTATGTGTAATTCATTTGTATTGCTTAACAGAAATAGGCGATAATTGTTTTCCTCGGCTAATTTTTCAATAAACCGCAACCGATGTTCAGGGAAATCAAGTATTATGGAATTCCAGGCGCGTATTAAATCCGATCTGCCTGCTTTAGGAAATATACTATTGGTTTGATTTAGAAATTTCTCAGTTGTTATCAACCCTTTTTCATAATCTTTAAATAATGATTCCAGATCAGGCAAAAGGTTACTAAAACCAAAAACCTCCATTTCCCTGGCAGTAGCTTGTTTGTCGAGGTTTATGAAAACATCTCCAAAATCAAAGATGATATTCTCAATCATTAATGAGTGTCTTTATGGTATTATTTCCAATGATTTCAATATCCTCTTGTTCTCCTGTAATATCAGGTGCTTTTGTTCCACCGCCAAAAGAAATAGCTCCGGTAATTATCCTTGCTTCATCCCAAAGTCCGGTATTAATAAAAGTAGCTAATGTATGGGAACCCCCCTCAATTATAACACTGGTAATTTTATTTTTAAACAGGGCCCTGCATATTTCTTCGGCCAGATTCTTTTCAAAATTGATAATTTCATATTGTATGCCTTCGAGAAACAGCGATTTATCCTTCTGTTGAGTCAGGATTATAGTTGGGTTAGATTTATCATAAATATGAAGATTTGTGGGCAGTTTTAGTGTTTTGTCAATGATTATTCGAATTGGGGAAGAACCTTTCCAAAAACGAACATTCAATTTGGGATTATCTTCCAAAGCAGTATTTGTCCCTATCAGTATGCCCTGTTCTTCACCACGCCATTGATGAACGCGTTGTCTGGTAAATGAATTGCTGATCCAATAGGGTTCGGGCTCCGCTTTTCGCCTATCTGCTGTAGGGGCAATAAATCCATCCCTGGTCTCCGCCCATTTCAAAATAATATAGGGGCGGTGTTTTACGTGGTAGGTTAAAAACCGCCTGTGATGTTTATAGCATTCATTTTTTAACACGCCCAGTAGGACTTCGCATCCGGCTTCCTTTAGTTTACTTATCCCCCGTCCGGATACCTTTGGGTTAGGATCTTTAATACCAATAATCACTTTTTTCAGGTTATTTTTGATAATAAGGTCAGCACAAGGTGGAGTTTTTCCATGATGGGAACAGGGCTCAAGAGTAACATAAAGCGTGGCTTCTTTTAAAAGTGATTTGTCTGCAACAGAATTTATGGCATTTACTTCTGCATGAGGCCCCCCAAAAACACTTGTAAATCCTTCGCCAATTATTTTATCCTGATAAACAATCAGGCTTCCAACCATTGGGTTGGGCGCCGAAGAACCCAGTGCTTTTTTGCCTAATTCAATACAGCGACGCATATATTTTTCGTGTATCTTCACTTGGCAAAAGTAGGATATTCCGGAAGAATATGGATGCTGTAGTTTTTCTGTTGAAACCTGATTTTGGAGAAATCTATTAGAATGAATAGTATGTTATAAATATGTTGCTAAAAGAGATCAAGGATATATACCACAAGGAATTGGATGAAATCTATCCCAAAGAAGAGGTGGATAGCATGTTTTATTTAATGATTGAGCACTTTTTGGGATTAGAACGATTTGTTTTGGCAATAAATCCAGACATTATTATCACTAAAGAGGAAGAACAATACATGTTTGAAGGTTTGTCAAAACTAAAGAATGAATTACCTGTCCAGTATGTTTTGGGAGAGACTACTTTTATGGATCTTAAATTTATCGTTAATAAGTCTGTGCTTATTCCCAGGCCGGAAACTGAAGAATTGGTAAACTGGGTGCTTGATGATCTTGAAAAATCAGATGAGAGACTGAATCTTGTTGACATTGGCACCGGTAGTGGGTGCATTGCCATTGTGCTTTCCAAATTAAATCCAAATATAAAGGCCACGGCAATTGATATTTCCAAATCCGCTCTGGAAGTGGCCAGGAATAATGCGCGGGTAAATGATGTGAATATTAAATTTGTTCAGGCCGATATTTTAAAAACCACTTCTCTTAATGAACTTTACAATATTATCGTTGCTAACCCTCCTTATGTAAGGGAAAAAGAGATAGATAAAATGCACAATAATGTCCTCCAAAACGAACCTCATATGGCCTTGTTTGTCCCTGATGAGGATCCCTTGATTTTCTATAAGGCAATTGCCCGGCTGGCAATAGGTAGTTTAGTACAGAATGGTGCTCTGTATTTGGAAATAAATCAATATTTAAGTGAGGACGTAAAGGAACTTTTGAAAGAATTCAATTTTTCTGATATTGAGCTTAGAAAAGATATCTTTGGAAACGACAGAATGATAAAAGCGAGAAAGCCTGCTTGAAAGGAAAATTCATTTAATTTTCTTTTTTAATATTTTTAAACTCAGGAGAGCACTTAGGAAATGAAAAGTATTGTTGTCTTTTGTGGGAGCAGCGAAGGAAACGACCCCCTGATATTAGATAAAGCCTATACTTTGGGAAAGGAATTGGCGGAAAGGTCAATTGCTCTTGTTTATGGAGCAGCAAGAATTGGCGTAATGGGCAGGTTAGCGCAGGGTGCACTCGACAATTCAGGAAATGTCATAGGAATTATCCCGGATTTTCTTAAACTCAAGGAAGTTTATCATACAGGTCTGACAAAATTGATCGTAACCGAGAATATGCATCAACGTAAACTCAAAATGCATGAGTTTTCTGACGGGGTAATCATGTTGCCGGGTGGCTATGGTACTTTAGAGGAATTTTTTGAAATGATAACATGGGCCCAGTTGGGATTGCATCAGAAACCACTTGGGATTCTAAATATCAATGGATTTTACAATAATTTAATGGCGATGCTAAAAACCATGGTTGACGAAGGGTTCGTCAAACAGGAAAATTATGATATGCTTCTTATAGATCATTCAATTAATGGGTTATTGGATAAAATGATGCATTATCGTGCGAGGCATGTACCGAAATGGATAAAAAAAGACCAGCTTTAATGACTATTAAGGAAAAAATAGAAGGATTACGCCGGGAATTACGGGAACACAATTATAAATATTATGTACTCGCCAGTCCAAGTATATCAGATTATGAGTTTGATATGAAATTGAAGGAGTTACAGATATTGGAGGGGCAGTATCCGGAATTTATAGATGCTACTTCGCCAACTGTGAGGGTAGGCGGAACTGTTACAAAGAATTTTAAAACAGTAGTTCATGAACATAGAATGTATTCATTGGATAACTCCTACTCCAAAGAAGAGTTATTGGATTGGGAAAAGCGGGTGTTGCGTATTTTGGGAGATTCTGAAGTCAGCTTTACCTGCGAGTTAAAATATGACGGGGCCTCCATTAGTCTGACCTATGAAAAAGGGGAACTGCTCAAAGGTGTTACCAGAGGTGATGGTTTTCAGGGCGATGACATAACTACAAACATAAGGACAATTAAATCTGTGCCCCTGAAACTGCAAGGAGATTTTCCACAAAGATTTGATATTCGGGGTGAAATTGTCCTGCCATTGGATGGATTTAATAAAATGAATGAAGAGCGTATAAAAAACGGTGAAGATCCCTATATGAATCCCAGGAATACTGCTGCCGGAAGTCTTAAACTACTGGACAGTTCACTGGTTGCAGAAAGACCGCTGGAATGCCTTCCTTATGGCATTAGCGGGGGTAACCTGAATATTTCATCTCAATATGAGATGTTGCTAAAAGTCCGTGAATGGGGTTTTAAAGTGCCATCTGAGGCTAAACTTTGCAGGAATACTGAAGAGGTAATGGAATTTGTGGAATATTGGGATACCAAACGCCATAGTCTTCCCTATGAAACTGATGGTGTAGTGGTAAAAGTGAACAGCTTCCAGCAACAGGAAGAACTGGGGTATACCGCCAAGTCACCCAGATGGGCACTCGCCTATAAATTTAAGGCAGAACAGGCAATAACAATTCTTAATAAAATTAGTTATCAGGTAGGTAGAACCGGGGCTATTACCCCTGTGGCAAATCTGGAGCCAGTGCTGTTGGCGGGAACCACGGTTAAAAGAGCATCTTTGCATAATGCTGACCAAATAGCCAAACTCGATATCCGTGAAGGAGATACCGTTTATGTGGAAAAAGGGGGTGAAATTATTCCAAAAATTGTAGGTGTTGATATCTCTAAGCGGCCCAAACAATCTATGCCCACCCATTATATAACAAACTGCCCGGAATGTGGCACCCAATTGATAAGACAGGCCGGTGAAGCTCAGCATTTTTGTCCTAATGAAAATGGATGTCCGCCACAGATAACCGGAAGGATACAACATTTCATTTCCCGAAAAGCCATGGACATTGAGGGACTGGGAAGCGAAACAGTGGAATTGCTGTTTAAAGAAGGTCTGATAACTAATTATGCCGATTTGTATACACTTACCAAAGATCAGATTATGCCGCTGGAACGAATGGCAGAAAAATCAGCTGAAAATTTGATAAATGGAATTGCTGCCTCTGTTAATACCCCCTTTGAAAGGGTC
Organism: uncultured Flavobacteriaceae bacterium; assembly: GCA_963793325.1. Classification (GTDB taxonomy): domain Bacteria; phylum Bacteroidota; class Bacteroidia; order Flavobacteriales; family Flavobacteriaceae; genus Eudoraea. Next base: position 540,703 of record CAWBZU010000002.1, read on the forward strand.
CTATTTGGTCTTGGCATACGTTATGTTGGCGAAACCGTGGCAAAGAAACTGGCAAAGGCCTATAAAAATATAGATGCATTGATGTCTGCTTCAACCAATGAATTGGAAATGCTAGATGAAATAGGTGAGAGAATTGCGGAAAGTGTGGTTAATTTTTTTGGAGAGGACAAGAACAGGGATATCATAAACCGGCTTAAACATTATGGCCTGCAGTTTTCACTTACAGAAGAGCAATTAGAGGGCCAAACTGAAAAACTTAAGGGACAAACATTTGTGGTGTCCGGAGTATTTGAAAAAGTTAGCCGTACAGAATTGAAAAAATATATTGAAGACAATGGGGGCAAAGTCAGCTCGTCCATTTCCTCAAAGACTTCCTATGTAGTGGCAGGGGATAATATGGGTCCCAGTAAAAAGGTGAAAGCAGATAATTTAGGGATACCCATTATTACCGAGGATGAATTTTTGGCCCTGATTGATTAAAAACCCTCTTTTTAAATGAAAAAGAGGGTTTGTTTAAACTCAATACGGATCAATTAATCACCGCTCATATTTTTATCATATACCCATATTTCGTCCCATATGTTTGAAAAAGTAGCATCTCTGTTTCTAATCCACCCCATCCAGGCATTTTCTCCATGAACACTGTCAAATGATTTTCTGAATGTCCAATCTTTTTCAAAATCTGTCCAGTTTTTAAAGAATGATACAGTTGCAATGTGCCTGCCAATATTTCCTTGTTGGAATTCATTGTAATATAAACCCCAGGGGTGAACACCTTCCATTGCTTTTATGGCTTCACTGCCCATTTTAAAATGGTTTTCTACCCCAAATCCATGACCACTTTCAACTTCCCAATACTTGGTAAATAATATGGGATAAGCACCCGGATCTTCTGTCAACATAGCTGTATTTGAAAGTTTTGAATCCCCGGTCCAGTATTCACCTTGCTCTACTTTTTTTACATTCGCCATGACGTTATCTCTCCAGTCTTCATCATGCCCTCCTGCAGCAGGTCTTGCATCTAAATGACTGTATTTCAGAGGGCCCATCATCCATACAAGTTTACCCATATTTGGACCTGTGGATATTGCATAAACTGTGGATTTATATGGTCCTTCTTTATGATACTTCTGATTGTGTTTTCTCATATTCTCTTCCAATACTTTTAATTTTGTATTGTCAGGGACTATCATAATTGTTTCCCACATAGGATCTTCTGCATCCTGTGCAGTTACTGTCGCTATAGTACTTAGAAATAGCGCAGCAATCAGTAGATAAGAAATTGAAGTTTTTTTCATAATAATTGTGTTTAGATTTAAATGTTAATTTTAATGTTCATTTGTAATGTCCGTTAAGAAAAGGTTATTTCTTTTTAAATTCAAATGATTAAGGACCAAATAGCGGAAAATATGTCCGAAACAATACCTTAATTTATCCAGGCATAAGATGAAGATACAATTGAACTACCAAACTTTTTTAAATTCTTTGCAGAAAGAAGCCCCGTCTGAGCATTGGCCGGAAGCGTTACAAGCGCTTTGGTATGATGCTAAAGGGGATTGGAATGCATCCCACAATATTGCACAGGATATACCCTCAGACCTCGGTTGTTGGATACACGCCTATCTGCACCGAAAGGAGGGTGATCGTTACAATGCGGATTATTGGTATGGAAGGGCCGGTAAGTCCTATCCAAATGCTACTTTGGAGGAAGAATTCCAAATTTTGGTGGAATTTGTTTTAAACAGCTAAGTATTTAATATGGCTTAATGATCGTAATCCTCAAATTAATTACAATCAATAGCTTGGATAGTTTTAGTTGTTGATTTAAAATTTCCATATAACCGGTGTCCTTATGAAACAGCCAGGGAATATTCAGTAGATAAAGATCCGGGATCCATAATTATTGAATATGTTCAACCCTGATAATTGGTTTAGTCTGATAAATTAATTCAATTGTAGTCTTTACCTGGAAAAAATACTGCTCATAAGTACTAGACGCAAATAGAAACACCATCTGTCCGCAGATTCTTGTAAGAATCAAAATAGAAATCAATTCTACCCAGATTTATGCCATAGCAGCCAACCTGATTAACCAAAACAGATTTATCCAAACGATTACGTCTAATAACAGGTTTATCCAAAAATGTATGGGTATGACCCCCAATGATAAGATCAATATTATCTGTCTTTGATGCTAACTTTAGATCACTTGGCCTTTGCGCATCCTTGTAAGAGTAACCTAAATGTGATAAACATATAACTAAATCGCATTTTTCCTCATTTTTTAACAGAGCACTCATATCCTGAGCAATTTCAATGGGATTAAGATAAACGGTTTCCCTAAAAAGTTCCCCAGCAACAAGACCGACAAGCCTTATCCCTAATCCAAACACCCCAATTTTAATTCCATTTAGCAAAAATGTATCATAGGCTTGTGTAAATCCATTCAACTCTGTGTTGGTAAAATCATAATTAGCGGAAAGCAATTTGAACTTTGCGTTAGGTATCTGGGCCAAAAGTCCTTCAATACCATTACCAAAGTCGTGATTTCCAATGGTAGCTGCGTCATATTTGAGCATGTTCATCAACTTAAATTCCAATTCCCCGCCATAAAAATTAAAATATGGTGTACCCTGGAAAATATCTCCGGCATCCAGCAAAAGGGTATAAGGGTTTTCCTCACGGATTTTTTGAATTAATGTGGCACGCCTAGCGGCACCACCCATATTTGGAAATGCGCTATGGTCATGGGGAAAAGGATCTATATGACTGTGCATATCATTGGTATGCAGTATAGTAATTTGTTTGTTATTCTGAAATTCACAACTATTCAGCGTAAGACCACCCAGGCCTATATAAGCGCCGCCGGAAACTGAATTAGTTAAAAAATCCCTTCTTTTCATTGCTATTAAATTTTAATAAAGCGGTCGTCCACTTTAGCTTTAAGGGTATCTACTTTTTTAAAATAATCAATCATTGCATTCCGGATCATATAATTTAAATCAACCGAATTAAGTCCATCACTAAAAAACCCCATATCGTTACCTCCATTTGCCAGAAAATCTGAAGTAGCTATATAATATGGCTTATTTTCATCAAAGGGCTTTCCCTGAATATTCAAATCCTGCAGGCTGCCATTTTTATTCAAAATAATCTGAATACCTCCAATAGGATGTGGCTTTTTAGTATTTATGAGAAAAGAAATCAAATTTCTAACCGACTTGCCTTTTAAGGTTATAACCACAATTGAATTATCAAAGGGCATTACTTCGTAAGCAGTTCGCTCACTTACCTTGCCTTCGGATATTACACTGCGAATACCACCGTGATTTAATACTACAAAATCTATGTTTTGTCCCGTTCTCGATTTAAAAATCGGGTTAGCTTCACTAATCACAATATCTGCCATTAAATTTCCTGCGGAGGTATTAAAATAGCCATCATTTTTACTAATTGCAGAAGGTGCGTAGGCCAATGCACTGTCTAAAACCTCGTTTATATGCTTCCGATAAGGTGTTATGAATTTATCTACGGAATCTGTGTCAATTATAGAATCAGTAATCGGGAGCTGTTTGCCGGATATTTTAGAAAGTTTCTTTGGCTTTTCATTGCATGCATAAAGACAAGCAATTGTTATAAAAACAACAAAATGTTGTATTTTTAAAATCATTATCCCTTGTATCTTAGCGTCATAGTTGCTTGGATATTAATTACATTTGCCAATAACGTAAAGGTACATGTTTTTCAAGGGACTCAAAGATAAATTTAAGCACAAATCCGGATTAAAATATCTAACGGAACAATTGAAAAATCCGTCAGATGTAAATATTCGTAAAAAAGGTATTAAGTCTGTTGCCGTTATAGTAGACCTGGATAAATTTGATAAGGCAGAATTGTTTTATGAATTTGTGGAAGACTTTAAACTGAGACCCAATGCAGTCAGAATTATTGGATATAAAAGCTATTATGATAAAAATTCCCCCTATGCCACGCCGGTTTTCTCAGATAAAGACCTTGGATGGCATGGAGCTATAGAAAACAGTTATGCCCTGGAGTTTTTAAGCAGGGAATATGACATGCTGGTGAATTATTACAATGAGGAGAATTTAATGCTTCAGTTAATGACTGTAAAAACCAGGGCAAGAATTAATGTTGGATTTTCCGAGATGGATGAAAGGCTTAATGACCTAATTTTAGGGACTACCCTTAAAGACTTTGGGACTTTTAAAAAGGAACTAAAAAAGTATCTTAAAGTCATGGGCGAAATTGAAGTTTGATTTGAATAGCTATGAAAAATTTATTAGGAACCGGGGTTGCATTAATTACACCTTTTAAACCTGATTTATCCATTGATATTGAAGCCTTAAAACGGATTGTAAACTACTGCATTGAAGGAAATCTGGATTACCTCGTTGTCCTGGGAACCACCGGGGAATCTGTAACTCTAACCAGCAATGAAAAGAAGCTGGTTATGGATGTGGTAGTGGAAGAAAATGCTGGAAGACTTCCGCTTGTCATTGGCATAGGAGGCAACAATACACGACTTTTGGAAGAGGAATTACTTCGAACTGATCTCAATGATTTTGATGCGGTTTTATCGGTATCGCCTTACTATAATAAACCTACTCAGGAAGGTATTTACCGCCATTTTAAAACTTTGGCACAGACTTCGGATATACCATTCATTTTATACAATGTGCCTGGCAGGACCGGAAGTAATATGGAACCGGAAACGGTTCTCAGACTTGCAAATGATTGTTCCAACATTGTTGGAATAAAGGAAGCTGCAGGGGATATGACACAGGTTAAAAGGTTGATTGATAAAATGCCTTCGGATTTTTTGGTCATCTCAGGAGATGATTTTACTGCTTTGCCAACCGTACTTGAAGGTGGGGCAGGAGTAATTTCTGTTTTAGGCCAGGCTTTACCCAATGAATTTTCGAGAATGATAAAGCTCGGTTTGCAGGGTAAGGAAGATGAGGCATATGCCTTGCATAATTCGATGATTCAAGGAATGAATTTAATTTTTCAGGAAGGGAATCCGGCTGGTATAAAATCTGTTTGGGAAGTACATGGAATTTGTAATGCCGCCGTCCGTTTGCCATTGGTAGAGGCATCTCCGCAACTTAAAGGACAAATCAGTCAATTTGTAAAAACTTTCTTAAAAATTAAAGCTTAGTATTTCCACATGATTTATTTAGAGGAATGTAATTTGGCGCCCTGCATTATAATTGAAAAAGCTAAAATTGGGTTAAAACTTCATTAAAAAGCCTTTTTAAAAGCCTTTAAGGCACTAACTTAGTACTTAATTAATGTTTTTTATTCCACCAATTATCCCTAATTTTGCAAGATGTTTTTTAGAACCAAATATCTTTTAGTATTATTTATAGTAATGCTTGCCTTAAATTCCTGTGGCGAGTATCAGAAGGTATTAAAAGCACCCAACACTAAGGCAAAGTATGAACTTGCCGAAAAGCTTTATCTTGAAGAGGATTACAAAAGGGCCAATCGTCTCTTAGAACAAATTGCGCCAAGCTATGTAGGGAAGCCTCAGGGGGAGCGGGTAATGTTCTTTTTTGCCAACAGTTATTTTGAAATTGAAGATTACAATTTTGCCGGATATCAGTTTGAACGATTTTTAAAGTCTTATCCAAAAAGTGAAAAGGCAGCGGAAGCATCATTTCTGGGTGCGAAAAGTTATTATTTACTTTCACCGAGGTATTCTGTAGATCAAACGGATACGGACAAGGCATTAACCAAATTGCAGTTATTTATCAATCTATACCCTGAATCTGAGTATTTTCCGGAGGCAAATATTATGGCAAAGGAATTAACTACAAAGAAAGAGCGCAAAGCTTTTGAAGTTGCCAAGCAATTTACAAAACTTGGTAAGTCATATATTTTAGAATATAGTATTTCAGCAGTAGCATCTATAGATAATTTTATTTCAGATCATCCAGGCTCCATTTTTCGTGAGGAAGCCCTTTATCTTAAAATTGAGGCGACTACGAATTTGGCTTTAAATAGTACCGATGACCGGAAAAAAGAACGTCTAGATGAAGCTAAAATGGCTTATAAAGCATTGTTCAGGTACTTTCCAGAGACTAAATTTGCGGAAGATGCCGATGATTTAATTAAAAAAGTAGATGAACAATTAAACAATTATTCCGAACAAGAAAACCTTTCAAAATGAACATGAACGATTTGAAGAATTCCAAAGCCCCTGTTTCAACTGTTACCATCAACAGAAATGAGTTTGATGAAAAGACAGGGAATATTTATGAGGCTATTTCCATAACAGCCAAAAGAGCAATACAGATTAATTCTGAAATTAAAAAGGAACTTTTGGAAAAACTGGAAGAGTTTGCAACTTATAGTGACAGCCTGGAAGAGGTGTTTGAAAACAAAGAGCAAATTGAAGTTTCAAAATTTTATGAAAAACTTCCCAAGCCTCATGCATTAGCTATAATGGAATGGTTGGAAGATAAAATTTACTACAGGAACACAGAGAAAGACGGACAGTAATATGTTAAGTGGCAAGAAAATCCTTTTAGGTATTACCGGGGGTATTGCTGCTTACAAAACTACTTTTCTGACTAGATTGTTAATAAAAGCTGGCGCTGAAGTTAAGATTATCTTAACCGAAAGCGCCCTTTCGTTTGTTACCCCTCTTACCTTAGCTACATTATCTAAAAATCCGGTACTCACCAGTTTCACAAAAGAAGAGGAAGGAAGTATAGATTGGAACAACCATGTTGACCTGGCCTTATGGGCAGATATAATGTTGATTGCCCCTGCAACTGCAAATACCCTGAGTAAAATGGCAAGCGGCACCTGCGACAATTTACTGCTGGCTGCCTACCTTTCAGCCAAATGCCCTGTATTCTTTGCACCAGCAATGGATATTGATATGTATAGGCACCCCACAACAAAAGAAACCTTTAAAAAACTACAGACTTTTGGTAATCTTATGATACCATCTGGAACAGGGGAATTAGCCAGCGGATTATATGGTGAAGGGCGCATGGCAGAACCGGAAGATATTTTGGAGTATGTTCAGGAATACTTTTCGGGTAAGCTGCCTCTAAAAGGGAAAAAATTTTTAATTACAGCAGGTCCCACGTATGAAGCCATAGACCCTGTTCGTTTTGTAGGTAATCATTCCTCAGGTCTGATGGGATTCGAATTGGCAAGGGCAGCCGCTGAACTCGGAGGAAAAGTAGTACTGATATCAGGACCTTCCTGTTTGATATTGGAAAACCCGGCGATAGATGTAATCAGAGTGGTGTCTGCTGAGGAAATGTATGAAGCCGTTCATAAGTATTACAAAGAATGCGATATTGCTATTTGCGCAGCAGCTGTCTCAGACTTTAGGCCAAGTCGTGTATCTGAACAAAAAATAAAAAAAGACTCCGAAGAAACCCTACAAATTGAATTTGTTAAAAATAAAGATATTCTATTGTCAATGGGGGATAAAAAGAAAGATCAATTTTTGGTAGGCTTTGCCCTGGAAACTGAAAATGAGCTGGAGAATGCAAAAAAGAAGTTAAGGAAAAAGAATTTAGATGCCATTGTACTAAATTCACTTAATGACAAAGAAGCAGGGTTTGGCAAATCAACAAACAAAATAACCTTTATAGACAAGAATTTAGAGATTACAACGTTTGAAGTTAAGGATAAGGCTGAAGTAGCCTTGGACATATTAAACGAAATCATCAGTAGGGGCCATGCGTAATTTTTTAATTTTCCTATTTAGCCTTCTTTTTGCACAGGCCATAGGTGCCCAGGAGCTTAATTGTACTGTGACAGTTAACGCAGATCAGGTCAATCAGACAAATAGGCAAATATTTCGAACTTTAGAACGGGCATTGAATGATTTTGTGAATAAAAGCCAGTGGACAAAAAGGATTTACAACGAAAATGAACGGGTAAATGCAAGAATGTTCATTACTGTAACGGATTACGAATCCGACAGATTTAGCGCCAATATTCAGATTCAGTCCTCTCGCCCAGTATTCAATACTTCTTATGAAAGTCCCATTTTCAATTATAAGGACAATCAGTTTAATTTTCAATATATTGAATTTCAACCTTTGGTTTATAACCCGAACGTATTTGATTCTAATTTGGTTGGGGTTATTTCCTATTATGTATATATAATTCTTGGGCTGGATGCAGATACCTTTGCCTTAGAGGGAGGGACAGAATTTTACAAAGAAGCACAGCAAATTGTAACCAATGCTCAGGGTAGTAATTATTCCGGCTGGAGCCAATCGGCTTCAGATAACAGAACCCGTTTTGAATTGGTTGATAACCTCTTGTCAAATACTTTCAGAGAATATCGCATTGCCATGTACAATTATCATAGAAAAGGACTGGATATTTTAGGGGATAACAATAGTACCGGCAAGCAGGTTATAGCAGGCTCTATGCGCTTATTCGAGACAATGATCCAAAGAAGACCCAATGCTTTTTTGATTCAAACCTTTTTTGATGCAAAAGCAGAGGAAATACAAAATATCTTTTCAGATGGCCCTAAAGTAGATATTGTTGCCCTTAAAGAGACATTAAATAAAGTAGCCCCCTTCTATTCTACAACCTGGGATGAAATAACCTATTAACCCCTTCTTTTACATTCCAATAATAATTTATCTTTACAGATCATATACATATTAGTTGTGCTGATAAATCTGTCGATTCAAAATTACGCATTAATTGATCAACTCAACGTATCCTTCACAGGTGGCTTTACCACTATTACCGGGGAAACGGGGGCTGGGAAGTCTATCCTTTTAGGAGGGCTTTCCCTGGTTTTGGGAAAGAGGGCCGATATGACCTCTTTGAAAAATAAAGAAAGCCGATGTGTGGTTGAAGCTGTTTTTGACATCAAAAACTATCATTTGGAAGCCTTTTTTAATGCATACGATTTAGAGTATGATCCCAATACAATTATCCGGCGGGAAATTCACCCTAGTGGTAAATCGAGAGCATTTGTAAATGATTCCCCCCTTACACTTGATATATTAGTTCAACTTGGTAAACGCCTAATTGACATTCATTCACAGCATCAGACACTTCAGCTTACTGAGCATGATTTTCAGTTAAAAATGATAGATGCATTTGCAGACAATACACAGTTGCTGGCTACGTATAAGACAAAACTCGATAATTATAGAATTACTTTGCAAGAATTTGATAAACTCATCGAGTTTCAAAAAAATGCGGATAAGGAATATGATTATAACACTTTCCTTTTAAATGAGTTGGAAGCGGTATTTCTTGAAGAAGGGCTACAGGAAAAACTGGAAGATCAATTTCAACAACTAAACAATGTTGAGATGGTCCTTGAAAATCTATCTAAAGGAAATCAGCTGTTACGAGATGAACAGGTTGGGATTGTAAATTTACTCCAGGAACTTAAACTGATAGCCACAAGACTATCGGGTATAGGAAGTAATTTTACTGATCTTAAGCAACGAATTGATTCTGTTTTTATTGAATTAACGGACATTGCCGATGAAATGGAAATTCTTCAGGAATCTGTTGAACCCGATCCCGCCAAGCTTGAAGAAATTAATAATAAATTGCAGCTCTTGTACGACCTGGAAAGAAAGCATGATGTGTCCAGCATTTCTCAATTGCTTGAAATAAAAAAAGTGCTAGCCACCAAGGTTACTGCCACACAAAATCTTGAAGAAGAAATTGCAGCAAAAAGAAATTTACTTATAGAGCTTAAGGATGAATTGGACCAGGAGGCCAATTTGCTATCTGTGCGCCGTAAAAAGGTAATCCCGGAAATAAAGGAAAAACTTGAACATTCTCTGCATTCACTCGGATTGCCCGATGCTACTTTCAATATTGAAGTTTTTCCAACAGAGGATTATAAAAGTAATGGACGGGATACGTTATCGTTTTTATTTTCAGCGAATAAAGGCTCAGATTATAATACCTTAAAAAAAGTGGCTTCTGGAGGAGAACTTTCCCGCATTATGCTAGTAATAAAATCAATTCTTGCCCGCTTTGAACAATTGCCCACCCTTATGTTTGATGAGATAGACAGTGGGGTTTCCGGTGAAATATCAAATCGAATGGGTGATATTATGTTAAATATGAGCAGGTATATGCAAGTGTTTTCCATTACACATCTTCCACAAATTGCTTCGAAAGGAGATCATCATTATAAAGTTTTTAAAACCGATATAGGCGATAGTACTCAAACTCAGATGAAAGAATTGTTGCAGGATGAAAGGGTGTTTGAATTGGCCGAAATGCTTGGTGGCAAGAGTCTGTCAGATTCAGCTCTTGCACATGCCAGGGAGCTTTTGAACTAAAAACACTCAACAGTCTTAAGTTATATTTCTACCGTGCTGAGAGTGTTTCAAATATCGGTTGAGAGGGGTTTAGTTTCTACTTTTTTAGATATCTTTGACTACAAATTAATCCAAAAGACTTTAACATGGCATATAATTTATTAAAAGGAAAGAAAGGAATTATTTTTGGTGCTCTTGATGAAAATTCAATAGCATGGAAGACTGCTGAGAGGGTTCATGAAGAGGGTGGTACGTTCGTCCTGACTAATGCACCAATTGCAATGCGGATGGGTCAGATCAATACACTGGCAGAGAAAACCGGATCACAAATTGTTCCTGCAGATGCCACTAGTGAAGATGATCTGAATATATTGGTTGCCAAGTCAATGGAAATTCTGGGAGGAAAACTGGATTTTGTATTACATTCAATAGGGATGTCCGTCAATGTGCGCAAAGGGCGTTTATATACCGATGAAAAATATGATTATACAGCTAAGGGATGGGACGTTTCGGCACTTTCATTTCATAAAGTTATGCAAAGTTTGTACAAGGCAGAAGCCATGAATACATGGGGCAGTATTGTAGCCTTAACCTATATGGCTGCGCAACGAACATTTCCGGATTATAATGATATGGCAGACAACAAAGCTTATCTCGAATCTGTGGCCAGAAGTTTTGGTTACTTTTTTGGTAAAGAGAAAAAAGTTAGGGTGAATACCATTTCTCAATCCCCAACACCAACAACAGCCGGTCAGGGTGTGAAGGGTTTTAATGCCTTCATTAATTATGCAGAAAAGATGTCACCCCTTGGTAATGCCACGGCTCAGGATTGTGCCGATTATACCGTTTCTCTCTTTTCAGATCTTACTAGAAAAGTTACGATGCAGAATTTATTTCATGATGGTGGTTTTTCAAATACAGGTGTAAGTCAGGAGGTAATTGAGCATTTTGCTGAATAGTAGCATTTAAAATAACAGGAAGGCCATCCCGGAAGAGGATGGCTTTTACGTATGTGCCTAATTTGAAATATGGAACTTTCTTTTTCTTTAATTATTCCTGTATTTAACAGACCCGATGAAATTGGTGAACTGCTGCAGAGTCTGTTGCATCAGTCCTACAAAATGCCATATGAAATAGTAATTGTTGAGGATGGCTCCGTTACAACATCAAAAGCGGTGGTTGAGAAGTATACACGTGCGTTAAATATTACTTATTTGTTTAAAGCCAATACCGGTCCCGGGGATTCAAGAAATTACGGTATGAAGCACGCTAAAGGGAATTACTTTATAATACTTGATTCAGATTGTATAATTCCCATAAATTACCTGGAAAAGATAGCTGCTTCCTTAAATGATAAATATGTTGATTGTTTTGGAGGTCCCGATGCCGCACATGAATCATTCTCAAACATCCAAAAGGCAATAAATTATGCTATGACTTCTATTTTTACCACCGGTGGAATCCGGGGAAATAAAAATGCTGTCGATAAATTTCAACCCAGAAGCTTTAATATGGGGATCTCCCGAGAAGCCTTTGAAATATCGGGTGGTTTTGGTGACATCCACCCGGGAGAAGACCCGGACCTAAGTATGCGATTATGGGAAAATGGGTATAAAACTAAATTAATTCCGGAGGCTTTTGTCTACCATAAGCGAAGGATAAGTTTTAATAAATTCCTTTTACAAGTTAAAAAGTTTGGTATGGTGCGTCCAATTCTTAGCAAATGGCACCCAGGTTCTTCCAGAATAGTCTACTGGTTTCCTTCCCTTTTCTGCATAGGTCTTTTCATTGCGATTATGTTGGCTTTTATGGGGCCGGAAAGATATCTATGGCCCATTATACTTTACATTACGTATTTTGCGTTTATTTTTATGGATGCCTTAATAAAGAATAAAAACCTTGCAGTGGCCTTTTTGGCTATCATTGCTGTAATGATGCAGTTTCTGGGCTATGGATATGGTTTTTTAAAATCGGTATTCTTCCTTAATTTTAGTAAAAGTAAACCGCAGGAACTTTTTCCCGAATTGTTTTTTAAGCAAATTTAATGTTAAAGAAAAAGGTTAAAAGAAGTAATAATAGAAGAAAGATAAATATCTTTTTAATTTTCCTATTGTGTTCTTTCCTGGCATGGCTTGTAAGTAAATTATCTGAGACCTATGTTGACCGAACAACATTTGATCTGGAGTATATCAATATCCCAGACAGCCTCCTGTTAACGGATAACTCTATAAATAAAATAGCTGTAAGACTCAGAGCCAGTGGGTTTCAGTTCTTGGCTTTCTATTATAATACTAAAAAAATTAAGATAGATCTGGCTAGTATGAGTAATAAGCGGACTAAATTTTTTATTACTCCAACCGACTTAAAGAAACAGTTAGAGAGTCAGTTATCCGGGACAATTAATCTTTTAGAAGTAGATAGGGATACTCTCTTTATAGATTTTTATAAAGTGGAGTTAAAAGAGGTTCCAATAACCCCGAATATTAAATTGGTTCCAGCCCAGAATTATATTTTGGATAGCCAATTGCAGATAGAACCTCCGATAATTTCAATCACGGGACCGAAAAAGGAATTGGATTTTATAAGTTCAATCTCCACCTCTGAAGTTGAGCTCAATGAAATTACCGAAGGTTTTTCTGTGGTAGTTGATTTGGTAACGCCTGAAGAGATTCCAAATTCCCAACTTTCCGTAAAAAAAGTAAGAATTTCAGGTAAGGTTTTTAGATTCTCTGAAAAAATATTAGAAATTCCGGTAGAAGTGATTAATCTCCCGGAAGGAACTCAGATAAAGACCTTTCCCAGCACTATCTCCGTGATATGTAAAGCGCGGATTGAACGATTAAGAGATATTAGCCCTTCAGATTTTAAAATTGTGGCTAACTTTCAGGAACACAAAGGCAATGATCAAAATCTTTTGGTACAGCTAATTGAAAAACCCGGAGATGTATACAGTGTTCAGTTATTGAAGAATGATGTGGAATTTATTTTGAAACGTCAATGAAAATTGTTGGATTAACCGGTGGAATTGGCAGTGGAAAAACTACAGTAGCCAAATTATTTATGGAATTGGGCGTCCCGGTTTACAACTCTGATTTGCATGCCAAAAAGTTAATGGAGAATTCTGCAGAGATTAGAAAGACAATTATTGATCTGTTGGGTAAAGATTCATATGCAGACGGAAGGTTAAACAAAAAATACATAGCCGACAGGGTTTTTAGGAATAAGGAATTACTTCAAAAGTTGAATTCGATTGTACATCCGGCAGTTAAAAAAGACTTTATAGAGTGGATGGGAAAGAAAAAAAGCCCATATGTTATCCAGGAGGCTGCCATACTCTTTGAAAACAATTCCTATAAGAATTTTGATAAGATAATACTTGTAAAGGCCCCAAAAGAAGTGCGTATTGACAGAATTAGAGAAAGGGATAACAGTACAAGGGAGGAGGTCCTGGCCCGAATGAAGAATCAATGGGAGGATTCTCAGAAGATTCCTTTATCCCATTTTACTATCGAAAATATTGACCTGGATAAGACCAAATTACGGGTCGGGGAGATTCATCATCAACTCACTCATTTATAGGGATGAGGACTTTTTTAACATTTTTGTTAAGGTTAGGTTAAACAGGCAATCTCATAAATGTTAAATTTTTAAATTTACCTAAACGATGAATAAGAGATTATTTGTTAGCCTGGTCATTTTAATGAGCCTTTCTCTTATTGGGATTATCTCTGTACAACTGTATTGGATTAAAAGTTCTGTTGAAGATAAAGAAGAACAATTTTCAAACGCAGTTACTGAAGTTCTTAATAAAGTAACTGACAAAATTGAAGACCGGGAAATGGGTGACTATTCTGAAAGATTTTTAAATCTGAAGGATAGTGTAGGAGAATTTAAGAGTTCCAATTTAAGTAACATTTTTTTTATTGATCGGGATTTAAATTCTAACGAGATTCTGTTTTATTCACATGGGATTTTGGAAGAGGATTATAATATCGCATCTACGTTCTTTGACAATGGCAATGGTAATGATACTGCTACCATAAAGAATTATACCAGTAAGCGCACCAAGACAGTTTATAAGGAAGATTTTGGTCTGGATGGTAAAAGCTACAGATTAAATCCTATTCAAAAATTGGAAAAAGTTGGTGGCTTATCGTCTATAGACAAGGCAATCTTTGATGATGTTTACAGAGAATATGCTGAAAAAGTTCCGATTCATAAACGTGTTACAATACAGGAGATAGAATTATTGCTCAACCGTGAACTGGAAAACAGGGGCATAGATATTGATTTTGAATATGGTGTATATAGTAAAGGTTTACCAACGAAAGTGAGGTCTAAAAGATTTAAAATTGGAGAGACAACAGTATATAAAGTTCCATTCTTTAAGGATAGTGAAGGAAACAGCAATTTTACACTCTTATTGTCTTTTCCCAAGAAGAAGAAGTTCTTGTTAAAATCCATTCTTGGAATGGCGATATTATCTTTAGTATTTACACTTATAATTGTTGTGGCCTATTCCGGGGCAATTTATCAGTTAATAAGACAAAAACAAATCTCAGAAATAAAGTCGGATTTTATAAATAATATGACTCATGAGTTTAAAACTCCCATTGCAACAATAAACTTGGCAGTCGAAGCTATTAAAAACCCAAAAATTATTGGAGATCAGGAAAAGGTATTTCGGTATCTGCAAATGATAAGAGACGAAAATAAAAGAATGCACGCACAGGTCGAAAATGTGCTGAGGATATCCAAACTAGAAAAAAATCAATTGGATATTAGTAAGGACAGGGTTGATATTCACGACATAATTAATAAATCAATTACCCATGTTCAACTTATTGTAACGGATAGGGGAGGATATATTCATACGCATTTAAATGCTGAAAGATCAGAAGTACTGGCGAATGAGATGCATTTTGGAAATGTGATTGTGAATATTTTGGATAATGCGGTGAAATATTCACCGGAAGCACCGAAAATTGATGTTTTTACCGAAGTTGCTAATAATAATATTGTCATTAAAATACAGGACCAGGGAGCTGGCATGAGTAAAACGGTGTTAAAAAAAGTATTTGAAAAATTTTATAGGGAACATACCGGAGATATACATAACGTAAAAGGACATGGGTTAGGGTTGGCTTATGTAAAAAAAATTGTAGAAGATCACCAAGGGGAAGTTTATGCTGAAAGTGAAAAAGATAAAGGAAGTAGCTTCTATATTAAACTACCATTAATTTAAGAATTTATGGAAACAGCAAACAAAAAAATACTTTTAGTGGAAGACGATCCAAACTTTGGCATCGTGCTTAAAGACTACTTGTCAATGAACGATTTTGATGTTACTTTGGCAAAGAACGGAATGGAAGGGTTTGAAAAATTTAAAAAAGACAATTATGATATCTGCATATTGGATGTTATGATGCCTTATAAAGACGGGTTTACACTAGCCAGGGAAATTCGTGAAAAAAACGAGAATGTACCTATAGTTTTTCTCACTGCTAAAACAATGAAAGAAGACGTCCTTAAAGGGTATAAGGCGGGTGCGGATGACTATTTAAATAAACCATTTGATTCGGAGGTATTGCTGATGAAATTAAAAGCTATTCTTCAGAGAAAAGCTTCTAATACGTTAGCTGACAGCAAACAGTTTGAATTTAATATTGGAAATTTTCACTTAAATTCAAAACTCAGGTTTCTTAAGTACAAGGATGAAGAACCTATTAAACTGTCGCCCAAGGAGAACGAATTGCTAAGATTACTTGCTTTACACGAGAATGATCTGATGCCGAGGGAATTAGCCCTAACCAAGATATGGCGTGATGACAATTATTTTACATCCAGAAGTATGGATGTTTATATTGCCAAATTGCGTAAATACCTTAAAAAAGATGATGTTGTTGAGATTCTGAATATTCATGGAGAAGGATTCAGGCTAGTCGTAAAAGCGCAGTAAAATTTTCAAATTACATATAATGAGGCATCCATAATAGGATGCCTTTTTTATTCGAATTTTATGAAACCTAAGATCTGATTAACCATGTCTTCAGGAGGCATATTGATTGAAACCTCAATGCATTGTTGAGGTATTTCCAGGGTTTCGAACTGAGATTTAAGGAGTTCAGATGGCATAAAATGGCCTTTTCTTTTGTTTAAACGATTCATCACATCATCAAAAGAACCACTGAGATAAATCCACCTGGCATATTCCTGCAGATTGGCTTCCAAAATTCGCCTGTAGGATTCTTTCAGAGCGGAACAACCTATAATTGCTCCTTTTTCAAGTTGCGCATGGGCTATTTTATTTAAACTTATTAACCAACCCATTCTATCATGGTCCGTTAAAGGTTGTCCCGAGGACATTTTTTTTACATTGGTTTTAGAATGATAGTCATCGCCATCAAAAAAAGGAATTTTCAGTCTTTGTGCCAGTAAGTTTCCTATGGTGGATTTACCACAACCCGAAACTCCCATAATAAAATAAATTTTTGGTACTACTTTTACCATCCTATATGGTCTTTTTACAATGTTCTATTTTTGCAATAACTTCCTCCAAAGGGGTAGTATGGTCTACCCATAATATGTCCTTATTTTTTCCATACCATGTTAATTGTCTTTTTGCAAATCGTCTTGTATTCTTCTTGATTTCAGAAATAGCAAAATCCAGTTCCCAAATCCCGTCAAAATAATTAAAAAGTTCCTTATATCCTACTGTATTTAGGGCGTTCAGATGCTTGTGGTGATATAGTGTCCTGGCTTCGTCAATTAACCCGTTTTCAATCATAGTATCTACACGTTTATTTATTTTGCTATAAAGGATACTTCTGTCTGCAGACAGGCCTACTATTATAGAATTGAATGAGCGCTGGGGTTTTTCTTGATTTATATATGATGAATAAGTTTCGCCGGCCCCAATACATACTTCCAGAGCGCGAATAATTCTATGGGGATTATGAATATCCACTTTAGCATAGTATTCCGGATCCAATTCTTTAAGTTGGTTTTGTAAAACTTCGATACCTCGCTTCTTATATACCGTATTTAGTTGAATTCTTATTTCCTCATTGACCTCCGGGAAGGAATCTAATCCGTAAATAACCGCATCTACATATAATCCACTACCACCCACCATGATACTTATATCATTTTGCTTAAAAAGTAATTCGAGGGCTTTTAGGGTATCCTTTTCAAAATCTCCTACATTAAATGTTTCCTGAATACTCTTATGTTGAATAAAATGATGTGGTACAGCTTCTAATTCCTGTTTTGTAGGAACTGCAGTGCCTATGGACATTTCCCGGTAAAATTGTCTGGAGTCTGCCGATATGATCTCCGTTTTGTAATATTTCGCAAGAGCTATGGCTAATTTTGTTTTCCCAATAGCGGTAGGCCCTACAATTGAAATAAGGTATTTTAATGGCATTATTCAGTGCTTAATCTGTGACCGCAACTCCTGCAATATTGCGCATCAGTTCTTAGGATTTCGGTACCACAGGAACTACAACTCCTTCCCATATCGGCCTCTTTATCTTCCCTGTGCATTACAGTATATTCAGCAGATACTATACCCGTAGGAACTGCGATAATACCATAACCAATAATCATAATAAAAGTGGCAATGACCTGACCCAGACCGGTTTCCGGTGAAATATCGCCATAACCCACTGTGGTTAAGGTAACAATAGTCCAATATACACTGTGAGGGATGCTGTTAAATCCATGCTCCGGTCCTTCAACCAAATACATTATTGTACCCAGCAAGATAGAAATGACAAGAACGAAAAATACAAAAACAAAGATCTTGGTTTTGCTGGCCCTTAAAGCCCTCAATAAATTATTAGATTCCCCAACAAAACGTACCAGTTTAAGAATTCTAAAGACACGTAATAGGCGAAGTGCCCTAAAAGCGGTAATATACTGTGAACCCCCGATGAAAAAGGATAAATATTTGGGAATAGTGGAAAGCAGATCAATGATGCCAAAAAAGCTAAAAATATACTTTGTTGGCTTTTTTATACAGATAATACGAAGGAAGTACTCCAGCGTAAACAATATAGTCACCACCCATTCTGAAATATTAAGAAATGAATGGTATTTAGTGTCAATTTTTGGGATACTTTCCAACATCACAATAATTACACTATACACGATTACAATCAGCAAAACTATATCAAATAACTTCCCAGCTGGCGTATGCGTGCCATAAATTATTTCGTGAAGCTTTAATTTCCAGTTTTTTTTTGGTTTGAATTCTTTCACTGGTTATTTTTAATTTCAATAATCTCGATTACCTTTTTTTCTTTAAGATATGATTCAATAATTTTTCTGGTTAACGCAGAATTATTCATTGGGGTAATAATGGACTCCAAAATATTCATATTGTTAATTTGATAATTTAGGTTATAGAATCCTAAACCACTAAAAACCCCATTTTTTATAAGGATGGCACTGCGTTCACCTAGTTCTCTACCCTTGTCTAAAATAATTAAATTATTCCTTAAAACATCGTATCCGTTAAGTTGTATAAGTTGTTTTTTATTAGATGATTTAACTGGCTTGGCAGTTATATTATATTTAGGTGTGTTCTTAATGAGCTCCTCATTTTCCTTTAGCAATGCTACCAATTCATTGCCGGTTTTTTCGTATGTAACTTTCCTTGTTTCTTTTTGAATTTGCCTTGCCAATTCACCATTCTTTAAAAAATGGCGGTTAACACGTTTTTTAATATTGGTACTTTTGCCCAGGAAAATGATTTCGCCATCTTTATTGTGCATATAATAAACGCCAACCTCTGTTGGCATACTTTCCACAATATCTAATTGTCTTTGTGAGAGTTCTCCGAGAGATTCTTCTCGTACAATTTCCTTAATTATAGATTTATCACTGTCTTTGGTAAGTAGAAGCTTAAATAATTTTAATGTAGCCAGAGCGTCACCATTGGCTCTGTGGCGGTCACTAACAGGTATTCCTAATGAGCGTACCAATTTACCTAGGCTATGAGATTCTGCATCGGGGATCAACTTTTTGGATAAATCTACAGTACATAGGGTTTTCCTCTCAAAATCATACCCCAATCTTCGAAATTCTGTGCGTAGTATTCGATAATCAAATTGAGCATTGTGAGCCACAAGGACCGTATCTTTGGTGATTTCGACAATACGCTTTGCCACTTCATGAAATTTTGGAGCCGTACGTAGCATATTGTTGTTTATACCGGTAAGGTTAACCACAAAAGGTTGAATTTCTTTTTCAGGATTGACCAGGCTAATAAATTTGTCTACCACCTTGTGTCCGTCAAATTTATGGATGGCAATTTCGGTTATCCCTTCTTCATTGTATTTCCCTCCGGTAGTCTCTATGTCAAGTATAGCGTACATGTCTAAATTTTCTAACTATAAATAACCCATTTTACATCTTTTATGGATAGTTTCTCTCACCAAAGATACTACTTCCTATTCGTACCATGGTACTGCCTTCCTGAATGGCTATTTTATAATCTCCACTCATACCCATGGACAGTATATTTGCATTTGGTATTTCATTCAGTAGTTTTAGGTATATTGAATGTAAATTTGAAAATTCCCTGTGAATTTGTTCTTCATTATCCGTAAATGAGGCCATGCCCATTAACCCTTTTATACAAACATTCCCTAGCGTTTTAAATTCGTGGGATTCCAATATTTCAAATAATTCTTTTTCGTCCAGTCCAAATTTTGTTTGTTCCCGGGCAATATGAACCTGTAACAAACAATTTATTTTACGATTGTACTTTAACCCTTGTTTGTTAATTTCCTTAAGGAGTTTTAGACTATCAACACCATGAATTAAAGTGACAAATTCACTCATGTACTTTACTTTATTGGTTTGTACATGACCTATCATATGCCATTCGATATCTTTGGGTAAAGCACTCCATTTTCCGGCCATTTCCTGAATTTTATTTTCCCCAAAAATGCGCTGCCCCGCTTCATAGGCTTCCATTATTTCCATTTGGGTTTTCGTTTTGGAGACGGCAACGAGGGTGACTTCCCTTGGAAGATCTTCAAGAATTTTAAGTAGATTATTTTTTATGGACACTTGTTTTTAATTTCAAATTATTCGAGTATTAACTATAAATGATAACTCCAGCTTATACTCTATTCTATTTTATAAGTTGGGCTGGTCATTAAATCTTTAACTTCCTGAGGATTCTAATTCATAAATAGTGAGTGCGCTTCTGAGTTTTGGTTCTATGTACGTGCTTTTTGGAGGCATAACCAATCCGGCATCTGCTATTGCTTTAATCTCTGCTACGTTTAAAGGGACTAAGCCAAAACCTACCGCAAAGTTACCCTTGTCTATTTCATCTTTCATTTTAAGGACATTACGTTTGCCATAACCATATTGAATTCGTTTATCATTTCTTAAATCTTCAATTTGGAGGATAGGCTCAAGAATGGTCTTGTATAAAATCTGTGTATCAAGCTTACTCAGTGCATTGGTAAATTTATAAACACCTTTTCTTAAATTTAAGGAATAAAAGGAACCGTTTAGATACATGCTAAAATGATGTTTTTTCCCAGGGCGATACAATTGATTATCGTGTTTTTTAATTCTAAATACGCTATTGAGTTTTGCCAAAAACTGCTCAGGTGTAAGTCCGTTAAGATCTCGAACCATTCGGTTAAATTCAAAAATTCTAATTTCTGATTCCGGGATGAGGTAACTCATAATAAAATTGTAAGGCTCCTTGCCATTGTGATTTGGGTTGTTCTTTTTGGATATAAGGGACAACAGGTTGGAAGATGCACTTCTGTGGTGTCCATCCGCTATATATAAAGAATCTACCTTTCCAAATTTATTCTGCAATTCTTGTAAGGTATTTTTCTCTGAAATTTGCCATAGGGTATGGGTTACCCTGTCGGGTGTGGTAAAATGACATTTAGGATCATTTCGGATCTCGTTGTAAATTATACTGGATATTTCCTTTGTATCCGGATAAATCATCAAAACCGGTTCCGCTTTAAACGGAACCAATTGGAGGTAATTTGCAAATAATTTTTCCCTTTGTTCAAGGGTATTTTCATGCTTTTTAATTACAGAATTCCTGTAATCCTCCGTACTGGTAGCGCAAATAATACCACAACAATTAAAATTATCTTTTTCTATTTTATAAATATAGAAGCTTTCTTCCTTGTCCTTTAGAAGTATCTGCTCTTCCAAAAATTCCAGATATCGGTTATGGACCAGTTTAAAACGTTCCGGTCCGGATACTCTTTTATTAAACCTGTAACCCGGATTAAGAATATGTAAGAAGGAAAAGGGGTTATAATTTAAGACACAGTCCAGTTCTTTTTTTGAATACTCTTCGTAAGAACGGGAAGTAACAAATGATACTTTGTCTTTGGCTGGCCTGATTGCATTAAATGGTTTAATAAATGCCATAAAATTAGTGGGAAAATTGAGCTGCTACTTTTTCAGCCTTGCGAGTTTCTGAATAATCATAAAATCCTTCTCCCGATTTAACCCCTGTCTTACCGGCTGTTACCATGTTAACAAGAAGTGGGCATGGAGCATATTTAGGATTTTTAAATCCGTTGTACATGACATTCAGAATTGAAAGGCATACATCAAGTCCAATAAAGTCAGCTAGCTGTAAGGGACCCATAGGATGTGCCATTCCTAATTTCATTACTGTATCAATTTCTGATACACCAGCCACATTGTTATAAAGTGTTTCTATTGCTTCATTTATCATGGGCATGAGAATTCTGTTTGATACAAATCCTGGATAATCATTTACTTCTGTGGCTGTTTTACCTAATTTTTCTGAAATTTCCATTGCTATTTTGGTCGTGCCATCACTTGTATTGTAGCCTCTAATGATCTCTACTAATTTCATTATGGGGACGGGATTCATAAAGTGCATTCCAATTACCCTTTCCGGTCTTTGGGTTACTGCGGCAATTTGTGTAATAGAAATGGAAGAAGTATTGGTAGCCAGAATTGCATCTTTGTGGCAATGGATATCAAGTTCTTTGAATATTGACAGTTTAAGTTCCACATTCTCTGTAGCAGCTTCAATTACGAGGTCTGCTTTGATAACACCTTCCTCAACGGAGGTATGCGAAGTGATATTTTCCAATGTTTGAACCTTGTCTTTCTGGGTTATGGTATTCTTTGACAGCATCCGGTCAAGGTTTTTGGAAATTGTGGCGACCCCATTATCAAGGGCTTTCCTGGAGACATCCACCAAATTTACTTTATAACCGTTTTGGGCAAAAACATGTGCGATCCCATTACCCATGGTACCTGCCCCTATTACTGCAATTGTTGATATCATTTTATTCTGATTAATAATTAAGCAATACTCAAAGTTTTTGTCACTCTTTATTTCATTAGGTTTTGAAAGACGCAATTACCTGAAGTGCTATATCCAATGCCTGAGCCCCCTGTTTTAGTGTTACAATAGGAGTGCCGTTATTTTTGATCGCCTCCGCAAAAGTTTCCAGTTCGTCTTGAATCGCATTATTTTTTAGAATTTCAGGGTTCTCAAAATAGATTTGTTTTTTATCTCCTTCCGCATTCTGTAGTACCATGTCAAATTCCCCTGGTTTTTCAGGAGCATCTTTCATTTTTACAACTTCAACCTGTTTTTCGAGGAAATCAACAGAAATATATGCGTCTCGCTGAAAGAAACGTGATTTCCTCATGTTTTTTAGCGAGATTCTGCTTGCTGTTAAATTAGCTACACACCCATTTTCAAATTCAATTCTGGCATTGGCAATATCAGGCGAATTACTAATTACTGATACGCCACTCGCATTAATTCTTTTTACTTTTGAGTTTACAACGCTAAGTATTACATCTATATCATGGATCATTAAATCCAATACGACTGGTACATCGGTCCCTCTTGGATTAAATTCGGCTAACCGGTGAGTTTCAATAAACATAGGATCCAAAATGTTGTTTTTGACCGCAGTAAAGGCGGGGTTAAACCTTTCAACGTGCCCCACCTGTCCTTTCACCTGATTTGTTTTTTCAATTATCAAAAGCTCCTCAGCTTCTTCCAAAGTATTGGTAATGGGTTTCTCAATGAAAACGTGTTTTCCTTTCTCCATAGCCTTTTTGGCACACTCGTAATGTGATAGAGTAGGCGTTACAATATCAACAACATCTACCTTATCCATCAGGGAATCCATATTTTCAAAATAGGGGTATCCAAATTCTGATTCTACATCCTTACCGTTTACGGCGTCCGGGTCATAAAAACCAATTAAATTGTATTCAGGAGATTCATTGAGAAGTCGCAAATGAATTTTGCCTAAATGTCCTGCGCCTAATACGCCAACTTTGAGCATAAGTTTAAGTTTTTTCAAAAATAAGGAGATTAATTCTATAATTTACTAATGTATCACTTCGAAAACACACCTATTTCCAATTTGATTTTCTAATTTTAGCAACACAAAATCAAACTATTGAAAGATACTTTCAAACATAAGGGAATGCGGAATAATCTGGTAGACATTATTTCTGCCAAGAATATTAACAATAAAAATGTATTGGAAGCCATAAGAGGTGTTCCCCGACACTTGTTCATGGATAGTAGTTTTGAAGATCATGCATATCAGGATAAGGCTTTTCCCATTGCAGCAGGACAAACTATTTCACAACCATATACCGTTGCTTTCCAAACCGAATTATTGGAAGTAAATCCAGGGGATAAAATACTGGAGATTGGCACGGGAAGCGGCTACCAGACCGCTGTTCTATTAAAATTGAAAACCAGGGTATATACCATTGAAAGACAATTGGAATTATTTAAAAAAACCTCTATTTTCTTTAAGAAAATGGGCTATAGGCCAAAAAAATTCAATTTTGGCGACGGATATAAAGGACTTCCTGAGGAGGCCCCTTTTGATGGGATTATTGTAACTGCCGGAGCTCCAGAAATTCCTAAAGCCCTGCTATCTCAATTAAAAATTGAAGGTAAACTGGTTATTCCGGTGGGTTTGGAAGATCAGGTAATGACCAGAATAATTCGAAAATCGGATAAGGAATTTGAAAGGCAGGAATTTGGATCCTTTCGGTTCGTTCCTTTATTGGAGGATAAAAATTGATTTATTAAATTTTAAAGAATTAAACACTGCCCCATTAGTTATTAAAACTCTTTTTTAAGCGGTCGAGATTTCTTTTGTTATCCCTATCCTTGATACTTTCCCGCTTGTCATATAATTTCTTACCCTTGGCAAGTACAATTTTAAGTTTAGCCAATCCCTTATCATTTATATAAAGATTTAGGGGTATAATAGTAAGTCCCGTGCTTTTTACTTCTTTCTCCAGTTTTCTTAATTCCTGCTTTTTTAGCAGCAGTTTACGGGCCGCTTTTGGTCTGTGATTAAAATGAGTGGCGTGTGAATATTCATCAATTTGCATATTTATGACAAATAGCTCCCCACGCTCATTGAATTCACAAAAACTTTCAGTGATGGAAGCTTTACCCAGCCTTATAGATTTTATTTCGGATCCTGAAAGTACAATCCCTGAAGTATAGGTATCCAGGAATTCGTATTCAAAACGGGCCTTTTTGTTTTTTATATTTATGGTTTTCTGCATAAGTAACAAAAGTAAGAACAAATACATGAGTACAATACGATGGAAATTGAATTTATTTTGTGATAAGTGTAATGAAATGAAGACTTTTGCGATTACTTTATAAAGTTTTATATGTATCGAGCTTCCCTCATCATTATCTTCCTGGCGACATTTGGTTGCAGGAATGGCAATGCAGATAATATTACCGTACAAGATATTGTAGATAAATCAATAGAAGTATCGGGCGGTGACCTTTACAGGACCAGTAATATATCTTTCGTCTTGCGCGGTATTAGGTACGAACTGGAATACCATAAAGGAAAGAAGATCCTGAAACGAACAATTAAAAAAGACTCAACCGTTGTTTTGGATATTCTGAAGCAAAATGGTTTTGAACGTTATATTGATGGGAATCCTGTTATTGTCAGTGACTCTATGGCAACAAAATATTCCAATTCGATAAACTCTGTTCATTATTTCGCGTATCTTCCTTACGGATTAAACGACCCTGCAGTTAATAAAAAACTCCTGGGTGAAACACAAATAGGGGATAGGCAATACTATAAGGTGGAAGTTACTTTTGACCAAAAAGATGGAGGTAAGGATTTTGAAGACATTTACATATACTGGATTGACAAGGAAACCTTCAAGCCTGATTATTTAGCCTATGAATTTCTTGTGGATGGAGGGGGAAACAGATTTCGCGAAGCGTTTAATGAAAGGATAATTAATGGAATACGGTTTGTGGATTATAAAAATTATAAGGCGGATGCCGCTGTATCGGTATATGAGCTTGAAGCGCTTTTTAAATCTCAAAAACTAGAACCACTTTCAACGATCAGTCTCGAAGAAGTTGTAGTTAATCCGGGCAGTTACAATTGAAATGTAAACGATTGGCAGTTACATTTTTGCCTGTTACCTGGACAATAAAAAGACTGCCATTGTCATAATCGTCCATGGCCCCGTATTTCTCTTCACCGAGCATTTTATTTACAAATTCCGGTGTTGAATTACTATGACCCACTACAAGAACATTTTTACCCAAATTGTCCATTTTAAATTGCTCAATATCAATATCAGATGGGTTGTAATATTGTACTGTGATATCCTTCTTAACGGACGTTGGTGCAGCCGTCATGGTAGTTCGTTCAAAATCAGTACTGTAAATGGCGTCCAGACTGATATCATTCAAAATTTCTGCCCAGTGCATGGCTCTGCCAAGCCCTTTTTGGGTTAATTCAGGATCTATGTCTTCCGTATTACTCCTAATCTTTTCTGCATGTCTTATGAAATAATAGGTAGAAACTGCAGGTTCAACATATGAATCTGATATTTTTTGATCATCTTTGCAGGAGATGAGACCAGCTAATATTAAAGCAAAAAATAGCATTATAATGGTTTTCATACTCAAATTGATTGTTTAATTTTAACTGTATGTTCTAATGTAACTGAATTTCAGTAAAATTAGTATGTTTACCCCACGTTTT
Source organism: uncultured Flavobacteriaceae bacterium (assembly GCA_963793325.1). Taxonomy (GTDB): domain Bacteria; phylum Bacteroidota; class Bacteroidia; order Flavobacteriales; family Flavobacteriaceae; genus Eudoraea. The sequence continues at coordinate 567,080 of CAWBZU010000002.1, forward strand.
TTCTATGCTTATGTTGAAAAAAACCCTGTTTATATATATGGTTTTGATTGTGCTTTCTGCTAAATCTCAGGAGGCGGAATTGCCGTATGATTTCAGACAGCATAACCTTACAGAATTTAACAGTAGTTTGTTAAGTCCGGTTTTTTCACTGGACAGAAATAACCCCCAGTCAGTGGCATTATGGACCAGATGGCAATGGCAAACCATAGACGGTAGTCCCACAACTTTATTTTTAAACTATTCCCGAAAGTTAAATGAGCAATCCGCCATCGGAGGCGGCTTTCTTCAGCATAACACCGGTGTTTTTGTCAACACGGGGGGAATCCTGAATTATGCCTATAATTTTATACTGAATTCCAAAACCCAGCTAACTGTGGGTGCAAACGCCATTGGTTTCCAACGCAAACTTGCTGATGAGTATGATGTAGATTTTCCACAATTTGAGGAAAAAAGCAATTTTATTTTACAAATTGCACCAGCCGTTAAACTTCAATTAAATAGTTTTAGCTTTGGCATAGCTATGGAAAATTTGGTAGATCGAAATATGACAACCAATGAAGGTAATGCAAGCGCAACGGGATTGATATATATGGGTCTGGCAAGCTATGATTTTCCTATTAATATTTTAGGCGATTCCACTGCTTCATACATAAGGCCAACCCTATATTATAAACGATTGCCGGATTTTGACAATCAGGTTGGATTTAACACATTTTTTTCTACCCCTAAATTCTGGGGGCAACTTGGATATAATAGTTTTTATGGCATTTCTACCGGTATTGGCGGACACTTTTTTAAAAAAGTGTCACTTGGGGCTTTGATTGAATTTGGAACTGGTGGAGACCTAAAAGGTGAGAATCCGAGTTTTGAAATTGTGACAGCTTTTAGTTTTGGCCAGCAGGTATTTGAAACAGAGGAAGTTACAACCGAGGAATTGCCTGAAGACAAATTAGCGGAGGAGGCACTTTTAATAGAGGCCGAAAATCAACGGAAAAAAGAAGAATTGGAAATGCTGGAAGCTCAGAGAAAGCAGGATTCTCTGGCAGCAGTTAGAACAGCAGAAATATTGGCATTGGAACAACAGCAAAATCAGAAAACCAGGGATTCAATTGCCGCCGTAAACCAGCAAAATGAATTAGCCAAAGCCAGAGAACAAGCAGAAAGGAAAAGGATAGATTCTGTAAGAATAGCCCAGGAGGCAGCAGCTATTGCTGTACTTAAAGAGCAAGAGGAAAAAAGGAAGGCAGATTCTATAAACGCCGTAAAACAGGCTGAAGCACTGGCAGAGATCAGGAAAGAAAAGGAAAAGGCCCAACAGGATTCTATCAATAAGGCACTTGAAAAAGCAAAAATTGCAGAGGTAGCAATAGAGCCAGAAAAAGGTGAAAAATATGAAGAAATGGCTACTGAGGATGGTTTAGAACCCGGGTTTTATTTAATTGCCAATGTTTTTGGTACCAAGACGTACTATACAGCTTTTATGAAGAAATTAACGGATGAGGGCTTGCAACCCAAATCATTCTACCGCGCGAAGAATAAATATAATTATGTGTATTTAAACAGGTATGACTCTATGGAAGAAGCAAGGAAAGCCAGGGATTCCAAATTTGGAGGGCTATACACTGAGAAAACCTGGATTTTTAGAGTTGTAGGGGAGTAAAAAATTATTTTTTAATTTCCTTTTTTACAAGAAGCTCGAGGTAAGCTACAGTGTTAATGAGGTATTTCCGGTCATCTGTAATAGTTGCCATTGCAATGGCCCCCTGAATCATGGTGTATAACTGTTTGGCAAATTGCAAGGGAGTAACGGGTAGTTTCAATTCATTGGCTTTAACTCCATTTTCCAGAACCAAAGCAATTTTTCCCTCAATTGTACGTATGGTTTCATTAGCTGCGGCCTTTAGGAGTGTGTTATTATATTTGGCATCTACCCCAACATTTAAAACTGGACACCCGCCCATATCTGCAGTGAAAACGTCATAATTTCGATAAAAATCGGTAAGGAAAAATAATTTTTCCAGGGCTGTTCCTTTTGCATTTAACCTGTCATCAATTGCTTCAAGCAGTAGTTTGCTGTTATATTCAAATGCGGCAAGGGCCAGGGCCTCTTTATTTTCGAAATTACCATATAACGCACCCTTTGTAAGTCCAGTGGCTTCAGTGAGGTCATTCATGCTGGTTCCCACATAACCGTGCCTATTGAAGAGAGGGGCTACAGTTTCAATGATGTACGCGGTGGTTCGCTCAGCTTTTGTAGGCATAGGTCTTCATTTTTATACGAAGATAAAAAAACTATATACTGCATGGTATTTTAATTCGTAAAAAAAATGTACCCTTCGATAATGAAAACCGGAAGGGTACATTTATAAAAATCAAAAAGCTATTTAGCTAACTAACTCATTTTGATTCCTGAATACCAGGCCATCATTAAAAGAATCAATTAATACAATGCTGTCTGCTTTAACATTCCCGCTGAGTAATTCCTTTGAAAGGCTGTTTAATAACTCTTTCTGAATGACTCTTTTTATAGGTCTGGCCCCATATTGCGGGTCATAACCACGACTGGCAAGATAATTTATGGCCTCATCTGTTGCATCAATAGTGATATGCTGTTTAGCGAGCATTTTTTTAAGCTGTTCCAATTGCAGTTTGACAATCTCCGTAATATCCTCCTGATTGAGAGGGGTAAACATGATAATATCATCAATTCTGTTGAGGAATTCAGGGCGAATGGTTTTTCTAAGAAGTCCAAGCACCTCTAACCGGGCAGATTCCATTGCTGAATAAATGTCTTTAATGGCCTCAAATTTCTCCTGAATAATATGACTGCCCATATTGCTGGTCATTATGATAATGGTATTTTTAAAATCAGCAACCCTTCCTTTGTTATCTGTAAGCCTACCTTCATCAAGTACCTGTAGCAATATATTAAAGGTATCGGGATGTGCTTTTTCTATCTCGTCTAAAAGTATCACGGAATAAGGTTTGCGTCGAACAGCTTCGGTAAGCTGACCGCCTTCATCATAACCGATATATCCTGGAGGCGCGCCTACCAATCTGCTTACAGAGTGACGTTCCTGATATTCACTCATATCAATTCTTGTAAGTGAATTTTCATCATCAAACAGATAAGCAGCTAAAGTTTTTGCCAGTTCGGTTTTTCCTACCCCTGTTGTGCCTAAAAATAAGAATGAGCCTATTGGACGTTTGGCGTCCTGTAAACCTGCCCTGCTTCTTCTTATAGCATCAGACACGGCCTGTATGGCTTCATCCTGGCCGACGACACGTTTGTGTAACACATCTTCCAGTTTCAAAAGTTTTTCCCTTTCACTTTGTAACATCTTTGTTACAGGAATACCTGTCCATTTTGCGACAACTTCGGCAATATCTTCAGTTGTGACTTCTTCTTTGATGAGTGTGCCTTTTTTTTGTTCATCAGTCAGATCCTGTTGAAGCGATTCTAATTTTTCCTGGGCTTCCTTTATCTTTCCATATCGCAATTCAGCGACTGCACCATAATCTCCGTTCCGCTCTGCTCTTTCAGCATCCTGCTTGTAATTTTCAATGTCCAGTTTTGTTTTTTGAATATTATCAATTACCGTTTTTTCACTTTCCCATTTGGCAAAAATCTCGTTTCTTTCTTCTTTGATATTAGCCAGGTCTATATTGAGGACTTTTAGTTTTGCATGGTCTTCTTCTCTTTTGATTGCTTCAATTTCAATCTCCAATTGCATGATCTTTCTGTCCAGGACGTCCAGTTCTTCGGGTTTGGAATTGATCTCCATCCTCAGTTTAGATGCTGCTTCATCCATTAAGTCAATTGCTTTATCTGGCAAAAACCTATTGGTAATATATCGCTGTGATAATTCCACGGCAGAAATGACGGCTTCATCCATAATCCTTACCTTATGGTGTGCCTCATATTTTTCTTTAATACCCCGTAAAATTGAAATTGCACTTTCCGTATCAGGTTCATTCACTATAACTTTTTGAAATCTTCTCTCCAACGCTTTGTCTTTTTCAAAGTATTTTTGATATTCATCCAAAGTTGTGGCACCAATTGCGCGTAAATCTCCTCTTGCCAGGGCAGGTTTTAGAATGTTTGCGGCATCCATAGCTCCTTGTCCGCCACCCGCACCAACCAGTGTGTGTATTTCATCAATAAACAGTACAATATTGCCGTCTGAACCAGTAACCTCTTTAATCACTGCCTTTAGTCGCTCTTCAAATTCACCCTTATATTTTGCACCCGCTATCAGCGCTCCCATATCCAGGGAATAAATGACTTTATCTTTTAAATTTTCAGGGATATCTCCCTGTACTATTCTATGTGCAAGTCCTTCTGCAATAGCCGTTTTTCCTGTGCCCGGTTCTCCGACCAGCATAGGGTTATTCTTTGTCCTTCGTGAAAGAATTTGAAGGATACGTCTAATTTCCTCATCCCGGCCAATGACAGGATCAAGCTTCCCTTTATCTGCAAGCTCATTGAGGTTTCTGGCATATTTGTTTAATGAATTGTAGGTTTCTTCTGCGCTCTGTGACGTAATTTTACCTCCTTTTCGCAATTCATCAATCGCAATCATGAGCTCTTTTTCCTGCACCCCCTGATCTTTTAATATCCTTGAAATTTGACTTTTAGATTTAAAAAGGGCAATTATTAAATGTTCAATGGAAACATATTCATCTTCCATCTTTCTGGCAATAACGGTAGCTTCATTAAGAGTTTTACCGGCTTCTTTAGAGAACATAATTTCTCCCCCGGTAACCTTTGGTAAACTTTGCAGATCCTTATCGAGAATTTGATTTACAAGAGATATATTAACATTTAATTTTTTTAATAGAAATGGTAGTACATTCTCATCAACTTCAGCGATTGCTTTATAGATATGTTCATTTTCAATTTGGGGATTCTCCATACCCTGCGCAAGAATTTGGGCATGCTGTATGGCCTCCTGTGATTTTATGGTAAAATTATTAATGTTCATGTTATATATTTTTCACGTTAATGTTTAATTTTGAATAATAAAGGACAACAATCTTACCACGAAGAATAAACAGACAAAATGTCGGAAAAATCAGCTTTAAGCAAGACATTTCGACAGGCTGTTAGGTAATAAAAAATCCACCTAATCACTTTTAATTGATAAATGGGAATATTTAATAACTTATTCGGTAGTAAAAACTCAAATCCTGAGGAGCAGGAGAACAATTTGTCACTTATTCCATTGACGTCTTTGGATCAAATCATTGAAATTGAACAGAACTCTGCCAAAAGACCTCAGATTATTTTTAAGCACTCCACGACTTGCGGATTGAGTAGTATGATTCTAAGAGCCTTTAGAAATTCATATTCCCTTAGTGAGAATCAGGCTGATTTGTTTCTGTTGGATTTGCACAGATACAGATCTGTTTCAAATGAATTGGCAGATAAATTTCAGGTATACCATCAATCGCCTCAATTATTGGTAATCAAAAATGGTTGTGCCGTAGCACACGAGTCGCACGGAGGCATTACATCAATCAAATTATCAGACTATATATAAAAAAACCCCGATTTTTCGGGGTTTAAAGTTAATTGAACTTTTGTCTTATAACGATGTCTTTCAGTTTTGATTTTAAATCTTCACCTGCATCATAAACCATTTGTTCATTTGACGGGAATGGTACGGCAACTCTATTTAATAATGGTACAAGATCATTGTCAAGGGCTCTTTTATCACCATTGTAATTTGCATAAACATGCTCAAATATAAATTCGCTGCTAATAGGGTATGAATTGAGTTGTTGTTTATTTTGTAAGTCTATATAACTTACATTACCCGTGACCTGTGCTGATTTAAGCTGAGTAAACTGATAAAAATTGCAACTAACTGTCCGGAATCTGTCAACCTTAATCTCATTACCAAGGCTGTCTTTTATTACACGGCCTTCAGCATCAACCAATACTTCAAATCCATCCTTCACCTGTTTTTCCTTAATAATCTGTTTTTCCTGTATTTGTTCCGGAGAGATGTTAATAGCCCTGAATGCCACCTGCATTTCATAATCATAGTTGACATCAGCAAGTGGATTGGTATGATATTGCGTCCATAGGTCATTTAAACCGTAGGTGTTAAAATTCAGCAACTCTTCCTCCAGGCGAACGGGTACAATTTGTTCTGTTTCATTAACCATATTTACTTTGACATAGTCCAACCCTTTAATATATGCTTCCTCCATTTTTTCTTTGCTGTCTGAATAGCCCGGACTTAATTCATTCAAATATTTAAAATCTCTGTAGGCATTCCTGTAGTCTTCTTTGTATTTGGCATTCATCAACAATTCGGATGAGTTATTGTATAAATAATCAGATAAATAGTCTTTGGCGACAAGGATCTCATTATCGTAATTGGTGAAAGAAAATTTTGCATTTCTATTCTCTTCATATACTTGTAATGGCAAAAGAGGCTTTATTTGTTCCTGAATATTCTTAAGATGGGTGTAGCTATTATATATTGCATCGTAGTTGGCAGGATTGCCCTCTTTCTTTAAATAGGCAATATGTTCCAATTCCCTTTGTGTATATTTCTTAAAGGCTTCTTCCAGAAGTAGCACATAAGGTTGGTTACTTTTTTTGGTTTTATTATCGGCCAGATTTTTTATTGACTTATTTATTGCAGTTGAATAATTCCCGGTATTAATGGCTTCCTGTGTTTTTTTAACACCTCCACACGCTATTAAAAAAACCAAAATTATACTGTATAGTATCGCTTTTTTCATGATATTAGTTTTTAGGGTTTATACATCAGTTTTCAATAGCTGTGCCAAATCCCACATAATTCATAACGAAAAACGTTAATATATCGTATATATTCGGTAAAATGTTCTTACAGTGTACGGAATGTGCGGCTTATCCCCCCAGTGGAGGCAGTAATTTGGTTTTTAATTCACCAAACCCAATGCGCACCCCATCTTTTTCACAAAACCCATTAAAAGTAACGGTATCGAAATCTTCTATTGAAGTCCTTTTTTCACCGTTCTGTAGGGTAACAGGTTTTGTTCCCTGCCATGCTAATTCTAACATTGATCCATAGGAATCAGGGGTTGAACCGGAAATAGTACCACTGCCCATAAGATCTCCACTAAGAACTTTGCAGCCGTTTGAAGTATGGTGTGTTAGCTGTTGTGCCATGGTCCAGTACATATACTTAAAATTAGATTTTGAGATAGTGGTTGGAAGGCCATCCTCAGGGGTTATTGAAACTTCCAAATGAATATCAAAGCTGTTTTTCCCTTGTTGATTCAGATACGGTAGTGGTTTTGGATCTTGTTTTGGACTTTCCACTCTAAAAGGTTCAAGAGCTTCCATAGTAATAATCCATGGAGAAATAGAAGTCGCAAAATTCTTTGCCATAAATGGCCCAAGAGGAATATACTCCCATTTTTGTATATCCCTGGCACTCCAGTCGTTTAACATAACTAGCCCAAAAATATACATTTCAGCCTCATCGATTGGAATTGGTTCACCCAGTTTATTGGCATCAGTAGTTATGAAGGCCATTTCCAATTCAAAATCGACCATTCCTGAAGGTCCAAACTCAGGTTTGCTGGCCCCTTTGGGCAGGGTCTGTCCTTTAGGTCTGCGAACATTCTGGTCACTGGGAATTATGGTAGAGCTTCTTCCATGATATCCTATGGGAATATGTAACCAGTTAGGCAGCAAAGCATTTTCTGGGTCGCGGAACATAGAACCTATATTAGTGGCATGTTCTTTACTAGAATAAAAATCTGTATAATCTCCAATCTGCACAGGAAGTTGCATTTCTATCTCATCCAGAGTGAACAAAACAATTTTGCGATGTTCCTGGTTTTCTTTTAATATTGGATTGTTAATGTCAAAAATTTCACTAATCCTGTTTCGCACTAAACGCCAGGTTTTATTACCGTCTGAAATAAAATCATTTAGAGTATCCTGCAGGAAAATGTCATCTGTTAGTGGAATTCCATTAAAATAACCCAATTGATGCAGCGCACCCAGGTCAATAGCATGATTGCCTATTCGTGTGCCAATGGTAATTACATCATCACGCGTCAAGAAAACTCCGAACGGAATATTCTGAATGGGAAAATCAGAATTAGGGGCTACAGGTAGCCATGTTTTTTTTGATGGATCATTCGTTTTTGACAGCATGATATAATTGTTAATTTTTATTTGATAAATTCCTGATCAAATATATTATTTTCTTCTTATTAACGTCTACCAATTTGTATTTTTACGCCTCATTTAACACAGGAATAGTTTTATGCAACGTGACCACCAAATATTTGAATTGATTGCCGATGAAATAGAACGACAATTAAATGGGATAGAATTAATTGCTTCTGAAAATTTTACCAGTCCACAAGTGATGGAAGCCGCAGGGTCTGTTCTTACTAACAAATATGCTGAAGGATATCCCGGAAAGCGCTATTATGGGGGATGTGAGGTAGTTGACAAGGTAGAACAATTGGCTATAGACAGGGCAAAAGAACTGTTCGGTGCGGATTTCGCAAATGTTCAGCCCCACTCGGGATCACAGGCCAATGCTGCGGTATATCAGGCATGTTTAAATCCAGGGGATACTATATTAGGCTTTGACCTTTCGCATGGTGGACATCTTACGCATGGTTCACCTGTTAATTTTTCCGGGAAACTTTATCGCCCTGTATTTTACGGTGTTGACAAAGAAACCGGGGTACTTAACTACGATAAAATTGCAGAAATTGCTAAAAAGGAACGGCCAAAGTTAATTATAGCGGGCGCTTCTGCCTATTCCCGCGATATGGATTTTAAAAGATTTCGGGAAATAGCGGATAGTGTTGATGCCCTATTACTGGCAGACATTGCACATCCTGCAGGTCTCATTGCCAAAGGAATATTAAATGATCCTATTCCACACTGCCATTTTGTTACTACTACCACACATAAAACCCTTAGGGGCCCCAGGGGTGGGCTAATTTTAATGGGGCAGGATTTTGATAATCCTTTTGGTATAAAGTTGAAGAACGGAAATTTGCGGAAAATGTCGGCATTAATTAATCTGGCCGTTTTTCCCGGAAATCAGGGAGGCCCCCTGGAACATATAATTGCAGCCAAGGCTATAGCTTTTGGAGAAGCCCTTTCCGATGAGTTTTTACATTATATGCTGCAGGTTAAAAAGAATGCAGCTGCTATGGCTGCCGCTTTTATTGCGAAAGATTACAAAATAATTTCGGGCGGTACAGATAACCATATGATGTTAATTGATCTTCGAAATAAAAATATTACAGGTAAAGATGCTGAAAACATTCTTGTTAAGGCGGATATCACCGCTAATAAAAATATGGTTCCATTTGATGACCAGTCGCCCTTTATAACTTCAGGGATTAGATTTGGAACAGCCGCAATAACTACCAGAGGCCTTAAAGAAGAGGATATGATATTTATTGTAGATTTGGTAGATGAAGTTATAACTCATCCGGAATCTGAAGAGGTGATAGCAGTGGTAAAAGCAAAGGTAAATAAGTTAATGAAAAACCTTCCTTTATTTAATAACGGATAGTGCAGAAAATACATTACAAATAGATCGATTTGTAGTTATCTGTTGATCAGTGATTTAACATAAATAAGTCACCAAATATGATGGATTTATTCTTCAGGTCATAGATCACTGCATCTTTTTCTGAATCGAAATAAAGGCCCCAATATTCAAAATAATCCTTTTTACTATTATTACCGGCCCTAATATTTTTTAGTTTAGTATCATTTTCAAAGAGGTCTTCCTCAAATACGGGAATATATATTTCATAAGGGGTTTCATTAAGCTTCTTGGTAAGATATACATAATGTTCAGCAATAGTTTGAAGAATCTGCCCAAGCTGCTCTTCAATACTATTTTCGTATATATTTTTAATAATAATTGAGGAATCTTTTAAAAAAACAGATAATTCTTCAACATCTATTCTCCTGTGATTCAATTTATTCAATCTCTCCAATGCCTTCGAAAATGGGGAACTTTTAGACCAGCTATTATTTGTAGGGAACGTTCCACCCCAGGTACCTTTTTGTAAATGAGAAAGAATTTCAACCAGTTTAAAATTACAATCCATTTCTATGACTAAATTTTCCCTGATAGTATCCGCAGAGCAATTTCGCACGGCTACATTGGAAAAATAATCTTTTTCCAAACTCTTCCTAAATTCGACTAAACCATCTATTTGGGGATTGTCATCTAGCTTAAGCTTAAGATTATCTCTAAAATTATCTTGTTTGTTTAGCATGATAATAAAAAACATATTGGGTTGTATCAAAATTAATTTTAATAAGTAACATTAGACTATATAAAAACCATAGAATAAATAAGGTTTTTCTATTATTTTTTACAATTAAAAAAGTGGGATCGAGGACGTTATCGAAGCTTTTTTCTCAATAGGAGGGAATGAAATTAGATGAATCCTCTGTTTCTGGATTCTGTAATCAAAGCCTGATCATTCTGTTTTTCAACACCAAAAACAGCTTTCAGCTGTCGTTTTCTGTTTTCAATACTTGGAAGGGATAAAGATACATAGTTAACCATATCTTTGGTTTTAGTTCCAATGGACAGGTAATGCAATATTTTTTTGTCTTTATCATCCAGAATAATATCATCATTAGCCATCTTTTTCCGTATGGCTACAAGCGCTTTCTGCGTGTAATAAGGCGGATTGGACATTACGGTACGCACCATAGCCTGTAAGGACTTTTGATCAATTTCCGTTTTCACCATATAACCTTCGGGATCAACAGTCTTAAGAATACTGTTTATTCTGTAGTTGTCACTGAATGAGGACATAAATACTATTTTGGATTTAGGAGTGATCTTCCGTGCATAAACACCTATGTCTTCACCTGTTTTTGCAGGACCTTCAGTAGCCTGGGCTAATTGTATATCTAATAAAAGGATGTCATAATTAAATGATGTAACCGAGTTTTCTATTTTTTCTTTGGCAACTTCAAAAGTTTTGGCGGTATCTACAACTACTTTAAAATCCTCAAATTCTGTGTCCTCAAGGATAAATTTATATCCCATGGTGGTCATTTCATGATCATCTACTGCTAATATCCGAATCGTCCTCATAGTGATGAATTTTCTGCTACCTTAAATTTTTCCTTTCCGTTTAATTGAACTACAGGTTCAGATCCGGTAAAGTCGTAAGGCACTTCTAGCGTTACAACCGTTCCCTTTCCCGGTGTGCTTTCTAAACCCCAGTCTCCATTTAATTTAGATATCCTGGAGGTAATATTTTTATGGCCAATACCTTTCTTACCTTTTTTGATATGAAAGCCCCTGCCGTCATCTTTTATGGTTATTTTAACCGTATTGTTTGTGGTATCCATGTGAACGTAAATCTTTTTGGCAGCGGCATGTTTGATGCAATTCTGAAGACTCTCCTGTATGATCCTGTACAGGTTAATTTTTGTTTCGCCACTTAAAGCATCCCAGTCAAGACCTTCATCATAGTTAAAATGATACTCAATATCAGCCGCTTCGCAAATACTTTTTAATAAATCTTCAATGGATATTATAAAGTTATGGAATTTCTGATTAGAAGTATCGTTTAATTCATGAGAAATTGTCCGTATCTCTTCCTGCACCACCTGTAGCTTTTCAATTGCCTTCCCCCGCATATTTATAGCATCATCATCTGTTTTTTTGTTCAAACCCAGTAGTACCATTCGAATACCATTCATTTCACCCAGAATGCCATCGTGAAGTTCCTCTGAAATCCGCTTTTGCTCGGATTGTTTGCCTTCCTCCATTTTCTGATTCTGTGCCAGCATCAGATTAAAAATTTCCTGATTGGCCTCCTGCTGACCCTGTTGGAATTGTAATTTTTGGTTTTTGATACGTTGGAAAATGATTACAATGACTAAGACTGCCAATGAAAAAAGGCCAATGGCAATGGTGATCCACAACTGCCTCTGTCTTGCCAAAAGTTGGTTTTCTGCAATAAACTCATCGGTTTCAAAACGGATCCGCGCAAGTTTGTTCCTTATTTTCCGTTCTTCTTCCTGCAAACTATCGTTCAAAGCCAAATATTCATTCAAATAAGCCGGTGCATTTTCAGGGTCCAATGTAGGATACATTTTTAAAACTTGCAGCGTAAGACTATTATCATTGCTGTTTTGTGCCATATTAAGAGCTTCCCGGGCATGGGAAATTGCCTGTGCGGTATCATTTTTTGCCAGATAATACTCCGCCAAATGGTAATGACCCATAGCAATTTCCGGAAAATTATTTTCCTTTATATTGATTTCCAGCGCCTCTTTCAAAAGATCCCCGGAAAACTTTGTTTCACCGGCCATGAATTGGCTATAGGCCAGATTGTCAAGCGCAATTGAATAGGTTTTTGGGCTTTTAAAGCGCAAACTATCGGTATGTACCACATTTTTAAAATACGGAATTGCATTGAGGTAATCTCCCTGGTCTTTATAGGAATTCCCAATATTGTTGTTCAGAGTACTTTGTTGCCTTTCTTTTAATTCTTTGGATTGAAATTTATTTAAGATATTCGCCCGATTTGGTAAAATACTCCCGCGATTGTTCGTATTCTTTTAGCTCTTTGGCTACTGTCCCTAACAAATTGTAACACAGGAACAACTGTTCATTATTTTCCAAAGGTAAAAACAGTTCAATGGCTTTAATGATGTTGATTTCAGCACCGGAATAATCCTTTATATCCTTTAACATAATGGCCATATTATATAGCATACGAGCACTATTATAGTCGTCTTTTAAAGCAGTATAAATTTTTTCTGCCTTGCTGTATTCATAATAGGCGCTATCCTTTACAGAATAAGAATCAAAAAAATAGGCCAGGTCCCAATGTGAAGCTGCGAGAACCGTTGAATCCTGAAGATCTTCGGCGAGTAGCCGTGAAATACTGTTGACTTTTCTGAAATTTAAAGAATCTTCAAGAAGCAGATAGGATATCGAAAGCTCCGAATAATAATTTAGCCTCAGTGAATCATTAATTTCGCGTATTGCGTTTTGGTAAGCCATTTGCAGGAACTCCTTTCGTTTCTTTGGCGGAAGATCGAGTATTTCTTGCGTTTTCTACCCATATCAGGGTGCTGTCTGCACCGGAAGTTGTATTCCTTCCATTGGCAGATGGGTTTTCTTTTTTGCAGGAAAAAAAAAACAGAAACAGGAATAACAGGACTATATAAGTTTTATAAACCATAATAAATCGGAAACCAATTGCTTCCAATACAAGATAAATAAAAAGCCCTAAATACACTATTTAAGGCTTTTTATTTAGTCGTAAAATATAAATTCTATGATTCTGAATTCTTAAAAAAGATATTGGATTAACCTCTATGTTGCGACGGAGTGTCATCTCCACCTGTTCCCTGCTCGTATAAAGACTGATCTTCCGCGCTGTTATCAGTTGTGCAGGATTGTAACCCTATACTAAATACTACTATTGCGATAATGCTTAAAACTTTTTTCATCTTCTCGTTCTTTTAAGTGGTTAATTATTTTTTACTTGAATGAGACTAAACTAAATGGATACCCAAAAGTTTATTGTGTAAAAAAAAAAGTATTAGTAGAACTACTAATTCTGTGAGAATTTAGCAGGTCTTTGAGAGTATTTGATTAATTGAGTGGTGAAATGGTGTTTTTCGACAGAATTTTCTTCAAACCATCTATATTCTCTTTATAAGACTTGGTGAACGGCAGTTGTGTTTTCCTGACTTTTAGTATGCAAATAGATTTACCATAGTTAATGCCTGAAACATAATTGGTATTCAGGATATAACTTTGATGAACGCGGATAAAGTTATTCGGTAGCCTGTTTTCAAAAGACTTCAGTGTTTTATATGCGCTAACTGTGCTGCCGTCTTTCATGACAAAATCCGTTGCATTATTGTCCGCCCTTAAATAAAGTATCTCATTGGTGTCCAGGTATTGGTAGTCTTTATAGGATTTCAGGCAAAGGGTTTGTGTAGTATCTTCTTTCGGAATATGTTTTTTTAGCCGCAATAAAGTCTTGCGGATATCAAATTCATTATACGGCATCAGCCAATAGTCAAAGAAATTATTTTTTATGGCGTTATAGGCGTATTCCTTGCTTTTGGAAATACCGATCAGAATGGGAATATTTTTGACATACTGATACAACTCTGTAACCATTTGAAAATATTCAAATGCCGCATCGTTTAAATTGATAAAGACAATGTCAGGATTGTATTTCAGGATGGCATTCAACCCATCCGAGCTATTCCTGGCTTCACTATTACATACAAAATCCCCATAGTCCTCCAAATAGTGCTGCAACTGCAAATTTGAGGTGGCGTCGGAATCAATTAAGGTATACGTATACTCCATGCCCGGAAATTTGGGTACAAAGTAGTAAACCTATTTGAGAAGACACACTACTTTTACCATAGAATAATTAAGGTTTTTCTACATAAAGTGTTGAATATCAAGAATAATGAAAGAATTTTCCTTCATTATTCTTAAGTAAAGTTTAATTTCACTCTATAACCTTAACTTCATATGCTCCAATATCGGGCTCAGAAGTCCTGTCTGTACCCATAATATCTAAGGGTACAAGTAAGGCAGTGGACGGGTCTGCTTTACCTATTGCTGCCGAAGAATTACCCAACCTGAAATCATTCTCTGATGTATTTAAAAAATTGGCATCCTCATTGAGGTAAATGTTCTTGTAGATAGTTGTATCATCAAAATCATACAAGGGATCTAATTCAAATTCTCCATTGGTGTCATTAAATTTTAGAAGGCAATTCGTGAATGATAAGTCGAAAGAATATACGTTATTGGAATTCAATGAGAGTTCAAGAAATGAATTGCCATCTATTATGCAGTTTATAAAGTTTGCTGTCAGGTCCTCTCCGCTTGTACCTCCCTGATCACCGGGTTCATAATTACTTAGTTCCAATGCAGCACCTCTTCTAAAGCCATTGCTCCAGTAATTGGCTATAGTACTGTGCATAAATGAATAACTACCCCCATTGGTGCAAACTAATGATCCATTCCCGGCATTGCCCAGAACCATATTTTCTCCTGTTATTGACGAGGATCTTGCCAACATATTTAATGACACACTATTATAAATCTGAGAATTGCGAATTGAAAGTGTTGGAGGGTCCATGGCCGGATTGCCTTCAACCACTAATCCCACCGTCGCATTCCTGATTGTAAGATGATTTATGGAATTATTAATGCTGCCGGGCGCCAGCCATATAGTACCCCATTGACCTGGTATTGCTGAGAACTCAGTTTCGAGGCGGTCTCCTTCAAAAATCACTTCATTTTCCAAAAGTAGGGTGTCCGTGCTTAGGGCACCATTTATTCTGAGTGAAGCCCCTTGCCCGACCAATATTCCTGAATCTTTGTGAAAGTGTACCCTGCTGCCGGCTTCAATGTTAAGTATTTTATCTGACGTTACGCCTGCATACCCGTATATGACATAAGGTTTTTCATTGCTAAAGTTGAGTTGCTCATCAGTAAGCAGGAATCCCTCTATTCTGATTTCATTTCCATCTTTGTCCAGTCCTAAGAGTAAAGTTTCTTTACTTCCATCTGCATTTTCAGACGGATACAGGAAAATGGCATCTTTTACTAAGGTCACTAATTGAACTGCTTGTTCTTTGGCTCCTTCATCAAAAAGGATGGCATCTGTATATAGAAATTCATTTGCGTTTATTTCCGAAATATCAAAAGTTGTCTCGATAAAAATAAATAAGCTGTCCTTTGCCATTAAAGGTACGTTTTCAAATTCTTTTCCGGCCACTCCATCCACGTTCAATCGATAGCTGCTGTTGATTCCCTGTCCCAGGCGAACCAGAGGGATCTGTATATCGTTATTTGACCGGTTGTAGACTTTAAGTGAATAGGTACTACTCCCAATATTTGTAAAAACGGTATCCAGATAGACTGTATCCTTTGAAAACTCCAGATTGCCACTGCTGGCATCGTATTGAAAATCTTTTCTACAAGAACACCAGAGAAGTGAAACTATTAAGATTGGTAAAATAAAAGGGATTTGGCGCATATCATTTCAGCTGGAATTCCTTGTCACATCTGCAAAAATAGAACGAATTTCCTCCGAAATTCGTATAGGTTTTAGTGTTTTTGGGTTAAGAAGGCACCATGTTGTTTCAGAATGTACCAGAAGAGCATCCGTACCGGTGTTATACATGTCAACCACCCGGGTTGAAATTGCTCCTTTTGAATTTTCTATATATGTTTTCAGAAGAATAATATCACCCAATGCAGCGGCATTTTTATAAGTGATATTATGATTAAGCACTACCCAAATAACCCGTTCCTGAAGTTCTTCAGAGGTCAGGTGTTGCCAATGTTCTTTGGAAATGTCCTGAATCCATTGTACATACCGGACATTATTCACGTGATTAAGGTCATCAAGATCATCGCTTTGTACAACTATCGTTTTTTCAAATGCCTTCATCTTTATTTTTTCTTGATCCTTATTTCAAAAAGTTTATCCCAGTTTTTTCCTGTGACAAAGAAAGTATCTCTTGCAGGGTTGTAGGCCACTCCGTTTAACACATCCAGATTTTCATGTTTTTTAACTTTATTCTTCAATCCGGCCATATTAATCACTCCCTCAATTGCACCGCTTTCCGCATCAATGATCATCATACTCTCCTTTTGCCAGACATTGGCATAGATTTTTCCATCCACATATTCCAGTTCATTAGCTTTATTAAAAATGGATTGGTTCGTAACTGTCTGAATATAACTTACTTCAGAAAGCGTTTCCGGATCTAAAAGCCAAATTTTTTCGGTTCCGTCGCTCTTATATATCATTTTGCCATCATTACAGAGCCCCCATCCTTCTTTGCTGGCTCCGTATTGAAAACTGTTGAGTTCCTCAAGTGACGGAAGCTGGTACACAAGGCCTATGCTGCTGCGCCATGTTAGTTGGTAAACTTTGTCATTTAATATCGTAATCCCTTCCCCGAAATATTTTTTATTCAGGTCCTTTTGCTGAAATATTTCACCTGTTTTAAAATCTATTTTCCTGATGTAGGAATTAGCATTTCCACCACTGCCGGTACTCTCATAAAGAGTGTCATTGTAAAATTCCAATCCTTGAGTGAATGAATTTATATCGTGCGGGTATTCAGCTACAATTTCATAGGTGTAAATTTCAGGGGCGGTATTGGATAAGACCTTTATGTTTTTGGCTATTTCTGCCGTATTACCTTCGTAGTCAATAACGGCTTTAAGTTCTTTCAACCCCAAACGTTTAATATCCAGGATTAATCTGTCATTATTAACTTCCAATACTTTACCGTCAATGGAAAAGCTTACTTTATCTATAGTTTTTCCTTTTTTATTCTTTATGGAAACAGGTATGGCCTCCTGATTTTGAAACTCATTTGTTTTGCCGGCCAACTCAATTTCAAATAGCTGTTTGGGCTTTTGCTCCCCTTCACAGGCCAGGAATAAAATTGCCATTCCAAAAGGGATGATAAATTTGATGAAATTCATAATCGATTGTACTTCTATGGTTTAAGCCTACGAAGCTACATGGTGAAGGCTTCGAAGGGCTAAAGTATTATTTATTTTAATGCTTTAAGGCTAAAATAAGAATGTAAAACGATTGCCCCAAATTTAAATTGGTCGTATATTTGCATGAGGCAAGTCCTACACGACCAGCTCCTTCAGAATCCCCCAGGGTGGGAACGCAGCAAGGGTATGAGGTCGTAGCGGTGCGATGTAGGTAGCTTGCCTTTTTTTATGCAGTTTATTTTGTGTTTTTCACATATCCTTCAATTTATAATAAATCTGCACACCAGATCTGAATATTGATTTTGGTATTTTCTTTCTCCTCTTTTTATTTGTTTATTTGCAAGGCATATGAGACAAAAAGTTGTTTTAATTACCGGAGGTTCATCAGGCATTGGTAAATCTATTGGTTTACATCTGCAAGCCAAAGGCTATAAAGTGTATGGAACCACGCGTAACCTGAAGAACTATCCTGATTTCCCCGATTTTGAATTAATACAACTTGACGTTAGAGACAATTCCAGCATTAACCAGGCTATCAATGCTTTAATTGTTTCTGAAGGTTATATAGATGTGCTGATAAATAATGCAGGAATTGGCATAACGGGTCCAATTGAAGAAACACCGGAAGTTGAAATAAAAAAGGCGTTTGACACTAATTTTTACGGCCCCATAAATTTGGTCAGGGCCGTATTACCCCAGATGCGAAGACAGGGTTCGGGTTTAATAATAAATATTACATCAATTGCCGGATATATGGGATTGCCTTATCGAGGTATTTATTCTGCAACTAAAGGGTCTTTGGAATTAATTACTGAAGCCCTGAGAATGGAGACAAGAGACTTTGGTATCAAGATTACAAATTTGGCGCCAGGTGATTTTGCAACAAATATTGCAGCCGGCCGATACCATACACCTGCCAGTAAAACTTCCCCGTATTACCAATCATATAGTAAAACCCTGAAGGTGGTAGATGAACATGTACACATGGGCCAGGATCCTAAAAAAGTTGCGGAAAAGGTGTTCAAAATTATAAACGTCAAAAATCCAAAAGTCCATTATATTGTGGGCAGTCCAATGCAGAGATTTTCATTGTTTTTAAAAAAAATATTGCCTGACAAAGTTTTCGAACGCCTGTTATTGAATCATTATAAATTGTAGTTTTGTGGGCCTGTATTATAAAATACTATTAAAACCCGAAGAAGTTATTTAAACAAAAAGAAAATATGAAATTTTTTATAGATACCGCCAATTTAGATCAAATTAAAGATGCTCAGGAACTTGGTGTTTTAGACGGGGTTACCACCAATCCATCATTAATGGCAAAGGAAGGCATCACCGGGAGAAATAATATTTTAAAACACTATGTTGATATATGTAACATTGTGGATGGAGATGTGTCTGCTGAGGTAATTGCCACAGATCTGGCGGGAATGATCAAAGAAGGAGAGGTACTATCAGAACTACATGAGCAAATTGTCGTCAAGGTTCCCATGATCCGTGATGGGGTAAAAGCCCTCAAGTACTTTTCAGATAAAGGGATTCGAACCAACTGTACGCTGGTTTTTTCACCAGGGCAAGCTCTTTTGGCAGCTAAGGCCGGTGCGACCTATGTTTCGCCATTCATAGGAAGATTAGATGATATATCTACAGACGGATTAAACCTCATTTCTGAAATCAGACATATTTATGATAATTATGGATATGAAACTGAAATTTTGGCTGCTTCAATAAGACATACCATGCATATTATTGACTGCGCCAAGGTAGGTGCAGATGTTATGACGGGTCCTTTATCAGCAATTGAAGGCTTACTAAAGCATCCCCTAACCGATATTGGATTAGCCCAGTTTTTGGCAGATTATAAAAAGGGAAATTAACCAGGGTAAAGGAGATTTGATCAATCCGGGAGAGGCTGATTATCATTAATTATTTAGTTCTGCCCGGCAAGTTTAGCTGTCTAGAAGGAGGTATATACGTTTGCAAAAGCGTTCACAATTATACCATCATTGGTAATTATTCCCCTATTCGGGTCATAAACATAAACAATAAGTTTATGTGCAACATCTTCAAAATTTTCTGTCCAAAATTGCTCACTTTTGTCTAAGTCCTCAACCTCTAACATATTATTCCATCGCGACTTTTCTGTTCTTAAATTAAGGCCAATAAAAGTATATTCCGGATATTTTTCCTTTAATAAATTAACCCGATTCATAATATTAGTAAAATGCCTTTTTTCCGGTGCCGACCAAAAGTAAAATACAACCTTTTTGTCTTTGCCTATATCCGTAATGGACACCTTATTACCCTCAGAATCAAAGACCATGAGCTCCGGAAGTTTTTTCTGTGGCTGTAAATTTCTGATCCCGTCATAAAGGCGATTTATTTCATGTATGTGCTTATTATTACCCGACAGATGATGGAATTCCTCAATGAAAACATTAATATTTTCCTCTGTGTCATACTTCAGAAGGTAATCCATGGCTACATTTCTAAATAAATTATCTCTAAGTTCTTCTTGTTTTATTAAGCTATCAATCAATTTTAATTTGTGCTGATTAAAATGAAGATGGTTATTGGTTATTTTATTCTGAGTTGCACATCCCTTTTTACAATCCATGTAAGAAAGGTTGTTTAAATGATATTTCATAAAGTTGTAATAAGGTCTGTAATAGGAAAGACCTTTGCAATCATAATCAATTTCGGTGCGGTAGTAATAAAAATCAGGAGGAAGTTCATGAATAGATTTTTCACCCATTTTTCTTTTATGATAAAATGGATAGGCTTCTTTGAATATAAACGAGTTATAGATAATACCCGCCCTGGCAATTTCCATAGCACTATCAGAAAGTTCAGCCTCATTGGAGAGACTGTTTAAAAATTCTAGTTTTGTATTTTTAAGGGAGTCTATCTTCAAAACAAATTCTTCAGGTTCCAGGCCATAAAATTGAAAAATCAATTCTTCTTCCTGTTCATTAGCCAGAAACATTTCTAAAAGAAAGTTATTTACTTGTTCATTTGTGCCAGAAAAAACAAGAGACTCATCAAAGTCGACAGTGTTGAGTCTGATTTGCAGACTATCTCCTTGTTCTAAAAAAACGTATTGCTCTTCTGGAAAATGGTAAAAATGGTGAAGGCCCTCAGTTACAGAATCCAATTTAAAGGAAAACCTGTTATTCTCGTCAAGAAGTGCTGTGTCCAAAACTACATCTCCTTTGTATAGAATAATATATTCATTAGTGGGATTAACAATTTCCCCTGCAAAATAAACCGATGAAGGTTTCTTTTCTGCCTTATTACAAGCTGCTAAAAAGAAAATAAGAAAATACAGTAAAGCTTTATTCATATAATTTTCCTTTCCTATCGTGTACAAAACTAGTCAAACAGCTAGGTTGTAGCTGTTAAGGCTCAGTTAAAAGTTTATAATCCTTGTTAATTGGGAAAGCCTGTTATTGGAATAGAGGTTTATTGTTACTTAGGATAAATTTTCCCTATTTTTGCAAAAATTTTAAAAATATAGGTATGTTATCTGTTTCCAATTTATCAGTGCAATTTGGTAAAAGAATACTTTTTGATGAAGTTAATGTTAGTTTCACGCAAGGTAATTGTTATGGTATAATTGGTGCCAATGGAGCTGGTAAATCTACTTTTTTAAAGATACTGGCAGGTGAAATTGACCCAACATCAGGCAAGGTGCATCTTGAAACGGGACGCCGAATGTCCGTTTTGGAACAAAATCACAATGCATATGATGAGATTGCAGTTCTGGAAACTGTAGTTATGGGTAACAAACCTTTATACAAAATTAAAAAGGAGATCGATGCCCTTTATGCAGATTATAGCGATGAGAATGCTGACATAATTGGGGAGTTGCAGGTGACTTTTGAAGAAATGAATGGCTGGAATGCGGATAGTGATGCGGCTACTTTGTTGTCAAATTTGGGAATTCCTGAGGCATTTCATTATACCTTAATGTCTGAACTGGATTCAAAATTAAAAGTTCGTGTTCTATTAGCCCAGGCGTTATTCGGCAATCCGGATGTTTTGATTATGGATGAACCTACCAACGATTTGGATTACGAAACAATCACCTGGTTAGAAAACTTTCTGGCTACGTATGATAATACGGTAATAGTGGTATCACACGACCGTCATTTCCTGGATGCGGTTTGCACCAACATTGCAGATATTGATTTTGGCAAAATCAATTCGTATTCCGGTAATTACTCTTTTTGGTATGAAAGCAGTCAATTAGCGGCAAGGCAAAGAGCACAACAAAACAAAAAAGCTGAGGACAAAGCCAAGGAATTACAAGAGTTTATTCAGCGATTTAGTGCCAATGTGGCAAAAAGCAAACAGGCAACATCCAGAAAAAAAATGCTGGAAAAACTTAGGATAGAAGACATTAAACCATCCAGTAGGAGATATCCTGCAATAATTTTTGACCAGGAACGGGAAGCCGGAGATCAAATTTTAAATATTGAAAATTTAGCCGCAAGCACAGAGGATGGTGAATTATTGTTTCAAAACTTAAATCTGAATTTGGCCAAAGGAGACAAAGTTGCCATTATATCTAAAGACTCAAGGGCTACTACCGCTTTTTATGAAATCATTAATGGCAACAGAAAAGCAGATAGGGGTTCATTTCAGTGGGGAATTACCACTACGCAGTCCTATTTACCAGCTGATAATTCTAATTTTTTCAATGAAAATATGAGTTTGGTAGATTGGTTAAGACAATGGGCTAAAACAGAAGAAGAAAGGGAGGAAGTTTATATCCGCGGTTTTTTAGGCAAAATGTTGTTTAGCGGTGAAGAGGCATTAAAAAAATGTACTGTTCTCTCCGGTGGTGAAAAAGTACGTTGCATGCTAAGTAGAATGATGATGCTCAGAGCCAATGTAATTATGTTAGACGAACCCACAAACCATCTCGACTTAGAAAGTATAACTGCTTTTAACAACTCCCTCAATAATTTTAAAGGGACAGTAATTTTTACCACTCACGATCATCAATTTGCCCAAACAGTAGCAAATAGGATAGTAGAATTGACTCCAAAAGATACTATTGACAGATATTTGACGTTTGATGAATATATGTCTGACAAGGCTATAAGGGAGCAACGAGATAAAATGTACGCGATACCTGTATAGCTGAATAGGACCCCCAAATCCTAATGCTATGCGAACCTCCGGAATTTACTTTCTTGCGCTGGCCTATTTTATGTTCGGGTGCAGTGAAGAAACTAGTGAAAGTCAAGAATTAATAAAAGATTTTCCAAACATTGATGCCAATTACTCTATATTGGTAAAAAACAATGATCTCTTATCTCTTATAAATTTAAATGCCGACGCCGAAACTATTTTTTTAGATGCGGGTGTTAATACATTTGAAAGTATTTCCAATCCTTTAATCAGCAATCGGGATAATAACGAAATAAGTATTTATAGTTCTCAACCAGATTGTTCGGGCAGAATTTCTTTATATAATTTTAAAAATGATGTCCTGCAAAAAACAGTTGTGTTTAATGATTTGGGAAAATGTGATCTTAAGGCAAAGGCTCTTGCTCATTCCTGGAATTCCTTATATGTTGCCTATGAGGTACCCGGTACAGGAGCCGAAGAAGCACTCTATTATATCCGTATAATTGATACTTCGGCTTTAGAACCAGATTTTATTGATATAGAATTGGGTAAAAGTCCTCTGCAGGTGGTATTTTCAAATAATCACCTGTTTATTCTGTCAGAGGATCTAGCAGATAATAATAAAAATGCTCTGATTGTATTGGATACCCGGATAAAAGAATTAGTCACAGAGATAAATCTCGGATTTGAGGTGCAAAGACTCTTTAAATCTGATGAAGGTAATTTAATAGTTAGCTACGAGGACTACCATACACATATTAACAGTATATCTATGGCAATAACTAAAACTGTACGCTATGACAATGGCAAAGAACCTGGATTCGGAGCTTCGGAATCTCCTTATTATGATGACAAAGGCAATCTATATTATGCAATGCCCACGAATCTTTCCGGAACTTCATATCCTAATATTCCGGCCGTATATGATTTTGAAACCAACACAGCTATCCTTTATTACTATGAGAATTTTTTATCCGAACAGGAACAATTATTTGAATACGAAATAGGTAATACCAGTATGGTTTCATATGATAACAAAAATGACCTTATCGTAATTGGATATCAAAAATCCGGAGATCCCGGTAGGGGAGGGTTGTTACGCATCAGGCCTATTCCAAATCCGGCATTTATAGATAATATTGATCTAAATGGAGTTCCCTTTGAGATGTTTACGGAATAGATACTTAAGGATTAACAGTGCATATTTTTATAAGCACCATTTGCTTTTTGGCTTAAGCGTTAAAATATCTGCTATTCCAAATGGCGGGATTGAAATTCTTGCCCATTGCGAACCCATAAAAAATTACGACTGCAGCTATTGATTTGAACATAAAAAAGAATATAATCAGGAATTCCATTTGTGAATTTGTTTTTGAAAACAGACCATTTGGAACCAGGAGTGTAGTTAGAAAACTGATAAAAAGTACAAGAATTGAAAGATTGACAATATTCCTAAATGGCCAGACCAGGATTCGGCGCAAAGGATGCAAGTCATTACCCCATTTATGTATTAAATAAAAATATCCGTTTCCCAGAGGTGCAAACAACAAAGGATCATCTTTATCCGCTAACTTAAAAAGCTTTGAGGGTGCGATTATTTTATAACCACCAATTTCTATATGATGTTTTTGTTCCAGTTCTTCTATTTTATCTTTAGCCGTCGCAGGGATTTGACCTTTAAAATATTTAGCATCCAGAAAACGAAGTCGGTAGTTGATACATATTTCCTTTATTTGTTCAATATGAAAAATCTTATCGGTATCCAATAGATCCAAAACGAAATTATTTTCCAGGGTTTTAGTATTCCCCGATAATGTTTTATGGATTTTTTCCTGGTTTCCTGAAGATTTCTGTAATAAATCATAGACCTCATTAATCAATTCTTCTTCAGATATCCTAAGTTTACTTTTATGAAGTTGCTCCTCAATATTGGTGTTTTTAAACAACATAAAATTCTTTTTTAAGCAATTGAACCAAAAGTAAGGAATTGATTTTATCAAATCAATCGACCGTAGAGTACAATGATTGTTAATATTATGTTAAATATATTTAAATGCAACTTTGTGCAAATCGATTTCTCAACCTTAATTGTATCTTGTCGCATTTCCTTTACCTTTCATCGATTATCTAAACAGACACTAATGAAATTTTTGGCAACCCCCCTAAGCCTGCTTGCTTTACTGACCTCATTTATTAGCTTGTCACAGACATCTTTAGTTTCTGTAAACAATGATCTTTTTAAGAATACAATAATTCTAAGTACCGAGGAATCTCAATCTCATAAAACGCTTCTTAAAGCTTTAAAGGCAGCTGATCTGGAGAAAATATTGGCTGGTGATGGTCCGTTCACAGTTTTTGCTCCTACGGACATTGCTTTTGAGAAAATACCGGCGGATAAGATAGAAGCACTATTAAGGCCGGAAAATAAAATGGCCTTGCGATCTTTTGTGACATATCATATTGTTGCGGGCAATCTGACAGCCGCCAAAATATTAATGGCAATGAGCAACGGTAAAGGCACTGCTATTTTTACAACAGTTCAGGGTAGTGAATTATTGGCCACTTTGGATGGCCTGGATATTGTCTTGACAGATTGTTTTGGAAATTCAGCCAGGATAACTGCGGCAGATGCCAATCAGAGTAATGGAGTGATCCATGTAATTGACAGTGTAATTTTACCAAATCAGCTATAACCTAACGCAACTCAGCGCCCAACTCTTTTTCAAAGCGCTGCTGAAGTTTTTGCATAATCTTGTCGATCTGCTTATCGGTTAGTGTTTTACTGTCGTCTTGTATCGTGAAACCTATAGCATATGACTTTTTTTCAGGAGGAAGATTTACTCCGGTGTATACGTCAAAAAGGGTGATATTCTTCAGTAGATTTCTTTCTGTATTGTAAGCAATAGTTTTGATTTCGTCAAATGATATACCTGAATCTAATAACAAAGCTAAATCTCTTTTTACCTCAGGATATCTTGGAATTTTCTCAAAAACTATCTTGTTGGAGCGGATAATTTCTGATAGCCCCCCCCATTTAAAATCGGCATAAAAAACATCTTGTTTAATTTCAAATGCATTTAAAATAGCTTTTTGGACTATTCCAAAAGTAACCAACTCGGTATCCCCTTTTTTTAGGCTTAAACCTTCAAGGAAGATACTGCTGTTTGAAGAAATAGACTCCATAGTTGTATTCAAAATTCCCAGCCGTTCTAAAACCCGATCAACAGCTGATTTTAAAAAATAAAAGTCCGTAGGCTTAGATGGAGAAATCCAACTGTTTTCATTTCGGGTTCCTGTTACTATGAGGGATAAATGTTTTCGTTCTTCGAAATCAGATGATAAGTAATGATAGGTTTTACCAAATTCAAAAAAATTAAGGTTTGGCTTTTTTCGGTTTATATTATAGGCCACAGTATCTAATGCAGAGAATAACATAGTCTGTCTCAAAACAGATAAATCCGTGCTTAATGGATTTAATATGGTAACCTCTGATTCTTTGGAAGTTTCATCCAGGAATTTGTTGTACTTAGGGCTGCTGAGGCTATTGTTCAGAATTTCATAAAAACCTTTAGAAGCGAGCATATCGCCAATTATTTTTTGGAGTTTATGATCTTCAAATCTTGTACTGGTAGCAACAGAAGCATTAAGTTTTTCTTTAAAATCTATATTGTTATAACCATAAACTCTCAAAACTTCTTCAATGACATCGACCTCCCTCTGAACATCTACCCTATAAAATGGAATAAGAAGGCCTAGCCCTGATTCAGTGGAACTCTTCACCTGGATATCCAAAGAAGTCAAAATGGACTTAATCGTATCGCCTGGAATATTTTGACCTATTAAGGCGTTGATTCTATCGAATGAAAGGAATACCTGGTAATCATCTTTTTTTCGAGGGTAAAGATCAACAATGTCGGAGCTAATATCTCCACCGGTAATCTCACTTATCAACAAAGCTGCCCTTCGAAGGCAGTATTCAGTATTATTTATATCCACACCCCTTTCAAAGCGAAAAGACGCATCTGTATTTAATACATGCCTTTTAGCGGTTTTCCTTATTGATACAGGATCAAAATAGGCGCTTTCCAGAAATATTGATTTGGTTTTTTCCGTTACTCCAGTATTAATACCGCCAAAAACACCTGCAATGCACATGGGTTTCTCGTCATCACATATCATTAAATCCTCTTCATCCAATGTGTGTTCTACCCCGTCCAGGGTCATAAACTTAGTGCCTGTTGGCATGGTTTTTACTACAATTTTTTTTCCTTGAATTCTGTCAGCATCAAAAGCATGCAGTGGCTGCCCTAATTCATGGAGGACATAATTAGTGGCATCTACTACATTATTAACAGGATTAAGACCTATAGACCGTAACCTATTTTTCAACCAGTCTGGAGAAGGTTGAACGATCAGATTACTAATGGTAACACCGCAATACCTTGGCGCAAGATTCGTTTCTTCAACGGAAACACTTATTTTTAATGATCTGTTTTCAATATTAAAATTACTCACAGAGGGAGTGATAAGTTCAGTGTGGATATCACGCTGTTTAAGTCCGGCTTTTAAATCTCTGGCTACCCCATAATGAGACATAGCATCTGCCCTGTTAGGTGTCAAGCCAATTTCGAAAATTTCATCCTTATATACATCAAATACTTTTGAACATGGGGTCCCCGGTGTGAGAGCCTCGCTCAAAATCAATATCCCGTCATGGCTTTCACCCAGGCCTAACTCATCTTCGGCACAAATCATTCCATGGCTCTCAACTCCGCGAATCTTTCCTTTTTTAATTTCAAGAGTCTTTCCATCGTGAGCATAAAGGGTAGTGCCTATTGTGGCCACAGGAACCATTTGACCTTTGGCAACATTTGGTGCGCCACAAACTATCTGGACTGGTTCTTCTGAACCAATATCAACCATTGTGAGCTTTAATCTATCAGCATTAGGATGCTTTTCACAGCTGAGGACTTGTCCTACAACTACACCATCTAATGATCCGGGTATGGATTCAAATTGGGAAATGCCTTCTACTTCAAGTCCTAAATTGGTTAGAAGCTCCCCTGTTTTTTCTGCTTCCCAATTGAGTTTAAGAAACTGTTTTAACCAGTTATAGGAAATTTTCATTGGCTAGTTTTAGCCTTCAAAGATAAAACAAAGGTCTTATACATTCAATATCCAAAGAGCCGAAAAGCTTTATTTTTTAAAACAGGTTTTTAATCGTTATTTCGCACTTGATAAAACAGGTGATTTAATGAGAATATTTCTATATATTTTTCTTCTGATTTTTACGTTTATTTCCTGCAACACTAAGGAAAAGGGATTACTCAGGGAAGGAATGTGGCTAGCCCAACTGGAAGTCATGGACAAAGAAGTGCTTCCTTTTAACTTTACGGTGAACAAAAATGAATCCCGTTATGTAATGGAAATATATAATCTCGGAGAGACTGTTGTT
Organism: uncultured Flavobacteriaceae bacterium; assembly: GCA_963793325.1. GTDB lineage: Bacteria > Bacteroidota > Bacteroidia > Flavobacteriales > Flavobacteriaceae > Eudoraea. The sequence continues at coordinate 595,220 of CAWBZU010000002.1, forward strand.
GTTGATGAAATTGAAATCCGAAATGACAGCATAAAAATTCAAATGCCCATATTTGAAGGTTATATCTCAGGAACATTTAATGATTCGATTATAAGAGGGGAGTTTATAAAGGAAAGCCTGGATAGAATTGTACCGTTTTATGCGGTATTTGGGGATAGCACCAGATTTCGTGCGACAGCAAATTCAATAGTTAATGTTTCGGGTATATGGGAGGCCAAATTCAGCCCGGATACGAAAGATGAATATATGGCCAAGGGGATTTTTACACAGGTTGGCAACGAGGTTAGTGGCACTTTTAGGACAACAACTGGTGACTATAGATACCTGGAAGGGGTAGTGAATGGAGACAGCCTGAAAGTCTCTGCTTTTGATGGGGCACATGCCTTTTTATTTACAGCGAAAGCTACAGATAGTAGTTTGAGTGGTACTTTTTATTCTGGAAACCACTTTAAAGAACCATTTATTGCCATTAGGAATGAAGATTTTGAATTAGCGGATGAAGCATCATTAACGTTTTTGAATCAGGGATATGAAAAATTGCAGTTTTCATTTCCAAATTCCGAAGGCGGGATAGTTTCATTGGATGACTCCAGATTTAAAGGTAAAGTAGTAGTTGTTCAACTAATGGGAACCTGGTGTCCAAATTGTCTAGATGAGACCAGATTTTTGTCAGATTATGTAAAATCCATAAAACATACTGATTTTGAGGTAATTGCATTGGCTTTTGAGTATGCAAAAACAGAAGAACTTGCTTTTAAGGGAATTGAAAGACTAGAAAGCAGAGTAGGTGTTCCATATCCGATTCTTCTTGCGCAATATGGCAGTTCCAGTAAAATCAATGCCAATGAAAAACTGCCCATGCTAAATCATATTTTAGCATACCCTACCACAATTTTTATAGATAAAAAGGGGAAAGTACGAAAGGTTCATACTGGATTTAACGGGCCGGCCACGGGGCAGAAGTATATTGATTTTAAAGAGGAATTTGACCAATATGTTGAACTGTTAAAAGAAGAATAAATTGGTGTTACAACTAGAAAAGTCAGGTATTCAAAGGAGACCTGTTAAATTATAGTAGATTTTCCCAACCAAATATTCTCTCTGTTGATAGTTAGGTAATCATCTGATTCCCTGATGTTTCCTGAAATATAATCACCAACATAATTTGTCCCGTATTTGCTGTTTTTATCCAGATCCGGTGTGACAATTTCATTTTTCATCGATTTAAGTACCGCAATGACGACTGCCCGGGACTCCTCATCGAGTCCAAAATGGTCTAAGAGCATTGCTGCGGATAAAATAGAAGCTATTGGGTTGGCAATATCTTTATCCTTAGCCTGAGGATAGGAACCATGTATTGGTTCAAAAAGTGCGTTATTCTCTCCCACGGATGCTGAAGGCAGCAGGCCAATAGACCCTCCAATTACACTTCCCTCGTCTGAAAGTATATCGCCAAACATATTTTCGGTAAGAATGACATCAAACTGACTTGGATTAAGAATAAGTTGCATGGCAGCATTATCAATAAACAAAAATTCCAAAGTAATTTCAGGATAACTTTCGCCTATTTTTGATACCACTCTTCGCCATAATCTTGAAGATTCCAGGACATTTGCCTTGTCAACAAGAGTTAATTTTTTTCTTCTTGTTTTGGCTGCCTTGAATGCCCTGTGAGCAATACGGCTAATTTCTGCTTCAGAATAAGTACAGAGGTCAGAAGCGACTGTACCGTCTTCACTTAATTTTTTTTCGCCAAAATAAATCCCGCCGATTAATTCACGGTAAATAACAAAATCGGTACCACGTATAATTTTTCTCTTTAATGGAGATTTATCAATTAGGGTAGGGAATACTTTTACCGGCCTGATATTGCTGAAAAGCCCCAGTTCTTTCCTTAATTTTAACAGTCCCTGCTCAGGTCTGACTGCGGCACTGGGATCATTGTCGTACTTTGGGTCGCCTATTGCCCCAAATAATACGGCGTCAGAAACTTTGCATAATTTCAGAGTGGGATCTGGCAGTGGGTTTCCGATTTTATCTATCGCTGCAGCACCTACTAAAGCCTCTTCAAACTTAAATTGATGACCAAAAGTCTCCGCCACAGCCTGAAGACATTTAACAGCCTGAGCAGTTACTTCGGGTCCAATACCGTCTCCGGGTAAAAGTGCAATTCTAAGATTCATCTAAGCGATACTTTCAATATTGATTGGACTTGCTTCAATTATTTGGTGGATGTCACTATCAACAATTTCTTTTTTCTGGTCGGCAAATTTTAAAAATTCAATATAAACACTATCCAATTGGACCTTGGTGAGTTCATAACCCACTTTTTTTGCCCGGTATGCCAATGCAGCCCTGCCACTTCTTGCAGTAAGAACAATTGAGGATTCGTTAACCCCGACATCTTCAGGATCAATGATTTCATAAGTTTCTCGTTTCTTGATCACTCCATCCTGATGTATTCCTGAGCTATGAGCAAAAGCATTTGAACCGACAATGGCCTTGTTAGGCTGAACAGGCATCCCCATTTTATTTGATACCATTTGGCTGGTACTGTATAATAATTTGCTGTTTATACCGGTATCCAGATTAAGATGAGGGTGTTGTCTCAAAATCATCACGACTTCCTCGAGGGAGGTATTTCCCGCTCTCTCACCAATCCCATTAATAGTACATTCTATCTGCCTGGCTCCATTTATAACACCGGCAATTGAATTTGCAGTGGCGAGCCCCAGATCATTGTGGCAATGACAAGAAAGTTTAGCTTTTTCAATTCCCTTTACATTTTCCTTTAGGTATTTCATTTTTGCGCCGTATTCTTCGGGGAGGCAATATCCCGTGGTATCAGGGATATTTAGTACAGTAGCTCCCGCCTTAATTACAGCTTCGCAAACTCTTGCCAGGTATTCATTATCCGTCCTTCCGGCATCCTCGGCATAAAATTCAATATCTTCAACAAAAGTTTTGGCATATTTCACTGCATAAACTGCCCTTTCCAATATTTTATCACGAGTTGAATTAAATTTGAATCTTATATGAGAATCAGATGTTCCTATACCAGTATGAATCCTTGGTTTTTTAGCATGTTTGAGGGCTTCGGCAGCTACTTCGATATCTTTTTTAACAGACCTTGTCAATCCACAAACAGTGGCTCTCTTTACAATTTTTGCAATCTCCTGCACAGATTTGAAATCCCCCGGGCTCGAAATTGGAAACCCGGCTTCAATGATATCGACCCCCATTAGGTCAAGGCGTTCCGCAATTACGAGCTTCTGTTTGGAATCCAGTTTACAACCAGGAACTTGTTCCCCATCCCGAAGCGTAGTATCAAAAATGTCTACCTTATCTTTACTCATAATTTTTGCATAATTTTAGTCGCTTTACGAATATATAGTTAGGAAAGTGAATAGCTTTGGTACTAAAGAATCATTTACAATGTTAATTTACTTTTTAGCATTCATAAATCATTGAAAATCAAATATATAAATAATATTTTTTACGATGACAAATCCCCATAAAGATGCATTGTTTGTTTTAGTTAAATCCCTTTCTAAATCGGAAAAGCGACAGTTTAAGCTTTATGTAGGTCGCTTAGGGGTAAATACTGATGCCAAATTTCTTGCACTTTTTAATTTACTGGACAAACTCAAAAATTATGATGAAAAGCTGATATTAGAGAGTGGAATCGTCAAAAAAACACAGCTGTCTAATTTAAAAGCACATTTGTATAAACAGGTTTTGGTAAGCTTAAGGTTAAACCCTGTTAATCAAAATATCAGGTTACAGATAAGGGAACAATTAGATTTCGCTACTATCCTTTATCAAAAAGGGTTGTACAAGCAAAGTTTAAAGATTCTGGATAAAGCTAAAGGTGTAGCCATAGATAATGAAGAGAAAAATATTGCTTATGAAATTGTGGAATTAGAAAAAATAATAGAAACACAATATATTACCAGAAGTATACCAGACAGAGCTGATGAACTGGCAGAACAAGCCAGGAAATTATCAGAGCAAAACGTAATGACCAGTAAACTTTCTAACCTTTCACTTCAATTGTATGGTATGATGTTAAAAGTGGGTTATGTACGAAATGATCAGGACTTGAAAAGGGTAAGGCGTTATTTCGCAACCAATTTGCCCGAATATAATATGTCCGATCTGGGTTTTAGAGAAAGGTTATGGTTGTACAAAGCGCATTTATGGTATAGTTTTTTGATTCAGGACTTCCTGTCATGCTATAAATATTCAAGTAAATGGGTAGATCTGTTCTATGAGAACAAAAAAATGATCTATTTAAATCCGGTTTTCTTTTTGAAGGGGAATCATTATTTACTGGAATCATTGTTTTATGTAAAATACAGCTCTCAATTTAAAGAGACCCTGGAAAAGATGGAGTCTATTGTTGGGGAACAGGATTTCCCTAAAAATGACAATATTGCATCCCTGGCATTCCTTTATATATACTCGAATAAGCTGAACCTGCATTTCCTGGAAGGTACATTTGATAAAGGGTTATACCTGGTTAAAATAATTGAATACGGCATTGCCAAACACAGTGATCGTATAGACCAGCACCATATTATGATATTTTATTATAAAATTGCCTGCCTGTATTTTGGAATTGGAGATAACAAAACATGTATTAAATATTTAAAGAAGATCATCGATAATAAAAATCTGAAGATGCGAGAAGATCTTATGTGTTTTGCCCGAGTTTTAAGTTTAGTGGCTCATTATGAAGCTGGAATGGACTACCATCTTGAAATTCAGCTAAAGAGTACTTATAAATTTTTACTAAAGATGAATGATTTGGGCGCAGTACAAAAGGAAATGATTAAATTCTTAAGGAAATTGGGAGATATTTATCCTCATGAATTGAAAGCGGAATTCCAAAGTTTATACGATGAGTTGAAAAAATATGAAGATCATCCTTATGAAAAACGAGCATTTCTTTATTTAGATATACTCTCCTGGTTGGAAAGTCATTTACAAAATAAACCTGTAATGCAGATCATTCGGGAAAAAGCATTGTCAACGACCCGTTAATAAATCCAGTGGATTTATCCTTTCCTGAGGAAATGAATGATCATAAACAGGCATTCCAAATTGGGTCTTCTAAAGGTGGTGCTGTCAATGATAGAGGTTCCTTTCCAACAGGATGCAAAAATTCTATGCTTCTGGCGTGCAAATGTATACTTCCATTTTTATTGCTGCGGTCAAATCCATATTTTAAATCTCCCTTAATCGGGCAGTTTATGGCTGCAAGCTGAGACCGAATCTGATGATGCCTTCCTGTTTTTAAATCAATTTCAAGTAGGTAATAATTATTGAGCTTCTTTAAAACCTGATAATCTAAAACCGCTTTTTTACTATTGGGAACCTCTTTGGGATAGGCATAGGATTTATTCTGCTTTGGATTTCTAAAAAGCCAGTGTTCCAGTGTGCCATGTTCTTTATTTGGATAATTCTTGACAATTGCCCAATATGTTTTTTTAGCTAATTTTTCTGCAAATAGATCATTTAACCTGGAAAGTGCTTTTGAGGTTCTGGCAAATAGTACAATACCGGAAGTAGGCCTGTCTATTCGGTGTACTACCCCCAAAAAAACCTTCCCTGGTTTGTTATATTTTTTTTTAATGTATTGTTTTACAATTTCACTTAGCGGAACATCCCCTGTTTTGTCTCCCTGAACAATATCGCCTGGTCTTTTGTTGACCACAATAATATGGTTGTCCTCGTATAATACCTGAAGATTTTCGGGGCTGGTCTTAGTTCTTGTGTCCACAGATTTTAATATTGTTCATCATCACTTGGAAAATCTCGGCTTTTTACATCATTTACATAGTTGGATATGGCATTTCCCATATCCTCATACAGGTTCATATATCTTCGTAAAAACCTCGGATTGAATTCATGTGTCATACCTAAAAGATCATGGATAACCAACACCTGGCCATCCGCATATTTGCCAGCACCTATTCCAATGGTCGGAATGGAAATTTTCTCAGACACTTTTTTTGTTAACAGGGCTGGAATTTTTTCAAGGACAATGGCAAAGCATCCAAGTTTTTCAAGCATCTCAGCATCTTCCAATAGTTTCTCCGCCTCATCTTTTTCTTTAGCCCTTACTGTGTAGGTGCCAAATTTATAGATAGCCTGCGGGGTTAAACCCAGATGCCCCATAACAGGAATACCTGCATTTAGTATTCGTTTTACAGATTCTTTAATTTCAATACCACCTTCTACTTTTACGGCGTGAGCACCACTCTCTTTCATTATTCTGATAGCCGAGCGCAAAGCTTCTTTAGGATCACTTTGGTAACTTCCGAAAGGAATATCAACTACTACCAGGGCCCGGTTAACGGCGCGAATAACAGATGAAGCATGGTAAATTATCTGGTCAAGTGTTATTGGTAAAGTCGTCTCATGACCCGCCATTACATTGCTGGCGGAGTCCCCAACCAATATTACGTCGACATTGGCAGCATCAACAATTTTTGCCATAGAATAATCATAAGCAGTTAACATGGAAATTTTTTCTCCCTGCTTTTTCATTTCTACCAATGATTTTACGGTAACTCTTTTGTATTCTTTCTTAGAAATAGACATAACTAACTGTTTGGCGTGATAAATGTAAGGAGTTTTGTTCAAATGTTCGGAGCTATCCAATGTGTTTAAATTATTCCTTATTTTGGCTATAAATGTTAAAACCAATATACAATGAGAAATATAATCTGTATACTTTTAATTTTTGGCTATAGTCTGATACATGGGCAGGATAATGAAAAAAATTCAGTAAAGAATACCATTGATACATTTTTCAATGGATTTCACAATCAGGATTCCATGGTGATAAAAAATACTGTCAGCCCGGATATTATTATGCAAACAATTGGCCCGAATAAAGAAGGGGTAAGTGTTGTTAAAACCTCTGAGTTCAATCAATTCTTAAAATCTATTGTCAGCATTCCAGATACAACTCAATTTCAGGAAAAATTACTATCCTATGAGATTAAGGTTGATGGCGATATGGCCAATGCCTGGACTATTTATGAATTTTGGATCAACAATGCATTGAGTCATTGTGGGGTAAATTCATTTCAATTGCACAAAAAAGAAGGGGTCTGGAAGATTATTTATATCATAGATACCAGGCGACGGGAAGGCTGTAATTAGATCTGAAAATGCTTTAAGTCTTTTACTTTATAGGTTCTACAATTAAGATTTCAATCTAAAAACTCTTTATTTAATTTATTGATGGAATGACATCCTGTCAGTTTTTCCCGGTTGGCATGCTGTTTGTCATTTAAATTTCCAATGAAACATGAAACATTGATAAATATTAACTTATAAAATAAAATAGATGAGTAAGATTATAGGAATAGATTTAGGAACAACAAACTCATGTGTTTCAGTAATGGAAGGTAATGAGCCTGTTGTGATTCCCAATGCGGAAGGTAAGCGTACTACCCCTTCTGTTGTTGCGTTTGTGGAAGGTGGTGAGATTAAGGTAGGAGATCCTGCTAAAAGACAAGCAGTTACCAATCCGCATAATACCATATATTCTATCAAACGATTTATGGGTAATAAATTCTCAGAATGTCAGAAAGAAGTTGACAGAGTTCCTTATAAAGTAGTAAAAGGAGACAATAATACCCCTAGGGTTGATATTGATGGACGTTTGTATACTCCACAGGAGATTTCGGCAATGATATTGCAAAAAATGAAGAAAACGGCTGAAGATTATTTAGGACAAACCGTTACTTCTGCTGTAATTACAGTTCCTGCTTATTTTAATGACGCTCAAAGACAGGCAACAAAGGAAGCAGGAGAAATTGCAGGACTTAAGGTTGAACGTATTATTAATGAGCCTACTGCGGCTTCTTTGGCCTATGGTCTGGACAAGAAGCACAAGGATCAGAAAATTGTAGTGTTCGATTTTGGTGGCGGTACTCATGACGTTTCTGTGTTGGAATTGGGAGATGGAGTTTTTGAAGTTTTGTCAACAGATGGAGATACACATTTGGGAGGAGATGATGTTGATCAAAAAATCATCGACTGGTTGGCAGATGAATTTAATACTGAAGAAGGCATTGATCTAAGAAAGGATCCAATGGCATTACAGAGATTACGTGAGGCAGCGGAAAAAGCTAAAATTGAATTATCAACGTCTGCACAAACCGAAATTAATCTTCCTTATGTAACTGCGACAGCTTCAGGACCTAAACATCTGGTAAAAACATTGACTCGTTCGAAATTTGAACAACTAATCTCGGATTTGGTTAAACGTACCATCAAACCTTGTGAAACTGCATTAAAAGCTGCCGGACTTTCAAAAAGTGATATTGATGAAATAATATTGGTAGGAGGGTCTACAAGGATTCCAGCGGTTCAGGAAGCTGTGGAAAAATTCTTTGGCAAAAAACCATCAAAAGGTGTGAACCCGGATGAAGTAGTGGCCGTTGGAGCTGCTATCCAGGGAGGTGTTCTTACCGGAGATGTCAAAGATGTACTGCTTTTGGATGTTACCCCTCTATCACTTGGTATTGAAACTATGGGAGGTGTAATGACCAAATTAATAGAAGCAAATACCACTATTCCGACAAAAAAATCACAGGTATTTTCAACTGCTGCGGATAATCAGCCATCAGTTGAGATTCATGTGCTGCAAGGGGAAAGACCGATGGCAGCCGATAATAAGACCATTGGCCGATTCCATTTGGATGGGATTCCACCTGCTCAAAGGGGTGTGCCACAAATTGAGGTAGCCTTTGATATAGATGCTAACGGTATAATAAAGGTGTCGGCAACCGACAAGGCCACCAATAAGACTCAGGATATCAGAATTGAAGCTTCTTCCGGACTTACCGAGGAGGAAATCAAGAAAATGAAGGCAGAGGCAGAAGCCAATGCTGAATCTGATAAAAAGGCAAAAGAGACCGCAGACAAGATGAATGAAGCAGATAGCATGATCTTTCAGACAGAAAAACAATTAAAAGAATTTGGAGATAAATTATCTGAAGACAAGAAAAAGCCTATTGAAGATGCTTTAGCGGAACTTAAAACGGCTTATGAAGGCAAAGATGTTGCCGTAATTGCGTCTGCACTGGATAAAATAAATGAGGCCTGGAAGGTTGCATCTGAAGAGATGTATAAGGCACAGGCTGAAACACAGCAACCCGGAGCATCACCAAATGGAGAAGATACTGCTTCTGAAGATGTAAAAGAAGGAGATAATGTAGAAGATGTAGATTTTGAAGAGGTAAAATAAAGGGTAAGATATAACAAAAAGTGAAGGGCGGTTATTCCGCCCTTTTTTATTTTCTCAACACTATTTGTTTTTATGTTGCATTATAAAAAAGTAATTTTGTCTCAATGCGAAAAAACTACACAGCACATATCTTTCATTTTATATTGGTTTTAGTGCTTTTCTTTTTACCATTTCAGACTTTTGGTCAGGAACCACAAATGTTTACACTAAAAGATTTTGACCTTAGGGGTGAAGTAAAGTCGTGTCTGATTAGTACAGACTATGGCAAAGAAGAGTTTGAATTCAATAGGGAAGGTTTTCTCACCAAAAATGTTACCCGTTATAATGAAAACGATTATGATATTACGTACTACAAATATTACAATGGTCAGTTGAAGGAAAAGCGCGATGAAATTTATCGCGAGGGGCAATTTGATAAACAAACCTCAATTGCGCATTTTTACGAAGTTGACACTACCCATACCAAAAAGGTAACAGAAAAAATTATTTCCTATGCCGGTGTGGCACTGGATATCTATGAATATCATTACAGTTCAGATGGAAATCTAATTAAAATTATCAGATCCAATAATGAGGGAATAGATGAGACCAGTATTGAATATAGTAATTATTTGGGCGAAACGACAGTTACTTACCTTTTGAATGGTTTAATTCTAAAATCAATAAGAACTTCTTTTAAAAAGAGCCGTAAAGGCCTTAAGAGCAAAATTGTTCTCACCAAAGAATTTCTTGATGGGATGCCCAGCAAGGCGCAGGAACATATTTATGATCCGGACAATAGATTGACCTCCGTCAGGGAATTTAATTACGATGAATCTGAGAAGTCATTTGTTGGCAGCAAAGATGTTAACTATACCTATGATGAATCTGGTATGCTGTTAAAAGAAGTGTCAAAAAATGAAAAATCTACTAATACCAAAGAATTTATTTACCAATTTGATGGGAAAAAGGAAGGCAATTGGGTTAAACAGATTATTACACCTATGAACCATTTTACCACACGTAGTATTACTTACTTTCAGGATGAAATAATAAAAACCGAAGAGTAGCAGGTTTACACTTAAGTGTTTTCAATTAAATCCCATAAGTTGCCAAAGAGACCTTCAAAAACGGCAACAGTGCCATAGGTTTCCTGACGGGGAGGCCGCACAAAATTAACTCCTGAAGTGTTCATTTATGATTATCTCTCCAAAAGAGACATTCGTCTTTAAAAACAGTTAAATACAGCCGCCACTTTGATTTCCTACAGCAGCTAATTTCTTTGCTCCGGTAGCCTTAGCCAAAAGAAGCGAGCAGGAATCATCACTGTTGGGAGCTATGGTAACCCATCTCTTGCTGCCTTCCATTTTAGTGTCTTCGGTTTTTAGAAATTGCAATTTATGAGTGTAAAATTCAATCGCCTCGTCATAATCCCTTACCAAAAGATTAATAGTTGAAATAAGCTGCTTCATACTTTTATTTTTTTCTCTGAGAGAAGAAATTGTTTCCATTCATTAGCTAATATTCCATAGCAGCAGGTATTCCTTTTATACCCATCTAATAAATACACATTTTTCCTGAGAATTCCCTCCAGTACTGCCCCAACCTTTTCCACAGCTTTTCGGGATTGCAGGTTTCGCTCGTCAATTCTGAAGGCTACTTTTTCAAATCCAAGTACATCAAAGGCATAGCTAAGCAAAAGATGTTTCATTTCTGAATTAAGGCCGGTGCCCTGAAATTTTTTACCTATCCACGTAGAACCAATTTCCAAAACCTTGTTTGTATAATCCATATTCATGTATCTGGTGCTTCCGGCAAAAGCCATGGCTTTTTTATCGTAGATAATAAAGGGAATAGAGCTTTTTTTTTCCTGCTGATCAAGTGCAATTTCAACATAAGTTTTGAGTGCAGCAGGAGATTCAATATCAGAAGGAGAATATTGAACAAGTTTATCTTCCTTAGCTACCGGCAGGAGGTTGGTATAGTTTTTAAGAGTCAGGGGTGAGAGCCTAACCCGTTCATTTTCCAGAATTATTGATTTCATCATTAATTCAAACTATTTATAAGTTCCTTTTTAACCACATGACCTCCATCAAAAATAAGTTCTTTAGCCTTCCCGCTAAAAATAGTGAGGCTTTTTTTTCTCTCAATTGCTAAGCGCTCCTTTGTAATATATTCATCTTGACTACCAATAATGACTGTTACTTGAGTTGTGATTCCAAAATGTTCAAAATCCTTTGCACTGAGCTCTTCCGGGATGCCTCCGGCATAGAGTACCAGATGATGACATGTGATTTTACGCAATGCCACCCATCTCGCGGCCATTGAAACCCCCTGTGAAAATCCAAAAATAAACAGCTTACAGGTTGATGGGAAATTTTCTTCTTTCAATATGGCATCAAGGTAGTTGAGGTTATTATTAATTTCAATAGCAGTATTTTCTTTTGTTAACCAACTGGATCCTACATGTTTATATTGATTATTTAAATAATATTTTGAAGGTGCTTGTGGTGCAATTATGTAATTTTCCAAAGGATTTAGTTCATCAAAATAATTAAGAAAATACTTGCTCAGATACCCTATCCCATGAAATACTATCCATACGTATTTGGTTTCAGGTGTAAAGCCATTTAATGTTTCATAGCTGTTGGTGGTGGTATACCTGACCAATTTTTCTGAAGGTTTATGACTCATATTATTTGTATAGTAATTAGTTGAATTTGAATGCTTAATTTTACGAAAAATTAATTCTATGGACGAATACAAGGCGAAAATACTTAAGGTTTGCAATGATATCTGTAAAAATACTTTAATGGAAACCTTGGAAATTGAATTTGTTGATGTAGGTGAAAATTATCTTGTAGCCAAAATGCCGGTGACTTCAAAAGTTCATCAACCAGATGGTTTGCTGCATGGCGGAGCTACTGTTGCTTTGGCTGAAAGCGTTGGCAGTGCTGCTTCCTATGTGTTTCTGGATGGTCAAAAATATTTTGTGCGCGGTATTGAAATATCAGCAAATCATGTAAAGAGTATAAGTGAAGGTGAGGTCTTCGCCAGGGCGACCATTATCCATAAAGGGAGAACAACGCAATTATGGGATATCAGAATAACAGATATAGATGACCGTCTCATTACCGTATGTAAGTTAACTACTATTGCCCTATCTAAAACATAATATGTCTTTGGCTCTGATTGGCGTAATTGAAACTCACTGGAAAAATGAATTGCCTGTGGTTGCCTATAGAAAACCCAATTCAAATGCTGTAATTTCTATACTTCAAAATGATGCAGAGCTGCATCATGTAACCGACTTTACCGAAACAGGGTTTGTTTTTGCACCTTTTGATATGGAGGATCCTGCCGTGCTAATTAGCCCGGACCAGATCCTATCAGAAACATATAAAATTTGTGATTTAGAATTTGAAAACCCAAAATTGCCATTGACCGGAGAAAAGGGCAGGGAATACCATATTGAAATTGTTAATAAGGGGATAAAAGAAATAGAAAATAAAAAAATTAAAAAAGTAGTACTGTCTAGAAAAATAGTAGTGCCTATTAATTGCTCACCTATTCAAATCTTTAACAAGGTTCTCATTTCTTATCCCAATGCATTTTGTTATTTCTGGTACCACCCTAAAATAGGTTTATGGATAGGAGCAACTCCTGAGTTACTAATTCTCAAGCAAAATTCCACCTTTGTAACCATGTCCCTTGCAGGTACAAAAAAAATTAAAACCACAGATAAACCACAATGGGGAAGTAAAGAATTGCAAGAGCAGGATATGGTTACCAATCATATAGTCCAAAAGTTGCGGGGTTACATCCCGGATTTGTCAATTGACAAAGCGAATTCCGTAAGGGCTGGTAATTTATGGCACCTGAAAACGAAAATTTCGGGTACGGTTGGCCAACTGGATTTAAGAAGCATAATTAATGTATTGCATCCCACACCTGCAGTATGTGGCATTCCCGTAGAGGAAGCAAAGTCATTTATCAGGAGGCATGAAAATTATAAAAGGGAATTTTATACTGGTTTTTTAGGCGAATTAAATATTGGTAAAAGAGATACCTCGCATCTGTTTGTAAACCTTCGTTGTATGCAACTAAAAGAGGATTCCGCATGCCTTTATGTCGGTGGTGGAATTACATCTGCTTCCAATGCAGAAGAGGAATGGATAGAAACCGTTCATAAAAGCGAAACCATGCTTAATATGATATTTAATTAAGTAAATTGATTGGATTTACACATTGTTCCGTTGTATTTTTGAAATGCCTATGAAATATTCTAGTATTCCTTCGGCTCAATCCGTTGTTTTCCATTGTAAATCAAGGGGTATTAAGAACGTTGTAATCTCACCGGGTTCAAGGAATGCCCCATTAATTATTGGTTTTACGGGCGATCCATATTTTAACTGCTACAGCATTGTCGATGAGCGAAGCGCAGCATTTTTTGCTTTGGGCATGGCCCAGCATTTGCAAAAACCAGTGCTGGCTGTTTGTACGTCCGGAAGTGCCCTTTTGAATTATTATCCTGCTGTGGCAGAGGCTTTTTACAGTGATATACCCCTTATTGTCATTTCTGCAGACAGGCCAGCCTATAAAGTGGATATTGGGGATGGTCAGACCATTAGACAGGAATCTTTATTTGAAAGGCATATTGGCTATACAGCTAACTTGAAACAAGATATCACACATGCCTATACTAACTTAAAAAGGTATGGAAACGATTTGTTTTTGGAAAATTCCACACCAGAAAGATTACAGATTCAGATACAAAATTACAATGATGCTGAGCTGAACAAAGCCCTGCGTTCTGCAATTATCAGCAACAGCCCCGTACATATTAATATCCCTTTTGAGGAACCTTTATATGACACTTTGGAGAATTTGGATCTGACACCACATTGTACTCCTATAATTCCGGAGAATAGCATTGAGAAGATAAATTGGGTAGAACTCTCACGCATATGGAATGCATGTGGAAAGAAAATGTTTATCATCGGGGTAAATAAACCAGGAAGAATTCATAAAGAGTATTTAAATACTCTGGCGAATGATAATTCGGCAATTGTATTTACGGAGGTTACTTCAAACGTACATCATCCAAATTTCTTCCCGAGTATCGATAGTATTATTGCGCCTATTGAAAAATCAAAGAAAGCGGAATTGCAATTTATGGAATTACAACCGGAATTATTGGTTACACTAGGAGGCCTTATAGTTTCTAAAAAGATTAAAGCATTTCTCCGAAAATATCAACCTAAACATCACTGGCATATAAATTCTAAAAAGGCCTATGATACTTTTTTTAGCCTTTCAATGCACATTAAAACAGATGAGAATGGGTTCTTTGAAAACCTTTTTAAGCATACATCTGAAGTGCAGAGCAACTACTATCAGATATGGAATAATGCAAAACTTAAATATAAAAAAAGAAGAAAAGATTATTTAAATGAAATTCCATTTACGGATTTTTTGGCTTTTCACATTATTTGTGCCGGAATCCCAAAAAATTATCAGTTACAACTGGCAAATAGTTCAACGGTAAGATATGCTCAATTATTTGATTTGGATACTTCTATTCAGGTATATTGTAACAGGGGAACAAGTGGAATTGACGGGAGTACTTCCACCGCAATTGGTTCTTCAATTTATTCTGTGAATCCAACCTTGCTGATAACAGGTGATCTGAGTTTTTTCTATGACAGTAACGGATTATGGAATTCATATAAGAGGAATGATTTAAGAATAATAGTTATCAACAACGGTGGTGGGGGGATTTTCAGAATCTTACCGGGTATGGAAAACTCTAAGGATTTTGAGACTTATTTTGAGACTGTCCAGGATTTAGAGTTGAAAAAACTTTGCGCTTTATACAAAATAAAGCATCTCGAAGCTACGGATGCTGCAACTTTAAAAGCTGCTTTGTCAGATTTTTATTTGCCTTCTCATTCTCCATTACTTCTGGAGGTTAAAACCCCTCGATTAATGAATGATAAAATTTTGCTTGAATATTTTGATTTCATATCTTAGAAGATTATTAAACTCCATAAAGATTACTAAAATTATGAGCAATAAAAGGGACCATCTTATTGAACAATATGCAGCTCATATTAAGGGTAGATTTGGAGAAAATCCGGATATGGAATTACTTACAAAAGTAACCATTGGTCTTGGTCCTGCTATCTATAATTCCGATTCTTCTAAAGTGTCCGGAACGGACAATACCGAACTAGAAACCGTAAAAAACAATTTTTTATTAAAAAAATTAGGTCTTTCAGATGGCCCTGATTTAATGGAAGGTATCAAAAGTGTTATTAACACATATGGCACTTCTGAAAGAAATAAGTATCGTGCCGTAGTCTATTATATGTTGGCAAAGCACTTTAAAAAAGAGTCTGTTTATAATTAGTACACAATAAAAGCCGTTCTTCAAAAGAGCGGTTTTTTTGGACCTTGTATAAAACAATTCATGATAGAATTAGGAAATTATAATACATTAAAAATTCTAAGAGAAACCGGAGTAGGACTATTTCTGGGTGACGATGACGTGGATGATTTATTACTTCCTTCTAAATATGTTCCTGCCAATTTTAAAATAGGGGACGACATTAATGTATTTTGTTACCTTGATAATGAAGAACGCCCTATTGCCACAACGCTGCATCCGCTCATTAAAAGGAATACATTTGGATACCTTAGAGTTGCTGAGGTAAATGATTTTGGTGCTTTTTTGGATTGGGGATTGGAAAAACACTTGCTGGTTCCATTTAGGGAACAGCAAACCAAAATGAATGAAGGCAATAGTTATGTGGTTTTTTGTTACCTGGATGAAAAGACATTCAGGTTAGTGGCTTCGTCCAGATTGAATAAATTTGTGAAGAGTGAAGATATATCCCTTACACCTAATGAAGAGGTAGATCTATTGGTAAGCAGACAATCTGAACTGGGCTGGGATGTAATAATAAATAATACATATCAGGGATTGGTCTTTGCAAATGAAGTATTTCAGCCTATTAAAGTTGGTGCAACACTGAAAGGTTACGTGAAGAAAATTCGTAAAGACAATAAGATCGATATTGTTTTAAAGCCCATTGGTTATTCGGGTCTGGAGCCGGCAGCCAATCAGATATTTGAGCAGTTAGAATTAGCAGGAGGATATATTTCCCTGCACGATAAATCCTCTCCCGAGGAAATACAGGAGATGTTCGGAATGAGTAAAAAAACTTTTAAAAAGGCCATTGGATCCCTTTACAGAGATAGAAAAATTGAAATAAAAATCGATGGTATCTATCGTGTTTAAAGTGCAATAAGTATCAAAAGTTTTAAACAATTACAAATTAGGTGCTTTATTGTTCCGGTAAAACATTTATTTTTGCCGAAATAAACTTATTTATTTTGTTGATTATAAGCTTTTTACTTAATTTTAACCGTGGACCCCTAAATTTATAATAAAATGCCATTTATTGAAGAAAGCGATTTATTAGAATTGCATAAAGACATAGACAAAGCACAGATTATAAATGAACGATTATTAGATCAAATAAAGTTTAAGAATAAAGAATTAAAAAGGAGTAAAATCCAGAGAAATATCCTCGCCAGTGTCACTGCACTTTTTTTAATAGGGACACTTGCAATTACTTCATTTACTGCGGGACTTAGCAGGTCGAATACCTACGACAATCAAAATTTATTGGTTTCTATTGACAGCCTGGATGCTGTTAAAACGAGAATAGATAATCTTCAGCAAAAGAATGACGAATTAAGTTTGGTAAAGGAATTCTATTTAGCTAAGAAGTTTTTAGAAAAAGAAAAAATATATTCAGTTCAGGTAAAATCCTTTGTAGATAACAATCTTACCTTGGCTTCGGAATCCCTGACAAATACAATGTTTGTAAAAACAAATCCTTTTTATTCGTATTCTCTTGGAAATTTCGAAACATTGGAAGAAGCCAGGTCTTTCAGGTATCAGTTGGTTAAAATGGGCTTCGAAGATGCATTTGTCGCTTCTTATCAGGATGGAAAACGAATAAAAATAGAAGACCCCTATTAGTGACCAAATTTAGAGCTTGGCTAAGTGCAGCCCGCTTAAGAACCCTTCCTTTATCATTGTCAGGTATACTAGTGGGTACTGCATTGGGCAATATTTACGGTTATCAGGATTCACTTATTTTTTTGCTGGCCTTAATGACTACAGTTGGCTTCCAGATAACTTCAAATTTCGCGAATGATTATGGAGATGGTGTTAAGGGTACCGACAATGAGGATAGAATTGGACCCATGCGTGCATATCAAAGTGGCCAACTTTCCCATAGTGAGTTAAAGTCAGGTATTCGAATATCCGTGGTTATTAATTTTATTTTGATCTTCCTGCTCTTGTACTTTGCTTTTCAGGGGGAGGAAAATATAATGTTGGTGGTTGTTTTTGTCATACTGGGGATAGTCAGTATTTGGGCCGCCATCAGATATACGGTAGGCAAAAATGCATATGGCTATAAGGGATTTGGAGATCTTTTCGTTTTCTCCTTTTTTGGACTGTTGAGTGTTCTTGGTTCAATGTTCTTGTATACGAAGTTTTTAACAGCAATGTCCATTCTTCCTGCTGTATCCATAGGGCTTCTTAGTACCGCAGTACTTAATTTAAACAACCTGAGAGATGTTGAATCCGATAAAAAAGCACAGAAGAATACCGTAATTGTTAAAATAGGCCTTTCAAAAGGTAAATTATATCACTATACTCTGATTATTCTCGCTTTTATTAGTATGCTGATTTTTATTTGGAATCATTACTATTCATGGAAAAGTGCGATATGTCTTATCGCATTTATTCCCCTTTTTGTTCATTTAAAATTAGTGAGTAAAATAGAAAATCTAAGGAATTTTGACCCTGAGTTAAAAAAAGTAGCACTTAGTACTTTTCTGTTAGGATTCTTGTTTTACATAGTGTATAATTATTTTTTGTAAATTTGATCGGATATAACCCACTAATACCTAACTTACTTTGGAACAACCTATAAAGATTCTTATTGTAGAAGATAATGTGATTATTGCCGACGACATGCAGTCGATGTTGGAGGAAATAGGATATGAGATTGTTGATAATGTCATTGTTTATGAACAGGCCGTAGAGGTTTTAAAAAATAATCATGTTGACCTGGTTCTTATCGATATCATTTTAGCATCCGATAAAACGGGTATAGATCTCGGGAAACATATTAGGGAGAATTACAATATACCCTTCATTTTTGTTACTTCCAACTCAGACAGGGCTACTGTAGAGAATGCCAAGACCGTTAAACCTAATGGTTACCTGGTAAAACCATTTGAACAGCAGGATCTATATACTTCAATAGAAATTGCACTTTCAAATTTTGATTACTCGACTAAAGAAGGAGGGAAAGAACACTATGAAGATGAAGAGCAGCTGGTTTCTAATTCTGTCCTCAAAGATTCGATTTTTGTTAAAAAACAACATCTTTATTATCGAATTCAGTTTGAAGATATTCAATTCATAAAGGCAGATAATGTTTACCTTGAGGTGAATACCCGGGACAAGAAATTTCTGGTTAGATCTCCTTTGAAAGATTATTTAGAGAAATTACCTAAAAATAAATTCTACAGAGCTCATAAATCCTATATCGTAAATGTTGATCATATAGATGCAATAAACTCCAAGGATATTATGATAAATAATACCCTGATCCCAATTTCAAAGGATTTTAAAGAGTTTATTATTTCAGCTATGAATTCTTAGGCTTTATCTTCTATTGGCCGTATTATTTGATCGGAATACTTGTCTGACATATTTCATTGATAGTCTTCAAAAGACTAATCACCACAAATTTGAACAGGTTCACAACAATTATTTTCTACTACTAAAGAATTGGAATACTTTGGCTATGTAATTAATAAATAAATTTTTTTCATTTTCATATAGTGTTCTCGTAAAAGAGTCTTGTCTTAGTTGACAGGGCTCTTTTTAATTTTGGCTACTTGGATTTATTCAAGATTTCTTAAAGGTCCGGAATATACCTTCTATGAAAAGCTGTAAAAATCGGGTGAAATGCATATTATGACTTAAAAAGGGGATTTCACAACATAAATATGCACTTACACAACAAAATCCCTAATACTAAATTTCTAGGTAATAAATTTGGAGCGCTAATACAGCACCCCAAATCTTATCATTAACATATCACAGTTTAAAAGGCTATGCTTTGTGTATAGTCTTTTTTATTGTGTTATCCTTTTATATTAGGTTAATATTGAGAATTACAATAGAAAATTAACAGATTTGTTGTAATTAATGTAAGGATGAAAATATAGTGGTACGAAGCTATATTTTTACGGAGGTCCTCGGTAGACAACAGATTCGTTCTACTTTACAACAAAAATTTAAACGCGAAGTGAAATAATGGTAAGTTTAAATTATTGTTATAGTATAAATCTTAATTATTATAATAAGATCAAAATAGTATTTGGCAAATATTCCCTAATGTGTTATGGCAAAATCGCCGGGTAAATTTTTAGTAATATTTTTTCTAACATTAATTCAAAGTGTCGGAGCGCAGGTTTTGGATACTTTGGATGAAAATGCATTAGATGTATTCAAGGATAAGCAAAATGTTACAGATAGATTTGATTATTTCTTTAATACACTCAACAGGTATAATGAAAACTCAGCTTATGACTGGTTGGATGAGGTTAATATTTATCTCAATTCCGCAGAGAAGTCTGGAGATTCAACTGCCATAGGCAATTACAAGCTCATGCAATCCCAAATTTACTACGATTTAGGGGACTATGATAAAAGTGTAGCTATTGCCAATGATCTCTACGCCGATAAGGATAAACTGGATATCCAGACTAAAAGGTATATGTTAGACCTGATAGATAATAACTACTCCCAGTTACAACTATATGGAAAGCAGGTTGAGATCAGGCAGGAGAAAAGGGATTTAGGATTTACGAAGAATATCACCTTCTATGATATTTATTCAAATCTGGGCTTACACAGAAAAGCTATGGAGGATTACATCATGGATATGAAAAAGACCATAGATAATGGTGATCTGTTTGGTCTCGCGGAATACAATAATAATGTTGGCCGGTATTTACTTCTGGACAAATCTTCATCGGTGGCGTTAAGTAATTTTAAAAAAGCCAAAGGTTATGTAGATGTATATTTAAATGATGTGACCCAGGTAAAAAGCGAAAAGGAATTAAAGGCAGCCAAACTTTTAAAAGGTATTATAGAAGGCAATATTGGAAAGTCTTATTTACAGCTCAAACAATTTGAAGAAGCCTTACCCTATTTAGAAAACAGTATTGAATTAATAAGGGAAAATAATATTGGGCAGTACTCGGAAGATGTGATTGAAAATAGCCTGGCACTTGCAGATTGTCACCTTCAGCTGGAAAATTTTCAAAAAGCAAAGGATATATTAAATCAAAGTCTCCGTCCAATTAAGATAGAACATATTATAAAGAAAAATAGATTGTTGGCAGTTTATTATGATAAGATAGAGGATTATAAAAATGCCAGCTATTACTTAAAGAAAAATGTCAGAATTGATGATTCTATTAATATCAATGACTCCTCACTTAAGAAACAACAACTTTCTACAGTTGCAAAATATGAAATAGAGAATTCCAAGAGAATGATAGATGCACAAAAGGAGGAAATGGAACGTGCAAGAAATGAAATGCAGGCTAAGGATGAGCAAATTAACCTCGTTTTTATTTCTTTGATTTTTACGCTTTTGGGATTTGCCGGATTAGTTTATGCCTATTTAAAAAGTATAAAGAATCAACGCCTGATCGCAGAGCAGAAACATATCATTGAGAATTCGCTGGTGGAAAAGGATTCTTTACTTAAAGAAATTCATCATCGTGTTAAAAATAACCTGCAAATGGTGTCAAGCCTTCTGAGCTTGCAAACAAAAAATACTCGAAGCAAAGCAGCTATTGAAGCTCTGGAAGAGGGTAAAAGCAGGGTAAAGGCAATGGCTCTCATACATCAGAAGCTGTATCAGAATGATGATTTATCTGTAATTGAAATGCAGGGTTATATAGAGAGTCTGATAAATAGTGTGCAATCGGTTTTTAAAAAAGGAGGCCATAATATTAATATAACTATTGACGCTGAAGGGGTTGAATTAGATATTGACAGGGCTATTCCCTTTGGTTTAATATTAAATGAGTTGGTATCCAATTCATTCAAATATGCATTTCCAGAAGATAAGGATGATGGACAAATATATATCCACTTGAGAAAGAATGGGGATCAGGGTTTTTTTGAATATACCGATAATGGTATAGGACTCAGTGATGACTCTGAAGAAAGAGCCAATTCCTCCATGGGGATCAGATTAATGAACCGCCTGGTAAATCAATTACAATCTACCTTAAATATTGATAAAACTAAAGATGGTGTTCGTTTTTGGTTCAATTTTAAATAAATTTGAACTTCTAAACATTACATCATGATAGTTACTTTTTTAGGACACGCGTGCATATTGCTTGAAATAGGCCAATCTAAGTTATTGATCGATCCATTTATTACTGCCAATGAGAAAGCAGCAGGAAAGGTTGATATTGCCGTTTTAAACCCTGATTACATTCTGATTACACATGCACATCAGGACCATATTCTGGATGTAGAATCCATATGTAAAAGATCAGATTCGGTTATAGTGAGTAATTATGAAATTGCCATGCACTATGAAGCCAAGGGTTTCAGAGTACATCCAATGAATCATGGTGGCAGCTGGAGTTTCGATTTTGGAAAGGTAAAATACACAAACGCCATTCATACTTCTTCTTTTCCAGATGGTTCCTATGGTGGACAACCTGGAGGATTTATTATTTCCACAGGAGAAAAGCAGGTTTATATTGCCGGAGATACTGCTTTGACCACAGATATGAAGTTAATTCCTTTAACTTATAAATTAGACCTGGCTATTTTACCAATCGGCGACAATTTTACAATGGGCATAGAAGATGCTGTTATGGCCGCAGATTTTGTTTCGTGCAATACGATATTAGGTTATCATTATGATACCTTTGGCTATATAGAGATCGATCATGGGAAAGCTGTCAAAAAATTTAAGGAAGCGGGCAAGGTGTTACATTTACTGCCAATAGGAGATTCAATTACAATTTAATTACCTGACCGGGGCCTGCCAGAAATGTTTTATGGATCACAGCCCTCGGGTAGTTTTAAAAATACGAAGTACTGTATTGCAGGATTTTTAAGTCATTGAAGATATTTTATCCACCGCTCGGCTAAAGAATTTCGGGTCTCATAAGTTTGCGGTTATCCTGTTCTCAATTTAAATGCCTGTAAATCATCAAACTTCTCGATAAAAAGGTGTTCAATACCCCTGGTATCGTTACTATCCTTTTCCTGAGCAAACATCAAGATGGGGCTGGATAAAAATATGAGTTGAATATATAACTTAATCAAAATACCTTTATTTTGATTAATGGAAGAACCTGCGTTTCTATACTTCAAGATATAATTTGTATTTACTTTATAGCTGTAATTGGATCAATTTTAATTTTTTTTCACCTGTTAACAACATCACTTTGTCATTATTTCCCTTAATTCTATAATTTTTAGATTGAAAATATGGTTAAATTTGGCACCAATTCATATGGACGCTCTTTATAGGAAATACGATTTGATCTTTAAAAAACCCGGAGGTACTTCACGAGGCATTCTTAAGAAAAAGGAAACCTGGTTTTTAATTTTGAATGACCATGGAAAATTTGGCATTGGAGAATGCGGATTGTTCAGAGGTCTGAGTATTGACGATGTACCCGACTATGAGGACAAGCTGGCCTGGACCTGTTCGAATATACATTTAGGAAGGGAGAGACTCCTGGATGATTTGATGGAATATCCAAGTATCAGATTTGGAGTGGAACAGGCATTCATTTCACTCGCTTCTGAAAACCCCTTTTTACTTTTCCCTTCCGGGTTTACCAAATCTCAGGTTCCCATCCATATTAATGGATTAATATGGATGGGTAGCGAAGAATATATGCAGGAACAGATAACTCAAAAAATACAGTTGGGATTCAATTGCATTAAAATAAAAATAGGGGCCTTAGATTTTGAAACAGAATTATCGCTACTGGCCTCCTTGAGAAATAAGTTTACCAAAGATGAAATAGAGCTTAGGGTAGATGCGAATGGGGCATTTGAACCCCACGAAGCCCTGGAAAAACTTATGATCTTAGCCGCCTTCGATATACATTCTATTGAGCAACCCATTAAGCAAGGGCTTCCATTAAAGATGAAGTATCTATGTGAAAACGCGCCGCTACCTGTTGCCCTTGATGAGGAATTAATTGGCCATCATACTTTAGCGGAAAAGGAAAATTTATTACAGACCATAAAGCCAGACTATATTATTTTAAAGCCAAGTCTTTTGGGGGGATTTACAGCATGTAAAGAATGGATTAGTTTGGCTGCAAAATTAAATATTGGATGGTGGATTACCAGTGCATTGGAAAGCAATATAGGTCTTAATGCCATTGCCCAGTGGACTTATACACTAAACAACAAAATGGCTCAGGGTCTGGGCACTGGAACTTTATTTACTAATAATTTTGAATGCCCGCTTAGCATTAAAAATGGAAAATTAATCTACAGTAAGAATTCAAACTGGGAGCAAAATTTAATAGACAAATTATGTACATAGAACAGGGGTATAAAGGACTGCATGAGCTCTGGAGGTATGCGGTAGGGGTATTGATAATCTTCATTGGTTGGCAATTTATTGGGGCAGGGCCCCTGATGCTAATTTTATTTACAAAAGCCATGCAAACTGGTAACTTGCCAACAGACATGGCCGGAATTTCCAATTTATTGGGATCTAATTTATTTTTATTTCTAGCCCTGCTGACTTTCGCAGTTGGATTTCTAGCCCTTTATTTTACTGTTAAATATGTACATAAACAAAGCTTTTTATCATTAAGCACTTCCAGGAAAAGGATTGATTGGAAAAGAGTGACTTTCACATTTGTATTATGGGCTGCAATTTCTGGGATTTTTATAGTGATGGATATCTTTATGTCTCCTGAAGACTATGTTTATAATTTTCAGCCAGGCCCATTTTTGGTGTTATTGCTAATTGCTCTTATTCTCATTCCCATTCAAACAAGTTTTGAAGAGTACTTTATGCGTGGTTATTTAATGCAAGGATTGGGTATTGCGGCCAAAAACAAGTGGATGCCTCTTTTAGGCACATCTGTTTTCTTTGGGTTGTTGCACATTTTTAATCCTGAAGTGGCTAAAATTGGATATGGTGTCATGGTTTTTTATATTGGAACCGGCCTATTTTTGGGTGTTCTTACGCTAATGGACGAAGGTTTAGAATTGGCGCTGGGCTTTCATGCGGCAAATAATTTGACGGCGGCACTTTTGGTAACTGCAGAATGGACTGCATTCCAGACCAATTCTATATATAGAGATATTTCTGAACCTGAACTTGGCTGGGAAGTATTTGTACCTGTTTTGATAGTCTATCCAATTTTACTTCTTATTTTGTCAAAAAAATACGGGTGGACAGACTGGAAAGAACGATTAACAGGTAAAGTTGTACCTCCTGTACATTTAGATGAATTACCTAAATAATTTAAAAATGGCGATCAAAATACATCCACAATTTAAGCTTAATGGTTTTGGATATTCAAAAGAAGAATTAAAAGAAGTAGCTTATAGCTTAATTAAGGAAGGAGTAGATTTTGAAAAGGAAATTGGGGATTTTCTTTTAGATTGGCTATCGGCCGATTCTGAACTCACAGTACGCACATCCGGCTCCACAGGTATGCCCTTGGGTATAGCATTAAAAAAAAGGCATATGGTCAATTCGGCCAGGGTTACGGGAGAATATTTTGGGCTACAGGCCGGGGATAAGGTATTGTCTTGCTTGTCAACCGCATTTATTGCAGGAAAGATGATGTTTGTTAGGGCAATGGTGCTGGGATTGGAGCTTGATTTTGTGGCCCCTGTATCCAGACCTTTGGATGAAGTAAATAAGTCCTATAAATTTTGCGCGATGGTTCCTCTTCAATTGGAGTCCTCAATAGATAAACTCGGGAAGATTGATACTGTCATAGTCGGAGGTGCTCCTGTATCTGTCCAATTGAGAAAATTGATTAACAATAGTACTGCAAGGATATTCGAAACCTATGGAATGACAGAGACCATTACTCACGTGGCTGTAAGGGCATTAAATCAGGGCAATAGCGGGTCCAATACTGAAACCTTTAAAATTTTGCCGGATATAACAATTTCCAAGGATGAAAGAAATTGTCTGGTGATCAATGCGCCAAACATCAGCGATGAACCGGTGATCACCAATGACATGGTGGACCTGATTTCGGAAAAAGAATTTATTTGGCTGGGGCGTTTTGATAATGTAATTAATTCAGGCGGGGTAAAACTAATTCCTGAACAAATAGAACAAAAACTCGCTTCAATAATCACTTCAAGATTTTTTATTAGCGCTTTACCAGATTCAAAATTGGGGCAGAAATTAATTTTAATAGTTGAAGGCGAAAAAATTGAAGGGCTTAAGGACAAAATTTCTAAGGCAAACCTGGGTAAATTTGAGGAACCGAAAGATATTTTTTATGTCCCCGCTTTTGAAAATACCACCAATGGTAAGATAATACGAGAAAAAAGTCTGTCATTGATAAAAGTCTGAAATTCACTAAGAGTCTTTTAACCCTAATTTCAATTTCCCTGAAAATGTGACATTATTTAAAATAAATGAAAGTTTTATTCACTACTTAATTATTAAATAAAATAAAGAAGTCCATGCATTTTATCAAAACCTCCCTAAGCCTCCTAATACTCGCATTTAGTTCACAATTGTTTTGCCAGCAAATTCTTTCAGAAGAAGAAAGGGCTGAAGTAATTGATGAAATTTTAAACGAAAGGTTTAATGTGCTCCTTCCAGAACTAATGGACAGGTCAGGTTTAGATATGTGGATCCTTATATCCCGTGAGTATAATGAAGACCCGGTTTTAAGGACCATGTTGCCGGCAACATGGTTAAATGCAAGAAGAAGAACTATTCTCTTGTTTTATAGGGATAAAGCAAATAATAAAATTGAAAAACTTGCCGTTGCCCGATATGATGTTGGTAAAAATATATCTTCTGCCTGGGATAAGGAAAAAGAACCTGATCAATGGAAAAGATTAGTGCAATTGATTGAAGAGCGGAGTCCAAAAAAGATTGGATTGAACTTTTCGAAAGATCATAATATTGCAGATGGTCTTGACAAAACGGATTATGATGAATTTTTACAGAATTTGCCAAAGCAATATACTTCTCGTGTAGTTTCTGCTGAACAATTGGCAGTGAGATGGATTGAGTCAAGGACGGAACGGGAAATGGTGATATATAATCAATTGGTCTCAATAACACATGATATTATTGATGAGGCATTTTCCGAGAAAGTTATTACCCCTGGAATTACAACTACATCGGAAGTAGAATGGTGGATGCGCCAGAAAGTAACCGATCTGGGTTTGGAGACCTGGTTCCATCCTACAGTAGATGTGCAACGTTCAAATGAAGAACTGGTAGGACATCTTTACTCTTTTTCGGCAAGACCTGATGAATTGGTGATTCAACCAGGAGATTTACTGCATTGCGATTTTGGAATTACCTATTTAAGATTAAATACAGATTGTCAGGAACTGGCTTATGTGCTTAAACCGGGAGAGAAGGAAGCCCCGGAATTTTTGAAAAAAGGTCTTCAGGATGGCAATAGGGTACAAGACTACCTCACCAAGAATATGATAAGTGGTCGGACAGGGAATGAAATATTAAGAACCTCTTTGGAACAGGCCAGGTCAGCCGGACTTCAACCTGCAATTTATACGCATCCTTTAGGTTCGTATGGTCATTCTGCAGGCACAACTATTGGGATGTGGGATTCCCAGGGTGGCGTTATGAAAGACGATGGCGAAAATTATCCGCTAAACCCCAACACTGTTTATGCCATTGAATTGAATACGACTATTCATATTCCTCAATGGAACAGAGATATCCGGATCATGTTGGAAGAAGCGGGTTTTTACGGTCCGGAGGGATTTAGATATGTAAATGGCAGACAAACAGAATTACTACTGATACCCAGGGTAATGAAACATTTAGGAAACTAAACCTGCAACACACCCATATTGAACTCTTTATCAATTGGGGCGTGATTTGCAGCTTCGATACCCATAGAAATCCATTTGCGCGTGTCCAGAGGATCTATAATGGCATCTGTCCATAAATGGGCCGCGGCATAATAGGGAGATATCTGCCTGTCATACCTTCGTTTGATTTCATCATATAGTTCGGCTTCTTTTTCAGGAGTTATTTTTTCTCCTTTCTTTTTTAAAGAGGCTTTTTCTATCTGGAGCAAGACTTTAGCTGCGGAATTGCCACTCATTACTGCGAGTTCTGCACTCGGCCAGGCAAAGATAAGTCTTGGGTCATACGCCTTACCACACATGGCATAATTTCCAGCCCCATAACTATTGCCGATTATCACTGTAAATTTAGGTACAACAGAATTACTAACGGCATTTACCATTTTTGCCCCATCTTTTATAATTCCGCCGTGTTCACTTTTACTTCCTACCATAAAACCTGTTACATCCTGAAGGAAAACAAGAGGAATTTTCTTCTGATTGCAATTGGCAATGAATCTTGTTGCTTTATCTGCAGAGTCGGAATAAATGACTCCTCCAAACCGCATCTCTCCTTTACTGGTCTTAACAACTTTTCGTTGATTGGCTACAATACCTACTGCCCAGCCATCAATTCGCGCATAACCTGTCAGGATTGTTTTTCCATAACCTTCTTTGTATTGTTGAAACTCTGAGCTGTCTACAAGACGCTTAATAATTTCAAGCATATCGTATTGTTCGGTCCGGGATCCTGGTAAAATTCCGTAAATATCTTCCTGATTTTCTTTGGGTTTTACAGATTTAATCCTATTGAACCCGGCATTGGAAGGAAGCCCGATCTTATCAATTAAGTTTTTGATGGTATCCAGGGCATCTTTATCATCCTTTGCCTTATAATCGGTTATACCGCTTATTTCACTGTGTGTTTTTGCTCCACCGAGAGTTTCATTATCAATATCTTCACCAATAGCTGCCTTTACCAGATAGCTGCCTGCTAAAAATATACTACCCGTCTTATCCACAATAAGGGCTTCATCACTCATTATAGGCAAATAGGCACCTCCTGCTACACAGCTTCCCATAATAGCAGCTATCTGAACAATCCCCTTACTGCTTATAATGGCATTGTTTCTGAAAATACGGCCAAAATGTTCTTTGTCCGGGAAAATTTCATCCTGCATTGGCAGATATACACCAGCACTGTCTACTAGATATATTATAGGCAAGCGGTTTTCAATAGCAATTTCCTGAGCTCTGAGATTTTTCTTAGCTGTAATTGGGAACCAGGCACCTGCTTTTACTGTAGCATCATTGGCCACAACTATACATTGCCTGCCCTTAATAAATCCTATTTTAACTACGACTCCCGCAGAAGGGCACCCGCCGTGTTCTTTATACATATTATCACCTGCAAAAGCACCAATTTCTATAGAATTACTTTTTTCATCCAACAAATAATCTATCCGTTCTCTTGCAGACATCTTTCCCAATTGATGCTGCTTCTCAATGCGGGTTTTACCACCGCCTAATTTTACATCTGCAAGCCTTTTCTTTAGCTCTGATACCAGTAATTTATTTTGATCTTCGTTCTTATTGAAGTTGATATCCATTCTTTGTATCCGGTTTCTTTAATAGGGTTAAAGATAAGGAGTAATATTGATTAACTTTAACAAAATTCAACAGTTAGATATGAAAGTAAAAGTTCGTTGGGGAATAGTGGGATTGGGAAATATTGCCCAAAAATTCGCAAATGATTTAAAACTACTGGCTGATGGGGAGCTCACGGCAGTTGCCTCCAGGGATATTGAAAAAGCCAGGCGCTTTGGTAAACTAAATAATGCCAAATATTCATTTGGCAGTTATCAGGAATTATTCAATTGTAAGGAAGTGGATGTCGTTTATATTGCTACTCCGCATACTTCCCATGCTGATTTAAGTATCAGGGCTATGAACGAAGGGAGACACGTACTTTGTGAAAAACCAATGGGAATAAATAGTGGCGAGGTAGAAAGAATGATTACCGCTGCCAGAAAGAATAAGGTATTTTTAATGGAAGCACTATGGAGCAGGTTTAATCCTTCCATAAGAAAAGTAAAACAATTGATTGATGAAGGAATCATTGGAGAAGTAGGATATTTACATGCAGATTTTGCCTTTTATGCTCTTGATAGGAACGAAAATGGCAGGCTTTTAAATCCCGAACTGGCCGGAGGATCTCTCCTGGATATAGGAATTTACCCCATTTTTTTGGCATACCTTATTTTAGGTTATCCGGATAAAATTCTGGCTTCTTCCAAACTATATAAAACCGGGGTTGATATTCAGACCTCAATGATTTTTGAATATGCAAACGCCCAGGCCATATTGTATAGCGGACTTACTTCCAATTCAGAAATGAAGGCGGAGATTTGCGGTTCAGAAGGCACGGTTTATTTGGCTCCCCGCTGGCATGAAACACAGGGGTATTCTATTGAAAAAGATGATAAAATAGAAAATGTAGAATTACCCAAAAAGGGAAAAGGTTACGAGTATGAAATAGAAGAAGTCCATCAATGTTTAAGAAATGGAAAGCTGGAAAGTGACTCCTGGTCGCTTAAGCACACTTCCGATTTAATTAGAATAATGGATTATATTAGGAAGCAAACAGGGGTAGCCTTTCCATTTGAACAATAAAAGTTTACGCATTTACTTTGAAAAATTCTTTTAAATTTTCCGATATTTGAGGTCCAACTAAACTAACTTTAACTATCATGGGAATGAACAAGAATACAGTCCTTGCCTGGGCTACCTTTATTATGATTTTTGTGGGCTTTGGATTGATTGCCCTCGGGGCATTTAGGTATGACGATGTAGCCGGATGGGGATTTGCTTCTGTAGGTCTGGGTTTTTTTGCTATTGCCTGGGTGTTTAATGCCTTAAAAGGAAGGGTTTAAATCCCTTCATATCCAAAAAACAAATTAATTTTATGTCAGACGATAAAAAAGTAATTTTTTCTATGTCCGGGGTTACTAAAACCTACAAGAATGCGAATACCCCGGTCCTCAAAAACATTTATCTAAGCTTTTTTTATGGGGCCAAAATAGGAATTCTTGGCCTTAATGGTTCGGGTAAGTCTACCCTGTTGCGAATCATTGCCGGTGAAGACAAGAATTATCAGGGAGATGTGGTGTTTTCACCAGGTTATAAAGTGGGTTATTTGGAACAGGAACCTCTGCTTGATGAAAATAAGACAGTATTGGAAATTGTTAAGGAAGGAGTTTCAGAAACGGTTGCTGTCCTGGATGAATACAACAGGATTAATGATATGTTTGGTTTGCCGGAAGTGTATGAGGATGCAGATAAAATGCAAAAGCTAATGGACAAACAAGCTGATCTGCAGGATAAAATTGATGCTTCGAATGCCTGGGAACTGGACACCAAACTGGAGATAGCCATGGATGCTTTAAGGACTCCGGAAGCAGATATGAAAATAGCAGTTCTCTCCGGAGGAGAGCGAAGACGGGTGGCATTGTGCAGGTTGCTTCTTCAGGAACCGGATATATTGTTGCTTGATGAACCGACCAACCATTTGGATGCTGAATCTGTTCATTGGTTAGAACATCATCTGGCACAGTATAAGGGAACAGTAATTGCAGTTACTCACGATCGTTATTTTTTAGACAACGTTGCAGGGTGGATATTGGAGTTAGATAGGGGTGAGGGCATCCCCTGGAAAGGAAATTACAGCAGTTGGCTGGATCAAAAATCCAAACGGCTTGCACAGGAAAGCAAACAGGCATCCAAAAGACAGAAAACACTTGAACGGGAATTGGAGTGGGTGAGACAGGGTGCAAAAGGCAGACAGGCTAAACAAAAAGCCCGACTCAACAATTATGACAAATTATTAAGTCAGGATCAAAAACAACTTGATGAAAAATTAGAAATCTATATTCCCAATGGCCCACGCCTTGGCACCAATGTTATAGAGGCAAAGGATGTTAGCAAGGCATTTGGTGACAAATTACTTTATGAAGACTTAAATTTTAAATTACCACAAGCTGGTATTGTAGGTGTAATTGGGCCTAATGGGGCTGGAAAAACGACCATTTTTAAAATGATCATGGGTGAAATCGCTCCGGACAAAGGTGAATTTATAGTGGGCGAAACGGCCAAAATAGCCTACGTAGATCAAAGTCATTCAAATATCCAAAAAGATAAGTCAATTTGGGAAAACTTTAGTGATGGCCAGGAGTTGATAATGATGGGGGGGAGGCAAGTGAATTCAAGAGCCTACTTAAGCCGATTCAATTTTTCCGGAAGTGAACAGAATAAAAAAGTAGAAATGCTCTCCGGAGGAGAGCGCAACAGATTGCACCTCGCCATGACATTAAAGGAAGAAGGCAATGTATTGCTATTGGATGAACCTACGAACGATTTGGATGTAAACACACTGCGCGCTTTGGAAGAAGGATTGGAAAATTTCGCGGGCTGCGCCGTTGTAATTTCCCACGATCGCTGGTTTCTGGATCGTATTTGTACTCATATTTTGTCCTTTGAAGGGGATTCCCAGGTATATTTCTTTGAAGGTTCCTTTACAGAGTACGAGGAAAATAAAAAGAAACGTTTAGGTGGGGATATAATGCCTAAAAGAATAAAATATAAGAAGTTAATCCGGTAAAATATTACGGTACTGATTAGTGCCTTTTCTTAAAAATCATCATTGGGATACCAGTCAAGTTGAATTACTCGAATGTCAGGATTTCCCTGATGTACCAATTCTTTGAATTTATTGACATCACTCACATCGGGTCTGCCCCTGTAGTGATAAGGATAAACTTCTTTGGGTTGAAATTCAAGTACTGCATCTGCAGCGCTTTCTTCGGTCATAGTATAGGGAAGGTTCATGCAAATAAATGCCCTATCTATATTTTTTAATGCCCTCATTTCAGGGATATCTTCGGTATCACCTGAGAAATATATGCGTTGTCCACCAAGGTTCAGTACATAACCATTTCCACGTCCATTTTCGTGAAACGCCTTAGCTTCTTCCCTTAAATTGTACATAGGGATGGCTTCAACCGTAATTCCAAATCGTTCTTTGGATTCATTATTATTCAGGACATCTATTTGAGGTGTAAACTTTGGTGGCATTTTGTCAGCCACTTCTTTAGGCATTATAATTTTGGCTTTATCCGTATTCAATTCCTCAAGAGTTTCCAGACTAAAATGATCGCCATGAACATCTGTAATCAAAATTAAATCAGGTAGTTTTTGCCCTTCAAAGGCCTTTAGACCTCCAACCGGATCGATGTACACAGTAATATCTCCCCAATTTAATACTGCCGTAGCATGTTCAATTGGAATAATTTTAATTTCGGATTGTGAAACAGCTGGCTCGGCTTGTGATTGGGCACTATATTTAGGTTGTTCATCTGCATTGGTTCCGTGGCTGGATTTTTCTTTACAACCTATTAGGGCCATAAAACAGGACAATGCTACAATTAGTTTTTTCATAGTAATTTTATGAGTGAGATAAAATCAAAGATAAATAATTAGGCATTAATCCAAAATTAGGCTCATTTTAATATTACTTCTTTTATATGGGGTATTTTTTTCTAACTCCATTTCTTCAAATCCATATTTTCTATAAATATAAATTGCAGGTTTCAGTTTTGTATTGGAGTATAAAAGTAGTGTTTTCCATTTCTTTTTCGCAGCAAAGTAAATAGCGTATTCCATTAATTTCTGGCCTATTTTAAGACCCTGATACTTAGGGTCTACAGCCATTTTCCCCAATTCATAAGTGAGTTCATCAATTTTTATAAAGGAAAAACATCCAACTATTTCTGAATTCACCTCAGCAAAAAAAATATAACCACCTTTATCAATAATGCTGTGTTCACAATTTTCCAATAACTCAGTATCTTTTGGCTCAACATAAAAGTAATGCTCTAACCATGACAGATTAAGATCTCTGAAATAATTAGAGAGGCAAGGTCTAAATGGAATAATTTTTAAATGCATTAGTAACGCATCGGTTCTAGATTAATTACCAAACTCATGGACATAGCAATCTTTAAAGTTATTTAATTATTTTATGGTAAAAAAAATCTAAAAGGAAATCTATATCGTATATAGACTGACATAAACAAACACTTTTAAAAAGTAACAAAAAGTTAATTAATATTTACATTATGACTGAAACAAAAAGTAACAACGGATTAAAGGTTATAGCTGGCTTATTGGGCGTAGTTCTATTAGCTACTATAATTTACACTGTTAGTCTTTACCAGGATAAGAAAAAGACTACTATGGCTCTTACCCAGGAAAAAGAACTTGTAGTAGAGGATTTGAATAGCTTAAAGTCTGAATATGACAAGGCAATACTGGAAAGTAATGCAACCAACGAAGAATTGGTAGAAGCTAGGGATAGAATTGCAAAGTATATTGATTCTGTTAAAACTATGAAGTCTGATATAGCTTCACTTTCAAGATACAGAAGACAAGTTAGTGTTCTAAAAGAGGAAAGAGAACAATTATTACGTCAGGTAGATTCTTTGACTAAATCCAATACGTTAATTGCGATGCAAAGAGACAGTACTTTCGTTGAATTGGAAAAACAAACAGTTTTTAACGATTCATTGGTAGTGCAAAACACACAGTTGGCAGATGCTGTTGAAAGAGGTTCCGCTTTAAATTTATCTTCTTTTACGGTTGATGCGGTAAGAGAGCGTGGTAGTGGTAAATTGGTATCTACTTCCAGAGCAAAAAGTACAGACAAATTTAAAATCTGTTTTACCGTTGCTGACAATGTAATTGCTGAAGCCGGAGATAGACAATTCCTTGTTGAGGTATTAGATCCTCAGGGAAATGTTATTGGTGGTGGTAACTCAAAATCTAATGAAGAAGGTGCTTCTGTTTCTTATAGCAAAGAAACTGCTTTTTACTATGAAAACAATAATTTGGATGTTTGTGATTTTATAAACAAGCCATCGGGCGATTTCCAAAAAGGAAATTACATGGTAAATGTTTATGATGATAAACTTAAATTACTTGGAACTTCAAAGTTCACATTAAAATAATAAACACTATCCATTATTATAAAAAGGGGCCAATCTTCAGATTGGCCCCTTTTTATATTTTGAACTATTCAATTCAACTGAAAGGATTGAAGGTAAATCCCATAAGTAATTTTACATACCTCAAATGGCATAGATAATACCTAACCATAAAAGGCCGGGATAACTATTTTAAACTACCAACCATTTCTTCCGGTTTCACCCATTTATCATATTCTTCTGCAGTGACATATCCAAGGTTTATAGCTTCTTCTTTCAAAGTTGTCCCATTCTTATGCGCTGTATTGGCTATTTCCGCTGCTTTATAGTATCCTATTTTTGTATTCAAAGCAGTTACCAGCATTAATGAATTATTCAATAATTCTTTTATTACATTGTGGTTAGGTTCAATGCCTGCCGCACAGTTTATATCAAAGCTGATGGCAGCATCACCTAAAAGTTGGGCAGATTGCAACACATTTGCGGCCATTAGGGGCTTAAAAACATTTAATTCATAATGCCCCTGGGTACCTCCAACGGTAACAGCAACATCATTTCCCATTACCTGGGCACATACCATTGTAAGTGCTTCACATTGAGTTGGGTTAACCTTGCCCGGCATTATTGAACTTCCTGGTTCATTTGCCGGAATTATAATCTCACCAATGCCGGATCGTGGTCCGGATGCCATCATTCGGATATCATTCGCAATTTTATTTAAGGAAACAGCAAGTTGTTTTAAAGCGCCATGGCTTTCCACCAAGGCATCATGAGATGCAAGAGCTTCAAATTTGTTGGGAGCAGTTTTAAACTTAAGTCCGGTAAATTCTGATATATATTTTGCAACTAAAACATCGTAGCCTTTTGGGGTATTCAGGCCAGTACCTACAGCGGTCCCGCCTAAGGCCAGTTCGCTTAAATGATCCAAGGTATTTTCAAGAGCTTTCATCCCATGATCTAACTGGGAAACATAACCCGAAAATTCCTGTCCCAGTGTTAAGGGTGTTGCATCCATTAAGTGAGTGCGACCAATTTTAACCACATTATTAAATGCCTTAGCCTTTTCATTAAGGGTATTTCGCAATTGTCTTATACCGGGAATAGTAACCTCAACAATCTTTTTATAAATAGCAATGTGCATTCCAGTCGGGAAGGTATCATTGGATGATTGCGATTTGTTAACGTCATCGTTGGGTTGAATCGTTTTTTCTCCTTCACCAATAATTTTACCTGCCAATTCCTGCGCCCTATTGGCGATTACTTCATTCACATTCATATTGCTCTGAGTACCGGAACCGGTTTGCCATATGACGAGAGGAAATTGTTCGTTGTGAGTTCCGGTGAGAATTTCATCACATACCTGAGCAATAAGATCCCTTTTTTCCTGAGGTAATACCCCTAACTCACAATTTGTATATGCGGCGGCCTTTTTCAGGTATGCAAAACCCATAATTATGTCCAGAGGCATAGAAGCTGGGGGTCCAATTTTAAAATTATTTCGTGATCGTTCAGTTTGCGCACCCCAGTATTTATCAGATGGGACCTTTACTTCGCCCATAGTGTCTTTTTCAATTCGGAAGCTCATAATAGTGTAGTTTTTATATGAACAAAGATACTATACGAAGGGTTATTTTTGTTCTTGTTTATATAATTTTCAGGTGTTCCTGATTTTTTTTCGCCTTTGATTTGTTAAAATACTTATTTTCAAAGTATCTTTGTACTCCAAAGAATTAGAGTATGTTCGAATTTGATCAATATTTGGGATTTTTAGCGTTTTTAACCATTGTAACCATAGGTTTTTGGTTGATGATGTTTTTGTTGTTATTTGTCGTTCCATATTGGCTGGGCGGCAACCTGTTAGAATTATGGAAAGAAAAACGCGAAGCCAAAAGAGCCCAGCGTGAAAAATAAAAAAAGAAGCCGTCAGGCTTCTTTTAATTTAGAGGTATTGGATATTTTAAGAACCTTCAAATTCAACATCTTCTCCATTACCATTACCGCGCCTGTTATCATTATTTTGCCTCTTTTGTTGATTAAAGCGATATAAAAAAGATAATGTAATTTGTCTTTCCCTCCATTGGAATTCACTATAGGAAAATACATTATCTGTGCGCGTTTCACTTCTTCGCTTTCTGCTGTTAAAGAGATCACTTACGTTGAGTGAAAGCGTAGCTTTGTCTTTAATTACGTCTTTGCTAAAAGCCAAATTAGTACTTAAAATACCCTTGTTGTTGCTTTGCGCATTTTCAGTGGGTCCCCGGTAATCTACATTGGCTTGAAAGTCAATTTTTCCGGGAAGTGGAATTTTAGCGCTAAACCTGCTAAACCAGGCAAGGTTATCGGCGTCAAAATTCTGGACAACTTCTTCGTCCTCTGAATTGATATAGGTATAGTCTCCCCGTAGTTTTTGTTCAAACATATTAAAATTCAGCGTGAAGCGCCAGTTTCTTTTAGGCACATAAATAGTAGTAAATTCCATTCCCACACGGGTATCTGTTGCAAGATTTATAGGGGTTCTGGCTATTACCGGAACCAAAACAGGATTATCAGGGTCATCAGGGTTTTCAATTTCAACAAAATCTCCCGTTTCCAGAGTTATGAACTGGAATACACCAGTAGAATAATTGTAATAGGCTGAGGTAGTTAAGGTTACCTTTTCCCATCTCTTAAGATAGCCTAGATCGAATACATTGCTGTATGTAGGATTAAGATCAGGATTCCCAAAAAATAAATTTGTATTACTGGACCTCGAAGGGAAAGGATTAATAAATCGGGATCGGGGTCTTCTCAATCTTCTGCTATAACTTATATTTAGCTGATCATTTTCGGCAAAATCATAGCCAAGAAAAAGGGAGGGAAACCAATCTACGTAATTTTTGTTATTTATTTCATTGGTAGTTACCAATTCGATTCCAATATCTGAGGCTTCCATACGCAATCCACCCAGAATATTAAATTTGTTGAATTTACTGCCTAATTGCATATAGGCAGCATTAATATTTTCAGTGTAAAGCAGCCTGTTACTAAAATTGGGATCACTGATTAAATTACCATCATCCAATACCCCGAACTTAAAATCTGTATCAAACAAATTAAAGTTACCTCTGTATCCCAATTCAAATTGTGACTGCTTGTCTTTGCCAAATGGCAGAACATATTCCATTTGCACTAATTGGTTTATTTGAGTTTCATCATTAATGGTCTGTTCCGTTGGAAGATTCTCGCTTTCTCCGAGTACAATTTCATCTATTATGGCATTTTCTATTTCTGAGCCTGTTGAATATTGATAATCAATGACTAATTGATGCCCCTTGTCATTAAATTTCTTTAAAAAATTGAACGAATATTGTACGTTCTTTTCATCATCACTCTCCGTTGTAAACCTGTTTCTTTGTACCGTAGGATCGCCATTTTCATCAAAATTAAAAAAATCAATATCTATGAGATCCTCACCATTGGACGTTCCGTAGACAAAGGAATTCGTAATACTTGTGGTTGGATTAATAATGAATTCAAAACCAATGTTGTTATTAAAATTAGAACCTTGCCTCTGGTAATCCCTTATTTCATTTTGAAAACTGGCGGTAGACCCGTCTGGGTTGAAATTTTCCTGCTCAAAAAGAGCGTTACCAGGAGCATTTCTGTAGCGGTAGGTAGTATTGATAAAGAAATTAAATTTATCACGTCTTAGATTCAAACTTAAGGCACTTCCATAGTTATCCGGATAGCCTGCAAATACATTAAGTGACCCGTTTAACCCGGAATTTTTACCCTGTTTAAGAATTATATTAATGATACCTCCGGTGCCCTCAGCATCATATCGTGCCGACGGATTGGAAATCACCTCTACTTTTTCAATGGTTTCTGCAGGAAGTTGTTGTAATGTTTCGGGATTGATTCCTGAAAGCGCGGAAGGCTTTCCATTAATGAGTATACGTACACTTTCATTTCCCCTTAAGCTTACATTTCCTTCTACATCAACAGTCACTGAAGGGATATTGTCCAAAACATCTGTAACGGATCCACCGCTTACAGTTAGATCCTGACCAACATTGTATATTTTTTTATCCAGGCGCAGTTCTACAGTAGTTCTTTCCCCAACTACTTCTACCTCTTCTAATTGTTCCGCATCAATTTGTAATTTTATGGTACCCAGATCAGTTGATGCAGCCAGGTCTTGTGCCTTTAATTCATATGTCTTATAAGAAATGTATTCTATTCTTATATTGTATTGCCCTGGAAATGTTTCCACATTAAATTGGCCATTGGCGTCGCTTAATCCACCGGTAACGCGTTCAGGGTTTTGTATGGACTGTAGAACCAAAGTCGCATATTCTAAGGGTTCCCCGGAATCTGAATCGATAACAGTTCCTGTAATTTTTATTGGATCCGGCCTTTGAGAATACAAAGATATATGGATAAAAAAGCAGATTAAGATTAATGGTCTTCCAAAAAGGTATGTACGCATTTTTTTCCTGTTTTTTATTCTCATCTTTTTAATTGTTTTCAAAGCTTTATCTCCAATTTTATAAAGACTCCTTTAGGATATACTTTTCATAATTCAAAGTTGTGATTAATAAAAAGAAAAAAGATATATTCTTCTTTGAACGACATAAGCTTTCCAGTGAACAACAGGCTTTTGCTTTAAATCAGCTGAAATGTCGTTATCAGGAATGAATTGGCAGTTGGCCTATAATATTTTGATAAATAATATGTTGAATCCTGCAGTTTTGAGGAATAGGATTTAACTAAATGGAATGACTGCTCATATTAAATTAAACAGAAAGGTCTTATCTTTTGATATATATGATATTTTTGGGGACTATTTATTGAACAGGGACGATTCTTTAATTAAAATGGCTCAGATGGCCCACATCTTTTTGTGCTCAAAGGTACAGGTTTTATGATCTGCATTTTTTGAGACCTAAAATCTTTAACCTTCTGATTTCTTTTTTTCCTTCTTTTTCTTTTTCTTTTTGATTTTGTTATACCCCTGCTTTTGTAGCTCTACCAATTGGTTGTATTTATCTTCGGGAAGACCTGACTGTAATTCTTCTTTTTGGCCTTCTCTTATTTTATCTAAAGCTTCTCTGGTTTTATCTGCCGGCAGCTTTAAAAGTTCAAGTTCAATGCTTTGTTGTACGTATTTGGTAAGTATGGACGAAACAACCGCTTGTTCAAAATCATTTAGCTCTATGGCTTCAGTAATCTTTGGCATTTCTCTTGCCACAATTTCTTCCGCAGTGAGATTTTCTGGTTTTCGTTCAGGATCCTCAATACGCGGAAGCCCACTTCCCCGACCCCTGGAATAACCATTGTTATATCCATTATTATAGCCATTATTATAGCCGTATTGGGCATATAGTTCAGGAATCGCTACTACCACGAACAAAAAAACTAGGACAAAATATTTAGTGTTGAGGTTCATTATTTTCTGATTTTATAATATAATAGATAGATTATTCTAATGTGATTAAATGTTTGTTAAAAGAACTCTATTGTGATATAGAGCCGAAATTTAATTCAAAAAACACCATATACCAGTAATCGGGTGTTAAATTTTGCTTTATAACTCCAGTAATTTACTTATGGCCTCTGACGGTCTTCCAATAACCGCTTTCTGCCCTTTTACAACTATAGGGCGTTCGATTAATTTGGGATATTTTATCATGGCATCTATAATCTGTTCATCAGAAAGTATTTTTCCTTTGAACTTTTCTTTCCAGATTGCTTCATTTTTGCGAATTAACTGATCCGGCTTTAATGACAGAAAGCCAAGTACTTTTCTTAACTCCTCCATTGTAGGATTTTCATCAAGATAGTTTATGATTTCAAACTCTTCACCCGAAGACTCAAGTAATGCCAGACCTTCCCGGGATTTCCGGCATCTGGGGTTGTGATATATTCTAATCATTACATGTTAACTGTTGTTTTTAATCTCTGTCCTAAAACGACCAAAAGCCCAATTAAACGGTCTTTTGTCCCGTTGACATAAGATAAGCTTTTAAAAATTCATCAATTTGGCCATCCATCACCGCATCCACATTACCTGTTTCTGTTCCTGTCCGAACGTCTTTGACAAGTTTGTAAGGGTGCATTACATAATTTCTGATCTGTGACCCCCATTCTATCTTCATTTTCGAAGATTCAATTTCATTTCTGGCTTCCTGCTTCTTGCGCAGTTCAATTTCATATAATTGAGATTTTAACATCTTCAGGGCAGTAGCTCTGTTATCGTGCTGGGACCTGGAATCAGAACATGAAATATGGATTCCTGTGGGTTTATGTACCAACTGCACTTTTGTTTCTACTTTGTTTACATTCTGTCCGCCGGCTCCGCTTGATCTGGATGTAGTAATCTCAATATCAGACGGGTTTATTTCTATTTCAATACTATCATCAACCAGGGGGTAAACATATACAGATACAAAAGAAGTATGCCTTTTGGCATTACTGTCAAATGGAGAGATTCGCACCAGACGGTGAACACCATTTTCCCCTTTAAGCCAACCAAATGCAAATTCACCGTCAATTTCTAAAGTAACCGTTTTAATACCTGCCACGTCACCTTCTTGATAGTTGAGTTCTTTTATCTTATATCCATTTTTTTCACTCCACATGATGTACATCCTCATTAGCATAGCGGCCCAGTCACAACTCTCGGTTCCCCCGGCACCTGCAGTGATTTGAAGAACTGCAGGCAAATTGTCCCCTTCTTCAGAAAGCATGTTTCTAAATTCAAGATCTTCTATGGA
The DNA here is from genome assembly GCA_963793325.1 of uncultured Flavobacteriaceae bacterium. Taxonomy (GTDB): domain Bacteria; phylum Bacteroidota; class Bacteroidia; order Flavobacteriales; family Flavobacteriaceae; genus Eudoraea. The sequence continues at coordinate 636,467 of CAWBZU010000002.1, forward strand.
CTTAAGGGCGCCATTGTATTGATGCGTGACCTCTTCTTCAGAGACTTCGCCTTCTTTTGCAAATTCAATAAGGATTTCAAGATCATTGGTCAAACCCTCGGCAACATTGAAATCGGTAACCCATTTTTTTTTGGATTGCACAAGTTTCATTTGAGCCTGTGCATTTTGGGGGTCATCCCAAAATTCAGGCGCCAGAGTTTTTTCCTCTTCGTTTTCTATTTCTATAAGTTTGGCATCAATGTCAAAGATACCTCCTCAACGCGCCAAGGCGTTCTATAAGATCCTTATGTTGATCTGTTGTTATCATAAACTTTAATTAACAATCAAAAATAGTAATCTTTATTCGGTTATAGATTGATTTTTAAATCATTTTCTGTCGTTACTGTGCAGAGACTTGCAAGAAACAACAAGTTATTTTTTTTCAATGGTATAATCTTTATTGGAAAGATGCTTAAATAGATAAAAGTGATTCGTATAAACCTATTTTATGTTGCCCTTCTTATCATAGTCATAACCCTATTTATCAAGCATTATTTAGGCTAGTAATAAAGACTGGGGTACTATTTTTTTTGCCATATGTTTCTTTGTTTCAATATACAGATATTAGCTCAGCTCAGGGCTGGTTATTTCAAAATAATCTGGCTTATTTTATGGCTGCAAGGTAAAATTTACAGAGGTATAATGTGAAGTAGATCTTTTTTGATTAGAATTAAAGATTCACTAAGATATTTATGGGATTTATATAAATTTAGCACTTTATTTGTGACTATGAGAAACACTCTACCCTTTATAGCGGCGCTTTTAATTTATCAATGTTCAACTGCTCAATTTGCAGAAAAAAGTAAAACATATCAAAAGTATGAAGGATTCTTCAACTTCTTTTACGACGATGAAAGTGATAAGATTTACCTGGAGGTTGAAGAACTTGAAAAGCCTTTCCTTTATGTATTTTCTTTAAGTAGCGGAATAGGAAGTAATGATTTAGGTCTAGACAGGGGACAACTTGGAAATGAGCAGGTTGTAATTTTTAAAAAAGCAGGTAATAAACTACTGCTCATTCAGCCTAACCTTAAATTCCGGGCTCTTACAGAGAATAGCCTGGAAAGAAAATCTGTGGAACAGGCTTTCGCCAAATCTGTCCTTTTTGGATTTGAAATAGAAGAAGAAACATCAGGTAAATACATAATTGATATTAGCGATTTTTTAATACAGGATGTTCATGGTGTAATAAAACGTCTTAAACAAAAAGAACAGGGATCTTATACGCTGGATAAAAGCAAAAGTGCTATTGCACATGAAAGAACAAAAGCTTTCCCAAAAAATGTTGAGTTTGATGCAATGCTTACATTTAAAGGAGATGCCAAAGGCAGTTATATCAAATCAGTGACCCCCAACCCGGATTTGGTAACTGTAGCACAGCATCATTCGTTTATTGAGTTACCGGATTCGAATTATAACCAAAGGGTTTTTGATCCCAGGAGCGGCTCTTCCCCTTTTTTTTATTATGACTATGCTACTCCGGTACAGGAACCTATCCTCAAACAATACATTACCAGACATCGTTTGTCAAAAAAAAATCCTGAGGCTGCCGTAAGTGAGGCCGTTGAACCTATTATTTATTATTTGGACAATGGAACTCCTGAGCCGGTAAGAACTGCATTATTGGAGGGGGGTAAGTGGTGGAATGAAGCTTTTGAGGCGGTAGGCTATAAAAACGCTTTTCAGTTAAAGATGCTGCCAGATGATGCAGATCCTTTAGATGTAAGATATAATGTTATACAGTGGGTACACCGTTCTACGAGAGGTTGGAGTTATGGAAGTAGCATAACAGACCCCAGAACTGGTGAGATCATCAAAGGGCATGTAAGTTTGGGGAGTTTAAGGATTCGTCAGGACTTTCTGATAGCTCAGGCACTCATGAATAAACCATATAAGCAAAGTGATGATAATTACGATGCAATGCTCCAATTGGCTTTGGCCCGAATAAGACAATTATCTGCACATGAAATTGGTCATACACTTGGGTTTACGCACAATTTTGCTGCAAGTACAAATCAAAGAGCTTCGGTAATGGATTACCCGCATCCCCAGTTTAATATTGTAAATGGTGAAATAGATTTTTCTCAGGCTTATGAAACAGGAATAGGAGAGTGGGACAAAACAACGGTTGCCTACTCATATTCACAATTTCCGGAGGGAACCGATGAAAAGCAAGCCCTGAATAACATACTGGAAGAGGCAACCAGAAAAGGACTTCGATTTATAGCTGATCAGGATGCCAGGCCTGCGGGAGGAGCACATGCCTTGGCACATCTTTGGGATAATGGAAAGAGCGCCAGTGTAGAACTGGAAAGCATTTTGAAAATCAGGAAAATTGCCATGGCTAATTTTTCTATTGACAATATCCGCAGGAATGAACCCAATTCAGTTTTGGAAGATGTTTTTGCCCCGCTCTATTTTTTTCACAGATATCAAACTGAAGCAGCGGTCAAAGTAATAGGAGGGCTCGACTATAACTATGCCCTGAAAGGCGATGGTCAGAAAACTGTGGAAATGGTTGATAAAAATACCCAGGTGAATGCGATGAAATCACTACTGGAAACGTTGGATGCCACCGTGATAGCTATTCCAAAGGATAAATTGCCTTTATTTCCGCCAAGGGCCATTGGATACCCCAGAAGCCGGGAGTCTTTTAAAGGCAGGACGGGAGTTTCTTTTGATGCTCTCTCTGCCCCGGAAACAGCTGCTGATATGACATTGGGGTTGTTGTTGCACCCGGAGCGGGCTTCCAGATTAATACAACAAAAAAGTTTAGATAATCAACAAATTGGACTTGAATATGTTCTTAGTCAATTAGTCGAGCATACTATTGAAAAAAATAAGAAAGACACCTATTTGAATGAAGTACAAAGGTCAATTAATTTTCGGGTGCTTTTGCATATAATGAACCTGGCAGCACATAAAGAAGTACATCCTCAGGTAAACGCACTAGCATATAATCAGCTTAAATCAATTAAAATATCTTTACAGCCATATAATAATGATCCATATGCCTTGGAAATGATCAGAAGGGTGGATTACTTTTATAGTAAACCTGAGGAATTTAAGGTTTTTGAAGTCCCTGCCATACCAGATGGATCCCCAATTGGTATGGATTGTATGAATTAAATTGATACACAACAAAGTCTATGAAAATAAATTTAATCAGCGATACAGTTACCAAACCTTCACCCGGAATGTTAGAGGCCATGATGTCTGCGGAGGTAGGCGATGATGTGTTTAAGGCCGATCCTTCGGTAAACAAGTTGGAAGAGAAGGTGGCCAGGATGTTTAACAGGGAAGCTGCTTTGTATTTTCCGAGCGGAACGATGACAAATCAGACAGCAATTAAACTTCATACACAACCAGGAGATCAATTGATTTGCGATAAATATGCACATGTTTACAATTATGAAGGCGGGGGAGTTAGTTTTAATAGTGGGGTTTCCTGTAAATTAATAGATGGTGATCGGGGCATGATGACCTCAGTTCAGGTGGAAGCCGCGATAAATCCACCGGATTTTTATCATAGCCCTTTGACTTCCCTGGTGTGTATAGAAAACACCACCAACAAGGGAGGCGGGGCCTGTTGGGATTTTTCTGAATTGGTGCGGATTAGGGAAGTTTGCCAAAGGCATAATCTGGGCTATCATTTAGATGGGGCGAGGATATGGAATGCCCTAATAGAAAAAGGTGAAAATGCAAAACAATATGGTGAATTATTCGACACTATTAGTGTTTGTCTAAGTAAAGGCTTGGGGTGTCCCGTAGGTTCTGTTTTGGTTGGGGATAAGGAAATGATTGACAAGGCCTTGCGCATTCGAAAAATATTGGGAGGTGGTATGCGTCAGGCCGGGTTTATGGCAGCGGCGGGTATATATGCATTGGAACATCAGATTGATCGACTTGCGGATGATCATAAAAAAGCAAGGGAAATTGGCTCATTACTGCAAAGTCTGCCTTTTATTAAAAAAGTGGAACCTTTGGAAACCAATATTATCATCTTCGAAATAAATGAAGACTATTTAAGCGCAGAAGATTTTATAGATAAACTTCACCAAAAGGACATTTATATCATCGGCATGGGTAATGGGAAATTACGCATGGTTACCCATATGGACTATACTTTTCAAATGCACGAAACTTTGCTAAAAACTTTGAAAAACCTATAAATCGTCAAATTGGTTTAACGCTGCTATTCTTTTTTTCAGGTTTTTTATACCGTTTTCCATACCTGCCTCAGAGCTGTAGAGCTGGCTATTACCAATCAGCCGCCCCTTTTTATCCTTAAGATTAAAAAGAAAGTTACCATCGTGGTCGGTTTTGCGCTCAAAGACATATAATTGTTTTTCGGACACATTTAAACCGCTAACAATATTCTTGATTTCTTCCTTACTTGAAAACCCAACACTGTAAAAAAGTGGATTGCCATTTGTAGTGTTTAAGGAGAAATTATAGGTGTTGTTATCTTTCTTATTAATTTTTATCATACACAGAGCATTTTCTTAAAAGTATTAAAAATTGCTCAGGTTTTATATTTAATTAACACATTAGGATAATCTGGTTTCTTTCTTTGGGAAAAGTTATTCTGCTTAATACTACTATCCCTTAAATAAGGAATCCATGCCCGGAATATTCGGCATTCCTTCCTTGGCTACGGCAGCCAGTTCAGCTTCATTTATTTCGGTTGCTCTCTCGATGGCTTTATTTATGGTAAGTACAAGATAATCCTCTAATTGATCTTTGTCCTGGAGGAGATGGTCATTGATCTCAATTGCTTTCAAATTTCTATTAGCCGTTATGGTTACTGTAATTAAGTTATCTGAAGATTTTTCTTCAAGTATAACAGAATTTAACCTCTCTCTGGTTGCTTTTACTTTTTCCTGGGTTTCTCTTAATTTACCCATCATACCCATTAAGTCTCCAAACATATTTTTCTATTTAATATTGCTATAATCAAAATTACTAAATTGCGCCCTTTAAAATAACTATAAATGATACACTTTCTTAAAAGAAGTGGCGTTTTAATTATTATTCTCATTATGGCCGTTTCATGCCGGAATCAAAATCAACATATGGAAGTTATGAATGCCCCTGCGGCTAAAAGGATACCTGTAAAACTAGAAAAGCATGGCGATATTCGGGTAGATGAGTATTATTGGTTAAACCAGCGGGAAAATAAAGAAGTAATTGCTTATTTGGAAGAGGAAAATAATTATTATGACTCCCTTACCAGTCATACCAAATCTTTTCAGAAGGAATTATATGAAGAAATGAAAGGCCGTATTAAGGAAGATGACTCTTCTTTACCATACAAACTAAATGGTTACTGGTATATAACGAGATATGAAATTGGGAAGGAATACCCTGTATATTCACGAAAAAAAGGAAGCCTGGAATCTGAGGAAGAAATAATATTTAATTGTAATGAGCTTGCCGATGGTCATGAATATTATGACCTCCGCGGTGTAACTGTAAGTCCTGATAACAAACTTGCGGCCTTTGGTACCGATACGATAAGCAGAAGACAATATCACATTCAGATTAAAAACCTGGAAACAGGTGAAATATATCCTGATAAGATGGATAATACTACAGGAAGTTCAGTCTGGGCGAATGACAATAGGACCATATTCTATACAAAAAAAGATCCGGTGACTTTGCGATCAGATAAGATCTATAAGCACATTCTTGGAAATCCGAGTGAAGAAGATGAATTAATTTTTCATGAACAGGATGATTCCTTCAACACCTTTGTATACAAATCAAAATCGAAAAAATATATAATTATTGGATCATACAGTACGCTAACCTCTGAATTTCAAATACTTAATGCGGACAATCCCCATGATGATTTTAAGTTATTCTCAACAAGAGAAAGGGGGTTGGAGTATTCTATTTATCATTTTGATAACAATTTTTATATACTCACGAATAAAGACAAGGCCACCAATTTTAAATTAATGAAGGTCAAAGAGGAAAATACATCCCCTGAAAATTGGGAAGAATTTATTGCGCACAGACCTGATATTCTCCTTGAGGATATTGAAATATTTAAGGATTATTATGTTTTGACAGAACGGGATAATGGTCTCAACAAGCTGAAGATTACGAAGTGGGATGGTTCGGACAGCTATTATATACCATTTGACAATGAAACATATGTAGCCTATCCTTATGTAAACCCGGATTTTGACACCTATAATTTTCGCTACGTATACAATTCAATGACTTCACCATATGCCATAATTGATTTCGATATGAGAACAAAGGTGAAGGAAATTAAAAAAGAACAAGAAGTGTTGGGAGGTAAATTTATTAAAGAAAATTACCGTTCCGAACGATTATGGGCAACGGCCCGTGATGGTCAAAAAATACCAATATCATTAATTTATCATAAAGACACGGAATTAGGAGGTAACAGTCCGCTTTTGCAATATGGCTATGGTTCTTACGGGAGCACTTCAGACCCCTATTTTTCAACGGTTAGGTTAAGTCTTTTGGATAGAGGTTTCGTGTATGCTATTGCACATGTACGAGGAGGGGAATATTTGGGCCGAACCTGGTATGAAGAGGGAAAACTGCTGACGAAAAAAAATACGTTTACGGATTTTATAGATTGCTCTAAATTTTTAATCGAAAAAAAATATACGAGCAAGAAGCATTTATATGCCTACGGGGGTTCTGCCGGTGGGTTGCTTATGGGTGCAATTGTTAATATGTCGCCTGATCTTTATAATGGGGTGATTGCAGCAGTCCCTTTTGTAGATGTTATTACAACGATGCTGGATGATTCAATACCTTTGACTACCGGCGAATACGACGAATGGGGTGATCCAAATAATGAAGAGTCATATTACTATATGAAATCTTACTCGCCCTATGATAATGTTGTTGCCCAGGATTATCCAAATATGCTTGTAACTGCAGGTTTGCACGATTCACAAGTGCAATATTGGGAACCCGCTAAATGGGTGGCAAAACTAAGAACTCATAAAACAGATACGAATAAACTCTTTCTATACACCAATATGGATGCAGGTCATAGCGGTGCTTCCGGAAGATTTGAAGCATTGAAAGAAACTGCTAAAGAATATAGTTTTTTATTAGATTTAGAAGGTAAAATCGGAAAATAAAAAAAAAGTAGTAATTTTGTCCCAGATTGTATCTTTCGTAAAGGATAGATCTGACTAACATTTCTGTATGGAAAATAAGATAAATGCTTATAATTCGATCCTTGATTTAATAGGAAACACCCCACTCGTTAGACTCAACCAGATTACAGCTCCATTAGAAGGTAACTTTTATGCGAAGATTGAAGCCTTTAATCCAGGGCATTCATCGAAAGATAGAATTGCTTCCTATATAATAGATCAGGCGGAAAAAAGTGGTATCCTTGAACCCGGGAATACAATTATAGAGACTACTTCCGGGAATACAGGTTTTAGTATTGCGATGGTGAGTATAATTAAAGGATATGAATGTGTACTGGCCGTAAGTTCGAAGTCTTCCAAGGACAAAATTGACATGTTGCGTTCTATGGGTGCAAAAGTATATGTTTGCCCCGCCCACGTAAGTGCAGATGATCCCAGATCTTATTATCAGGTTGCCAAACGTCTTCATGAAGAAACCAAAGGTTCAGTATATATTAATCAATATTTCAACGAATTAAATATATTGGCCCATTATAAAACAACAGGCCCTGAAATCTGGGAACAAACAAACGGAAATATTACTCATTTGATTGCATGTAGTGGTACAGGCGGAACAATTTCTGGTACAGCCCGTTATTTAAAAGAACAAAACCCAAATATCAGGATCATAGGAGTTGATGCGTTTGGCTCTGTTTTGAAAAAATTTCATGAAACAGGAGAATTGGATAATAACGAAATATATCCCTACAGGATTGAAGGTCTTGGTAAGAACTTAATTCCGGATGCCACCGATTTTCAGGTTATTGATGAATTTATAAAAGTAACTGATGAGGAGAGTGCACATACTGCAAGGGAAATTTCCTGCAAAGAAGGAATTTTTGTCGGTTATACAAGCGGAGCTGTTATGCAGGCCGTTAAACAATTAAGCGAAAAAGGCGAGTTCACTAAAAACAGCAACGTAGTTGTTATATTTCCTGACCATGGATCCAGGTATATGAGTAAAATATACAATGACCAGTGGATGAGTGACCAGGGCTTTTTTGACAGCAAAAATATTGAAGTAGAGCAGCCCGTTCAATATGTAAAATAAAAATTACTGTATATATATAGAAGGCAACAGTAACCTACTGTTGCCTTTTTTGTTTTGTATTAAAAAAATTTATGAATCGTGATCAAAATTCCATAATTTTGCCCACTAACCAAACGAGGCCAGATGAAAGATTTATTTGCTAGAATCATTGAGAATAAAGGACCCTTGGGTAAATGGGCATCCCAGGCAGAAGGATATTTTGTTTTTCCAAAATTGGAAGGCCCTATTTCTAACCGTATGAAATTTCAGGGAAAAGAAGTGATTACCTGGAGTATTAATGATTACCTGGGACTGGCAAATTTACCTGAAATTAAAAAAGTGGATGCAGAAGCCGCCATTGAATATGGAGCGGCGTATCCCATGGGTGCGCGAATGATGAGCGGGCATACTAACTTTCACGAGCAATTGGAGAAGGAATTAGCTGATTTTGTTCATAAAGAATCCTCTTATCTGCTTAATTTTGGTTATCAGGGTATTTTATCTGCAATTGATGCCCTTGTTTCAAAAGATGATATTATTGTTTACGATGTAGATTCCCATGCATGCATAATAGATGGCGTGCGTTTGCATATGGGTAAGCGATTTACATTTATGCATAATGATATCGATAGTTTAAAAAAGAACCTGGAGCGTGCAACCAAAATGGCAGATCAAACCGGAGGCGGCATCCTGGTTATTTCTGAAGGTGTTTTTGGAATGCGTGGAGAACAAGGTAAGCTTAAAGAAATTGTTGCATTAAAAAAGGAATTTAATTTCAGGTTGTTGGTAGATGATGCCCACGGTTTTGGAACATTAGGTAAAACCGGAGCCGGTGCAGGTGAGGAACAGGGAGTTCAGGACGATATTGATGTGTATTTTGCGACATTTGCTAAATCAATGGCAGGCATTGGTGCCTTTTTAGCTGCTGATAAGGAAATCATTGATTATTTGAAGTATAACTTACGATCTCAAATGTTCGCGAAATCACTTCCCATGATCTATGTGAAAGGGGCATTAAAACGCCTGGATATGCTGCGCACCAAAGCTGAATTGAGAGAGAAACTATGGGAGAATGTCGATGCCCTTCAGAATGGACTCAAGGAAAGAGGATTTGATATTGGATCCACTAGCAGTTGTGTGACCCCGGTTTATCTAAATGGAAGTATTCCGGAAGCTATGGCTTTAGTCAGGGATTTAAGGGAGAATTATGGTATATTTTGTTCAATAGTAGTATATCCGGTAATCCCCAAAGGAATGATCTTATTAAGGATGATACCAACCGCTACTCATACTCTGGAAGATGTTGCCATTACCCTGGATGCTTTTTCTGCGATTAGAGAGCGATTGGAGAATGGTACCTACAAGAGATTATCTGCTGCAGTAGCCGCTGCAATGGGTGAATGAGTTTAAGCTATGATTTGAATTTTAGGGCTAAGAGAAATAATTTTCTCAACTAACAGACGCTATAACTGTTTTCTATAGGTTCTTCTGCGTTTATAGATTTCCGGGTCAAAGTGTTTCCACATTTGCCGTATAGCAACGTTTTCCTCTAATTCGGGAGTTCTATAACAATTTCTTATTTTTTTTGCCTGAAATACCTTGTGATATTCATTCATGATTATAGCGGTAACCCCCTTATTTTGATACTCCGGAGTAACTCCAATAAGATAAAAAATAACGTCTTTGCTGTTTTTTTTAGCATTCAAAAGGTAGAGGAAACCAAATGGGAAAAGTCTGCCATTGGCTTTTTGCAAGGCTGACCCATATGAAGGCATAACTATAGCAAACGCCACAAGTTTGTCATTACTGTCAATAACAAACTTTATATATTCGGGATTGACCAGGCGAATATATTTATTCTTGAAATATGCTTTTTGCTCTTCGGTTAAAGGAACAAATGAAGATAACCTGGCATATGTCTCATTAAACAGATCAAACATCTGGTCTGCCCAAGGCATAATATCTTCAGATTTGGTAAAATTCATTTCCCTTAAACCATATCTCTTTTTTATCAATAATTGTATTTTAATAAAGTGTTCGGGTTTGGTATTACTGGCGGGAAATCTATTTTCCATATATTCCTTTTCCTTTACAAAACCATGGTTTTCATAATGATCCTTGTAGTAGGGGTAATTATACCAGGTAATCATTGTTCCCATGTGATCAAAACCTTCAACCAACACGCCAACTTTATCCAGATGTGAAAACCCTACCGGGCCTTCCATATAATCGAGGTTATTGTTCTTTCCAATCTCGGCAACCTTTTCGAGTAATACTTTTGAAACCTCCAAATCATCGATAAAATCAAACCAGCCAAAGCGCATTTTTGAGATTTGCTGCTCATTTACCTCTATCCTATTAATAATAGCAGCTATTCTCCCTACCAATTCATTTTTCTTATAGGCAAGAAAAAACCTGGCTTCAGCATTATTAAAGTTGGGATTTTTTTGTTTGTCAAATGTTTCGAATTCGTCAGAAATAAGTGGAGGCACCCAATACGGAGATTTTTTATAAAGGGTAAAAGGAAATTTAATAAATTTTTTTAGATCCGATTTTGTAGTAGCTTCTTCGAGCCTTACCATACCTTTTATTTGTATGGTTAATATAAGAGATATTTAATGAAGGAATCAAATTTTAAGACAATTTTTACTAATTTATAAATAGTATTCCCTCAATCGTAGAAATTAATTACCCTAATTTAGAAAGTTTTTTTATTTTGCTCTTTTTTCTTCTGCATTTTAATATCTTTTTTGGAAGGTCCTAGATATACATCTTCTGCACCTTTTCCTTTATTTTTACCTTTAGTTTTTTTACCCTTTTTACTTTTCTGCATGGAATTCTTTTTTATTGAACCCCCATTTTCGCCGGCCTTCTGATCTTCAATAGGGATGAGGACATCTTTATGAAAATCCAGTCTGTAGGATGCCCCTGCTGAAACAAAAAGGCGACTTGGGGAATCCTTAAAGCTACCTCCTAGGTTTGCATCAACCTGGAAATTTTCATTTACCAAATAAGCCCCTCCACCCCTCATTATTACGTCGGCATATCGATCGCTGCTAACCCCCTGATTTTCTAAAAACACACTCCACTTAGGATTTCTTAGTGCATGTGATAGGGAAATTGTATAACCCAATTCGGGGTCATCAGTGGCAATTCTGTCGTAGGAAATATTCGAAATCAGGACAAATCTGGGTGTAAGTCTGCTTTGAGTGGCTAACATGGCCCTGGGAGAAACAGTCGGATCTGCAGGATAAAAAGGGTTATCCCCTAACACAAAATTGGCTCCTGCATAAACGGAGATGGCAGGAATTAAATTTTTAAACTGAAATTTATTATTTGCCTTCCAGCTATATAGGTTGGGCTTGTTCCTTTCGGGATCTGCATATGGATCGAATATTAAATACTTTACCCCAAGTCGGTTTCTTGAAAAATTTGTTCTGGATTCATTTAAATCGAGAGAATTATAGGTGATATTCTCATTTTGGTAGGTACCTTCCCAGTTAAGCTCAAGTTTTTCTAGCAACAGACCATAGCGAAATGAAAAATCAAGGCCGTACAGGTTCGAATCATAATTCAGATCTGTATGGTTCCTCTTTTCATAGCTGATGCCAAGCTCTGCCTGAACTACCCCTTTTCCTATGGCATAAGCGCTTACAGATAAACCTGGTCGGTTTGAATTTATGACATCTGTATATTGGCAAAGGGCCATAATAGGACTTAACAACCCTAATATAAATAAGGCTTCTAAAAGATTTTTTGACTTAATTAGTTGAAACATCAGGTAGATTTTATTATTATTTTATGAATTTTGTACTGTTAATACAACGTTGGAATTGTATTTTTGATATATAGAATACAGACATTATGGGTTTTTTAAAAACGATTTTAATTATTCTTCTGGTATACTATACGCTCAAATTATTCGCGAAATGGTTTGGTCCCATTATTTTTGGCTATGCCGCAAGAAAGACAGAAAAACATTTTAGAGAAAGATTCGAACAATTTCAAGGCTTTCAGGATCAGGAAGAGAATACTAATGAGGGTGAGATAAGTATTAATAAAAAAACAGTTCAAAGGAATAAGAATTCTGAACAAATTGGCGAATTCATAGATTTTGAAGAAATAGAATAACCAATACCACCAAACCCAACAATGAATAGCGGTACGAAAGCTTTATTTGTTCATTTTTTTGCGCTTGTTTTTTTCGTGGTTGCCTCGTTGGCCTATTTCTACCCGGTACTTCAGGGTAAGACTATTATGCAATCCGATATTATCCAATATACCGGAATGGCCAAAGAACAAAATGATTTTAGAAAAAACACGGATGAGGAACCCTATTGGACCAACAGTGCTTTTGGAGGCATGCCTACTTATCAACTGGGAGCTTATTATCCGCATGATTATGTTCGAAAACTTGATAGGGCTATTCGATTTCTTCCCAGACCGGCAGATTACTTGTTCCTTTACTTTATTGGGTTTTACATTTTACTTTGCTGCTTAAAAGTAGATTATCGCCTTGCAGTCTTTGGGGCCCTGGCTTTTGGGTTTTCTACATATCTCATTATTATTCTGGGAGTAGGGCACAATGCGAAGGCCCATGCCTTAGGATATATACCCGTTATATTAGGTGGGATTGTGCTGACTTTCAGAAAAAAGTACCTCTGGGGTTTTATTCTGACCGCAGTGTCTATGGCATTGGAAATAGGAGCGAACCATTTCCAGATGACTTATTATTTTATGTTCCTTGTACTTGTACTTGGAGTTTCATACCTGGTTGATGCCATTTTAAGAAAGCAATTAAAACACTTTTTCATTTCTGTAGGACTCCTTAGTGTAGCAGTAGTTTTGGGAGTTTCCGCTAATGCGACATCACTTATGGCTACCAAGGAATATGCAGACTGGAGCACAAGAGGTACATCGGCACTTACTATAAACCCGGACGGGACATCAAGGGAGAAATCCGGGGGATTGGACAAAGAATACATTACTCAGTACAGCTATGGAATAATTGAATCCCTGGATTTATTTGTTCCCAGGCTTTTTGGAGGCAGCAACAATGAAGACCTGGGTACGGATTCCAAGGCTTATGATTATCTCACAGAACAAGGATTGCCAAGGACCAGGGCCCTTGAATTCAGCAGTGCTCTACCATTGTATTGGGGAAATCAACCTGGGGTAGCGGCACCGGCTTATATAGGGGCTATTATAATTTTTCTTTTCGTTCTGGGTCTGTTTTTGGTAAAAGGTCGTTTAAAATGGTGGTTACTGGGCGGAACTCTGCTTTCACTCTTCTTATCATGGGGAAAGAATTTTAGTATTCTGACTGATTTTATGATTGATTATTTCCCATTTTATAACAAATTCAGGGCGGTTTCTTCAATTCAGGTGCTCCTGGAACTCTGCGCACCTGTGTTGGCGGTAATGGCCTTAGTACAGATTTTCAAGCCTTCATTGCCAAAGGACTATAAACTTAAAGCTTTAAAGACAAGTTTGATTATCGTTGTCGGACTGGGTATTGCCATCTTCTTATTTAAAGGGACCTTCGATTTTACGGGGTTAAATGATGTCACCTATCAGAAGTATTTTGGAGATGAAGTGATGACCATGATCAAACGGGACAGGGAGGCAGTTTATATTAATGATACCATACGATCATTAGTATATGTAATACTAGCCGGACTTGTCATTTGGCTCTACCTGAAAGGAAGGCTCAGGCAAAATATAGTGATTTTAGCCCTTTCATTGCTGGTAATATTTGACCTTGTGGGGGTCGATCTAAGGTATGTAAATGAAAAGGATTTTGACAGACAAAAAAGGATGAGCCAGCCGTTTGAGCAACTGCCAATGGACAAGCAGATAGCGGAAGATAGCGGTGTATTCAGAGTATATGATCCCGCGGAGGGTCTTAACGGAGCAAGAACATCGTACTTTCATCAGTCTATTGGAGGTTATCATGCTGCAAAACCTGCAGGTATGCAGGATTTATTTGATTACCATATTTATAGAAATAATTTACGGGTACTGAATATGCTCAACGTAAAGTATATTGTTCAAAAGGATGAAGAAGGCAAAAATTATGCAATCACAAACCCTGAAGCCAACGGTAATGCATGGTTTATTCGCAAACTCATAAATGTGCAAAATGCCAATGAAGAAATTAAGGCACTGGATAGTTTGGATGTGCTTAATGAGGCTGTTATAAATACATCTGATTTTTCACAAATAAGCCAATTTAATTTTCAAAAAGATACTTTGGCTAGCATTAGGCTTGAGGAATTTAAGCCGAATCATTTGACCTATGCCACCAGCAATTCAAATGACGGACTTGCCGTATTTTCAGAAATGTACTATCCGCGAGACTGGAAGGCCTATATTGATGGCAAACAAGCAGATCATTTTAAAGTCAATTATGTTTTAAGGGCGATGATCATCCCTAAGGGTAATCATACCGTAGAGTTCAGGTTTGAACCAAAAGTTATTGAAACCGGGGGAAAAATTACCTTGGCAAGTTCCATTATAATGATATTAGTAATTATAGGAGGGGGACTATTTTCAGTATTTCGCTTTCAAAAAAAGAAAGAGGAATAATGCATAAAGTACTTATCATTAGCTATTATTGGCCTCCTGCCGGGGGGCCTGGCGTTCAGCGCTGGCTAAATTTTGTGAAATATTTACCTGAATTTGAAATACACCCGGTCATTTATATTCCTGAAAATCCAAAATATCCTATTACCGATAAAAGCCTTACTAAGGAACTTCCAAAAGAAATTACCATATATAAAAATAGAATTTTTGAACCTTATTTATACGCAGGATTTTTAAGTCAAAAAAAGACCAAACAAATAAGTGCAGGTGTTATTAGTGACGGTAACCCGTCCTTATTGGAAAGAACATTGCTATGGATAAGGGGAAACATGTTCATACCAGATGCCAGAAAGTACTGGATTAAGCCATCTGTGAGCTTTTTAACGGATATTATTAAAAAAGAGCAAATAGACACCATAATTACCACAGGCCCTCCACACAGCCTTCATTTAATTGGCCTGGCACTAAAAAAGAAACTAGGGGTTAAATGGCTTGCAGACTTCCGTGATCCCTGGACTTCCATAGGATACCACAATAAGCTGAGGCTTACAAATAGCTCAAAAAGGAAACATCGCGAATTAGAGAGAATGGTATTAAATAGTTGCGATAAAATATTGGTTACCAGCAATACTACTAAGATTGAATTTGAATCAATTACGACAAAACCAATTTATATAATTACTAACGGCTATGATATACCCGAAAGTAATCTTTCATTCAATGACCTGGATAAGAAATTTACGCTAGCCCATATTGGTTCACTGCTCACCGGAAGGAATCCGGAGAACCTTTGGAAAGTATTGTCTGAGATTATCAATGAAAATGAGGCTTTTCGAAATTCCTTTCAACTAAATCTAGTTGGCGTAGTTGGTCGGGATGTTTTAAAATGTATTTATGATAACGGATTAAAGGACTACACTAAGGTTAATGAATATGTTGCTCATTCGGAAGCAGTAAATCATCAAAGGAAATCTCAAGTATTACTTTTGGCAGAGATTGATTCACCTGATACCCGCGGTATTATACCCGGGAAACTATTTGAATACCTTGCGGCTAAAAGGCCCATATTAGCTATAGGGCCAGGAAATTGGGAAGGTGGTGAAATTGTGAAAAGTACAAAATCAGGCTTCGTATGTGATTACAGTTCTGTTTCAGATCTTAAAGTATTGCTTTTAAAATGGTTTCGGCTTTATCAACAGGGCAAATTAATGGTATCTTCAGAAAATATTAAGCAGTATCATAGAAGAACGCTTACTGCAAAACTTGCAGGGCATTTGGCATGGGAATAATTTTTAAACAATCGTTAAAGAATACTGTTATCACTTATCTTGGATTTGGGATAGGGGCTATCAATACACTTTTCCTTTATACCCGATTTCTATCGGATGAGTACTATGGCCTTGTGGGGGTAATTCTTTCTACTTCGGCAATTTTAATGCCATTAATGGCATTCGGGGTTCCCAATACTCTGGTAAAATATTACAGTAATTTTGACGACTCTAAATCAACTGAGGGATTTCTCACGCTAATGTTGCTTCTTCCATTGTTCATTATAGTTCCTCTTGCCGGAATAAGCTTTTTTGCCAATGAGAACATAGGTAATTTCCTGGCGCGAAAGAATTTGATTGTAAAAGATTATGTGTGGTACATTTTCCTGATAGGCATGGCTATGGCTTATTTTGAAATATTTTATGCATGGTCTAAAGTTCACATGAAGTCGGTCTTTGGAAATTTCATGAAAGAGGTGTTTGTTAGAGTAGGGGTCAGCGCACTTTTAATCTTTTTATATATGGAGGTTATAGGCGTAGCTGTTTTTTTAAATGCTCTGGTAGGTCTTTATCTATTGCGAACCCTGATTATGAAACTATATGCTTACAGTCTTAGGAGGCCAAAACTAGTATTTAAATGGCCAAAGAATGTCAATTCCATTGTATCCTATAGTATACTTATAATTTTGGGAGGATCCACGGCAGTAGTGCTTTTGGAGATAGACCGTTTTATGATAAATCAATTCATCTCTATTCAAAATGTCGCATATTATACGGTAGCTATTTTTATAGCGACTGTAATTGCCGTCCCTGCAAGGGCCATGCACCAGATTACCTATCCCTTGACGGCTGAAATGCTTAACAAAAAAGATTTTGACGGGTTAAAAAGGTTATATCAAAAAAGTTCTCTAACCTTGTTTATAGTTTCTGGTCTTATTTTTATCCTGATTTTACTCAATCTTAATGATTTTTATTCATTACTGCCAAAGTCATACCGCGGTGGGTTTATTATTGTTCTGTTAATTGGGTTTACTAAACTTTTTGATGCTTTGATCGGTAACAATAATGCCATTCTTTTTAATTCTGATCATTACCGGGCATTGCTGATTATGGGTGTTTTACTTGCCGCCTTTACAATTTTTTTCAATTGGTTACTCATTCCGGTATACGGATTAAACGGGGCTGCTTTTGCAACCTTTGTAGTTATCTGTTTATACAATATAATTAAGCTGATATATGTAAAGTTGAAATTCAATATTCTGCCGTTTACCATTGAAACTGCAAAAATTACAGTTCTCCTGGTTTTGGTTGTGGCTATTTTCTTTTTTGTGGAACTTCCATTTTATCCGGTTGTAAACATTGTCTTAAAAAGTATACTTGTTACAGCGGTCTATGTTGGGGTGCTATACCGTTTTAAATTTTCAGAAGATGTTTTTGGGGTTCTTTCCGGATTTTTAAAAAGGAAAGGAAAATAGCATTATTTTTTAAGAAAAATCTTTGGGCCAATCATTGCGTTTATCCCTTTCTATTTCTAATAAAAAAACCCCACAAGGACATATCCGTTGTGAGGTTTAACAACTAACCAACCTAAAACTATCTTTATTTCAATTTTGTACTTCTGCTTCTTGCACTATTGCTTGATCCAGAGCTCATGGAAGAATTTCTGCTTGCCGTTTTATTAGCAGTAGTTCCATTTTTTACAGTGGCACTTCCTGAACTTCTTTGTGCTGGCTTAGATGCCACAGTTCGTTTTGCTACGGTCTTTGTATTAACCATCTTGCTGGTGTTTACAGATCTTTCCGTTCTGTTATTGCCATTACTGCTGCGTTGAACGGTTTTGCTTCTTGGGCTTGCGGCTATTTCCTTTTTTGTAGCTGTTCTGTCTGTAACAGACCTCATGGATCTGGTCGGACTTTTTTGACCAGTATTGGATGTAATTCTTTTAGTATTACTAACAGTTGTGATGTTAGATCTGTTTACGGGCTCACTTTGAATAGTTCTATTGCTATTGCCCTTATCATTTCTATTTGTAACAGCCGCAGTGGTTCTTCCCGAATTTCCGGCCCGGTAAGCATCGTTTCTCCGAGAATTATTTTCTCTGGCAACTACACGTTTGTCATTCCTGTATACCTTACTATGACTATTAATATTAGTATGATAGTTATAATGATGACCCACCTGAGCATAAGCCCTTCTATAATTGTAATGATAGGGACTGTAATATGTGTAGCGAACAGGGCTGTAATATCTTCTGTAGGGGTTACTGTATACCAGGCAGAAACCAGCTGATGGTCTTACAAAATAGCTGTAATAAGGGCGGTAAGTATAATATTGGTTATATACGTTAACATACCCTCTATAATGGCTATAAAAGCCACTGTTATTATAATACACATGCATTCCGCCAATTTGCCGAACTCTTCCATTACCGTACCATACGTTAATACCACCTATCCGATTAACACGCCCGTAATAATCATAGTATATGGGCACATTTTGAACCTGAATTACTGCGCCATAATCATCGTATTGCACATATGGATTGTAATCATAACCTGAATTGAACGTAATATTGGCATTTCCGAAATTCACATATGTTCCTACATTGACCCGATTGTCAATATAGAAATCCAATTCGCCATCCGGATAAACGGAAAACGTAATGCCATTTTCAACAAAAATGAAGGAATTGTTGTAGGTATAAGCATTGCGTGTTGCAACCTTATCTTCTAATGTGGCCGCCATGGTACTCGCAGTACCAAAAATAAGAGCCGTAAAAAGGAGTACTAAATTTCTCATGATATAAGGTTTTAAATTTCCGAATGCAACTATTTACATTCATCAAATAATAACCAAACAACGTGCCAAAAATATCAAATAAGACATAACTAATTGAAAATCAAATATATAAAACATGTATTAACCAGCTAACTGCACTAAAGAATCAATAGAGAAGAAATGAAGATGAATATAACAGGTTTACCTTAACTTTTCACGCAAGTATCGTGCTGTATGGGATTTGTTGTTCAATGCAATTTCTTCCGGGGTGCCGAAAGTAACAAGCTCACCGCCTTTGTCTCCTCCTTCGGGCCCAAGATCTATTATGTGATCTGCACATTTGATAAATTCAATGTTATGCTCTATAACCACAATAGAATGTCCCCTGGCGAGTAAAGCATCAAAAGATTTCAAAAGTTTTTTAATATCATGAAAGTGTAGTCCGGTTGTGGGTTCATCAAAAATAAACAAAGCCTTTTCTTTGGTAGTTCCTTTTACAAGGAATGATGCAAGTTTAATCCTCTGTGCTTCCCCACCAGAAAGGGTAGATGAAGATTGTCCTAAGGTAACATAGCCCAGGCCTACTTCCTGAAGTGGGCGTAATTTGCCAACTATTTTAGCTTGTGAATGGCCCTCAAAGAATTCAATGGCATTATCTATGGTCATGTTCAAGATATCATCAATATTGGCGTTTTCAAATTTCACTTCCAGCACTTCTTTTCTGAAACGTTTTCCACCGCATGTATCACATTCTAAATGGACATCTGCCATAAACTGCATTTCTACGGTAATTTCACCCTCTCCTTTGCATTTTTCACACCTGCCTCCATCCACATTAAAAGAGAAGTGCTTGGCCTGATATCCCCTTAGTTTACTTAATCTTTGGGAAGCAAACAATGCTCTGATATCGTCGTACGCCTTTATATAAGTCACCGGATTTGAACGAGAAGACCTTCCAATAGGGTTTTGATCTACGAATTCGACATTTTTTACAGATTCAAACTTGCCGGAAAGTTCGGTATATTGACCTGGTTTTTCTCCATAACCACCTACTTCTTTTAGCAATATGGGGTAAAGCAGTTTTTTTACCAATGTACTTTTTCCGCTTCCCGAAACACCGGTTATAACAGTAAGCATATTTAATGGGAAAGTGACATCAATATTCTTTAAGTTGTTTTCCCTGGCTCCTTTAATTTCTATAAAATAATTAGAGGTTCTGCGTTTTAAAGGGATTTTTATTTCCTGGGTGCCATTCAGGTAACTTGCCGTCAAGGAAGATGATTTCAGAATGGCAGCCATTGGCCCTTGGGCAACTACTTCGCCCCCGTGCGTGCCGGCTTCCGGTCCTATATCAATAATTTCATCTGCTGCAAGCATAATATCCTCATCATGCTCAACTACAATTACAGTATTACCTAAATCTCTTAAGGACTTTAAAACGATGATCAAATTCTCCGTATCCCTCGGATGCAACCCAATACTGGGTTCATCCAGAATATACATAGACCCCACCAAACTGCTGCCCAGCGATGTTGCCAGGTTTATTCGTTGACTTTCTCCGCCTGAAAGCGTATTCGATTTTCTGTTAATGGTCAAATAGCGCAATCCAACTTTGTCCAAAAAGTTCAGCCTGGTTTTGATTTCAGTTAATAATCTATTTGCGATTTTCAGATCATGTTCACTTAACGTCAGCCGGTCAAAAAAATTGATTAAGTTTTCAATTGATAATTCCACAAGGTCTGATATGGATTTATCATCAATCTTAATATAGTTGGTTTCCTTTCTCAGGCGCTTGCCTTTACAAGTATTGCATTTGGTTTTTCCTCTATATCTGGAGAGCATGACCCTATTTTGAATCTTATAGCTCTTTTCTTCCAATTGCTGGAAGAATTTATCAATTCCTATAAAATACTCATTGCCCTGCCAGACCAATTGTTTCTGCTCTTCACTAAGTTGATACCATGGTTTATGGATAGGAAAATTAAACTTGTATGCAGAATTTACCAATTGATCCCTATACCAACCCATACTCTCACCGCGCCATGGAAATATGGCATTTTCAAATACTGACAGACCGGAATTAGGGATTACAAGATCTTCATCAATTCCAATGACATCTCCATAACCTTCACATACAGGACAGGCGCCATATGGATTATTGAAGCTAAACAGATGGACATTAGGCTCCATAAAGACCATCCCGTCCATTTCAAACTTATTGCTAAATTGGGTTACCTTACCATTGGAGATTTCTTCAATAAAACAGTAGCCTTTACCTTCAAAAAAAGCAGAATCCACTGCGTTTGCCAACCGATTAAGAAAATCCTCGTCGCACTTTTTTACAATCCGATCTACCACTAATTCAAAATTGTAACCAATATCCTTTAGCGAATCATCAATACGGAGTACCGTTCCCTTATGTTTTATTCTTGCATATCCCTGTTTGGAAAGTAATTGTAAAGATTTTATTGGATCTCTGTCTTCGGGGATGACAATTGGAGCCAGTAATAAAAGCTTTGTGCCTTCTTCGAAGGATTTTACATAATTTACCACATCGGTTACCGTATGCTTTTTAACTTCGGTACCTGTGACAGGTGAATATGTCCTGCCAACTCTTGCATAAAGAAGTTTTAAATAGTCATATATTTCTGTTGTCGTACCTACAGTTGACCTCGGATTTGTCGAATTTACCTTTTGTTCAATGGCTATTGCCGGAGCTATACCTTTAATATAGTCTACTTTTGGCTTATCTAGCTTACCCAGGAATTGTCTGGCGTAGGAAGAAAGGCTTTCCACGTAACGACGCTGGCCCTCGGCATAAAGCGTATCAAAAGCCAGGCTGGATTTACCAGAACCCGATAGTCCCGTAATTACAACGAGCTTATTTCTGGGGATTACTACATCAATATTTTTAAGATTATGTAATCTGGCCCCTTTGATTATTATATTTTTCTTTGGATTTACTTCAGCAATTTCCGACATTTCTTCCATTAGGTTGGCAAAGATACAATATGTTGGATTCAAACACCAATAGGTCACTTTTAACATCTAAAATGCGCAATATCACAACATAGTTTTTTTGTGCAGTTATATTTTTTCTATATTTGACACTTAATAAATAAATTTCTTTGCCTATACGCGAAAATTACTTTTTTGAGAATTAACCTGAATGACTAAAGTCCTTTCAAAAAGAAAGGCCCCTAAGTTTAACCAAAAAAGTAAGAAGTATGCAGCTACAGGCCACAGATCCAGTATTAGTTCAGAATTATATCAATGGGGACGAAAAAGCCCTTGAAATTCTAATAAACAAACACAATCAACGACTTACCAGTTTTATCTATTCCAAGGTCCTGGACAGGGAAATTACAGAAGACATCTTTCAGGATACTTTTATAAAGGTGATAAATACGTTAAAAAGGGGCGCCTATAATGAAGAAGGCAAGTTCTTGCCATGGGTAATGCGAATAGCCCATAATCTGATCATTGACCATTTTAGAAAGAATAAACGA
Source organism: uncultured Flavobacteriaceae bacterium (assembly GCA_963793325.1). Classification (GTDB taxonomy): domain Bacteria; phylum Bacteroidota; class Bacteroidia; order Flavobacteriales; family Flavobacteriaceae; genus Eudoraea. The sequence continues at coordinate 658,869 of CAWBZU010000002.1, forward strand.
ATGCCTAAATTTCAAGGAAGTGAGGATTTTAACATTTTTTCTGTTTTGGGGGATGACAAACTGGATGCTGAAAGACAATTAATTAAAGAACAGATAGAAGAGGATCTTACTCTGCTTATAGCAGAACTCCCCGAAGATCAGAAAGAAGTACTGATAATGCGAATATATAAGGATATGAGTTTTAAAGAAATATCCGAAAATACAGGGGTAAGTATTAATACGGCTTTAGGCAGGATGCGCTATGCCTTAATAAACCTGAGAAAGATCATAGAAAAGAACAATATTGTTTTAACGAATTAATAGGCTCTATAACGACAAATCCTAAGGGATCCATAATAGTTGCGTTATTTAGACATAACAATATTATATATGGAACAAATTTACCCTAGACAACAGAATCAATGTAAGCTTGTCAAAGCAAAGCCTGAAAGTGTTCAGTTATTACTGCAGTATTCTAAGACATTAAATATTGTGAACCATAAAGGGCATACTTTTGAAAATAATCTGAATTGATTTAACCCTTATTATTAAAATACATAGGAATCCCTTTGATCAGACGTCAAGGGGATTCTTTGTTTCCGGCAACTACTAAAACCGGCTGGGGGGATTATTCGAATTAATCTGGCCGTATTACCTGGCATACGAAAAAGGCCTTGCCAACTAATTTATTATAGAATTATTGTGCCTGAAATTGCCAAATCGTTCATTGACATCAAAAATCTGGGGTTTGACAACATAGTTTTTCTCATAGCATGCTATTTCAATACTTTTAAATTGTAATTATGAAATCATAGCTACTAAATATTAAACTATTAACTAAAGGTCTATTAAAAACAAGCCCCTTTATCCTAACCAAAAAATACTATCAATTATGGAATTTGAAATTAATGACTCAGAATTAGTTAGAGACTATATCAGTGGCGACGAAAAAGCACTTGAAGTTCTAATCAACAGGCATAACCAACGTATAAGTAGTTTTATTTATTCTAAAGTAATGGATAGAGATATTACGGAGGACATTTTTCAGGATACCTTTATTAAGGTAATTAAGACACTGAAAAAAGGATCTTATAGTGAAGAAGGCAAATTTTTGCCTTGGGTGATGAGGATTTCACATAACCTTATTATTGATCACTTTAGAAAAAACAAACGCATGCCCAAATTTGAAGGGAGTGATGATTTTAATATTTTTTCCGTAATAGGTGACGACAAACTAAATGTGGAAAAGCAAATCATAAAGGATCAGATAGACAGTGATCTGGGATCTTTAATTGAAGAATTACCTGATGACCAGAAAGAGGTTTTACTTATGCGTATATATAAGGATATGAGCTTTAAGGAGATTTCTGAAAATACGGGTGTTAGCATTAATACAGCCCTGGGAAGGATGCGATACGCACTGATAAATCTTAGAAAGATAATCGAGAAGCATAATATTGTTTTGACAAATTAGGCGTAAGAAACATACCAGAGCAATATTTCCATTTTAGTTGCGTTATTATTACATAACAATACTGGAATAATATGGAAAAAATTTACTCTGAGGAAAAAAACACTTGTAAACTGGCTAAAACCAGTCCTGAAACCGTTCAGTTTTTGCTGAATTATTCCAGGTCCTTCAGAATAACGAAGTACAAGAAATTCAAATTTGAAACAATTTTGAATTAAGACAACACGGCCCGCAATTAGCGGGCCTTTTTTATTTTATAGTAATCGTTCAATACTTTTTTTCTCCCTATAGTTCTCGTAATTATGTCCTTTTGGATATCCCAGCCCCTGGCCGGTGAATATTCCCGGCCGTACCAAATAATTTGAAGATGTAGCTCATTCCATAACTCTTTTGGAAATAACCTTTTGGCATCTCTTTCGGTTTGAACGACATTTTTACCATTGGAAAAACCCCAGCGATACATGAGACGGTGAATATGTGTGTCAACCGGAAAGGCTGGTATTCCAAATGCCTGGGAGACCACTACACTGGCCGTTTTATGGCCAACAGAAGGCAATTCTTCTAATAAGTCTATTTGTGCAGGAACGATTCCTTCGTATTTTTCGATCAATATTTCGGAAAGTCCGCGGATTCCTTTGGATTTCATGGGAGAAAGTCCAACCGGCTTTATGATTTCTTTAATTTCCTCAATAGATAATTTAATCATATCGAAAGGGTTATCGGCTTTGGCAAATAATTTAGGTGTTATCTGGTTTACCCGGACATCTGTGCTTTGGGCTGATAACAATACGGCGATTAATAATGTATAAGGATCTTTATGCGCTAATGGGATTGGAATATCTGGATATAACTCCTGAAGCGTTTTAATTGTAAAGGATACTTTTTCCGATTTCGTCATTTTTGTTTAATTTTGCAGGCAAAATAATAAACACAAAATTAAATAAAAATAGACTATGAATACACTTAAAGAAGGGGATAAAGTTCCTGATTTTTCCTCGGTGGACCAGGATGGTAATTATATTAAATTCAGCGATTATCAGGGTAAAAAATTAATAGTTTTTTTCTACCCAAGGGCTAATACCCCCGGATGTACTGCAGAAGCATGCAATCTTAGGGATAATTATGCCGAACTACAATCCAAAGGGTTTCAAATCCTTGGGGTAAGTGAGGATTCTCAAAAAAAACAAGCAGGCTTTAGGAATAAATATGAATTTCCATTTCCTTTGTTAGCAGATGAAGATCATACTGTAATCAACACATTTGGTGTCTGGGGGCCTAAAAAATTCATGGGCAGGGAATACGATGGCATTCACAGGATGACTTTTATTATCGATGAAAAGGGGGTTGTTTCAAAAGTAATAGACAAAGTCAATACCAAAGATCACGCCTCCCAGATTTTGTGATAAATAGTATTTAACAAAAAAAGCCCTACTAGTAGGGCTTTTATATAAAATTAGTTGCTAAATACTTTCCTTTAGTTTATCGGCACTGCGCATAAAAAGGTGTTCCTTTTTAATTTTTTCAGCAATACCTTCTGGCAGCATTTCTTCCCAGCCATCTTGTCCATTGGTGATTTTTTTCAGGACATCCCTGGAAAAAATATCCATAATTTCCGGATCATAATCTATGATATCCATTACCTTGCCATTATACTTAAAGAATTTGTATAATTCTTTCATTCGCGGATGAACTTTTACATTATTACTGGTCATAATCTGACCTGTATCTGGATTCTTCATGGGATAGAGATATACAATTAGATCCTTGAAGAACAATTTCCCGAATGCTTCTAAGATGCCACCACTTAAATGTCTGTAATATTTTTCATCGAAGATGTCAACCAGGTTATTAACCCCCATGGTGAGACCAATCTTCGCTTTGGTAAAATTATTGAAATATTCAACCAATTTGTAATATTCCTGAAACTTGGAAATCATTACAGAATGGCCCAGTGAACACAAAAGTTCCGCCCTGTCCATAAAATCACTTTCATCTATCTCACCGGAGGCCTTCAAATTCTCTAGTGTAATTTCAAATATGACAATGGAATTATCTTCATCGACCGCCGGATCACGAATGAAAATTTCATACGACTTTTCAAACATATCCATGTTTACTTTGGTCACTGGCCTGAAACTACCTCTTAGGGCAAGGATATTTTTCTTGTAAAGAATGGCTGCAGGCAGAAGGTTATTTCCGTCCGGTCCAAACATAACCGCATCAGTCATATCATTTCTGATAAGCTGAAGACTCATAAGCCTGTTGTCAACGTTTTGGAAATTCGGTCCTGAGAAATTTACCATATCAATCTCCAGGGTATCATGGTCTATATGATCATAGAGATATTTTAATAATTTTCTGGGTTTGTTATATTTATAAAAGGCTCCATAGATAAGGTTTACTCCCACAATACCAAGTGTCTCCTGTTGTAAACGTGCCTCATTCTGTTTGAATCTTATGTGAAGTATAATCTCATCAAATTCCTTCTGGGTAGGATCCAGCTGAAAGCGAAGCCCAACCCAACCATGGCCCTTATAACGCTTTGAAAAGTCTATAGTTGCCACAGTATTGGCATAGGTAAAAAACAACTTATCCGGATTTTCATCCCTGCTTATACGCTCTTCCATGAGCCCCATTTCATGGGAAAGCATCTTTTTTAATCTGCTTTGTGTAACGTATCTGCCGTCTGTCTCAATACCATATACGGCATCGCTAAAGGATTTGTCATAGGCACTCATAGCTTTAGCTATAGTACCGGAGGCACCGCCTGATCTAAAGAAATGTCTTGCCGTTTCCTGCCCGGCGCCTATTTCGGCAAAAGTCCCATAGATATCAGGGTTAAGATTTATTCTAAGTGTCTTAGCCTTTATGGAAGGTATATTTTCAAAAGTCGGATCCTTTTTTAAGACTGACGCCATACGTATAGTTTGCTTTAGCAAAGTTAATAAGATTGGGGTATCTATTAAATAAATAAGTTATAAATTTGAAATAAATAGATGACAGGTTGAAAATAACTTTTTTAGGCACTGGCACATCGCAAGGAATACCGGTTATTGGCAGTAATCATCCGGTATGTTTAAGTAAAAACCCCAAGGATAAAAGACTTCGAGTTTCGGTACTTATTTCATGGAAAGACTACAATTTTGTAATTGACTGTGGTCCTGATTTCAGGCAACAGATGTTAAGACATAATGTCACCAAATTAGATGGTGTTCTCTTTACACATGAACATGCAGATCATACAGCTGGAATAGATGATATCCGTCCTTTTTTCTTTAGACAAGGGGATATTCCGGTTTATGCACATGAAGATGTCATCCAATCCTTAAAAAGGAGATTTGATTATATTTTTGCCGATGAGAATAGGTATCCCGGAGCTCCTGCAGTAAAGGTTAACCTTATAAATAATAATGTACCCTTTCTTATAGGGGACAAACAGGTCATACCTGTTGAAGCTTTTCACAACCGGTTAAAGGTATACGGATATAGAATAGGGGACTTTGCTTACCTTACTGATGTCAAAAGTATAAATGCTGAAGAAATAAATAAGATAAAAGGAGTTAAAGTACTGTCAGTAAACGCTTTACGTATAGAACCGCATCATTCTCATTTCAATTTGAAAGAAGCCCTCGAATTTGTTGAAAAAGTTAATCCACAAATAGCATATCTGTCCCATATAAGTCATTACCTGGGTTTTCATGATGAGGTGGAAAAAAAATTACCTAAAAATGTTCATTTGGCCTATGACAATCTCGTTGTATCAGTTTGATTTATAATACAATCATTTAGTAAGTTTGATAATTATTTATTTGAAATTATGAAAAGCAGAATATTTATTTACCTCTTCATTTTTGCGGCTTTATTATCTCTTTATTTATTTGTAAGCAGTAATACGATGATAGAGGATAAGGATTTAAAAATTCAGAATCTGGAGTCTGAAGTTAACTCACTCCAGGATTCGGTTCAAAATTTGCAGCTTCAGGTTTTTGATATGCAATATTTTTCATTACAAAATAATGATGACGCCTTGTCCTATTATGATCACCTTGGCCTGGAAGACCCTTCGCGTTACATTTCAGACAAGTTATTGGAAACCAATGAACAAAAAGGAAACAACCCATTGGTTCCTTATGAAGGTATGGAAAATGATTTTAAGATCAATAAGATTAAAATACTGAATCATCAATGGATAATTGCGGATTTTTCAGATGGTAAATACTGGGGAGAACTACTTCTGAAATACGAATTAAAAGATGATATGGGTGTTGATTTTACTATGATGGATCACCTTTTGTATACCCGGAGTAATTAGATATTCTCTTCTAGCCACTTTTTAAAGGAGTAAAAATTCTCAGCTGAAACCCCGTGACCAACCGGAAACTCTTCATACATAAATTTAACACCAAGTTTTTTCAATAGAACAGTTGCTTTTTGAGCCCATTCCGGAGGGATTACCTGGTCTACCTGGCCGTGAGATGCATAAACGTTGAGCTTGTCATGATCTTTTTCCGCATAATTCTTTTCCAGGATATTCTCATCTATATATCCGCTTAAGGCCACAACATTTTTTACTTTATCCGGAAATGAAAGGGCAACCGCATAACTCAATACTGTGCCCTGGCTAAATCCTAACAGGGTGACATTATCTTCATCCAAATTATAGGCATCACAAGCTTCCTCAATAAAATCTACTATTTTATTTCTGGATGAGATAGCCTGTTCCTCATCACTCCATTTGCCATATGACGCATCAAAGTTAATAGCATACCAGGCATAGCCGTAAGGGGGCAAGGGATAGGGACCTCTTGCAGAAATAATAAAATATTCCGGAGGTAACTCCGCGGCGAAGGAAAATAAATCCTCTTCATTACTGCCGTATCCATGAAATAGAAATATAACAGGAGGACACCCATATTTGAGTATTGAAGGCCGCATTTTATGATATAAGGATAAAGGAACTGTTTTCATTTTATTGGATAAAGGTAAACCACCGCTGAAAATAACCTCCTAAGACTGGAACTGGTTGTTTTTTGTTATTTAAAGCTCCTAAAAGCCCATATAGCCAAAGGATAAAATAAAATACATATAAGCCTAGCCATACAAAAAAATTGAACCACTCACTTAAGAATAAGGCGCAACCCATAAAAACCATATGCAAACCAAATGCCTGCCTCGTATGGAATCTGGCAAAATCATTTTTTGGTTCCAAATTCATTGTTATCGCTATTAAAGAACCAATAATAGTGAAATATGCTATTATTGCCGTTGTTTTTCCTTTTGCTATCGAATCTTGTCCCAAAACTTTTTTTTCTTGCAGTTGTTACAAATGTATAGTTATCAGATCACTAGCTGATCATTTGCTATTATTCCATAGACTTTGCCTTTCATTTTTTTACCAAAAAACATACTGTTCTTCGAAGTAGAATAACTGCTCTCTTTCGTATAGATATATTCACAATCCGGGTCAAAAAGAGTAAGATTTGCCAAAGACCCTTTCTTTAAATCAACCGGACTGATCCCGAAGTGTTCCCGCCCTTTTGTTAATAGAGTCACAGCTGTTTCCACGTCGAATAGACTATTTAAACTACCAAACGAATTTTCCAGGCCTATGGCGCCATAGGCCGCATTATCAAATTCTATTCGTTTTTCTTCAATATCTATGGGGATATGATCTGAGGTCACAAAATCAATTGCACCTTCCTGAAGTCCTTTTAGTAATGCGTTAACATCCTTACGCGTTCGCAGTGGTGGTAAAACCTTGTAGTTGCTGTCAAAGCTGTCCAAGACTTCGTCAGAAAAAATCAAATTATGAACCGCTACACTACAACTTACATTAAGACCCTTTCGCTTTGCTTCAACAATAAGCCTAACAGCCTTTGCCGTAGAGATTGTAGGGATATGGAGATACCCTCCTGTATATTCCAGAATAAAAAGGTCTCTTGCTATCTGAAGTTCTTCTGCCAGTGCGGGAATTCCCTTTAAGCCAACTCTGGTAGAAGAAACGCCTTCATTTACAATCCCCTTACTCATTATTTGTTTATCCATTGGAAACGAATAGACTAAACCTTTAAAATCCTGTGAGTATTGCAGCGCTATCTTTAGTAAGTTGGAATTGGCAATAGATTTCTTAAAATCATAAAACCCGACAGCACCCGCATTCTTCATATCATAAAGCTCGGCCAGATCATGGCCCTCACTTTCAACGGTAAGTGCACCCAACGGGTATAATTTTGCCGGTTGTTCTTTCGAAGCATTTTTTAGAAAAACAATTGCTCCACTATTGTCTGGAACCGGATGGGTGTTGGGGTTAAGAATAATATCAGTAAATCCGCTTCTTGCTGCGACTATAAGTCCATTATTAATGGTCTCACGTTCTTCATATCCCGGTTCACCAAAACTTACGCTGCTGTCAAACCATCCGACGGAAACATGTAAATTATTAAAACTGAGAATTTTAATATTCTTCGAAGGAGCTATCGAAGGAGCTATTTCTTCGATAATACCATTGTTAATAAGAATATCACGTTTTTTTAAATGAAGTTTACTGTTGGTTTTATCAACAATTATGGCAGATTTTAGAAGTATGTTCATTTAAATATTTTTTGAATAAGAACTTCGGCCAGCATAAAAAGTAAAGCTAAAATAGTAAACCATTTCCATAGCTCGGTTACTCTGCTGTCGTTTTCCATAGTTTTAAAGACTTCCGTTAAGTTATTTATAATTACACTGTTATTATTCTCCATGTCGGAATCGGAATATGTCAATACACTTTCCGTTCTGGGATAGTTAAAACTAATATTCTGAATGGGTCCGGATTCTTCTCTGATCACAAATACGCCCTCTCTGTCAGGATTGTAATTGAAAGTTAGAACCGTTTTATTGGGAAAAGCCTGCTGTTCCGGAATGAATTCATATTGGTCCTGGGTAACTTTAAGAATATTATCACCTGTAATAGTGGCCTTAATATCTATAGTGGTTATTTCTCCCAGTGTATTGTATAATTCTGTTGATTTAAGACTATTTGCTCCAATACTATAAATGGTAGGTACTATTAGGGGTGAATTCTTAAAATTGGAATTCGTACTGTTAATTGCAGCTGTAAAAATGTAGATCCCATCCAATCCCACAAGAAAGGCAGATTTATCCTGTAAGGAGAGTATTTCTGGTGCTGTTGTCCTGGTTATGAAATAACTTGACACCCTCGGATATTGAAAATTCTGTACCCTTTGGGCAAATACATTAGTATAAATTGGATGATCAAAATTAATTCCTGTAACATTCCGTTCTTCATTTATTTTATTTACAAATGAAGTAGAAAAATAATTACCTATGAGACTGTTGTAGCTATTTATATCACAATCCGAAGCGGGAATAACCAGAAGATGACCTCCTTTTTTGGTATACTCAGACAACGTATTTTGGAGAGATATTGGAATTGTTTTCAATTCGTTTAAAATTAATAGGTTTTGAGATTCCAGAATGCTGTAATTAAGGCTATTCTGGCGTTCATCTGTAAATATGAATTCAGTTTCGGTAAATATTCTCTTCAAAAACTCACTGTCTGACTCACTTATAGCTAAAACTTTTATTTTGTCTTTTTGGTTAATATTAAAAAACAACTGATTATCATAGGGCAATCCGATATCGGAAATTTCAATTTTTCCTACTATAACTTCATCGGAGGGTAGAGTAAAAATGACTTGCGATTTTCTGTTCTTATCAAACACTGCTGCTGTTTTGGCAATTAACTTATCACTATTAAATAGAGAGACAGGGATAGTTTCCAAGTCCCCTGATGTTGTTAAATCAACGGCTAGATCCATTGTAGATGGATTTACCTCCGCTATGTATGCTGTATCCAAAACAGTATTATCAAGGTTTTCTGCCTTAAGCCGAACCATAAATGTTTGGATATTTGCGAGGGATTCGGTATCCAGAATATCTGTTCTGCTTTGAAAATCTGAGATCAGCACCAAATATTTAATTGACTTTTCATCTTTGCTATAGAAATTCGTCCCCTTTAAAAGGACATCTTTGAGGTCTAATTGCTGATAAGTGTATGGTAGGGTTAAAAGTTCGTTACGAATATCCATCGGGCTGATATTCCGAAAAACTTTATCATTTGTAAAAAGGGTGAAAATATGATCCTTAGGTAAATCTTTTAGCAAGCTCTGAACAGCATCCCGGAGAAGGGTTCCATTCTCAGTTTTGGCCTGCATGCTAAATGAATTATCCAGATATATTACTGTTTCCTTGTCATAGGCCGCGGACTCCTGAGCAAAATAGGGTTGCGAAAAAGCAAGTATGAGCGCCGAAAACAACAAGAGGCGGGTTACCAGTAACAGCCATTTTTTTAAAGTACTGCTTTTGCGCGACTGTGCAACTACTTTTTGTAAAAGTTTTACATTGGTAAAAGGAGTTTTTTTGAATCTCCGAAGTTGAAACAGGTGAATTAAAATTGGAATCAGAAGGAGAAAAAAGGCCCAAAGGATTTCCGGAGATTTAAACAGCATTCACAAATTTGATTTGACAAATATATAAAGTATTGAGAAGAAAATGCCTAGTAATTATGACAAAATTGAGATGGATAACCCAATGAATTAAAAATTGATTTTAATGTTTAGGTCAAGCTAGTGGTAAATAGAATATCAATAATTGATTACAAGAGGAACTACTTCAACAGAAGAAAAAATAATCTAACATTGGGGATTGCCCCAAATCTGAAAAATAATTTTTGATCATTTCCTGGGCCTCTTCATTTGCTACAGTAACTATACTTTGTGGTTTTTCTAGTTGAAGTAGATATTCAAAATGCCTCATTTTCTGACCATAGATATTTTTATCAATTTTTTTTGGGTTGTCGCACAACCAGTAAAATGAAACATCCCCTTTTATCAAATTTCTGGCAATGCTTTTTCCTTTATTTCCGGCTCCCCAAACAGTTAAGGGACGCCTTTTGTCATGGTGGAGTTTTAGGAAGTAATACAGTTTTATGTGCAGAAAATAATTCTCGGCATAGTGCTCACTGGTTCTGGAGGTCCTGCTGTCGTAGTCCCGCCATAAGTGCAATATTTCATTACACGGAATACAATTCAAGCCCCTTTCATAAAATCGAAATGTAAGATCATAATCTTCCGGATACCTGTTTGAATTAAAAGCACCACAAGCATCCAAATCTTTTTTATAAACCATCCAGCAAGGGGAGGGGATAACACATTCTTTGTAAATTTCGGAATAGTTTACACCTCTGGAGGTGAGCTTATTCAGCCATTTTTCATATCGCTCATACCCATTACTGATACCTCGGTCAGAAAAATAGCGAACACCGCCAATGGCAATATGCCGCATTCCATATTTTTCTAACGACGCGGCCATGATTTCCAGTTTATTGGTGCTCATAATATCATCAGAATCCATTCTGGTCAATAATTCACCTTTGCTGAAAGAGTATGCTGTTCTAAGTGCAGAAATTATTCCCTGCCCATTATTAGTGCACACACTTATCCTGGTGTCGTTACGTGAATAGCGTTCAACAATAGACCGGCTGTCATCATTAGAATGATCATCTACGGCAATTACCTCCCAGTTTTTGTAAGTCTGTTTTAAAATAGAATCAAAACACTCTGGCAGATAGGCAGAGGTATTTTTAAAAGGGATTAATATACTAATTAAGCGATTGTTCATCAGAGTATTTTAGGTGATAACTTTCCTCGGATAAACAGGCCGTTTACCACTGCTAAGGAAACCTTATCATCTCATTTGCTTTGTTCGTTATTTAATATCATCCTTTTGTGATCAATGATATGTCAATTGGGAGTGATCCCAAGAATTTATTTTATGATTTCTAAAAAATCCTCCCAAAGTACAGTAGAATGCGTATTTACTGAAATTCTGGCAGCTTCAAGGATCTGCATTACTACAGTATTATTTTCAATACTGGAAGGCGCAAAAGGAGGTAAGGAATAGCCTTCTTTAACTACTTGTTGTAATAGTGCAAATGGATCATCTACCATTGTAGGTAAAGGAGTGGCTTTTTTTTCCACACTTTGATTATTTCCTTTTTCAAGAATCTCCATATCCATACTGTTTTTACAATATATATAACCTTCATTTCCGTATATCTCCATATCCTTGATGCTAAATGGCCAATTCCAGGAAGCCTGAATAATCACCTGGGAATGGGGATATGTGAGTATTATGGTAGCTTCATCCTCTACCTTTGGGTACATATTGGGTTTTATTTGTTGTACGGTACAGGTTACGCTGGTTGGTTTGGCTCCTTTCATTAGCCAGGTAGTTAAGTTGGCGCCGTAACACCCAAAATCTGTTAATGCTCCCCCACCATTTAGAACGGGATCTGTAAGCCATTCTAAAAACTCAGGGTTGCAACCAATTTCAATAGGTCCCTGATGCCCTGTACGAAATACAATTTTTTTTATTTCCCCAATTTCTCCGGAATTATATATACCATCATAGGCAGCTTGATTGCTAGGGTACCATGAGGTTTCATAATTAGTTAAAAGATAAATGTTATGCTTTTTAGCCAGCGCTATCATTTTGCGGGCATGGTCCCAACTAACAGCCAGTGGCTTTTCCACCATAATGTGGATTCCTTTAGGCGCACAATATTCTACCACTTCTAAATGATCATAAATTGTATTGAATGCAGTTACTGCTTCCGGTTTGGTCTGCTCAATCATTTCTTCCATGGTATTATATACAATATCCATGGAATAACCATGTTGCCTGGCATATTTACTGGCAAGATCCCTATTGGGCTCAACTATCCCCACAATTTCTATGTCTCCTCGATTCTCTCTTCCCAGAATCCAATGTACATGGGAGTGAACTAAACCGATTACTCCTACTTTAAGAGTCCTGGAATTCAAACTTCCCTCAGTGCTCCTGATATCATTCAAATTCAATTCACTCGCAATATTTTTTTGAAAAGGGAGTATAGAAAAAATAATGCAAAAAACTATAAGAGACAGATACTTCTTCATTATTAAAACATGTGGTTGAAAGTTAAATTTTTAAAAAATAGCAGGCACTTATGAAATTATCTTTGATTTAACGCCTGGTTTATTGCTATTTCAACCAGGGGAGCCATTAACTCATAGCCTTTTTTATTAGGGTGAACCCCATCACTCCCAAGATCTTTTTTCATGCCATTTTCACCATCGGTCATTGCAGAAAAATAATCCAGGTAAATAAAGCCTTTGGCACTGGCATAGTCCTTAATCATGGTATTTAGAGCAGGAATTTTTTCATTGGGCATAAGACCTGGTCGCCATGGATAATCATAAGCAGGTAATACTGAGCACAAAACGACTTTTATGCCATTTGCTTCTGCCAATTCTGCCATTGACATTAAATTATCTGCAATCATTTGCAAGGTTGATGGTCCTGTATTGCCTGCAATGTCATTTGTACCTGCCAGGATAACTACTACTTTTGGCTTCAGATCTAGCACATCCTGACGGAACCGTACCAGCATTTGAGGTGTAGTTTGCCCACTTATACCTCTATTGATATAAGGTTTGCCTTCAAAGAACTCCGGTTGGGAGGCAGACCATCCAATGGTAATGGAATTACCCATGAATACCACGCGATTTTCATTGATTTTAGCATCCGAGAGCTCTTCATTGGCTGCCCTGAAGTGTTCAAGATTAGCCCAGTCCTGAGCATTCAAAATGGAATACACAAAAAAAAGGCAGCTAAAAAAAAGATATTTCCGGTTATTTAAAATCATAATTGATAATTATTAGATTTTGAAAAGATACATAATGTAAAAAAAAATCAACAATAATATGGAGCAAATCATTGGTAAACGCATTATAGTAGCTTTTGAAAATAAAAAAACCCCGCATTTTTCAGATGCAGGGTTTTTAATTTCTCAATATATTTTAATTATTCACATAAGACGTCATCGCCATTCATATCCCAGCAATGCCATTCTTCATTTTCAAAATAATCAGCCGAGCGTACTCTTCCTATGAAGGTTTCCCTGCTCCATTCGATTCTTACATCACTAAAGCCCTGCCTGTTGCTGTCGTAAGCGTGTATATCAAAATAGGCATCCAGATCGCCGTCCTGCAATCCATATTCCAAATAGCTGTCTTTGAACATATCATCATTTTCCTGTTCGTTGAGTTCTCTTACCCAGGTGTACCGGATATTGCCAATTTCTTCATTTGCCCTTTCCCAGTCAATCCGCAGCATTGCGTCAGGTCTCTCTGCACTTTCATTTAATATCCAATATCCACTATTGCCATCCATAGAAGAACTTCCATAAAACCATAGAAATTCTTCAAATTCACCAATTCCTGCTTTGGTTATGTACATTTTCCAAAGGACTTCTTCCCCAGTTACCTCACCTGTTAGACGCGCAGTAAATTCACTTGTAAAACCATCCACACCATAAGTCCACTGCCAAATATTCTCCCCTAAATTTTCAGGGGAATGGGCAAAAGCAGACTTGAAAGAAGCTACCGGTACTGCTAAAGTTGTAAAAAGAGCTGAGTTCCAGACTCCAACAACTACTCTCGAAAAAAACCAGTTTCCATTAGGAGCTTTATTATCATAAACAAGGGCAGTACTTTTTCCTGTATTGGTATTGTCAGCAAAGTCTCCAAAATCTATAACCATAGATTCATATGGCGGTAAAGCCAGGGTATTTGCTGTATCTGTCCCTTCATCCGAGTTGTCACAGGATGTAGTAAAAGCAAGGGCAAATACTATTAATATGCCATATATTTTCCAATTTTTCATAACCTAAAATATTTGTTTATTAATTAAATAGATATGTAGCTTTAACGCTTAAGTTGCCTAAAAAGTGTAGGGGAAATAGTCATTTATCGAAAAGTTTGTCCTGAAATTTATCCATAATCTAACGGATAAATCAACAAGGGTTTCCAATCCTGGTTCTGGCTGGAAAACTACAATTCAGCTGCAAGTGCAAATAAGGGTAACGTAAACTTGGATTTGAAATCTAATACCTGGCGGATTTACCTTTGGACAAGGTTTGTTCAATAAACGTTCTAATGTCGTTGTTAGCTTTTTCCAAATCTTCTTTGCGCAGGTACATCATATGACCACTGCGATAACCTTTAAATTCAAATCGATCTCTCATTCGACCACTGGGATCAATTTGCCACATTGTATATTTGGCATTAAAATAGGTGGTGGCACCATCATAATATCCGGACTGGACCAATACATGCAGATAAGGGTTTTGGGCCATTGCCTGCCTCAGGTCGTCCCTCGTATTGTCTTCTTTATTATCCCATGGACGCACAGGGCCAAACATATTATATTTGATATCTGTTTTAAACTGTAGCTCTTCCTGAAGATAATAATTTATGGCCGGTGTAAAGCTATGCAACCAGGAGGTCAGTTCGGAATTATAATCAGGTTTAGTTCCTGAAAGTTGCTTATCCAACCCTAAATACCTGCTGTCCAGTCTTCCAATAGTATAACCACTTCGGTCCCTTAATAATCCTTTCCAGAAATATGAAGTAGGAACTACAAGATTATGATCCAATATTTCCTTTTTGGAAAGCCCGGAATAATATGCCATTTTCTCTGCCACTTCATTCTTTTCTGCATCACTTATAAATCCCCCTTTTGCGATAGCCGGGAGAACTGTATTAATTGTATAAGCTTCAGATTCAGGTAAAATATCCAGTAAATCTTTTTGTTGAAGATCGTTATCTAAGGCTTTTTGATACCAGGCCGCTGCTGTAAAATAAGGGAGATTTAAGGCGCTGCTTACCGGTCCGCCTACCCGAATAACTTTGTAATCAGCAGGAGAAACCATTATTACACCATTTAAATACATCCATTGCTGGTTTTGGAGTGCCAGCGCCAATCCCATTACTCTGGTGCCACCATAACTTTCGCCTATAATATATTTAGGAGAGTTCCATCTGTTATTGCGGGTTACAAACGTATTTAGCCATTCTGCCAGATATTTTATATCTGCATTTATCCCAAAAAATTTACTTCGGTCTACTTCTTTACCACTTTCTGGAACAGACCTTGAATACCCCGTATTAACGGGGTTAACATAAACAATATCCGTGACATCCAAAATAGAATAAGGGTTTTGTTTTACGCCGTACGGCTGAACAGGATACCCTTCGTCATCAATCTTTAAAATTCTTGGTCCGGTGTAGGCCAAATGCATCCATACCGAACCGGATCCCGGACCGCCATTAAAGGATATTAGCAATGGGCGACTCGCTCTATCCTTTACATTGTTTCGTGTATAATAAGTATAATGAAGAGATGCCATTGGTTCCCCTAGTTCATCCCAGACGGGTTGAGTTCCTGTTTTTGCAGTATATGTAATTGCAGTACCGTTTATGGTAACGCTGTGTTGGGTGGTAACTACCGTGTCAATTGGTAATTTTCGGCTCTGAGATAATAAGATATTCAAACACAATATCAAACAGCAGAAAAGGAACATTTTATTCATTTTTGATTGGTATTAGAAACTCCTAAAATATGGAATTTGGCTGAGAAATATAAATACCCAATAGGTTAGATTAAATAATAATAGAAATAGTTTATTATCTTTAAAAATCTTGTATGCGGGCAAAAATTCAGAAATTTAAATAATGACTCAAAAGGAAGTTGCTATTAGTTACCTTGAACATCTTGAAAATGGAAATATGGACCAGGTAATAAAATTATTTAATGTAAATGGTATGGTTCATTCGCCTATTTATGGCTGTATGAAGGCGGAAAAATTCTTCCGTGGATTGAAAAATGATACCACAAACTCCGAGTTGAATTTAATAGGAATATTTGAAGAAAATGATGCCAGCCGTTTAGCGATCTATTTTAACTATAATTGGACTCTGAAAAATAATCAAAATGTAAAATTTGATGTTGTAGATATAATGGAGTTTGATCCTCTAAATAAAATTAGCAAACTCAAAATTATTTATGATACAGTGCTAGCGAGAGAATTAGTTAGCAGATTGAAAAAGTAAAACGGGCCTTCTGTAAGGTATTATATTTATTAAGGCTGAATTTTCCCGTATTGAATTCATCTCGTTTAACAGGAAAATCCGGAACATCACTCTATGCCAAACGGATCTAAAAACATAATAACCATCATTAAAATCGGATAATATGAAAACTTTAACCAGAAGATCGTTTAACAATACACTATCCAGGGGAATAGGAGGAGCTACTCTACTAGCTGCAATGCCCTGGGCCTGTGCTATGGGGGAACAAAAACAGGGAAAGAACAAATTAGGAGTGGCATTGGTAGGTTTGGGAAGCTACAGTACGTATCAACTGGCACCTTCATTAATGGAATGTGAGCTGTGTTATTTGGCTGGTATTGTAACCGGAACTCCTGAAAAAGAAAAGATTTGGCAGGAGAAATATAATATCCCGGATTCAAATATTTATAATTATGAGAACTTTGATAGTATCTCATCCAATGATGCTATAGATATAGTTTATGTTGTGTTACCCAATTCCATGCATGCAGATTTCTCCATAAGAGCTGCGAAGGCAGGGAAACATGTCATTTGTGAAAAACCTATGGCGGTAAGTGTTGAAGAATGCGATGCGATAATAAATGCGTGTGCAAAAGCGAATGTTAAATTAAGCGTCGGTTACCGTCTTCATTCAGAGCCTTACACAAAAGAAATAAAACGCCTGGTTAATGAAAAGGTTTTCGGCAATGTACAGTATATATCCGCAGAAGCTGCCTACAGGTCTGAAGGAAATCCGGACCAATGGCGGTTAAATAAATCACTTTCCGGGGGAGGTGCCTTAATGAATATGGGGGTTTACGCTATCCAGAGTGCGATTTATGGAACAGGAGAAAATCCAATGTCTGTTACCGCACAGGAATTCAGCACCAGACCGGATTATTTTAAAGACACAGATGAGACTATCACGGCACAATTTGAATTTCCAAGTGGAACTTTTGGCAATATTATGACATCCCATAACACCAATGTAAATAGAATGTATGCTTCTTGTGATAAGGGCTGGTTTGAATTAAATCCTGCAAGTTCATACGGCCCGTTGGCTGGTCAGACTTCCAACGGTATTTTGAGTTTCCCGCATGAGCGACAGCAAAAATTGCAGATGGATGATTTTGCGAGCCATATTATAAATGGGACTCCTAATGTTGCCTCTGGTATTATGGGTAAACGTGATATGATTATTGTTAAGGCTATTTATGAATCAATTGCGAAGGGAAATTCAAAAATTGAATTAAAATTAGATTCTATGGGACTTTAAACTGGATTTGCCTTCATCTTTTTTAGTATTAAAAAGGGTGAAATTTGATTTGAACTACAAATAAGTTTCATCTTCCATATCCTTAATTAACCGGGCCCCGGAATTTTGAACTGATTCAATAATACTGATTAATGCCAATCTGTTTCTGGCTAATTTTTGCGGGAATCTATTGTGGTTTTAGCTATCCCAGACAAAGCAATTTTTATATGATCCTTAGTGACTTTTGCAATATGTTCTCCAAGGAAAAATAACTCAACAGGGGGTATCTCACTCTTTTTAACCAGAGTCACATTTACTAATATCCAGTGTGTTTTTTTTAAACCTTCATTCCTTATGATCTTTGGGTATATTATAAATTCTGAATAGGAATAAACCTTTGAAATGGTGAAAACCAGATAATCTTTTTCTCTTTATATGGAATAAGAACTACCCATGCAATCCCTAATTATGAAAGTGGTCACCATGACAGATAGGTGGGGAATAATTATATATCAATCACTTTAAATTAAAAAGTTTATCCAAATCTTGATCATAAAATATATCAACATTTACAGTTATATCAAAATGGCTTAATTGAGGAGATTTTTAAACATATCAGAACTTTTCAAACACACCGAGTCCAAATAAAGCAAAATCGTATTTAACCGGATCAATAGGATCCATTTTACGAAGTTGGGAATCAAGTTCATTAACGGCCCTGGAGTCATTTTGCTTTCTGTTTAATAACCCAAGTTTACGGGCCACATTTCCTGAATGAACATCCAGCGGGCAGGATAGGATAGCAGGGGAGATGGAATTCCAGATCCCAAAATCTACATTGGTTTTGTTATCACGAACCATCCATCGCAGGAACATATTTATTCGTTTTGCAGCAGAACCTCTGGCGGGATCAGAAATGTGTTTTGTGGTTCTTTTTGGGTGTATTGCATCAAAAAATATTTCCTTGAACCCTGTAATTGCGGGCTGCGTTGAGGTTTCTGTGGTATATTGGCTAAAAATGCCTTCCAATCCCCCGTGCTGAGTATAGATATTTTTCAATGCTTTGATAAAGTACGTCAAATCCGTGTCATTAAATGTACGATGAACAAATGGTTTCAGCATTAATAGATCAGATTCCTTATGGTATAAGACAAAATTAAAAGGGTCATTGTACATCAAATCCATTAAATAACGGGCATTTTTGATTATACTTTTTCGGTTGCCCCAGGCGATTGTTGACGTGAGAAAGGCACTGATTTCAATATCTTCTTTTTTAGTGAAAAAATGAGGCACCTGAATTGGGTCTGATTCCAGAAATCGGGAATTGTTATATTGAATTACTTTGGCATCCAAAAAATCTTTTAACTCGGTTCTATTCACGAATGTTTTCTGAATTAGGTCCTTTGAGATAAATGGGTTTTTTAAGAATTCCCATACCTTCCTTGGTCATAATTAGTTTATAATTTGACCGTCTATCATGGTTAGCTTTCGGTCTGCCATATCGGCTAATTCTTCATTATGAGTAACAATAACAAAAGTTTGTCCAAATTCATCCCGCAATTGAAAAAAGAGTTGGTGCAGTTTATCTGCACTTTCTGAATCCAGATTTCCACTCGGCTCATCTGCAAGTATGATGGATGGATTATTTATTAATGCCCTGGCAACGGCAACCCGTTGCTGTTCACCACCGGATAACTCGTTTGGGCGGTGGTGAGTACGATCTGAAAGACCCAGAAAATTCAGCAATTCCTTCGCTCTAGTTTCAGCCTCAGCCTTTGCTGTTCTTTTTATAAAAGCGGGAATACAAACATTTTCTATGGCATTGAACTCGGGTAATAATTGGTGGAATTGAAAAATAAATCCGATGTGATTATTTCTAAAAGACGCAAGTGCTTTATCCCTTAAAGAAGTAATATCGATGCCGTTTATTTCTAACTCACTTTCCTTTTTGTTCGTCTGGGTATCCAGCGTTCCTAAAATTTGTAATAAGGTAGTTTTACCGGCACCTGAAGGGCCAACGATGGAAACCACTTCCCCAGCGCTTATACTCAGATATACACCTTTTAAAACCTGAAGTTCTCCAAAATATTTTTGAATATTAGTGGCCTTAATCATTTATAAATAATTAGGGCATGAAAGTAAACAATACCCTCAACACTTCAAAATGTAATAGATGGGTAATCTGATATCAAAAGGGAATTGATAAATACCTTTATTGCACTAATTTTGCTTTAATTTGGTTTTTATAAAGGAGAAACCTTTAATTTCGAAGTACTTTTAAACATACGTTTTATACATTTTTATCATGGCATCGTACCACAGTCTGGAAGAATACAATATTGAAATCACCAACGAAATAAAAGAGCGTTTTTTAGGAATAATTCAGGAAATAGGGGAGGTCCCTGATCGTGACGGCTTAAAAAAAACGCCTGAGCGGGCGGCAAAAGCGATGTTGTTTTTAACACAGGGATATAAACAGGATGCAGCAGCTATCCTGAAAAGTGCAATATTTAAGGAATCCTACAACGAAATGGTAATTATAAAGGATATTGAATTATATTCTCTCTGCGAGCATCATATGTTACCTTTTTTTGGGAAGGCTCACATTGCTTATATCCCAAATGGCCAAATCGTTGGATTGAGTAAATTACCTAGGATCGTAGATGTTTTTGCCCGTCGGTTGCAGGTTCAGGAACGCTTAACAGAGCAAATTCTTGACTGCATAAATGATAACTTAAAGCCTCAGGGAGTTGCAGTGGTTATAGAAGCCGCACATATGTGCATGATGATGCGTGGAGTTCAAAAGCAGAATTCCGTTACTACAACTTCCGGATTCAGAGGAGCATTCCAGAAAGAAGAAACCCGTAATGAGTTCTTAAAATTAATCAGCTCAAATCTGTCTTGATTTTGCGAGATATTCAGTTTATAGTATGAACTTGATCAAAAAGAAAAAATATAAACACCTTTTAACAGGGCTGCTTTTTGATGGTATTGGAATGCTTTCCTTTATGATTCCGGGGATTGGTGAATTTGCAGATCTGATATGGGCTCCACTGGCAGGTTGGCTAATGACCAGAATGTACAAAGGGAACTCAGGAAAAATAGCCGGATTTATTGCCTTTGTGGAAGAAATTATACCAGGTTTGGATATCATACCTTCTTTTACCTTAATGTGGCTCTATACCTATGTTTTTAAGAAAGAAAAGAAAACAACCATTATAGATATTTAGGTTGTTTAGTTTAAATCCTAACACAGTTATTATTAAAGAGGGATACTCAGCCCTAAACTTATGTTTCTTCCAATATTTGAAATATCATCTACCTTAAGCCTTGATAAATGGGAAATATAATTTTTGTTTAAAATATTTACCGCGGTTAACTGCAATTCAATTTCTTGATTAAAGAGTTTCAGACTCGCTCCCAAACCCGCATTCAAAAGATTATAACCCGCAGTAGGGGTTTCAAAGGTTGCCACCCTGTTTTGTTCAAATATGGTATTTAAAGTGATAAAGGCATTGCTTTGTGTTATCCATTTTTTGGAATTATTAAATTCGAAACGAATGGTATTACTTAGTTTTTTAGCAGGGATTAAAGGTAAATATGCATCTGTATCCAATCTGCCTATGACCGATTCGAAGCTACTTTGTACATGTAACCAATCTAATGGATGAGGGTGAAAATGAAACCCAATTTCTCCGCCATATAAATTTGCATCCTGCTGTATGTAGTTGTATACAGGGTTGTTATCCACAAACTCGCCATTAGGTTCAATGAAAATATAACCTCTTATAATGTTGTAAAAACCATTTGCAAAGAATTCAAAATGTTCACTATTGTATTCCAGTGCAATATCGGTTTGCAGATTATTTTCATTTTCCAGGTTTGGATTGCCGATTTCAAATCGGTTTGTTCCTTCATGTATTCCATTTGAAGTAAGTTCTGCCAAATTTGGAGCCCTAAAACCACTTGCAAGATTAATTCGACCAATGAAATACTTTAAAAAATCAATCCGATAACCCAGTGCGGCGTTAAAGCTATTGAAATTTCGATCCAATTGTGCTATATAGCCTTCTTCCCCAGCTATGCCGGTTTCCTCTCCCTGTATAGACCGGTTATCAAATCGGATGCCCAGTTGAATATCACTATTCTCGAAATGGATATGTGAAGTTGTCAAAACACCAATATCACTGGTAATTGCATTGGGAATTAATACCTCCTCCCCAAAGTTCTTGTTAGTCTGGTGCATCCCTTGTAAACCTGCTATGGTTTGCCAACGACCAAGGTCAGGCAGACTGTATTGGATATTATAACTAAATGTTGAAAGATTCATATCCAGGGCTGGTTTCATTTCGGGAAGGCCAGCCGCAGGAATTTCAATGGCATCCTCCTCCTCCTCAAATTCTTTTCGGTTATTGAAGATATAACCCAGTGTAAGCCTTAGGCTTGAGTTGTTAAAAAACAAATCGCTTTTTGAACTTAGGATATGGCTGTTTATTTTCTGATAGGGGAAAATTGGGATTCGGTCTAAATTCTGTATTCCAATTTCTTCAGGAATACCAAGGTTTGCGCTGTTTAAATTATAGCGTAACTCTGTTTTAAATTTACTGAATTGGTAACCCAGAGCTGTTTTAAGATCAAATTCATTGAAGCGGGAATTAGTTACTCTTAAATCATTTCCTCCTTTATAGTCAGCATGTGATAGATATGCTCCCCGGATCAGAAATTTGAATTTTTCCCCTGAAGTTTTTAAACCCGCATTTGCATCTATCCCATGGGTATTGGTAAAATAATTTATATTGATATCACCAGAATTTGAATTCATTGTTGCAAATTGCTCCGGGTTCAAGTATAGGACTCCCCCCAGGGCATCAGAGCCATAGAGAAGTGATGCAGGCCCCTTAATAACCTCTACACTCTCTACTCCCGCAGCGCTTACACCCAGACCATGTTCATCACCAAATTGCTGATTCTCCAGCCGTATGCTTTGGGAATAAACCAACACCCTGTTTGAACTTAAACCCCTTATAACGGGTTTTCCGATTCCTACACCTGTAGAAACACTTTCTACCCCGGCTATATTCGTAATTCCATCGGAAAGTGTCAGAGCGCCCATTTTTTTCATTGTTTCAACCTTGGCCTGTTCCACCTTCATTACGTTTTCACGTTGCAATTTGTGGAAGGGCGTAGATACAATTACTTCTTCCATTTCTATAGCACTGGGAAATAGGACAATGTTTAAGGTAATTGTGCCTTCTTCAAGTTTTACCTCAGAAGAAAATGTCTGGTAACCCATATAGGAAGAAATTATTTTGTAAGTCCCTACCGGAAGATTATTCAAAATAAACTCTCCATTGCTTCCGGTAACAGTTCCATTTTCCAATTGCGGTATATATACTGATACCCCGTCCAACGGGCTATTTGAATCTTCTGCCGAAATAACCCCGGTAAGAGTGCACTGGGAATTGCCAATAAAATAAAATGATATAAAAAGTATTGAAAAAAGATATTTCATAACCTATTTTTTAAATTAATAAAATGTAATTAAAAGGGTTATGAAATTAAAGGCGGAGCTCTTAAAGAGTAAAGCGGGCTGCCCAATTCAGGAATAAATGTATAATTATGTGAGAATTCATTTCTAAAAAAAAACAGAGCTACAAAATAATCCTTGAAATGGGTGTCATAAAAATGATGCGAAATATTGAATTTATGAAAATCACAATCCAATTCTTTGGCATGAATATGGGACTTAAAAGTACGGTCGCAGTTAACCGATATATGATGTGATGTATGCAGCAGTTTTACGACTGTTGGAATTGCTAAAAAAACAATTAGCACCAATGAGATTAAGGAAAGTAAACTATTTTTATTCCGCACAGGACAAATTAATCAAATAAAACAATCAATTGGAGTTAAGAAAAAATTAATTTATTTAAAAAGAAAACCCAGCCCGATTCTGTTCAACATTTTTTTTTCGAAGTTCCAGAAAAATTTAAATTGCCCAAAAAGAAATCCAAACAGGACCAAAAGTATTTGGTAGCATGGGAAGATTACAAGTATCCTCAGGGTCCAGTATAACCAGACGCTCCACCAAACATCAGGCAAGTTCCCTCTATCCAGACCGATCCATGCAAGAATTGGTCTTGCCATAAATACCGCAGCCGATCCGGTAATTGAAAATACAATGAAAATAAGGACTAATTGAAAATTGGATTCTACGCCCCAGCGTTTTTTTAGTTTATCCATAATAAATAAGATCGCCGCAAATATATTCAATTAATTCTTGGCACAAATGGGCCAAGCCGTTGATTGTATTTGCGTTGAAAATAAATAAAATAATTATAAAGTTTATAGTTCACATCATAACCATAATCAACATTAGGGTCATAGTTGATTTGCAACTGATATAAATTAGGATCGTACCTAAAGGGATCTAAAACACGTTGATTCCAGTTCATAACATAAATTTTATTCCTGTTTTCCATAAATGGCTGGGAATAATACCCTTTAGGTTTTGCCATAGTTTGTAGCCAGGTAGCGAAACCCACTTCCATAATTATTATTTCATATTCCAGGCTATCGTTTTTAATTGCAACGGTATCAACTGTATTTTGATTAAATAACTTTTCCTCCTCCCCGGAAATATTCATGCTCTTTTTAGACCCTGAACATTGGATGATAAATACCGCAAGCAGCAATAGTAAAACACTTCTAACCATAATTTTTAATATCATTGCGCCTAAATTGAAGTAATAAAATACAAAAAAAACAGTTGTTTTTTCTAATGGTTTTGTTAATTAATTTGTCTGAGATCAGTTACCGAAAAAGGCTGCCAAATAAACCTCCTAAACCTCCTTTTTTTTTAGAACTTCCCATAACCATGCCTGCTACATCGTCAAGCATACTGCCATCACCGTCTGCATCCAGAAGCGCAGTAAGAAGGCTTTGGTTTTGCGCAGGCTGACCCCCTAGCATACTTCCTAAAATGCTATCCATGTCACTGGCGTCATTAACCTTCTTTTGAGTCAATTGTTTGGCTAAAATGCCCATTACAATTGGTGCTGCAATTCTTAAAATTTTAGTAATGGAATCGGTATCTAACCCTGATCGCTGGCTTAAAGCGTTCTCAACATTGGCCTGTTTATCACCAAAAACGTGACCTAAAATACCAGCTCCGTCATCCATGACCGATTGATCCACTCCACCTCCAAAAAGGCTTGCAAGATCATCAATTATACTTCCGTCATGTTTTGAAGATAAAGCATTCATTAATCCCTGAGCCCCCTCCGGTGTGGCGGCATTTTTTTTCATAGCACCAAGCAGTAAAGGTATCGCCATGCTCATTACATCTGTGGTCTTATTTTCAGGTTGTCCAGTCTGACCGGCTACACCACTTATCAATTGTTTGCCCATAGGGCTGTCTAATAAATCTAATAATCCATCCATTACCATTGTTTTTAGTTCATATCGGGGACAATGTAGAAAAAATAGTTTGCTTAATGTTATCAGTTCCTATAAAAAGTAAGAATAGATCACTATTGCTGTTTTATTATTTTATACCTCCTGTTCAAATAATATTTGGATCTAAATTTTATCGAAAGTTGTAATATTCTTAAAGTTATGACCGTTTCCGGATATTCCTGACTGTATAGTTACAAAGCTCTAATTATTTAAATCCATAAATTTGAATTGTTGTAAATTTATTTATATTTGCCCGTGCACCATACAGATTTACCTCCACAACCTTCAGTAATTGTTTCCTATTTTCGAGTGGGAAAGTTATTGTATTGGTCTTTGTTGTTATTTATTCTGGAATCGTTGTTTTACTGGGTAAAATTTCAGGGGTCCCTGGAACAATTTTCACTTTTTTGGGTGGCATTTTGGCTTGGTTGTTTCCTTTTTTCATTTGTTCATATATTCCTGGTGATTATGGACGGCTGGTCAAGATTTCAAAATTATAAAAGGGCAAAAGATCTTTTTTTTGTTCATGGGTTTAATTCTAAAATTGCAGACATGTATATGGGTTCTAAATGTCAGCGCAATGCTGCAATTGTCGCGGCAGAAGAATTGGGTTTTGGAATAGAAATAACTAATTATTTTACATCCAAAGGAATAAAATGGTACCATTATATTCCATATTTTATGCTTCACGACCCGCTATTTCTATTTCGAAATTATTTTTGGGAAAGAACATTTCTTGAAAAGGTATATGTCTCCAAATTTGACTTCAGAAGGCTACATCTTGAAAGGGCCATATGATGCTTAAAGCCCGGAATATTTACAAATCCTATGGTTCGCTTGAAGTTCTGAAGAATGTGACAATAGAATGTCATATTGGAAAAATCTATGGGCTTATCGGGGCAAATGGTTCTGGAAAAACCACTTTATTTCGCATCTTGTTAGGACTTATTAAACAAGACAGTGGAAGTATAGAAATTGACTCGCAAGGGATTAAACCCATCGGGGGAATAGTAGAGAAACCAGCTTTATACGGATATCTTTCTGCCTTTGAAAATTTAAAGGTTTTTGCCCAGATTCAGGGTTTGAAACTTACCAAAGAATTGTACCA
Source organism: uncultured Flavobacteriaceae bacterium (assembly GCA_963793325.1). GTDB lineage: Bacteria > Bacteroidota > Bacteroidia > Flavobacteriales > Flavobacteriaceae > Eudoraea. Next base: position 685,136 of record CAWBZU010000002.1, read on the forward strand.
CCAATCAATGCATCAGGTGGGTCTTTCACCGGGCAGAACAGATGCAGTAAATAATTATTCCCTTGGGATGAAGCAGCGCCTGGGACTGGCTGTCGCTTTATTGAACAACCCTGCTTGTATTGTGCTGGATGAACCTTTTTCCGGTTTGGATCCAATGGGAATTTTTGCATTGCATCAATTAATCAAGAAACTAAGTATAAAAAATCAAATAACTGTGATTATCTCGTCTCACATTATTAGCGAATTAACTGATCTGTGCGATACCCTATATGTTCTTCACCAGGGAGAAATTATAAAATATGGTGCTGCTGTACAATTACTTGAGGAAAGCGTTACAACTTATAAAATTGTAGGAAAGAACCTTGAAAAGTCTGAGGTAATGAAAAAATGCAACGCTGTAATTTTAAATCAGTCAGCTCTAGTGTCTTCTAAAAGCATCCATATTTCGAAGGTTTTAAAGGAATTGATTGAAGAAGGAATGGAAGTTTCCTCCTGTATTCCCCAAGCAGATTTAAAGGCACTTTTTGGACCCGAATAGTATGATATCATTAATAGGTGCAGAAATTTATAAAATTCGAAAGCAAAGTAAAACGCTTTATGCCCTTGCTGCCATACTTATTATAGAGGGCTTTGTTATTGTAAGCGCATATTATCAGGGTGCAGGAATAATAGACTTGTTGTTAGATAATCTCAAGGATTCTTTTGAACTCAAAGGGGATCTTTTGAATGGGAACTTAATTATTTACCTTATCCTTAATTCATTGTGGTTTCATATTCCCCTAATACTTATGATTATTATTTCCGGATTCCTTACATCCGAATATAAAGACAAAACCATAGAAACAGTAATGCTTCAACCGGTAAGTAAGTTGAATTTTATCTTGAGTAAATATGTTGTCTCCATAGCTTTTACAATATTTATCGTACTCCTGCTGGCAGTTAGTACATTTTTGGTCTCATACTGGATTTTTGGCCGCGGTGACCTGGTTGTGTATTTGGATGGATTGAATTTTTTTAAATCAGATGATGCTTTTAACAGGCTTATATTGGCGTTTTTATCGGGTATCAATTCTATGGTATTCTTTTCAGTGGTAAGCCTGACCCTGGCGGTTATTTTAAAGGATGCCACGAAAACCTGGATCGTTTCTGCTATTTTTTTAATATGCAGTAACCTGTTGTTAAAGATCGATTTTCGAAATGAATTACTAAATGAATTATTTTTTTCTAAATTGACTGATAGCTGGCAGTATTTTTTCTACTATAAAATACCGTATACCACGATTTATTTTAAGAATTTACTATTATTCAGTTATACTATACTTGTTCTGTTAATTGGGGTAATTATATTTAAGCGAAGGGACATTCAAGGATGAAAAAGCTATGTTTTATATCCATTATTTTAATAAGTACTGGACTTATTAGTGCACAGGAAATTGATAATGATCTCCTTCAAATAAAAATGCGAATGGATTCAATAAAGTCATTCAATGCGCAGATAAAATTGGATGTGGACATCAGTTTTATTAATATGCCCACCAAATATGGAAAGGTGCGTTATATAAAGGGAGAAGCTACCAAAGTAATTTCTGACGATTTTATTATGCTTCCTAAACGAGGATTGGATCTAACCCTGAATGAAATTTTTGAACATCCATTTATTACGGTTAATAGGGGTGAGGCTAATTATAAAGGAATTCTATGCAAGGTTATCAATATAATTCCAACCACCTCAAAATCCGACTTTTCCATAGCGACCCTTTTTATGGATACCAAGGCAAAAAGAATTGTGCAATCTGAGATAAGCACTAAAACTGAAGGTGTTTTTACAGCCTATCTGGCCTACCAAAATTTTATAGATGCCCTTCCTTCTGCCGTGGAGGTTCAATTTGCCGTTAATAGTGTAAAAATACCTTTGCGATTTCTTGGAAAAGAAACGGAAGTTGATCGCGATGCAATCAAGCAGGAAGGTTCCAAAACCGGTAAGATCCTTTTAACACTTACGGATTTTCAAATTGAAAAATGAATTCAAAGAAAAGTATACCAATTATTTGTTATACCAATGCTCTATAACCAGGGAATGCAGTATATAAATTTTCAAGTTTAGCCTTTGTAATATATAGGACATTAAACCATCTCCGAAGCTTATTTCAAAAGTGAAATAATTTGATCTGCCAACTCTAAACCTATACGGTCCTGAGCCTCTGCCGTTGCCGCACCAATATGAGGAGTAAGTGAAATTTTTGAATGCATAAGAATCTTTATCTCAGGAGTCGGTTCAGATTCAAATGTATCAAGTCCGGCAAAAGCAATCTTTCCGCTCTCCAGGGCTTCGATCAGAGCAACTTCATCTATGACACCACCTCTGGCAGCATTCACAATACCCACCCCGTTTTTCATCAAATCAAATTCCTTTTTGCCAATTACATAATCCTTTTGTGCCGGTACATGCACGGTAATGAAATCTGCATTATGCAAAACTTCTTCTTTGGTTTTATTGGTAAAATTGAAACTAACCGACTGACCGTCAAAGAAAGGTAATTTAATAGTCGCAGAATCTAAAAAAGGGTCATGAAATATAACATTCATGCCGATACCAACTGCAATTTTAGCAGTGGCCTGACCTATCCTGCCAAATCCAATAACCCCAAGGGTTTTACCTCGTAACTCAACGCCTTTGGCATAGGATTTTTTTAATTTTTTAAAATTACTGTCTCCTTCAAGAGGCATATTCCTATTAGCATCATAAAGGAACCGAACACCTCCAAACAAGTGGGCGAAAACCAATTCTGCAACAGATTCTGAAGAAGCGGCGGGAGTATTAATGACATGGAGTCCTTTTTCCTTGGCATGGGCTACATCAATATTGTCCATCCCAACTCCGCCTCTGCCAATAAGTTTTAAAGTAGGGCAATTGTCAATTATATCTTTACGTACCTGTGTGGCACTTCTAACCAGGATTCCTGTAATTTCATTTTTATTGATATAATCTACGAGCTGTTCCTGGGCAACTGTGGTAGTTATAACTTCGAATCCTGCTTTCTCTAATGCTGAAATTCCATTTTGCGATATCCCGTCGTTGGCAAGTATTTTCATTCTGTCCTATTCTTAATTTGTATGATTCTTTAACCCCTAGGCAATTATCCTTTTCTTTCCAGATCACTCATAACATCCACTAAAACCCCTACACTTTCTAAAGGCAGGGCATTGTACATAGATGCCCTATAACCTCCTACGGATCTATGGCCATTTAATCCATTAATTCCGGCGGCTTTCCACATTTCATCAAAAGTATCTTTAAGCGATTCATCTGTAAGTGTAAAAGTGGCATTCATATTTGAGCGGTCTTCCTTATTGGCATAACCTTTAAACATAGGATTCAGATCAATTTCAGAGTAAATAAGGTTTGCCTTTTTTTCATTTATTTCTTCAATTGCGGATATACCACCCAGATCCTTTAACCATTGGAGTGTAAGCATTGAAACATAAACAGCAAAAACGGATGGCGTATTGTACATACTGTCTTTACCTAAATGCACCTGATAATCCAGCATGGATGGAATGCGCCTGGTTACTTGTCCAAGAATATCATCCTTTATTACTACCAGCGTTGTTCCAGCCGGTCCCATATTTTTTTGAGCCCCGGCATAAATAAGATCAAATTTGGAAAAATCTAATTGTCTGGAGAAAATATCAGAACTCATGTCACAAATCAGAGGAACTTTAGTAGTTGGAAATTCTTTTATTTGCGTTCCGAAAATCGTGTTATTAGAGGTCAGATGAAGGTAATCCAGATCATTAGGAACGACATAACCTCTGGGTATATAGTTGAAATTCTTGTCTTTAGAAGACGCTACTTCAATTACTTCCCCAAATAATTTTGCTTCTTTAATGGCAGAAGTACTCCATGTTCCTGTATTGATGTAACCGGCTTTGTTTTCCAGGAAATTATAAGCTACCATAAGGAACTCCAGACTGGCACCCCCCTGAAGATATAAGGCTTTATATCCTTTTCCTTCCAGCCCCAAAAGTTCAAGAGCCAAAGACCTTGCTTTTTCCATTACCGCAACAAACTCTTTGCTGCGATGTGAAATTTCAATAAGAGAAAGTCCAATTCCATCTAATTCAATTACCGCTTCTGATGCCTTTTTCATCACTTCTTCTGGCAATATACAAGGGCCTGCACTAAAATTATGTTTTTTCATCTTTGACTTATTTTTTGAGGAACCAAAGGTCATAAATAATACCGAAAAACTAATCAGTAATAAGGATTATTTCTATTATGTTTTTAACAGGAATTCAACAGTGTCTATCCCATCGGCATATTCCCATAAATCAGGCTTTTGGGTTTTTCCAAATGGCAATGAATTTTCAATCCTGTCACAGCCAACAATGCATTGTATCTGATCTGCATCTCTATGCAATCCTTTTAATAAATCTTCCTCAGAGGTATAGGTCTCATAAAATGCTGTGCCTATAGGTGAGGCATAACCCTTATCTTCTTTTAATAAGAAAAATCCGTTATCGAGAAACGGGAACTCACTCATCAGATAAACTGCTTTGTTATAGTCATAATTATTTGCATACTTATTCTGATTAATCAATATTTGGTACATGTTTATACATTCAAAAAAAGTATCAAAACTATAACCTTCCGGCACGAATAATTTGGAAACATTCCGGCATCCTAATCCGTAATATCGGAACATATCTTCGCCGAGTGCCTTGAGCTGATCTTTGCTTTCCTCCCCGGTAAGAATGGCAATGGAATTTCGGTTTTTTCGAATAATATTAGGTTTCTTGCCAAAGTAATGAGCAAAATAACGCGCAGCATTGTTGCTGCCTGTGGCGATTACAACGTCAAACTCCGATAATCGGCCCTCGCTAAATTCTATTTCAGGAGCAAGGCCGGGTTCAATATGTTTCAGATAATTTGCAACAAAAGGCAAGAGTATGTTATCATTAGACGAACATTTGGCAAGAACCCGGTTACCACTAATCAGGGTGGCAATAAAATCATGAAAGCCTACAAGTGGAATATTACCTGCCATTATTATGGCAACAGTTTTGTGGATATTAGACCCAAGAGGGTAGCGTCTTAACCAGGTATTGAGGTTTTTTTCTGTAAGCTGTTCAGCCCAGGCACTAATGGCGAACATCACTTGTTCTTTTGTAAACCAACCATTTCTGTGGCCGGCTAGAGTTATTGCACTCTCAAATTTTGAATGCCATTCAGAATTATTATCATTAGATTTCAGGAGCTCTGATGAAGTATTGGTGAAAGCCCTAAAAAAATCTCCAAGTTTGACAAAAGCTTTAAATCGTTGTTCCGGTGTGGCCATTATATTTGTGCAATAGTGTTTTAGGATTTACCTTTGCGCAAAAATATGCATGCCTGGAGATTGACACAACAATAAGGGCAAGTATCTTGCAAATTCAAAGAAAAAGAAGATTATGGCAATTATTATAACCGATGAGTGTATTAACTGTGGGGCCTGCGAACCTGAATGCCCTAATACGGCAATATATGAGGGTGCAGATGAGTGGCGATATAGTGATGGAACCTCACTTCGTGGAGATGTTGTTTTACCGGATGGGAAAGCAGTAAACGCGGATGAAGTGCAGGAACCAATAAGTGATGAGATCTACTATATAGCGCCAGATAAATGTACTGAATGCATGGGATTCCATGAAGAACCTCAGTGTGCCGCAGTATGTCCCGTAGATTGCTGTGTGCCGGATGAAGACAGGGAGGAGTCAGAGGAAGAATTGCTGGGTAAGCAGCGTTTTATGCACCCGGAATAAAATAGTTTACTATAGTTCATTTTCGATCATTTTAGAAACTATTTCTCTAAGTAATTTTGCGCATACCATGGCGGTCATATCGTTGAAGTCGCGGGTGGGATTATATTCAACAATATCGGCCCCCAGAATGGGAACATTTACTGACTGAATAATATTTATTACCTCACGGGTGCTCAGGCCTCCAGGTTCGTGATGTGAAACGCCAGGGGCATAGGCAGGATCCAGAGCATCCATATCCATAGATATATAAACCGGATTTTTTAGTTCTAAAGATGGTAATTCGTGCATTTCGCTCATCTCAAAAGTTTCAACACCGTACTTTATTGCTTGTTCCCGCTGATGAGTTGAAAACGTCCTAATGCCCAGTTGTATCAATCTGTGGGCTAGTTTTTCCTCCATGATTCGTGCAAACGGACAAGCATGGGAGTATTTATCACCCTCAAAAATATCATACAGGTCTGCATGCGCATCAATATGTAGCAGATCCATTTGTCCATGAACTTTATGGAAAGCCTTTATAACCGGATAAGTAATTGAATGATCTCCTCCTAAAGTCAAGAGGTGCTTATTACTCTTTAAATTTTCAAAAGTGTATTTTTCAATGTCAAAATAGGTGCTAATTTGGAAGTCTCCTTTATCGTCAAAAATTTCCGGTACTATTTCGATGCCATTTTCTGCAAAGTAATTGGCAGACGGACTCTTATAAAGACTTCTGATTTTTGGAGGCGCAAGGGCCGTACCTTTGAGAAAAGAAGACTTTTCATCATATAGAATTCCCTGTAAAATTATTTTGTTCATCAGGTTTAAATGAAATTTAACAGCTGTCAATTAATTACAGCTTTTGCATTATAGGCACCCTTTCTTAGTATTTAAAGTTGATTATTAATTTAGGTCAAGAATAATCTTAAATGTAGTTAAAATACTCACTCCTTTTGCAGAGTAGTATTTATTAAAGAACATAAGCATTATATTTGCGCCCGTTAAAATACACTTTATGAAAGCAGGTATTGTAGGACTCCCAAATGTTGGTAAGTCAACTCTTTTTAATTGTCTATCCAATGCGAAAGCGCAGAGTGCGAACTTTCCATTTTGTACGATTGAACCAAATATTGGTGTGGTTAATGTGCCGGATCCCAGATTATCCAAATTGGAGGAGTTGGTTAATCCGGAGAGGGTTATACCTGCTACTGTGGATATCGTAGACATTGCGGGTCTTGTTAAAGGAGCCAGTAAAGGGGAAGGTTTAGGAAATCAATTTTTGGGCAATATTCGGGAAACCGATGCTATTTTGCATGTTTTAAGATGTTTTGACGATGATAATGTTGTTCATGTAGATGGAACTATAGATCCGATAAGAGATAAAGAAACCATAGACATGGAATTGCAGCTTAAAGACCTTGAAACAGTAGAAAAGAAGTTGGACAAGGTAAACAGAGCGGCCAGGACAGGTAACAAAGATGCACAAAAAGAGGCCGCTGTATTGCAGGCCGTCAAAGAAGGCCTGGAATCTGGCACCTCTGTAAGGGCTTTGACATTTAATGAGGACGATTATAGAGATTTTATTACCCCCCTTCAATTAATAACAGATAAACCTGTTCTTTATATCTGTAATGTGGATGAATCATCTGCAGTCTCCGGGAATGCTTACGTAGAACAGGTGAAACAGGCTACTTCAAAAGAAAATGCAGAAGTTATTGTTCTTGCCGTGGGTACGGAAGCGGATATTACGGAATTGGAGACCTATGAAGAACGACAAATGTTTTTGGAAGATTTAGGCTTGACAGAAGCTGGTTCTGCTAAAATGATACGGGCGGCCTATTCCTTGTTAAAGCTTCAAACTTATTTTACAGCAGGAGTCAAGGAGGTTAGAGCCTGGACAATTAAGGCAGGTTCCACGGCACCTCAGGCTGCCGGGGTTATCCATACAGATTTTGAAAAAGGATTTATCCGGGCTGAAGTAATTTCTTATAGTGACTTTGTGGCTTATGGAAGTGAGGCAAAAGTGAAGGAAGCAGGAAAAATGCGGGTAGAAGGAAAAGAATATGTGGTGAAGGACGGTGACGTTATGCATTTTAGGTTCAACGTTTAGGAGGCCTAATCCTGAAAGATGTCCTTTTAAAAAGAACTACATAGCAAACTATCAACAATAATTTCTATTTTATTGTTAATTACTTTCTTTGGTCCACATTTTGATTTCTGCCCTGAAATTTTATATTAGCAGGGGTAAACCCCAAATATCATGGCAGAAACACAATATACTGAAGATAATATAAGATCGCTTGACTGGAAGGAGCACATTCGCCTCAGGCCGGGTATGTATATTGGTAAGTTGGGTGACGGGTCTTCAGCAGATGATGGTATTTATATTTTATTAAAGGAAACCATAGACAATTGTATCGATGAATTTGTCATGGGTGCAGGTAAGACCATCGACATTTCTGTTCAGGGTGAAAAAGTTATCGTTCGCGACTATGGTCGGGGTATCCCACTGGGCAAAGTAGTTGATGTGGTCTCCAAAATGAACACAGGAGGTAAATACGATACACGCGCCTTTAAAAAATCTGTTGGCCTGAATGGGGTTGGTACAAAGGCCGTTAATGCCTTATCTGCTTACTTCAAAGTAGAATCTACCCGGGATGGCAAATCTAAATCCGCAGAGTTTGAAACAGGCAATTTGGTAAACGAGGAACTTTTAGAAGAAACCACCAGGAGAAGGGGAACCAAGATTACGTTTATTCCGGATGAGGCTATATTCAAAAAATACAAATATAGAAATGAGTATGTGGAACGCATGCTCAAAAATTACGTGTACCTCAACCCCGGGTTAACTATTGTTTTTAATGGTGTAAAATTTTTTTCCGAAAACGGACTCAAAGATTTATTGGAAGACAACAATAGCAAAGAGGATTTGTTGTACCCTATTATTCATTTAAAAGGACACGATATTGAAGTGGCTATCACGCATAGTAAAACTCAATATAGTGAAGAATACCACTCTTTTGTTAATGGGCAGCATACTTCGCAGGGGGGTACACATCAAGCGGCTTTCAGAGAGGCTGTTGTAAAAACTTTAAGAGACTTTTATGGTAAGAACTATGATGCCTCTGATATCCGAAAATCAATTATTTCGGCCATCTCCATAAAGGTTATGGAGCCCGTTTTTGAAAGTCAGACCAAAACAAAATTGGGATCAACAGATATGGGTGGCGGGCTACCTACTGTAAGAACATATATCAATGATTTTATCGGGAAACAGCTGGATAACTACTTGCATAAAAATCCGGAAACTGCTGAAAAAATTCAACGTAAAATTGTTCAGGCCGAGAACGAGCGTAAAGAACTTTCAGGGATACGAAAGTTAGCACGGGAACGAGCAAAAAAAGCAAGTCTGCACAATAAAAAATTACGTGATTGCCGGCTGCATCTGGGAGATATGAAAAGCGAAAGGCGACTTGAATCTACCTTATTTATAACCGAAGGTGATTCTGCTTCGGGGTCCATAACTAAATCGCGGGATGTAAATACTCAGGCAGTTTTTAGTCTTCGGGGGAAACCCCTGAACTCCTATGGGATGTCCAAAAAAATCGTATACGAAAATGAAGAATTTAACCTCCTTCAGGCTGCGCTGAATATAGAAGAATCCATGGAGGATTTGCGATATAATAATATTGTGATAGCCACTGATGCGGATGTAGATGGAATGCATATTCGATTGTTGCTCATAACATTTTTTCTTCAGTTTTTTCCTGAATTAATAAAAGAGAATCACTTATATATTTTGCAGACACCACTATTTAGAGTGCGAAATAAAAAAGAAACATATTACTGCTATAGTCAGGAGGAAAAGAATGCCGCGATTGCGAAGTTGACTGGAAAACCTGAAATTACCCGATTTAAAGGATTGGGTGAAATCTCGCCGGATGAGTTTAAACACTTTATTGGTGATGATATCCGTTTAGAACCTGTTATGCTCGATAAAGCATTGTCTATTGAAGAACTTTTGAAGTTTTATATGGGAAAGAATACTCCGGATCGCCAGGAATTTATTATTGAAAACCTTAAAGTAGAAGTTGACTTGATTGAAAATAATTAACTCTAAATTAGATTAATACTATTCTTTATTAATGGAGGAGAGTGACGAAGTAAATGAAATACATGAAGAAGACCATGGTAATGGCCAGGAGGCTCTTACAAGGGTTACCGGCATGTATAAAGATTGGTTTTTAGATTATGCTTCCTATGTAATTTTAGAAAGAGCAGTACCTGCTATTGAAGATGGTTTTAAGCCTGTACAGCGTAGAATAATGCACGCGCTTAAAGAGTTGGATGATGGAAGGTACAATAAAGTTGCGAATGTAGTTGGTCATACCATGCAATATCATCCTCACGGTGATGCTAGTATAGCTGACGCAATGGTGCAGATTGGCCAGAAAGAACTTCTCATTGATACCCAGGGGAACTGGGGCAATATTTTAACTGGTGATGGAGCTGCTGCATCGCGATATATTGAGGCCAGACTATCCAAATTTGCGTTAGAAGTAGTATTCAGCCCAAAAATTACCAATTGGCAGTCATCCTATGATGGCAGAAAAAAAGAACCCGTAAATCTTCCGGTTAAATTTCCATTATTACTGGCTCAGGGAGCAGAAGGTATTGCTGTTGGGCTTTCTACCAAGATCTTACCTCATAATTTTAATGAGATTATAGATGGTTCAATTAAGCATCTGAAAGGTCAGCGGTTTAAATTATACCCGGATTTCCCTACGGCTGGTATTATCGATGTCACCAATTATAATGATGGATTAAGAGGGGGAAAAATTCGTGTAAGGGCTAAAATTTCGCAACTGGATAAGAATACACTGGTTATTAGTGAAATACCTTATGGCACCAATACTTCTTCGTTGATAGATTCCATTCTGAAAGCTAATGATAAGGGCAAAATTAAAATAAAGAAGATTGAGGATAATACTGCGGCACAGGTTGAAATTCTTATACATCTCCCTGGTGGAATTTCCCCGGATAAGACCATTGATGCCCTTTACGCGTTTACGGCATGTGAATCATCAATATCTCCTTTGGGTTGTATTATTGAAGATAACAAGCCCTTATTTATAGGGGTTACAGAAATGCTGGAACGATCTACAGACCATACTGTAGAACTGCTTAAGGCAGAATTGGAGATACAGTTATCCGAACTCGAAGAGCAATGGCATTTTGCTTCTCTGGAACGGATATTCATTGAGAACAGGATCTATAGAGATATAGAGGAAGAAGAAACGTGGGAAGGAGTCATTAGTGCAATAGATAAAGGGCTTATGCCACATATTACCCACTTAAAAAGGAAAGTTACCGAAGAAGATATTGTACGGCTTACTGAAATTAGGATTAAAAGAATATCCAAATTTGATTTGGATAAGGCACAACAGTATATTGATAGTCTTGAAGACAAAATTGCCCAAACTAAGGACCATCTCGCTAATTTGATAGAATTTGCAATTTCATATTTCAAGGAATTAAAAAGTAAATATGGCAAAGGCCGGGAGCGCCAATCTGAAATACGAATTTTTGATGATATTGAGGCAACCAAAGTGGTTATCAGAAATACTAAATTATATGTGAACAGGGAGGAAGGTTTTATAGGAACTTCTTTGAAAAGGGACGAGTATGTTACAGACTGCAGCGATATAGACGATATAATCGTGTTTACCAATAGTGGTCAAATGATGGTTACAAAAGTAGATTCTAAAACATTTATTGGCAAAAATATCATTCATGTAGCGGTTTTTAAGAAAAAGGATCAGCGAACTACCTACAATATGATATACAAGGATGGGCGTGGTGGCTCCAGCTATGTAAAGCGCTTTTATGTTACCGGAATTACACGCGATAAACTTTATGACCTTACCGCCGGAAAGGCTGGTTCTGAGATAAGCTACTTTTCGGCAAACCCAAATGGCGAAGCAGAAGTGGTAAGCATTATCCTCCGGCAGGCCGGGAGCATTAAGAAATTAAAGTGGGATTTGGATTTTGCCGATGTAATGATCAAGGGCCGTGCATCCAAAGGGAATATTGTCACCAAATATTCCGTCAAAAAAATTGAACTTAAAGAAAAAGGGCTGTCTACTTTAAAACCGCGGAAATTGTGGTTTGATGATACGGTTCAGCGGTTGAATGTGGATGATAGGGGTGAACTCCTTGGAGAATTCACCAATGAGGACAGACTGCTGATTGTTAACCAAAAAGGTATATTAAAAACTGTTATTCCCGAACTGACAATGCGCTTTGATGATGACATGATAATTTTGGAAAAATGGATACCCAATAAACCTATTTCCGTAATATATTGGGAGGGAGAAAAAGAATTGTTTTATCTAAAACGATTTCTGGTGGAAAACTGCGATAAAGAGGAAAAAATAATTACAGACCATCCAAAATCATATCTCGAAAAAGTGTTTACCGATTATAGGCCTATGGCAGAATTGGTATATTCTAAAAAGCGTGGTATGGAGCGAAAAGATAACCTGACAATTAATATTGAGGAGTTTATTAGCATAAAAGGCAGTTCTGCCATGGGAAATCAACTGACCAAAGAAAAAGTCCTTGAAATTAATGCGTTGCCCCCCTTGCCCTACGAAGTACCAAAAGTTCATGACACCATGGATATTGAGGTTGTGGATGAGGAAAGCATACATCCGGAAACTAAAGATATAAATTCAAAACCTAAGAAGGAAAATGATGTGACTGACACCAAAAATAGCCAACATAAAGATGATGATGATGGGCAGACAAAACTATTTTAATATATATGACTTATTAATGCATCATTATTAAGATCAAAAAAATTAACTTGCAATTTGTCTTTGTTTTGTCTATACTTACAAAATCTACAGACGAAAACGAAAAGACTACAACAATTTTATGGATTTTACTAACCCCCTGATTTACGGCGTTCCTTGCTTTATTGCACTTATAATTTTTGAACTTATTTACAGCAAAACACATGGAGACAAACAATTATATAACTGGAAGGACTTATTCGCCAGTGGCTCTATGGGTATTGGAGCTGCGATTATTGGACCATTGTTTAAGATCATTTTTGCTATAGCGCTTTTTGAGTTTTCATACGAGTTTTTTAATCCCATTAGTAACGGAGTACGCACCAATCTTTTAGGGTATGAATCCTTTGGTTATGCATGGTATGTATGGTTGCTTTGCATGTTGGCAGATGATTTTACGTATTATTGTTTTCATAGGGCAAATCATGAAATAAGACTTTTCTGGGCGGGTCATATAGTCCATCATTCTTCAGACAATTTTAACCTGGGGACAGCAGTTAGGAACGGCTGGTTTACAATTTTTCACAAACCATTTTTTTATATGTGGCTCCCTGCTATTGGCTTTCCGCCAGAAATGGTTGTGGTCTGTATCGGCATTGAGATTATGTGGCAATTTCAGCTGCATTCCGTTTATGTTCCAAAAATGGGTTTCCTGGAAAAAATATTTAATACACATACAATGCATCAGGTACATCATTCTCAAAATGTAGAGTATCTGGACAAAAACCATGGGGGTATTCTCAATATTTTTGACAAAGTCTTTGGGACCTGGAAAGAACTGAATGAGGATACAGAGATTAAATATGGCGTTATTCATTCGCCAAATTCTTATAATCCAATTGTAATCCTCACACATGAGTATAAGGATATCTGGATGGATGTTAAAAAATCCAAAAAGCTAACCCATGCCTTTATGTATATATTCGGACCTCCGGGGTGGAGTCATGATGGCAGCACTCTGACGGTAAGACAACAGCAGCAAAAGTTACAGGGTTAACTACCATAAGGTTTTGAAGCTGGTTTTTATCAGGAAATCAAAGGGTGTAGGACTTTCTTTATCCCAACACTTATTTATGAAGCGTTTCACCTGCCTTTTTTGTATTGTTTTTTTTGCGAATCTTCATATTTAAAAACTCAACTAAAAGGGAGAAGGCTATGGCAAAATATAAATACCCTTTTGGAATTGCTCCAATCTCCTGATTAAAGATCCTGGCGTGACTCAAATGAGCCGATTCCGCAATTAACATAAATCCTATTAGAATTAAAAAGGAAAGTGCCAATATTTGCATAGAGGGATGATTATTGATAAAAATCCGAATTGAATTGGCAAATACCATCATAATTATAATTGAGATAACTACCGCTATAACCATAAGTACCAGGGCATCTATTGGCTTATTGCCTATGCCATTGGTCATACCTACCGCCGTTAAAATTGAATCTATAGAAAATATAAAATCAATGATAATAATTTGGACAATAGCTCTGGAGAGGCTGGTGATATTCCTGGATTTTAAGTCATCTTCATCGTGTTGCGGCATCTCCACCTTTTCATGAATTTCTGAAGTACTTTTGTATAAAAGAAAAATACCCCCGAAAAACAGGATCAGGGCCTGGCCACTAATCCCTATTGAGATCCAGGAAGCGTTGAGATAATAAAAGGGAATCTTTAATCCAATAAGAAAAGAAACAGCAAACAGCAGTATAATACGCTGAACCATGGCTAGTAATAAACCTAAATTAGTGGCCTTTCGCTGGTCTTTTGCAGGTAATTTATTTGCCGATATAGAAATAAATACAATATTATCTATGCCCAATACTATTTCTAAAAAAGTTAGGGTCAACAGGGCTACCCAGGCATCCGGACTTGTTAGAATTTCAAACACTATTACTTGATTTTTATTGAAGTTCCCACAGATTTGTTTATTTCCCCTACAATACCATACTCAAAAGTATAAGAACTGTCTGTAGTGGTTCTTATTTTCATATGAATAGATTTCTCTTCTGCCTTATTCTTCGGGTTTAATTTCTTCACAATATATTCACAGTCATTTATCCATCTTACGGAGGAAGTATCGCTTTTACCTTCAAAAAAATCGATTTCAACATTTCCGTCCCTCACAAAGGTGGTGGTCTTTTCTTCATTATTTATTATTGAAGTAAACTTAAAAGTCCCATTTTTAAATGCTTTACAGTCTCTATCGGGATGGTAACAAGATGTTGCGACAAGGAAAAAACTAACTACAAGATACTGCCATTTCATAGATGCAAAATAACAAAATAGTACGAATTTATTTGCTGTGTATTTTATGATTTTAAAAAGAAAAGATATTATGATGCTGAATTTCTATCAAATGCTTCAAAACTGCCATCTTCATAAAAAATTATTATTTTTTTTATGGATTTTGATTTGGAGAGTTTTTCATTGGGGATGTTTTCGGTCGGGGAGCTTTTGGCGCCTTCTTTTTTAGCTGCTGGAAAGGTGCCTTTTCCATTGAGCAGCCAATAAAGGTTTACTTCAGGAAACGACTTAATTACTTTTAAAACAAACTCAAGGCTGGGTTTGTTTCTGCCACTTAGTAAGTGGGAAATGGTGGATCTTTGAACAGCTATCTTATCTGCAAATGCTGAAGCAGAAACATTATAATAATCTAATATTTTTTCTAAACGGTTTACAAATTCCTCAGAGTTTACCATTGTGCAATTGATTATTAAATAAATTGTATATTTTGTGATATATCTATTATATTAATCAAAAAAACATTACATAAATAATACAATTAAATAATATTATATATCTGATATACAGTATATTAAATTCTTTATAGAAATTACATAACTAAATTGTTTACAGAAGTACATATTACTCCCCGGTTTGTTCTATTTGGTGTTTACAAATGTAACTAATATTATCACATTTGTAATTAATTTTGCCTGTACATTTGTAATTTAAATTAATACCGTTGTGAATTTTTCTTCTTTAAATTATCCGGAAATAAAAGAACTTTCTGTTCATGGAAGATATATTTCCACTAAACAACTTCAATCTTTTTTGAAAGGAGATTCAATTAAAAATAATGTGTCACTTTTGGGGAGATCTGCTCAGGACAGAATTATTCATAAGGTAACTTTGGGCAGAGGCAAAATAAAAATTTTAATGTGGTCTCAGATGCATGGAAATGAGACCACCACCACCAAAGCCATATTGGACTTGATTAATTACCTGCAAAGAGGAACTGATTTTACAGATCAAATTTTAGCATCCGTTACATTAACGATCATTCCTGTTTTAAATCCTGATGGCGCAGTGGTTTATACAAGGGAAAATGCTAATATGGTTGATCTAAATAGAGATGCGTTAGAATTGAGTCAACCTGAAAGCCGTATTTTGCGTACCGTTTATGATCGCATAAGGCCTGACTATTGTTTTAATCTTCATGATCAAAGAACCATCTTTAATGTGGGGAGTATAGAAAAACCAGCTACTTTGTCGTTTTTAGCACCGGCACACGATCTTCAGCGAAATATATCGGCCAGCAGGGAAAATAGCATGAAAATTATAGCAGCGATACATGATTCTTTGTCGAACCTTTTACCGGATCAAATAGGCAGATATGATGATGCCTTTAATCCTAATTGTGTTGGAGATACCTTTCAAGTAATGGGAACACCCACTATATTATTTGAAGCAGGGCATTTCCCGGATGATTACCAAAGGGAGCGAACCAGAGAGTTCGTATTTTATGCCTTAATCAACGCTTTATGGGTGATTATCAATAAAAAGGCAGAAGAATACGATGTGGATAATTATTTGAATATTCCTGAAAATAACAAACGCTTTTTTGATGTGCTGATCTCAAATTCACAACTTATCAATAAAAAATATGACTATCATATTGGAATACTATACAGGGAGGTTTTGAATAAAAAAACGATCGTGTTTTACCCTTTTATCGAGGCAACTGGGGAATTAAAAGGGAGATTCGGGCATAAATATTTCAATTGTATGGATCGGAATGATCTTGATTTTCTCAAATCTGATGAACAATTACGTCAACTCCTGTTTTAAATATTATTAAATTATCGTAGCTGAATATTGCATATAACTCAATAAAACGTATTATTTATTGCGTATAAATCCCTAAATTTACGCTCTCGTAAAAATTATACTAAAAATGGGCAAAATAAAATTAGACGAAATAGATCATCAAATCCTGGATATGTTAATTGACAATACCAGAACACCTTTTACCGATATTGCGAAAAAGTTACTTATTTCTGCAGGAACTGTACACGTAAGGGTTAAAAAAATGGAGGATGCAGGGATTATAAGAGGCTCTTCCCTTACCCTGGATTATGTAAAACTAGGTTATGCATTCATTGCTTATGTTGGTATCTTTTTGGAAAAAACACATCAGACTAAGTTTGTTCTCGAACGTTTGAATCAAATTCCAAATGTTACCGTGGCCCATATTACCACAGGTAAATTCAATATCTTTTGTAAGATAAGAGCGAAAGATACTAATCACGCCAAAAATATAATTTTTAAGATAGATGATATTGATGGTATAAGCAGAACAGAGACTATGATTTCCCTGGAAGAAAGTATTAATGACAAAAAACGGTTGATGCACACCATTTTTAATGAGTTATAACCAGAAATACTCATAAGTACAGATTACTGATCAGTTTATCTGTAGTGAGTATTAGTAAATTAAGTTCCATTACGGTTTCAACTTTTTATTTGCACGACATTGGCTTGAAGGAATTTAACTTTCTTATAAAACGCTATGAAGAAATCTGAACTCAAAAAAGGAGATTACCATCCCTTCTACGAGCCATATATTGCCACTTTGGGTGATGTTGAGCTTGTAGAGTTATTAAAGAGACAACTGGACAATTTCCCGTCATTTATCTCTAGTATTCCGGAGGATAAACTTCATTATACTTACAGTGAAGGTAAGTGGACTATAGCAGAGGTTTTGGTACATGTTTTAGATGCTGAACGTGTATTTCAATACAGGGCCCTGCGATTTGCCAGAAACGATAAAACACCTTTGCCTGGTTTTGATCAGGATATGTTTGTTGTGGAATCTAATTCGGAAAACTGGACTAAAGAAGAGTTGATCGAAGCTTACAAAGCCATTCGAAAATCCACTATAGCTCTATTTGAAAAATTCTCTGATGAGACATTGAAAAGAGTTGGAATTGCCAGTGATGCCAGGATGAGTGTAGCTGCTCTTGGTTTTATTTGTTGCGGTCATCAAAGACATCATAGAAACATATTACGGGATCGGTACCTTAAAGACTAATCATAATCTTTGTCGTCTTCATTTTCATGTTCCAAATTCAGTTCTAAAGTAGGTCCATCTACAGACTCATCTTTTAAAACTTCAAGTTCATCTATGATATTATCATCAAAATTGGCAATGAAATGAGAAAGGCTTTTGCTTATTTTAATAAGATATAGGGTGTCTTCAGTTTGGAGTTCAACAGCCTCAATGAATTCTCCATGTACATTTCTAAAAGAAATTATATCTTCATCGCCATATCCGTCAGGATAGGTTTCAATTAAAAGAGTGACTACTTCGTGATTCAACTTTTTATAGTCTATAAGTATACGTTTCATAAGCATGCATTTAAATACAATCAGAATTATTGTTTTAATACATTACCTAAACTATACTTTTTTTTCTATTGGAATTTCAAAGAGTTGTAAAACAGCATTATTAGTATATGAAGCTGCTATTCTTTGTAGTATGAAAATGCCTGGTTTAACAGATCATCAGGAACTCTATTGTCGATCTGGGCATCCCCGGTTCTTTTCAAAAGGACAAAATAGACACTCCCATGAGAATTCTTCTTATCATACTTTAAAAGATTTATTATAGAATGGATATCATTGTCATTGAAATCAACTTTTTCAAAGTGTTTGAGCAAAGTGTTTTTAATATCTTCCAATTGATTTATTCCCAAACCTGTGAGATGATGTGACAAGAATGCTTCCATAATCATACCAATAGCAATTGCTTCCCCATGCAGTAATGAATCACGTTCTGGGTTTGCTAGAAAATAAGATTCAATTGCGTGGCCAAGAGTATGTCCAAAATTTAAAATTTTTCTAAGGCTTTGCTCATTCGGATCCTGACGTACAATTTCATTTTTTATTACTATAGAATTATAGATATGTTCTTGCAATTGGTCAACTGAATCAACTTGTTTAAGAACTCTCCAGTATGGTTCACTGGTAATGAGGCCATGTTTAAGCATTTCCGCAAAACCACTATTCAATTGTCTTTTCTCCAGGGTATTCAGAAATTTGGGTATGATGAGCACCATTTTGGGCTGGTTTATTACTCCAATCTGATTTTTTAGCATTCCAAGGTCAATCCCTGTTTTTCCTCCAACTGATGCATCTACCATTGCTAAAAGGGTTGTGGGAATATTTATGAAATCTATGCCCCTGCGAAATGTTGAAGCCACAAATCCACCTAAATCAGTTATTACTCCACCCCCCAGGTTTATAAGCAAACTTTGCCTGTCCGAACCCTGTTCGGAAAGCGCCTCCCAGACCTTGATACAACTAGTAATATTTTTATTAAGTTCACCGGATACAGTCTCAATTACCTCAAAGCCATAGCTCCCTCCAAGGCTGGCTAAAAAAATAGGCAGGCAGTGTACCCGGGTATTCTCATCGACAAGGATAAAAATACTGGAATAGTTTTTGGATTTTAAATGATATTCTAACGCCTCATATCCCAAATAATTGAAGTGAATTTGTGAAGAAAAAGAAGTAATTGATTCCATGTGGTATGATTTATATTGCCCTTTATGTTATTATTTGGTAAGGCACTATTATAAAAAACAAACCACAAAATAAAGGCAATTTTTTAGTAAATGGATATAAAATCTGTGATTATCTTTGAATTGATAACTAATTCATAATAATGAACAGAATTTTTGAAGATACCGCTACCGCTTTTTCTCTTAAATCCGATTCCGAATTGGAACGCGCATATTTTCTTTTTAAGATGATTGCAAATGAACCACTTGTAAAGATAGGCACAGCAATGACTAATTTTGCCCTCAAAGCCAGATTACCGGTCGACGGCCTTATCAGGGCTACGGTATTTGATCACTTTTGTGGCGGCGTCAGTGAGGCAGATTGCATGACGGTAGTAGATAAAATGTGGAGCAAAGGGGTTTTTTCTGTACTGGATTATTCTGTAGAAGGTAAAGATACCGAAGACCCGCTGGATGCCGCCCTGGAGAAAACCTTGACAATACTCAATTTTGTAAAGGAACTGGATGCTATTCCTTTTGCAGTTTTTAAACCCAGCGGTTATGGCAGGCTTGCTCTCTTCCAAAAAATTAGCGAAGGAAAACCCCTTTCAAAAAAAGAACAACAGGAATGGGGCAGGGTAGTGGGGCGTTTTGAGGCTACCTGTAAAAAGGCATATGACCTGGATGTTTCCCTTTTAATAGATGCCGAGGAAAGTTGGATGCAGGATGCGGCAGATGAATTGGTTGTAGAAATGATGCGTAAATACAACAAAGAAAAAGCTATAGTTTTTAATACGCTGCAACTTTATCGATGGGACCGACTGGATTACCTGAAGAATCTTCATGCAAAGGCACGGAAGGAAGGCTTTAAAATTGGAATTAAGACCGTTCGTGGCGCTTATATGGAAAAGGAAAATGAAAGGGCCGGGGAAAATAATTATGTTACGCCAATTTGTGCGACCAAATCTGAATGTGATACAAATTACGATAATACAGTAATTTATATAGTAGAACATCTGGACCAGATCTCACTTTTTTCGGGTACTCATAATGAATTGAGTTCTTACAAATTAATGGAATTAATGGATCAAAAAGGTATTCCTCCTAATGATAACCGGATCTGGTTTGGCCAGTTGTACGGCATGAGCGATCATATTTCTTTTAATCTGGCTAAAAAGGGTTATAATGTGGCAAAGTATTTGCCATTTGGCCCTGTACGGGATGTCATGCCTTATTTAATAAGGCGCGCAGAAGAAAATACTTCAGTTGCCGGACAGACAAACAGGGAACTGGAATTGATTAAAAAGGAACGTATTCGAAGAAAAATATAGGTTGATAATTTATTCTAAAAGGTCAATTGATTTTTGAACCTACTGCTATTAATACAGAAAAGTCTGCAGGAATACGTTTTTGAATACTTTGATTATGGGAATTAAGTGCCTCTGGTATAAGTTATTGTTTAACATTTATCAATATTGCTTCGCAACTGGATAAGTCAGAATTCAGGATAATATTTTCTGCATTTGAACCATCTTTTATTTCTATAGAGACTGTGTTTGGAGGATAATTTCCCAGGTTATGAGCGTATAGAAATAAATCATTCGAATTATTCAGATTAAGCTTCACTTCAAAACTTTTTTTCTTGTATGTCAATATGTGTTTTGCCACAATTTGCTCGCCATTAAGATAGATGGATACTATATCACCATCTTGTCTTCCATGGTCATAAAGACTTATTGTTATGATCTCATTTTCTACAACCAATTCTTTTTGGTATGAAATTTTTCTTCCTTCAAAAACAGTTCTTTTCGGGATCATAACTTCTTCAATCACATCAACTTCTTTGGTATCTTTCTCCTCCTTGGCTATATTCTCCAAAGGTTTTTCAACCGCTACCATGGTCTCTTTATTTATTTCCGGAGCTTGTTGAACTGTTTCAACAGCTATATGAGGTAACTCTGCTCCTTCGAGGGGAGGGTCTTTTGAAACAATAGGCGATTCCGGTATTTCGGCAGGCGTCTCAATTATTATTTCTTCGGTTCTTTCTTCTTCTTTTACAATAGTAAAATATGGGGTTGCATATTTGGCTATATGGTATCTGTTAACGGGAAAGAGCTCAATCCCCATGATCTTATATTTATTTCCCGGAGGAAGCCCTTTTCTAAGTTTCACATTAGTTACAACGTGATTGTTTTCAAAAACTCCAAGTTCCTGTACCACCACATCATCTCGTGTTAAAAAGAACTTAATATTTTTGTTAGTATCCATATTGGAGGTGGTCCATTTTATTTCTACCGGGCCGGGAGCAATCCAAACAGTTCCGTTTGTTGGGTAAGTGATCTCTATAGATGAGCGATATTGTATTCTTTCACTTATTCTTTGCTTATTTAATTGATATACGGAATTTTTGAAATTGTTGTAGGGTACATATGCCATAAGGCCAATATTGGCTTCTTTCAATAGCTGATAAAACTCTTCCAGTTCTGTAAGAACATTAATCAGCGGGATTTGACTGGGGTATGATTTCTTTATATTGTTTATTTTGGAAATGATTTTTTTTGAATCTTTTTTATTTAATACCTGGCCATTCTTCTCCTTACTGGCATTAATTAAATTTTTAGCAAAATTAAGCTTGCTATACCCGAATCTATTATCCAAAAACTTAATTGCGTCCTCATTGCTCAGGGAATTGGTTTCCTTAAATTTCATGGCAATTTCATAAGCTAAAAGATATTCTTTCAAGCCTTGTTCGAGACTTGCTTTAGCTAATTCTTTGCTTGCTGTGGCAGGTGAATTAACCGCCTGATTCAAAATTTCAATAAACAAATCTTTACTTAACAATCCCTGTGAATTGCCAAACCCGGCCTGGAAATAATCAAAAACTAAGCTTGGGGATTCAAGTAAAATATAACTATTATTAGCTGTATTGGAAAAGTTACCGTTCCCATATTTCTCTAGGATACTTTGTTTTGCATTGTCACTCCAGGGGTTGGATACTTCATTTATAATTTTCTTACTCAATTCAACGGGATCATCCACCCTGGAGTTTATGAAGAGGGGCCGATTGTGCGAATAGGTTTGTTGACCTAAGATACACCAAAATAAAAGGATAAATATATTTTTCATCATGACTTGAAATATCATTTCTATAACACCTCTTCAATTCACATAAATAACACCGAGTTTTTGATTATAGAATATTAGTAGAAATCCAATCCATTCGGGGTTAGGTTAAAAAAGGTAATTAATAATTATATTTCTAACATAATAACTCCAAAATGCCCCAATTTATTATCTTTCTGAATTTTTATATGAAAATGTAATACAATTAAGTTTGAGTCCATGTCAGTCATTCATCGGCATGAATTTAATTGGTAAAGGTAAAAGCAAGTATTCAAGATGGGTTATTATACTTTTTGAAAACGCAATAGTTAAAAAGACAACATTTAAAATTGCCAGGTTTAATACTATTTAAAAGGAAAATACACGCAAAGGAGGAGAGAAAGCTTAATAATCTGAATAATCAACGGGGTACAGAAAGTAAATATCAGCGTGAGAAACGGTATTCTCATATTTTGGAAATGTCAACAATTCTTTCCATTCAGGAGAATCAAAAAAAGCTTTCCAAAGTTTATCTCTGGTTTCCTGATCACTAAAAGTGGTCATATACATTAAATTGGGCATATTGTCCCCGGATATTACCTCTGCGTAAAAAACAGCATTAAACCCCAATCGGTCAAATAGTTTAATTTCACCACCTTCATTAAACATAGCCACTTTTCTTTTGTAATACTCTTCTGTAGGAGATTCATAACTGCGTAATTCATATATCCGATCTGCTTTTGGAACTTCAGATTGAGGGGAAAATAGTTTAGGCATATTTTCAAAGGCTCGCATAAGAATTGATTGTATGCGCACATACGGGGGATTTTCATGTGAAGCGTTGATATAATCGTTGCCGGTATTTAAATAGGTGCTGTCTTTTAAGAGGGCATTATCCATACCAATAAATTGTTCTAAAGATTCGAATGGGATTAACACCAAAATACGTTTAGTTGTATCTGTTTCCTGTTGGCGGGGTTTAAAAACACCTATATTGTTTATGTCCTGTCTGTGAAGTGCGGGTATCAGCGAATTTTTGAGATAGTTGTCGGTTCTGTTTTCTTGTTCTTTAGTAGCAAAACAATAGGTTTTAAGCTGATAGAACTCTCTGCTCGGAATTACCTCTATTTGTTTATTTGGTTTTTGTTTCTGGGTTTCGCAAGCAAATACTGTAAGCAAGCTAACTATCAATAAGTAACTGAATAATTTCATTTTTACCGGCTGAATTGGTTATGGGTTTAAATTAAGAAAAACACTAATTAATTTAGCAATACAGAGCCATTAAATTTAAGAACCACTTTTCAGATATCTCTTTCCTGAAGGATTGAATTCTTTTAAGTTTGTATTGAAAAAGTCATGCCTTAAGGGATTCTTTTTCCTATTTTCCTAACGGAGCATAGTTGCAAAATCATCAAGAAGAAGTGCTAGCAGCATTTATAGGGTATTCATTAATCAAGAGTTTCCATCTTTTCTACCAGCACGGTACTGTCACAGTTCTTTACTGTTAGAGACTGCAATTTTTCCTTAACTATTCCTTCTATTAAATAGGTTTTGCAATTTTTACTTTTAGTATTACTCTTTTTGAAGTTTATATCTCCTTCATTTAGAAAATAAACAAGGGTAACAGAGTCCAAAATTTGCTCTGTAATCAGCCGATCAATTTGCTCAGAGTAAATCAGGGGTTTGGAGCGTAACTCTTTTAACACCCTACAGTTAGGGAAGTAGCAAAAGCTGGCCCCTGTTTCCTCGGACTTTTTTTTGAGAAAGAAGAAAAGAAAAACAAGCCCGACAGATAAACCTATGAGGTAAAACCCCAATCGTTTCAGAAATGCCATGCACTAAAAAATAAGAAAGTTGATATCACTGTATTTTAAATCGAACCATTCTCCTACGGACTTATTGGTAAGTATACCGTGATACATATACAGGCCATTGCGAAGACCCTTGTCAAACCTCAATGAATTTTCCAAGCCTCCATCTTCTCCAATCTTCAAAAGATAAGGCGTAAATATATTACTGATAGAAACTGACGATGTCCTGGGATATCTGGCAGGGATATTGGGCACCCCGTAGTGGATGACCCCAAATTTTTCCTGGGTTGGTCTGTCATGTGTGGTAAGCTCACTAGTTTCGAAACAACCGCCCATATCTATACTTACATCAATAATAACTGATCCTTTTTTCATCTGTTCCACCATCGTGCTTGATACCACAATGGGTGATCTGTCACTACCACGTACTGCACCTATGGCCACATCGCAGCGTTTCAGACTCTTCAAAAGGTTTTTGGGTTGCAGGGTAGAGGTATATATAGTCTGTTTTAGGTTTGTTTGAATGTTCCTTAATTTGGTTAATGAGTTATCAAAGACCTTTACATTCGCCCCAAGCCCCAGGGCCGAACGGGCAGCAAACTCACCAACGGTACCAGCACCAAGGATTACCACTTCAATGGGAGGGACCCCGCTAATATTTCCAAACATCAGCCCATTACCCTGGTTTGTTGCAGCCATAATTTCCGAAGCAATAAGTACCGAAGCAATACCGGCAATTTCACTTAA
Source organism: uncultured Flavobacteriaceae bacterium (assembly GCA_963793325.1). Classification (GTDB taxonomy): domain Bacteria; phylum Bacteroidota; class Bacteroidia; order Flavobacteriales; family Flavobacteriaceae; genus Eudoraea. The sequence continues at coordinate 710,217 of CAWBZU010000002.1, forward strand.
GGACCTCACAGCAGGATATTTTCCATCTTCATCGCGAATATATTCAAATGCAATTGCTGTAATGCGCTTTTTGGCTAACTCTTCAAAGTATTCTTTTGACCTTGTTTTTATTTGCAAAGCAGAAATAATAATGGTCTGAGGATTCATCAAATGAATTTCCGACAGGGTAGGAGGTTCAACCTTCAATAACAGCGGACATGAAAATACTTTCTTGGTATCGCGTGTTATGCTGGCGCCTGCTTCTGTATATTCCACATCTGTATAACTGGCACTTTCTCCTGCACCTGCCTCCATTAGCACCCGGTGACCATTTGAAGTTATGGCATTTACGGCATCAGGGGTAAGGCAAATACGCTTTTCCTGGTATTGATTTTCGTTGGGAATGCCAATGAAAAGCTCTCCTTTTTGCTTTAAAACTTCCAGCGTTTCTTCTTGCGGGAGTAACTGTTGTTTACTAAATGGTGAGGAAGGCTGATTCATACGCAATAATTGATTTCCGTCATTTTAGGTCAAACTCAAAATTACAATTTTTTTTGATGAACCAGACCGGTACTTGAGGAGTAAAAAAAATCCTGCTCAAAAGGGCAGGATTAAAGGTAATATTTTGTTGGAGCTAAAAAAACAGGTTAAACAAACTTCTTAAGGAATGCTGAAATTGTTCAAATAATTGTTGCAGTGTTTTATTTGGTGTTTTTTGAGAAAGATCTTCCTCAATTGGGGCTTTCATTTTCCCCGGCATTCCTATTTTTTCATTTTCACGACGTTCTTTGTCTTTATAATATTGGAGTTCTACGTCCATGGCATCAAGGTCAATGCCGTGTACGTGTTTGTCATAGAGTTTGATCCGAATAAAGTATACAAAAGGAATTACGAGCATACATACCGGTAGTATCCAAAGAATATTCTCCGTATCCACATATTGGTCATCCGAGTAGAGAACTTCAAATATTTGAAACGCATACATACAAAGTGGTATTAATAGTATATGGTACCACCAGTGTTTGCAAGTAAAAAACCAAATTAAAAATAGGTATAGTGGTACTAATTTGCCTAACATAAACCAAGCGTAGGTACTAAACTAGAAAATCCGTTTCTATCGATTATATAACCAAGGATATTTATTGTTGCTTCGGGGTCTTTGGAAAAAAATTCATGCGATTTAAAAACAAAAGGCGACATTACAACTAAAAGGATAATAATGGATTCAATTACAATTCTTTTACGGGCCTTTTCACCTCTTATCCAAAAGATTATTGCTCATTTATTCTAGAATATTAATTTGATTCAACTAATAATTCTTTAAACGCAAAAAAGGGCAATTTATGATTGCCCTTTTTTAAAATTTTAAATAATGTTATTTTATGAGTATGATCTTGCTTTACCAATTTTAGTTTTATCCACTCCTTGTTCATACAAGTTGATCATCGTCTGCAGTGCTGTTCGGGGTGCAGGCTGCTGCCATCAGAATAAGGCAGGTACAAATTCCAAATAAAAGTCTTTTCGTGTTCATCGTATTACGTTTTTCGTTAAAGATTTGATCATTCTCACCAACAAATGTAGGAAAAAATACACTAACAAATTGTTATTTATCGACAAAATACCACCTTTTATCGTAAAAATCAATCATTTTATCGATTTTTTTACCGTTCATCGAGTTTTGAACAATAAAATAGGGCCTTTTTCGATGGTAGAATTACCTTACTAAAAGTGTAAATAATAAAATCATCAGTTTTAGGTTAACCAAAAATTTGTATTCTAAAAATAAAAAAGTGGAGATATTGTTTTATTGAAATGTCCAAAACACTTTTAATTTTTGATAAAGTTTTCATTAATTTAAAATAAAAATTTGGTGGTCGGCCGGCGCAGTCAATTAATAATTTCGCTGAGGCATTCCATTGATCGATTTTTTATAACACTTTATCGACCAACCCTATGTGTAAATATTAAATTATCCGGATAAAAAATCCCTTCAATACCATTTATTATCTGATTTATCCCTAAAATTTATGTTTGATGGAATATTGTCTTATTCACATAATGAGCAGAGATAAATATCCCGGAATTCATAACAATTTGGAGATTTTTTATTTCATGCTTTTACTAATTGTATGTTTTAAGTCGTACCGGGGATTTATCAGGACTATTAGGAATTACTTTCTATTTTACCGGGATTCAGTATTTCAAGGCTGCGGGTAACAGGATCAATGACCCTTAGCATGATTTTAGTAGAATTTTCGGGCAATAATGCGCCAATCTTTTCGGGCCATTCAATAAAAAACCAGGTATCCTGGCTAAAGTAATCCTCCAGACCCAGATCAAGCCCTTCCTCCTCACTCTTTAAGCGGTAAAAATCGAAATGATAACCCAACAGCTCCCCGTTTTTATCCTGGTATTGATTTACAATCCCAAAAGTAGGGCTATTGGCTTGATCCCCACCTCCCAATTCTCTTACGAGTCCTTTAATGAGGGAAGTTTTTCCCGAACCCATTTCTCCATAAAAACTAAGAGTTTTAGAAGTGGCCCGAGCGAGTAGCTCCCTGGCAACCTTATCTAATTCTCCTATTGTGTAGATTATTTTCTGCATTTATAGAATAAAATCAGTATATTTAATTGTGCATTTTTAAATTTAACAAAACTATCTCTGAAATTTTTTAATTAATACTGAAAAGTAAAAATAGAGTTTGCTATTAAAAAAATTGTATCAATGAGGTTAAAATCTAAATGGCAGAGTATATATAAATTGGATATGCTAATAGCTATTATCATTGCTCTTTTACCATTTTTCGGTTATATTCATCTGTTGTTTAGTGAAGAAATTAAAACATTTTCATTATTTGGATTTGAATATTCACATATTTTTTCCAGCAATAGATCTTTTGTTTGGTCCCTTTTAAAAAATATAATTCCATTTACATTGCTTATGATATGGTTTCTTACCATTTCTTTGAGGTATAAATATCTGATCTATTCCCCTGTTCATATTACACTTAAATAATTTATTGAATAATTTATTTGCACCATATGGAAAATATATATTTTATCCATTTCATTATGAGAGTTATCCCTTATCCATTAATATATTAATAATAATATCGATAATTGGCTTTATTATTTTATTGGATTTTCATTATTTTAAAAACTATAGAAAAAGATTGTTAGAAATTTCTATAAAATCTATAATAAATCAGAATATTAATATATCTAGTAATTTTTATCTCGATAATTTAAAATCCTTGATTAAGGATAGAGAAGAAATAAATACTACTAGTTATATCAGAAAAATATATAATGCTAAATTGATAATAGGAAAATGGCTAAAAAACTCAACAGACATAATTACCAACAACGTTACGAAAAAACAGTAATTACCTAAATATATTTGTGAGTACGTCTCTAGTCATTGCTACACTTCTTTGGTTTATACATTATCTTATTCCCGGAAACATACAGAAATGGGATTTAGGCATTATTCAGGTATAAAATAATGGATTTAATGATGTTCAAATTTTTCTATGGTTTCTTATCCGAAAATTGATTATAATAATCCTAATGATTCTATGGTTCCTAACCTGCCAGCATTGGTGGAAATATGCCATTCTTTCACCAATAATTTTATACTCCTATCAATTTTGGGAAGCCACCCAGGATGTGCGGTATTTAGATGCAGCCGGAAATATTAAGGCATTCCCAGCCATATTTTGTATTATTCTTATTCTTTTGATGATATCAAAAACCATCAAATACCGGGTGGAAATTCTAATTATGTATGAGCATTTGATAAGTGAGATAGATGATCTTTTGAAAAAGGGCGAATTTAATTCAAACAACAGTTCATTTCTAAATATAAAACGTTTAAAAAACCTTAAAGAAGAAATAGCAAAAGAAACCAATACCCAGCAACAATTGGCAAGACTAATGTCTTTAAGGGAAGAATTATTAAAACAGCTGCATGTAAATTTTTAAGACTCTTTTTTTAAACGCAGTTGAGTTTTCTCAATTTCTTCTGTAACTTCTTTTAATAAACGTTTTAGTTCCTCTTCCTGCCTCTCCTTAATCTTCTGTTCTATAAGATTTTCAATCTCCTGCTGCCTGGATTTAGTCAGATGGTCAAAATCAAAATTTTCAATCTCCACCTTCTTTTTAAACATTTCTCCTTCCCCGGTTATGAGCCATACTACATTAAGCTCCGGATATACCTTGAGAATGTTTTCAATTACATCACTGCCAATTGAAGCATTATTCTTTTTCATTCGCAATGTGTATCCATTACCAGCGCCAATTGATAAATCAAACTGTCGCGCGCTAAGTCCGGCAAATTTAATAAACTGTATTAAGCGATCTATGGTTTTAAGCATTACCTAGAAAATAATCGATATATATACTTTATTTATCAAAGATAAGGTTTTATTAAGAGATATAAAACAGCATAACTTGCTAAAATTAGATTAAAGTTATACATTAAATAGAAAAAAAACTATATTTATTTGTATATATAGAAAATAATCTATAATATTATAAATGAAACAAAACTACCTCTAAGTAATTGACAAAAACTAATCGAATACTCTTAAAATTATCCCCGGAAAAGATTATATCAGAGATAAATATGCGATAGATGAATAAAATTAAAACCCTGGAAAACCTGCAAAAGCTACACCTTCTTATTGAAGCTGAATGCACAGGTTCACCGCAGGCACTGGCAAGAAGATTGGAATTAAGTGAACGTTCGGTTTATAACTTATTGGAAGTATTAAAAGATTTTAATGCCCCTGTATTATATAACCGCAGAAGGAAAACATATTATTACAATAACCATTTCAAACTTGATTTTAGAATTTCACTTTCGGTTACAAATAACGATGAAGTAACAGAGTTGTACAGAGGGAGTTATTTAAGTCAGCCTCCATATTAAAAATCGTGTAGCACACTACAGAATTAAAAGAATTGTTAAGTAGTTTTTCGTTTATTTTCTCTTTAGAAGCCAGCCTTAAAAAGTTGGCTTTTATATTTCATTTATTCCGGGCCTCGCTGTATGTTCTTAAAAGGAATTCAAAATGATATTTATAAAATAGAATGATATACAAATAAAGCTTCAGGTTTTTGGAATTCAATTTCTTTTTAAAGCGTTTGGAGGATTTATTAAAATATTGGGTGATACTGTAGATTTTGTCCCGCCCCATTTCGTGGAGTATCAGATAACTCTGATATCGCAGCTAGGGAGCGAGGTTTTTACCCCTGTGTTCTTCAAAAGTATACATATGAAAGAGGTAGGCTTCGTTTTCCTTTAAGTTATTTTTTTTTCTTTTATAATTAAAAGACTTTAACTCAATAATCATAAATGCTGCAATTTCTCCTTTGTATTTAAGACCTATACACTTTAGTTGATCGGGAAAATCGCTTATTCTGTTTATCTGAATGTCCCCAACTATATTTTTTCTGAGAATTTGCGCATCTTCCAAATTTAAATGTACCAATTTATACTCCCTGGCATCACCTTTTATTTTGGGAGGGTCACAATCATAGGCACCTTCCAAAACCCATAGAAACGGATCAAAATCGAAACCAAACCTCGCTAATTGATTTCTGACACCAAAGAGAAAAAGGCCATTTTTAAGTATGTTCCAAAACCATTTTATAAAACCTGCCCTTATATACTTCCATAGCCTATTTGTATATTACTGCTTTTAACGCCCATAACTGCCATTTCCGGGCTTCAGATTCATGAGGGCCCTAAACTCGATAGAGGACATAAGTTCCCTTCCGTTGGCTTTGGCAATAGTATGTACTCTTTTAATTAAGTTAACATTGCTCGCCAATTTGGTCCTTTCGGCGTCAAACCAGATGTTATCCTCAATACCCACTCTAACCCCACCGCCAATGGCTATTGAAAGGGAATTCATTTTAAGTTGATCTTTCCCAATTCCTGCCAAACTCCAGAAAGAGTTTTCCGGTAGATCCTGAATCATGATTCCTGTATGCAACAAATTGGCCTGTGAGCAGGCAATATTACCAAGCAGAAGGTTAAAATAATATGGGGGTTCAATCAACCCTTTTTTTATCAAATACTTGGAAAAATTAACCATCCCAATATCAAAAGCTTCCAATTCAGGAACAATTCCTTTTTCCTTCATGATAGTCGCCAAATCTTGAATCATATCAGGAGAATTCATGCTGGCCACTTTATTAAAATTCAGGGAACTTAATGTTAAACTACCCATATCCGGTTTTAGTGCCCCTTCCAGATATAAAGCATCTGCCCGTTTTTCCAGTTCTTTGAAATTTCTTCCACTAAGTGAAACACAAATAACAAGAAACGGATCAAATTTTCTTATCCCACTAATTATTTCGCTGTAAATTTCCCTTTTATAACTCGGCTCTTCTGTATCCGCATCCCTGGCATGCAGATGTACCATGGTAATTCCTGCTTCAGCTGCCCTATGGACATCCTCTATTATCTCAGATATAGTAATAGGCACATGAGAGGTCATTTTTTTTGTAGGGATCATACCCGTAGGAGTAAAGTTGACTATCAGTTTATCAGACATGGTGTAAGGGTTAATGTTTAGTATAGTTTTTAACAAGACTGTTTGTTATGAAGAATAGAAATGGTCATTCTATGCTGTACTTAAAACATAAAGGTCTTCTAACTAATAAAATTAACTAAAAAGTGCAATGTAATATCCTAATATAATATATACCGGTTATGTGGTTTGAATGTACAGATGATTAACAATCCATTGGCAGATAATAAGCACAAAAGGTATTTAGGATTATTAACCCCAAATCTTATTTTTTTACGAAAATTTAAAAAGAAAAATATAGATTGACCAAAGAAAACAAAAAATGAAAAAACTATAAAGGAAGAAAGAAAGTGTAGTTCTTTTTTTCATATGATCTGGGTTTAGTCAATAACGAATAAGAGAACTATACTACTACTTTTGTTTTATTTAAGGGCAGTAAATCCGATTTGAGGTAAATTTATTCGTTGTAAGGCCCTGTTTTTATTATATTGAGCAAGCCTAATCACCTGATTACCGGACTGGTCCACACAATGAAAGTAAATATTTCGGGGACTTTTCTGAAATTAAATAATTCGCGTAGATATATTTCATTTTTCTATAGAAACACGGAGTTTCAATGCAAAATGTCCATTGTATATGTCCGTTCTACCATTCAAATATTTTCCAATTACTACCATCGAATAAGTAAGAATTAAAAAATAAAAGGTTTTAGCCCATTACTTGTTTTAGGGCATTGCCGAATGTTGTCATGTCCTCTAATCTTCCTGTGCTTATGCGAGCCCAATTATTCAAAGGTGGGAAAGGGCGGCCAATGAGAACATTTTGCTTTTGCATATCTTCGATTACAGTTTGAATTGGCCTGCCGGTTTTAAAAAAGACAAAATTGGTATGAGACTTTATATATTCCAGGCCTAAATCATCTAAATGTTGATAGATAATTGCTTTCCCCTCAAAATTTTGTATTACACTAAACTTATAAAATTCATCATCCTTCAGGGCTTCTTTGGCAGCTTCAATTGCAAGAATATTGGTATTTGCCATTACAGCCGATTTCAGATTTCGGGCAATCTCCGGTTTGGCAATCAAATAACCAATTCGTAATCCGGCCATCCCATAGACTTTGGAAAAAGTCTTAGATACTATTATGTTTCGATCCTCTTTTACTAACTCTACCATTGAAGGATATTCAGGCTCAGTAATAAAATCATAATATGCTTCATCACTAAATATAACGGCAGAGCCATCATGGGACTTGCAGAAATCAACCAAACTATTTTTGTTTAATAGTGTACCTGTAGGGTTATTAGGGTTGCAAATAAAGATTAGTCTGGTATTCTTGTTAATTTTTTTGGACATAGCAGGAAGATCGTGTTCCATGTTTTCATTTAACGGAACGCGATGCACTTTAGCTTTAAACGTTTCCGCATAGCTTAACATGGCCTGAAAAGTCGGGTCTGCAGAAATAATTTCCCCACCGCCCAATCCGTAAACCAAACCAGCCGCTTTTAAGCCTTCTGTAGAGCCTCCGGTAATAACTATATGATCTTTTGTTACTCCCTCTTTTAAAGCAAGCATTTCCACTAAAGCAGATAAACTTCGAAAAGGGTACCTGCACGCCTCATCAAATGAATTTGCAAGTATCTTTCTAACCCTGTCAGAAGGACCATAGGGGTTTTCATTGGCATTAAGTAAAATGGGTGAATTGGCGGTGCCGGATGGTGACTGGAAATTTATGGCCATACTTTCCCATCCCCCCAATAAAGCAAAACCACCGGTTAATCCAACTGTTTTTAACCAATGTCTTCTATCTATATTTCTCATGTAATGAATTTATACAAAAAAAGATACAAAGAATAATTGAAGAATAAGTATTGCGATTGAATAAACGCTCTTGAAATAATTGAAATAGATTAGAGGTCCTAATTCAAAATTTAAATAATGTGTAAAAATCAAAGAGAATTTAACAGAAGATAGTTTTAGAACAAAAATTAAAAATTACCATTTGGGCATTCTTACATAGGTATAAACAGCTATCCCTACTAATAAAGGGTGTTAGAAATAAGAATGGTTACAATAAGAATTACCATTGCTGTATTAACTGTTATGGCAATAATTTTCTTTTCATTAATTGGTTCATTACGCCCTTTGTAAAGTATAATTGTCCCAAATACGCCTAAGATACCTGAAAGTATTATAGGTAATCCAAAGAGATATCTGGAAAACACAGGATTAATATTAACCACAATGGCAAATGCAGCAAATGTTAATAGAAAAAGGATAAGTTTACTCACTTTATAGGATCTTTCTGTATATGAATTATTTGCTTCCATAAGTTCAGGGGTTTTATAATAAGTGATTAAATTACTTTGATATTGGCCCTTAGACCTTCTTTGATTCCCAATATATTGTTCACTGTTTCCTTTAAATAATACTTGATAAGCGTACTGGGGATTCTGATGGTTGTGAACCCGTTTTTAAAGGAATGCATAGTCTCTTCTAAATCGTTTATGGCCTGTTCATGGGTAAGCATATGATACTCAGTATCAATTTCTATATTTAACTTTACTCTTGAAAATGCAATATCTACTGATTTTTTACCATCCCACCATTCTAACATCGGATTAACTCCGGCAAGTTTAAGGCCATAATACAATTGTATAGCCTCCATAGGGGTGTTGTTTTGCCTGACGAGCTTATCCAGCCTTTCCTTATGCCTGGAGCACAATTCAACACCATAAAATTCCATGGACTTTCTATGATCTAAATAACTAAGCTCCTTGTTACATTCAATACATGTCATTCTTAATCCGTAATTTTTTGCTTTAGAATTATTATAACCCGGAGTTATTTGGAATATTATATTTTATCGACGTATGGTCATGCACTTTTAGACGAACTGCAAATTTTTAGATGAACTGCACTTTTTTATGTTAAATTATCTTTTGATTAAAATTGAATTCCAAAGCGTTAATAATACCTAAAGAAGTTATATTTACCCTTATATCATTAACTTTTTAAATTCTAAATGTTCAGGAAATTAGGTCCGGGGGTTTTGGTTGCGGCTGCATTTATCGGGCCTGGAACTATTACCGCTTGCACCATAGCGGGGGTAGGCTTTGGATATACACTGCTTTGGGCTATGCTCTTGTCTATAATTGCAACGATCATTCTGCAGGAAATGTCCGCCAGGGTAGGGGTTATTACACAGAAAGGACTTGCTGAAGTCATTAGAGAGGAGTTAACAGTTTCCTGGATCCGTTTTCTTGTTATGGGTATCATCCTTATTGCAATTGTCATTGGGAATACGGCTTATGAGGCGGGTAATATTAGTGGTGCTACCTTAGGGTTACAAGTTTTATTCGGCTTTAATTATACCTCTTTTTATCCATGGGTAATTGGTAGTATTGCCGCCCTTTTGTTGTACTTCGGATCCTATAAAACCTTGGAAAAAGTATTTATTACCCTGGTTTTAATGATGAGTATTTCGTTTGTTTTAACCGCACTTTTAACAAAACCTGATTTTAGTGAAGTGATAATTGGCCTGTTTATTCCTGTATATCCTGAGAATGGCCTATTTAATATTGTTGCCCTGGTAGGGACAACTGTGGTTCCTTATAATTTGTTTTTACATGCCTCTTTAATCCGGGAAAAATGGAATTCTGTAAACGACCTTGCAAGTGTCAGAAGGGATACATTTATATCCATTGGACTGGGGGGTCTGGTTTCAATAGCCATTATTATTTCAGCTGCTGCAATTACCTCTACTGAAGTTAATGATGCATTGGATCTTGCCAAAGGATTAGAGCCCTTATATGGTAAAAGTGCCAAATATTTAATGGGTGTTGGCCTTTTTTCAGCAGGTATTACTTCGGCAATCACTGCTCCTTTGGCAGCTGCCTTTGTAGCTAACAGCTGCTTTGGATGGAATACCAATATTACAGATGTAAGGTTTAGGATTATATGGATGGTAGTGCTTTTGACAGGGGTATTTTCACTTTCTTTTGGTATTAGACCTATAGTTATAATACAATTTGCACAGGTTGCCAATGGACTTTTATTACCCATAATTGGAATTATATTAATTTGGATAGTAAATAAATCATCCATTCTTGGAAAATTTAAAAATACGTATTGGCAGAATATGGCTGCTATTATTATCTTGGTGATTATAATGGTTTTAGGGGCTAAAAGTATTTTCAGTGTATTTGGAATAATAGGTTGAGGAAAATGTTTATAGATATTAACTGCGATGTGGGCGAAGGTATAGGCAATGAAAGTGCTCTTTTTCCCTATATTAGTTCTTGTAATATAGCATGTGGTGGTCATGCAGGTGATCTGGACACCATGTCGGAAGTAGTTAGGCTGGCGAAAAAGTTTCGGATTAAGGTGGGCGCACACCCATCATATCCAGACAGGGAGAATTTTGGTCGTAAATCACTAAAAATAGAGAAGGGATTGCTTATAGAAAGTATTCGGAAGCAAATTAATTGTTTAGAAACCATTTTAAAGAGTGCTGACATAGAATTACATCATATTAAAGCACATGGTGCTCTATATAACGATATCGCCGGTGATTTGCATTTGTCCAAAATTTTTCTGGAAAGTATCCAGGCTTATAAAGATGGCACATTGATATATGTGCCTTATGGTTCCGCAATAGAAGAAGAGGCTCTTAATCAAAGCTATAAAATATCCAGGGAAGCTTTTGGGGATAGAAATTATAATGAGGATTTAAGTCTTGTTTCACGGCTTTCATCGCAAGCATTGATAGAAGATCCAAAAGAAGTTCTGGATCATATAGTATCTATGGTAAAAAATAATGAAGTAAATACGCTTGGTGGCGAAAAGAAAACAATTATGGCAGATACATTCTGTATTCATGGTGATACGTCTACTGCTTTACAAATATTAATGTATCTTTCAGACGAATTGCCTAAGCAGCATATTTTTCTTAAAAAGTGAATTCCTATCCTATAACCATTAGACCTTTTGGAGAAGATGCTATTTTGATAGAATGGCCTCCAGTGGTTTCCGAATCTATCCTTTATGATATTCTCGATTTTTCTGAAAGTATCAGATGGGATTTTAAAGATTATATGAATTGGGAATTAGTTCCCGCATATTGCTCTCTTACATTAATAGACAGGAACAACAAAGTAGATTTTTCAAAAACTAAATTTGAACTTTTGGAATGCTATAAGAACAGGAGGGCTAAAAAACCTGCTCAGCGCTATTTATGGAAGCTACCTGTTTGTTATGACCTTGAGTTTGGTTTTGATCTTGAAGAAGTCTCCAAGATTCTCAGTATGAGCATTGAGGATCTTATCAAGGCCCATACTCATCACATTTATACTGTTTATGGAATTGGATTTTTACCAGGATTTATGTATCTAGGAGGGTTGCCTAAGGATTTGGAAACTCCCCGAAAAGCTGTGCCAAGGTTAAAGGTAAATAAAGGTTCTGTCGGTCTTGCAGGGAAACAAACCGGTATTTATCCGCAAGATTCCCCCGGAGGCTGGAATATAATAGGAAATTGTCCGATATCCCTTTTTAATGCGAACCTTGAAAACCCCTGCTTTGTAAGTGTTGGTGATCAGATTCAATTTTATGCCACCACTAGGGCAGAATACGATTTACACAAAATAGAAACAGAAGTTGGTATTTATAACCTTGATAAATTCAAGTTAGATGCTTAAAGTTATTCACCCCGGGTTTTTTACGACAATTCAGGATGCCGGTAGATTTGGTTATCGTGACAAAGGTGTTCCGGTTTGTGGTTCTATGGATAATTATTCTTCTTCAATAGCCAATTCTTTGCTGGAGAATAAAGAAACGGATGCAGTAATGGAAATAACAATGACGGGGCCTAAATTAGAATTTCATACCTCAAGTTTTTTCGCCATAACCGGCGCTGAAATGTCCCCGACTTTAAATGGAATTCCTATCAATTCGTATGAAGTACACAAGGCCGAGGAAGGAGATGTATTAAGCTATGGGAAACTGGTCAATGGCTTTCGAAGTTACCTGGCTGTAAAAGGGGGCTTTCTGACAGAAATCAAGTTAATGAGCAGGTCGTTTTACAAGCCAATTACCGATATGAATTGCATTAAGGAACGGATGGAGATACCTATTGAAGAGCATACAGAATATACTCCAAAGATAAGTCATATGAAATCGGAAGCATTTCATAAGGAACACGAATTATTGGTATATAAAGGCCCTGAATACAATTTATTTACAAATGATCAACTAAAGTTATTGTTCAGGGATAAATTCACAATTGCAAAAGAAAATAATAGAATGGCATATCAGCTTGAGGACCTAATAGGGTCACATTCATATAAGATGCTAACTTCTGCAACCCTGCCAGGGACTGTTCAATTGACACCAGCCGGTAAATTAATCATTCTCATGCGTGATGGGCAAACCACCGGGGGCTATCCCAGAGTACTTCAATTGGCGAATAAATCAATTGCCATTTTAGCTCAAAAGAAATATGGAGATAAGATTAGTTTTCATCCCATAAAATACTAGATTTCTTTATATACTTCATGAAACGGAATCCTGAAACGAGTTCCATATACCCCTTTTGGATCTCTTATACCACAAGCTACGACCATATTAATTTCGGTACCGTAGGGTAAATTTAGTATTCTTTTAATGCGCAAAGTATCAGATCCTTCCATGGGGCAGGTGTCATAGCCAATGGCAGCCATAGAGATCATAAAGTTTTGAGCTGCCAATGCGGCACTTTTGTGTGCTACAATGCGCATATCAGATTTTCTATGCTGTCTGTATGCTGGTTTAAACAGCCCGATAAAATTGAATACTACATAGCGAATCAATCCCAATATGCCCAAAAACTCAACATATAATAGGGGAATAAGCTTATTATAATAGGATAAAGCAAATTTTTCTCTACTGTCATATTCTTCAACCGGCTTATCACCAAAACTCTTCTTTAAAAAGCTTAGATTATCTTTTGCCCTTTTACTCCAAAGATCCTTTCTGACCACAATTACCACCAGTTGTTTAGCTGTCTTAGCTGCAGGCTGGTCAAAACAAGCTGAACTTATCTTTTTTTTGATTTCTTTGGTAGTGATGTGGTAAAACTCCCATAATTGTAAATTACTGCTTGTGGGCGCCAATACAGCATTCTCAAGGCATTTCCTTACAAGTTTGGTGTCAATTTCGTTTTCCTGTTTATAAATGCGTACGGACCTTCGGTAGGCAATGGCTTCCGTGACTGTTTTTTCGGTTTCCATAAATATCCATTATAAGTCAATGCGCAAAGTAAGGACTATCCACATTTACTGGCAAATAATTATTCTGGCCTGGAATATTTCGCAAAAAAAACCTCTTATAAGATACTTCATCTTTTATTGAATATGGGATATACATGACACTTATATATCTGAAATACAATATGTTAAGTAAATAAATGTTTTATTGAATTTGAACCAGCAATAAATGTTAAAAACAGGAACTTTTTTAAACAATTATCTTTGAATGGGATAGTTTAAATGAGCTATTTAAGATATAAAGAGAACTGTTTTAATGGAATTGAACAAATACAGCAAAAATGTTACGCAGGATCCAACTCAACCGGCTGCCCAGGCTATGTTATATGCACTTGGGTTAAAAGAAGAGGATTTAAAAAAACCTTTTATTGGTATTGGTAGTACAGGTTACGAGGGAAATCCTTGTAATATGCATCTGAATGACCTGGCACAGGAAGTAAAACAGGGTGTTCAACAAAACAATTTAGTAGGACTTGTATTTAATACCATTGGTGTGAGTGATGGTATTTCCATGGGAACCTATGGAATGCGCTATTCATTACCTTCCAGAGATATTATAGCGGACTCCATGGAAACCGTGGTTCAGGCAATGAACTATGATGGCCTGATTACTGTTGTAGGTTGCGATAAAAATATGCCGGGTGCCTTAATGGCTATGATCCGATTAGATAGGCCATCAATTTTGGTATATGGCGGAACTATTGCCTCCGGTTGTTTTAAGGATAAAAAACTGGATATTGTTTCTGCATTTGAAGCGTGGGGTGAAAAAGTAGCAGGAACCATGAATGACAATGATTTTAAAAGTATAATTCAAAATGCCTGCCCGGGTGCCGGCGCATGTGGAGGTATGTATACCGCCAATACAATGGCTTCAGCGATCGAAGCATTGGGGATGGCATTACCCTATAATTCTTCAAATCCGGCTATAGGCAAAGAAAAACACCAGGATTGCATTAATTCCGGGAAGGCAATATGGAATTTAATAGAACATGATATTAAACCCAGCGATATTATTACAAGAAAATCTTTTGAAAATGCCATTCGTTTAATAACCGTAATGGGAGGTTCCACAAATGCGGTTTTACACTTTTTGGCCATAGCCAAAGCAGCTAATATTAGTTTTACCCTGGATGATTTTCAAAAAATAAGCGATACTACCCCTTTTCTTGCCGACTTAAAGCCCAGTGGAAAATATTTGATGGAAGATATACATCGTGTAGGTGGTACGCCGGCAGTAATGAAATTTATGCTTGAAAATGATATGCTGCATGGGGATTGTTTAACGGTGACCGGTAAAACTATTGCGGAAAACTTAGCAGATTTAGCTGGTTTGAAGCCGGGTCAGAAAGTAGTTAAATCTTTGGAAAATCCAATTAAAGCAACCGGGCACTTGCGTATTCTGTATGGCAATTTGGCCAGAGAAGGAGCAGTTGCTAAAATCACAGGTAAGGAAGGACTTCATTTTACTGGTCCTGCGAAAGTTTTTGATGATGAGTTCAAGGCAAATGAAGGAATAGGAAAGGGACTGGTAAAAAAAGGTGATGTGGTGGTAATCAGATATGAAGGGCCTAAAGGTGGGCCGGGTATGCCTGAAATGTTAAAACCCACTGCTGCAATTATGGGTGCAGGACTTGGAAAGGAAGTTGCATTAATAACCGATGGACGTTTTTCCGGAGGAACCCATGGTTTTGTTGTGGGGCATATCTCCCCGGAGGCACAGGATGGTGGTACCATTGCTTTGCTCAAGGATGGCGATATTATAACAATTGATGCTGAGAAAAATAGCATTTACGTAGATCTGACCGAAGAGGAGATTAATGAAAGACTTGCAAAATGGAAGCAACCGGCACTTAAAGTTACCCGGGGGAGTCTATATAAATATGCAAAAACAGTGTCCTCAGCTTCTCAGGGTTGTGTGACAGATGAAATATAAGTTATCTAAATCAAATTTAGATAAGAAAAGTAATAAAGGAGATTTGGCGTTTAATATTAGTTAATGCTTATGCAAACATTAAAGGAAAAAAAACCAATAAAACACACTGATACTTCCATAAGAATCAGTGGTGCTGAAGCAATAATACATTGTCTTCTTGCAGAAGATGTGAATTTGATTTATGGCTATCCCGGAGGTGCTATAATGCCTGTTTATGATGAGCTTTATAAATTTCAGGATAAATTGCAGCATGTTCTTACCAGGCATGAACAGGGCGCTACCCATGCAGCGCAGGGTTTTGCCAGGGTAACAGGAAAAGTAGGTGTTGCTATAGCAACTTCAGGACCTGGTGCAACAAACTTAGTAACCGGTCTTGCCGATGCGCAGATAGATTCTACTCCAATGGTATGCATTACTGGTCAGGTTCCCAGACATCTGTTGGGCTCCGATGCTTTTCAGGAAACGGATATAATTGGAATATCTACTCCGGTTACCAAATGGAATTATCAGATTACAAAAGCTTCTGAAATTCCCGAAATTATGGCCAAGGCTTTTTTTATCGCAAAATCCGGCAGGCCGGGTCCAGTTTTAATTGATATTACCAAAAATGCCCAATTTGAAGAGTTTGATTTTAGTTATAGTCGTTGTATTGGGGTGAGAAGTTACAAACCAAGCCCAAAACCTAAGATTGAAAAAATTAAGGCTGCAGCCGAATTAATAAATAATGCAAAAAAACCATATATAGTCTTCGGTCATGGTGTTATTCTCGGAAAGGCGGAGAAGCAACTTCAAGCATTGGTAGAAAAAGCCGGGATCCCGGCGGCCTGGACAATTTTAGGATTATCCGCTATGGATACAGATCATCCCTTAAATGTCGGAATGGTCGGAATGCACGGAAACTATGGACCTAACGTGCTTACCAATGAATGTGATGTTCTTGTTGCTATAGGAATGCGTTTTGATGACAGGGTAACAGGAAATCTGGAGACTTATGCAAAACAAGCCAAAGTTATTCACTTTGAGATAGACCCAGCAGAGATTGATAAAAATGTGAAAGCAGATGTGGCTATTCTTGGTAATGCTCAGGAATCCCTTGATTTATTACTGCCATTAATAAAAGATAATAAGCACATTGATTGGCACAATAAGTTCAAAAAGTGCTATGAAGAAGAATATGAAGCTGTAATTAAAAATGACCTATACCCAACCAAAGAAGGACTCACAATGGGTGAAGTGATTGAGGAAATTAATCTTGCGTCAGACAATAAAGCAGTTATTGTTTCAGATGTGGGCCAACACCAAATGATTGCTTGCAGATATGCTAAATTCAAACAAACAAAAAGTAATATTACTTCAGGAGGTTTGGGAACGATGGGCTTTGCACTCCCAGCGGCTATCGGAGCCAAAATGGGAGCAATGAACAGGGAAGTGGTTGCAATTATAGGAGATGGTGGTTTTCAAATGACCATTCAGGAATTGGCGACCATTTTTCAGAATAAGACTCCCGTAAAAATTGTTGTGTTGAATAATGGTCACCTGGGGATGGTAAGGCAATGGCAGGAATTATTTTTTGAAAGGAGGTATGCTTCAACGGTAATGACGAATCCGGATTTTGTAAAAATAGCCGAAGGATACCATATTGAAGCTAAGAAGGTGGAGAAACGTAAGGATCTAAAAGCAACGATACAGGCTATGATGGCTTCAAAGGAGCCTTTCTTTCTGGAGGTATCTGTAGAAAATGAAGATAATGTCTTTCCTATGATCCCTTCCGGCGCATCGGTTTCAGATATTCGTCTAAAATAAACAATTATGGAAAAAAAGTGGTTTACCATATCGGTCTACTCCGAAAACAATGTGGGCTTACTCAACAGAATATCAGGGATATTCTTAAAAAGACACATTAATATTGAAAGTTTAAATGTCTCAAAATCAGAAATTGAGCACGTATCTAAGTTTACAATTGTCATCAATACTACTGAAGATTGGACTCGTAAAATAGTGGCGCAGATTGAAAAGCAAATTGAAGTTATAAAGGCATTTTATCATACGGATGAAGAGACCATTTATCAGGAATCTGCCCTTTTTAAAATAGCCTCACATCTTTTATTTGATGAACCACAGATTCAGAATATTATCTCAGAGAGTAAATCCAAAATCGTAACTGTATCCAGAGACTATTTTGTTTTGGCCAAAACCGGCAGAAAGCATGAAATTGATGAAATGCATGATAACCTTGAGGCCTTTGGCATAATGCAATTTGTGCGTTCCGGTAGAATTGCGGTATCAAAATCAGAAATGCCTATTTCTGCAATGATAAATGAATTTTATCAATCGTAACCATATAGATAATCAGAAAATAACTAATAAAACATGACAAATTATTTCAATACCCTTTCTTTAAGAGATCAATTATTACAACTAGGCAAATGCAGGTTTATGGAGTCTGCCGAATTTGCGGATGGCATTAATGCCTTAAAATCAAAAAAATTAGTGATTGTAGGTTGCGGTGCCCAGGGCTTAAACCAAGGTTTGAATATGAGGGATTCAGGATTGGATATTTCTTATACGCTACGAGAGGCGGCAATAAAGGAAAAACGCCAATCTTATAAAAATGCCTCTGAGAATGGTTTTCAGGTAGGAACTTATGAAGATATGGTTCCTGATGCGGACCTGGTAATTAACCTGACTCCCGACAAACAACATACATCTGTAATAAATGCGGTAATGCCCTTAATGAAAAAAGGAGCAACCTTATCTTATTCTCATGGTTTTAATATTGTAGAAGAAGGCATGCAAATCAGGAAGGATTTAACGGTTATCATGGTTGCACCTAAATGTCCAGGTTCAGAAGTAAGGGAGGAATACAAAAGAGGTTTTGGAGTTCCTACTTTAATTGCAGTGCATCCTAATAATGACCCGGAAGGGAAAGGATATGAGCAGGCTAAAGCCTATGCAGTGGCAACCGGAGGACATAGGGCAGGTGTTTTGGAATCTTCCTTTGTTGCGGAAGTTAAATCTGATTTAATGGGAGAACAAACTATTCTTTGTGGCCTGTTACAAACAGGGTCGATCCTTTGTTTTAATAAAATGATAGAGAAGGGTGTTAATCCCGGATATGCTTCTAAGCTCATCCAATACGGCTGGGAAACGGTAACAGAAGGGTTAAAGTATGGTGGAATTACCAATATGATGGACCGTCTGTCCAATCCGGCAAAAATCAAAGCGTTTGAGTTATCTGAAGAACTTAAAGAAATAATGAGGCCATTATTCCATAAGCATATGGACGATATTATGAGCGGGCATTTTTCAAAAACAATGATGGAAGATTGGGCCAATGATGATAAAAACCTATTGACCTGGCGTGCTGAAACTGGAGAAACCGCTTTTGAAAAAACTGCGGCCGGTGATGATGCCATTTCCGAACAGGAATATTACGATAATGGTGTCCTTATGGTTGCCCTGGTCAGAGCAGGTGTGGAACTGGCTTATGAGTCTATGACGGAATCCGGAATAATAGGCGAATCGGCATATTATGAATCATTACACGAAACACCTCTTATAGCCAATACTATTGCCAGAAAGAAACTATTTGAAATGAACAGGGTGATATCTGATACAGCAGAGTATGGTTGCTATTTGTTTGATCATGCCTGTAAGCCTTTATTAGCTAATTTTATGAAAAAAATAGATATTGACGTAATTGGCACAACTTATGGAATTGGCAAGGGCAATGGTGTGGATAACGCTAAGTTAATTGCTGTAAATAAAATACTTCGCGAGCACCCGGTTGAAATTATTGGAGCTAGATTGAGGGAGTCCATGACAGCCATGAAACCCATTGTTTAGATAAAACTTTTATCCTTATTAAAATTATTTTAAGCTTATAAGATCATAAAAATATGGAATCTACCATATCAACAATACCTGAAGCATTTCAGATTAATGAGGCAATAAATCAAAAAATCTATTTGGTAAATGGCGAATTAAAGAAGTGGGAAGGGGTAACAACAGAAGTATATTCTACTATCTCCAGCACATCAGAATACGCGCCAACATTACTTGGAACAGTTCCGGATATGGGTGAAAAAGAGGCATTGGACGCGTTGGAAGCTGCTGTAAAGGCATATGACAAAGGCCAGGGTGTTTGGCCCACCATGCGGGTGAGGGACCGGATTGAATGTATGGAAAAATTTGTCCGCATAATGGAAACTAAAAGGTTTGATGTGGTTAAATATTTAATGTGGGAAATAGGAAAAACTTTGCCGGATTCGGAAAAAGAATTCGACAGGACTATAGAATACATTTACAATACTATAGAGGAATATAAACAATTGGATCGCAGTTCAGCAAAGTTTGAAAAGAATGATGGTGTATATGCCCATATAAGACGGGGACCTTTAGGTGTAGTGCTTTGTCTTGGACCCTATAATTATCCTCTAAATGAGACCTTTTGCCTGCTTATTCCCGCTATAATTATGGGGAATACAGCCGTGTTTAAACCTGCCAAACAGGGAGTACTCTTGATTTCGCCTTTAATTGAAGCCTTTAAGGAAAGTTTCCCCAAAGGAGTTGTTAATGTACTATTCGGACGCGGGCGTGCTATTGCTGGTCCAATTATGAAAACCGGAAAAGTAGATGTCCTGGCTTTAATTGGGCATAGTTCGTCTGCAAATGCCCTACAAAACCAGCATCCAAAGAGCAACCGTTTAAGGCTTGTGTTAGGCCTGGAAGCCAAAAATCCGGCCATTGTGCTGAATGATGCGAATCTGGAACTGACCATAAATGAATGTCTGGCTGGTGCTTTGTCTTTTAATGGTCAGCGCTGTACTGCGCTAAAAGTGATTTATGTGCATAAAGATATAGTAGAAGAATTTATTGAAAAATTCTCAAAAAAAGTAGACGAACTAAAATTTGGTAACCCCTGGGATAAAGGCGTTTCTCTTACACCCTTGCCGGAAAAAGATAAGCCTGTGTACATACAAGAATTAATTGATGATGCGTTAGAAAAGGGTGCCAGGATATTAAACACGAAAGGAGGGGAGCATTACGATAATTATATATGGCCTGCTGTCCTCTATCCCGTAACTAAGGATATGAGGGTGTATGAAGAAGAACAGTTTGGCCCCGTTATTCCTATACTATCGTTCGAAGATATTCAGGAACCCCTGGATGACATGGCTGAATCAAATTACGGCCAGCAGGTAAGCTTATTTGGCAGCGATGTTTATGCGCTTGCACCTTTAATTGACAGCCTGGCGAATCTTGTGTGCCGTGTAAATTTGAATAGCTCCTGTCAGCGCGGACCAGATGTTTATCCGTTTACTGGGAGAAAAGATTCGGCAGTGGGTACATTGAGTGTCCACGACGCACTGCGATCGTTCTCTATCAGAACATTTGTTGCCTCTAAAGACACCGAGCTAAATAATGAAATTCTCGAAAAATTATTGGAAACCAAACTATCTAACTTTATTAGTACAGATTATCTGCTATAACTTATATAGTGAACACCAGGTATAAGTTAAAAATAGCCCTTCTTAGTGTTTAAAAGTTTTTTTGTTAAATATGGGAGGCAAGCCAATTGCCCACTTCACTGGTTTTATATGATTTTCCTCCTTCAGCCAGGTCTTCCGTAACGATACCTTCCGAAAGAGATTGATTTACTACTTTGCGTATTGCTTCGGCTTCATCTGTTAATTCAAATCCATCAAATAGCATGGCGGCTGATAACACTGTTGCCAAGGGGTTGGCAATATCTTTTCCGGCAGCCTGGGGATAGGAACCGTGAATAGGTTCATACAATGATATGCTTTCACCAATAGAAGCTGAAGGCATTAAGCCCATGGAGCCCGATATGACCGAAGCTTCATCGGTAAGAATATCTCCAAACAGGTTTTCGGTAATAAGTACATCATATTCACTTGGCCATTGAACAAGCCGCATTGCAACGGCATCAACGAATTCATATGAAACTTGTACATCCGGGTAATCCTTTTCCATCGACTGAACCGTTTCCCTCCATAAACGGGATGATTCCAGAACATTAGCTTTGTCTACACAACATAGACGCTTAGAGCGTTTTTCAGCCATTTCGAAACCTTTTTTAGCTAAGCGCTGAATTTCCTTTCGGGTATAAGTACAAGTATCGTAGGCAGTTTCTCCATTATCGAGCCTTCCGCGTTTTCCAAAATAGATACCGCCTGTAAGTTCTCTTAAAAAAACCAGATCCGTGCCTTCAATCCGTTCTCTTTTTAAAGGGGATTTATCAATTAGCGAAGGAAACGTAAAAGTAGGCCTTACATTGGCAAACAATCCCAGCTTTTGTCGCATTCTCAACAATCCTTGTTCCGGGCGGACTTTTGCCGATGGATCGTTGTCATATTTCGGATGGCCAATAGCCCCAAAAAGTACGGCATCTGAAGTAACGCATATTTCATGAGTTTCATCAGGGTAGGGGTCTCCTACAGCGTCAATCGCAGCAGCTCCCGTTAAAGCCGGTCTCCAATTAATCTCATGGTTAAATTTTTTAGCTATGGCATTACATACTTTTACAGCCTGATCTATGACTTCCGGTCCAATACCGTCTCCGGCTAACAGAGCAATATTTAATTTCATTTTATATCTTGGATCTAATTAGTAGAAAATATTCAATTTAAATGGTTCTTCAGATGATATTAAGCATTTTTTCAGTAGCCTTAATTGCCGAAACTGTCTGATCCGAATCCAGACCCCGGGTTATAAAATCCTTCCCGTTGTCCCGCCAGGTTATAATAGTTTCACATAAAGCATCAGAGTTACTTCCCGGAGGTATTCGCACCGCATAATCGGTGAGAATTGGAAGATCCATTTTTTTAGATTTATAGACTTTTCGGAGCGCATTCATGAAGGCGTCAAACTGCCCGTCTCCCTGTGCATTTTCTTCATAGGACTGACCATCGATTTCAACAGCTACGGTTGTAGAAGGTTTTAGACCTTTGGAATGAGTAAGCACATAGGATTTTACAAATATTTTTTGCTGATAAGACTCGCTGTCTAAAACATCGGAAATGATATATGGAAGGTCCTCCTTGGTAACTTTTTCCTTTTTATCGCCTAACTCAATAATACGTTGTGTTACTTTTTTTACTTCTTCATCATTAAGTGTGAGCCCCAATTCCTGAAGATTTTTTTGAATGTTGGCTCTACCTGAAGTTTTACCTAAGGCATATTTGCGTTTTCTGCCGAAGCGTTCAGGCAATAAATCATTAAAGTATAAATTCCTTTTATTATCTCCATCTGCATGTATTCCAGCTGTTTGCGTAAATACATTGTCTCCAACTATAGGTTTGTTTGCCGGAATGCCAAATCCTGTAAAAGTTGAGACCAGTTTACTCACCTTAAAAAGTGAAGACTCCTCCACATTAATCTCAATTTCTGGCATAAAATCATTTATAACCGCCACAACACTTGCCAATGGGGCGTTACCGGCACGCTCTCCCATTCCATTAACAGTTAGGTGTAACCCGTGACAACCTGCCCTCAGGGCTTCCATAACATTTGCAACACTCAAGTCATAATCATTATGACCGTGAAAATCAAAGTGGGTATCCGGGTAACGAGTTACTATTTGAGAAATAAAATCAAAAGTTTCACCATGAGTCAAAATACCGAGGGTATCCGGCAATAAAATTCTTTTAACGGGTTGTGTAGCAAGAAAGTCGAGATATTGAAAAACATATTCCGGGGAATTTCTCATCCCATTGCTCCAATCTTCAAGGTAAATATTAGTGATAATTCCTTCTTTTTGTGCCTTAATCAGTACATCTGCAATATCCGAAAAATGTTCCTCAGGGGTCTTTTTAAGTTGATACATCAGGTGGTTTAAAGACCCTTTGGTCAAAAGGTTTTGCACTTTGGCACCAGCTTTATTCATCCATTTGAGCGACAGACCATTATCGACAAAAGTAAGGACCTCTATTCGCTCCAAATACCCTACGGTCTTAGCCCAGTCGGCTATTTGCTGAACCGACTTAAATTCGCCTTCTGAAACTCTGGCAGAAGCAATTTCTATCCGATCGACTTTCAAATCATCTAAAAGAAGTCTTGCAAGGGTTAGCTTTTCTGATACAGTAAAGGATACACCAGAGGTCTGTTCACCATCCCTCAATGTTGTATCCATTATTTCTATCTTCCTCCTGTTCATGCTAAAGGTAATTGACCTGTAAAGTATTCGTTAATTTAATTATTAAAGTGGCGTGTCTTTAGCAAAAGTCTCAATTTCACTCTTTATATTCAGTAAATAATCAATATCGTCAAACCCGTTAAGTAAGTTTTCCTTTTTATAGTCATTTATTTCAAAACTTTCCTTCTCACCGGTTGTCTTGATAGTGAAAGTTTGTTCGTTGAGATTAACTTCAAATTCAGTATTTGGATCCGCCTCAATTGCTTCAAATATCTTTGTCAGAAAGCCAGGGCTTACCTGTACAGGTAAGACCCCTATGTTCATACAATTGCCTCTGAATATATCGGCAAAAAAACTACTTACAACGCAGCGAAATCCATAATCATAGATAGCCCAGGCCGCATGCTCTCTTGAAGAACCAGATCCAAAATTTTTACCACCCACCAGAATTTTACCACTATAAATAGGGTTATTTAATACAAATTGTTCTTTGGGTGAGTTATCAGTATTGTATCTCCAATCCCTAAATAGGTTGTCACCAAAACCCCTGCGTTCTGTTGCTTTTAGAAACCTTGCCGGGATAATCTGATCTGTATCCACATTTTCTATTGGAAGAGGAACTGCCGTACTTTTTAGAACTTTAAATTTATCGTATGCCATTAGTATCTGAATCCGTTATAATTAATTAAAAAATCAGGCTGTTTCAAAAATCATCAATTCTCTCGGGTCCGTTACTTTGCCGGTAACTGCAGCAGCAGCAGCCACCAAAGGACTCGCAAGAAGCGTTCTCGCTCCCGGACCCTGTCTGCCTTCAAAATTTCTGTTGGACGTGCTAACTGCATACTTCCCAGCCGGGATTTTATCCTCATTCATTGCCAGACAAGCAGAGCAGCCTGGTTCTCGTAATTCAAATCCGGCTTTATTCAGGATATCCAATAGTCCTTCATTTTTAATGGCATCTTCAACTTTATGAGATCCGGGTACCAGCCAGGCAGTTACGTTTTCTGCCTTTTGTCTGCCTTTAACCAGACTTGTAAAGGCCCGGAAATCTTCTATTCTTCCATTAGTACAACTCCCAAGGAAAACAAAGTCTATTGGTTTGCCCAACATATTGTCTCCTTCTTCAAAATTCATATACAGAAGAGATTTCTTATAGGTAGATGCACCACCATCAATAGTATCAGATTTAGGAATTCCACCAGTTATGCCCATGCCCATTCCCGGGTTAGTACCATACGTAATCATGGGTTCAATGTCCTCTCCTTTAAATGAAATTTCCAGATCAAATACAGAATTGTCATCGGTATATAATGTTTCCCAGTAGCTCATCGCCTTATCCCAAGCCTCACCTTTTGGTGTAAACTCCCTATTTTTTATATATTCAAATGTTTTCGTATCCGGAGCTATCATTCCGCCTCTTGCACCCATTTCAATACTTAAATTGCATACGGTCATTCGCCCTTCCATTGACATCTGCTCAAAGACTTCTCCTGCATATTCAACAAAATATCCAGTAGCACCCGAAGTGCTTAACTTAGAAATAATATAAAGGGCAACATCTTTAGGAGTAACGGCATTATTTAGATTACCATTTATGGTAATTCGCATGCTTTTAGGTTTAGGCTGCATAATACACTGAGTGGCTAAAACCATTTCTACCTCAGAGGTTCCTATTCCAAATGCTATCGCTCCAAAAGCACCATGGGTTGAAGTATGAGAATCTCCACATACAATTGTAGAACCCGGCAATGTAATTCCATTCTCTGGGCCAATTACATGAACAATTCCGTTTTTTTCGTGACCAAGGCCCCAATAAGGGATTTGGTGTTCCTTTGCGTTTTGTTCCAAAGCCCTAAGCTGGTTGGCAGATAAAGGATCCTGGACTGGTAGGTGTTGATTTAGTGTAGGGGTATTATGATCTGCTGTTGCAAAAGTGCGTTCCGGGTATAAAACCTTAATATTTCTATTTTTTAAACCCAAAAATGCAACCGGACTTGTTACTTCATGAACAAGATGACGATCAATAAACAGCACGTCAGGTCCATTCAGAACTTTTTTGACTACATGTGAGTCCCAAACTTTATCAAATAATGTTTTTTTCATAAAATATTCAAATAACTAATAAATAGCTTTTTAGCACAACTAACAAATGTATGAAATACAAGTAAAAGGAGGTAAAACAATGTGCTTCTAAATTACGATGTTCAATGAGCTGGCAAGTTCTCTAAATAATTGATAATCAATTATATATATTCTGTTATCATGCTTTTCAGCTTTATGTTAACAGAAGATATGAATTTAGCTTTTGGGTAGTAGGTTAAATATATGATGGAATTTTGGCGAAATTCCGGTTTAACCTAGTCACACCAGGGTTTAACATTATTGTAACGAGAACAACTACAAGCTATGCTTATCTTTATGCCAATCTAGCTATATAATTGACAACTAAAAATCAAACTGATGAAAAAAAATTACATGAATGGCTCGGCATTTATACTTGTTCTCCTAATGTTTATTGGCATAAAGGGTTTTGCACAATTAAATCTGCCCAGGGGGAGTCAGAAAGCAAAAGTTACACAGCAAATAGGCATTACTGATATTACAATTTCCTATTCAAGACCGGCGGTAAAAGATAGAACTGTATGGGGGGAATTGGTGCCTTACGGTATGAACAATCTGGGATTCGGTACTGCAACAGAGTCGCCGTGGAGGGCCGGCGCTAATGAAAACACGGTAATTAAATTTACAGATAATGTATTGATCGAGGGTAAACCCTTAAATGCAGGAAAATATGGACTTCACATGATAGTCTATGAAGACAATAAAGCGACGGTAATCTTTTCAAAAAATCATGAAGCATGGGGAAGTTATTTTTATGAACCATCCGAAGATGCACTTAGAGTTGATGTGATCACAAAAGAGATTCCCCATACTGAGGAATTGACTTACCTTTTTACTACGGTAGAACCCAATTCTGCAATAGCTTCCCTGAATTGGGAAAAGAAGCAAATTCCTTTTAAAATTCAAGTTGACGTAACTGAGATAGTCCTGTCAGACATTCGGCATAAACTACAGAATTCCCCCGGGTTTAACCGGCAAACCTGGGAACAGGCGGCTAATTTTTCGCTGAATAATGATGGAGACCTTAACGAAGCGCTTGGTTGGATAAATGCCGCTATTGAGGGTCAATTTTTTAGTGAAAAGAACTTTAATAACTTAAGCACTAAATCCAAAATCCTAGTTAAGCAGGGAAAAGCTGCTGAAGCAGATTTAATCATGGATGAAGCCCTGAAATTTGCTACCATCTTTGAAGTTCATGGATATGGCAGGCAATTAATTGCGCAGGAGAGGAAAGAAAAAGCAGTTGAAGTATTTAAAATGAATGCAAAAAATTATAAAGGACAATGGCCTGTAGACTATGGATTGGCCAGAGGTTATTCTGCAATGGGAGATTATAAGAGAGCATTAAAGCATTTAAAAATTGCTGCCCAAAGGGCACCGGACCAGCAAAATAAGGATGCCATAGCCACAAATATTAGTAAACTGGAAAATGGAGAAGACATTAACTGATTTTCCTGCTGGTTTCCAGCTAGAATTTAGGGGCCGGTCTGACACCGGCTCTTAACTTATATAATTCCAGATATTCTTGTGTTTCATTAATTGAGAATAGGCATATCGAATTTGCTTGTTTTCTTCTTTTTGCAATCGCGGATCTTCATTAAGAATTTTGATGGCGTAGTACCTTGCAGCTTTTAAAATATCATTATCCTTAACAATATCGGCAATTTTAAGATTAAGGATACCACTCTGCTGTGTGCCCATCAAATCACCAGGTCCCCGCAGTTTAAGGTCCACATCCGCTATTTCAAACCCATCGTTAGTTCTTGTCATAGTTTCCATTCTGGTTTTGGCATCAGATGATAACTTATGGCTTGTCATAAGGATACAAAAGCTCTGTTCCGCCCCCCTGCCAACGCGGCCCCTCAATTGGTGCAATTGCGATAGTCCGAAGCGCTCTGCACTTTCTATAATCATTACCGAAGCATTTGGGATGTTTACACCAACTTCTATTACCGTTGTTGCAACCATTATTTGTGTTTCTCCCTTAACAAAACGTTCCATTTCAAAGTCTTTGTCCTGTGGTTTCATCTTGCCATGAACAATAGAAATCTGGTAATCGGGTAAGGGAAAATCGCGTGCAATACTCTCATAGCCATCCATCAAATCTTTGTAATCAAGTGCCTCGGACTCCTGAATTAATGGATAAACAATATATACCTGTCTCCCTTTTTTTATTTCATCCCGTATAAATTGAAATACTTTTAACCTGTTTTTGTCAAATCTGTGTACCGTTTTTACAGCCTTTCTTCCGGGTGGCAACTCATCAATCACGGAAATATCAAGATCGCCATAAAGGCTCATTGCCAAAGTTCTGGGAATGGGCGTAGCGGTCATAACCAGAATATGAGGGGGTACATCATTCTTGTGCCATAATTTAGATCTTTGAGCAACACCAAACCTGTGCTGTTCATCTATAATGGCTAACCCAAGATTTTTGAATTGTACCTTATCTTCCAATACAGCATGTGTCCCAATAAGAAGATTAAGCTCGCCACTTTCAAGTTGTTCATGTATAGTTTTTCTCTCTGCTCTCTTAACTGATCCTGTGAGTAGGGCCACACTAACCCCTATATTGCCCAATAATTCCTTTATTCCTTTATAATGCTGATTCGCCAATATTTCTGTAGGAGCCACCAAGCAGGTCTGATATCCATTATCCAGAGCCAATAAAATAATCATTAAGGCCACTACTGTTTTACCAGACCCCACATCCCCTTGTAAAAGTCGATTCATTTGTGCGTTGCTGCCCAGATCTGCTCTGATTTCTTTTATGACCTTCTTTTGAGCCTCGGTCAGTTCAAAAGGGAGATGGTCTTTATAAAACCTATTGAAAAATTTACCTACTTTAAGGAAAGGAAAACCTTTTATTTTATGTTTTCGAATTAATTTCTTTGAAATTAACTGCAATTGAATGTAAAACAATTCCTCAAATTTCAGGCGGAATTGTGCTTTTGATAATTGATTAAGGTTTTTTGGAAAGTGGATATTAAACATTGCCTCCGTTTTGGAGACAAGCTTAAGATCACTAATTATGGAGTGGGAGAGGGTTTCCTTAAACTCACCCCTTGTTTCTATAAATAATTGTTGGACTAATTTACTGATTACTCTATTGGTAATTCCCCGTGTACCTAATTTTTCTGTAGAGGGATATATGGGCTGTAATGACACTTTTATGCCTTTATCATGCTCAGAAAGTAGTTCCATTTCAGGATGAGGCATTGAAAATTTACCGCTGTACCAATTAGTCCTTCCAAAAATAACATAAGCGATATTTAACTTGATATTTTCACGAATCCATTTCTGTCCACGAAACCAAACCAGCTCCATTTCACCGGTATCATCTTGAAATGTTGCGACCAGTCGGCTTCCTTTTTTCTGTTCTACAGTTGTTATGCGGACTATTTTACCTATCAGCTGAACATCTGCATTTCCTCTTTGTAATTCATTAATTTTATAATATCTCGTTTTATCAATATATCTGTTGGGAAACAGATTAATAAGATCCTGATAGGTTGTTATCTTCAATTCAGACTGCAGAATTTCTGCCCTGTTAGGTCCCACACCTTTCAAATAAGTCACCGGGGTTTGAAGATAGCTCATATTCATGGAACGAAAATAATAGTTACTGCATACAACTGCAATAATGTAAAATGCTAATTTTGGTCTGACATTTGTATTATAGCAATTATGAATCTTATTAATTCACTTTTATTAATTTTTTATACTGGATTTTTATATAGTCAACCCCAATTATCGGTAGATTTCACCAAAGCAGATATAGTTTTAAAGTTAGATCCCTATTTAAAAAAAATAAATGGTAAAGTCAATTATTCATTTAACGTAATCAATAAGACAGATTCCATTTTTCTGGATGCCAGAAACATGGATTTCTCTACCGTTTTATTGGATGATAAAAAAGTACGCCATATCAATAACAAGAAAAATATTGTTATTTACAAAAAACTTAAAGCAGGCAGAACGTATAAACTAAATTTGGATTATACGGCAATTCCCAGGCAAACAGTTTACTTTCTGGGGTGGGAAGATTCTATTCCGACAAATAACCAAATATGGACTCAGGGACAGGGAAAATATACCAGCCACTGGCTTCCTAGTTTTGATGATATGAATGAGAAAGTTGAATTTGATCTGAGCCTTATTTTTGACGAAGGTTATGAAGTTGTTGCAAATGGAAAATTAAGAGAAACAATGCAAAAAGAAGGGCTCAGGACCTGGATCTTTGATATGACCAGGCCTATGAGCAGTTATCTTCTGGCTTTTGCCATAGGAAAGTACAACTCGAAGAAGATTAAAAGCAAGGGTGGAATTCCTTTAGAGCTTTTCTATTATCCTCAGGACAGCTTAAAAGAAGAGCCGACCTACAGGTATACAGTCCAAATTTTTGACTTCCTTTCAGATGAGATAGGGATAGCCTATCCGTGGCAGAATTATAAACAAATACCAGTCCGTGATTTTTTATATGCGGGAATGGAGAATACCGGAACTACAATTTTTTCTGATGGTTTTATTATAGATTCTGTTGCTTTCCCGGATATGAATTATGTAAACGTAAATGCCCATGAGATGGCGCATCAATGGTTTGGGAATCTGGTAACAGAAAAAGACGGGAATCATCATTGGCTGCATGAAGGATTTGCAACTTACTATGCCCTGCTTGCAGAAAAAAAAATATTTGGGGAAGATTATTTTTATTGGAAACTTTACGAATCTGCAAAACAACTTCAGGAATTATCCCTTGAGGGTAAAGGTGAAGCGCTAACGAATCCTAAAGCAAGTAGTTTAACTTTTTATGAAAAAGGGGCGTGGGCACTTCATATACTAAAGACTAAGCTGGGGGAGAAAGCTTTTAGAGAAGGTATTCGGTCATATTTAAATAAATTCCAGTATTCAAATGTTACTATTGCTGATTTTATTTCTGAGATGCAGGAAGTATCCGGTTTGGACCTTCATGAATTTCAGAAAACGTGGCTTTTGGATACAAAATTTCCATTCTTGGAAGTAAAGAAATTACTAAGGCAATCTTCCGGAGATTTGGAAACTTATTTTGATCTTCAATGGGAATTGACCTCGAGTAACAGAACTAATGAAGAAATAATTACTGGAGTTTGGGAGAATACTACATCGACCAGGATTAAGGAAAATATTATAATGGACTACCATAAGTCCTTATCCGAAAGTTTTTTAAAAGATGCTTTTAATACAAATGATCTGAAAACACGACAGGCCTTATGTTTGATAACGGAAAGAATTCCATTGGGACTTAAAGAACAATTTGAATCCTTATTGGATGATAGAAGTTATGTCACTATTGAAAATGCACTTTATCGTTTGTGGATATCCTTTCCAAATGAAAGAATGTTGTATCTCGAAAAGACAAAAGGAATTATTGGCCTGCCCAATAAGAATGTTCGATTGGTTTGGTTGTTATTGGCAATATTGACAAAGGACTATTTAAATGATGATCAAAAAGCAAGTTATACGGAAGAGTTATTTGGTTATACTTCACCCCAATATTCTTTTGAAATAAGGCAAAATGCGTTTTCTTTGTTATTTGGGGTTTTTCCTTTGACAGATCAAAACCTATTAGATTTGATGAATGCTTCAGTCCATCATTCCTGGCAATTCAGCAAGTTTGCGAGAAACATGACAGAAAGTTTATTAAAAGACGACAATCAAAGGGAGCGATTGCTTAAATTGTCAAAAGAACTAAAGGGCGAAGAATTGCGTTATATAGAAAGTAAATTGAAGGAAGAATGAGGGCTTTGGTCATATCCGGAGGAGGAAGTAAAGGTGCCTTTGCAGGAGGTGTTGCACAATACCTGATGCAGGAGTTAAATCACAATTATGACCTTTTTCTGGGAACTTCAACAGGAAGCTTGCTTATTTCCCATCTGGCGTTGCAAAATATTCAAAAAATAAAAGATGTTTATACTTCAGTAAATCAGGATAGTATCTTTAGCAATTGTCCCTTTGTGATCCAAAATAAGCACGGGGTAGCCAATATTGGGATAAACCACTGGAATGTTTTAAAGAATTTTTACCGGGGTAGCCGAACTTTTGGCGAAAGCTTCAATCTTCTGGAACTTATAAAAAATACGCTCACACCGGAAGAATTTGAGATTCTTAAATCCGGGCCAAAGGACATTGTAGTTACGGTATCAAATCTCTCTTTGAATACTGTGGAATATAAGTCTATTAAAGATTTTGGATATGAGGATTTCTGTGAGTGGATTTGGATTTCATGCAATTATACTCCTTTTATGAGCCTGGTCAGAAAAGAGGGTTGCGAATATGCTGATGGTGGGCTGGGTAGTATGGTTCCTATTGAAGAAGCCTTAATGATGGGAGCTACTGAAGTAGATGCTATTATATTGCATACGGAAATGACTCACTTCAACAGAATGCCTTCTAAAAATGCGTTTTCCTTGCTGACCAGTATGTTTGCTTTTATGTTAGACAGGATTGAGCGCCAAAATATCAGAATTGGTAAATTTGTGGCCAATAATAATAATGCGATCATTAACTTTTATTACACGCCTACAGTATTGACAACTAATTCGCTCATTTTTGATAAGGAGAAGATGACGTCCTGGTGGGAGAAGGGATATGATTTTGCGAAAACCAAAAATGTTGAATTAAGTACTTTTGAACCAGGCCAATAGTATGGATTCCCTTAAATTAATTACCAAATTTCTCCTATTTCCTTTTTTACATAGGCAAGGGCCGTTGCAGAAGGAGATTGCTTATCCATCGTTTCATTTAGAATATCTTCACGCAACTTATCAGCAGAATCAGATTCGCTCATTCCAGCTTTTCTGATAGATTGAATCGTAGCATTTTTAGCCGCTTTAATTATATTCCAACATGCATCACTCATGTAGATCTGTTGTGACAAATTATGGTCGAACTCGTTTTCAATACTTCGTATCAGTAATTGCTCATAAGCATTTTTATCAGCGGATTTTGGTGCTACCCGGACCACAAGGCTGGGAATTGAGATCCGCTCCAAAAAAAGCGCCATCCGTTCATATGCCTGTAATCGTATCGGCATGGCATCTTTTTGCGAATCCTTATGAAGCAGAAATCTTCTACGACCTTCTTCGTTTCTTGTATGTAATCTAAAAAAATAAAATGCTACAGCCCCTGTCACCACAGCAGGCAATAAATATGCGAAAAGTTGAAAAATTCCGTCCCCAGTCATTTTTTGGAAATTTAGTTTGGTTTATGGATGTAGAACGTTAGATTATTTAAAAAATTATAGCTTCATTTTATCTCAATACTATTGAAGCTTACAACTCATATAATGGCAAGCCAGTTTTCAATTCTTCATGTTCTCACGAACATTAATGTAGAATGTATTGAAATTAGGGTGGAGTCTAATATGCAAATTATTTGCCATTTCTGATTTTCTGGAGACCTTGATTCGTTCGGGTTTTATCTCAGCAGTATTTCCAAGAGCTGTGGCTACAGAAGATGCTTCTGCATAAACATTTTCCCAGCTATTGGTATCATCGGTATGAAATTCCAAAGTAACCGCCATATCAGGATTTGATTTTATGACCCCTGCTAATTTATTCAGCAATTCTGTTGATCCTCCCTCTATTTTGGTGTTACCGGCATTGGCTCCAAATAACGTGGTATGATCCATTATTACTACGACGGCACCCTTTTCGACCTTAATATTTGCATTTTCTCCCAGGGTCTGCTTTAAATTGGTAAGTACGAGTAGTGAAATAGAGTCATTGCTGGTGAATGCGTCATTAATAAATTTTAGTTCCGCTTCTTTCTTTCTCAAACTTTCCATTACATTTCCAAGGTTGTCCAGCTTGTCGTTAGATTGTGTCGTGAAGTTATTTAAGTTTTGTAATAAAGTGGCATTATTCTCCTGTAAACCTTGTAACTGACTTTCAAAAGAATCTGCCCTGGCCTGACTAATCTTTTCATTTTTTTGGGATTCTAAAAGTTCAGCCTTGATACTGGACAATTCAGAATTTAAAGTGTTAACCTGTTCAATTAGCTCTTTCTTATTTTGAGCTTGAATACTACTGCCTATAAAAATTAATAAGAGTAGTAATGTTAAAGTAAATCTCTTCATGGAATAAATGATTATTAAAAAAAAGGAGTTAAAGGCCCTTATTTAAAAATTCGACACAAAAGTAACTATTTTTAATCTTCTCCAATTCTTTACATTGTTATAATTTACTTGCTATAGGTTTGTTTGGTATTAAAAGCAAGTGCAATTCACTCATATTTTGGATAAACAACATTACTTATTCAGGTAATCAAGGCTCATTTCTGTGAGTGTTTTTACGCCTAAAAGCAATCCGCTATCGTCTATTAAAAAATCCGGTGTGTGATGCGGAAAGGACTCTTTGGATCCGGGGGTCATCCCGCCTAAAAAGAAGAAAAACCCTGGTACTTCCTGCTGAAAATAAGAAAAATCCTCAGCACCTGTAATGGCTTTTTGAACCTGAATATTTTCCTTACCTGCTATGCGTTGCATGGTTGGCAACATCTGAACAACAAGATCGGGTTCATTATAAGTAATGGCCGTGGTTGTTTGAATTTCTATAGTAGCATCACCGCCGTATGCTTTGGCAATATCAGGCACCATTTCTTCCATTCTGCGATTGATCATTTTTTGCATGTCATAATCAAGCGTCCTGATTGTACCAATCATTTGGGCGCTTTCCGGAATAATATTAAAACGAACTCCGCTTTCAATTTTACCTACGCTTATAACAGCAGCTTCATTCGTAAGATTAGTCTCTCTGCTAATAATGGTTTGTAATCCATCTATGATCTTTGCACTTATCAGGATAGGATCAATTCCCGACCAGGGTTCAGATCCGTGAGTTTGTTTTCCTTTTACATCAATTACAAATCGCTGTGCTGATGCCATTGTGCCCCCAGATTTATAGCGAATAACTCCTACCGGGATTTCAGAATCAATATGCAATCCAAAAATTGCTTCAACATCTGGATTCTTTAAAACACCTTCTTTGACCATCAGGAGTGCACCGCCTTCTTCGCCGGGAGGCGCTCCTTCTTCCGCCGGCTGAAATATAAACTTCACCGTGCCTTTAATTTGCTGTTTGTTCTTAGCCAGTACTTCTGCTACTCCCATCAGTATAGCGGTATGTGTATCGTGCCCACATGCATGCATGACGCCCACTTCTTGTCCCATAAATTCGGACGTTACGGTAGATTTAAAAGTCAGATCGTTGCGTTCCGTTACAGGTAATGCATCAATATCTGCTCTTAGAGCAATAACTTTTCCCGGTTTATCACCCTTCAATATACCAACTACTCCGGTATGTGCAACGCCGGTTTGTACCTCTATGCCCAATGTTTTTAAGTGAGCCGCTATTTTTTCGGCGGTCTTGAATTCACGATTGGACAATTCCGGATTTTTGTGTATATCTCTTCTCCATTCAATAACCTTGCCTTCAACAAGCTTATAATCCTTTGATAAATCGGTGCCCTGGGCAAGAACTATTGTTCCAGAAAGTAAAAACAGCACATATATTAATTTATTCATCATATTAAAATTTTATAAGTTGAAAGCCTTCATCCTGAAGTTGAATTAATGCAGTCATAGCCGAAAGGGCCAACTCAACACCATCAATGGTTTCAGAAATAGGAATGTTACGTGAAATTGATGATTGCCCGCAAAAAACAACCTCAACACCGGCATCTAAAAGCTTTTGTAGTAATTCTTTGTTGGGATTATCTATGCTGTACCGACTTTTATAAGCTGAATTTATCAGAATGTCTTTGGAGGCCTCATTGTGTACTACCAAAGCTACTTGTAGATTGGCAGGCGGAACACCATGCTGGGCATGCATGTTCAAAAACCGGGCTGCAGTCTCAATACTTTTATTCAGTTGATCTGGGGATTCAGATGTGTTCATAATCTCAAAAACAACTTTATATTCCTTTGTGGTATTGGTAATAAAACCGGGGTTTTCAATATTCCATACCTCTCCATATCCCGTAATTACCGGACCGGATTTTTTTGTTTGTGCATGTAATAATGTTAGTCCCAGCAGAAAGATAGATAATAGGGTAAGAAATATAAGTTTTGGCATGTAGATGATTAGAATTTTTAAATATATTCAAATAGTTTATAATACGGAGTTAATTTTCATAATTATTGGTTGGTCTCTTTTGCATGAGTTTAATTATGGCTAAATTCACTTCATAAAAAGCCTCTATCTTGAATACATTTTTGGATGAATTAAATGACGCTCAAAAAGGCCCTGTTTTACACAAGGAAGGCCCCCTAATGGTAATTGCAGGGGCCGGTTCGGGAAAAACCAGGGTCCTTACGTTTAGAATTGCCCATTTGATGGAGCAGGGAGTTGATCCGTTTAATATACTGGCACTAACTTTTACGAATAAAGCCGCCAGAGAAATGAAAAAGCGAATTGCCGGTATCGTGGGGGGCTCTGAAGCCAAGAACTTATGGATGGGAACATTTCATTCCGTTTTTGCGCGCCTGCTTCGTTTTGATGGCGATAAGTTGGGTTATCCAAGTAATTATACCATTTACGATACCCAGGATTCGCAGCGCCTGATCTCATCGATAATTAGGGAGATGGGATTAGATAAGGATATATATAAATACAAACAAATTCAAAATCGTATCTCATCCTATAAGAACAGCTTGATTACGGTAAAAGCCTATTTCCAGAACCCCGAATTAATGGAGGCCGACGCTATGGCAAAACGTCCAAGATTGGGAGATATTTATCAAAACTATGTGGACCGTTGTTTTAAAGCCGGGGCAATGGACTTTGATGATCTGCTTTTGCGAACAAATGAACTATTAAGTCGTTTTCCGGAAGTTTTGATGAAATACCAGGAAAGGTTCCGATATATACTGGTTGATGAGTATCAGGATACCAACCATTCACAATATCTCATTGTAAAAGCTCTTGCGGACCGGTTTCAAAACATTTGTGTTGTGGGTGATGACGCTCAGAGTATTTATTCATTCAGAGGTGCAAACATCACAAATATCTTAAATTTTCAGAGAGACTATGACGATGTTGCAGTATATAGGTTAGAACAAAATTACCGATCCAGTAAAAATATAGTTAATGCAGCAAATTCAATCATTGCCAACAATAAGAATCAACTGGAAAAGGTAGTTTGGACGGCTAATGAGGAGGGTACTAAAATAAAACTACACAGGAGCACCACAGATGCAGAGGAGGGAAGATATGTGGCAGGGTCTATTTTTGAAAACAAAATGCAAAACCAGCGTGCAAATGGCGATTTTGCCGTTCTGTACCGCACAAACTCGCAATCACGTGCCATTGAGGATGCCTTAAGGAAAAGAGATATTCCATATAGGATTTATGGAGGTCTTTCTTTTTACCAGCGCAAGGAAATAAAGGATTTATTATCTTATCTCAGACTGGTAATTAACCCAAAAGATGAAGAAGCTTTAAAAAGAGTTATAAATTTTCCCGCACGTGGTATTGGCCAGACCACTATTGACAGACTAGTTGTTGCTGCAAACCATTACTCAAGATCTATCTTTGAAGTAATGCAGAATTTAGATAAAATAGATTTAAAGATAAATTCAGGTACCAAAAGAAAACTCGAAGATTTTATTAATATGATAAAGAGTTTTCAGATTATGAATCAGAGTGTGGATGCTTTTACCTTATCCGAGCACGTAGCCAAGAAAACAGGTATTCTTTTGGAATTTAAGAAGGATGGAACTCCGGAGGGTATTGCCCGCATGGAAAATATAGAAGAATTATTGAATGGCATCAAAGACTTTGTGGAAGGGCAAAAGGAATTAGCAGATGCAAAAGGAGATCTTGCTGAATTCCTGGAAGATGTAGCGCTGGCTACAGATCTGGACAAAGATACAGGGGATGACGACCGGGTGGCTTTAATGACCATTCACCTCGCCAAGGGATTGGAATTCCCTTTTGTATACATTGTTGGGATGGAAGAGGATCTTTTTCCTTCAGCAATGAGTATGAACACCCGAAGTGAATTGGAAGAGGAGCGCAGGCTTTTTTATGTTGCGCTAACCCGTGCTGAAGAACAGGCATACCTTACATACACCCAAAACAGATATCGCTGGGGTAAATTAATTGATGCAGAACCCAGTCGGTTTATTGAAGAAATAGAGGACAGGTATATTGAGAATTTGACTCCGGTGGACACCTACCGTTACAAACCATTAATTAATTCCGATATTTTTGGTGAAGTAGATAAGTCCAAACTTCGGCAGATTAAACCGGAGAATGGTGTTCCGCCGGATATAAGAAAACCCAATGAAAATCAATTGAGAAAACTTCGTAAACTTAAACCGGAACTATCCAAGCCCATTGGGAATACGAATACGATAGATCCAAATCTAGCTGAAGGCGCATTGGTAAATCATACACGTTTTGGCCGAGGGAAGGTCTTGAGAATTGAAGGAGCCGGTAGCGATAAAAAGGCAGAAATAAAGTTTGAGAAAGGCGACATAAAAAAATTGCTTCTTCGATTCGCAAAGCTGGAAATCATTAATCATTAATCATATTTTTATCATTGACTAAATTTGAATAGTAGCTTTGAATAGAATGAGAATCTAAATTTGTAAGAATGTATAAAAATTTCATTTTTCTATTAACCTTATTTGTTTTGGGTTGCAGTAAAAGCAGCCCACAGGAAGATCAGGAGGGAGTTTTGCAGGAGCCTTTAGATACCGGTGGTTTACAAGATGTCTATGCAGCTGATTATTGGGATAAGGCAGTTTTGGTTTGGCAGGATGAATTTGACGGAAACACCTTATCAGCGGAAAATTGGATTTTTGAAACGGGTGCGCATGGCTGGGGGAATAACGAAATACAAAATTATATAGCAGATGAAAATACTTCGGTAAGCGAAGGAACACTTAAAATAACAGCTAAAAAAGAGGAGCAGAGTCCGGGAGTTTATGAATACACCTCTGCCAGGTTAAATAGCACCAAACATTTTACTTATGGAAGAATGGAAATCAGGGCCAAAATACCGGAACATAAAGGTAATGGAATTTGGCCGGCTTTGTGGATGCTTGGCAGTTCTATACAGACGACGGGATGGCCGGCATGTGGTGAAATAGATATCATGGAATATGTTAGTTTTGAGCCTAATCAGGCCCATTTTTCTATTCATAGCCTTGCAAATAATCACAAAGACGGGACTCAGGTAACCTCCGGCCCTGTTATTCTTGAAACTATAGAAGAAGAATTTCACAATTATGGAATTCTCTGGACCAATAAATACCTGAAATTCTATATAGACGATATTGAGAATGTGAAGCTTATTTTCCCTCGTCCTGCAATTTCCAATGCAGAAAACTGGCCTTTTTCCGGCTCATTTTACTTTTTAATGAATATAGCTGTCGGCGGTGACTGGGGTGGTTTAGAAGGGGTAAATGATGCCGTTTTCCCTGCCGTCATGGAAGTAGATTATGTAAGGGTTTATCAGGTAAAATAGAATTCAATGTTCATTCAGAAAACCAATCCGGAAAATTAGATCAAAATTTTAAGAACTGTAAGAGGCTCTTAACTAACTATAGGTTTAATAAACCCGGAATTTACGCTTAATCTTTTTTGGGCTACTTCTAAAATCTATATAAAAATATGGCTGAATTCATTAAGATATACGAGCAAAATCCTAATCCCAAGGAAATTAGTAGGGTTGTAACTATTTTGAAGAAAGGAGGCCTGATCATATATCCAACAGATACGGTTTATGGCCTTGGATGTGATATCACGAACACCAAGGCTATGGAAAAAATTGCGCGTATAAAAGGAGTGAAACTTGAGAAGGCAAATTGGTCATTTGTCTGTGCAAATCTCAGTAATCTTTCAGACTATGTCAGGCAATTGGATACGCCTACTTTTAAAATACTTAAGCGTGCACTCCCAGGGCCTTATACTTTTGTATTACCAGGCAGCAGCAAATTACCGAAGGATTTTAAGAAAAGGAAGACAGTGGGAATCCGGGTTCCTGATAACAATATTGCCAGGGCTTTGGTGGAGGGGCTAGGGAACCCAATTATATCTACCTCCATTCGCGATGAAGATGAACTTCTGGAATATACCACTGATCCCGAATTAATCTTCGAGAAGTGGCATAATTTAGTAGATTTAGTTATTGACGGTGGATACGGAGGTAATTTGGCATCTACGGTTATAGATCTTTCCGGTGATTCACCCGAAGTATTAAGATTAGGCAAAGGAGATCCGGATATTGTATAAAAAAAACCCGCAGTTACTAACCGCGGGTTTTTTATAAAACTATTAAATAATTAGTTATTTATGGCAGGATCTTTCATTCCTTCTTCAATCATGCTGTAGAACTGATCAATTTTAGGAAGAACCACAATTCTTGTTCTTCTGTTTTTAGATTTATCAGTTTGAGAAACAGGAATATATTCTGATCTACCGGCTGCGGTCATTCTTTTTGGATCCACTTTGTAATCATTTTGTAAAATGCGGACAACAGCAGTGGCTCTTTTTACACTTAAATCCCAGTTGTCAAGTAAAACACCTTTCATATAAGGAACATCATCGGTATGACCTTCAACCATAAATTCAAAATCGGGTTTGTTGTTCACTACTTGTGCAACTTTTCCTAATACTTCCTTGGCTCTTGCCGTAATATTGTAGCTACCGCTGCTAAATAACAGTTTATCCGAAATTGATACAAAAACAACTCCTTTTTCAACGCTAATTTCAATATCCTCGTCATCAAGGTTTCCTAAAACTCCTTTAAGGCTTTGAACCAGTGCCAGGTTTACAGAATCTCTTCTGGTTATTGCATTCTGTAACTTACGTATGGTAAGGTCTTTTTCCTGAAGGCTTTCCAAAGATTTCTCCAGATTTTCTGCACCTTTTGTTGTAAGAGTGGTCAGGTTCCCCATATTGTTTATTAACTCCTGGTTGTTTGCTTTTAGAAATGAATTCTGATCTTGTAAAGTTTGCAATCTTGCATCAGCCGTTGCCTTATCTTCCAGACAAGTATTCAATTTAACTGTCGCAGAATTCAGCAGGTCCTGCGTCTCTTTTTGTTTAGTTTCTAACTCGGCATATTTCTTTTGTGATACACAAGAAGACAAAAGAACCGCCATTCCTAAAAAGCCTAAAAAAAATTTTTTCATAATATTTGTTTATATAAAATTAATTGTTTGTTTAAAACGTTTGTTACGGTAATTCAAAGTAAAATTATAACATTTGCCTTCCTTTAATTTATCAAAATTAGTTAATCTTTTACTAAAATGTTAAAATTCCTTATCTGATTTACGAAATAAGACCATACTATGGATTTTGTAACATAATACTTTGAGGCAAAATTGTCTTTTTCTCTTTTCTTATACATTTTGTAAAAATGCCTGTAATAGCTTAAATGGGCTTTCAGAATGGCAACGCAGTGATCAGGTTTAAATTGAAAAATAAACCTAATGGCCGCGATACCGTCCAGGAGAAGCCGAACAATAATTATGAGAAATGCTTTTCGTCTTGGAAGGTTTTTAGTAATGGAATAGAGGGAATTCCTAAAATTCAAGAAGGTCTTTTTCGGGTTCATATTGCTAAGGGTTGATCCGCCCAGATGATATACCTGTGACCCTCCAACATAGTATACCTTGAGTCCTTTATTTTTAGCTCGCCAGCAAAGATCAACCTCCTCCTGGTGGGCAAAATAGTCTTCATC
The DNA here is from genome assembly GCA_963793325.1 of uncultured Flavobacteriaceae bacterium. Lineage (GTDB taxonomy): Bacteria > Bacteroidota > Bacteroidia > Flavobacteriales > Flavobacteriaceae > Eudoraea. Next base: position 751,983 of record CAWBZU010000002.1, read on the forward strand.
AAAACCATTCAGATCTTCAAAAACTTCACTTTTAATAAACATACAGGCTCCCGTGGCCCAAAAAATTTCTGAAGTATCATTATACTGTCCTTTATCTTTTTCTATAGACTGAAAAATTCGCCCTCTGCAGAATGGATAGCCAAATTGATCTAAAAAGCCACCGGCAGCTCCGGCATATTCAAAATAGTCTCTGCGCAATAGATCAAGTATTTTAGGTTGAATTATGGCGGCATCGGGAAGATTTATAAATGCTTTTTCAATTGGCATAAGCCAGTTTGGTGTAACTTCAACATCAGAATTCAACAGGCAAAAAATGTCTGCTTTGACTTCCTTTAATGCATCATTATATCCTTTGGCAAATCCACCATTTGTACTATTTTGTATGATAGTTACCCCGGGAAAGTTTTCTTTTACATAAGTGACTGAACCGTCAGTGGAGGCATTGTCAGCTACATAAATATCCGCGTTTTCAGAATATTGTACAACCAGTGGCAGATAGCGTTCAAGGAGCGCTTCTCCATTCCAATTAAGTATGACGATTGCGAATTTCAAAACGGTTGCAAATTAACGGCTAAAATCAGGAATTTGCCTTAAAAAAGTATATTTTTCTTCTTTATAATTCATATTGCAATAAAAATGATCTATTCCATTGGTGACCATCAGGAATTCTGCCTGCATTTTCAGGTTATAGCGCGCAATCTGATCAAAAACAACCTGCGAGATTAAAACATTAGGCGATTTGCATTCAACAAGTATACGGATACTCCCATCCGTATTAAAGACTACTACATCATACCTTTTTCGTAAACCGTTTAACGATAAGGTTTTTTCAACATTAATTAAAGATATTGGGTACTTTTTATCCTCTATTAAATAGCGAATTACATGCTGTCGCACCCATTCTTCAGGTTGCAGGCTCACAAATTTTTTGCGGATGACATCAAAAATCTGCTGCTTATTTTCGCTACTTTTGAAACGGAAATGATAGCCCGGAAAGTTGAGAGAAAGCATAAGACAAATTTGGTAATTTTTTTTGGATGGAAGAAGTAAAGCAGATTGTAAATAACATCCGAAGCGGGAATATTTGCCCAATATATTTTTTGATGGGTGATGAACCTTATTATATTGATAAGATAGCCCAGTTTATTGGAGACAGTATACTTACTGAGGAGGAGAAGGGTTTTAATCAAATGGTTTTATATGGTAAGGAAGTATCCCTTGAGGAGGTATTAGCCAATGCAAAGAGATATCCGATGATGTCGGAAAGACAGGTTATTATTGTCAAGGAAGCCCAGCATTTATCGAGAAATATAGAAGAATTATGTTCTTATGCCGAAAATCCACAATCTTCTACGGTACTGGTTTTTTGTTATAAATACAAAAAATTAGACAAACGTAAAAAATTGCATAAAACACTCGTAAGCAAACAGAATGTGGTTTTTGAAAGCAAAAAGCTTTATGAGAATCAGGTTTCAGATTGGATTAGACTTACCTTAAAACAAAAGGGTTATGCCATTTCACATAAAGCCTCCGTATTATTGGTCGAATACCTGGGAACGGATTTAAGCCGGATTAATAATGAATTAGATAAATTACAACTGGTCTTGCCAAAGAACACAGAGATCAACCCGGATCTTATAGAAAAACATATAGGCATAAGCAAAGACTACAATAATTTTGAATTAAAAAAAGCCATCGGCGAGAAAAATGTAGTAAAAGCTGTAAGGATCATCAACTATTTTGCCCAGAACCCAAAGGACAACCCATTTTTAGTAACTGTTAGTCTTTTGCATAATTTTTTCACACAATTACTTCAATATCATGGGTTATCCGACCATACTCCCAGGAATGTAGCTGCTGCTTTGCGTATCAACCCTTATTTTGTAGAAGAATTTCAAATAGCATCCCGGAATTATCCCATGAAGCGTGTTAGCAGTATTATAGGTTATTTAAGGGAAATGGATTTAAAAGGAAAAGGTGTTGGGGCCACCAATATATCCCAATCTGACCTTTTGAAAGAGCTTCTGGTTAAAATAATATAGTAAGGTTATTTTTTATCAATACTGTAACGCCCCGGCCCCAGCAAAATTATGGCCGCAAAACAGGTTAAATATAAAAGTGCCAGTTCTTTTCTTCCAAAGGGATCGGGACCGTGTACAATAAATCCTGCCACAGCCATTACTATTACAATTGGGAAGGAGGCCCAACGGGTTTTATAACCTACGATTACAAGGACGGGACAAATTACTTCACCAATTGTCGTGAGAAACAGGGAAGGGGTAGACCCTATCCCAATTGGGTCGGCAAATTGAAAATCTCCATTCAAAAGCTTTTGAAGTTTGGGAATACCGTGAGACAATAAAAAAGCCGAAGAAACTATACGAAGCAATGCCAGGCCTATGTCAATTTTTAGTTTTTTATTCATTCATATTAAGATTGGTAACCCTAAAGTAAGCTTTTTTTCGTTATTTCTTAATAAAAAATCAGAATTTGGGGTTTAGAATTAGCAGGGAAAGTGTTGTCAAATACAATAAATGATTGGAGTTTATTTAGTTTGAACAAGAGGTAAATGTGCAGTTTTTATAAATGCCTTTATATTGTAAAAATTGAAAATATTGATTTGTAAAACTTCGAAGGGGTTGCAAATTTAAGCTATTGCAGAGGTATAGCCATTCGTCTTTTTTTAACGAAGTTTTGGATATTCAATTGGGTTCGCTTCGTGCATGATCTCATATACTTTTTCGAATATATCTTCCGCATTTGGCTTGGAAAAATAGTCTCCATCTGAAGCGTATGCCGGTCTGTGTGCTTTAGCGGTAAGGGTCTGTGGTGAGCTATCCAGATATTTATACGCCCCCTGTCTTTCAATGATATCCTGCATAAGATAAGCTGCGCAGCCACCAGGCACATCTTCATCAATCACTAATAGTCTATTGGTTTTTTTGACACTGCTCAGAACCGTATTGGTAATGTCAAAGGGCAGAAGTGACTGTGCATCAATTATCTCTGCATCAATTCCTACTTCTGCTAACTCCCGGGCGGTATTTTGAACTATGCGTAAAGTAGAGCCGTAAGACAAAAGTGTGATATCTGTACCTTTTTTTACAATTTCAACTATTCCGATAGGCGTACAAAGTTCACCCAGATTAGTTGGTTTATCTTCCTTAAGCCTATAGCCGTTTAAACTTTCAATTATTAATGCCGGTTCATCGCTCTTCATCAACGTATTATAAAAACCAGCTGCCTTGGTCATATCCCTGGGCACCAATATATACATTCCTCTAAGAAAGTGAATTATACCTCCCATTTGGGAACCGGAATGCCAAATACCTTCTAAACGATGTCCTCTGGTACGGATAATTAATGGCGCTTTTTGTTTACCGACGGTCCGGTATAGTAAAGTTGCCAGGTCATCACTTAAAGTTTGCAGTCCATATAGTATATAATCCAGATATTGTATTTCAGCGATAGGCCGGAGACCTCTCAGTGCCAATCCAATACCTTGTCCTATTATAGTTGTCTCTCTGATCCCTGTATCTGAAATCCGCATTTTGCCATATTTCTTCTGGAGGCCTTCCAAACCTTGATTTACGTCACCAATGGCACCGCTATCTTCGCCAAAAATGAGAGCGTGGGGATACTTTCTGAAAAGTTCGTCAAAATTATCTCTGAGAATGACCCGGCCATCTACTTTTTCCGGGATTGGGCTGTACTTAGGTGGTATTTCATTAATGCTTACCGCGCTGCCAGGTAATTCGCTATAAAGGTGGGAGCTGAATTTTGATTGCGAGTCCTCAAGGAAATTCTCAATCCATTTTAACAAGGCCTCTTTTTCCTTTGAATTTTCACCTATTACATGTCGAAGAGCCTTTCTCGAATTTATAGCTAAATCTTTTTTTAGTGGTTCTTCAACAGCAATGAGGTCGTTCTTGATTTTAGTTATAAATGCACGGTTTGGAGTTTTTACAGCCAGCTTATCCAATAAATCAACCAGGTTTTTTTTTGCTTCCTTATGGGGAGCTAAAAATTCTATCCAGGCTTCTTTTTTTGCAGTTCTAACTTCTTTTTTAATAGTTAATTCAATAGCCGATAATGCTTCATTATCTGTAATTTTATTTGCGAGTATCCATTCCCTGAATCGTTTATTGCAATCATTTTCTTTTTCCCACTGCAAACGCTTCTCACTTTTATATCTTTCCTGTGAGCCTGAAGTAGAATGCCCCTGTGGCTGAGTCAATTCTGTAACGTGGATTAATACTGGAATATGCTCTTCTCTGGCCAGCTCAGAAGCATTCTCATAAACATGAATTAGGGCCGTATAATCCCATCCTTTTACTTTTAAGATTTCATACCCTTTATTATTTTCATCTCTTTGGAAACCTTTTAGAATTTCTGAGATATCTTCTTTGGTAGTTTGAAATTTAGCCGGTACGGAAATTCCATATTGATCATCCCAAACACTAATAACCATGGGAACCTGCAAAACACCTGCAGCGTTAAAAGTTTCAAAAAAATGACCTTCGGATGTACTGGCATTACCAATAGTACCCCATGCAACTTCATTTCCGTTATTGGAAAATTTTTCAGAATTAATTTCTTTGATATTTCGGTAAATTTTTGATGCTTGCGCCAAACCAAGTAGTCGTGGCATCTGACCTGCGGTTGGTGAAATATCCGGACTACTATTTTTTTGTCTGGTGAGGTCTTTCCATGAACCATCGGAATGAAGACTGTGAGATCCAAAATGCCCACCCATTTGTCTGCCGGCACTCATAGGTTCTTTCTCTATATCTGTAGTAGCATATAGGCCATGAAAAAAATCCTTAGGACTCAGCTGTCCCAAAGCCATCATAAAAGTTTGGTCCCTATAATAACCACTTCTAAAATCGCCATCTCTGAAAGATCTTGCCATTGCCAATTGAGGCAATTCTTTTCCATCTCCAAAAATTCCAAATTTGGCCTTTCCAGTTAAAACCTCCCTTCTGCCCAATAGGCTGCACTCTCGGCTGGTGACGGCAATTTCGTAATCTTTAATAATTTGTGCCTTAAAGTCTTCAAAGGAAATATCATCACTGGTTTGTAATCTTAAGTTCATTAAGGAATGATTTACAACAAAAATATGAAAACATGATGATTATTACAATCAAAAAAAATGGTTTTATTCTAACGAAAAAATAAAAATAACACCAAAAAAAAGCAATAAATTATAAATAACTTAAAAAATGACAATATTTCTAAGAATAGTATAATTCTAAAACCATTCCCTGGTAAATAGCCCTAATAAAGTTTTAGGGCTGAGTGTAATAATAAAACGAATTCGTTCCGCGTAGTTTGGCTGTGCAATTTCCCAACCGTTATTGGAATATATTGGCAAATACAGTTCAAAATAATCTGTAAGTAAATTAAGACGAATTCCGGAATCATAGACGAATCTTGTAGGTTCATTACTATTTTTAATAAATCCCAGATCTCCATACAATTCTATCCATTTCCAGATATTTACACTGGAATTGGTTGTTGCCATCCAATCGTTGGAAAAAGGATTTTCCAGTTTAGATTTAAAACCACCTTCAGCAATTATTAATTGCTGACTCCAGATTCCAGAATCTTCAGATCTGCCCAAATAACTATAATCAAATAAATAATCTGTAGGTCTGTCAAGGGCAAAACTAAAATAATCTCCGGTTGTTTTGTTCCTCAAAAATTTACCGGCAAAAAAGCGAAAATTAAATTGTCTGTTATTTACAAAAAGTTTCCGGTATTCAAGATTGAAAGCCACTTTGGTAAAGTCTGTGGAATATTGTGCATCGGCGAACCACCTAAAATAATCGATTATACCATTATTGGAATTGGTAAACCTGGCATTTAGTACGTTATAATCCGGATCAGTTTCTATATCCAGACTTGGGTCAATATTTCTGAATACATTTACATACCTTAAAGTAAGAGATTTTCGTTCATTGGAAATAAGGTCTGCAGGTCGCCAACCCAGGCTAACGGAGGGAGTAATTGTGCTATAACGCGAATTTGTTTGAAAATGGGAAGTGGATCCACGAAGTGCATAATTGGTAACATAAAATCCGCTTTTGCCGTGATAATGCCTGTATGTAAATTTACCATTTCCCACTAGTGATTTTTCCTTAAACGAATAAGCGGGTGAAAAATCAAAAACAAAGGGCCGCTCCAGAAGTGTTTTATTGGTAAATCTCATTCCTGGGCTTAAACCATCATAAATGTTGAAATCCAGGGTGGGCGTATAAAAAATTTGATTGTAATAAGGGTCTTCGGCGTCTTTAAGAAATTGAAACTTCAATCTCTTATTATTGATAAAAAAACCTTTGAGTACTTTCCAGTTATCCCTTTGATTAAATTCCGGTATAGTTTGATCGTAATTCAGCACCAACCTTTTTTCCATATTTCGTGGAATGGTAAATGTTTCTTCCGTTTTGATCCCTGCAAACCAATATTTGGAAACCACCTCGTTTTTGTTCAATCCAAATAAGGAAATAGGAACTTCTGTTCCTGTTTTGTTTTTAAGGGTTACATAAAGGGAATCCTGCGTTTTAATTACCCTGGATATCTTAAAGTCAATTCTATCGTTTTCAGAAACGTAGGATTTGAAAAACCAATCGATATCTTTCTCCGAATTTTCTTTTAAAATATACTCAAAATCAGACGGTCTTACGGGTTTTAATTTATATTGTTCATAAAACTCCTTAATTGACGTATCAATGTTTTCAACTCCAGCGTAATCGGCCAGATAAGCTAAGCCAAGTCCTGCTTTATAGGTGTTTGCTATTTTCTGATTAAATTTAATCAGGGAATCATTAGGAGTGGTAAGGGCCTGATCAAGATTTTTTCTTGCAGTAAACATATATAAAAAGGAATATTGCTCATTGTAATCCATTTGAGCCAGATGAAATCCTCTAATAAGCCAACCTTTTGATAGTTTTCCCAACATCTTTTGATCCGGATAAAATTCTTCTACAAATCTGATCATTAAGTAATTGATCAAAGCATCCCCCACCCATTTTTCTTTTCTTGGATTGAGGAATATAGACTCTCTCATATAGCTGCTGAGAGCAGTTTTCATAAATGTCATTTCAAACTGAAACTGTTTCTCATAGGGGCGTATAAAAGAAGGTAGCTGATTTAGTCCATAAAGTGGGTTTTTATTAAAATCCACTTCACTTACCAGCAATTGTTCGTACGGGAAATTACCAAGATTATCGTTGATAAATCGGGAGATCCTGGTAATTGAAATACCCTGAGAAATTTCGTCATATTTTGTTGCCTGAAGATCTGTAACCACTATTAATTCAGGTGTGACATGTTTTGTGAACTTTTTTTGAGAATTCAGAATAATATAACAACTCTTTCTGTTCACTCCTTCAAGGGTTGCCTGTTGCCTTCCCGGATAGCTTGTTATATCTACTTCTTTGAAATTAGTGCCTAAATATAATGAATCAGGATAATTAAAAATGATATTGGTATTAGTGTTCCCGGTATAAAGGTCTTCAAGGTTTTTATTTGAGTACAATTGCCATTCTCCATTATACACAGCCGGAGTGAGATACCAATCTTTTAAATAATATCCTCCTTCATTATTATATCCATAAGAAGTATATCTATTAGGGGGGAGTTTAACCGTGTAAGTAAAAAATAATTTAGCCGATGACCCGGGGGCCAAAGGTGCATTGAGATCAATTTTGATGACATCCAGGCCGGAAGTTCGGATCCATGAAATAGCCCTGTATTCATCATCTACAATGGTAAATATTTCGGTACTACCACGATCTTTTTCTTTGGCTAAATGTAGACTTTTTTTAAACTCATCCGCGAATCGCTTTGCAAGAGCCGTATTCTTATCGGAATAGGCATTTGCCCAATCATTAAAATACAGCACGTTCAGAGTATCCTGAGTATCATTGATATATTCAAATTCCTGCTGAATATTTATTTCTTGGGTTTCTGGCTCTACAGAGGCTTTGAGGGTGTTATTGTGTTGCGCATAGACTCCACCAATGCCACATGCGAAATAAAGAGCAGCAGCTATTATTAGAAAAGTTGGAATGCGCTTTAAAAACATATTTGAATTAAAAATTTGGACTAAGGCTATGACCTTTGTAGAAGGCGTCGATTATCTCAACAACCTCTTCCTCCGTGTCTACTATGCGTATTAAATCAAGGTCAGTGGAACTAATATTTCCCGCTTCAAGCATGGTGCTTTTAATCCAGTCCAGTAATCCTTCCCAAAACGATATTCCGACAAGAATTATTGGGAATTTTCCAATTTTATTGGTTTGAATTAGCGTAATGGCTTCGAAGAGTTCATCAAGAGTACCAAAACCACCAGGTAAAACCACAAAAGCCTGTGAGTATTTTACAAACATTACCTTACGGACAAAGAAATAGGCAAAATCCAGACTCTTATCGTCGTCAATATATGGATTGTCATGTTGTTCAAATGGAAGATCGATGTTGAGTCCTACAGAGGTTCCTCCGGCCAAATGCGCTCCTTTATTACCGGCTTCCATTATGCCTGGACCACCACCCGTGATAATACCATATCCTGCTTCAGATACTTTTTTGGCTATATTAACGGTAAGTTGGTAATATTTGGCATCTTGCTTGGTTCTGGCTGAACCAAAAATTGTAACACAAGGGCCTATGGCACTCATTTTTTCAAAACCGTTTACAAACTCGCCCATTATTTTAAAAATGGCCCAGGAATCATTGATTTTAATTTCATTCCATCCTTTAGGGTGCTTTTCTCTCCTCATACCTTTATTTTTCGTCACTTATTGGTAAATTGCATGTGAATAGCCTCTTAACCACGAACTTCCAGCTTCCGATTCTTTAAACTAAATTCCTTGTTAAGATAAAATGCTGTATAACTTTTGTCGTCTTTAGCCACTTTTTCAGGAGATCCGGATGCAACTATCATGCCACCACCACGACCTCCCTCATAGCCTATATCTATTATATAATCTGCCATTTTTATAACATCCATATTATGTTCAATAACCAAAACAGTGTTTCCTTTATCCACTAATTTATTTAAAACTTCCATAAGTACCCTTATATCCTCAAAATGAAGTCCAGTTGTGGGTTCATCCAGAATATAAAAAGTGTTACCGGTATCTCTTTTGGATAATTCAGTTGCAAGTTTTACCCGCTGGGCTTCCCCGCCAGATAAGGTTGTTGATTGCTGTCCCAATGAGATATAGCCAAGTCCAACATCCTCAATAGTCTTTAGCTTTCTGTAGATTTTGGGTATCTGGTCGAAAAAAGAAACTGCTTCTTCAATGGTCATCTCAAGAATATCCGCAATAGATTGTCCTTTATATCTAATTTCAAGCGTCTCCCTGTTAAATCGTTTTCCATTGCAGGTTTCACATTCCACGTATACATCGGGAAGAAAGTTCATTTCTATTACGCGTAATCCACCTCCCTGACAAGTTTCACATCTACCACCTTTTACATTAAAACTAAATCGCCCTGGTTTATAACCTCTTATCGCGGCTTCAGGTGTTTTGGCAAAAAGGGAGCGTATTTCTCCAAAAACGCCTGTATAGGTAGCCGGATTTGACCTTGGTGTTCTGCCTATTGGAGATTGGTTAATGTCAATTACCTTATCAATGTGTTCAAGCCCATTTATTTTCGTATATGGCATTGGTTTTTTTACACCGTTAAAATAATGGGCGTTCATTATTGGATAAAGTGTTTCGTTAATAAGTGTTGATTTACCGCTGCCTGAAACCCCGGTTACGGCAATCATTTTGCCCAAGGGAAACTCAACCGAGACATTCTTTAAATTATTGCCGGTACATCCTATCAGATTTATACTTTTCCCATTCCCTTTTCTTCTTGCAGCAGGAACAGGAATTTCTTTTTCCCCTGTAATATATTGGGCAGTCATTGTATGCTGTTGAATAAGTTCGGCTGGGGTTCCCTCTGAGATTATTTCACCTCCGTGTTTTCCTGCTTTCGGACCTATATCAATTACATGATCAGCACTTTCGATCATATCTCTGTCATGTTCCACCACAATTACAGAATTACCTATATCCCTTAATGATTCCAGGGATTTAATCAGCCGGTTGTTGTCGCGTTGATGCAATCCAATACTGGGTTCATCCAATATATATAAAACTCCAACCAATTGGGATCCTATTTGTGTCGCAAGCCTTATGCGCTGGGCTTCACCTCCTGAAAGTGATTTTGAACTCCGATTCAGGGATAAATAATCAAGGCCTACATCCAATAAAAACTTTATACGTGATTTAATCTCCTTAATGATCTCTTCGGCAATCTTTTTTTGATTTCCTTCTAACTTAGAATCCAGGTGATCAAAAAAGCGGGCAAGATCAGAGATGTCCAGTTGACAGAGTTCAGCAATATTTTTATCCTCTATTTTATAATAAAGGGATTCTATTTTTAACCTGGAGCCATTGCAACTAGGGCAGGTTTTTTTATCCATAAAATCTCTGGCCCATCGCTTTATAGAAGTAGAATCTGCCTGGTTGTACTGGTTCTTTATGAAATTTGCAATACCCTCATAGTCTATGTGGTATTGCCTTTTTACGCCAAGGGTTTTAGAATCAACTTCAAACTGTTCTGACCCCCCATATAAAATAGTAGTAAGTGCTTCATCCGGAATTACGGATATGGCATCCGTTAGATCAAATTCATACCTTTTGGAAATAGTTTCCAATTGCTTAAACGCCCAGGACTTTTTGTATTCACCCAGCGGTGCAATACCCCCTGATTGAATAGAAAGTTTTTTATTGGGGAAGATTTTGTTTTCGTTTACTTCGTATACATGACCCAGCCCATTGCAGTTGTTGCACATTCCCTTAGGGGAATTAAATGAAAATGTATTGGGCTCAGGTGTCGGATATGAAATACCGGTACTGGGGCACATTAAATCCCTGCTGAAATATCTGGGAATCACTTCACCTTCTTCAAGTACCATTAAGACATTATCACCACTGTACATGGCCGTATTTATAGATTCCGAAAGCCTTTTGTCCTGATTTTCACTGCCGTCAATCTTAAGTCGGTCAATGACGATTTCAATATCATGGGATTTATATCTGTCCACCTTCATTCCTTTGGCGATATCCATAATGTCACCATCTACTCTTACTTTTACAAAACCTTGCTTTCCAATTTGTTCAAAAAGTTCTCGATAATGCCCTTTTCTCGATTTAATTACTGGTGCCAGGATGTTTATCCTTTTTGAAATATAAGTTTCATAAATAAGTTCCTTGATTTTCTCATCACTATAACTGACCATTTTTTCACCAGTATTGTAGCTATATGCGTCAGAGGCCCTCGCGTACAATAGCCTGAGGAAATCATAGACTTCAGTAATTGTTCCTACCGTTGAACGCGGTGATTTGGAAGTTGTTTTTTGTTCAATCGCAATAACGGGAGAGAGTCCGTCAATTTTATCGACATCAGGACGTTCCAGACCCCCCAAAAACTGCCTTGCATAAGCAGAAAAAGTCTCAATATATCGACGTTGTCCTTCTGCGTAAATAGTATCGAAAGCTAAAGAAGATTTTCCACTGCCGGAAAGCCCGGTAATTACTACCAGTTTTTCTCGTGGGATGGTTACATCAATATTTTTTAAATTGTGAACCCGGGCACCCTTAACTTCAATATTCTCTTCGTAATTTATCATGGAATTAGGCGAAGCTGCAAAGGTACGACTTTGGCAACTAAATATGAAGTGGGGCTTATTATGATTTTAATATTACGCACATACTAAAACACAAATTCCCAAACCGGTCTGTCAAATAAAGTTGAAAGAAGACTATTACATATACCATATACATTAATGGAGATTATTCTCGTAAAGGAGTTTAATTACGTATTTACTAGCACTAAAAATATTTGGGTAAATATCCAATTGAGAGTTTTAAAAAATCGTTATGTAATAGAAAAAGAAAGAATTCATCATGCATAGTAAAATTTAAACATGATCCATATATTTTTTCCGTCATACAATTCAAGGTATCCTCTTTGCTGCTATACAGCTTCCTTCTCTTCTTGATAATTCTGCATTTGTTTAGGCATCTGATGAGTATGTAATTTATGTTCTATTAAAGTTTTAATGGAATTACCAGCAAAATACTTATTCCATAAGTCAATGGGATCATTCACGTTTTCAGATAATAGGCCATTTATAGAAATTTCATTTGTGAAAATATCTTTTGAATCTAAGGAGATTAACTGTATTGTTTGGAGATCAAAATATAATCCGTAATTCCTTTTAATGTCATAAATAACCCATTGTCTGTCTCCGAAATGGGACCTGAAATGTTTGGACACCAATGGTAATAAATCATACTCCGGCTCCGTAATAATAAAGTGAACCCCGTCTTTGGAAACCTTAAACCTCATAAATGCCTCCATCTGATTTTTTTTCTTTCCTACTGCCTTTGCTAAATTATTTATTTTAAAAACGATATCATCCGTCATAAGTGCTGGGTTGTAAGACGTATCTGTAACTATTTTTTGTATATAGGAGTAGAGAAGTTGTTCAATTCCAGCTGTTTCACTTAAAAAGGCAAAGTAAATATTCTTCATAGCAATGTTACTTCTTTGGCTAATGCCATTCCAAACACGCTTAGCTTTATATAATTGTGTCAAAATAATTTGTGTTTCGGTAAAAAGGCCTTTTTGAACCTGGTTTTTTCTTTGAATGTCAACAACTTTGATTTTCTTTTCGAATGCAATGAAAACGGAGGTTAAAAACCCGCTAAAACATCCGTCATACAATAATATTTTCTCTTTTTCCATGACTTTTAAAATAAGCTTAATTGTTTACTGATTGAATTCTGCGATATATTTTTGGACACCCTTTGTTTAAGGTTTGAATTCTTATCCAACATTTTAATATCCCTTGCTTTTCCTGCAAAGTAGCTGTCATTTAATCCTCTTTGAGCCCAGAGGCTTATTTTCCTAGTAATAATTTCATCCATCATAATTACAATAATTAGTATATTATCCAAAAATATGGAAAATATCCTAAATTAGGAAATATTCCTAAATTATTTTGGATATAATCCAAATTTTGTATATTTGAGAAAACCTGAAGGGGATGCACCTAATTCTGATAGTAGGCAAAGTTTTATTAAATGAGTGAAAAATAAGAAGATTATGGAGAATGAACTTACCATTAAACGATTTATTGAAATAAGGCGTGATTTAGGTTATACGCAGGCCGAATTTGCCGGTTTGCTTGGAATTCCAAACACAACAGCCGACATAGAACGTGGCCGCACCAAACTTTCCGGAAAGGTTGTTGTTGAATTGCTGAAACAGTTTAACGTGAATCCTTTATGGTTATTTGGTGATAGTAACAATCAATATTTGAATTATTCCGGAACCAGTGTTATTCCTAAAGTTGTTACTGTGGATTCTTCAGATAAGGATAATATGGTATTGGTTAATGCCAAGGCGGCTGCCGGCTATCCTCAAAACATTCAGGACACAAGTTGGTACAAACAATTACCGGCCTTTGATCTTCCTCTTCCGGAATTCAGAAATGCTACATACAGGGGTTTCCAGGTCGAAGGCGATAGTATGTTGCCCAATCTGCAGCCCGGGGAATGGGTATTAGCCAAGGCTGTAGAAGGATTGGAGGACATAAATCCGAATAAGATGTATGTTGTGGTGCTCCACGATGCTGTACTTGTAAAGAAGATTGAGAAATTACCTGGAAATTCAAAAATGCTTTTAATTTCACTCAACGAAATCTATCCGCCTTATGAAATAGAGTCTGAGCAGGTGCAGGAACTATGGCAGGTAAGCAGTAAGATAACTTTTGGAGTCGATGCCACAACAGAGAAAGGGTTGTTAAAACAGCTACAGGAATCCATGGAAGAATTGAAAAATCAATTAAGAAAATGAATACCCTGATAAGAATTTATAACTATTAGAAGAGGTCAAGAACCCACCTTTTTCAGCTTTAAAAACCAGCTGCCGTATCATCTCCACGTTTATCCGCACCTCCTTCCAGGCTGCCATCGGGCAATACCAATATAGCATCCACTTTTCCCATGATTGGTGTACGTTCTTCATTAATAACGTAACCCTTCGATTTTAGCTCGGTTTTTAACTCATCCGAAAAACCTTCCGGTTCAAATACGATATAATCCGGAAGCCATTGGTGATGAAACCTGGGGGCATTTACAGCTTCCTGCATGCTCAAATTAAATTCATAGGTGTTAAGTATTGTTTGAGCTACCGCAGTAATTATGGTAGACCCGCCGGGAGAACCGACAACCATCCAAAGCTGGCCATTTTTTTCAACTATAGTTGGGGTCATTGAACTAAGCATTCGTTTCTCGGCCACTATGCTGTTCGCTTCTGCTCCTATAAGGCCAAACATATTGGGAACTCCCGGTTTAGAACTAAAATCGTCCATTTCGTTATTTAAAAAGAACCCTAATTCATCACAATACAGTTTAGAGCCATATGCACCGTTTAAAGTAGTAGTTACAGAAACGGCATTTCCCATCTGATCGACAATTGAATAATGTGTAGTTTCATTGCTTTCAACAATATCCACTATGCCGTGCTGTACTTCGGAGGAAGGTGTAGCTGCGTCAAAAGAAAAATTCTTCATACGTTCAAGTAAATACTTCCGGCTCAGTAATACGTCAAGAGGAATCACTACGAAATCCGGATCGCCGAGAAAGTAGTTTCTGTCTGCGTAGGCACGTCGGGCTGCCTCTGTAAACAATTGAATAGATTTAGCAGAATTATGACCAAAGTCGGCGATGTCATAAGACTCTATCATTTTAAAGATTTGATTTATCGTTACCCCACCACTGCTCGGAGGGCTCATAGAAATTACTTTCAGGTCCTTGTATTTGAATACCACAGGTTGTCGCCATTTAGCCTCATATCGCGCCAGATCTTCCTCTGTAACAAAACCTCCCTTATCTTGAATAAACCTGGCCAGTTTTTTAGCAGTTTCTCCTTTATAAAACTCATCCCTTCCGTTTAATGCAATTCTCCTAAGGGTATTGGCCAATGCAGGATATCTGAGCGTGTCTCCTGCAATACATTTATTATAAAATAAAGTATTCTCCCCATTCACGTTAATTATCTGATCCCGGTATCTATCCAGCCTCTCGGCTTGGTTGGAGGTGACCACAACCCCTTCATCTACAAGTTTTATAACGGGTTCCAGAATGTCTTTCAAAGGTAATGTGCCAAATTTGTCGTGAACTTCAAAGATTCCCGCAATGGTTCCAGGGACTCCGGCTGCAGTTGCTCCCATTGTACTCTTTTCAGGAATAACATTACCCAAAGAATCCAGATACATATCTTTATGCGCTGCGAGAGGAGCTTTTTCACGATAATCAATGGCCCCTGTATTACCGTCACTTTTACGGTAAACCATGAAGCCCCCGCCACCAAGATTTCCGGCAAACGGGTATGCCACTGCCAATGCAAGTTCCGTCCCCACCATTGCATCAAAAGCGTTCCCGCCATTTTGAAGTATTTCTATACCGATTTTTGAAGCTTCTTCACGCGCAGAAACCACCATGGCATTTTTGCTTACCAAGCCAGTAGGCTGAGGGGGTTGTTTTTTACACCGAGAAAAAATTAGAAGTGCAAGGAGAAAAATCAGTATGCGCATATGGAATTATATTTTTGTTTAGAAAAGTATACCAGTTCATCAAAGAAATTTGTAAACTCGACCTCAAATGCATCATAGTGTTTTTCGAGATCCATAATGGCTAAGTTCATTTTACTCTTATTTTTGGTTCTCCTGTTCATACCATTTAAAACCCTGCTTATCCCTTCCATTTTAGAATAATTAAGGAGCCAGTTATCACTTATCATATAAGGTATCATTCGTTTAGTACCTTCAGGGAGCAGGGTAAAATTATCCTCCAATAAATTATAAAACTGATCTGCATAAATGTTTAATGGGGTATCAGAATATTGTTTCCAGTTCTTTGCTAAAAAGTGGTCATAAAAAATATCGACTATTACCATGCTGTAGTGACTGTAATTCTCATGCAATCTTTTACTGCTTAATTTAGGAATGGGGTGAGTGTCTGTATAAGTATCTATTTCACGATGCAATAAAATTCCTTTTTGTATTCTGTTCGGAAGGTGTTTGTATTTGTTTCCCCGTATGCTGTCTGCAATGAAATTTCCGATGGTAATTTCGTCATCTCCAAAGGAGAGATATATATGTGCTAAAAAATTCATCAACTACGAATATAATCTTAGTGACTGAATTTACAAATTAGGAAGGCATGATAATAGTCAAGACATGTATATTTGCAAAAACATTTTGTAATTCTATGACATTAATAAAATCTATTTCAGGCATAAGAGGTACCATAGGAGGGAAGCCAAACGTAAATCTAACACCCATTGATACCGTAAAATTTGCAGCAGCTTACGGTACATGGTTAAAAGACTATTCGGGATCGGATAATTTAAAAGTCGTTGTCGGAAGAGACGCCAGACTTTCAGGTGAAATGATCCAGAATTTAGTAGTCTCTACTTTGGTTGGACTGGGTATAGATGTGATTGACCTTGGATTATCTACTACGCCGACAGTCGAAATAGCTGTTCCTCTTGAAAATGCCAATGGTGGCATCATTCTGACAGCAAGTCACAATCCAAAACAATGGAATGCTTTAAAGCTGCTAAATGAAAAAGGTGAATTTCTTGACGCTGATCAAGGGGCAATTATTCTTCAATTAGCGGAAAAGGAGGAATTTATTTTTTCTGAAGTGGATGATCTTGGAACTATCACCAGGAATGATTCTTATATTGATATACATATAGATGAGGTTCTAAATTTAACTTTAATAGATGTTGAAACCATAAAAAATGCCAAATTTAAGGTTGTAGTTGATGGCGTGAATTCTACAGGTGGTATCGCAATTCCAAAATTACTGGAATCTTTGGGAGTAGAAGTTATTAAGTTGTATTGCGATCCCACCGGACACTTTCCACATAACCCGGAACCGTTAAAAGAACATTTGGGAGATATTTGTAAACTTGTTTTAAAAGAAAAGGCAGATTTTGGAATCGTTGTAGATCCGGATGTAGATCGTTTGGCATTTATTTGTAATGACGGAGAAATGTTTGGCGAAGAATACACCTTGGTTGCCTGTGCCGATTATGTACTTGGAAAAAACAAGGGAAATACAGTTTCTAATTTATCATCTTCGCGGGCACTTAGGGATATTACGCTTAAACATGGTGGGCATTATGAGGCTGCAGCTGTAGGAGAGGTGAATGTGGTAACAAAAATGAAGGCCAATAAAGCCATTATTGGTGGCGAGGGTAATGGCGGAATTATTTATCCGTCAAGTCATTATGGAAGAGATTCTCTTGTTGGCACAGCTCTGTTTTTAATGCTGATGGCAGAGAAAGGAGGCACTGTTAGGGAACTTCGTGATAGTTATCCAAGTTATTTCATGAGTAAAAAGAAAATTCAATTAACACCGGAGCTTGATGTTGACGGGATATTGGTCGCTATGGAAAAAAAATACGGCGCCGAGGAAGTTTCCACGATTGATGGGCTAAAAGTAGACTTTCCGGAAAATTGGGTGCATTTGAGGAAATCCAATACTGAACCGATTATCCGCATATATACCGAGGCAAAGACGCAGCAGGAGGCCGATTCTTTGGCAGATAGAATAATAGGGGAAATTAGGGCAATAGCTGGAATCTAATATTTAGGGCAAGTGCTATTATTAAATTTTCGTTGGGGTTAAAGATATTCTTCAGGCACTTTATCTCTGTGCTTCCACCTGCGGTGTGTCCAAAGGTAATAGGCAGGGTTCTGTATGATTTCTTCTTCTGTTAGCCTTAGGAACTGATTGGTAATTTCATACTTTTCGGTTTTGCCGCCTTCCATCGCAATAGGTATAAATTCAGTTCTGTAGTACCCACGCTTGACTTTAGATACTTTAGCAAATACAACCGCATGGTCAAATTTTCTGGCGAGCACTTCCGGGCCATTAAAAACAGGAACAGTAATATTCATGAACTTTGTCCAGTATTGTGCCCGGTGGGCCTCCGGTGATTGATCGCTTACAATACCATATACCCCGGTTATATTATTTTGATGATTACGTGCCATGGTTATAACCGTCTCTTTCTGAGAAATAAGAGTAGTATTCCAGATTGTGCGAATTTTTTTAATCAATCGGTCAAAATAGGCATTTTCGATTTTTTGATAGATAGCAAATCCTCTTGACTTTACATATCGATTTACAATAATGCCCCATTCCCAGTTACCATAATGTGGAAACATTACCAATATACTTCTTTTTTTTTCCATCTCCAGAAGTAAATCAATATTGGGTAAGGTATAGCGCTTGGTTAATTCTTCCTCGCCGATATTTAAGGTTTTAATAGTTTCCAGGAACATATCACACATGTGTTTGTAAAATTCCTTTTGTATAACTTTTTTCTCCTCTTCACTTTTATTTGGGAAAACAAGGGATAAATTATTATAAACCACTTTTTTCCTGTATCCAATAATGTGGTAAACCAAAAAATAGACGATATCAGAAAAAAAATAGAATAACCTAAAAGGGAGAATAGATATGAGCCATAAAAACGGATAGGCAATGATATATAACAGAAATTGCATGCACAAAATAAATATTGGCAAATATAGCTATATTTAGCCCGTTTTAAATTGACATTTTTATGAATATACATATTGCCACGATTGCAATAATGGTCGTAAATGTTTTGATATCCCTTAAGGGTTTTAATGATGTTGCCTTCTTTGACCGCTATAAGTTTGCCATAGGATCTATCAGGGCAGGGCAAAAAGACAGAATGCTAAGCTCAGGATTCCTTCATGTAGATCTTTCGCATCTGTTCATGAATATGTTTACCCTATATTTCTTTGCTCCGGTAGTGATTAACTGGTTTGGCTGGGAGAAGTTTTTGATTATATATTTTATCAGCCTTCTTGCCGGCAGTTTACTCGCCTTGTTTTTTCATAAGGACGAACCTTATTATAGTGCTGTTGGTGCAAGTGGTGCAGTAACAGGTATTTTATATGCAGCAATTTTGCTGCAACCTGATATGAGACTTGGCATCATGTTTATACCTATTCCTATCCCGGCGTATATTCTGGGCCTTGCCTATATGCTATACTCTATCTATGGGATGAAAAAACGATTGGGGAATATTGGCCATACCGCTCACTTTGGCGGAGCTATTGGCGGGTATGCCACAACCCTGCTTTTTATGCCTGAACTTATTATTACAGATACCTTCATGGTCATATTACTCGCTATCCCCATAATAATCCTGTTTATTCTCGAGAAATTAGGTAAAATATGATTGTTTTAGCATAAATTAGTAAGTAAAAACTTTCAAATAATACAGA
Organism: uncultured Flavobacteriaceae bacterium; assembly: GCA_963793325.1. Classification (GTDB taxonomy): domain Bacteria; phylum Bacteroidota; class Bacteroidia; order Flavobacteriales; family Flavobacteriaceae; genus Eudoraea. The sequence continues at coordinate 771,394 of CAWBZU010000002.1, forward strand.
AAAATTAAAGGTATAGGTTGCTAAATCTTACTTTTTATTGAATGAATACAGGGGTCTGGTATAACAATCTGGTTCTTTTAGCGTTAATAAAGTGCCCAATTGATAATAAAAAGCTACTTATGTTCAAAAGAGTCCCCATTTTACTTGTGGCCTATATGATTTTTTTTATTGCCTGTAGCGATGAAACCACTGTCTTTCAGGACGATTTACAAGAGGATGTTTTATTGGAAAACAGCCAGGCTAAATTGGTAAGCAGTATTTCTTATGATAAATCCGGCGTGCTGGATATATTTGAAGAAGAACAAATTATAAACAAGTCTTTCCGTTCTTCCAAAGAAGAACTTGCAGGTGATTACCCTTTGACGCTTGTAGCTCAGGTTAAACCTCCAACTTATCAAGGCAGGGATAATCTTACAGCCTCCCATGTGCATGTTGATGGTAATTTTGCCTATGTTTCTTATAACACTGCCGGGGAAGATTATTTAGGTGCGTTAGATATTATTGATATCAGTAATCCCTATAGCCCTAAACTAAACTCGCGTTTGTTCTATTTAAATGCGGATATAAATGCCTTACAGTATAACGAAGGATATTTATATGCGGTTGGAGGTGTCAATGCGGAAGCTTCTGCCACAGCTACTTCCAATTCATTTGTTGCCAAACTTATGGTGGTTAATGGCAGGTTTGATCTTGGTTCAGGAATTGTCTATGGATTTCAGGAAGGTTTTAACTCCAATGATGTTTATGTTGATAGCGGCAAAGTTTTTGTAACAAGTGGAAAAGATGGCTCATTGACCGTCTATGACCAGAACGATTTATCAGTATTAAATGAGGTGTCATTTGCTGACTTGCGATCATTATCTATAGATAACGGAGCCATTGCAGTGCTTGATGCCGGGACCGGGATTACCATTCTTGATTCAAACTTTCAAACACTTAAGGAAATATCCATATCTACGGACTTTGGTTCGGCAACGAAGAAAATAATTGATTTTAACGGCGATAAAATTATTGTTTCTGAAGGAAATAAAGGCGCTGGAGTATACAGTTATTCTTCTGGCAACCTTTTGGAATACATACCTATTTTGATAAACCCTGACGGAGTGGATCAATCTGATAAAGTAACGAATGCGGTTGCAACTAACAAGGGAGTATTGTTAATGGCAAATGGAGGTGCAGGCCTTTGCTTGTCTGAAGAGAATGGCAATGCCGCAGATCTTGTCGGAATTATTGAATTAGAAGGCTCTATAAACTATGTAGCCTCTAAGGATGATTATATTTTTGCCGCTTCCGGTAAAGAAGGGCTACAGATTATAAAATTGAACAGACCTGATGCAAGTTTAGAGGCCCAGTGTGCCAATACTCCCGAATACAATGGCAGTGCGAATTTAAATGTAAATCAGGGTCAGGACCAGGCTTATAGCGGATCCAAAAGATTCAATAATTTTAATGTTAGTGGAAATTTACTTTTATGTGGTTCCTGGACGGTCAGGGAAAAAGTTGACATTAACAACAATGCGTCATTTGCCATGTCCGGTTCCTTTGTAGTAGCAAGAAATGACAAGCGAAGAAATGTGACTGTCGACCAGGGAGCTACCATGAGAATTGAGGGTGATATTACTATATACGGGGACTTGATCCTAAATGACGGGGCTACGCTTGAATTCTTGGGCGGTGATTCCAAGGCTAAGGTTAACATATTTGGAAATGTGATAAAAAATGGAAATGTAACAATCACGGGGGGGTTTGAAGATATTAGAAATAAATTCTAAAAAACAACCTGAATAAATAAAAAGCCCTTACAGACTTGTAAGGGCTTTTTCTATTATCATCACACTTCATATTATTGAAGCATTTGTGATATTTTATCTTCAAGGGCACGCCCTCTTAAATCTTTTGCAACTATTACCCCGTTCTCATCGAGAATAAAGGTTGCTGGTATTGCCTTAACATTGTAGAGTTCGGCAATTTCATCAAAATAATTGATATTGGAAACATGGTTCCAAACCAAGCCATCTGCTTCAATGGCATTCGTCCAATCTTCAGCACGTTTGTCCAAAGAAACCCCAAGAATATTCAAACCCTTGTCGTGGTATTTTTTATATACCTGCACAACATTTGGATTCTCTGCCCTACATGGTTTACACCAGGCGGCCCAAAAGTCTACTATTGTAACTTTACCTAATACATCATGCAGTGCCAATTCATCACCGGCGGGAGTAGGAGCTGCAAAATTTGGGGCCTTAGCACCAATTGTAGTACTTGCAAGTTTATCGAGCTTACTTTTAATACGCTGCCCAACAACAGTTTCTTTTATGGCTGGTGTAAGTGCCTCATATAATTCCATAATTTCATTTTCAGGAAGTGCTTTTGTAGCCAGTACTTTTTCAATAATTAAAGCAGATATAAGGGCCTCTGGGTTTTCCCTCGCAAATTTTAATTCGAATGTTTTGGCTTCTTCCTGTAATTCAAAGTATTCATCCCTCAATGATGTCATCGAAGCAGTATCCTGCCTTGCGGTGGCATTCATCATTTCATCTGACATTGATTTTGCCCTCTTTGCAAGGTTTCGTGATTTATCAAGGAAGTCTGCGAATAAATCATTCTGTAAGGTGCCTTCAATTTCGGCGAAAGACAGGCTGTCTTTTTGAGCAGATACTTCAATAGTGCCATTTTCAATAACCACCGGGATATTTCCTCTCACTCTGCTGATTAACAAATAATGCAGCTCAGGCTTTGCAGAAGAGCCTGTAAATGTAAATTTCCCATTTTCTAAGGCAGCTGTATCCACTTCAATTAACTGATTAGCCTCATCTGTCTTTTTAAGGAATACTTGTGTTCCGTTTTCCAAATCACCACTTAGGGTGCCTTCTAGTTTAAATCCTTCAGGAGATGTGTTACATGCTACAAGTAACCCTAAAAGTAATCCCGGCAATAGATATTTTTTCATCATTTTTTAAATAAGTTGTGCAAAGGTAATTATATATGGCAGAATAAAAAAAGTCCTTATATATAAGGTTATGTTAAGGGCATTTTAATGGAAAGGGTATTGAATCAGAACTGATAACGGATTCCCAGTGCGATATCAAAGTCAAATTTATCTGAAAAATCTTCGTATCCTATAATACCTAGCTCTGGTCTTAGATCGAGAGATAATAGCAAAGGGATATCAAAATTATATTCTACCCCCACATTTCCTGCAGCGAAAACAAAAAACCCGCCATCAGGAGTATAAGGCCCGGTAGTTCCATTCCCGGGTACCGGTTCAAAATTTGCACTTCCAAATCCTGCACCTGCACCATAGAACCAATTGAAATTGCCATCGATATGGCGCACCCATTCATAAATCCCTGAAATTTTGAAAGCATCATACTCCCTGCTGTCCCTCCAGCCCAGATTTAATTCTAACCTGTGGTATCTGCTAAGTAATCTTTGGTATGAAATTTCTGCCCCAAAACCATCACTTTCCCCAAGACGAAGGCCAAGAGCATTATCGGAAATTTCCTGAGCGCTTGCAGTTATTGTTAAAAGGCATGCCAGTAACAAAAAAGGATTTAAAATTTTCATATGTTCTGAATTAAGTTTAGTATAAAATCACCAATCAAAAGTGGCTCTCAGCTAATAAAAACTTAATTTAGCGACTAAAATTGTTTCAGATTGAATAAAAATCTTTTCACAGATCTTCGTAATTCCCTTGTGGGTGGTTTGCATATCGATGAACTTTCCAGGGCCCTTTATGCTACCGATGCTTCAGTATATAGAAAAGTACCCCTGGCTGTTGCATTTCCAAAAGACGAAAGCGATATCGCAAAACTGATCTTATTTGCAAAGCAACAACATGTTGGGTTAATACCTAGAACCGCTGGAACATCCTTAGCCGGACAGTGTGTCGGAGACGGATTGGTTGTTGACGTATCCAAGCACATGACTCAGATTCTACATCTGGACAAAGAAAGAAAAACAGTCACAGTTCAGCCCGGAGTTATCAGAGATGAACTAAATCAATATCTGGAAGGATTTGGCTTGTTCTTCGGTCCAAACACCTCAACATCCAACCGCTGTATGATAGGGGGAATGGTGGGTAATAATTCCAGCGGAACAACATCTATTCAATACGGGGTAACAAGGGACAAAGTTATTTCTTTAAAAACAATCCTCTCTGATGGCTCAAGAGCAATTTTCGAATCCATCACACCCAAGGAATACAGAGATAAAACTAGTCTTAATACCCTTGAAGGAACTATTTACAGAGAATTATTTAACGAGCTACAAAATAAAGGTATACAACAAAATATTAAAGAAGAATTTCCTAAAGACAGTATCCATAGAAGAAATACAGGTTATGCTGTAGATGAATTATTGCATAGCAGCCTTTTTGGAGGGACTGAAAATGAAATCAATATTTGTAAATTACTTTGCGGGAGTGAAGGAACCCTTGCATTTACCACGGAAATCACATTGCAATTAGATGACCTCCCACCTCCGATTTCAGCTATGGTTGTTACCCACTACAAAACTCTCGAAGATTGCCTGGAAGATGTTGTTCCTGTAATGAAACATAATTTGCACTTATGTGAAATGATGGATAAAGTGATATTGGATTGCACTAAAAATAACAGGGAACAATTGTCCAATCGTTTCTTTGTAGAAGGAGACCCTGCAGCTTTGCTAATGCTGGAAATAAAAGACAATACACAGGCTGGTCTTGAGCAAAATTTGAAAGAACTCTTAAAAACCATTGAGAATTCGGGATTGAGCTATGCCAATCCAATCCTGAGAGACAACGATATTAATAAAGCCATAGAATTAAGAAAAGCAGGTCTTGGCCTTTTGGGAAACATGGTAGGAGACCGAAAGGCTGTAGCATGTATTGAAGACACCGCCGTTTCTTTGGATGATTTAAAGGATTTTATTGGGGAATTTACCCAGATTATGAAAGGCTATGGACAGGATGCTGTTTATTACGCTCATGCAGGAGCAGGCGAGCTGCATTTAAGACCAATACTAAATTTAAAACTTAAAGATGATGTTAAGTTATTCAGAGCAATTACAACGGATGTAGCTAAACTTACCAAAAAATATGGAGGATCTTTTAGCGGTGAACACGGCGATGGAATTGTTAGGGCAGAATTTATTCCAATGATGTTGGGCGAACAAAATTATCAGCTTCTTACCCGCATAAAAAGCTATTTTGACCCGGACTTTATTTTTAATCCGGGTAAGATTGTGGATGCTTATCCCATGGATGAATCTCTCCGTTATGAAATTGACCGTAAAGAACCGGATATCCACACAATTTTTGACTTTTCGGACAGTGAAGGGATATTAAAAGCAGCAGAAAAATGTAATGGCAGCGGGGATTGTAGAAAAACCCATATAGCTTCGGGAGGAATGTGCCCCAGTTATCATGCCACAAAGAATGAAAAAGACACTACCAGGGGGCGGGCCAATGCTTTGCGCGAAGTGCTGACACATTCTGTTAAAGTTAATCGTTTTGATTCAAATGAATTAAAAGAAGTATTCGACCTCTGTTTGAGTTGCAAGGCATGTGCTAGTGAATGCCCCAGTAATGTTGATGTGGCTACGCTAAAGTCGGAGTTTTTATATCAATACCAGGAGACCAACGGATATAAATTCAGGAATAAACTTTTTGCCTATAATACCAGACTAAATGTTTTGGGAAGTATAGCCCCCAAACTGACCAATAGCATTTATAAGTCGGGTGTATTCGGTAATTTCATTAAGAAACTATCCGGAATTTCACCTGAAAGGACCTTGCCCATTGTTTCAAAGATTAATTTCAATAAGTACCTTCAAAGTGCTTATAAACAATTAGATAATAAAAAAGAAGTTATTCTGTTTATTGATGAATTCACTCGTTATCTGGATGTCAATATTGGTTTAGATGCCATAGACCTTTTAAGTAGGTTAGGGTATAAGGTAACTCTATTCCAGGCAGAAAGCGGACGAACATTTATTTCCAAAGGTTTTTTGAATGAGGCTAAAAACCTTGCAGAAAAAAATATTTCAAAATTATTTGAATACGCTAAAAGAGGTATTCCCATTCTTGGTATAGAACCATCCGCCGTCCTGACTTTCCGTGATGAATATAAAAGGTTTCATTTTGATAAGGAAAAAGTAGAAACCATTGCTTCAAAGTCCTATCTTATTGAGGAATTCCTGTCGAACGAAATTAAAATTGGAAACATATCTAAAGAACAATTTACAACTTCCGCTGCAACCATAAAAATTCACAATCACTGTCATCAAAAGGCATTATCTGATCAAAAGGTGACTTTTGATGTGCTAAACCTGCCTGAAAATTATAAAGTAAGTATTATTGCTTCTGGCTGCTGTGGTATGGCGGGTTCATTTGGCTATGAAAAGGAGCATTATAAAACAAGTATGCAAATCGGGGAGTTAAAACTTTTCCCTTCTATACGAAAATCTGGTGAGGATGTCATTATTGCTGCAAACGGAACCAGTTGCAGGCATCAGATTTTGGATGGTACACAAAGGCAGGCTCTTCATCCGATAACAATTTTAAAAAATGCTTTAAAGATCAATTGATTTCTCTTCCGTTTCCTTTCGATTTTGTTTTGATATTCTGTTCAACTCCAGAGCACTTATTAGCTCAGTTAGTTCCATTGACTTTAATTCTTCATCTGCAAAAAAGGGAGAAAGCTTATCGTGGCTGTAATTATAGATTTTCCATCGCTTGAAAGAATATTCCAGAGCGCTTAGATGTTCAACCCAATCCCCGGAATTCAGATAAGTACATTTTCCGTTCCTTGTTTCAAGGATTTCCTTTTTAGGCCTGTGAATATGACCGCAGACCACATAGTCGTAGCCCTTGTCTATAGCAATTCCCGAAGCTGTCCGTTCAAAATATTTAACATATTTTCCCGCGCTTTTTCCGCTTTTTTTTATTTTATCGGCAAGTGAATATTTTTCCTTTCCTAATTTTGATAAGAGCCAGTTTATAATCTTGTTTAATTGGAGTAGCAGCTCAAATCCGGGATTTCCCAGTTTTGAGAACCATTTTATATGCTGAATGGGAATATCAAATACGTCTCCATGAAAAAACCAGGCTGTTTTACCATCCAGTTCTAAAATTAGTTTGTCTCGTATACTAATATTCCCTATTAATGTTTTGCTAAACTTACGTATCATCCCATCATGATTCCCTGTAATATATATAACCTCAGTGCCATTTGACGCCATACTTATAATCTTTTTGAGGATCCTTAAATGCGAGGGAGGAAAGTAATGCTTGTTAAATTGCCAGATATCTATTATATCGCCATTAAGAATTAATTTTTTTGGGTTTATACTGCTCAGATAAGCCAATAATTCTTCTGCGTGGCAATCCATAGTGCCCAGATGCACATCTGATATCACTGCTACATCTATATTCCGCTTTTTCAAATAATGGGGATTTATTTTTACTGCAAAATTATACCTATTAACATGATCTCATTTTAAGCCCGAGTGAATATTAGATATCTTCTAGGTTAAATTTGTCATGAATATGCTGTCATATGTTAGCTGAATATTAAGTGGCAGGCCGTTTTTGGTTTCCCATCATATAAAATCTATCTTTGGCTATTGGAAAAGGGAGTTGATACTCTTATTTGCATACCAGAAAGACAATTATTTATGGCCGGAAATACGTTTGGAACACTTTTTAAGCTCACTACTTTTGGAGAATCGCACGGGATGGCAATCGGGGGTGTTATAGATGGGTGCCCATCGGGAATTACACTCGATCTTGATGCTGTCCAATATGAATTAGACCGGAGAAAGCCTGGACAATCGGCAATAGTTACCCAGCGTAAAGAACCGGACACCGTGGTTTTTTATTCCGGTATTTTTGAAGGTCGAACTACCGGAACCCCAATAGGTTTTGCTATTCACAATACAAATCAGAAGTCAAATGACTATTCGCATATAAAAGACTCCTATCGACCATCACATGCGGATTATGTATATGACAAAAAATATGGTTTTAGAGACTATAGAGGAGGGGGAAGAAGTTCTGCCCGCGAAACGGCCAGTCGGGTTGTAGCAGGGGCTATAGCGAAACAGTTTTTAAAGGGAATTAGTATAAATGCTTTTGTCTCACAGGTTGGCTCTCTTCGGCTTGAAAAGGATTATTCGGAATTGGATTTTAAATTAACTGAAAGTAATGCAGTGCGCTGTCCGGACCCTGATACCGCTGTGAGGATGGAAAAGTATATCAAGGAAATTCGAAAAGAAGGCGATACCGTGGGCGGGATTATAAGTTGTATTATAAAAAATGTTCCTGCAGGCTTGGGGGAACCTGTTTTTGATAAACTTCATGCAGATATGGGCAAAGCTATGTTATCCATTAACGCGGTTAAAGGATTTGAATACGGTAGCGGTTTTGAAGGTGTAAAGATGAAAGGAAGTGTTCATAATGACCAGTTCAAAGCTGATGGTAGTACCATTACGAATAACAGTGGTGGGGTTCAGGGTGGTATAAGTAATGGTATGGACATCTATTTTAACGTCGCCTTTAAGCCGGTGGCAACGATCATTCAACCCTATGAAACAATTGACAAAGACGGAAACATGGTTAAAACTCAAGGCAAAGGACGGCATGATCCCTGTGTTGTGCCAAGAGCTGTGCCAATAGTAGAAGCCATGGCAGCATTAGTGTTAGCCGATTTCACTCTGCTTAACAGAACCATCAAATTATAAACATTGTTTTTAGGGGCTTAGGCATCAAAATACTATCTTAATAACTTAAATATTTTTTTATGAGGAAACTGGAGTTGCATTGGCAAATCCTGATAGGGATGATCCTGGGAATTGTTTTTGGTTTTGGAATGACCTATATCGAATGGGGTCGTGACTTTGTCCAGGACTGGATCAATCCCTTTGGTACTATTTTCGTTAAACTACTAAAACTTATTGCAATTCCTCTTATTCTTGCCTCCTTAATAAAGGGGATTTCTGATTTAAAGGATATATCAAAATTCAGGAATATTGGTCTTCGGACAATGGCCATCTATATGACTACCACAATAATAGCGATCACAATAGGATTGGTATTGGTTAATATTATGAAACCGGGTGATGGCATTTCAGCAGAAACAATTACCAAATTAACAGAGACCTATGCCTCAGACAGCGGGGTAACCTCTAAAATAGAAGAGGCAACAAGGCAAAAAGAAGGAGGACCTCTGCAGTTTTTACAGGATATGGTACCTGATAATGCCTTTGGGGCCCTAAGTGATAATAGCTTGATGCTTCAGGTCATATTTTTTACCATATTCCTTGGGATATCCATGTTATTAATTGGTGAAAAAAGATCGAAACCACTCAAAAAGTTTTTCGATTCCCTAAATGATGTGGTGCTTAAAATGGTAGATTTAATTATGCTAACTGCACCGTTTGCGGTTTTTGCTCTATTAGCCAATGTTGTGGTATCATCAGGTGACCCCGATCTGTTACTGGCATTATTGAAATATGCAGGCGTAGTTATTTTAGGACTCGTTTTAATGATTGTTTTTTACTGCATAGTGGTGGCAACATATACCAAGAAAAATCCTTTCTGGTTTCTCAAAGAGATAAGTCCTGCCCAGCTGTTGGCCTTTTCAACAAGTTCGAGTGCAGCTACACTACCGGTGACCATGGAAAGGGTGGAGGAACATATTGGGGTGGACAAAGAGGTTTCCAGCTTTGTATTGCCTGTAGGAGCTACTATCAATATGGACGGCACCAGTTTATATCAGGGCGTTGCGGCTGTTTTTATAGCTCAGGCCCTTGGTTTTGATCTTACATTGGGCGGCCAACTGACTATTGTCCTTACCGCTTTGCTTGCATCAATTGGCTCTGCTGCCGTACCTGGAGCGGGAATGGTCATGCTTGTAATTGTTTTGGAATCGATTGGTTTTCCATCAGATAAGCTGGCTATCGGGCTGGCATTAATTTTTGCAGTAGACCGGCCTTTAGATATGTGCCGTACAATAATAAATATAACGGGAGACGCCACCGTTGCCATGGTAGTGGCAAAATCTGTAGGAAAACTAGGGGAACCCCATGTAAAAGAGTGGAATGATATTTATAATAAAGATAAAAACAGTTAATACAGCAGCCCAAAATGCTTTGGAATTTAAATTCCTTCACTCAGCCTTTGAAATTGTCAATCCATAAATTTTGCTTTTAGTTCCGGAGTAGGGATCATGCATTCATTTTGTTTTCCAAACCAATTATATCTGTTTTTTGCTATGAGATCATAGAACCAGTCCCTTACCGGCCCGGGGATCAGTTCAAGGAGACCAAGTAATTTGAAACCACCTCCAAAGGTTTTCGCTATTTTTAAAACTGCTGCAGACTTAGTGTAGTAAGCAATATTAGGTTCATAAAGAAGTATGGAATCCACCTTAGATGTATCTATTTTTCGCTCTTTTATAAATTTCTTACCGATTTCACTTTGTAATGGAGCATAACGAAAAAGATCGTTTTTGTCATGTTTAATAATATATTGAATGGAACCGTTACAAAGATTACATACACCATCAAAAAAAACTAGTTGTTTGCCTTCAGGAATTTTCATAGTGCAAAAATACAATTCAAATTTTTGAAAACATTAGCAATAAGCCACTAAGAAAATAATTCAAACCCTTTTATTTTTTTCTTCAACCAATTCCAGTTGGTCTGTACTCACATTGGTCGTAAACATGCCATAATTAACTACTGCCTTGTTTTTCTCAAGTTTATCTATACTTCCTATAGCCCGGCCATCATGCATTCGTACCCTGTCTCCAATTTTAAACACCGGCCTCGGTTTGGTTTTTTCCTTTAATACGGCCTTCCTGTTATCAATTTTCTTTTTCTCACGGATTACTTTTACTTCTTTTTGCACTTCCTCAGCCGTATCGATCTTTTTTTGCCTTTCTATTTTAGCCTGAGCGGCAGATTTCTTCTTTCGTTTGCTATTTTCTGTCTCTACTATACGCAAGAGTTCAGAGACCAGAATTCGTTTCTTTTTATCAAGAAAATATTTCTCAGCTGCAGTATTAACCTTATTACCCAAATAGATCATTCTTTGGTCATGATCATACAACTCCTGATAATTCTCCAACTTCGATTTTACTTTGGCATTTAGCTTCTCCAGCCTCATTGCCTCATCCCGTGCTTTTGATTCTTCTTCCTGCAGCCTCGAACCTGTTTGAGCCATTTTATTACGTTCTTTTTGCATTTTGGCAATTGTTGCATCAAAACGTAGTTTGCCACGTTCCACCTTCTTCTTGGCTTTATTGATTAAATTGTAGGGGATACCATTTTTCTGGGCTACTTCAAAAGTAAAAGAGCTACCAGGCTGTCCCAGTTCCAGTTGAAAGGTGGGTTCCAGAGTTTTGGAGTTGAACAACATATTGGCATTTGTAATATGTGGTAATTCATCTGCCAAGGCCTTGAGATTAGCATAATGGGTCGTAATTACACCAAACGCTTCTCTTTCGTAGAAAACTTCTAAAAAAGCCTCGGCAAGCGCCCCGCCTAATTCAGGATCACTTCCGGTACCAAATTCATCAATAAGAAAGAGGGTATCCTTATTGCATTTCTTGAGAAACTTATTCATGTTCTTAAGTCTGTAACTGTAAGTACTCAAATGATTCTCAATAGATTGATTATCTCCAATATCGGTAAGAATATTTTTAAAGAGACAAATGGAACTTCGTTCATGAACGGGTATCAGGAGTCCGCTTTGCAACATAACCTGCAGTAGGCCTATTGTTTTTAGTGTAATGCTCTTTCCTCCTGCATTGGGTCCGGAAATTACTATAATTCTATTCTCCGGATGTAACTCGATGGTCTGTGGCCATGTTTTTTGCCTGCTTCTTTTATTGGTTATTAAAAGCAGGGGGTGGTAAGCATCCCGGAGGTAAAGCCTGCTATCACTGTTTATATCAGGGAAAACAGCATTCATCTCATCTGCGTATTTGGCTTTGGCCGCTGTAATATCCATTTGTGTCAAGAACAACTGATAGTCATACAGAAGATATTCATACGGTCTGATAAGATTCGTCAATTGATTAAGAATCCGATGAACTTCTTCTTTTTCATCAAATTCAAGATTATTGAGTTCCCTGCTAAATTTTAAGGAAGCTTCTGGTTCTATATATACGATACTCCCGGTTTTGGAGGTGCCCATTACAGTACCCTTTACCTTTCTCCTGTACATTGCCTTAACTGCCAATACCCGGCGGTTTTCTACAACAGATTCACGGATTTCGTCCAAAAAGTCTGCCGCCTGGCAGCTATTCAAGGCGGTGTTAAAACTTTGATTGATTTTACCCTTAACCTGGTTTATTTGGTTGCGGATGGTTTTCAATGCTTCAGAAGCATTGTCTTTGATCTCTCCAAAACGATCAATAACCTGATCAATATTATTAGTTATGTCGGTATTGGACTCGATATCTTCTGTTTGTGCAAATAATAAAGGATAATAATCCTTAAACTTTTTAAAGAATTTTTTGTGCGAAGCTACCGAAGTGCATATAATGCCAATCCTTCGAAAACTTGCAATTTCCAAAGTTGTATTTTCTATTTTAAGCAGTTGTAATTCAACATTTATCGTTTCAAATCCGTGATTAGGAATTCGATTATCATTACTTAATGAAGCCTGGTATTCAGAAGTTTTCCCTAGTGTATTTAATAGCTCTGCTTTGTCCGAAATTGGTTCAAGAGCTGTCGCATTTATCTTTCCAAGTTCAGTACTGCATCTTTCTTTGAGCTGCTGCAATACCAGTGGGAACTCTAAATCCTGTAAAGTTTTCTTATCTATCATTTGCATTGCTATGATTTGCAGATGGCAAAGGTATGGAATAGGGACGATTTTGAAAATTCTACAAATCAATGAGTATAAATCCTTATAAAACCAAATTATAGGCAAAAGAATACCCGGCAAAACAGTGTAGATTTTATCATTAAAGGCAATAATCCACTATAAATAGGTGTTTAGTAACTATAGAATAGTCGTTTGCGTCTAGTTCTAAGCATAAAATATTTATGAGAAAATATTACTTTACAAGCTTTTTCCTTATTTCACTGGTAACTATAGTGAGCTGCAATGCTACCAGGGATATAGAGATATCAACTTTGGAGCCTGCTCCAGTTACCCTTTCGCACAATATTAAAAGAGTGGGGATCATTGGTGGAGAGGTACATGTAAAAGAGGATAACCAGCGAACCGGAATAAACCTGCTTATTTCCCGGGAGAACCAACAACTTGCATTAAAAGCAAAAGATGCTGCGATAGCTGGATTATATGATGAACTTTCCAGCGACAAGCGATTTGACACCATAATATTGCTCGAAGACATAGTCCAAAATGAGGAAGATCTTCAAAATTATGGAGACTATCTTAATTGGAACACCGTTGAATCATTGTGCAAAGAATATAGAGTAGATGCTATTTTTTCAATGGCTTATTATGAATCGGATACCAGAGTGTCTTTGAAGAAAACCACGATGGAACAATTAGATTTATTGCGTGTTAAAACGAAGGTTTCGGCTCAACAGATTACCCTTGAAACTTTAATTGAAAACGGATGGCGAATATATGACCCCTCAAGTAAACTTCTTATCGATGAATTTACGTTTAACAATCAGATTGTTTCAACAGCAAAGGGGCTTCGCCCATATGAAGCCCTACAGGCAATAGAAGGCAGGACGGAAAGTATAATAGAACAGGGTAAAAATACCGGGAGTTCCTACGGTTCCAGATTACATCCCTATGAACATAGCGTTACCAGAGACTATTATGTTCGAGGTACACCCGGTTTTGAACAGGCTGAGGTCTTTACGTTATCCGGGGATTGGGATGCTGCAGAGGACCTTTGGAAAAAGGAAGCAGAAAATTCTGATTCAAAAATTAGTGGCAAAGCCTGTTATAACCTGGCAATCCTGAATGAGCGAAACAAACATCTGGCAGATGCCATGGAATGGGCCACTATGGCCTACTCTAAATATCAGACAAAAAAACTAGAGGTATATATAGAAGCCTTAAAGTCCCGTCAGTCGAAAAACCAGATAATACTATTGCAGCAAACGGAATCCTTTTTATCCAGGTAGTGTTAAAAGAAGTACAGAACAGTTGCTAACATTTGGTAATCTACCTATGATTGGTTTAATTTTAGTGCCAATAGTTAGTACTTTATTAAATGAACGTTTCTATTCATCCAAGCTGGCATATTAAGCTGCAATCTGAATTTAAAAAACCTTATTTTGATACCCTTACCCGGTTTGTCAGAAATGAATATGCCATATCTACCTGTTTCCCTTTGGGTAATAAAATTTTTGCTGCATTTGATCACTCAAATTTTGAAGAAACTAAAGTTGTTATTATAGGTCAGGATCCATATCACGGACCTAACCAGGCTAATGGACTCTGTTTTTCCGTAAAAGATGGAATTCCACTTCCACCATCTTTAATAAATATATTTAAGGAAATGGAAGCGGACGTTGGAAAACCCATACCAAAAAGTGGAAACCTTGAACATTGGGCAGACCAGGGCGTGTTGCTATTGAATGCCACACTTACTGTGAGGGCACATAGTGCAGGGAGTCATCAGAATATGGGCTGGGAAATCTTTACCGATGCTGTAATACGGAAGCTATCAACGGATAAGGAAGGGCTTATATTCTTGCTGTGGGGTGGATTTGCCAAGAAAAAGATTTCATTGATTGATACTTCGAAGCATCATATTCTGACCTCCGGACATCCTTCTCCGTTAAGTGCTAACAGAGGATTATGGTTTGGAAACAGGCATTTCAGCAAAACAAACGAATTATTGATAAAAATGGGTAAAACTCCAATTATTTGGTAAGCAACTCATCACTCTTAAGTCTCTGGCTGATCAGGCCTAATTCTAAAAGGCATCCCTGCACACTTTGGAGTGATTGAATATGTAGTTGCGATTGACTCCATTCGGTCATACTAAGCCATTCCTGCACGTCTTCCAATAATTGTCCGTACTTATTGGATATTGTTCTGTCAATACTTGGAATTAGTTTGAATTCCAATGTGTATATATTAATAACTTCCAAAATATGGCCAAGAATATTTTTATTCTCTGTAAGAAATGCATCATTGGCAGCTATAACAAAGCAGGGCCATGGAGTAGGGCAGTCCCCTAATCTTCTGAAGATTCCCGCATCAACAATGGGTTTTGTGGTAAAGTGTTCCCACATAAAATAATCAGCCTTACCGGAATTCAGGGCCTCTATTGCTCCATCCAGTGTATTTACTAATTCAAATTTTAGTGAAGATGTGCTCCAACCGTGATTATTTGCATTAACAAAAGACATTAGGTGACTCCCACTGCCAAATCTGCTAATTGCAACAGTTGTATTTTCAAGATCAGCTATAGCCTGATACCTGCTTTTTGCCGCAACATGTATGCCCCAATGAAGAGGCGTGGCAATATATTCCTGGACTATTTTTACGGGACTGCCCTCAGTGATGCTTTTAACAATTCCTTCTGTAAGGATTATGGCTAATTCCGCTTCGCCAAGCTCTAACATTTGGCTCATTTTGCCGGTACCTTCGGGAATATCTTTCCAAATTAACTCAATCCCCCTTGCTCTAAAAGCTCCTTCTTCAATAGCCATTAACCAGGGATAGTTAAAGTGCTCAGGGACCCCTATAATCTTTACAGTTTTCAATAGGATGTAAGTTTTTCTAAGGTATATTTAATCAGGGCATCAATTGTTTTGGCCGGGTCTTTGGAAAATTCTCCGGTACTTCTGTTTGCCAATATGCAATTCATCGATGCAGCTCTGTGCCCCATTAATTTAGCAAGCCCATAAATGGCAGATGTTTCCATTTCCATATTGGTAATCCTCCTTCCCTGGTATTCAAAAGAGCTAATTTTGGAGTTTAAATCATTATCCTCTAATAATAAGCGCAGTCTTCTGCCTTGTGGTCCATAGAATCCGGTGTTGGATCCCGTAAAGCCTATTATAACCTTACCCGATCGTAGTCTTTCTGTTAATTGCAGGTCTGATTCAACCACATAGGGTATAGATTTAAAGACAGACCAGTCTGTATGATCAATAAAAGCAAGTTGCATTTCGGGGTATTGAATATGTTCGCTCTCGTAGAAATGAAGCACATTGTCAAAACCAATGGCATATTCGCTTAATACGAACGAATCTGTTTCAATATCCGGTTGAATCCCGCCGGATGTGCCAATTCTGATTATATCCAGACTTGTTTTGTCTTCCTTTATGGTCCGTGTTTTAAAATCAATGTTTACCAGGGCATCAAGCTCATTCATGACAATATCAATATTATCTGTGCCTATGCCTGTGGATACTACTGAAATCCGTATTCCGTTATGAGTGCCAGTATGGGTTATAAATTCCCTATTCCCTTTTTCTAATTCAATTGTATCGAAGTATTTTGAGACCTGGGCAACCCTATTCTGATCGCCCACAACGATAACTGTATGAGCCAGGTCTTCGGGTAGTAAATTAAGATGGTAGATGCTGGAATCAGCATTTAAGATGAGTTCGGATGCACTCAATTGCATACTACAGTTTTAAAATTCTGTCAGACTCAGTATTGTATAAGAAATTATATTTCAGAGCACCTCCAAGGTAATCTTCGTTGTCTCTTATTTGAGAGTAATAATTTGTTTTTCCATCAAGGATTTCTTTCCCCTTTGTAGTTAACCGCACCGGATTGAAAGATGAAAAAAGAGGGCGTAGATTAGCTATTACACGCTCATACTGGGTATCCCCAAAACCATAATACCCCTGATTTTGTATCAGGCTATTTAAAAGTTCCTTTTTAGATTTTGGTTTTTGACGAATGGAATATTCCAATACCCGATTCTCCAATTCGTTTAAGCCATTTTTTATGGAAGGAAACCGCCTTAGATGAACTTTAATGGCATCAGAAAGATAATTAAATTGATAATTTTCAAAATCCATTAAATTTTCAAGACGTATGGGGTTATCACTGCAATACAATTGCCAGACATAATCTGCATATTCTATATCGTTCTGCGAAAGTTTTATTTTGTTCTTGTATGAATTCAGTAGTTGCTCATCACTTAATTCGCTAAGTTCGTATAAACGACTTGTCTCATCTTCATCACCGCTGCACACCAAATAAATTTCTGCATATCGCCGATGTTTCTTCAGCCAGCTTAATACCGCAAGCATGTTAATCTGGCAAAACAGATCATACTCAAACCAAAGTACAATCTGATCCTGTTGCTTATGATTACATAGTGAACGATATTCTTTCAGTGTTTTTTCAACAAACCAGGATTTACTAACCTTATAATTTTTGTGAAGAAATTCAAAACGTGTTTTCCAAAAGGATTCACTGCCTACATTGGTTTCTGTTTTTCCTTCACAAAGCATTTCCCGCCAAGTAATAATATCACCCTTAAGTTTTAGTGTTTTTAACTTGTGGGTAAAATTATCCCCGTTGGTAATATGCAGTTGGGAACTCATTATTTTAGGTTGTTTAGTTTATAACAGCTAAAAGTAACATTTAATCGAAAAAAATAAAAACAAATTAACAGAAAAACCTGATGATATTTCTGCCGAAAAATTTATTTCATTTATTTCGTAAAAAAAACAGCAATTTGATTAACCTCCAACCCTTTTTGTCCTGAAACCCATTTCTTGGAGCAAATTCATTATTTTATCCCTGTAATCTCCTTGAATTATTATAGAATTGTTTTTAAATGTTCCTCCAACACTCAGTTTTTTCTTTAAATCCTGAGCTAATTTTTTAAAATCTTTTTCGGCACCGTTGTATCCTTCCAGAATTGTTATTGGTTTGCCTTTTCTTTTTTCGTATTTGCAAATGATGGGTTCTTCCTGCAGCCATATAGCCGGATTCTTTTCAGAAATATTTTCATCTTCTGAAGAGATATGCTGAGGGAATAAGTTCTTTAATTGATCCTTTAAATCCATTTTTATCCTAAAAATATGTCTTAATTAAATAGTTAATATATATTTTAATACACTAAAATACAATTATATATATACTTTTAACTGAAGTAATAATTTACTTTTTTATCAATCCTAGCTCAATAAGACGTTCATTCAAAAACTCACCTGCGGTGATATCTTCAAATAATTTTGGATGCTCTTCATCAATACAATTATCAAGGCAATTCAATGGCATACTGCTTATTGGGTGCATAAAAAATGGTATGGAATACCTGGAACTTCCCCATAATTCTCGAGGTGGATTTACAACCCTGTGCACTGTAGATTTTAATTTTTCATTAGATAAACGCGAAAGCATGTCACCAACATTGATCATGAGCTGATCTGGTGTGGCAATGGCATCTACCCATTCTCCTTTATGATTTTGAACCTGCAATCCTTTCCCATGTGCCCCCATTAATAAAGTTATGAGGTTGATATCTCCATGGGCTGCAGCTCTTACTGCATTTTTGGGTTCTTCCACAATGGGAGGATAATGAATAGGTCTTAATATGGAATTGCCATTTTTAATATAGTCATCAAAATAATTTTCTGGCAGACCCAGATGAAGGGCCAATGCCCTTAAAACATATTTAGCAGTTTTTTCCAACATCTTATAGGTTTCTTTACCCACAGAATTGAAATATGATAACTCTTTTACGGTTACATTTTCAGGGTATTCCTTCTCCAGTAAGGGGTCATCTTCAACATACTGACCAAAATGCCAAAATTCCTTCAGATCACCTTCTTTTCTTCCTTTGGCATGCTCCTTCCCAAATGAGGTATAGCCTCTTTGTCCGCCAATACCATCTATTTCATAAGAATCCTTTATGTTCTGTGGTAAGTCGAAGAATTTTTTAACTTCCCCATACAGTTCTTTGACCAGGTCATCTGAAAGAAAGTGACCACTCAAGGCTACAAAACCTATATTTTCAAAGGCGCTGCCTATTTCGTTGATAAATTTTTCTTTTCGCTCGGGTTGCCCACTAACATAATCTCTTAAGTCAACACTGGGAATACTGCTCATTTTTATTACTTTTTTGTGCTTTCAAAGTTAATAAATATTAAGGGTAAATATGCATGAGACTTCTGCTGTTTTATCAGGGGCAATTTTGTTACATTTATACCCGAAATACGCTTACAATCTATTCGTTAAAATATGCAATATTTAAGCAAAGGAATTAGCAAGGAAAAGTTGCTGGAGCTATATCGGGGGATGTTGAAGCCCAGGATGATTGAAGAAAAGATGTTAATTCTCTTACGTCAGGGTAAGATATCCAAATGGTTTAGCGGAATTGGTCAGGAAGCTATTTCAGTAGGCGTGACGAGTGTTTTGAACAAGGATGAATACATTCTTCCGATGCATAGAAACCTTGGTGTCTTTACGACCCGGGAAATTCCTTTATTCCGTTTATTTGCCCAATGGCAGGGGAAGTCCAGTGGATTTACAAATGGCCGTGATCGAAGTTTTCACTTTGGAACTCAGGAATATAATATAATAGGAATGATTTCCCATCTTGGGCCACAACTAGGGGTTGCAGATGGTATTGCCCTGGCAGATCTGATGAACAAAAGGCAAAAAGTGACAGCCGTATTTACCGGTGAAGGCGCAACAAGCGAGGGAGATTTCCATGAGGCACTCAATGTAGCTGCAGTTTGGGATTTACCGGTATTGTTTTGTGTGGAAAACAATGGTTATGGACTTTCAACACCAATTAGTGAACAGTTTAAATGTGAGCACATAGCCGATAAAGGAAAGGGCTATGGCATGGAAGCTTATATTATCGACGGAAATAATATTCTTGAAGTTTACAGTAAGGTTCAGGAGTTATGTTCAAGCATCCGAAAAAACCCAAGGCCAGTTTTATTGGAATTCAAAACATTTAGAATGCGCGGACATGAAGAGGCAAGTGGTACTAAATATGTTCCAAAGAATTTGCTGGAAGAATGGGCTGCCAGAGATCCACTGGAAAATTATGTGGAGTATCTTCGAACGCAAAATATTCTTTCAGAAGAAATGGAAGTTGAAATGAAAAAGGAAATTATTCATGAAATAGATGAGAATCTCCAGCTGGCTTTTGCTGAAGGAGAAGTTCAATATGATGAAAATAAAGAGTTAAATGATGTCTATAAAGAGTTCAAATACCAGGAAATTAAACCAAATAGTGAGGTGCAAAATATACGCCTGGTGGATGCAATTTCCGAAGGCCTGAAGCTATCTATGGAAAAGCATGAGAATTTGGTGATACTTGGGCAGGACATTGCTGATTATGGAGGTGTTTTTAAAATTACAGAAGGATTTGTTGAGGCTTTTGGTGCGGATAGGGTGAGAAATACCCCTATCTGTGAATCGGCTATAGTATCCGCAGCCATGGGCCTTTCCATTAACGGAATGAAGTGTGTCATGGAAATGCAATTTGCCGATTTTGTAAGTTCTGGTTTCAATCCTATAGTGAATTACCTTGCCAAAGTCCACTACAGGTGGAGTGAGAACGCAGATGTAGTCATTCGGATGCCATGCGGAGCGGGAGTAGGGGCCGGACCTTTTCACTCTCAGACTAATGAAGCCTGGTTTACAAAAACCCCAGGGCTTAAAGTGGTTTATCCTGCTTTTCCCTATGACGCTAAAGGTCTTTTGGCAACCGCGATTAATGATCCAAACCCCGTCATGTTTTTTGAACACAAAGCACTTTATCGCAGCATTTATCAGGAAGTCCCTACAGCTTATTACACCTTGCCCTTTGGAAAAGCTGCCTTGTTGAAAGAAGGAAAAGAGGTGAGTATAGTGACCTACGGGGCTGGAGTTCACTGGGCTCTGGAATGTCTGGAACAACATCCGGAAATTCTGGCAGATTTATTAGATCTTCGAACGCTGCAGCCCATGGATACTGAAGCTATTTACGAATCTGTCAAAAAAACAGGAAAATTGATTATCCTTCAGGAAGATAGTTTATTTGGCGGAATTGCAAGTGATATATCCGCCCTTGTTATGGAAGAGTGTTTTGAATATTTAGATGCTCCTGTAAAACGCGTTGCTAGCATAGAAACTCCTGTGCCATTTGCCAAAGCTTTGGAAAATAATTACCTGCCCAAAGTAAGGTTTCTTAACTCATTAATTGAATTACTAAAATATTGATGTGATATTTGTTTTTTGCGATATTTAAATAAACATATTTTGTACTTTAGCTACTTCTAAAATCTTCACAAAATCTCTTTTATGAAAAATACAATTTATTTGGTACTGGCAATGCTGGTAGTCTCATGTGGCTCAACAGCTACGGCAACTTCCCAACCTGCTCAAATGAAGAAAAAAATGCTGAAAGGGACCTGGTCCCTGACAGATATTCGCTTTGTTGGAGAAAAAGGCCTGTATAAGGCGGATTTATTTGGAATTGCGGACTCTCCCTGTTTCAAAGGGGGTGAATGGCTTTTTATTCCCAACAATGGGACTGGCAGATTCTCTATAAATGGATCTGAGAGATGTGAGGAAGGTACTCATCGTATTTTATGGTCATTCTATGAACCTGGTGATGGTAGTACCGAACTCCAGTTTAAATTGGTAGATGATAAAAACAAACCTCTTAGCGGAGAGAAAAGTGGTTATCGCATGACCGTTGAGAGCCTGGATGAATCTAATGCTGTTTTTAGGGTTAAGGTAGATTATGATGGGCAACCTTTTGATGTGGTCCTTACATTAAACAAGGTTTCTAACGATGTAAAGCTTTAAAATTTAACACTAAAATAGTATTGAGATGACAAGAAAAATTACAAGTATCCTATTGGTTGCTATGATGTTTCTAACATTAAACAGCAGCTGTAATGCAATAAAAAATTCCAATAAAACACAAAGAGGTGCGGCCATTGGCGGCGCGGGAGGAGCTCTGGTTGGTGGCCTTATCGGCGGCAATATAGGAGGTGCCTTAATTGGTGCTGCCATTGGCGGAGTGGCTGGCGGACTTATTGGAAATAATATGGATAAGCAAGCCCAGAAAATTGAAACTGAAATTCCCGGTGCGGATGTCAAGCGTGTTGGTGAAGGAATTCATATTATTTTTGACGATAAAAGTGGAGTAAATTTTGCGTTCGACAGTTCTAATTTAACTGCGGAGGCAAAGTCAAATCTGGATAAGGTGGCTGAAATATTTTTGGAATTCCCGGACACTAATTTAATGATACAGGGATATACAGATAGCGTAGGTGACGATAATTATAACCTGAATTTATCAAAGAAACGTGCAGACGCCGTTGCTAAATATTTAACAGCACAGGGTGTTGCATCCAGCAGAATGTCTGTTGAGGGTTTTGGGGAAGCATCACCCAGATTTGACAATGCCACAAAAGAAGGACAAGCTAAAAACAGAAGAGTGGAAATTGGTGTTTCAGCCAATAAACAAATGATAGAAGATGCCAAGGCTCAGGCTAATTAATTGATAGTTTATAAATAGTAATTCTATTTTTTTAAACCCGACTTACAAGTCGGGTTTTTTGATTTAAAAACCACTATCTTCATTACGTGGATCACTATGATATAATCATAATAGGTGGTGGGTTAGCCGGACTGACCTCAGCGCTACATCTGGCAAAAGAAGGGTATAATGTGTTGCTTCTGGAGCGTTATACCTACCCACATCACAAAGTATGCGGGGAATATGTATCCAATGAGATAATACCTTATCTGGAACAGCTTGGTATTGCACTGCCTAAAACGGTTTCTATAGACACCCTGCAACTGTCCACAAGAACAGGAAAGATGCTTCAGACAAAATTACCCCTGGGAGGTATTGGAATTAGCAGATATGCTTTTGACCACATCCTTTACAAAAAGGCACTTTCTGTCGGGGTTACTGTTGAATTTGAAATTGTAAACAATGTCACTTTTTCAAAAGAATCTTTTAGCGTATACACAGATAAGGAAAACTGTTATACAGCCAGTGTGGTTATAGGGGCTTACGGAAAAAGATCGGGATTAGATAAACAATTGAACCGGGATTTTATAAGCAAAAACACCCCGTGGTTAGGGGTAAAGGCACATTATTCTTTACCCGAATTCCCGGACCACCTCGTAGCCCTGCACAATTTCGAGGGGGGTTATGGTGGATTGTCCAAAACGGAGTCTGGTGCCGTTAATTTTTGTTATTTGGTCACTTATAAAAGTTTCAAGACCGAAAAAAGTATTGATAAATTTAATTCTAATGTCATTTCCAGAAACATATTTCTGAATCAATTTCTTGAAAAAGCACAGCCCCTTTTTGATGAACCTATGAGCATTGCACAAGTATCATTTGAAAGAAAAGAGGCTGTTGAATCACATATGCTGATGTGTGGGGATACAGCGGGTTTAATTCATCCACTTTGTGGAAATGGTATGGCTATGGCCATTCACAGTGCTAAAATGGTATCTGAGAGAATAGATTCTTTTTTCAAGAATTTAGACTATAGCCGAAGCAAAATGGAAACAGATTATGAAAAGGAATGGGCGCATACCTTCAGGCGACGATTACAAACAGGGAGGATATTGCAATCCGTATTATTAAGCCCTGGCGTTTCAAACCTGCTTATGGGGACCCTTACAAAATCACCGGGACTTATCAGGACATTAATTAAGAGGACTCATGGTAAACCAATAACTACATGATAGACCTGCAATATAGAAATAGGGAAATGGAGTTAATGGATGATCCAAATGTGGATATGGATACACTCCGGCAGGTTTTTAAGGATATCAATAAAAGCAATCGCTATCTGGGAGGGAATGCAATAACCATCGAAAAAGTTTCTGAGCTCATAAAAGAATACCCTAAGAATTGTTACACTATAGTGGATATGGGCTGTGGAGATGGAGAAACGCTAAGGGAACTGGCCATATATTTTAGAAAATCATCGGTGGAGGTTGAGTTAATAGGGCTGGATCTTAGCGAAAATGCCATATCAATTGGTCAGGCATTATCAGCTGATTTTCCTGAGATTACATTTTTAAAACAGGACATTCTAACGCTAGAACCACTGGATATCAACTGCGACATCCTGCTGTGCACACTTACTATGCATCATTTCAGCAATGAACAAATTCCATCATTCTTATCGCAATTCACAAAATTGGCCAATCTAGGGGTGGTTATCAATGACTTACATAGAAGTGTGCTTGCATATTATCTTTTTAAAATGTTTAGTGCTATTTTTATAAAAACAAAAATTGCGAAACACGATGGTCTCATCTCTATTAAAAGTGGATTCAGGAATAAGGACTTAATTTCTTTTTCAAAGGATTTACCCCATATAACTCATTCAATTAATTGGAAATGGGCCTTTAGATATGTATGGGTGATGCGAACTGTGCGACTAAACCAGACAAATGAATAGTGTACGTATAGGAACTGTGGCGAAAGAATTGCCACCTTACTGTAGAGAAACCAAAGATATCTTACCATTTGTTGAGTTGTGGCTTAGCGGACAAGAAGAAAGGTTTAGAAGAAAAGTAGTTAAGGTATTTGAGGGTGCCGCTGTAGACAGACGCTACGGAATAATGGATATTGAAGAAGTCTTTACCGCGACCAGCCTTGAAGCAAAAAACAATATTTATGTAAGAGAAGTAAAAAAACTGGGAACTTCTGTTCTTCAAAAGGCACTTCGTAAGATTGGCTGGAGTCCGGATTCTCTTGATTATATTATTACCGTAAGTTGTACAGGTATTATGATACCTTCTCTTGATGCCTATATAATAAACGATCTTGGGTTAAGGCAGGATATTATCAGATTACCAGTAACTGAAATGGGTTGTGCTGCGGGCGTTTCGGGACTTATTTATGCCGCAAACTTTTTAAGGGCAAATCCCAACAAAAGAGCAGCTGTAATAGCTGTAGAAAGCCCTACGGCAACATTTCAACTCTCAGATTACTCAATGGCAAACATGGTTAGTGCTGCCATATTCGGAGACGGAGCCGCATGTGTGCTGCTTTCTTCTGAAGAAGATGCTTTAGGTCCAGCTATAGTTGCGGAAGAAATGTATCATTTTAGAAATGCCACACATTTGATGGGTTTTGATCTTACCAACACAGGGCTTAAAATGATTCTCGACCCATCTGTTCCAGAAACCATAGCACAACACTTTCCAGAAATTGTACATCCCTTTTTGGAAAAGAACGACACATCTATTACACAGGTTGATCATTTGATCTTTCACCCTGGAGGAAGGAAAATAGTCCAGACCGTGGAGGATTTGTTTGGGGAACTGGGTAAAAATATAGACGATACGCGTGAAACATTACGCCTTTATGGCAATATGAGCAGTGCCACCGTTCTTTATGTTCTGGAACGATTTCTGGAAAAAAAGCTGGCTAAAGGTGAGCAGGGGTTGATGCTTAGTTTTGGGCCCGGGTTTTCAGCTCAAAGGGTATTATTAGAATGGTAGGCATAAAAAAATAATAATTTGAACAAAGTGAAAACAAATCAATGGGTGCTTATTCTTGGAGGAAGCAAAGGTCTTGGCCTTGCTACTGCCAGAAAACTGGCAGGCATAGGATACCATATCCTTGTTGTTCATCGGGACCGCAATTTGGATATGCCAGACATAGAAAAGTCTTTTAAAGAAATTGGCTCCTCAGGGGTATTGTTTAAAACCTTTAATAAGGATGCTATACAACAGGCTAGCAGAGAAGAATTAATCGAAGAAATTAATGACTTTTTGCCTTCCGGTCACAAGATTAAGGTTTTAGTACATAGTATTGCAAAAGGTAACCTGAAGCCTATGTATGACCCAAATGAACAAGAACTGAGTAACCAGGATTTTCAAATTACAATAAACGCAATGGCTATAAGTTTATACGACTGGGCAAAAGCACTTTTAAAGGCAGGGCTTTTTGCAGACGATTCCCGAATCATTGCATTTACAAGTGAGGGTTCTGCAAAAGTTATTTCTAATTATGGAGCGGTTGCCGCAGCGAAAGCAGCCCTCGAGGCTATTGCCAGGAATATGGCATTGGAATTTGCTGTTTTAGGGATAAAAACCAATTGTATACAGGCCGGAGTGACAGACACGGAATCGCTTAGGCGAATCCCGGGGAGTGCAACCCTGATAGAGCAGGCGAAATTGCGTAACCCGTATGGACGCCTTACCAGCCCGGAAGATGTAGCTGATGTAGTTTCTTTGCTGTGTGCTGAGGAGGCTAAATGGATTAATGGAACTGTGATAAAGGTTGATGGAGGTGAAAGTTTAAGATAATCAGAACTCATGAATTTTAATAAAATCATTGAAAAGCTTCCATATGACAAGCCATTTCTATTTGTGGATACCTTGTCACATGTTGATATTGATGGAGCTAGCGGGAGTTTTAAGTTTAATAAGGATATGGAACTTTACAGAGGTCATTTTAAACAGCATCCGATTACTCCTGGTGTTATACTTACGGAATGTTGTGCTCAAATCGGATTGGTCTGCCTCGGTATTTTCTTGCTTTCTGAACATTCTGAAACTAACACAAATGAACTTGCGGTGGCATTCAGCAGTTCAGAAATGGAATTTTATAAGCCGGTTTACCCCGGGGATACGGTATATGTAAACTCGGAAAAGCTTTACTTCAGATTCAATAAATTAAAGTGCAAGGTAAAAATGTATAATGCAGCTAATGAGTTGGTGTGCAAAGGAGAATTGGCCGGAATGATAAAATATTCATCTCATGGAGCATAGGGTGGTAATCACAGGTTTGGGTATTTGCGCCCCAAATGGGGTAGGGCTTGGTGACTTCACCAAAAGCCTCAGGGAAGGGCTCACTGGGATAAGTTTTCATCAGGAACTGCAAGACCTTAATTTTGGATGTCAAGTTGCTGGAAAACCACAACTTACATCAGAATATATTAATAGATACTTCACCCAATTGCAATTACGAGGATTAAATGCAAGTGGGCTGGTTTATGGAGTAATAGCCGGCACAGATGCCTGGACTGATGCCGGTTTAAGCAAAGCTGAGGAAGAAGAGCCCGATTGGGATAGTGGAATCATTTTTGGAACCGGTATATTGGGGGTGGACAAGTTTCGCGAATCAATTCATCTTGTGGATGAAGGGAATACAAAAAGATTGGGAAGTACTTCTGTTATTCAGACTATGGCAAGTGGCATAAGCGCATATCTCGGCGGCATACTTGGTTCAGGTAATCAGGTGACTACGAATTCATCGGCATGTACAACAGGAACGGAAGGAGTAATAATGGCCTATGACCGGATTCGATCAGGGAAGGCTAAACGAATATTAACAGGGAGCTGCAGTGACAGCGGTCCGTATGTATGGGGAGGTTTTGACGCCATGCGTATACTACCCAGAAATTATAATGACAGTCCTGCTAAGGCCAGCAAACCCATGAGTGTATCAGCCTCCGGTTTTGTTCCGGGAAGTGGGGCAGGGGCACTTGTTTTAGAATCATTGGAAAGTGCTCTACAAAGAGGTGCAAAAATATACGCCGAAGTTTTAGGGGGGGCTGTCAATAGTGGAGGTCAGAGAGGTGGAGGGAGTATGACGGCTCCTAATAGTCTTTCTGTTCAACGTTGCATTAAAATGGCATTGGAGAACTCAGGAATAGAAAGTAAAGATATAGAGGCTATTAATGGTCATTTAACGGCTACCGGAAAAGATCCGGTAGAAGTGCTTAACTGGAGCCTGGCTTTGGAACGTTCAGGTGTCGATTTCCCATATTTAAATTCCTTCAAAGGCATTATGGGTCATGGTCTTGCTGCTGCGGGAAGCATGGAATGTGTCGCCGCAGTTTTGCAATTTGAAGAAGGGCAAATTTTCGGGAACCCAAATATTGAAGATTTGCATCCGGAAATAGAAAAATTAGTTCATAAATCACGTATTCCGGCTGAAACCATAAAATTCAGGCCAGAAACAATAGCAAAGGCCAGTTTTGGCTTTGGAGATGTAAATGCTTGTGTTATTTTTAAGATATTTAAGGATTAATTTATACTTATGGAAAAAGAAAATTATTATCAACAATTGAAGGGGATTGTAAAGCCCTATTTACCCGAGGATGTTAGGGTAGAAGATATATCCCCCGACAGTCATTTTATCAATGAGCTCAATATAAATTCTGCTAATCTGGTGGATATTGTACTGGATGTGGAAGATGCTTTCGATATTACACTTGAGAATGATGATATGGACCAAATGCAGACAGTGAGCGATGCCATGGCCATTATTAATAGAAAAAGAAGTTTAAAATAACCATGAAACCCTTCTTCTCCCGGGCGCTCAGTAAATTAATGGCAGACCGCAGATTAGTGCTTTTGTATTGTATAATTTATTTCGCATGGGGAATGTTGATGAACTGGTTTGGTACCGAGGTTGAGATAGCGAGGTTTAACAACTGGTGGCAGGTTATAAGCTGCTACATACTCTACATGGTACCTGTCTCGTTATTATTGCGGGAACTTCCTTTTCACAGGCAATATGCATACGGACTTGTCGCCATGGGTTTTTTAGAATTTGCAGGCTACTTCTTTAAGACATCTTATGCTTTTCCGGACAATATTCTGGATCAACTTTTTGGGATTCGAAATTTTACATTGGGGATGGCACTTTTCTTTGCACTTTATTTTCCGCTGGGAAACTGGGGTGTAGGTAAAATATATAAATTGATATTTAAAAAATAGTCCCGGAAAATTATTGTATTTTTTAAGATCTGCCTTGTTAAAGTATATTACCCAAGTTCTAGAATAAGAGTTATCTCTACTTTATTCGCTTCACGTCCATTTTTGATCTCAATATTAAAATCAGAACTAAATATGGAGGTCGATCCCCTTAATGTATTTCCATCTTTTTGAAGATGCCAGCTTATTGTTTTGGAAATTCCTTTTATAGTTAAAACACCCATGACTTCCAGTCCATTTTCAATGGGGATTACTTCGGTACTTTTGAAAGTGATAATCGGATATTCTTCTTCATCAAAATATTTGCTGGATTTTAAATGCCAGTCGCGAATAAAATTCCCTGTTTTTAAAGTATTGACGGTAACTGAGCCCTCGAATTCAGAACTTGTAAGATCATCGGGAAAGATTTTAGATGAGGAAAGAAATCCGTCAATAGTGCCATCAACATTGTTTGAGACAAAGACAAATCCAATTTTGGCGGAAGTAACAGATTGTTGCGCGCTCAAAACCTGGAGCGATACTATAAAACAAAACAGGAATCTCGAATAGGAATTCAAAGCTTAAAATGGATTTTTTCTTTTACCAAAGGTAGCTTATTTCCAGAAACGATAAAGTGAATAATTGAATCGTTTTCCGGTTCTGAAACCTATGTTTTATACTACTTTTCATTATAAATCAGTACTTTGCCAAAGAGAACACTATTTATGAAATTCATATTTATATCCCTTTCAGGAAAATTAAACATTGTTGTTTTTTTATTAGCCGTTGGTGCGATAGGTTTTAGTCAGCAGGGACAAAATAATCAGGACAAGAAAGGGCTTTCGGTTCAAAAAAGAACGACCCTTGAGCAGTTTGAGTCAGATCTGGTAATTCCTCCTGAAGATCGAATGAAATTAAAGAAAGCAAGGGTTTTTGCTATTCAAAAGAGGTTGGAGATGATGGATACTTTAAATATTTCCGACAGGCAACGGCGCAGGTTGTTAAAAGAACTCTATCGCTCCCCTTTTTCAGACGAGTGGAATAAGGTCCTCGCAGGACTGGAATTCGAGGAAGGATCACATTAGTTTTAGTTGTCATGAAAGACTCAAAAACAACAACTCAGGCCTGGTTGTAGGGACTTGCCCAAATATACCCAGACACAATTTAATAAACATTTCTTTTCCCCGTGGCAGGCGGCAACAACAGGAAAAAGTTAAATATTTATAAAGAAATAGTTAAAGTTTCAGATGGAGCATTTTTGTCTTTCTTTTTTTGTCAATAATTTCGTACCTTAAATCGTCAATTAATAAAAACGAATATCCCCAAAATCAGATTATAATGACCGCAACAGGACCCATATCTAATGTTCCGATGAATTCCGGCATTAATAGTGCTTTGTTGAAGCTGGAACGCAACAATAACAGACTGTTATTCCTTGAAAAAAAATTAAAATCGTACATATGTGAGCCTAAAACCCGAAGGTTGTACGATCGAATGGAATCTATAAAACAAAGCCTGGAGAATTTAAAAAAATCAAATCTTGAAATAATCAGGGCTTTGAAGGATCATTCGTTGTTCTATGAAGAAGCTAAGGAACGAATTCTGCAACAATTGGAAACATATAAAACGCTTGAGTTAAAGGTTCTCGAGTACATTGGGATGGCTAAATTACATTGCTAAGCTAAGGACTTTCCTTAAATGTCTTCATCCGATTTTCCTTTTTGCGGAATTAGTAAAGAGGTAGCAATTCCCGTTAAAAGCGAAACCACAATAATTGTCAGGGAAATCCATTCGGGGAAATGAAGGTGATCAGCAAATAGCATTTTAAATCCAACGAAGGCCAATATAACAACCAGGCTGTAATGGATAAATCGAAATTTAGAGAGCATTCGGGAAACAAGAAAATACATTGAACGCAATCCTAATATGGCAAGGATATTTGAGCTAAATACAATAAAGGGATCTGCTGTTATTGCGAGGATGGCGGGAATACTATCCAAAGCAAACATCACATCTGTCAATTCAATTACTATAAGTGCCACAAACAAAGGAGTAGCGACTGTTAACCCCATTTTTTTTATAAAAAAACTATGACCGCTAATTATTGTGGTAATTGGGTAAATCTTTTTGATCTGTTTAAAAACAAATGATTCTTTGGGTTTAAAATTGGAATTTCCGGTGCGTAACATCTTAAATGCTGTATAAAGGAGAAAAACCCCAAATGCGTATATTACCCATTCAAATTGAGTTATTAACACAA
Organism: uncultured Flavobacteriaceae bacterium; assembly: GCA_963793325.1. Taxonomy (GTDB): domain Bacteria; phylum Bacteroidota; class Bacteroidia; order Flavobacteriales; family Flavobacteriaceae; genus Eudoraea. Next base: position 802,257 of record CAWBZU010000002.1, read on the forward strand.
CGCCAAAGAGTATCATAATAGCTCTGAAAATGATTGCCCCCAATATGCCCCAAAATAATACTCTGTGCTGATAGACTGAAGGGATTTCAAAGGCTGAAAAAATAACGGCTATAACAAATACATTGTCAATACTTAATGAGAGCTCAATTAAATATCCGGTAATAAATTTTAAAACGGCATCTGCGGGGGTCAATCCTGTTGGGTTATTAATAATACCATTGGAAAAAAGCCAATAGATGACGCCACTAAAACTCATAGCTACTGTAAACCAGATAGCAGTCCAGATTCCTGCCTCCTTTGATCGGATTACATGATCTTTTTTATTGAACACACCCAGATCAAGCGCCAGGAAAATAAAAATCAGAAAAATAAACGCGACCCAGATTAACATTCTTTCAATATTTTTGTGGCTAATATAAAGAAACGTTTTTATAATTTGGAATGGTAATTGTCAATAGTAAAATATGTTAACCTTCCATAGAATTAAGCTGATTATAATGCTTATCTTGGGAAACAAAATTTCCATAATGAAAAATGTAATTGTATACTTTTTTAAAGGCCTGCCCATTATCCTTTTCATGATTTTTAATCATACTGTAAGCGCCCAGGTTATACCTGAAACAGATGCGGAGATCCAAGCTGCTAATCTGGTGAAGGCTTATCAGGCCGAATTAGGGATGACTGTGGAGCAGGCATCGGCGGTTTATAAAAAAATTACTGAAATATTGGTCAGGGAAAATGAAATAAAGCATAGTGCTGCCAGTCCTGATGAAAAGAAAAGCAGCCTTACTGATTTATCAAAACAGGAGACGGAATATATGGGGACTATACTGGACCCGAAGCAATGGAAGGAGTATAAGAAAATGAAAAAGACACTGCAACCTATATGAAATTGATATGATAAATGGGCAAGGTGTTTTGATGATATATTAATTTTATTACTCATTATATTACAATAGTTCAAAATATTTTACATAATTGAAAACTTCATAATTATTATAGCCTTTTTCTTATTTTATTCCTATATAAAATATTTTAGGTGATGTAGGTAATATCAGAATATTCTGTCTTTTGAATAGTATTTTAAATATAATCAAGAGACATTTTGTTAAATTTTAATTACATTCGGGCTTCTAAAAATTATACGTTTATGAAGATCAGGAGATGTTTTAAACTTGCCTTAGTACTTAGCCTTGGGTTTCTATATAATAATCAGGCTCAGGAAACAAAAGAAGACCCTTATCAAGGTTTAAATTTTCGAAGTTTAGGTCCGGCATTTACCTCCGGGCGGGTGGCTGATATTGCTATTCATCCTAAAAACGAGAATGTATGGTATATAGCAATAGGCTCTGGAGGAGTCTGGAAAACTAACAATTCAGGGACTACATGGAATCCTGTTTTTGATAAAGAATCTGCCTATTCCATAGGTTGTGTCACTATTGATGCATCTAAGCCAAGCACTATCTGGGTAGGCTCAGGTGAAAATGTAGGAGGACGTCATGTAGGTTTTGGCGATGGAATATACGTAAGCCATGACGACGGGGGAACCTGGAAAAATATGGGTCTTCAAAGGACTGAACACATTTCTAAAATTTTGGTTCACCCGGAAGATTCAAATATTATCTGGGTGGCTGCTCAGGGACCACTTTGGAGTGAAGGTGGTGAACGAGGAGTCTACAAAACTACGGATGGTGGTCTTACCTGGAACAGAACCCTTGGGAATGACCAATGGACAGGTGCCACGGACCTATTGATTGATCCTGAAAATCCAAATATATTATATGCTGCAACCTGGGACAGACACAGAACCGTAGCTGCTTATATGGGTGGAGGGCCCGGATCAGGAATACATAAAAGTACGGATGGAGGAGAGACCTGGGAAAAATTAACTAGCGGAATCCCAAAAGTTAAACTTGGTAAAATTGGTCTGGCCATGAATCCTTTTGACCATAATATGATCTATGCTGCTATTGAACTGGAACGTATGACTGGGGGTATTTTTGTTTCCTCTAACGGCGGGCAGTCGTGGAGCAAACAATCCAATACAGTTTCCGGTGGTACAGGCCCTCATTATTATCAGGAATTATACGCATCCCCACATCGGGAAGGCAGATTGTACCTGATGAACAACTATGTAAAAATATCTGACGATCACGGAAAAACGTTCGAAAACATGAACGAAGAAGGAAAACATGTAGACAGTCATGCTATGGCTTTTAAAGCATCTGACCCCAATTATGTAATTTTTGGAACAGATGGAGGCTTATACGAAAGCTTTGACCTTACCAAAAGCTGGAAATTTATTTCAAATCTGCCGGTAACCCAGTACTATAAAGTAGCCGTAGATGATAGTGAACCATTCTACAATATATATGGCGGGACTCAGGATAATGGCTCGCACGGAGGTCCTTCCAGAACAAGAAATGCAGTCGGTATAGTAAATTCAGATTGGTGGATTACCCTGGGGGCAGATGGACACCAGTCGGCTATTGAACCGGGGAATCCCAAAATTACCTATGGGGAGTTCCAACAAGGCTTTTTATGGCGCATAGACCAGACAACCGGTGAAACAGTTTTTATCCAGCCACAACGTGCCTTGGGAGACCCTGCGGAACGTTTTAACTGGGATGCGCCTATTTTGGTCAGTCCGCATAAGCCATCAAGAATCTACTTTGCATCTCAGCGTGTATGGAAATCAGAAAACAGAGGGGATGAATGGGAGGCCATATCAAAGGATCTTACACGCAATCAGGAACGCCTGGCCTTACCCATTATGGGTGGACAACAAAGCTGGGACAATGCATGGGATGTAAATGCCATGTCTAATTATAATAGTATAACCTCTTTGGCGGAATCCCCGATACAGGAAGGTTTGCTTTATGCAGGTACTGATGATGGCATCATACAGGTTACTGAAGACGGTGGCGACAATTGGAGAAAAGTAGAATTAAGTGTCATAAAAGGTGTTCCGGCAACCCCATTTGTAAATGATGTTCGCGCAGACCTTTTTGATGCAAATATCGTTTATGCAGCCCTGGACAACCATAAATATGGGGATTATAAGCCTTACTTATTAAAAAGTACCGACAAGGGCCGTACCTGGAATTTAATCAACGGAAATCTTCCAAAGCAATTGCTTACATGGCGTTTGGTTCAGGATCACATTAAGAAGGACCTGTTTTTTGCAGCCACCGAAAATGGTGTATATTTTACAGCTAATGGAGGAACTAGTTGGAACCAGATAAAAGGGGGCTTACCTACCATCGCCATTCGGGATATCACAATTCAAAGGAGGGAAAACGACCTGGTTGCGGCATCTTTTGGCAGAGGCTTTTATGTGCTGGATGATATAACGCCTTTGAGGGAATTTAATACTGCCGTTAAGAATGATGAGGCAACGCTGTTTGATGTAAAACCGGCTTACTGGTACGTGCCCAAACAAGCCCGTTACGCTCAGGGAAGTAACCAGTATGCCGCAAATAACCCTCCATTCGGAGCAATTTTCACTTATTATTTAAAAGATTCACTTGCCTCTTTAAAATCTATCAGGCAATTGTCCGAGAAGGGGAAAACCTCAATACCTTTTCCCGGATGGGACGCCTTGGAAGCTGAAAAATTACAGGATCAACCTGTCATTTTGCTAACTGTTAAAGACAGCAAAGGACAGGTAGTCAAAATGGTGAAGGGAACTAATAAAAAAGGATTTAACAGGATAAACTGGGCATTGGATATTGCCGATAGAAGCGGGGAGGACTTGAAGCCGCCAGCTTCTGAGGAGAATAATTATGATCGAAGTATAATGGTAACTCCGGGAGACTATTCGGTTACTTTGTCTAAACTGGTTGATGGACAGTTGCTTCAGTTGGGCAGCACAAAGAACTTTAAAGTATTGCCACTGGCCGAGGGTGCCTTAAAAGGCGCTTCCTTTGAAGAAATTGAGGCATTCAGAGTTACTTATGAGGCTTTTAGACAAGACCTTAAGGCTACAAATATCGTATTGACACAAAGTGAATTAAAAGTTGGGGCTATGCAGCGTGCTTTGCAAAATGCCACTTCCCCTTCGGCAGACCTGGTGCAAAAGTTGTTCGAGGCCAAAACTATGCTTTTGGAAATGAACACAAAAATGAATGGTAATCCGGCTAAAAATGAAATAGGCGAAAGAACTGCTCCCAGTCCCAATTCGGGGAGTTCTATTGGAAGAATGGCCCTTTCTACAAGTACCTATGGACCAACCGCGAATCACAAAGCGGCCTTTGGGGTTGCCCGGGCTGAGTTAAAGGCTATCAAAGCTAAACTTAGCGGGTTTGTAGAATCACAATTACCGTCTCTTGAATCTGAGGTGAAAGCTGCAGGAGCTCCTTGGATAGAAGGTCAGGGATTGATTGAAAATTAGAACAATTAAAACACAAAAAACACCCGCGTGTATTTCTTTGCCGCGGGTTTTTTAATGCTATACAGCGAATATTTTATAAGTCATACTCATAATAGTTACAATAAGGACCAAATAATCGGCCCCCCTATAATCATATGTCTAATTTAATGTCAAAACGAATGGCAACTTAATTTGTAAGGGGTTACTTTATACGAGATTAAAAAAGGCTATGAATACCTCGTTTTGCCAGGAGGTAATAAGCTAAAATTCCAAATGATATCAACCCACATACTAAAAAGCCTATAAACATGGGGAGAACACTATCAATTACAAACTGCCCGATATAGGAGCTAATAACCACTCCCATAATGGTTGCTATAAATCCTGTGATAGCTGCTCCTATTCCGGCTATATGTCCAACAGGTTCCATAGCCAGCGAGCGCAGGTTGCCAAATAGAAAGCCAATGGCAAAGAACTGCAGGGCAAAAAAAGTAAGTAGGATCCCAAAAGGCGGATTCCCTGTGCTGGCAAACAAAACAATATATATCAAAGAGATTATGACATAAGCGGCCATAGAAACAGTAACCAGTCGTAGCATCCCATAACGCAAAACCAGGGTGCCGTTAAGCAGCGTAGCAGTTCCTATGGTAATAGCCAGGGCAGCAAATATATAAGGGAATGATTCCTTTAAAGCGTATTGCTCCTGAAAAATCTGTTGTGAAGTGCTAAGGTATACTAAAAAAGAACCTGTAATAAAACCCCAGATAATAGTAAAAATTATAGTCTGCTTGTAGTTGAGTAATTCACGGTAGCCATAGATAAATACACTAGCTCGAAATGATGTTCTTTTTCGAGGGACAAGTGTTTCAGGTTGTCTTTTCCAGAACCAGATGGATACTAGGATGCCAAACACTACCTGTACATGAAATATGGCCTCCCAACCATATATATCAAGTATCCATTTGCCCATTGCCGGGGCAATAATAGGCACGAGGATAAATACTACAGTAACAAAAGACATTACCCTTGCCATATAATCTCCGTTGTATTTGTCGCGGATCATGGCAATACTAATAGTTCGTGGAGCAGAAAGTGAAATGCCCTGTAATATACGTCCGGTAATCATCAATTCCAGGCTTTCGGAATACACGCAAAGAACACTGGCAAAAATAAAAAGCACAAACCCCATGTAAACAACAGGTTTACGACCTAAACTGTCTGATACGGGGCCGAAAAAAAGCGGACCAATTCCCAGGCCCAAAAAGAAAAGCGTAATAAGTAATTGGTTATGAGCCGGGTTAGTGGCACCAACTGCAATTCCAATTATATCCAGGGCAGGTAATAAAGCGTCTAATGCTAAGGCTGCAATGGACATAAGTGCGGCCATTAGAGCCACAAATTCCAGCTGGGATTGGTCTTTTTTTACCATCCGCCAAAAGTACATTAATCCATCTAAAGAATCCTATAGTGTGGAAGATATCTATAAGAATTATGTCAGGAATTCTAACTCAGAACACCTCGAAGACATAGCCTAACAACCAATAAAGTATAAGGAAAACGACCACAGTTCCAATACATCCACAACGGCCACCTCCAATTTTCCTGGCACCAATTGCTGCAGCAATAGCCCGCACAAGGTTTTTCATAAAGCTTAGCGTTTTAGCAATATAAGATACGAAAATAGTATTTATAATTCCAGAAATCTTAAAACCTCATATACTATAAATGCAGGCCACAGGAGAGCTTTAATAAACGCTATTACAACTGCCCAGAAACTGGTGGCCATTTGAAAATAATAAACTGCAGCGCCAATTATACCTAATCCATATACCGCATTAGAAGCGTGGCTGGTTTGAGAAATATTTTTAGTGGACATAATAATAATGGTTTTGATCACAAAATTCTGTGTTCTATCTCAGTAGACCTATGACTTTTGTCAGCCTCGCATTTTTTGAGTAGAATGACAGGGGGAATAAGAATTCCGAATATGTTGTACATTTAGGATCATAAAATGCAGTATTATGAAACCTTGTACATAAGGTAATTCGGGATTTATAAGACATATATACAACGCAAATACGTTTTATGGCAATGAGTACATCAAAGACAATATCTATTTCAGTAATCAGATATAATATAAAGTAATACTTTAAGTATATGATGCAAAATAATTATAAAAGAAATGTTTGCGTAAGAGGTCCAGATTCATTTTCCACACTCAGGACAACTGGCCCGAAACCTTTTGCCGCAGGCAGGGAAGGGATTGTAGCGGCTATGAAACATGGCTTTAAGGAAATGGGTGTATACCGTACAATGAATGCCTTATTGCATATCAATCAGAAGGAAGGATTTGACTGTCCAAGTTGTGCCTGGCCAGATCCTGAAAAACCATCCAGGATAGGGGAGTATTGTGAAAATGGGGTAAAGGCCCTGGCGGATGAGGCTACTACTTCGAATATTGGTGCTGAGTTCTTTGGGAAATATTCCGTGGAGGAATTGTCATTAAGAACTGATTTTGAATTAAATGCCCTGGGCAGAATTACCGAGCCCCTTATATTAAAAGAAGGTAGTATACATTATATCCCAATTTTCTGGGAAGATGCATTTCAACTTATTGCAGATGAATTGCACAACTTAAATAGCCCCGATGAGGCTATTTTTTATACTTCAGGTCGCTCCAGCAACGAGGCGGCATTTTTATACGGACTTTTTGCAAGGGCTTATGGAACTAATAACTTGCCGGATTGTTCTAATATGTGTCATGAATCCAGCGGGGTAGCCTTGTCCGAAACTCTGGGTATAGGTAAGGGGTCTGTAAAACTTGAAGATTTATATGGGGCAGATGTAATTATTGTAGCAGGACAAAACCCTGGGACCAATCATCCCAGGATGCTTATAGCACTTGAAAAATGCAAAGAAAATGGAGGAAGTATCATAAGCATAAACCCTCTCGAAGAATCAGGCCTTGTGAATTTTAAGAACCCTAAGCGCTTAAAGGGACTTATAGGTTCAGGAGAGCAGATTACAGATCTGCACATGGCTGTTCATATAAACCAGGATATTCCCTTGCTGAAATTGATCCTGAAAAAACTAGCTGCACTGGATAAGGCAAAGGGCAATGTCTTTGATCACAAATTTATTGATGATTTTACGACAGGAGCAGAGTTGTTTTTAGAGGATCTGGACACCTACTCTGAGGAAGATCTTATAAAGCTTTGTGGGGTATCTGTAGAAAATGTTGACGCAGCGGTAAATTTACTCGCGAATAAAGAGAAAATTATTGTGTGTTGGGCAATGGGGTTAACACAGCATAAGAACGGTGTGGAAACAATAAGGGAATATGTAAACCTATTATTATTAAAAGGGGCCATTGGTAAACCCTTTACCGGTACCTGCCCGGTTAGGGGTCACAGTAACGTACAAGGCGATCGAAGTGTGGGGATAATGCACTACGTAGATAAGGATTTTAACAAACGAATTGAAACCCATTTAGGGTTTAAACCTCCAACCGGGGAAGGTCTTGATGTGGTCGGCGCCATGAAGGCTATGCACGAAGGAAAGGCCAGCCTTTTTATGGCTCTGGGAGGTAATTTTTTAATGGCAGCCTCCGATACCGACTATACGGGCGAAGCCCTTCAAAAATGTAAGCTCACAGTTCAGGTAAGTACCAAATTAAATCGCAGCCATTTGGTTACGGGAAAAACAGCCTTGATTTTACCCACTTACGGGCGTTCTGAAAAAGAAGCCAGAAGTACTGAGCATTTCGTTACCGTAGAAAACAGTATGGGCAGGGTACGTAAATCTCAAGGGGTATTGAAAGCACCCTCTGAACAACTAAAAAGCGAGCCTGAGCTGATTGCAGGCCTGGCAGAGGCCTATTTTAAAGGGGAGCATGCGGTAGATTGGAAAGTCCTGGGAAGCGATTACAGCAGAATCAGGGAAATGATAGATAAAGTGGCCAATGGCTTTGAAAACACAGAATCCAGGGCTAAAGGTGCGGGTTATTATCTGCCAAATAATGTAAGGGAACGAAATTTCAGTAAACTACCGGGAGGCAAGGCCAGAATAACCATAAATAAGCTGCCGGAACATAAGCTGGAGGTAGATGAATTTATGCTTATGACCATTCGGTCTCACGACCAGTTTAACACTACGATTTATGGCATGGACGACAGATACCGGGGGGTATATAATGAAAGGAGGATTGTGCTTATGAACCCTCAGGATATGGTGCAAAATAGTTTTGAGAAAATGGAGGCTGTAAATCTGAGCAGTACATATGATCATAAAACAAGGATAGCTTATAATTTTAAAGTCTTACCTTATAAAATACCCATAGGTAATTTAGCGGCCTATTTTCCGGAGACCAACGTTTTGGTACCATATGATCACTTTGCAGATAGAAGTCGGACACCCATCAGTAAATCTATAAAAGTCCGGGTAATGAAGACGGAGGGCCTTGATAACCATTAGGAAATGTTCTTTTATGGATCAGAATTTGTAATTAAATCCAAGAAGATAATTGCCATCCCAGCTATTGAAAGTGATTTCCATATGTTCTTTCTCATAAGGGGTGGTAAACAGGTAACTGCTTCCAATTCCAATTATGGCACCAGCCAGTACATCCCAGCCATCATGCATTTGAGCGTCAATACGGCTATACCCGGTAAATCCTGCTAGGAGGTAAGCAGGAATCCCGTATTTCCAACCATACCGTCGTTGTATAAAAGCCGCGCTTTGAAAGGTAGTCGAGGTGTGCCCGGAAGGAAATGACTTGTCCCCATTATCATAGGGGCGTGGTTTGTTTATAGCATATTTCAGCCCAATGGTAACCGCCTGATTAAGTACAAAACCTTTTGCAAATTGCCAGGTACCTTTACCGTCTCCAATAATGATGGTACTACCCAGTGCTACCGCCGGCATCGCATAGAGCAATACATCTCCGGCAGTTTCAACGGTTTTGTTCTGGGCTAGCGCCGTTTGAGCGAATAGAACAAATACCATAGAAAAAAGAAAACAGCTGTTCTTAAAAATAATATATTTTTTTAGGCTGATCAATACCGTCGAAGCATTAGTGTGATGTAAAAAAAGTAATTGTCCTTTTCAAATATTTAAAACGAAAGGTAACAATGGAATCTTAAGGAATTTCGAAGTTAATCAAAATTGTTTTTACTAAAGATACCGGTATTCAAATAAATATAATAAGGAACCTTGAGGATATAGAGATAAATGGTCAGGAAAAAATGAAGGTTGTTAATATGAGCATGTGGGATTCCACGATCAGGAAAGCTTATATCTTTAAAGTTTTTCCCGTACAAAATACCGAAACCTAAACTAATCGCCTATTTTCCCGAGACTAGTGTCCTGCTGCTATATAATCATTTTGATATAATAGTTAAACACCAATAAGTAAGTCGATTTGTGTTCATATTCTAAAGTAAAAATATACCTAATTTGGAAGGTTAAAACGATAGCGAAGAACAGCTTTAAAAACAAATCCATCCTCAAAATCAGTATTTAGTATGGTTCTATTATCCCCAAAGTAAATAGATGACATAGAAAGGTCCACTTTGTCGTTTTTATCATAGATTCTATAATTTCTAAAGAACGTATACCCTGTTTTAAAACGCAGGTTTAGGATGGGAGATAATTCGTATTCAAAATAGAAATAAAGTTCATTGGTGTTTTTATTTACATAGGTATTTGGAAAGCTGGGATTCGATATGGCATAGGAGGTGCCGATGCCATCAAAATTAGCTCCTATATTAGTTCTTCTACCGAGGGTATAATTAAGATCGGCTAAAAGTGGAAGAAGTATATTGGCTTCCAATCTATCATTAGGACTCTTATAGTAAATCCCAAGTATAGGAACAATGAGAGGACCAAATTCTTCACTGTTGTAGAAGAGGCCATAGGAGTATTTAAGCTTGTTTGTTTTCTTCTGACTGAACAGAGCAAGAATACCCAATTGAAAGCCGTGTCTAAAACCACTGGAGAAATCAGTGGCCATTTTAGGAAAAAGCAGGTAGGTAGCACTCCATTTTTTATTGTAGGTCTGATTTAATCCTATTTTGGCACCCACTGCATAGAGCCTGGATATTTCAGGAAGAGAAGGGTCTAAGAACAGGTCGGTTCGGTTTGCAAATCCACCAACTAAAATAGCATTCGTACTATCGAGTACTATAGGGACATCCACTTGGAAACCAAACTCCTGAATGGCCGTTGTTCCTGCATTTTCCTGGTTAAAGGCATTTTGAGGTGTGGTACTTATATAAAACTTGCCTAAATCTATATAATCCTGCCCATATGAAAAGGCACAGTATGCCATAATAATTAAGGGCCTAATGTTTTTCATTGAACGGTTAAGGTTATTCGAACATCAAGATACTCATAAATCTAAGAAAATGCTGTCCAAGAGCGGCTCAAATAATGCGCACAACTTATTAAGAGGCCTTTTGTCTGGCGTAATGAGTTTAATATAAGAGTTTTTTGTACTTTGAGATTGAATACATTTTGGAAAAATGAAAAAAGTACTTAGAACAGTTCTTTTTATTGGTATACTGTTATTGGCTAAGACCAGCTATGCGCAATATACACCGCAAAAAGAGGCAAGGAATGAAGTTGAAGAGGAAGAAGGCCCGATGCTGTTTCAATTCGAACCCAGTTATCTTGCTGCGGAGCAAACTCGCCGTAAAGAAATACTGTTGATGAGGTATATGATTGATTCCCTGGACATTTCCGAAAACAAACGACAAAAACTCATACGCGACTTGTACAAGAATAATGGCTCCAAAAAACTATCCAAAATTTTACTGGCAAACAATAAGTTTGAAGAACCTGAAGAGTAGCTCTTTGGGTTTACTTTTTGCTATAATCCTTTCTCAATGCTCATTATTTTCTTTACTTTCGGCCCATATAATGGAAATTTATGAGACTCCGATTTACGGCATATGCAATTCTGCTTCTATTGCTAATACAATGCAAGCCAGGCGTTAGGGAGGAAGGAGCAGAGGATAAAGGAGGTATTTTGAAAGAACAATTGACCAAAACTGAAATTCAATTTGAAGATTTGGAAGGTAATCCGCTCACAATTGCCGATTATAAGGGAAAGAGGGTACTTCTTAATTACTGGGCCACCTGGTGCAGGCCATGCATAGAAGAAATGCCCTCCATGCTAAGGTCCCAGGCTATATTGGAAAAGGAAAATTATATCTTTTTACTGGCTTCAGACCAGTCTTTGGAAACTATTAAAGCCTTTAAGGAGAAACGAGGATTTGATTTTAAGTTTATTAAATACACCGGCTCCTGGGCAGAGCAAGAAATTAACAGCCTTCCAACTACTTTTATTTATAATGAAGGAGGGGAGAAGGTCGAAAAAATTGTAGGTGGGGTAAGCTGGGATGCCCCGGAAGTGATTCAAAAATTAAAAGACACGCATTAAATGCAAAACTATTTTAGTTACTGCCCGGTTATTTTAATACTTTTCCTGACTTCCTGTGCCCAACCAGGCAAAAGTTTAGTAGAAGAGGTAAATCATGTCGATGCCCCGGTCGGAAAAAATAGTTCGCTCCCTTATTTATTTTCTGATGGAGAGGAGATGCTGATGTCATGGGTAGAAAATAGAGGGGATACCTTGACTAGCTTACAATATGCGGTAATGAAGGAAGGAAAATGGCAGGCTTCCCGGGAGATCCTCCAGGGGGATGACTGGTTTGTAAATTGGGCTGATTTTCCGATGATTGTAGAAAATAATGGCAATCTACTGTCTCATGTTCTCAAAAAATCAGCTGAGGGCGCTTATTCCTATGACGTAAAACTAAACGTGCTTCCGGCTTCATCTACAAATTGGGAGACGGATATGCCTTTGCATACCGATGGCACACCCACTGAACATGGATTTGTATCTGCTGTACCATATAGGGACAGTTCCTTTTTTGTAACCTGGCTGGATGGACGCAATACCTTGGAAAAAGAGGACGGATCCCGGGGCGCCATGTCCGTCAGGGCGGCCATAGTTTCAGCAGGGGGGGAAGTCAGTATGGATACTGTATTGGATAACCGGACCTGCGATTGTTGTCAGACTACAGCAGCAATTACCACCAACGGCCCGATAGTGATTTACAGAGACCGTTCTGAGGAGGAAATAAGGGATATGAGCATAGTAAGACAGGTTGCGGGCACGTGGACTGCCCCTAAAACAATATATCAGGATAACTGGCTAATAAAAGGGTGTCCGGTGAACGGGCCTAAGGTGGCAAGTTTGGGAAATAATTTGGCGGTAGCCTGGTTTACTGCTGCGGGAGATGTGCCTAAAGTAAATCTGGTATTTTCAAATGATGGAGGAGAACATTTTGGCAGCCCGATACTGGTAGATGAAGGAAATGCCATAGGACGGGTAGATGTTCTATTGCTGGACGCTGATACTGCAATAGTAAGCTGGATGGAGTCTAAAGATAGCGGGGCACAATTAAAGGCATTAAAAATAGCAAGTACAGGAAAAAAATCTGACTATAAAATAATTGCCGAAATGGATGGGTCGCGCAAAACGGGATTCCCTCAAATGGAATTGGTAAAGGATAAAGTCTATTTTGCCTGGACAGATGTTGCCAAAGAAATAAGTACTGTAAAAACAGCCTATGTTCTGGCAGAGCAATTCTAAAGATAACTTTCTGTGCCTTGATCACGCAATTTTGTTTGCATAATTAAAACCTATTTATGGAACTTAAAAAGGCCATATATTATATGCTATTGAGCACCCTGGCCTTTACAGCGATGAACGGGCTTTTGAAATTCCTTACCATATACAGCGCTTACCAATTGGTTTTTTTCAGGTCTCTGGGTTCTTTGTTTTTTACTTTCGGGTTTTTGCTGAGCAGGGGAATTCCTGTTTTGGGAACACATCGTAAATTATTGGTTATAAGAGGTTTGGTTGGCTCTACTTCAATGGTATTATTTTTTATGGCCCTGCACTATATGCCTCTGGGTTCCGCTGTGGCGTTGCGCTATATAGCTCCTATTTTTGCGGCTATTTTCGCCATTTTGTTGTTAAGAGAAGATGTAAAACCCATACAATGGCTGTTTTTTATGATCTCTTTTTTAGGGGTAATGGTGTTAAAGGGGCTGGACCAGTCTGTTCCGTTTATTGGCCTGGTCTTGGTGCTTGTATCCGCAGTTTTTAGCGGGCTGGTGTATATCATTATTCGCAGGATTGGAAATAGGGAGCATCCAGTGGTTATAGTAAACTATTTTATGTGTATTGCTGCAATCATAGGAGGCGTGGGAGCCATGTTTGAATGGAATACGCCTGTAGGAATTGATTGGCTGTTGTTATTGAGCCTCGGTGTTTTTGGTTACTTTGGCCAACTTTTCATGACAAAAGCTTTTCAGATAGGGGAGACAAATGCAATTGCACCTTTAAAATATCTGGAAGTTTTTTTTGCGGTAATCGTGGGAGTGGTTTTTTTAGGGGAGGCCTATACTATCTGGAGTTTTTTGGGTATGGGTATGATTATTGGTGGACTATTGTTGAATATAGGTTTTAAACATAGAAAATTGAAGAGAGGAAACCCTTGAGTTCATTTCAACTATTCTTTACTTACTCCTAAGTACTATCTATGAAAGGTGGTTAATATAAAAAATCCCCGGCCTTTTTTAAGAGCCAGGGAATATTTATAAGTTGTTTGGAATGCTTAATTGGCGTTTTTACCAATATCAGCAATAGCTACAACATCCGGGTTAGTGCTACTCTCCTCGATCCTTACATGCCCATCCAGATTTAAAAGCTTGTCAAAATCAATTGGGGTACCATCATCTAACTGGGTTACCACTGTAGTGCTCACGGCACAGGTACATGGTTCTAAGGTTATGGCAATAGGGCCACCTTCAGCCGCGGTATTAAAGCGTACATTGGCCGGGTGTTCTTCTGTATTGGTATTATTTAGTTCAATTAGTATGGTGGTATTATCGTTGCTATCCCTTGTTAAGGTAGCTTTACCGGTAATACCGGATCCATTCATAGCAGTTAATGCATAATCGATTTGATCTACAATTATTTCATTTATTCCGGTGGGTTCAATATTTTCATCGCTGCTACAACTTGAAAGAATTGCCAAGGCGACAAAAAGTAGTAAAAAAGGGGCTCTTTTCATTCTCTTTTTTTTTAATAGTTATTTTCTGATACAATATTAATGAAAGCAATTGGTAATTTTAATGTTATAAATAAATATTTCGATGAGTTGTTTTTAAATGACGCTTAAGGGAAATGGGTATGGCATATTACCAGTTGGAAAAAATATATTCTATTTGGCATAAAAAAAATCCCTGACCTTTATGAAGGTAGGGATCGTCTATGTTATAAAAGAGTAAAGTTTTAATTAATTAGCGTTGCTTCCGATATCCGCAAGAGCAATGACCACATCAGGGTTCTCACTGCTTGCCTGGATACTAACATGGCCATCCAGTTTTAAAAGCCCGTCAAAATCAATAGGGGTTCCATCGTCCAGTTTGGTCACAACAGTGGTTCCTTCAGCACAGGTACAAACCGTAAGGGTTATGGCAACCTCGCCGCCTTCGGAGGCACTATTAAAACGTATATAGGCTGGGTGTTCGTCGGTGGTGGTATTATCCAGCTTAATTAATATGGTGGTATTGTAGTTACTATCTCTGGTAAATGTTGCAACCCCCGTAACTTCTGAGTCGTTTATAGCGGTCAATTGATATTCTATCTGATCTATAATGATCTCATTTATGCCGGCAGGTTCTATATTATCTTCGCTTCCGCAACTTGAAAGAAAAAACAACACGAGTGAAAGTATTAAAAAAGGGGCCTTTTTCATTTTGATATTTTTAAGGATTAGTATCTCGGGGGTAAAACTATAGAAAGCAGTTCGTAATTTTAAAATTTGAAATAATATAATCGGTGAGAGGTAAAGAAAGGACGTTAATAATCATAATATTTATTATTTCTTAGCATGAAAGGAATATACTATTTTACATAATATAAATTATGGTTCAAACATGGTTAATTTGTAAAACGGTGTATACTGTGTATTTGATATAATTGTAGATATGACTGCTTTTAGGCTCATTTCGTCAACAAATCGACTTCAGTAGATTCACGAATACAATAACTTAAAATAAATATGTCATTAGAAATTATGTCAAAGCCGTTTTACAATAATGTCTATTAATATTGGAAAGACATAATTTTAAACAATATGAAGTTTTATGCTGTAAGTAGAATGCTATCTGTTTTGGACCTTCATGAAATTCCGTAGGTTTTTACATTTTTATCGATTTGACGAACAAGCCTTCTTAGAAAATGTCCAGGGCCAATTTCCGTGAAATCAGTTGCTCCATCCTCTATCATATGCAGAATTGTATGCCTCCACATTACCGGATGCGTCAATTGATCAATTAAATTTTTCTTAATTAAATCAATATTTTCACTTGGGCGACCTGTGACATTCTGATATATAGGGCAAATAGGCTTTTTGAATTCTGTTTCCTCAATGGCCGATCTAAACTCTTCAACCATTGGCTCCATAAAGGGCGAGTGAAATGCACCACTTACTGATAAATTTACCACTGCCTTGGCACCTGGCCTTAATTTATCACAAGCTTCTTTAAGGGCATTCATTTCACCTGAAATAACAACTTGATATAGCGCATTATAATTGGCTGGTACAACTACCCCCTTTACTTGTTTACAGATATCCCTTACAATAACATCATATAATCCCACCACAACTGCCATACCTGTATTTTCGACTTCACAAACTTTTTGCATAGCCAAGGCGCGCTTAGATATAAGTTTTAGCGCCGATTCAAAATCTAAAGATTCTACAGCCGCCAAGGCGGATATCTCACCCAAAGAATGCCCGGCAACCATGTCGGGTTTAAATTCATTACCAAGGGTTTTTGTCAGAATATATGAATGTAAAAAAATTGCAGGTTGAGAAAACTTTGTTTGTTTCAAATCTTCGGCAGATCCTTCAAACATTACATCAGTAATTGAAAACCCCAATATATCATTGCCTCGCTTAAAATATTCTTGAGCCAATTTTGACTTTTCATATAACTCTTTTCCCATGCCCGGAAATTGAGTGCCTTGACCAGGAAATAAGTACGCATGCATAAATTCAATAGATTGTTAAGGTTTTTAGTAAATCAATTTTTATCTGAACAGAAATTAAAACGATAAAAAAATATAGACCTAATTATTAACCAGAGTCTTAGTATTTCTCTCAAGAACTAAAATATAAATAGCACAATTTGTTCCACTTACAAACATTTCATAAATATATACTTTACTACAGAATTAAATTCTAATTTTTTAAAATTTAGTGAATTCAAGACAACATTTTACCGCTGTTGCCTCTTTATCTTGTCGATGGTAACTTTTTATACTCTTCGAAACCTTTTGTATGCGTTCTACTCAACTTATTGCCAAAACTCAATTTACATAGTGCGTTACTTTACAGGTCTAATCAGATAGCGCAAAATGGTCTAAAACGCATAATTTCCATACAGTTATAAAGTTTGGAATTATATCAGAGTTTTAATTATTCAATTCGCAACTCCTAAATTTTCTTAATTCAGCATTTTATTTGCCAAAAGAATAAAGTGTTTCATATTTGGCCAATCGGTATGGCCGCCGTCATGTTGTCTCCAGGCTAATTGCCCACCTAACATATCCGTATTATCACGCGGCATTTCCTTCTTTAGATAATCATTAGACCCCCAAATCTTTCACACCGTCTTGCACCGCATAATCAAAAACAGGATCAGTATTTCTTGAATAGTCACTGTATCGCAATGGTATTAATTTATGTGGATTAAGGTTTCCTACTCCAGCTTCTCTAAAAAATGGAGATAACCAAAAGCACTCGGTCCAATCCCAACATCCATTTTCATAATCTTCATATGCGCTCCAAACCCGGATATTAATCTTTGAATTAGGCAACGTCAACACTGCGCCCCCATTGGCCACAAATCGCAGGCGGTCTCCTACTTCGCTACCAACAATTATGGTGCGACTTCCTCCATACTTTTTAAATTGAGCGGCAGCTGCAATAGCCGCAGAAAAAGTCTCACGAGAAATAAGAATATAAATGGGGCCATTATTCTGGAGAAGATTTGGAAGTTCTTTTGAGAAGGCAGCGGTAGCATCCGTTCCGCCTCCATTAAATCGCAAATCAATTATGGCAAATTTTGGCTTACGTGACTTTAAATCCTGAGCAACAGATTCAAGCCATTCAGTAAGCGAATACTCACCTATATCCATATTAAAATTAATTTTCACGTAAGCTCCTCCTTCTTTTTCTAATGCCTCAAATAAATATGGTTTGTCAGGGTCTTTCAAATAAAGTGGTGGTTTATAATCTTGCATCAGATGAACCCATGATGTTTGGTCACCCGCTGGCACGCGGTAGTCCATAACTTCACGACCAAATGGTTCTCGCTTACCCATTTTCGGGCTAATCCCGGATAACGTTCTTTTGACAATCGTACCATCCGCGAGGCGAAAAGTTAATTCTGTTTCTGTAGAAGATTTGGAAAATCCTTGTGCATTTAACAAGTCAGGCGACATGATGTATAAATGTGTAAAGAAGCGCGATCTACGTTCAATACCTCCGAAAAAGGGAACAAAGGAATCAACTACGTTTTGAATAGAATGTCCTTCTATTTCCAATATTTCAGCACCAAGTAGATAAGAATTTTCTTTTGTGGCTTGGATAACAAATTCACCATCTTCAAAAGGTCCTGTTCGGATAGGAAAATGATTTACGCGGGTGCCAATGCTAATAGGTGAAACATTTGTGTGACCATTGTCGGCAAATGCTATTGCTCTTGCTACCACCAATTCAAAGCGAGCAGGAGTCATTGCCTTTAGATCTTTTTTTGCTGCTTCTATGTAATTTATAAACTGCTGTTTTTTTATCGAATCATCAAAAGCTTTTTCATAGTCAGCGTACTCAAGAAGATAATTCAAGTCTTGTGTATAGGCTTCCAGGTTATTAGCTGGTTTCTGGAAATCCGCATCGGGTATCCAGGGTATAAACATCCATGCGAAAATGCCGGCAATAAATATCATAATTAGTATGCCAGATCCAGCTAATATTAAAAATCGTTTCACCCAACGATTTTTAATAAATGAAGAAATTTTCAAATCAATTTTTTTTAATTAATCAACGCTAAATCATTAGACGCTTTAATTGGAGTTTGGTTACACCGATTATTACTTAGATTAACTGACAGTGTAACCAAAAGCGCCACACATTGTGCAGTCCGCGCTTCACTCCCACACTCCCAAGCCTGCCCAAAGAGTGTCGCTGCCCAGCCTGGTGTGAAGGAGAAAAATTGAGTTCTGAAATCCAGCGCTAAAAAAACTTTCTATGAAGATCGGGTAAGCCCGGATCCTAAGCTATGTTAACATAACGCCTGAACATTATGGTTCAAATATAATTAATGTATAAAACGGCGCGTACCACATATTTGATATAATTTTAGGGCAGTTTTAAAATCTATTACGGTTTCTATTCTTGTTTTGATTTTGAGATCCCTTGCCATTTGAATTTCGATTCTGGCTGCGATTCCTTTTTAGATTCGGATTGTTCGCTCGTTGTGGTCTATGTTCCTTGTTTATCCCGGTTTCGTCTTCGCCACCCACAAATTGGTGTTCGGGCATACGGGGAACTTCCTGTTTGATAAGTTTTTCAATATCCCGGAGCAAAGGACGTTCTTCCTGGTCACAAAAAGAAAATGCAATACCACTGGCGCTCGCCCGGCCTGTCCGACCGATTCGATGTACATAGGTCTCCGATACATTCGGGAGGTCATAGTTGATGACTAGTGAGAGTTCCTCCACATCAATGCCCCTTGCCGCGATATCTGTTGCCACCAGTACCTTTAGTTTTCCTTCCTTAAAGTTTCCAAGGGCTTTCTGCCTGGCGGGTTGTGATTTGTTGCCGTGAATAGCCGCAGAGCTTATATCTGCCTGATTTAATTTTCTGACGATTTTATCAGCGCCGTGTTTTGTTCTGGAAAACACCAATACCGAATCATCAGGTCTACCCTGTAAAAGGTGCGCCAATAATTTAGGCTTGTTGCCCTTACTTACGAAATAGACCCCTTGCTCCACCTTCTCTGCAGTTGCCTGTTCAGGTTTGATGGTTACCCGCTCATAATCGCCCAGCAATTTTCTGGAAAGCTCCACAATATCCTTAGGCATCGTGGCCGAAAAGAAAAGGGATTGTCTTTTTGGAGGCAGTTTGGCGATGATCTTTTTAATGTCGTGAATAAAGCCCATATCCAACATATGGTCTGCCTCATCAAGTACCACAAATTCCAAATCCCGAAATGATATAAATCCCTGGTTCATCAAATCCAGCAGGCGGCCGGGTGTGGCTACCAGGATATCAACACCATTTCGAAGTGCATTTACCTGTTTACCCTGTTTGACCCCCCCAAAGATAACAGTATTTCGCAAACGTGTAAATTTTCCATAGGCTGTTAAACTTTCGCCAATTTGTATGGCCAGTTCTCTTGTTGGTGTTACAACCAGTGCTTTTAAGCGTCGTTTTCCCTGTTGTCCGTTTTGAGAATTATACAAATGTTGCAGAATGGGCAATCCGAATGCCGCGGTTTTTCCAGTCCCTGTTTGCGCAACACCCAAAAGGTCTTTCCCTTGGAGGAGAATGGGAATCGCTTGTACCTGAATTGGGGTGGGCTTTTCGTATCCCTCTGCCTCAAGTGCTTTAAGTATGGGTTCGGCCAGGCCGAGTTCTTTGAATGTCATTTTTTTAATTAAGCCGCGAAGATACGCTTATTTAGGCGGAGATTGGTGTAATTGACTTGATGGAGGAAAAATAAGTCACAATCCAATCACAGCTGCCTCAGCGCAACGCTCACCATCCATGGCCGCCGATACGATGCCGCCGGCGTAGCCACCACCTTCCCCGCAAGGGAATAATCCTTTGATTTCCGGATGTTCTAATTGCCGGTTTCTCGGGATGTTTACGGGAGATGAAGTCCTGGATTCTACACCCACCACATTGGCTTCTGAAGTGTAGTAGCCTTTCATTTTCCTGCCGAACTCGGCAAATCCGGTTCTTAATCGACCTCCTATTAACCTGGGAAGCAATGAATGCAAAGGCGCTGATTTAAGTCCCGGCTGATAAGATGTTGGGTTTAAATCTGAAGAGAGTCTACCCTCTACAAAGTCCGTTAAACGCTGCGCAGGAGCGGTTTGGGTTCTGCCCCCTGCTGTAAAGGCCAAACGTTCCAAATCCTTCTGGTATTCCAAACCTTTTAAGACGCCGTATTTTTCATATTTTGGAATATCTTCTTCCACGTTTATTTCTACGACAATTCCTGAATTCGCGTAAAGGTTGTTCCGTTTGGAAGGGGACATTCCGTTAACCACCACTTCTCCCGGAGAGGTTGCGGCCGGCACAATAAAACCACCAGGACACATGCAAAACGAATACACCCCGCGATTCTTCACCTGTTGTACCAAACTATAAGCTGCTGCCGGAAGCAATTCATCACGCTCACCTTTACAATGATATTGAATGGAATCAATAATTTGTTGCGGGTGTTCTACGCGAACACCCATAGCAAAAGACTTTGCTTTCAGGGTAACATTCTTTTTTTGAAGCAGGTAAAAAATGTCACGCGCAGAATGGCCGGTTGCCAGAATTACCCTGGACACCTGCATTTCATACCCGTTTTGTAAAACAATGGTTTTTAATTGATTATGCTCTATTATAAAATCAATTACTTTACTATTGAAATGCACCTCTCCGCCAAAGCTCAGTATTGTTTCACGAATGTTCTGGACGATTTTGGGTAGTTTATTCGTGCCAATATGTGGATGCGCATCAATCAGTATTTGCTCCGTGGCTCCATGGTGCACGAGGCTTTCAAAAATGCGTTTTACATCACCTCTTTTAAGGCTTCGTGTATATAATTTTCCATCGGAATACGTACCAGCCCCGCCTTCCCCAAAACAATAATTGCTATCCTCGTTTACGATCTGGTCCTGGTTGATGGCTTTTATATCCCTGCGGCGATTTTGTACATTTTTGCCCCGCTCCAGGACAATAGGTTTGAAACCAAGCTCTAAACAGCGCAATGCGGCCCACATACCTGCCGGACCAAAACCGATGATATGAATAGGTTTGCCTTTTGAAACATCCTTATAATCAAAGGAGTAGGCAGAAGTTACGGGAGCTTTTTCGTTAATATAAACAGCAAGTTTGTAATTGAAGTAAATGGATGGTTTTCGCGCGTCTATAGACTTTCGGAGAACTTTTAGTGTAAAACCATCTTCAGGAATACCCAGGAGACGGGCAACTTTGCGTCTGAGGATGCCTTCCTGCCCTTCTTCCTTTAAAGGTACCCTTAGCTGGATGTTTCTGATCATAGAATAAAATTACTCCAAAGTTATTTTCGTTTGTTATAATTTTTGTCACCCCTGGTCTTGGGCTTTTTATATTTGGCTTTTATGATACGCTTATACGATCCCCCTTCATTTGTTTTCTTATTTTTTTCTGCCTTTTCGTGAAAACTTTCACCATGTTCATTCTCTTTGGCTTGCTTGTGAGGATTATTGGGTTCACTAATTTTAGGTTGCTCTTCCGGCGTAAGCTTTTTTGATACCTCTACGTCCCCGGGAAATGGAATTTGATTAATTTCCATTTTCATAAGTGCTTCAATGGCATTTTTGGCGTCCACTTCTTTTTCGGAATAAAACAACAGGCTTTCCCCCTTTTTTTCTGCACGACCCGTCCGGCCGATGCGATGCATATAGTTTTCCGGAAAAGCAGGGGTGTCAAAGTTTATCACATGGGATATTTCGTTTAAATCGAGACCACGGGCCATCACATCAGTAGTGACCAAAATCCTGTTAATGCCTTCATCAAACTGCTTAACAGACCTCATTCTGTAGTTTTGCGTTTTATTAGAATGAATTACACAAATTTCATCATTATAGAAACCTCGTAATTCTTCAAACAACCTATCGGCACTTCTTTTATTGGAAACAAAAACCAGCACCTTTTTAAAAGTGTCAGCATTTTTCAGCAGGTGTACGAGTAAATTTACTTTCGTATAAAAGTTGAGAACTGCATAGCTGCTTTGTGTAATATTTTCAAGTGGCGTGCCGCTTAATGCAACAGAAATCTTTTCGGATGAGATAAAAAAATCCGCTATTAAATCTTCTATATCCTCTGTCATTGTAGCCGAAAACATAATATTTTGACGACTTGCAGGCAATAAATCGAAAATATTGGTCAACTGGAACCTGAAACCTAAATCCAGCATGACATCCACTTCATCGATGACTAATTTTTTAATCGATTTTAATCGCAAAGCCCGGCTTAGGATTAAATCGTACAAGCGGCCGGGGGTTCCTACAATAATGTCCTGACCTTCCTCTAACAATGCTTTTTGGTTGTTTATATTGGTGCCGCCATATACCCCTACTACCCTATTATTTAGATACTTACTAAATTTGGTAATTTCTTCAACTACCTGTGTTACCAATTCTCGAGTGGGGACTAATATTAAAACTTTCGGATGCTTATCTTTTGAATAGGGAAGCATTTGTAAAATGGGCAACATATAGGCAAAAGTCTTCCCTGTTCCAGTTTGTGCTATACCCAAAACGTCTTTGCCTGAAGAAATTACCGGAAAGGCCTGAGATTGAATTGGTGTAGGCACAGTGTATCCTAAATCAGTTATCGCGTAACGCAGTTGGTTAGAGATTTTTAATTCGTCAAACGATGGCATTCTCATTAAGTTTTATGCAAAAGTAAGGTATTACAAATACAGCTAGCTGAATATACAAAGAATTGTCCTTGTAACTCTGCCATCAATCACAGCGTTTGCCTTCGGATCCATCACACTGTACTCTTGTACTTATTATCCGGGAATAAAAAAACCAATATACTCGTAATATATTTTATTTAAACAAACACCTGGGTAGGTCAGTCCGTTTAATATCCTGAATATTCTCCATCTATACAACGCAGGCTTTGTGGCAAATTTATTGGCCATAAAAAAAGCCCATCATTTGGATGGGCTTTTGTGACAAAGTCTAAGCGTATATGTTAAATAACTTTTACGTTTACTGCATTTAATCCTTTCTTTCCTTCTGCAAGATCAAATTCAACGGCATCGCCTTCACGAATTTCATCAATTAATCCAGAAAAGTGTACGAAATGTTCTTTGTTTGAACCTTCTTCAGTGATAAATCCAAATCCTTTGGCATCGTTGAAGAATTTTACTGTTCCTTTACTCATTTTACTTTAATTAAATTTATAATACATTTTAAAGTACAAAGATGGCGCCATTTATTTAGAATCCAAATGATTACTGCATTATTTTTTAATCATGGTATCGTTTGCTTTACGTAAACTTTTATTTCAATTTTTTAGAAATACGGCTGTTTATAGTACCGTGACACGTATTTTTTTCTTTTTCAGCCGGATATTGTTTAGTTTCTCCACCAATTCATTAGCAATGGTTAAAGGGACGGCAACAAAGGCACAATCCTGTTTTAATTCAATAGATCCCAGTTGATCTTTATTTATTTTTCCCTGCTTAAAAAACATCCCGGCGATATCTCCTTTAGAAATTTTATCCTTTCTACCCCCGGAAAGGAATAAAGTTTCCCAATATTGAGGTTTCAGGGGCGATTTCATAGAAATATCTGTACTTTTTGTATTTTTTATAAATTCCGGCAGGATTTCATTTTTCCATTTTAAGATATAAGCCGTTCCTTTTGCATTTACCCTGGCAGTTCTGCCATTTCTATGCGTAAACTCGTCTAAGGTATTCGGAAGTTCATAATGGATGATGACTTTCATTTCCGGGATGTCTATTCCCCTGGCAGCCAAATCAGTTGCCAGTAATAAGCGACTGGTACCGTTTCTGAATTTAATTAAGGAGCGTTCCCTGTCTTTTTGTTCCATGCCCCCGGAAAAACAGCTATGGCTGACTTTATTTTTTTCTAAAAAAGAACTTACCTGTTCAATACTATCCCTTAAATTGCAAAAGATAATCCCTTGTTGATTTCCGAGATGGACTACTAAATCCAATAAGGTTTGCAATTTGTTTTTAGCCGGCGAATCCACTATTTTAATGGCTAATTTAGAGGTTGCATTTTCTTTTAAGTAATTGATAATGGTGGGCTGGTTTAACCTGACAAAACCGGGAATGGCCACGGCATTTGTTGCAGATGTTAAAACACGTTTTTTTATATTAGGCAATTGACTGAGTATTCCTTTCATTTCCTCTTCGAAACCGTCTTCCAGGGACTTATCAAATTCATCTAATACCAGGGTTTTTATGTTTTTTTTAGAAAATCGCTCATTATTAAAATGATCCAAAATTCTGCCGGGTGTTCCAATGAGAATGGCAGGAACGTGTTTAATTTCTATTTTATCTTTAGACATTGGTCGGCCCCCATAGACCGCATTTACCTTAAATCCAGACCCCATACTTCTAATCACTTGCTCAATTTGTATGGCCAATTCGCGCGAAGGAACTAAAATAAGCACTTGTATATCTGTACAGTGTGCATCTAAAGTTTTAAGGATAGGTAATACGAACGCTAAGGTCTTGCCCGTACCCGTTGGGGAAAGAAGAATTGTATTTGCAGTGGTCTCAATGACAGGAATTGCTTCCTCCTGCATTGCGTTTAATTCATGGATATTTAATTTTGCTAAAATATCCTGTTGGTCCTTAATAGTATTTGCCATTACAACTATTTGTTATTATGCAATTTAGTATCCTCTGTATCCGGTTTTCCACTAGCTGTTTGTGCCAGGTGATTTGCCAGTATTTTTTCTATCAGCTCTTCTTTGGTTAAATGGTGAAATACGGTTTTTATTTTATTTCTAAATTCTTCAGAAAGTGTATGATCCGGCTTGGTTTTAAATATTCTTTTCGCCCATAATAAGCCGTTGTTTTCTAAAATACTTTGAGCATCTGCCTTTTTTATTTGCTTAAAAATAATCCCCAGCTCCTTTTCAAAATCGACAATGTCTTTTGCTTCTTCTTTCTGTAAAATAGTTAATGAAAGTCCCTTTGCCCCTGCCCTGGCAGTACGCCCGCTTCTATGAACATAAGTTTCATAAGTGTCTGGAAGGTGATAATTTACAACGTATGCTATTTCCTTGACATCAATTCCTCTGGCAGCCAGATCTGTTGCTACCAGAATGCTGATAGAACCTACTCTGAACTGTCCCATAATCCGATCGCGAATTCCCTGGGTCAAGCTTCCGTGAATAGCCCCCGATGAGAATTTATTGATGGCCAGGTTTTTGGCCAGTTTATTTACAGCAGCTTTGGTTTTACAAAAAATAATCCCCCTTTCGCCTTGCCTGGAATTTAAAAAGTGAAGTAATACGTCTAATTTTTCTATAGGTTCCACTACTACATATTGATGATCTATACCCTGATGACCAATCTTAGACATATCTGCTTCTATTTGTATGATATGCTTTGACATGTAATTTTGAACCAGCTGTTTTATTGTTCCTGGCATGGTTGCCGTAAACAATAAGGTTCTTCTCGATTTCGGAATTTCTTTGATGATACTATCCAGGCCTTCTTTGAGGGAACTCACCATTTCGTCGGCTTCATCCAGTACTAAATACGAGATGCCTTTTATATCCAGGGCACTCCTATTTACCAAATCTGCCAGTCTGCCCGGGGTTGCCACTACAATATGGGTATCGCTTTTTAAACCTTCTATCTGAGGTTTAATAGGGATTCCGCCACAAACCACGGTAATTGAAATGTCAGGGGTATGCGAAGCAAAAGAAATTAAACTGGCATGGATTTGTTGTCCCAGTTCTCTTGTAGGCACCAATATTATAGCCTGTACCTTGCTGCTTTTAGTGTCTATTAATTGTAGTAAAGGTAATCCAAAAGCGGCCGTTTTACCGGTGCCTGTTTTTGCCAATACCACCAGATCTTCCCTTTTATTTAAAATCAGCGGAATTACTTTTTTCTGAATATCTGTAGGAACCGATATTTGTATATCGGCTAAACTATGTACTAATTCTTTATTAATTCCTAAATCGGAAAACTGTTTGGACATTAGCTAATTTTAAGCAAAGATAGCCACACTTTTCAGGGGAAAATAGGCATTAGCTACTTATTCTGGTTTTAAGGGAAACAGAAATGAAATCTCCATAACAGAAATGCAGGAAGGTTCAACTTCTTTTACCGGTGAAAACTACATCACCTTTATGTGTTATTCCTGCATTTTCTTTAACATGGCCCTGGCGTTAGCGCCGGTAGCACCATTAGGATCCAGATCTATGGCTTTATTATAATATTCCCTGGCCTTGACAAGGTCTCCTGCCTTCCAGTAGCCCTCAGCCAGGCTGTCCCATGTATTTGCAGATTCCGGAAAAAGCCGGGTGTTCATTTCAAAAACATAAAGGGCCCCTTCAAATTGGCTGGAAGCCAGCAATTGGTAACCTGCCTTATTAAATTCAGCTTCAAAATCAAAAAATTTATAAGCAGGATCCTGTACCAGGCGTTGGGCTTCAGTAGCTAAAAGCTCATATTTACCGTCCATAAAGAGTTGGGTAAGATAGCCCATTGGATCTATGATAAAATCATCGGCAGAAAAATTAAGGGCTGCATCCAGCACCGGGTCTTCATTGGCGCTATATTCTTCAAAAGTGAGTTCTGCAGCTAAATGAGGCACTGTATATTCTGCATTCTCCCATTGGGGCTTATCCTGCCACCAGGCAAATGAGAGGTAAACGGGTAGCCCGGAGTTAGGCAATTCTATGCGTCGGTTGTCACCATAAAAATTGATATTTTCTGCAGTAGGCTCCCCTACAAAGATGGCATTAGTATAGTTATCAAGTTCATTCACCAAATTCTGGCATGCCGAAAAAGTTCGCCGGCCAATGATCACAAATAATTTACCTGGCTGATTGATCTTCTGATGCTCTATGATACCCGTAATTATTGGCTTATTCTTATAATTATTGCCACCACCATTAAGGCGCACATCCAGAATTAATTTCTGCACATCAGTACTGTCAATAAATTTGAACAGGCGTTTGTAAAATGCCGGGATATTTTCATCCGGATCATCCTGGATCTGACTATGCCGTACATAAACGGCTTTTTCATTGGGCAGGTATTCAAAATAATAGATCTTCTCCAGGTTTTTAAGATAAAGCGGGGTTTTAGAAGGGTCCCGTGCCCCTACCCAATCTGTATCTGATTTAACCTCGCCATACTCAAGGTGATCGCGTTGTGGCTTACCTGCAGTTACTTCTGCTGTAAAGACCTCCCCGTTCTTCTCCAGTTTAAATATGATTTTGTTTTTTAAGGTTTCGGTTATTCCCTGGGCGTGCAAAACTTCTGGTATAATCAGGTATATCCCTCCATAGGCCTTAAAGAATTGCTCATTCTCAGCAGGTACCACGGGATAGATAGCTTCTAAAACCTGGTTTAGTGGTTTGCCCTCTACTTCAAGAATTTTCCCCCCTACCAGTGCCTCATAGTCTTTATGTGCCCCGTTTATATAAACCCCATCTTTAAATTGGTATATATTGATGGGTAATTGCTGATATGGTACAGGACCCTCAGAAAAACTTACCCGGGTATGCCCGTATTTAAACATTCCGATTATCCTGCCAAAACCGACCAGGACTTCATGGTCCTGCATTTGCGGAATGGTCGCATGGAATTCCTCTATGGCCTTATCAAAGTCCGTTGCGGTGGTTTTTTTAAAGAGAAAAGGATAATCCTTGTGGACGGTATTCTGCAGGAAACGCAGGTCTTCCTGCCATTGTAAACTTGTGATTTTTTCCTGAGCAGGTACCTGCCAAATCAAAAGAAAGGCAACTAAAAAAAATAAATTTTTCATATTATTAAATGTTAGAAGGTTGGCCAAAGAGTCTGCCTTACTCTTTATTGGACACTATTTATTATAAAATGTTACAATAAAATTCTGTTGAGAACTTCGTAATGGATCAAATTCAATCTAATGCGGTCTTATTATATATAACCGGCATCTGGCCTTTCCAATTACTCCACAAATTATCATTGGTGATCAGGCTGGCCATGAAGTGCCCCACATTAATTCGACTTGTTTTCCCGGCATCAAATATTGCGCTTCTGACAGGTGAAGGAAAAAGCACGTATTCGGTCACTTTATCTTCGTTAATTAGATTGTCGGGGCGCACAGCAACCCATTCTATGAAAGGGTCGTTTTGTCCTATCCTGGTTCTTAAATAGTCCGCTGCCCTCTCATTGTCGACGTGTGGAGGTAACAGCAGGCGCAGAAGCCCTATGATACATTTTTGACCAAATGAAATGGGTTCATCCAGGTCGCGATTTCGGTTGCCCGTTGTATTCATTAATACAAACTTAACGGGCCTATCAGGTTTATTCGCTATAATAGCATTGGTTAGTCTTTGAACCGCCTGGGTTACGAGTTTTCTCGGATGTCCATATACGCCTTTCCAGGTCAGGTTATGTCCAAGGCATGAAGCAACTGCCTGACAACCATTTACATGTACTATCATCTCAGCATCACTCAGCTCCAGGACACTGGCATGGACTATGGATAAAAGAGTATTATTTTTCCAGTATACCGGTAAATTTTCCGGCGACCTTACAATTACTTTTACCTGCTGCTTACGACCCAGCAATTGATCTACTAATTGTCTTCCGGTGGCACCACTCGCACCAACTACCAGGGTTGTCATATATTATCTTTTTTCTCAATTACTCCAATAAAAGTATCAACCAGCATACATGATGAGCTGCCATGCCATACTATTCCGGATGAATCAGTTTGCCTAGCGCATTACAAAATGCTTTTTGTGCCTCGCTGGAGTGATGTAAATTAGGATTATTTCTTGAATAGGCCATAGCGAATAAGTTAAACCGCAATCTTTTGAGCATTTTTTGATATTCCAAAGTGGAGTTGGCGTATTGTTCATTTAGTTGTGTTAATTTATTCTCCCACCACTGCATATCACTTTTTTCGGGCCGATCATAATCTGTAGTAAATCGCTCATAAAAGACGCCTGCCAATTCCTTCTCTTTTTCTAAAGCTGCATTTCGGTCCCTTAAGGCTTGTTTGAATTCCTGCCTTTTTCTAATGTTTTTTAAATGACTTGCTATCGTATCCATTTCATACATACCATTATAAGTACTTAGAATTCGCTCGTAATCTTCCGAGGCATGCAATAGATAACCCTCGGCCTCAGTTTTCTTCGCACTCTCATAATTGTGGAGGTAACTGCGGTATATCTCATCTTCAGGCATTATTTTTTTTCCTTTTCTGTGAGATTCGATGGCCAGCCAGTCAAAAGCCTTTGAAATCTCTCCTGGGGGAGGCCAGCTATGGCCACCATCAAATGTGATCAAGGTATGATCCTGGTTTGTTTTCGTAAGATAATCACTCACCTCCAACATCTCCCTGTAATTCATATCCTCATTCCCGCATATGCCCACATAAGAAAATTCCTGTTTTTGGAATATGGGTGAAGCCGTTTCTGAAAATCCCGCACCGCAGGCAATCACACCCGTTATGTTACCGGCTGCCGTAGCAATGGCCCAGGCTAAGCGCGACCCCCCAGAAAATCCAGCCAGAAACATTTGATCTTCATCCACACTAAAACGAGCAAATACATGGTCGAAAAGATTGGCCGCAATACTAAAGTTGCGCTCATAGGGACCATTTCTGGAATTATTGGAGCATACCAGAATATGGCCATAAGATTCGGAGGCTTTTATAAAGGTTTCCACGCCCAGCTTTCCCCTGCCGGCAGGTTCAAAAATAAAAAGTATGGGTGAGGGTTGAGATGCCTCAAAGGAAGTAGGAAGGTAAAGCGCAAAAGTTTCATCGGTGGTATTGGAAACCGCAATGGAATCCATCAACTTTCCGCGTTCATAGTACTGCTGCGCATTTACCCGGCAGGTCATTCCCAATAGGAGTATGTAAACAATAAGCTTCATGATTTAAACAGGGATGCTGCTTTTTATTCCTTCTACAAAATACATTTTCAAACTGCCTCTGTTCTTAGCCTCAATTTCTCCTCTAAAGACACAGTCAAAGCTGTCTTTTATTAATTCAAAAGTATTTTCGCTGATATTGATCTTACCGGGTTCCGAATTGGATTCCATACGGGAGGCTACATTTACCGCATCGCCCCAGATATCATAAGCAAATTTATGGGTACCCACCACCCCGGCTACCACAGGACCTGTATTGATGCCGATACGGATATCAAAAGTCAATTCACTGGCGGCGATATCATTTTTGGTCTCCTCTACAAATGCTGTAATTTCCAGGGCCGCAGAGATCATTCTGCCGGCATGGTCCTTTTCATTATCATGCAATCCCCCGGCGCACATATAGGCATCCCCGATGGTTTTAATTTTTTCCAGACCGTGTCTTTCTACAATGGCATCGAATTTTGAAAAGTAAAAGTCAATGGTTTCTACCAAAGCCTCCGGGGACAGCTTCTCCGAGTAACTGGTAAACCCTTTAAAATCCGTAAATAAAACGGTAACCGCATCATATTTTTTGGCTTTTACCTTTCCTTTTTCCTTTAGTTCCTGTGCTGTTTCCTCGGGCAAAATATTAAGCAACAGGTTCTCTGAACGTTCTTTTTCTTCTTCTATGAGTTGTTTTGTTTTTCTGATAAATTTATTTCGCCTGTATAATCCAATAGCCATAATTAAAAACAAAAGTAGAGCAATAGCAGTAGCAATGGATATGTTGCGTTGGTTCTTTCGCCTTTGGTCTGCCAGATCAACCTCTACCTGTTTTTGTGCGACTTCATAATTGGTGCGCTGATCCGCCATTTGCTGCACGGCTTCTATGTTTTTTACGCTGTCGCGATACAAAATATGCTCCTTATAATATTTATAGGAAGCTGCCGGGTCCCCGGCCTCTTCATAAAGTTTGGAGAGTTGAAGGTTAGATTCGCTAATCTGTTTTTTTAATCCATACTTTTTGGCCAAAACCAGGCTTCTTTGGCTATAACTCAGTGCAGTTGGCCAATCATTCTGCTTTAGATAAATATCGGACATAAAAGTCAGGTACTCCGATATAGGAGAATAGTCTTCCAATTCTTCAAGAATAACAATGGCTTCGTTAATATTGGAAGTTGCAAGAGAATCCTTCCCCTGCTCCGCATAGACCATACCAATATTACCTTTGTTATAGGCGGTTCCTATTAGATAGTTTGCCCTTTCGAAGAGGAGACCTGACTCTTCGAAATAGCTTAGTGCGGTATCATATTTTTTGATGTTTAAAGCTTCATCTCCAGCATTCAATAAAGCAGTAGCTAATGTAAGAGTATCTCTCGTATTTCGTAATATATCAATCGACTTAGTATAATATATCTGGGAATTATTTGAATTTCCCATTTCGGAATAAACATCAGCAATTGTTAGATACGCACCACCTTCATAAGCGTTGTCTTTTAGATTAAGTGCGGCTTTAGCACTTTTGAAAAAAGCATCCAAAGCTAGTGTTAGATCACCAGCAAGTCGATATGTTTGTCCTTTTTGGCTATACCCCCTGTAGAGGTACAAAAAATTGTTCTCTTGGTCAGATAGTGAAATCAGTTCATCAGCATAACTTAACGATAACTCTAGATCATTCGCTGAATGAAAAGATAAATTTCTCAATAATTCCAATTTCTCGGTACTTTCTAGTTTACCTTGTTGATAGATTATTGTAAGACTATCTACCAACTTTTGATCTTGACTCGAAGTTATATGTATATTACCAAAAAAGAAGCCTATCAACAAATAATAGGCCCAACTTTTAATAAACATTTTGAAACTATTGGTTGATTCTAAGTTTAGGATCAATACTAAAATCATTCCATGTCCTTTGGCCGTTGCTATCAACTCGCCCAACTCTGAAAGATATGGTATATTCTAATGGCAATGGACTAATTTGTCCAATGGCGCCACCATTCACGTGTGTTTTGTTTCCATTACCCGGAGTTGAAGGCATTAAATCTATATTTATTTTACTTTCATTGCCATTGCTCATAATTATATTAGTAATCAAAACATAATCGCTTGGATAGGTTCGGATGTCCTGGACTGCACCAACCCAGGTAACATTTCCATTTTTAACAACATCTGTTAAATAATTGGAAACGTTTCCGCCATTATCGTTCACAATATCCCCATCTGTATCTGCAAACCAGACATGGTCTTTAATATTTGTAGGCGTAAGAGCCACTGAAGTATCTACGTACATAGTGACCAGGGTGTTGGTTAAGGGTGTTGCCGGTGTGTTATTTCCTCCACTCATTATTTTGGTTAATTAAGGTTGGTAATTAAAAATGTAAGATAATGTTTTTTCTATTAATAAATTTAACTTAGTCACTAGAACTACTATGAAATGGAATCTATTCTTTACCCAAGAAATTTTTTGGTAGGTTTAATGGCAACTGTTTTATTATTTCGTTGGTGTCAAATATTACTTCATCGGTAATTTAATTCTAATTGTAAGCAATACCAGCCAGCCCTATATGTCAGGCGATGCATATTCAAAATGGCGTTTATTTCCAATATCGCCTTCCGGTTTGTGTTTGTACCCCAAAAACCGATACCATGATATTCGATCAGTATCATCCAAATCGGCGTACTGGCCAGTGCTACAACCCCTAAATTGTGCAACTAGTTCCCTGGCAATTTTGCGCATGTCAAAACTTATTTTTATTCCATATTTTTCCATATGGTTACTTGATATGAAGAAGGTCGCATATTTTGTATCCCCAACTTTGTACCCACCGAAAATGGCCAATGGTTCATTGTCTGGCGTTTTCCATATTTTGGAATACCCGCCATGTTGAGACAATTTAAGACGATCCTTTATAAACTGCAACGTTTCCTGCCGTTCACTTTCATTAGCAAGTTTCCACTCCCACTGTAATTTCTCCCATGGATTTTCAAGAATATATAAAATGTCTTCCGAGCTTATTTCCTGCTGTAGTTCCCCCATGTTTTTAAGATGATTCTAAAAAAGAATCCATTTTTTTTAAGTTGTTTACTTTATTTTTTTATAATAGTCCTGAAGGGTATAGAAAGCTTTTTTCTTCTCTCCCTGATCTGAAATCAATCCTTTTCTGTTAAAATCTTTTTGTATTTTTTTTAGATGGCGCCGCGGAGATCTAAAATCCATCAAAATCCATGGTGAAGTACCACTTAAAAAATCAATATTGCGCATCATCTCAATATTATTCCTGTAAACGTCGTCCTGGTATTCTTCTGTCCACCTTTCATTGGCTTCTCCATGATAGCCCTGCAATGCCCCGCCTCCTACTTCACTCATGATCATAGGCTTATCGTATTCGGTCCGCCATTGTATTCCTGCACAGCTGGAAGGCTCTCCGCTATACCAGCCACAGTAATTGTTGACACCTATTACATCCACAACCTCACCAAGGGGGTCATCAATGATTTTTTCTCCCTGACCCCCGGACTGTGTATCCAGTGCAGCAGTAATCAATCGGCTATTATCCAATGCCCGCGCCTTTTTCGCCAGATTCCCCAGGAAGGCATTTCTACTGTCGCTTACAGGCGTCTCATTGGCAATGGACCAAAGCAGTATGGCTGCCCTGTTTTTATCTCTGACAATCATTTCCGTCAGCTGATTTTCTGCATTTTGGTAAGTATTCAGGTCATCATAAAGGATAGTCCAGTATACCGGTATTTCGGACCAAACCATCAGCCCCATTTTTTCAGCTTCCCGAACCATGGTCTCACTGTGCGGATAATGAGCCAGTCTGATGAAATTACAGCCCAGTTCCTTTGCCCAGTTCAACAATATCCTGCATTCTTCAACGGTAGTTACCCTTCCCGTTTTAAAAGGTGCCTCTTCATGTATGCTGATCCCTTTAAGAAAAACTTTTTCGCCATTCAGGAGAATATCACTCCCCTTTGTCTCAATTGTCCGAAAACCAATTTTATCTTCAATTTGATCTGTGGCAGAACTGATCCTTATTTGGTATAACTTCGGGTTGTCCGGGTTCCAAAGCTGCGGCTTTGCCGCAAAGTTATAGCCTGCTATGCCTTTCTCATCAACTTCAACAGTCACCGATTTCTTCAATTCGGGAATAGAAATGGTTACCTTTTCATTAGTATTTGCCCCCGAGAGTGCCACCCAGCCTTCAATGGTATTTCTGTTTTCTTTGGAGAGCCTTACCTCATAATCCATGATATGTTGTTCTGGAACAGTGATCAATTGAACAGACCGGGTAATGCCGCCATAGTTCCACCAATCTGTATTTACCGTGGGGACGGCTTCCCTTTTTCTCTTATTGTCTACTTTAACCACTAGGAAATTATCCTTTTTCTTAAGCAGGCCCGTTACTTCAAATTGGAATGGGGTATAGCCTCCTAAATGACTTCCCAGGTATTCCCCGTTGAGATAGACCTTAGCCTCATAATTGACTGCCCCGAAATAGAGATAAGTTAACTGATCTTCCCGGGAATCAAAATCGAAAGATCTTTTATACCATACCGTTCCTTCATAATAATACAATTTATCCATCTGGGTATTCCAGTCACCCGGGACCATCAACTCCATATCGGTATCAAAATCATATTCGATAAGATCTGAAGGGGACACCATTTTGGTGTTTTGAAAATAACCGTTGTCTTTTGGCTGGTATCTGTGATTGTAATAGCCGTTTTCCAATGGGTCAACAATTATTTGCCATAAGCCATTTAGGGTAGTTCTGTTGCGAGCCTCCGGATTTTGAATAAGCCTGACGTCTGTGTCCTGGGCAAAACCTTTTAAAGCAAAAAGGATTAAGCCCATGGTTGTAATTTGTTGGATGAATTTCATGTACTTTATATTAATGTTTGTTGGTTGCCCTCGGAGGCTTGATGTTTCTTTCTATTTTCAGATGGTATAATGCCCGGGTAATAGTATTTCCTTGTAATTTTGCCACAAGGATATGGAGTTGGGTTGAACCTTGCCCATATACTCCGTCCTTAGTGCATTATCATATTGAAAAGTAACAATTTTCTGCGAATTGCTTCCTGAATTCCTTTTTGATTGAAATAGTAATTTATTGGAATACATGTCTGGCAAGTATATGAGGTAATGCGCCCCAATGAAGCCAGTTACTTTTTAAACCTTGACAGAAGCACTATTTTTTTCCGGGTGTTGATAAAATAGACACCTGTTAGCAGGACAACTGCAGCAGCTATGGACTGAAGGGTTATAGGCTCATTCAGGAAGTAGCTTCCTAAAAACATGGCTACAATAGGGTTTACATAGGTATTGGTAGCCACTTTTTCCGGGGAAACGGTTTTCAGCAGGTAATTAAAGGAAGTAAAAGCCACGATACTTCCAAAGATGATTAGTAAGATCATGGACCAGTTGGTAGCTGTGCTCCAGGTATTAGGCAGGCTCCAGGTTTCACCAAAGGCCAGACTCATGAGGGCCAGCATAAGGCCTCCTGTAAACATCTGGTAGCCGGTATTTACAAAAAAATTCCTGGGAAAATCGGCCCCGCTCACAAAAAGGCTACCATAGGCCCAGGCCAGCATAGCCGAAAAGATCATACAAATACCCAGAAACGCATTTTCCTGCTGAACAACCGTTTTCTGGCTGATGAGCAAATAGATTCCAATGATCCCGAGCAAAATTCCAACTAATGACATAGAACTTATTTTCTTACCCTGAAAGATCCACATCATCAAAAGGATTATCAGGGGTTGCGCAGAAATTTCTAAAGCGGCAAAATTGCTATCAACATATTTCAGGGCCCAAACCACAACCCCATTGCCAAAACTGAGAAAAAGGAAACCGGCAAGGAAGCTATTACCCAGCTGCTTTCTGGTAATTCGCAGGCTTTTCCCCAAAAGGGCGGCAATACCAAAGATTAGGAGTCCGGCTACTATAAAACGGATTCCGGCCAACATAAAGGGTGGCAATTCTGCCACTGCAATCTTGTTAAGAAGGTAAGTAGAACCCCAAATCACATAAATAGCGAAGAAAGCGCTTATAATAAGTGGGACATTCGGTTTGGGCTCCATATGCTTTTCAATAGAAAACAATATTAGCTTTTTGGAAGTACATACTAAAGTATTTTATCCAATTAATGGTCTTTATTAATTTTAGGAACGCTTAATATTTCTCGCTCTGGTTTCTTACCAACTCATAAATTCTACCTCCGGGAGCAATGGATTCATTAACCTTATTTGAAAATATGAATAAGCCAGAACCTTTTTCCATATGCCATTCTGCCCAGGTGCTAAAACCTGTTCCTCCACCCAGGTGCCCTATGCAATCTCCAATGCAATGCACCCAGAGGAAAGAAGTCCCTGAACCTGGGTTTTGTAACTCCATCATTGTGTCAGTACTCTTAGGATTCAGGATTCTTTGATTGCCATAAGTTCCTTTATTTAAAATTGCCATCATAAAATGCGAAAAATCTTCAATATTGCTACTTAAAAAGCCCGCAGGATAGTGCCTGGATGTGTAATACCCAAAGGGCTGATTGTTGCCGTTATAAGGTGTTACCAATAGTTCTTCCGTCAGGTTTTGTAGTCTGAAAGCAGAATGCTCCATTTCCAGGGGGTCCAAAATATTTTCCATGCAATAATCCCGATAATCCTGTCCGCTTATTTCCTCGACAATCAATCCCAGCAGGGAAGCGCCAATATTGGAGTATAACTCCTGTTCTCCGGGAGCAAAATTTTTCCAAACCGTATTACGGTATTGTGCACCGGCAGGTAAAATATATTCCGGAAGCCAGTCTTTAATTAAGGGGGGGTCCTCATTGAGATAATAAAAATGATGAAAATCCGGTATGGCATCTGCATCTTCCGGCCAGGCCAAACCGGAGGTATGCGTCAACAGCATCTTTGGGGTGATCTTTTTATCTGGATAATTGGGGTTGCGAACTTCAAAAGTAAGATATTGGTTAATATCTGCTTCCAGATCTATTGAGCCCTGCTCCCATAATTGCATGACCGCAGTAGCAAGGAAAAGTTTCCCGATGGACATAATAGTATACAGAGATTGACGGGTTGCCGGTTTGGAACTGGCAACATCTGCATTTCCTAAACTAGTTTCCCAGGCAATTTCATTACCCACTACCACACAAGCAACTACCGATGGGATTCCCCTGGCATTCATTTCTTTTAGAATCTCAGCTTCAGTGTCAATGGTTGCTGCGTCTTCAGATTTTTCACAACTTTTAGTGCTAAATATCAAAAGCCCTAATAGCAAAAGGCGGACACTATTTTTCATTGTTTTTATAAGTTTTAGTCGCTGTATCCAGTAGATTATATTGCACTGAAAGTACTATGCTCATGTTTCTTGCATATTCCTTGTCAGATCCATTATACAGGGGTATGTTACCCTCAATTTTATCCATCATATTCACCAGGCTATAACTTGCACGGAGGTCTATCAACATCTTTCGTGAAAGCATGTTAAAATCAAAGGCATAGCCTCCAATTACACCAAAATCTGAATTTTTTACTTTAGACATTTTCGTTTTATTGGTTTGTCCTTCAATTTTTGTAATCCGCCTGGCATCAAGGTTTAAGGCAGCATAGGGCCCCAGAAGTATGCCTGAAATTTTATCTTTTTTTACCGCAGTTTTGTATTTGAATAATAAGGGTAGTTGTAAATAACTGATTTTGACCTGGTATTTCACATCATCATATAAGTATTTGGTGCTGTGGTCAAGCCCCTGTGTAACATAGAGCAACTCCGGTTGAAAGTCAAATTGGTCAGATATTCTTAAAGCTGCGTAAATGCCGACCTGATAAGTCAGTAATGGCTTTCTGTGCTCCAGTGAGTTGATTTCATAACCCAAATAAGAAGTTTCTCCTCCGTCGGCAAATACAATATCAGAAATACTCAGACCTAATTTTACTCCAACTTCCTGTGCTAACAAAGAAGACAGACTTAAAAGGATTATCACTATACTTTGAAAGAAATAAAACCTACAATTCATTATTGCTGATTTGGATGAATATATTTCTAATTGGGAAATATTGAAATGATATTCCTCAGCTTACACTCTGATTATCAGCTAATTTGTAAATAAAACTAAAATGGAAAGGAAGCCGGCACACTTTCTTCGGGAAGCACATGAATCTGGTGCCAGTTTTCATTGTAGCGTCCGCATTCCACAAAGGCAAAAGCAAATGCGCCCAAAAGCTCGCCAATATTTTTGAAATGGCTGCCATATCCTCTGTCCCCACAAAGCCAGATATTCTCTTTGCGATTTTGAAGGCCCAGCCACTCCTAAGCGATTTGGGTAGGTCGGTAAGGCCTTTGCCTGAAAAATGGCGTGATGGAGTAAATGTTATTTCTATGTAATTAAAACTTTGATTGGCCCACCAGTCAAATTCTGTAATATCTTTTTCTGGAACGCCTCATTTTATAAAATGTCGTGCAAAGCCCAGGGCCACAAAATAGTGTTTTACACCTGGTATCAGTTCTTGGATGTACCTTTTTCTGAAATAATCCAAACCTATGTCATTACATATTCTTTAGTTCGTTAACAAGGCTTGTTAATGCATCTTTGGCATCTCCAAAAAGCATAACCGTTTTATCATTGTAGAACAGTTCATTTTCAATTCCCGCATATCCCGCATTCATGGTTCTTTTATTGACGATGATATGTTTGGCGCTTTCAACATCAAGGATGGGCATGCCATAAATGGGGCTTGAAGGGTCATTATGAGCAGCCGGATTTACAACGTCATTGGCTCCAACCACCAGAACCACATCGGTATTTTTAAACTGAGAATTGATGTCCTCCATTTCCACCAGTAAAGAATAATCTACATTA
The DNA here is from genome assembly GCA_963793325.1 of uncultured Flavobacteriaceae bacterium. GTDB lineage: Bacteria > Bacteroidota > Bacteroidia > Flavobacteriales > Flavobacteriaceae > Eudoraea. The sequence goes on from CAWBZU010000002.1 coordinate 841,482, forward strand.
CTTTCTGCCAGTAATACGTTCATATGGCCGGGCATACGTCCGGCTACGGGGTGTATGGCGTACTTCACATTAACCCCTTTTTTTGTCAGTAATTCTTCCAATTCGTGAACAACATGTTGAGCCTGGGCAACGGCCAACCCATATCCAGGCACAATGATGACATTGGTTGCATAGTTCATCATGATTGCCGCATCACTGGGATTTGTTTTCTTAATAGTGCCTAAAGTTTTATTTGCTCCTGCAACTGAATCTGTTGCCCCAAAAGAACCAAAAATTACAGCAAACAGGGTTCTGTTCATACCCTTGCACATGGCAATTGTGAGAATAATTCCCGCGGACCCTACAAGGATACCACCTACCAACATGACCATATTGGAATATAAAATTCCAGTAATAGCCGCTGCAATTCCGGTTAATGAATTGAGCAGGGAAATTACTACAGGCATATCAGCACCACCAATGGGAAGCACAAATAATATCCCGTAAATTAAACCTGATGCCAGCACCGCAAATATTATGGCCTGACTATCAACACCTGTTGTTACCATAAAAACTGAAAAGGCTATAATTCCAATTAAAAACAGGTTGTTGATGCTATTGTGATAAGGTATTTTAATCACACTTTTTATGGATCCATTTAATTTCCCCCAGGCAATCAAACTTCCTGAAAAAGTAATAGCGCCAATAATAATTCCTGAGATCACAGTTGTAGCCTGCATTTGATCCCCCATATTCCTACTGAATTCCACGAGGCCAATTAGTGCTGCGCTAGCCCCGCCAAAGCCATTAAACAAGGATACCAATTCAGGCATTTTTGTCATTTTTACTTTGAGGGCCATCCATCCGCCAATTGCCGACCCTACCAGAATAGCCAATCCAATAAGGATATAAATACTCGTTGGCACTTCTACATCATGGATAAAAATTGTCCCTGCAATAGCCAGTCCCATTCCTGCGGCTGCAATGATATTTCCGTTTTTTGCAGTTGCCGGATGCCCAAGTTTTTTTAAGCCAAGAATAAATGCTATGGTAGCGACAAGGTATATAATACTTAAAGATACGCTCATCAATTTTTCTTTTTAAACATTTGAAGCATTCTGCCCGTTACGGCAAAACCACCGACTACATTTAAAATACCCAATACAACGGCAATAAATCCCAGAAACAAGGCAAGATAATCTTCGGGATCTGAATGGAGCATGACCAATATGGCCCCAACCACTACCACGCCACTCAAAGCATTTGCGCCGGACATCAATGGCGTATGTAAAACAGCAGGAATGTTTTTGATGACTTCAACACCTACAAATATGGAAAGGATTAGTATGTAAATGACTTCCATGTTGTTACCAATAAATGTTATCATATCATTCATTTTTACTTACTTTTAATTTTTCGAATGATTCCGTTATGTACAATCAGAGTTTCATCGGTAATTTGCTCTTCCAGGTCCCATTTGAAATTGTTGTTTTCCGTAAGGTGCATGATGAAATTGTACATGTTTTTGGCATACAATTCACTGGCGTTGGTGGAAACACTTTCCGGTGCGATGGTCGTACCAATCACTTTTACACCATGCTTCAATACGGTTTTATTCAGTTTACTAACTTCACAATTTCCTCCCTGTGCCGCAGCTAAATCTATAATTACAGCACCATTTTTCATTTGTAGAACTTGCTCTTCAGTAATTAAAACAGGAGATTTTTTACCAGGAATGCCGGCAGTTGTAATTACTAAATCTGCTTTAAAAAGGGATTTATCTACTGCCTCTTTTTGCCTTCGGGCATAATCTTCCGACGCTTCCTTGGCATAACCGTTAACAGAACCCCCATTGGCTCCTTCCACTAAAATAAATTTTGCCCCTAAAGATTCCACCTGCTCTTTGGTCTCTATTCTAATATCTGTAGCTTTAACCATAGCCCCTAAGCGCCTGGCTGTTGCTATGGCCTGTAATCCGGCAACCCCAACTCCATAAATCAATACCCGGGCCGGCTTAATGGTACCCGCAGCAGTCATCATCAATGGAAATATTTTTTTCATTTCATAAGCCCCAAGAATAACTGCCTTATAACCGGCCAGGTTGCTTTGAGAACTTAAAACGTCCATGTCCTGAGCTCTGGAAATACGGGGCATGGCATCCATAGAAAAGGCAGAAGCACCCTTATCGGCAATCATTTGAATCAATTCCGGGTTGGATCTATGATACAACTGACTTATTAAAACCTGGCCTTTATCAACCAATTTTAAATCTTCCTCGTCAAATGGGTTGATTTTAATAAGAATTTGCGAATCTTTAAAAACAACACCTCTTTTTTCTACTAGTGCCCCGGCTTCCCTATAGTCTGAATTCTTATAAGAAGAGAAAGTGCCCGCATCTTTTTCTACAATGACTTCGAAACCCTTGTCAATTAATTGTTTTGTAATATTTGGAGAGATAGAAACACGTTTTTCGCCTTTTTGAGTTTCCTTCAATATGCCTATTCTCATATTTACTGGTGGTTTAGTCGCGAATTAGTTAGTATTGGTTTTAGCTGTAAATTTTTAATAATCATTGAAAATATGTTATTTTTTTTAATTATTCCCATATCATCTTTAAAGCCAGGTGAAATTAAATAATTTGAACGGTTTGTCTGCTTTAATTTATAATATTCTTGAGGGAAATTTCTAAAGCCAAAAGTAAAACCGGCATCTTTTTCAAGAAATCGAAACTGATGTTGCACTCCAAAAAGTATATTATTTGCTTTTCACAACCCTATAGGTCTGTTTGGCAACAAAAAGAACAACTTGTTAAAGGAAGCTGCTAGTTTTATCGTTTTATACTAAAAAATACCACGAATGAGAAATACAATTTTGGCATTAGCTTTCACCTTTACAGGAATAGGTTTATATGCCCAGGAGGGATTGAAGCTTGGCTTACAGGCCGGTTTGCCAATTAATGATTTTAATGATGAAACCAGCCTTATGATAGGTTTGGACCTGGGATATATGTGGGCTCTTGGGGAAGTGGTGGACCTGGGGATAAGCACAGGACTTATTTATGGATTTAAGGAATCTTTTCAATCTGATGTTCTGGCTTCAGGACTCACCGATATCCAATTTGTCCCACTTGCTGCCTCAATAAGAATATGGCCTTCAAGATCATTCTCCTTTGGTATTGATGGAGGATATGGCCTTGGATTAAATAAAGGCAATGATGGCGGAATTTATTACAGACCTATCATCGGCTACCTAATGGGGCCTTTGACTGAAATAAATCTCTCCTATACCGGAATACAGTTAGAAAACAGAACCTGGAATACGGTCTCCCTCGGATTCCTGCACACTTTTGAATTTAAAAGGAGGTAAATCCAGGCTAATCCTTTAATATTTCTTCAATCAATATTAATTCCTCAGGTGTAAACTCCAAATTCCCCAGAATGCCAACAGCATCTTCTATCTGTGATACCTTACTGGCACCAATAATTACTGATGTTACCCTCTTATCCCTTAAAACCCAGGAAAGCGCCATTTGAGCCATTTTCTGCCCTCTTGATTCTGCAACATTATTGAGTTTTTTAACCTTATTGATCTTTTCGGGGGTGATGTCTGATGATTGTAAATAACTATCCGCTTTGGAAGCCCTAGAACCTTCAGGAATTCCATTGAGGTATTTATTTGTTAGTAACCCTTGAAATAAAGGGCTGAATACCACGGAGCCAACACCATTTATTCCCAGTACGTCTAATAATCCATCTTCTACCCATCGGTTAAACATACTATAAGATGGCTGATGTACAAGGCATGGTGTGCCCAGTTCTTTTAGAATATCGATTGCTTTCTGGGATTGTTCTGGATTATATGAAGATATCCCCGCATATAAAGCTTTTCCGGATTTTACAATTTGATCCAGGGCCATCATGGTTTCCTCTATAGGCGTGTTTGGGTCAGGCCTGTGGCTGTAAAAAATGTCTACATATTCCAAGCCCATTCGTTTCAGACTTTGATCACAACTTGCAATTAGATATTTCCGGGACCCCCATTCTCCATATGGCCCGGGCCACATATCATAGCCGGCTTTGGAGGTGATGATTAATTCATCCCTATAGGATTGCAGGTCTGCCTTTAGAATTTTTCCGAAAGTTTCTTCTGCAGAACCATATGGAGGACCATAATTGTTAGCGAGGTCAAAATGTGTTATTCCCAGGTCAAATGCCCTGAGAACCATTTCCCTTCCGTTTTCATAAACGTCTATACCACCAAAGTTATGCCATAAGCCAAGTGATATCACCGGGAGAAGCAAACCACTATTTCCACAGCGATTATATTGCATTATATCATACCTTTTATTATTCGCTGTATATTTCATATTGATCGATTTTTTTATTTATTTAATTCTTGTTGCAATTCCTTTAGCATTTCTGTTACCAGTGCAAAAGGATCATAAGGCTTTCCTCTTACCGGAATGGTTTCAACAGGTAAATATCCTGAATAGCCTCCGTCTTTAATGATTTTAAGCAGACGCGGAATATCTGTTCGAATTTCATTGCCAATTCCAAAAACACTTTCTTTTACCTGCCAGTTAACTGCATAGGGAATAACTTGTTCAATATCCTCGTATGGATCTTCTGTCTTGAAATTCCCGGTGTCAACTATAAGTCCGGCCCATTCAGAATCCAATGCCTCAAGTATGTAAATGCATTGTTCGGCTGTTTGCAGCATTTCGCCATGGTTCTGTACACCAATTATTACGCCGTATTGTTTGGCATATGGCAGCAGCTCTTTAAAACTTTCAATTAACCATTGGGCCGGTATATCCCAGTTGTTTTCATAACCTTCCGGAATAGCTCCGGCAAAGACCCGAAGTACCGGGGCGCCAATTTTGGAAGAGGCGACAATCCAGTTTTTGGCCAGTTCAATGCCTTCAGCCCTAATTTTTGGATCCGAAGACGCAAAATTATTTCGTATACCTGTACCACTTATAGCAACTCCTTTGGCAGCTGCATGATCCTTAAATTTTTTTAAATATTCGTCTGAAGGTACTTCAGGGTATGTAGGGAAAAAATAAGCAGTAGGGTCCAGTGCTTTTATGTTCTGTGAGGCGCACCAGTCAATTAAGTTAAACAATGTATAAACCTGTTGGTTTTCCCTCTTTTCTCTTGCCATTAACAGATCACTAAAGGAGTATGCATTGACCGAGAGTATAATTTTGCCGGTATCTGCCGGAATATTTTGAATTGGTGTTGTTGTCTGACAGAATACCTTTATGACAAGGAAAAGCATTAAAAATGAACTAATTACATTACGCTTCATAAGGGAATACTTTATTAGTTATCAGCTAAATGACCTGTATTTACAGCAGTACGCACTTTTTTCCAATCTACTTCACCCAGTAATGCACATTCTGCCCCCAGAATAAATCTTTCCGGAGCTTCATTCAGAACTTCCATTACCTGCGCCTCAATCTCCTGATCTGTACCAGTGAGTATTGGTCCTCTTTTCTCCAGGCCTCCCATAATTGGCCTTTTCCCAAACATATCATATAATTGTTTCAAGGGTACCTTTTTACCTGCAACGATATCGCTTAAATTCACAATATGACCCGGGTAATCCACAAAAGGACTTAGGTCGTCATAAGGGCCATCATAATCGCAGATATGCAATACGTTACAGATGCAACCTTCATTTATTTCATTCTGCACTACCAAATCTGTAGGTTTAATATAGTCCAGAAAAATATTCGGATCCTGAAACCTAAAGGCTTCATTGCCTTGTGTAGGAGCCAAAAACCCGTCGACACCTAGTTTTTTACATTCCTTCAAAAATATCAAAACACTATCGGTAATGATTTCAAGGCCTTTTTTAACACTTTCGGGATCCTGCTTTAAATGTTCGGTGACCAACTGACTGGTAACACTGTGGCCTGCACACATAAACGGGGAGTAAAAAGTAGCGATTACGGGGGCTAATTTTTTGCCTTGCTTTACCAATTCTTTAACTACATAGAGTTGCTCTTTGTAATAGTCCTTCTTATAAAAAGGCATCATTGCCCAGTCTTCCGGTTTTTTGATGATATCAATAACAGGAAATAGCGCCTCGTACTGGATTTTAATAAAATCCATGTCAATTGCTTTAAAATATTCCAGATGCCTCGCTACTGCAGCATCACCCCATTGATAACCTTTCCCAAAATGAACAAAAAAACCACTTGGAATATAATCTTGCTTTCCGGTTGCTGTCAGCATATTTAAAACTGCTTCACGTTTGCTGAATGTTGGAGCAGATTCACAGGAAGCAAAGCTGAAAGCACCAATACCAGTGGCATATGTACCTGCGGAGATGATCCCCATAGATTTTAGAAATTCCCTTCTTTTAATTGCAGTTAAGTCCATATATCAGAATATTTAAAAATGAATCAATATTATTCTTTTAAAGTAAAGGATAGATAGTCATAATTCATCTGTCCTTTTTCCAGGGTATGCATTGTGAGCATCTGTATGCCCCTTTCTAATACAATCTCACCAATATGCCCGTCATAGTTCCAATGGTGCCACTGGCGCCAGTTGACCGGATCATTCGGGTCAAATGTTGAATTAATTGTCATTGGGCCCGAACCTACACCATTAGCTGTTGTTATGGCAATCTGCCCGTTTTGATTTGCTGTGTACATCAGTCCAATCCGGTAGGTTCCTGCTGTGGTGACCGCAACTGTATATCTGGTCCATTCTCCCGGTTCCGTCCATCCAACATACAATTGCCCTTCTTTAGGCTGTACATGATTGTATTTGGAATTATCGATGCTGTCATGAAATTTGGTATAGGAAATATCTACAGCTTCTTTTTTTCTGAAGCTACTCAAGTAATCCTTGCCATTATTGAGCTTTCCGCTTCCATTGTTGATGGAGTCCGTATCATGGAAGGCAATTCCTTCCCCTCCCAGATCATAATATTCGCATTGTAAGTCTCCAGGAAGGGTCTGAATATTCAAATTGTATTTTTCGTCCTTATAGGTTGAATGAAACTTTTCTTTAGGCTCATTTTTACAGGAAGAAACTGTGAATAAAAAGGTTATCCACACAATATGTTTAGTACAAACAAAAACTTCAGCTATCATAGGCCTGTTAGAGAGTATGCATTACTTTTTGTATCGATTTTTGTACAATATCGATATCATTAAATCCCCTAAAACCACTAAACCCAACAGATAATTGTGTTTCTTCTATTCTGATGGGTTGCCCTCCTACCCATCCAATTAGGTCCGGAAGTTCTATAGGAGAGTCTTCAGGGTCCATTTCGCCTCCAAAAACTATTTTTTCATAGTCGCCGGTTCTGTGTCCGGTTATCCAAACCTGACTAGCCTTTTTATAGGCTATGCTAAAAAATTGCCTTTGCTTTAACTTGTCGGATCCAAACAACTTTCCATATACACGACCATCTTCGGTAAGAATACAGATGGCTACATTACCATCTGAGATATTCCAGTCTTCAGGGCTGTTTCGGTAGGAAGTTATTTCTTCTTCCAAAGTCTCATAAAGTAAATTTATTATTTTCTCAAGCCTTGCAGTTACCATAGATGATGGAATTAAATTATTGATTTACTTTATTGAAGTGATCTTCAAAATTGATAAAATAAATTGAATAAACCCATTTCAAAAAGACAAAATTGCGTCTACTCCAGTCCAATAAAATAAAAGCGCTTCAAATAATAAACAACAAAAAAAAAGATTGCTAGAACTGATTTAATACCAAAAACAGGCTATAGTCCCCTGCGATTGCAAGAATATATTTATATTGATTGAGTAAAAAAGGATAAGCTGATTAAATAGATGTTCGCCGGAAAAAATATTTTATGTATCAGGAAAGTAACTGATAAAAGTTATGCAGTTATGTTTTTAAAAACACCTACACGTCCTTTTTTTATTAATTGTTAGCCAAGATTTATGTTTTAAAACAAAAAAGGGAAAGTCAAATAGCCTTCACTTGACTTTCCCTGATTATTTATTCAATTTGTTCCCTGGCCTTAAAGATCCGGAAACCAGAAATTTTCAAAATATTTTAGGCCTTGGGTTGAATGTTCTGATTTACCCTGAAGAAATTATCAGGATCAAAGGCTTTTTTAATTGCAGCCAAACGCTTGTAATTATGTTTGTAACTGGCCTGAACCCTTTCCTGACCTTCGTCCATCATAAAGTTGGAATAAGCACCTCCAGAAGAAAACGGATGCAAGGCTTCCCAATAATCCTTACACCATTTTGTTATTTTATCGGCGTTTTTGGGATCTGGATCCACACCTACTATAACCCCGGCATATTTTGCATCTCTGTAAGCCCATGGGGTATCCTCATTCCCTACCCTTGCTGCTGCCCCACTTAGTGGATATAAATGCATTTGTGATAATGGCGTAGGGATACTGGATCCATATTTTAAATGAGCCGCCCTTACCTCCTTGCCTAATTCATTAAAGAAATCTGCCCTCCAGTACCATTGTAACCCAGGGGGCAATAATCCATCAAAAAGTGTTTGAATAGATGGATAAGGCATCTCACCTACGTGTTCAAATACGGGGTTTTTATCTCTAACCTCCTGAAATAACTTATCAAATTCTGAAGGCTCGCCGGTATAACACCATACAATACCACAAAACATTTTATTGTGTAATACTTCCGGGAATGGTGGTCCCGGGATAATCATGGTAGCAATAAAACCATTCAAATCATCTGGTGCGTTCATGATAAAATCACTATACCATGACATAATTTCTTCCGTTTTTTCAATTGGCCATAAAGTAGGACCGCCAATTACTTTACTTACGGGGTGTGCCTGGAATTTAAAGGAAGTGACAATACCAAAATTTCCACCTCCTCCTCGTATCGCCCAGAAAAGATCTTTATTCTGATTCTTGTTAACGGTCACAAAAGAACCATCTGCCAATACCATATCTGCCTCTAATAGATTATCAATCGTCAGGCCATATTTTTTGGTAAGATGTCCTACCCCGCCACCCAGGGTTAATCCTCCAACCCCGGTTGTTGAAATAATTCCTGCAGGAACAGCTAATCCAAATGGATGCGTTGCGTGATCAACTTCACCCCATAGGTTTCCACCGCCAACTCTTACCGTTTGGTCAGCCATGTTGACCCTTACATACTTTAGTTGGGATAAATCTATGACCAAACCATCATTACATAGCCCAAGGCCTCCCCCATTATGACCACCTCCCCTGACAGCCACCAATAAATTATTTTCCCTTCCAAAATTTACACAAGTCATTACATCTGCAACATCCACGCATCGAACAATCATTCCGGGGTGTTTATCAATCATGCCATTATATACCTTTCTTGCCTCATCATACCCAGAATCTGTAGTCTGTACAATTTCGCCTCTAATTTGTAACCTGAAGTTTTCAATTACCGAATTAGTCAAATCATTTACAGTTTGTTTTTTTTCCATTGCTTCTGAAATTATTATTGGTTTACTAGATTGTTTTAAATTATTTGGAAAGAATCATTTCTTTTAAAGACCAAAGAATGAAGAGTACATCTTTTTTGGTTTCTTCATTTATAGAATTTTTATCCAAAGCTGCAAAAATATCATCAATAACATGCATATATTCAGCATGACTAATGTTCATGCCTTTATGGGCTGTTACCATATCCTGGCCGTTATAAGTTGGAGGTCCCCCACTGCCCGCACTAAAGAACTCAATGGTATGCTGTCTTATAACTGCCAGACGTTCCGGTTGTTCTTTTAATGGTAAAAAGCGGGCATTGACAGCCGGATTATTCATGTGTGCTTCCACAGCATCATCCACTATCATGGAAATTCCTTGTGTTCCTCCTAATCGTTCAAAAAGTGTTGTTGTCATATATAATGTTTTTGTTTATTCCATAAAGTTACAGAAGACACCGATCCCGAATAGTGACAAATAATCCAAAAAGTTATAATTTTAAATCATTTCTACTATATAAAAATCAAATATGCCTATGCAGAACGCGGCTGGATATATTTTGAAGGGAGTATTCCAAAACTTTCCTGAAAACATTTAGAAAAATATGCCGGGCTGTTAAACCCCGTCTCAAAGGCAATTTCTGAAATATTACCACTTTGTTTATTAAGTAATTTAAGCGCCTTATGCATTCTGTAATCCTTTATAAATTTATTGGGGGATTTGCCGGTAGTTGCTATCATTTTGCGATATAGTTGCGATTTACTATAGCCAAGCTTCTTGCTGAATTCGGTTATATTTAAGGAAGTATTGCTCCATTCACTCTCGGTATAATCCATAAGAGCATTCAAAAAATATTCATCATTTGGGCTAAAAGTATGTACCAATTCCTTGTTTATGGAAACATTTAAATTTTCACTTTCAAATAAGTCCTTAACTTCAGAAGAAACCACAATTTGATCATTGGAAACATCGCATAATCTATCGGATAACCTGATGGTGTCTTCAAATAACCCGCCCTTTTCTGTAACGGGAACTCCCGCATTCAAGCCTATTTTCACTTTTAGGATTCCTTCCATTTCATTTACCAAACCCTGCTCAAGATTAGTCTTTATCTCAATTGCGCATGAGACGGCATTGGTAACAGAATCAAAAGAAATTAAAAAGTAATCGGGTTTTTGATTTACAATGCGCCCTTTGAAATTGGAAATTGTATTCACAATTGAATTACCAGAATACTGCAAAGCTTTTGTCCTGGTGTCGAACCCTGAAAACTTCAATGACAATTTCTCCAATTTAATGAGCACTATTGTTCTGAATGCCGGATCATTTATAATATTTAACTCTGTATTTTGAGATTTCTTTGGATCTTCAATGCGGCCCAGAAAAGATTCCACAACGGCGCTATCGACTTCTATAATCATATGAGGAACATCACCGTGAGCCTGATCATGCATTTTCTGAATGGCTTGCTTATTGGGTGCTTCTATAAGACAGAAGGCTGTTTTTCTTGCACCATCAAACCAATAGGTCATTCCCTTACAATTAAACAGGTGTTGAATTTTTAAATCTTCGGTATGTAATTGTGCCACGTGTTCCGCATTCACGTCCGCGCTAACATCGTGACGATCCATAAATATGGGCATAGGCTGTTTTTTTACAATTTAAGAAATTTAATTAAATTACCCTGATTTAATTTTTACTTCTTTAACCAACCCATCCCATCTTAAAATGGCCCATATAAAAAATGATGGCTTTTAATATAAATATCTTTAATTTTTGACAGGTAATTTTCATTTTATAGAAAACATTTCAGACTTCATTACCTTGCCAACACAAATGGATACAGTACAGCAATACTACAAACTTTACAAACCTTTCGGTTTTATAAGCCAGATCAGCTCTAAGAGCCCCATGCAATTACGCAAAAAGAAATTTTTGAACGAATTGTATGACTTTCCTGAGGGGGTAATGCCCATAGGCCGGCTGGATGAAAAATCAGAGGGATTATTGCTGTTAACTACAGATGGTAAGCTTAGCGATAAGGTAAATCGCTCTGGTATAGAAAAAGAGTATTATGCTCAACTCGATGGGCAGATCACTAGTGAGGCGATTGCTCTTTTAAGAAAAGGTGTTGAAATTGGTTTTGAGGGGAAGAAATATTTTACTAAAGCTTGTGATGTACGTTTTCTAAAAACCCACCCTATACTTCCCGAACCGGATAATAGACTTCGAATCGGAAGACACAGGCCTACCAGCTGGATAAGCATTACGCTGACAGAAGGCAAGTTTAGACAAGTTCGCAAAATGACCTCAGAAGTTGGTTTCCCCACCCAAAGACTTATAAGAATTCGTATAGGAAATATAACCCTGGAAAAATTGAAACCAGGGGAGACAAAATCGTTACCATCCCTTTCTTATTAACAGGGTACATCTAATTCATGGGAATAACCTTTCCCGAGCCAGAAACATTTAACTCTATAACGGGGTTACCCAGATAGTTGACATTACCACTGCCTTCAATCCAGACTTTTAAGTTTTCTGTACAATAAACTTCACAATCTCCAGAGCCTTCAATAGATACTTCAACTTTTGCTGACATCAAATCAGCACATTTGATAGTTCCGGAGCCTTCATTTTTTATATACAGGTTATCCACATAACCTGCCATTGAAATATTTGCGCTTCCAACATTCTCAATGTTCATATTCCCGGTACTTTGAAGTTCATAAACGGTAATATTCCCTATACCTTCGTTTTTTATTTCGGTTAAATCCGGTACTGTAATATTAACTTCCAGATAAATGTTTTGGTAGTTTCCATCTTCCAGGTAAATCTTTAATTGGTCACCAGAAACAGCAGTTTTTACTCTGTTAATGATATTATCATCCGCTATAACCTCCACATACTGTTTGGAACCCTGAGTTATATTAACAACAAAAGTTCCCTCACTGCTGATTTTAGCAAATGCACTTACTTCCCTTAATTCTGAAATGGTATTCCCGGAACCGCTGTAGTCATCTTTTGAGCAGGAGCTAAGAATTAGTAATGTAAAGACAACAAAAAGTACTGTTCTCATTTTTACCTACATTTAGTTAATTAGTTTCCTTGTTACTTTTTTCAAACTTTGAAGAATGGTTTCTACTCATGCTCCATCCATAACCTATGTGGTAGCTTAAAGTCCGTTTAATGTAATTCATGTCAAGTGTTCTCATGATGGTTAATTTAATTGATGTCTATACCTAGAAGACGTCAGGAAATAGCTTTTGTTACACTAATGTGGGTGAGTTATTGCAGATTTGCATTGAGTTCGGCACCTGTAAAGAAAAGAGTATATATTTCAACTATTTAAATAACACTCGCATTATTGGAAGCATTTATTAAATCAGGATAACGGCTGGTGTTCGATAATGGTAAGAAAAATATCAGAATAAAGATTTAATAGATATGCTGTTTTGTATACCTTGAGGGAAGAATGCCAAATTTAGTTGTAAAGCATTTTGTAAAATATGCAGGGCTTTTAAATCCCGTGGTCCTTGCAATTTCAGAAATATTTCCCAATTGATTATGTAGAAGCTCCAATGCTTTTTTAAGTCTTATTTCTCTAATAAAAGCATTAGGGGATTTTCCGGTTAACCTCTTAAGCTTTCGATAAAGTTGAGATCTGCTGAGTTCCGAAGCATCACAGAGCCCATTTATACTAAAGTCAGAGGTTTTCCATGATTTATCACTGAAATCCATAATACGTGTCAGAAACAGTTCTTCCCAGGGGCTTAGGGTCCTGATATGTTCCCTGTCAATTACCGCATTCATGTTTTCCTTTTCATAAAGTACTTTCACATCAGACGTAATCACCAATTGGTCGGGCACTTCCTCACACATCCAAAAAACAGGTGTAGCTTTCTCTACGCTTATATGGTGATTTTGGAAAGTTGGAATTCCAGTGCTTATCCCAATATGCAATCTTCGGGTTCTTCCCTCCAGTTTTGGGGTAATGTATTTAAAGTCGGATTGAATTTTTAAAGCACATAAAACGGCGTTGGTGGCCGATGTAAATATAACCAGATAGGTATTATCATTCTTTTTTACAACACTCCCTTCAAAATGTTTTAAAGTTTTAAAAATACTTTTATGAAATTTTTGTGTAAAAATACTAAATTGATTGGCTTCCAGCCTGTTTAAATAATCACTGGTCTCCAACATCATTGTAATTTTGAAGTCAGGATTTGCTATGATTCCTGAATTTATATTTTCCGTACTTATCGAACCGGCATTGAGTCTGCTAATTTTATTTAAAATCGGATTTGTATCCATGTTCCCCGGCATGGTTGGTTTTTATACAAGTTAATGATTTTTATTTAGTTATCCTTCATGTCCCTTGTTCAAAAGCCTACTTTTTATGCAGGATTGATCTGAGTTTTGCCTGGTACTAATAACAGAAATAAAATATTTGGTTTTAACCGGGAACCTATTTTATGCCTAATATTCTTTTAAACATACGAACCTCACATTGATATATCCTGCATAGAAATTCAATTAATTCCGCATACTTATTTTCTGATTTCATCGTATTTTGATTTAACTGTTTACCTATGAGTAAAGCAAAACGCTAAAAAATCACAATAAAATAAATAAAATTTGAATTTAACCGTAAAATGGGTCTATGGTAGGGAAAGGATAGAATTAAACTTTCTTTACACGAACGGCATTTAAACCTTTCATACCTTTTTCAAGTTCAAAAGACACCTTGTCGTTTTCAGCAATCTCATCGATTAAACCGCTTACGTGGCAGAAGTATTTTTCATTGTTTTCAGAGTCTATGATAAACCCAAAACCTTTTGAATTATCAAAGAATGATACTTTTCCTTTTCTTATTGGGTCTACTTCTACTTCATCGCCTTCTTCCCTCTTTGGAATACCAAGGATGATATCTTCGGCATCAATTTCTATTTTCATTGAAGGATCCGGAGGAGTGTCTGTTAAATTTCCATTATAGTCTACATATGCAAATTCAATACCACCACCCTTTTCCTTGGAGGCCATTTTACGTGCTTCTTTTTTCTTTTGTTTGTCTTCGCGCTTCTTAAGCCGCTTTTTTTCTTTTTCCCCTTTGCTATAGGTTTGTTGCGATCTTGCCATTAAAATATTTTATTTGGATATACTAATTTAGTTTAAAAAGAAGCTTGATAAAGAAAATGAGCGCTTGGAAAAGTAAGTGTGGAATTGTAAATACTCCAAAAATAGCCAGAGCGATAGTTACTATAGGTCGGTGATCATCTCATTAAACTTCTGCAAAGATAACACTTGCATTTTAATTATCAATTAAATCCCATGAAAAGCTTGTTTCGGGCAGCTAATATTGGCAAGCCTCGTAATTAAAAGTAATAGTTAATCGCTTGTTCAATTGTTATTTGCTAAAGGGAATGCATATTGTTTGGTAAATGCTTAATTTTAATAACAGCTTTTAATCCTAACGGATAGTTCACAAAGTAGGTTTAATAGAAATATTTTAATCAGCCTAATGAGAATAGTACACAGCAGACAAAAACAGATCCTTTGCAATGTATTTTGGTCTACATGCTTTCTTTTGTTTTTTCAATCCTGTAAAGAAATAAAACACCAACAGACCGAAGAAGAATCTACATTTATTCAGGACTCGTCTATGGGGTTTACCCCAATTTTCGACGGGATATCTTTGGATGGCTGGGAGGGAGATCCAGCTTACTGGCATGTAGAAAATGGTTTGCTGGTTGGGGAAGTCAGCCCCGAAACACGTTTAAAAAGCAATACTTTTATTATCTGGCAGGGAGGACAGCCAACTGACTTTGAGCTAAAATTGGAATTTCGTATTACGAAGGCCGGTAATAGCGGTATAAATTACAGAAGTGAACGCCTGGATACCGTACCATATGCGCTTAGGGGATATCAGGCGGATATTGATGGAAAAAATACTTACACAGGTCAAAATTACGAAGAAAGAAAACGAACTACTCTGGCATACAGGGGTGAAAAAGCGGTTGTAAGATCACAAGAAAACGCTTTTGAAGCTGGTTCCTTAAACGCTGGTATACAAAACAATGCCTGGAAAAACAGGGCAGTAGTTGCTACTCTAGGGCAATCGGATAGTTTAAAATCAAAAATTAATGCTGAAGATTGGAACAGCTGTCATCTTGTAATAAAAGGAAATGTCATGCAGCACTATATTAATGATATTTTAATGAGTGAAGTGAACGACCTAGACTCAGTGAACAGGAAATCTTCCGGTTTACTGGGATTACAGGTGCATGTTGGCCCACCTATGAAAGTAGAATACAGAAATATAAAATTAAAAGAACTCTAAGTTGTCATGAAACCCATAGTACAAATATCTTTAGACCTTACGAATATTGATGAGGCATTGGAAACTGCAGAATTGGCTATCAGGGCCGGGGTGGACTGGCTGGAGGCAGGCACTCCCCTGCTTTTGGCTGAAGGTTTGCACGGGGTAAGAAAATTACGTGAAAACTTTCCGGGCGTGCCCATAGTTGCTGACCTGAAAACCATGGATGGCGGTTATTTGGAGGCAGAAATGATGGCTAAGGCCGGTGCTACACATGTTGTGGTTATGGCCAGGGCACATGAGGAAACCATTAAGGTAGTAGTTAAAGCGGGAAAAGATTTTGGAATACATGTAATGGGCGATAACCTTGGCTGCCCGGATATGGTAGCAGGTGCCAAATGGTTGGAAGAACTTGGCTGTGATTTTGTAATCCACCACATTGGTTATGATGAACGAAGGGGAATAGCTGCTCAGGGATTTCCTATGCCAAGTCCTTTAGATCAATTACGGGAGGTAGTTGCTGCCGTGAACGTGCCTGTACAGGCTGTAGGTGGTTTATCTCTTGAGCAAGCCATTCGATGTCCTGAATACGGGGCTCCTCTGGTTGTTTTGGGAGCTCCTTTAACCATTGATGCAGATGCCTTCCGGACCGCTGATGGCAACCTGGAAGCATCTTTAAAACTTATATGCGACAGAATACATGCTTACACGGAAATTCAATAATACGATATCGTCTTTACAATATAAATCAATAACCATATGAACTCTATTGCAGTTGTAAATTATGCTCCGGAAAAAGGTAGTGTGGAAATCAGAGAAATAAGCAAACCTGTTATTGGTGAAGATGAAGTTCTGCTTCAGGTGGCCAATGTAGGAGTCTGTGGGAGCGACCTTCACCAGTGGACGGCAGACCACAGTTGGCCAGTAAATTACCCGGTAGTACTAGGACATGAATTTGGAGGACACATCGTTGAAATTGGCAAAGGTATCAGGGATTGGAAAGAAGGTGATGCAGTAGTGAGTGAAACAGCTGCCGTGATAAATGCGCAAAGCCCTCTTTCCAGACAGGGACTATACAATCTTGACCCAGAACGAAAGGGGTTTGGATATGGAGTTAATGGTGCAATGACACGATTTGTCAAGGTTCCTGCGAGGTGTCTTCACAGGGTACCTGAAAATCTTTCTTTTGAACAGGCCTGTTTAACAGAACCCTGTTCAGTTGCCTATAATGCGGTGATAGTAAATTCAACCATTCGCCCGGGTGACCGGGTAATTGTTTTAGGTCCGGGCACTATAGGGATTTTATGTGCTGCCATGGCACAGCTATGCGGGGCTCAGGTAGCCCTGGTCGGATTGGAAAAAGATGCCGAAAGATTGTCTATTGCAAGGCAATATGGCTGTGATATTATAGTGGGTAATGCTACCCAATGGGCTTCTGAAAGGGATGGTCTGGGGGTTGATTGTGTTGTAGATGCTGCCGGGGTGAGTGAAACCCTGAACCTGGCGCTAAAATGGGTAAGACCTAATGGGCAAATTACCAAGGTGGGTTGGGGCCCCCAACCCTTTAATCACTCCCTGGATCTTCTGGTACAGAAAAATGTGACTTTGCAGGGTAGTTTTAGCCATAATTGGCCAGTATGGGAGAAAGTGCTCGCCTTGTTGGCTTCCGGTCGATTGGATGTAAGACCTATAATTGGAGGAATATGGCCCCTGGAACAATGGGACAAAGCTTTTGAAGCCATGCATTCCGGTATGGTGGTAAAGAGTGTATTAAAACCAAATTAAATTATTATGAGATTAGAGAAGAAGGTTATACTAATAACAGGAAGCTATACCGGCATAGGAAAGGCCATAGCAAAGGCATGCATAAAGGAAGGCGCTTATGTTGTTTTAAATGGAATACGTGATGATATAGGCAAAGGTTTGGCAGAGGAATTAGGAAATAGTAATACCCTTGCCATTACTTTGGATATCACAAAAGAAGGAGCTCCTGAACATTTGGTGAAGGAGGCTTTAAGGAGATTTGGAAAACTGGATGCAGTGGTCAATAATGCTGCTATGATCGTTTCTTCCAATATAGAAAATACAGACCTTGATTTTATGAGAAAGATGCTGGCAATTAATACACTGGCACCTTTCGCTATTATTCAGTCTGCATTACCCCACCTTAAGACAACCAACGGTTGTGTATTAAATATTGGGTCGATTAACTCCTGGAGTGGCGAACCCAATTTATTGGCTTATAGCATATCAAAAGGTGCTTTGATGACGTTAAGCCGAAATCTTGGAGATAGCCTGTTTCGTGATTACGGGATTCGCGTGAATCAAATAAACCCGGGATGGGTTTTAACGGATAACGAAAAAATAAATCAGAAACAGCAGGGAATGAATGACGATTGGTATAAAGAATTACCCGATTTGTTTGCACCTGCCCAGCGTATTTTTGAACCTAAAGAAATAGCTGCAGGAGCTATTTATTTGCTGTCAGACGAATGTGGTCCGGTTAGTGGTCAGGTGCTGGAGCTGGAGCAATTTCCTATGATTGGCCGAAATCTTCCAAAGAATTGGTCCGGATTCCTTAAGTAACACAACAAGCAGTAAATCAGACATGCCAAAATTAGCTGTTTTCCCAAAAGCATATATGCAGGATCTTTGCAAGACAGGGGCTATGAAAGTGGCAGAATGGATTGATTTAGCAAGTACTTTGGAGGTCGATGGATTAGAATGGTACGCGGGTTTTCTGGAAATGACAGATACTTCCAAGTGGGGTGTATTCAGAGATATGGTGCAAAAAAGAGGAAAAGTGATTCCAATGCTTTGTTGTTCACCAGATTTCACCCATCCCGATCAATCCTTCAGACAAAACGAAATAAAAAAACAGCAACATTGGATTAGCATGACTTCTGCGCTGGGAGGATCATATTGTCGGGTTTTATCCGGTCAAAAACGCCCGGAACTTTCTATAGAACAGGGAATAGAGCTGGCTGCAGAATGTATTGAAGCTTGTTTGCCTTTTGCCAGTGACCTTGGAATTACTTTAATTATAGAAAACCATTATAAAGATGATTTTTGGACTTACCCGGAATTTGCCCAGAAAATGGATGTGTTTTGCAAATTGGTGTCCCGGGTGGACCATCCTAATTTTGGGGTAAACTATGATCCGAGTAATGTTATTCTTGCAGGAGAAGATCCCTTGGAATTGTTAAAAAGAGTTTCTTCACGAGTAGTGACCATGCATGCCAGTGATCGTTATCTTATTGAGGGAACTATAGAGGATCTTCAAAAAGAAGAAAGCGGCGTTCTGGGTTATGCAAAAAGACTTCGCCATGGCGAAATTGGAAAAGGCTTAAATGACTATGACGCAATTTTTACAGAATTGAAAAGGGTTGGTTTTGATGGCTGGATTAGTATTGAAGATGGTGTTGATGGCATGGACCAGCTGGAGCGAAGTGTGGCTTTTCTAAGAAAAAAGATCGGGATTTATTGGCCTGAATTCGAATAACTGCCAACGAATTAAAGGTGAAGTGCTGATTAAAAAATAACAATATTCCTGCCAAGGCAATAGGTACGCAATTACTACATTTTATCAACTGTATTATAATTAGTTGGACCTGTTTATTGTTAACCGGACCTAATATTGCTATCCGGTTTACTTAATCAAATTACGTGTGGCGACCCATTCCTTAAGTTTCTCCCGCGCATCCGCAGCAGGATAACCCAATACCGTTTTACCGGCAGGAACGTCTGCTAATACTCCGGAACCTGCTCCAACGGTTGCACCAGAGTGGATAGTGGTATGATCCTTTATAGATGCACTACCGCCAATAACCACGCCATCGCCCAAAGTTACAGATCCGGCCAGTCCACTAGCCCCGGCCATGATGCAGGAACGTCCCAAGATACAATTATGTGCAATTTGGACCTGATTGTCAATTTTGCATCCGTCGCCTATGATGGTGGAACTGAATTTTGCACGGTCAACAGAAGAATTGGCTCCAATTTCCACATCATTACCAATTACGACATTGCCAATATGTGGTATTTTTACTAAACCTCGCCCATCTTCCCTGGGGCGATACCCAAAACCATCACCACCAATGCTTACGTTATTTTGAAAAATACAGTAGGCTCCTATTTCGGTTCGCTCCCGAATAACCGTACCGGACCATATGACCGTATGAGCTCCTATTTTGGTTTCATCCAAAATTGTCACATTAGGATAAATTATAACTGCTGACCCCAATACAACATCTTTTCCTATATAGCACCCTGCACCAATTTTGCAGCCCTCGCCTATAACAGCTGTTTTATGAATTACGGCTGTCGGATGTATATCTACGTCGAAATGTGGTGTATCTTTTATATAGACCTCCAATAATTTAGCCATTGCCAAATCAGCATTTTTGACCATAATCAAGGCTCTGTTTTTGCCGGGTTCTACTTTGAGTCCCTCATTGACTATTGCCGCCGCAGCTTTGGAATTTTCCCATTTTTGTGCATATTTCCTGCTTCCAATAAAAGTAATCTGTGAATTACCCGCTTTCTCAATTTCTTCAAGACCCAAAATCTTTTGGTCCGTGTTTCCTACAAGTTTTCCTTCTAGAATGGCGCAGATTTCCTGAATAGTAAATGATTTCATATGTTTATAAATGTTTGCTCTTTTAGTTTAAATATAAGGGTTTACAAAGATAGGATTTATATCCGGAGGATTCATTTAATGTATTCAGCATATAATTACCATTAAAAAGAGAGTATACACTGCAAAAAATTTTAAAAAGAATTGATTACCATAATTCCCGGAGTATTATTTTGGGGCATCGCGGGCAATTGAATGGGTACTGCCTCCAGGGAAATGGTTTTGGTGATCATTTTCCCTAGATTAATTCCTGCCGCTTTTATGAAATCAAACATTTCCCCGTATTTCTGAGCTTGCATACCATGACTTCCCAGGATTTCCAATTCATTGGCAACAACCAATGGCATGGGTATGGGAGGTGATGCATGTGATGCCGTCATCAAACCAATTTGTACATGTTTCCCCCGTTTCCTAAGCCCGTTTATAGAATTCAGGCATGTTACTGTATGCCCCAGGGCATCAATTGAGACATGGACGCCGCCCCCACTTAAATCTTTTACGGCCTGAACAACATTGGTGGTGCTGGCATTAATGGTATAATCTGCCCCCAGGTCTTTTGCAAGCTTACATTTTTCATCATTTATATCAATGGCTATGACTTTTGCTCCAATTCCCTTCGCAATTTGAATGGCAGAAAGCCCTACTCCACCACAGCCATGGATAGCAATGGATTGATCTGAAGTCAATTTCCCCTGCTCCCTTATACCGCGATATGCTGTTATAAATCTGCAACCCAATCCGGCGGCATCAAGAAAGTTTATATCTTGAGGTAATTCTACCAGATTTATATCTGCATAATCTATAGCGACGTATTCCGCAAAAGAACCCCAGGCTGTAAAACCCGGTTGAAACTGGTGGTCACAGACCTGTTGATTTCCAGACTGGCACTGGCTACATGAACCGCAACCGCCAACGAAGGGGACAGTAACCCGTTGACCCTCAATCCAGTTTTTAACGTTCTTACCTATTGTCATTATAGTCCCGGAAAACTCATGCCCGGGAACATGCGGTAATACAATGTCCGGGTCATGCCCCATCCATCCATGCCAATCGCTAAGACAAAGGCCACTGGCTTCCACTTTTATCAACACACCAGACTCTGAGGGGTTAGGATCACTAACTGTAACCATTGAAATGGGTCCTTGAAATTCCTCGTATAAGGCAGCTTTCATAATAAAATTAATTAAACAATCCGGGACTTCATTTCAAGGGAAACTGTTGAAGGATGGATCACTGGATACAAGAAACCAAAATAATAATTTTTAACGATTATAAGGAAGGGTAATCTGCATTTCTTTATTGGAAGTAAACTAAAAGAATCAATAAAAAAGACGGAATATCACTATTCCGCCTTTCGGACTTAACCACTGTTCCTCATGGCACAGGAACCAAATCAAAGTCTTGAATTATTTTATTCCCCGCCACTATAGTTACTTTTTCTGCAGTTTGAGTTTCATATCCATTGAGTACTACCGTCACATCATATGAACCGGCCATAAGACCCAATAAGGTATAATTCCCGTTTTCATCTGTTCTGGTTTCCCTAGCAAGCTCTAAAGTTCCTGTCTCAAATGCAGATACTGTTGCATTCTCCAACCCGGTTATTATTTCATCATCCATACTACTGGTATTAGTGAAAACCAATCCTGATAGGGTGCCTGCAAAAGACATATTGCTTGCCTTGATAACTGGTTTAAAATTAAACCCAATAATGCCAGAAATGTCTTTGATATTTCCTTGAGGGATAAAAGACCTGCTTACATCAAAGTCCAAAAGCAAATCTGAACTTAATTCCCCGCTAACTATAAGAGAGGGTTTTATAAATACTTTAATTCCCGTTTGTTCTCCGCTGGGTACCTCTAAATCAAACACAGCGCCATCCTTAAGGACCACATTTGTCCCTTTGACATAAATTCGGATAAGGTCATATGAACCCGCAGGAACATCCAAATCTACCAAAGTCTCCGTAATTCCATTGGTTAGTTTTAACAGATTAATATCCCTTTCTTCTTCCATTAAAACTATAAAAGAATTACTCTCTTCCTGATCATTGCCAGCTTCTTCCATCTTCTCTCCTTTATAGCGTGCATCTATTTTAAAAATGGTAACATTTGCTTCGGAGATGAGATCATATGGAAAAGGGGCATCCGTTAATTGCACCCTTAGTCTGCCCATGGTATCCTGGGTGTTCGCGTCATTACTGCAACCTAAAAGAAATGTAAGTGCAAGAACAAAAAAAGCAGAATAAAATTTAATTTTCATAGGGGACGTTTTATTAAGTAGCAAAATTATATTAGATAATTGCGATAATTTCAAAGCGCTAATTTCCTGATTTTTAAAGTAAGAAGGGCATTTTTCCTTATTTTTTCGATATAATACATCTTTGTATAAAGTGCTTTATATCTGTTTTAAAGAAAAGCCAAAATAGATATATAAACCTGTTATACAATATGTTACATTCATAATTCTATAAAAATAGATTGGCAAATTCCCCCTGGATTTGTAAAAACAAAAAAGAGCGCCGGAAGCGCTCTTTTAAGAGTTTAGGTTGGTTATATTTACTTTGCGTCTAAAATCTTTGTGCTTATATAAGCATTAGACCTGATAATTTTACCATCTTCATCAAAGTCGTGGATATACAATGCAGGTAGGACTATTTCTTTACCATCAGATTTTCTGGTCATTCTCAATTTCCACCAGGATTGTACTGCACGGGAATCTGCTATATCGTATTCCAGGTAGTCCGGGTAACCTACGACATCTATACTGGTGATGTCGTATTTTTCCATCATCTGTTTATTTCGCTCTTTTACTTCATCTAGGCTTAAGGTTTCCCCATCGGGTAATTCCAGGGAATTAAAACGCGCATCTTCTTTAAAAAAGCTATAGGCAGTCTCCAGATCCTTATTTTCAAAGGCATTCATCATTTTGCGTACTGTATTTATATTGTCATGATGGTTGTATATAGTACCATTTTCTCTGTCTTCAAAACTTTGGCTAATCTCATTGAATACACGCTCATTATTATAATTGATAATGGTTACTATTTTGTTGTCGTCATTCAACTTAAACAACCTGTGCGTTGGCATATCAATTTTTACTCCGGTGATGTTATGCATGGCTTTTAAGTGATTCCAGGTCTGTACCCATATTCCGCTATCTTTGTATTCTATAGCATCTGGATATGCGCCTTTGGTGGTTGTATAAGAAACATAGGAAAGGTTTTCTTTAATAAAATTAGTCTGATCAATAAACTGTTCTTTTGAGTTGCCCTTGGCGTCTTTATTCAGGCCCGTGCCATTGTAGGATTTAAAATCATCTGCCAGGTATGATGCAACTTTGTCTGCATCGCCGGCAAAGAATGCATTCATCATCTCATTTACTATATCAATAGCGGGATGTTCATTAAATACTTTGCCATTGTTGCTCTTTTGAGAATAACCCATGGCTACAATAAGCATTAGGGCGGTAAAAAATACTTTTTTCATATTTATTTGTTATATGGTTAATTCCTGCGAATAAAAATAAACCCTTGAAAAATGACAACTCCATCCGGACGAACGTAGGGTATTACTGTCCGAACGTACATAAATACTGATCAAGACTATAATCTGCGACCAAAATGATTAGTTATGAATAGACAAGTATACTTTAAATTCATTCGTATTTGGCACATAATTATTATCTTCTGCTTGAATTAGTATTGTTTTAGATCGCATGGAGACAAAAACAGGTAACGGGAAGAAATTTGGAACATTTGCAGGTGTATTTACCCCTACACTTTTAACTATTCTTGGTGTAATTATGTACCTGAGGATGGGTTGGGTTGTTGGCAATGCAGGCCTTTTGGGGGCCTGGCTGATAATTATCATTTCATTTCTAATAACATTAACCAC
The DNA here is from genome assembly GCA_963793325.1 of uncultured Flavobacteriaceae bacterium. Classification (GTDB taxonomy): domain Bacteria; phylum Bacteroidota; class Bacteroidia; order Flavobacteriales; family Flavobacteriaceae; genus Eudoraea. Next base: position 865,757 of record CAWBZU010000002.1, read on the forward strand.
AGCGCTATCAATGTCCGCCATAACCACAAATATCCGTATTGGTGCCGGAGGTGCTTATGCCATTATTTCGCAGGCGCTTGGTCTTGAAGTAGGTGGAAGCCTTGGGATTCCCCGATATATTTCACAGGGTTTGGCGGTTACCATGTATATTTTTGGTTTTAGAGAGGGCTGGCTGGGAATTTTTCCAAATCATATTCCATTTCTAGTTGATATTATTGTATTTGCAGTTTTATTGACCATTGCTTACATAAGTGCAGACCTGGCCATCAAAACCCAATTCTTAATAATGGGCATCATAATTTTGTCGCTCATATCAATTGTTCTTGCTGCCTATTATGGTTCTATGAGTATTTCAACAGAAGATGCGGTGAGGTGGGGGAATTTCCAGGGTTCTCCTGAAGATGGATTTGGAGGTAGCTCATTCTGGATTGTATTCGCAGTATTCTTTCCTGCTTCAACAGGAATCATGGCAGGGGCCAATATGTCAGGGGAGTTAAAACATCCTAATAAAAGTATTCCTTTGGGTACCTTGTGGGCCATTGGGATTAGTTTTGTAATTTATATGGCCCTGGCTTTCTGGTTAGCGAGGTCTGCTACAGAACAGGAACTCATCTCCAACTATAATATTATTATTGATAAGGCTTATGTAGGACCTTTGGTGATCGCAGGAATCCTGGGGGCTACATTCTCCTCAGCCCTGGCTTCTCTCGTTGGCTCTTCCCGTATCCTTTTTGCCATGGGAGAACACCGTGTTTTGCCCTATGGTAAATTTCTTGCAGGTCAAAGTGAAAATGGACAGCCCAGGAACGCCATGATGGTTACCGGGATTATGATTTTCATTACTATGATGTTAAGGGACCTGAATGCTGTAGCCCCTTTGGTAACACTATTTTTTCTTATTACCTACGCGATGATCAATGTTGTCGTGATTATAGAACAAAATTTAGGGTTAATAAGCTACAGGCCTTTGTTTAAGATAAATAAATGGGTTCCCTGGATAGGCTTAACATCGTCGTTGCTTGCCATGTTTATTATTAATCCGACAATCAGTCTTATGTCGGTAAGTATTGTTTTTTTGGTTTATTGGTTTTTATCAAAACAACATATTGAAACACCATTTGAAGATGTCAGATCAGGGTTGTTCGTGTCCTTTGCTGAATGGGCAGCCAAGCATACATGGGGCATGAAAAAGATGCAACAGCGTGCCTGGAAACCAAATCTTATGGTGCCGGTAAGGGATGTTGTTGGAGCCAGAGGCAACTTTCAATTTTTGAGGGATATTGCGAGGCCAAAGGGATCTATCAAACTTTTGGGCATAGAACCTGAAGAATCCAATAGTAATTTGGGAGAAGAGCTTGCATCCCTTTCTGAAGCTTATAGAATTAAAGATGTTTTCTCCTCCTGGACAGTAATTAATACTAATGATTTTGCCAAGGGGGTTAATTATGGCAGTCAGGCCTTAAAAGGAGCATTTTTCAGGCCCAACATTGTTTTTTTGAACTTACAGCAACACGATGATTACGAAACAGAAATCAGGCCGGTAATCAGGGAATCTATACGACTGGAAATTGGGGTATTATTATACTCCTCGCATCCTACGGCCTTGTTGGGAAGGAGGAATATGATCAATGTCTGGGTTAGTGACCGAACCGACAATTGGGATATCGGTTGGGATATTGGTAATTTAGACCTGTCTATTTTGATTGCTTATAAGCTCAAAAAAAATTGGGGAGCTACCATCAGGTTAATCATAATAATAAAAGATAAAAAGGAAGAAGACAATGCTCAGAAATTCCTGAATTTGTTAATCAGTCTTGCGCGCCTGCCCGAAACACTAACTGAAGTTAGGGTAGGTAACTTTAAGGAGATTGTTAAAAATGCACCTTCGGCGGATCTGAATATTTTTGGAATGGAAGAAAATTTGAACTTTGATTTCGTAAAAGAAATGACTCTAAGCACTAACAGTTCCTGTCTTTTTGTAAAAGATTCCGGCCATGAAAGTATCCTTGCCTAAACAATCATTTTTAAACAATAATCCCGTATTCCTTAAATTTTACTGTTAGTTTGACACCCTGGCTAATTTCTGTCGGAACTTTCAATTAGTTCATACCCCTGGTTAATCCCTTTTTCCATGGCCGGGACACCACGATCCATCCACAACGGCAAAGGAGCACCTTTCAGATAATGATCAAAGAACTGGGCCATCCGAATATTAAAATCCTTCCGGTTTTGGAGTTTTAAAGGCCAGTGGGGTTCCCCATTATAATTAAGGAACCAGGAGGGTTTCCCCAGTCGTCTCAGACTTACAAAGAATTCAATGCCCTGATACCACGGCACATGGCCATCGGCATCGTTATGCATAATTAAAAGTGGGGTATTAATTTTATCTATGTTAAAAATAGGTGAATTTTCCATGTAGCGGGTAGGGTATTCCCAGGGGGTACCCCCTATCCTGCTCTGTGTATGTTCATATTGAAACTGTCTGCTTAAACCAGTCCACCATCGGATTCCCCCATAAGCACTTATCATATTTGGTACAGGAGCACCCGCTTCAGCGGCTTTAAAAATATCAGTTTTGGTTACCAGATATGCTATTTGATAGCCTCCCCAACTGTGACCCTGAACACCAATATTATCCTTATCAACATAGCCTTTTTCTATTAAGTAAGTGATTCCCGGAATAACACAATTATATGCACTTTCACCTGGATAACCAATTCGATAATGAACATCCGGGTTAAAAATAAGGTAACCCCGGCTGGCATAAAAGCTATAATTAATAGTTGAACGTCCCGGGACGGGTGCCCTGTGGTAGTTTAATCTGTCGGTACTTTTTTCGTAAAAGTTAACGATCATCGGGTACTTCTTGGAGGGATCAAAATTTTCTGGTTTAACCAACATACCGGTTAAAGCATCACCATCCAAAGAGGTCCAGTTTACCAATTCAATGGTACCCCAATTATATTCATTTTGTTGTGGATTAGCATTGGACAAAACCTTTACACTTTTAAAACTAAGGTCAGAGTAGCGGATATCCGGAAACTCTTTAAAAGATTCCCGTGTGAAAATCAGCCCATCATTTAATTCTGCTTTTATAGGAGTTGTGTAGCGGAATGGTCCTTCAATTAACGTTTTTAAGGTTTTGTTCGCGGAGTTGAACTCTGCATAACCTCCACTTTTATCGGTTTCCTTAAATGTGGTAAATAGCCATTTTATCTTTGTATCCATATATCGTAACTCTTTGTCGAGTGGTACGTAACGATAACGGATTTTTGCATTCCTGCCATTGGTTAGTTGCTCTCCCACACCAGTTATTGGATCAAATCTCCAGATATCATATCTGTCATACAGCAATAAATACTTATCATTTTCAGTCCAACCAGCTATGCCATAGGGTTCCGGAGGACTTGGTGAATCATGTAATTCATCATAAAAAACTTTGTCCTTGGTCAGGTTTAAAAAAGCCTCTGTTTCAATATTATAAACAAACCAGGTTTCCTCCATCAAATTATAACCATAAACAAATCTACCCCCAGGACTAAGATTTACATCACCCGCAATCTTGGAGAGCACTTCCTTCTTCTTCCCGGTTCGTGTATTTATTAGCACATAATCTCTTGCCTTTCTACCAGTCCATTGTTGTTCCAAATCATAGGGTTCTGATCTGTTAATCAAGGCAAACTCGGCATTTCCCTCATCTCCTATCTCTACTTCCGGAAATGAATCCGAACCCAGTTGAATAATCGCAGCGGTATCGCTCAGGTGCAATACGGTATTAAATGACTGAATGGTATCCTTTTTAAGCTGTAATTCCTGCACTGTATAAAGCCTTGGTTCATTATAGGTCCATACTTCAACATTTACGATTTCATCTTCAGTAAGCAAGGTATCCTTAAAGATTGGAGGCTTGGTAAGTCCGAAGAACAACTTGGATTCGTCCTTTGAAAATAATATCTCAGCATTGGAAGAAGGATGATAAGCATTGGGAGTCATGGTTGCATCTGCTACTTTTTGGGCCCTGTCCTGGCCCTTTCTCCATAAATACAATTCTGTTGGTCTCTCCTGTACTTTAGTGGTGTCCGCATCAACAATAAAACTCAGATTATCACCGGATTCGCTAAATCGAAGTTGAAAATATTTTGCTTTTACAGCTGAATGAACTTCTTTCAGGCTGGCTTTGTCAAAATCCAGAATATAAACGCTGCAATTGTCTTTTTTATCGTCTCCCGTGGTAGCAAAGGCAAGCTTTTTACCGGCTTTGGCAAAAGTATAATCCGTAACAAACTTGAAGGTGTCCTTCTGACCGGTTTGTATATCCTGAACCAGCAGGTGATACCCATTTTCTTTATCTATTTTTTTCTTTTTCTTATTAGTATCTGTTTTCGAAGAGTCTTTTTGTTCTTTGTTTTTTTCCTGTTTTGTTTTATCTAATTGATAGGCTAAATAACCGTTCCATTTTTCCGGAATCTTAAAGGATTTTACATTGGCTATTTTTATGAGTGAATTTTTCATCAAATCAAATATACCCAGACTGTCTTTAGGCAAATCTTTCTTTTTGACTTTTCGCTTCTTCAAATCGAGAATGCTGTCCCTCCAGGCATTTATAGTAAATACAGCATACTTGGAATCATAGGTAAACTGCCCTTTTGAACCCCGTTCATATTCAAATAGTGTGTTGGCTTTGGTGTCCTTTATTTTCAAATACTGATCTGCCTCACCTTTTTCCAGTGAATACATTATAAAAGTTCCATTGGGCGAAATAGATTTGTTTTCAATAGTATTCCAGATTTCAAAATCTGAATGATCCAAAACTTTCTTTTGGGCGAAATTTAAAAAACAAGTGAATGTTAATAATATTGCGAGAATAGCCTTCATAGCCGTATTTAAAAATTAAAGTTTAAATATACTGGGAAAAATTCTATTATTTGGCGAACTAATCCAAGTTGCTCAATCGGTATTTAAACTTCCAGGAATGATTTATAAATTGAATAAATGACTCTATTGCTGAACAAATGAACTAAAAAAAGTAATAGACCTCTTTGAAGTAGGTTTGTTTTAATATCTTTAAATCTCCTATTATTTAGAGAATGAATATGTATTGTTGGAATACAAAATGTTGTAAAAGCAATTTAGCATGAAAACAACTCTTATAGCATTGAAAACCTTAGAATCCTATTTTCAGCCATTTAGAGACCTGGTTGTTGGAATAGATCAAAGTTTTGAATCCCCTTTTGGTACCAAGAAAATTATATATGCAGATTGGATAGCCAGCGGAAGGCTTTACCGCCCTATTGAGGAAAAGTTACTTAACGAGATAGGCCCGTATGTAGCTAACACTCATACGGAAACCTCCGTAACCGGCTCTTCCATGACTCTGGCATATAAAGAAGCTCGTACCATTATTAAGGAACATGTGAATGCATCAGAACAAGATGTTTTAATAACAGTCGGGACAGGAATGACAGGTGCTATTAATAAATTCCAAAGAATTTTGGGATTGAAGGTTACGGAGAACCTGAAGGAGTTTACCAGTATACCCGAAGCTATTAAACCTGTCGTTTTTATTTCTCATATGGAGCACCATTCCAATCAAACCTCATGGTTAGAAACTATAGCGAAAGTAGTGGTAATCCCCTGCGATTCAGAGGGCCTTATTTGTTTAAATAGTTTTCGTGAACTTCTTTTGAAATATGAACAACATCCCATAAAAATAGCATCAATTACCGCCTGCTCAAATGTAACGGGTATCATTACAAAATACTATGAAGTTGCCAAACTTATTCACAGTTATAACGGGCTATGTTTTGTAGACTTTGCCTGTTCGGCGCCCTATGTGCCAATAGATATGCATCCTGAAGACGAGAATGCCTATTTGGATGCTATTTTCTTTTCTCCTCATAAATTTCTGGGGGGACCTGGTGCTTCAGGGGTCCTCATTTTTAATAAGAAATTGTATAAAAATTTAGTACCCGATAACCCCGGAGGCGGAACGGTGGCCTATACCAATCCGTGGGGTGACCATGATTATATAGACGATATAGAAACGAGAGAAGATGGAGGTACTCCCGGATTTCTGCAAACCATAAAGACTGCTTTGGCCATACGTTTGAAAGAGCAAATGGGGACTGAAAATATTTTGGCGAGAGAACATCAGTTAATGGACCGCATATTTGATAAATTATCAAATATTGAGAACGTTCATATACTGGCTGAGAGGCATAAAGACCGGTTGGGGGTTTTCTCTTTTTTTATAAATGATGCGCATTATAATTTGGTGGTTAAATTGCTCAATGACCGATTTGGAGTTCAAACCCGTGGAGGATGTTCCTGTGCCGGCACATATGGTCATTATTTATTAAATGTTGATATCTCAACTTCCAAGGTCATTGAACAAAAAATTCTGGAAGGCTGTCTGATTGAGAGGCCAGGCTGGGTACGTATGTCTGTCCATCCCATAATGACTGATAAGGAAATAGATTTTATTTGTGAGGCGGTCAGGCAGGTTGCACTGCATCATAGTGCATGGGGAAAAGATTATACCTACAATAGCCTGAAAAATGAGTTTATTTATAAAGACAGAGAACCTGTTGAAAGAAAAATTATAGCTGATTGGTTTAATTTGCATTAAAACTGAGTAGGATTCCCTTTTTTATAATCAAAACCTACTCAGTTTCGCTACTAAGCTGAATTTGGTAATTCTTCCGGCTGACCTTTGTTTAGATCAGATTAAACCAATTCTTCTTCTTCTTTCTTTTTCATTGTTTCAACATACTTGGCTATTAATTCTGGCACTTTTTCAAAAGCAGCGGCCAGGCCATGAGATTTTCCTGCTTCAAGGAAGGAAATCTCATTTTCCTTGGTAACCAAAAATCCAATTGGTTCTATTCCCACTCCGGCTCCGGCACCCATACCCTGTCCTTTTTTTGTTTTGGCGTCAACACCTTCTCCTCCACCTGATCCAAACCCCATGCCTACCTTAATAACAGGTACACATTTAAATTCTCCTAATTGAAATTGTTCGCCAACAACAGTTTCTGTCTTTGCTTCAGATTTGATAAAATCCGTGATTTTGCCCAAAAATTCTTCAAAATGTAATTCCATGATAATGATAATTTTTTAAATGTTAATAAATGATTTTATAATGTTAGCAGGTCTGCTTTGAAGGTGCAATACCATATTTACTCTGCCTTCAAAGTTTACCCGAAAAGTTCCCACATAATAATCCAATAAAGCAAATGCAGGATACAGTTTGGCATTAAGAATGCAATTGCCTGTGTCTATGTCTAATAGCAATTGTTTAACCTCAAACGACTTTAATACTTTCAGCCCTCTCTTAAAGTTTGACCTAAAATCTACTTTTACTCCAGATTTCTTTTCAACTTTCTTTTTTGCTCCCTTTTTCCTTTTTCTTAAAGGGTAGAAATAAAATTTAGTGAATAAGGTGTTTAGTCTTATTCGTAAGAATTCTTTCTCATGCCCCTCTAAGGCTACTTTTACTAATCCCCTAATTTGAATAAAGTATTCGTTGTTAGCAATGTTTATGACTATATCCAGAGGAACAAACAATAGATAAGCTATCACCATTAAAAGCAATATGCCAAAAACAACCCAAAGCATTATTTAATCTTTGTGCAAAGTAAATATATAGGGAGTTTTATAGCAATGATTATAATCATAGCGCTACATTTTCAATATAAATTTCGGGCTATTCCGATTGAACTTCAAAATAATTTGAATCAATAGAGAACATCTTAAGATATTCTTTAACTTTCGGTTCCTTCTCACTCATATGAGTATTTACAGGATTGTAATAAAATGTCATGGCCTAATCTTTAAAAGATACGGATATTGGTTTGACCGTCGGCAAGTATTGTCTGGTGGTGATTGCGATCATCCATCCTGATCTTATTAATCAAAGCCATAACCAGCTGCTTCTCCCCTTCTGGAATCTGCATGAAAAAAACCATTATTATATGTCAGGCAACCTGTAATATTGTTAGGGTCGTTAAATTGATTTGCTTCTGCAATTATTTCTTCAATGTCTGCCATGGAAAGGTCTGCTTTAGCAACAGAGCTGTAAGTGAGCTAAAAAATCATTGTCATTTATTCGGTTTGTGGTTCCTTCCTAAATTATCTAATATAACTCCCGGCATTGATATCTATTGTAGACCCGGTTGCGTGGTCCATCTGCCCACTGCACATAAAGACAATGAGGGGGGCTATATCGTTGGGGGTGGTTAACTCATTTAGAGCTAATTCTTTTATTAGACTTTCTGCACCGTGTTTTCGTATCGCTTCCTCTGCCATTTCTGTTTGAGTGAACCCTGGTGCTACAACAAAGGCCTTGATATTATATTTGCCAAAAGATCTGGCTACCGTGCGCGCCAGGGACGTAAGTCCGCCTTTAGAGGCGGCATATGCCAGATATTCCTCCGTTTCACCGCGGAATGCAGCCCTGCTACCAATGTAGACGAATCGTCCTCCTCCTTGATCTCTAAAGTGTTCTATTCCCAATTTGGTTAATAGGCCAACCGCTTCAAGATTAATAGCCATTGTTTTTCGCCAGATATCAAGCCAATTCTCTGTGGGTTCTTCTATAGAATGTGGCAAGAATACACCGGCATTCAGAATAATAGTATCTAAATTTCCAAAATGTTTAGTTGTATTCTTAAAAAGTAGTTGTACTTCATCCGACTGGGCAAGGTCTGCTTGAAAAGTTTCCGAAAGAGGATATTTGGTATTTATTTTATTGGCCTCAGCACTGCTTTTATTGAAATGGATTCCCACCTGAGCATTTGCTTTAAGTAAGTGAATAGCTATTGACTTCCCTATGCCTTTGGAAGCTCCCGTGACTAAAATATTTTGCCCTTTTAGATTCATTATAATTTATATGATTTAAAGGTGAAAGTATTGAGAATCTGAAAGAATTCCAATTTTTCCTTGTTGCCTACACCTTATCTAATCTTTAGCATTTTAGAAATATACATATCTTCATTTAACCTGGCAAAGATGGCGCTGGCATCCTTATTTTGAGCATCCATGAGTTAGTTTATTCTGTAATAAGTAGTTCAAAGAATGAATATTCAGAGCATTAAATGAAAATTTGGCTGTAATTTTGCACAAATGCTCAAGTATTATGAATAACAATATCGTTCACCTATTATATGACTATTTAATTGAACTGGGAATCTCAGAATCATTTTCAAGATATTTAAATCTCCTCGGGTTATTTCTCGCGATGCTATTTTTAGTAGGTATTCTTGACTTTATTATTAAAAGGGTTATCCGAAAAATCTCTATTTTTTTTGCTCGCAAAACCAAAACCAATTTGGACGACATTGCCATAACTAATAAACTACCAACTCGTTTAGCACATATCTTTCCCCTCCTATTAGCCTTGGAGCTTATCCCCGTTGTTTTTAGCGACTTTGAATATTTAGGTAGTATGGTTTTGAAACTTGGAGCTATTATAGGTATTATTCTAATATTGAACATTGCAGAAAGCATTTTACGAAGCTTGCGGGATTACCTCAAGAAACGACCAGGCTATAGTGACAAGCCTATTGATAGTTATATACAAGTCTTTATGATTATTGGCTGGATAATTGCCGTATTGACTATTTTTGCTATTATTACCGATACCACAATTTGGAAGTTTGTAACGGCTTTAGGAGCCGCCTCAGCAGTTTTATTATTATTATTCAAAGACACTATACTTGGCCTGGTTGCAAGTATTCAGGTAAGTATGAACGACATGGTCCGGATTGGGGATTGGATCACTTTTGATAAATACGGGGCCGATGGCGACTTAATAGAAATTAGTCTGGCTACGGTCAAAATTCAGAATTTTGATAAGACAATCACAACAATACCCACTTATGCCTTAATCACAGACTCTTTTAAAAATTGGAGAGGGATGCAGGAATCCGGTGGTCGACGAATAAAACGCGCTTTGATTATTAAGCAGAAGAATATAAAATTTTTAACAGATGAAGAAATTGAAAAGCTAAAAAATATTCAGCTTATAGCTAATTATTTGAATACGAGAAATGAAAAAATATCAAATTATAATCAGGAAAATAATATTGATAAAACCCTTCTTCTGAATGGTCAGAATCTAACCAATATTGGGGTTTTTCGTAAATATATTGAGTCTTATCTTAGTAAACACAGCGCAATAAATAGTAAAATGACAATGATGATCAGACAACTAGAGCCAACACCTCAAGGGATTCCTATCGAGATATATGCTTTCAGTAGTGACAAACGATGGGAAAATTACGAGTATATCATTTCAGATATTTTTGATCATTTGTTAGCCGCAGTCACTTACTTTGATCTTGAAATCTATGAATTACCCACTTCAATTCATAAAGAAGGCCAATTAAGTAACTGAAGTAAAGTAAGTTTTGTAGCATGAAAAGCTCCCAAATCTTGTAATTCAAGTTCCAATAAGAATTAATATTTGTCTATCTTGTTTATCCAAAAAATATAAGGTGTATAAAAAAATAGTATTCCTGGGCTTTCTACTTACTATCACATATGGCCATACTCAGCAAAAGAAGATAGAAATAATTACTGAAGATATTCCTAATAGGATTGCATTTTATGCCATAAATGTGAATGAACAGGACCTGGATGTGATGTTTACTCTAACCGGAACCAATTTTAGGCAAAGTAGTGCAAGACCCAGATATATAAGAGTTCCTGGAACGTCTAAGGTGCATATGAAGACCATTGTCCTCATGAGAGGCAAGACTCCTTCTTATACTTACAACATAAAAGTAACTGACAGTCTTTCAACGAGGGCGTTGATAAAGGAATATGAGCAAATCAAGATTAAGCCTCCAAAACAAATTACAGTTTATATTCCCTACAACTGTACACAATGTGATAGTCTTGTAACTCCATTGAATGAAAGTAAGTACTTGTTTGATCTTGTTAAACTCGATGAAAACCCTAAATTACAGGAGCAACTACAACTTGTGTTTGGTGCAGATACATCCATAGATTCCCTAAATGTTCCTATCGTAAACCTGGAGGGAAAACTCTATACCAATTTGATTAATTATGAGCTGTTAATGGAGCAAATTAGCAAATAGTAATTCTATGCCACATTGCCTGTTTATAAACAGATTTGTTTAATCGAACTAAGGAGAACTATTAAATTTCCGGTCTTCCTTTAAGGCGTTTTTCCAGCTTTTTCTTTAGGATTGTCAGACTCTTCATTAATTCCATCAATGTTGAATCCTTGGATTGCTTATATAGTTCATTTAATCCCAATATCAGTGATTTGGCTTCCCTGGAAGCAACTATTCGGTCATTAGTTGTGAGCTTGTTCCATTTACGTTGTTCAAATAAACGTGCTTTGTGAATTATATCCATAATAAATTTTATTCTTACTTTATTAGAAGGAAATGATGGTTATTCCTTACAATATTAATAACTTTTTAATGCCAAATAATCTTCTAAACCTAGTTGAACACCAACAATTATAGTAGTTCAACAGTTGTTTTTAATAATACTTAGCCTGGAAAATTATTTTTCAAGCCTCAATTTATAAATTCTATTACATTGTTTAATACGTTTAACATATGTTTAAACATTTTTTATGACTTCTGAATGCCATTTTTTAGCTTATTCCAAGAGTAACTTGAAAAATAGTCAAAAATAGGACTTAAAGAAGTTTCGACCATTTACAGACATTATCCTGGCTATTATATCATCTGCTTTTAATATATTTTTACTATTCTTCATTTTATGCGATAACATATAATTATAGGCATGTCGTTCAAGAAAGTCCGCCAAATAGGGTAATTCTTCTGCAGTCCAGAAACCGTTTAGCGAATCAATTATCCCGTCAAAATCTGAACCAATTACCATACAGTCCCAGGCAAAAAGGCCTTCAGTATCCAGAACTTCTGCAATATGCTGTATCTGGTTCCATAATAATTCTGATCGATAGTGCATTATTTTGTTTCGTTTTAACGAATGCTTGGTTTTTTTAAGGTTTTTTTTGTTTACTATTCTTCGTTCATCCAACTGCAATCCGATTATCCCTTTACTCTTAGCTATTCGGATAAGTTCTTCGTCGAACAAATTTATAGTTGCAGGATTAAGTTTATTGGCCGTGGTGGAAAGTCCCACAATTGGATGCTCAAAAGATATGAGACCATTACATGCCGCATGACTTGCTATAACAGGTATGTCCCGGAATATTTGTTTTCCCGAATCCAACATCTGATAATACTCTTTTCTTGCCTGAACACTCATGTGTTTAATGTCGGGTATAATGCGTTTATCATTGGTATTGTCCAGCAACCGTTCCAGCACTTTCCTGCCCAATATGGTAAAGCCGCTACCAAGTCCTTCAGACTGGTCTGCAAATTTCAAGATGATTCCTGTCAGACTTTCGGAATGACCACATAATTGATTCCAAAAGTGATGTGCAATAGTCACAAAACAAGGTCGAAATTCCCAGTTCTTTATCTTCTCCAAATTAGCCAGCACCTCAATTTCATTAAATGGTTGCCTTAGTCCGGTATTGAGTACATGAAGTCCTTCAATGCTCAATACTACGCATATAGTATGAGTTTTTCCTCCAGAGGCATTTTCCTTTTTTATTTCCTCAATTTCCGAATAATTCCTAACCAATTTGTAACGAAACTTACCTTCGGGGAGTTTTACGATCTTTCCATCCAATTGTTTGTAAAAATCATACTGATCCTCAAGATCTTTAAAATAATCGCTTATCCCCTGAATATAATCAATTCGTTTAGCCCCTATTCCCAATGCGAAATTTGAAGTAAGATCCAGCAACAGTTCGTTATTCATTTTGTTTCGCACAAACCATTTTTCCAGGGGATAAAGAGATACGCAAACAATTCCGATGCCGCCTCTGACCAGACTTGTAAAGTTTGCCTGGCTAAACTTGGTGAGCCCGGTTGTATAGTTTAATGATTTATCAAAAATTGAAGGAGGATCATAATGCCAAATGCTTCGCTTGCTGTTCCGATGGTTAATATGAACCCCAGCCGGGGAGTAATTGAAGCTTTTCCCAAATGGTTTCAGGGAAGGATGGCAATGAAAATCAATATACTCATCATTAAAATGCATAATTACCTGGAATTAGATTTCTGCTATCAACACTTTCAGAAAATTACTACATTTTAATTTAGAGTAAAACAGTAATGTATTAATGGTAGAACAGGATGTATATCTTGCGGGTAGTGGTTAACTTCCTTAGGGTTGTTTATGAGGGGGCCATAATTAAAAAACCTGTTAATCAAAAAACCATACTATTTCTAAAAAAACAGTATGGTTCTATGAAGAAAAAATGGTTGGCTAGTTTTTAACCAGAGTGTCCTGTACATTACTCGGGACTGCTTTAAAAGCAGAAAATGATGAATTAAATGTTGCTTTGCCCTGAGTAAGTGATCTTAAGTTTGTGGAGTACCCATAAAGCTCAGCCTGAGGTACCGTACACTTTAGAATTTGATATTGATCAATACTATCAATACCTTGTATAATGGATCTCCTTGACTGTAAATCAGTCATTACGCTGCCGACCATTTCTTCAGGGACCTTAACAGTCAGCTCTTGTATGGGTTCTAACAATTTAGGTTTCGCATTTAGAAAAGCCTCCCTAAAAGCATGGGCGCCGGCAATCTTAAAGGCAATATCATTGGAATCTACAGAGTGCATTTTACCATCGTATACCATTACGCGGACATCCCTGATATAAGAACCCGTCAGGGGACCAGACTCCATAACCTCCAATATACCTTTTTTAATGGAAGGCAAATAGCGAATATCAATAACTCCTCCAACGATACAATTATAAAATACCAATTTACCGCCCCAGACCAGGTCTACTTCTTCCTTCCCTCTTATATTAAAACCTTCGGGTTCAGGTATACCTTCAAACCAGGGTTCTATTTTTAAATGCACCTGTGCAAACTGACCCGCGCCACCCGATTGCTTTTTGTGCCTGTAATTGGCATTCGATGATCGTTGAATGGTTTCCCTATAGGCAATTTTTGGAGGTTCGAACTTTGCTTCAATGCCGTAAACATTATTTAATATCCACTTTATTGTTGCTAAATGTAATTCTCCCTGGCATCCCAAAATCAGTTGCTTTAGCTCTTTGGAAAACTCAATTACTACAGTTGGATCCTGACTATGAATCTTCTTTAAAGCTTCGCTGAGTTTCTCTTCCTCATTCTTATTTACTGCAGATACAGACTTACGTGTTCTAGAATCCGGGTACTTTATAGGCTTAATAGTAATAGACTTGCCAGGGTCATGAAGCGTATCATTTGTTTCCGTATTTTTTAACTTCAAGGTGGCACCAATATCCCCTACTTCCAATTTTGATACTGCTTCCCTTTTTTTACCATCCATTATATAAAGGTGATTAAGGATCTCGGTCTCACCGTTTCTGGAATTAACCAACTTATCGTTCGCCTTAACTTCACCTGATTTTACCTTGAAAAAGGAAATCTGGCCTAAGCTGGGTTGATAGACCGTTTTAAAAACAAACAAGGCGGTAGGTGCTTTTTTGGTTCGAACCAGTACTTCACCTTCTAGTGTTTGTTCTGGTTTTAAATCGGCAGCAGCTGGTGCTACATTATCAATAAACCCCATCAATCTGCCAGTGCCCATGTCGTTTAATGCTGAAACGCAGAAAACCGGAAAAAGTTCATGATTCAGCATTCCTGCTTTTATACCTACCCGCATTTCATCTTCATTAAGCGTTCCTTTCTCAAAAAACAACTCCAATAATTCTTCATCATTCTCTGCGGCTTTTTCTACAAGTTCATTGTGCAATTTATTTGCGCGTTCCTTTTGATCCGCAGGAATTGGTAATTTTTCAGGTTTTCCACCCTCCGGCGAAAACTTATAACACTTCATCTTAAGTACATCAATTATACACTGTGCGCCATCTATTTTCAGTGGATATTGGATGATTACCGCATGATTGCCCACAAGCGACTTAATACCCTTAAATGCATTTTCGAAATTGGCGTTCACATGATCTATCTGGTTGATCACAAACAAGGTAGGTTTAGAATACGCAGTAATATAGTTCCAGATGATTTCCGTACCAATTTCAACCCCATGCTGAGCATTCAGAACTGTGACTATAGTATCTGCAACACGAATTGACGAAATAATTTCACCCACAAAATCATCCAGTCCGGGAGTGTCTATTATATTGATTTTGTAGTTGCGCCATTCAGTATGTAATGGGGTGGCAAAAACAGATGTCCCTCTTTCATGTTCAATTTCATGATAATCCGAGACCGTATTCTGTGTCTCTACCGTTCCCCTCCTGTTAATAAGACCAGCCTCAAAAAGCATGGTTTCCGAAAGAGTAGTTTTGCCACTATTATGAGCCCCTACGAATACTACATTTTTAATGTGTTTGTCATCATATATTTTCATATGTCCTTGTTTTTGGGAGTAAAAACTATAAATCTAATATGCATATAAAATTTAGCATATGACTTTTGTTAGGTTTTGACAAGACTGGTACCTACAATATAAGTTTTAATTGCATTTTATCCTCGTTTTTTTGACTTTTTTCCAACACAAACATGTAAAGCTATATTTTTAAATAATTAAACTATTTTCCCTATAATTTTATATAATGTTGTATATCAGTATATTAAACAAATTAATCTAAGTGATTTTAGAGCTCAATGTGTTAAAAAATGCATAAAACAGTACTATTTTATACATAGTACTGTAACAATTGAAACTATCTCTCGTCTATTAATTGTAAGTCTTTAAGATTTGCAGTTTATAAAAAGAAAAACTAATAGTATCAATTAAAAATATAAAGCGATGAGAAATTTTAGCAATCAGACACCAACAGAATCAAGAAGGTATTCATTCTTTTCTAATTTCAAGAACAGCAAAAGAGTACGCTGGTCAGAAGCCAGGAATTACACCAATTAAGTAACATCATAAAACGAGCAAATCATGAGACATTTCATCAAACAAACACCGACAGAATCCAGGAGATATGCATTCTTTTCCACTTTTAAAAACAGCAAAAGAGTACGCTGGACAGAAGTAAGACACTATACCAACTAAAGTGTTGAGGTTAAAAAATAACAAGTATTTAATAACATTAAAAATTAATAAAATGAGAAATATATTGCAACATTCACCAACAGAATCAAGAAGGTTTTCATACTTTTCCAATCTAAAAGATAGCAAACGAGTTCGTTGGACTGAAAGCAGAAATTATGTACGATAAAAGTATGCAAAAAACCGGATGGATAGAGCCGGCAGAGATTTAAGCAAGGAGGTAACAGAAGTTAACCTCCTTTTTTATTGCCTGTATTTCGCTCAATTATTAGGTCTTACAAGAGGAACAAATCTGACGGCCATAACTTCTTTACTTTTGATTTTTCCTGATTTTTTGCTGATTAAAAGCAATTGACGGATTCCTTTGTGGGGACCAACAGGAATAATCATCCTTCCTCCTTCCCTGAGTTGATTTTGTAATGGTTCAGGCACTTCCTCGGCTCCGGCAGTGACGATAATTGCATCAAAAGGCCCTTTTTCCGGCCAGCCAATATATCCATCACCTATTTTCAGTACAATATTCTCATACCCTAATGCACTTAAGGTATTTTTTGCTTTATGAGAAAGTTCCGGAATAATTTCAATGGAATAAACAGAATCTACTAATTGCGCTAATATGGCTGCCTGATACCCGGATCCCGTGCCTACTTCCAGGACTCTGTCTTGTTTTTGTAATTTTAAGACTTGTGTCATATACGCAACAATATAGGGCTGAGATATGGTCTGTCCCATTCCTATACTCAAAGGACCATCTGAATAGGAATAGGGCTTCATTTCAGATGGTACAAATTCATGCCTGGGAACAAGTTGCATGGCTTTTAGAGTGGCCGGGTCATTTATATCTCTCGCCATCAATTGCTCCTTTACCATATTCTCCCTTAATTTAGCAAAGTTATCCTGACAGTACACGAATGTGGAACACAAGGAAATTGTAACCACTACAACCAATTTAAGTACTACTCCTTTTTTTAAAAAAAATACCATTGTGATCTTTTATAAAGTGTGAAACAATAAAGAAATGTTAAGCTAAAAGCTACTAAAGGATTAATTACCAGTTCCCTCTTTTATAGGCAATAAATAGCCACTATAACTAATGTTATCCCGTGAACTGCTTATAACCTTTACATCTGTCCGCCCACCACTACTCACAATAAGGCTAATGTCATGGTATTCTGTACTGCTGCGAATACTGATTTTAATGATAGAGCGTCTTTTCTTTTCTATATAATCAACACTATATTTTTCCGGAATTCCCTTAAAGATTATTCCCGGATTTCTATTGTATCCGGCTGACCTTACTGCACCAAAATAGGGTAGATTAACCTCTACCTCCCCGTTTTTAACTATTATACCATTTTGCAAGGAATTAAGTGAGATTCCTCCCATACTTCGTGCAGTTACCCTCTCAGCATTAAAAAAATAGCTTCCTGATTCAATGAGCTTTTTGGTGGCCTCATAGGCCACATTTTTTTGTACGAGTTTTTTTTCTTGCTCTTCTTTTTTGCTTTGCGCCATCAAACTACCAGAAGCCAACAGCAATATCAATATTCTAAATAGGTTGTTTTTCATAATAAACTATTTATTGAGTAGAACTGTGTCCGTTTTAAGCGATTAATCTGCTGAATTATAATGGTGTAAGGACACCGACCATCACCCATATTTTTTTATCGGGGTCTTCTTCCCAATAGCCCAGATCATTTCTCAATAGCGTAACTACAAAACCGGCTTCCTTCAATTCCTTTTCAACATACTCCGGAGAAATGGTATGCGCCTTTGTTTGCTCCTCTCTTGATTTACCTATCATATGGCGTTTAAGTTTTTCCAGGATCAAAATTCGACCGTTGGGTTTTAAAGCCTTTTTCACATGGTCCAGGATTTGCATGTAGTCATTCATTTCATGATAGGCATCTATGATTAATACCGCATCCAGGGTTTTTCCCTGTAATTTAGGATCATCATAGTTGCCTAATATAGTTTTGATATTTCCTATCCCTCTTGTGGCGGCAATCTCATTTAAGTCGTTTAAACGATCTTCCCGGACATCTACGGAATACACTTTTCCGGTCGCACCAATAAAATCAGCAAGATGAAAACTCATATAACCTTCATGACACCCTATATCGGCAACATCATCTCCAATCCGTAGGCCGGCTATCTGGAATATTTCAGTAACTTTCATCCATTTATCACGATCCTCCCATTCACTTTCAACATACTGGCTGTTTACATCCGGGATGTTCAGTAAAATAGTAAGAAAACTTATGGCAATTACTTTGGAAAACATATCAAAAAGATAATGTTTTCAATCCCAAATGGCCCTTAAAAATATCATAAATTCATAATGAACTACTTTATTTTCACTGGTAGTCGGATTTGGGATGGATATTGTTTTGAGTGATATACACTATTGTGAGCCACTACCCCTATTTTTTCGTCGTAGTTTTTTCCACCAGTATTCAAATTTCTAGCGAATCTGGGAAAATTACTGCTGGAGACTTCAATGCGAATGCTGTGCCCTTTTTCAAAGAAGTTGCTCGTTGCCATAGGGGTCAGGTCAATCTTATAAACCTTGTCTTTTTCCATGAATACTTCTTTGTCATAGCCTTCTCTGTAGCGGACTCGTTGTATGGTTTCATCAAGGTTATAGGCACGCCCGTCCGGGTATACATCAATTATTTTAATGGTAAAATCGGTGTCTTTTGCATCTGATGAAATGTACAAGGTACTCTCAATAAATCCTGTGATTTCAATGCCTTCCTTGAGTGGTTCGGTGGTATAGACAAGAATGTCCTGTCTGGTTTCCATACCTTGCTGATCGTATGCTCCTCCTTTTACGGCATTCCCTGTACAACAAACATTTCCCCCGTAAGAGTTAACAGGATTCATGGGGTTGTAATAGAAACTATCCGGCAAACTTTTGCTCCCAGGGCTATTCATTGTAAGTTTTCCGTCCCCGTAAAGGCTATTTGCTTTCCCATTACCGGATAAATAAAAAGTTTTCATTTCTGAGTTTTGCGGAGGCCAGACCTCTGAAGACTGCCAGACATTACTCCCCATTGTATAATATTGAACTCTGGGAGTGCTTTCTTTAAAATTGTTTTTCTCATCCTTTAGCCAAAGATCAAACCAGGAATATATTTGCTCTTTATAATTCAGCCTTGCATCTCCCATATTTCTTTCACCAACTATAGTATTCTCAGTAGCCCTGGTGTACCTGCAGTGTAGGGTGGGTGCTATGACCAAATACTGATTATCCCTGATAAATTGGTCCTTACTATTGTTTCTGACATGATTATACAAGGCCAGGTTAGGGCTTATGGATACGTCATACCATGAGGCGAACCAAAAACCGGGGACTCCTATTTCCATATCATCGTGATAAAGGCCTCCTTTATACCAATCCTGATGATCAGGATTTCGGATCACCATTTTATCAAATACTTCTCGTTTTCCATGTATATTCTGCAGTATATCCTGAATGGGCAGATGTGCCAAAGCTACGGACATATCCACCGGTGGATTCTCCGGAGCAAGGTCATAGAATCGGGAAATCCGGATAAGGTCTTCCTGAGTAGCGCCCTTGGGAATCCGGGGTTTATACTTATCATGCTCCACGCCATATAGCCAGGCAAAGAAAAGCATTTGTTCCGCACCGCCTCTATACCAGTTGCCCTGTTCATAGTAGTTGCCAACCCTGCCTACTCCTGCTCCAAAACTTTGAGGTACCATAGCCGCGTGCGAAGGATGATCCAAAGCAGCAACAGCCATTTGCCATTCTGCAGTGGATGAGCATCCAAAAGTTCCAATTTTGCCATTTGACCAGGGTTGTTCCTTCATCCAGCTAAATGCATCATAACCATCCGTCAGAGGAGTGCCTAAAATATCCCATTCACCTTCTGAGTAATATCTTCCACGTTCATTTTGCACGACATAGGCATAACCCTGCTGAACCACTTCGTATGCTTTTTCCGCTGTTCTTGTTTTTTGCTCCCCATCGCCCCAGGAGTTAAAATTATAAGGGGTTCTGGAAAATATGACAGGTACTTTTTTGTCTGTTTTAGGTCTGTAAATGTCTGTCGCCAAGCGAATACCATCGCGCATAGGGACCATTACTTTCTGATCTATTATTGCAATTCTGTCTAACTCCTCAAAAATATCGATCTGTGCATTAGCCTGGTCTACAGCAATTAAAAAGGTGAAAATCACCAATAATATGGTGTTCAAAAATGTTTTCATTAGGTTACTGGTTATTAAGGTTTTTTTATAAAATGGACAAAAATTCCCTTGTCCAGGTCCAAGCTATTCATTTTAAGGAAGGTTTTACCATAAATATGGTAGAAAAGAACGGCTTTTATCAAAATTTTCGGTATTTCAGACGTCGCATCTTGTTGGCGTTGTTGTTTCCTTTAAATTTTTCGGTATCAGGATTCCATTCAAGTGTTTCTCCAAGGTCATAGGCAATATTAGCTATATTACATACACTGGCAGAACGATGTCCGGTTTCCACATCGCAGATAGGCTGGGTTCTGTTTTTAATGGCATCCATCCAATCCTGATAATGATCTTTTTTCACTTTGTACAAGCGGGTATCCGAATCTTTTAATTCAGTAGTCAGTATACTTGCAGGGTCAGTTTCAAGATAACTTCGGCTTACATCCATTTTTCCCTCCGTACCTATAAAGCGAACACCCCATCCACGCTCAAAATCTTCATGAATAACTTCTATCCCATTTGCGTAATACATCTTTAATCCCCTAACTGCATTTTTATCAGCAGGCGGTATATATTTAACTGGCCCCGTTCTGTCCATGCCCAGAGCCCACTGAACGATATCAAACATATGAGCACCCCAGTCGCATAAAATACCACCTCCGGTTTCCTGGTATAGACGCCAATCCGGCCAGAAATCAACATCATTATTTGAAGGTGCAAGCCTGTGGTTATATCCCAAAAGTGGCGCAGGACCACACCAGTTATTCCAGTTAACTTCCATAGGCAAAGTCTCGGCCTGCAAGTCATATGGCCTTGCGGGGTCACCTACGTTTACCAAAACTTTTTGAATATCCCCTAAATAACCGTTCCTTACCAGTTCACAGGCTTTTCTAAAATTATCCCATGAACGCTGCATACTTCCTGTCTGGACAATTTTGCCTGTTTTTTTTGCCCATTTAACCATTTCTGAACCTTCCTTTAGCGTGTGTGTCAAAGGTTTTTCACAATAGACATCCTTACCGGCTTTCATGGCATCAATGGACTGCAAAGCATGCCAATGGTCCGGGGTCGCCACAACAACAGCATCTATTTCCGTTTGGTCAAGGAGTTCTTTATATTCCAGAAAAGTATTAACACCAGTATAGTTTGATTGGTTTCTATGTTCTGCATAAACCTTTTCCACATGCTCCTTAAACCAGGCATTCTTGGTAGTCCAAACATCACAACTGGCTATTATTTGAGCATTTGTATTTTCGACAAATCGCGCTGCAAGGCCCCTGCTCTGCTTTCCAAGACCAATAAATCCAAGATTGACTTTATCACTTGGGGCAACAAATCCTTTACCTAAAACATGCCTTGGTATAATAGAAATTGCCCCTAAAGTGAAGGCAGTATTTCTAATAAATTTCCTTCGTGTAAGATTTAATTCATTGCTTTTCCGCTTTACATGGGAGTTTATTTTTTTAGATTTCATGGTCGGTTATTTAGTGTTAGTGACGGAGATGAATTTACCCATTAATTTACGAGTTATTTTTAAATATCCCGAAAAAAAACCACACTAATTATAGATTTGGGAATGATAAATTCAGTTCTACTTAATATTAAACTTACTTATTGAACCAATAGGTAAGTTTGAGCGTAATAGACCAAATTCTGGCATCAAATGGCTCCAATAATTCATTGTTGGTGTAGACCAGGAACAAATCTGATGCCGGCTTATAGCGCCATTGAAACCTGGAGTTTAAATTGAAGTATTTAGATTGTTCATTATATTGAAATAAGGTGGCAAAATATAATTTGTTGGTAACCGTAAGCATTTTTTCATACTGCTTTCCAACGAGTCGGCCTGTACTCATTTTTAACTGGCAGTTACGCTCGCTAAAATAACTGTTTCATAAAGTGTAAGCTCGTCCTTAGCTTGTTCTAAAACTATGATAAAATTCAGTAAAAATTGAAAAGAACCTGAAATCCAACACTGCCATTTGATTCAACAAAAAAGGCCCCGCTATACGAGGCCTGGCATACTGAACAGATCAATAAAATTTATGTTTCTAATTCCTTAAGAATATTTTCAGCAGAATTTGTTATGTTCCTGTAGCACTTATATCCCCATCTGGTAAAAAAGAACAAAAAGATAGCCATCACTGGAATATAAACCAACAAGGTTTTGCCTTGCAGAAAAAGATCTTTGTCATTCATGATTTTACTAAATACCGGTAAGGACGTGAACATTAAAACAAAACTCAAATAGATCCCAACTTTTTGCATCAAGAGCAATTGATTCTTTGCCTTAGTGTAATCTATAATAGTCTCTTTAAAACTTTTATTCACAATGTTCATATGCCGCATTTTACCCAGTAAACCCAGTGTAATAATGGGTAATAGCACTAAGAAAACAACTGTAAATATACCGCAAGCCAGAAGATACCACGTATCCAGCTTACCCAGGTTAACTATTAAATACAGCGCCGCAGTGAAACATACAACAGCTCCAATTGTCTCATAAAATGTGATCTTATCAAACTTATTCTTATATCTTTCCTGTGTCATTTGAATGATTACTTTATCGGTTAGTTTTTTTTGTTTTTCTAATTGATCAGTCATTTCTGACCAAACTTTTTGGATTTCATCTAAGTCCATAATTTACTTTTTCAATATCCCTGATTTTAACTTTTGCTTAATTCTGGAGATCCGGGTGCCTACATTTGTTTCACTTAATCCGGTGATTACTGCAATCTCCTCATACTTTTTGCCATCCAATAAGAGGAGCATCAATCCTTTATCGAGTATGTTTAACTGATGAATTTGTTCGTATACCATTTTCAGGCGGTTTTCAAATTCCGCGTCATAATTATCTGTATGCCTCAGGATAACCTGATCTATTGAGGTTGTATGAGTCTGCTTTTTATTTTTTTTTAATTGACCTATCGCTGTATTTAAAGCTATGCGATACATCCAGGTACTAATTTTTGACTCATTCCGAAAAGAATCAAATGACTTCCACAATTGATAGACAATCTCCTGGTATAAATCTTTTTGGTCCTGTTCGTTTTGGGTATAGAACGTTGTGATTTTGAAAATCACACCTTCATTCTCTTTAATTATTCTGGTAAATGCCTCTTCTTTACCCATATTTCTTTGCTACTTCTGTTTAATTAGTAGACCCCTGTCCAAAATAATCACACTTTCCTTAACATTTCTATAAAAATGCAGGTATTTGGCAATTTATGAAGAAATGTCAAATGGATAATTGTTATCAAAAGAGCCTTGAAGTGTCTTTTTTGAAAGTTATTTTAAATGAATTCGTGAAAAGATATTTTACAACCAACCTGTTTAGTTGTCAAACAAACTTTCATCCAGTCCGGGAAGTAATTTCATGGCATTTTTGTAGTATACTTTTCTCAGAACCTCGTCCGGAAGATCTAAGCCATACATAGCCCAGAATGCATGATATTTCTTATAATACGGAAAGTATTCATCGTCAGTTTCCAATACCCTGAAATAGGTTGGGAACTCATCGGGCTGATAGGCGTCCTTACCGAATAGTATTCGATCCTGATAGGTAATAAAGAAATTTTGTGCATTTCGGGGTTGTCTTCCAAGTTCTGCGATTACTGCACCAATACCTACGTACATATTGGGCATCTGCTCTAAAAGTTCAGCCAGCTTTTGCAGATTATTGGCATACCATCCCATATGTGCGTTGATGAATTTAGTTTCCGGATGTTTTTGAATCATATTATGTTGCTCAGCTATTATTTGTTCCCATGGAGCGGGATCATCTGCTGATCTCTTTCTCCGGGGCCTGGTTTTTAATTCCAGCCACCGCTCATTGTTACTATCCATGGGATCCCAGAATGACTTGGGATCTGCGGCATGTATGAGAACCGGAATACCCAATTCCCCGCATTTAGACCAAATAGGGTCTAAACGATTGTCATCAATTGCTATTCGATTTCCATTGATGTCATTATTTCTAAGCCCCAGGCTTTTATAGATTTTTAACCCTTTAGCGCCATTTTTTACATCCTGCTCCAGCTGGTTTACTGCATTTGCAGCCCAATCCGGGTTACCTACCCCGTCAAAATCAACATTGGCAAAGACCACAAACCTATTTGGGTAATTCCTGTTTATGTTATCAAGCATATTTTTAAGGCCTTCACCGGATCCCCCGCTTAAATTAACCATTACGGCCATATTCATATTATCCATAGAAGCAATCAATTCGGATAGGTCCTGTGTAGCCATTTTAAACTGATGACTGTGAATATCAATAAATGGATATTTGGCTTTTAGTACTATATTTTCTTTAACTACAAGTGTGGATTTTGGATTGTACTCCTCAAAACTCATTTCCTGAGCACATGAGGTAATAGAAATTAATAAAATTAGAGCAAACTGAAATTTTATAGTATTGAAATACATTATTTTAAAAGTTATATATTAATAATCACTTTAATAATTTTAGGGCGTTATGATAATCTTCCATGGTGTCCAAATCCTTAGCTTTACCCTCTGAATCGAGGAGAATCACCTCTTTTTCATACTTCTTAAGTAAATCCCTGGCGCCATAATCTGCATTCAGATTTTCCAATTCGGGGAAATAGATTTTATCAAAAATAGCTGGCACCCCTGCCCTATTATTATAGCCCGTGGCAATAATCCGATTAGCGTGGTTAAGATAATTATTTATCAGTAAATTTAAGTAGGAAGTATCAATGAAAGGTTGATCTGCAAGTAATATGAGCACCGCTTCATATTCAACATTTTTTTGTGTCAATGCCTTAATTCCACTGGAAATAGAAGTCCCCAAACCTGATGCCCAGTTTTTATTGTATACTATGTGTACCTCTTCATCCTGGATTTTCCTTTGAATTGTATCGGCCTGGTAACCCAGCACAACAGTAACCTTTTTACAAGATAACTGTTTGGCGCAAGCTATGGCATTACCTAGTAGTGTGGTATCGCGCCATGGCAATAATTGTTTTATAGTGGATCCCATTCGGGTTGATGCCCCGGCACTTAATATCAGTATCCCTATATTATTTTTGGAAGAGGTCATCAATGGAGGAGAATTAAAAAGAATAGTAATCAACCATTTCTAAACAGTCTTTCCCATGTATTGCGACGGATTCTTATCAAAGCTTACTTTGCAACCATCACAACAGAAATATACTTTTTCCCCCTGATATTCCACAATATGTTTCGGATTCTTTTTTGAAACGGGTACCTGGCAAACAGGATTAATATAATATTCTTCAGAAAACTTATCCTGATTTCCGGTTGCAGATGTTTGTTCCAATACTTTGGTACTAAAGTGAGACTCGTTAGATTTATTCTCATTCCTGAAATGATCAATAACTTCCGCCAATATACTAATGGCGACTTCGCTGGCAAGTTTCGCATTAATATCGAGGCCTACAGGACTCCTTAATTGGTTTATTCGTTCCTGTGAGATGTCTTCTTTGGCCAGATACTCTCTAATATCTTCAGATTTTTTGATGCTAGCCACAAACCCCACATATTTTGCACTGCTTAAGAGTGCTTTCTTTACCGAAAGTTCATCGTCTTCGCCTTGAGTGGTAACAATGATATAGGTGTTGGAAGAAGGAATTATTGACTCAAAATCAATAACATCTGATATTGCACTTACTGTTGAAAACATTAGCTGATCAAAATCCCTTGCCACTACGGAAACTTTAAAATCCGCAACAGTTGCCAGTGCCGCTAGTTTTCGTGCAATATTCGACTTACCAACTATGATCAATTCCGGCTGGGGTAATACGGGTTCAATGAGTACTTCCACGGTACCGCGACTTTGACATGACATAACATATTCTTTAAAATGATTTGATTCTCGAGAGCCTCCTTCAGGGGAGATACGTATTCTTCTGTAACGCTTGGTTTTAATAACCTCCAGAGATTCTTTTATTATGATTCCTCTGATACATCCTCCACCTATCCAGCCAATTAATTCACCCGTTTCCAATATTATTGCTTTGTCCCCTATTTTCCCGGAACATGGGGCCACACGATCAATGACCTGGGCTATGGCAAAGTTCGAACCTTTGGAGTAATATTCCTGTATTTTTAGTGCTATTTCGTTAAACATCCATCAACAATTTTTCCAATTTCATTAAACTATCCAGATTATGTGCAGATTCAAATGCATCCAAATGGGGCATTACATTCACCATTCCTTTTTGTATTGGTTGGTAATCTTTCATTCCTTTTAATGGGTTCAGCCAGATTAATGTTTTACACTTTCTTCTAATCGTTCTTACTGCTTCCTTAAGTTCTGTAACATTGCCTGTTTCCAGTCCATCACTAAGGATTACTACAATACTTTTCTGACTTAAGTGCCTGCTGCCGAATACGTCGATAAATTCTTTAAGTGACTCCCCTATTTTTGTGCCACTGGACCATGCTTTAACATCCCTTCCAATAAGCTTTAAGATTTCTTTCTGATTATTAGATCGCAATAATGGCGTAATATGCGTGAGATGAGTACTAAAGGTAAAAAATTCCAGCTCCTTAAAATACCTTTTTAAAATGAGCACATAACGCAATAAATAAAAGCTATAAGTATCCATTGAACCACTTACATCCAGCAGGAACACAACCTTTCTTTTTTCTTTTTTCTTTTTTTTGTAAGAAAGATCAAGCATCCAGCCTCCTTTCGGAATGCTTTTTCGTATTGTCCGACGTATGTCAATTTTTCCTTTATTAAATGTTTCCTGACGTCGCTGAAACCTCATGCTCATTTCATGAAACAACTCTTCTGCCAGTTCTTCCAATCGTTCTTTGTCGACTATATCTACCTTGGAAAAATCCGTATGCCTGAGCCTGACAGTTTCATTTGCCCCTTTTATTTGTTTGGTGTCTTCTTTTTTGTTTATCTGGGGGCGATTAAAAGTAGCTCCTAAAAATATTATTGAATCAGCATTTGATTTTTTTTCACTTGGTTTTACCTGAAATTTTCTGGGTTCCAGCTTCTCTTCATAATACCTGCTCCAAAAGCGCTGGAACATTTCATCAAAACGGTCGAAATGTTCTTTTCGATCACAATATATGGCCTTAAGGCTATATTGAAACAACTTTCTGTCCAGCATATATCCTTTCCGGCAAATTTCAAAAGCCTCCTGAGTCTGTTGCGGGCTTAATAAGAACTGCCGTTCACGACAATAAAAAATAAAGTCGATTAATCTCTCTTTGAATGTTTTATCAATTTCTACCAAAACCTATTACTGAAAAATCAAAATATCTTCTGAAAGTTTATGCCTCTATTGGGTATAAAAACTCCTGAACAGATTTATTTCTTACAAATTCGATATCCTCCTGGTGTTTTAAAACACTGCCTATGGTATTATTCACAATTTCGTCCGAAATATTTTTTATATTGAGTAAGACTAATGTCTTTGCCCAATCTAATGATTCCGCTATCCCCGGCGGTTTATGCAGGCTGGATAATCTGAGGTTGTGAATAAAAGTAACCACCTGTGCCGCCAGTTCCTCATCAATATGAGGTATTTTCCTATGAATGATATCTATTTCTTTTTGTTTGGAGGGAAAATTGACCCAATGATATAAACATCGCCTCCTGAGTGCATCACTTAGCTCTCTGGTTCTGTTGGAAGTAAGAATTACAAAAGGTTTTGATTTGGCCTTAATTGTTCCCAATTCTGGGATACTTATTTGAAAATCGGATAACAACTCCAATAGAAAAGCTTCAAACTCCTCATCAGCTCTATCAATTTCATCAATCAGAAGCACAACAGGTTTCTCGGCACATATAGACTGCAATAAAGGACGTTTTAAAACATAGTCTTCTCCAAAAATTTTATCCCCCAACCGCTTTTTATCTGCTTCGTTTTCAAATAGCTTGATGTGTAAAAGTTGCTTCTGATAATTCCATTCGTAAATGGTTGTATTCACATCCAGGCCTTCATAACACTGCAGTCGAATTAAAGAAGTTTTAAGATGGGATGCCAGTGTTTGTGCAACCATGGTTTTGCCCACTCCCGGGTTTCCTTCCAAAAGTAGTGGCTTCTCCAAATTTTGCATTAAAAAAAGAGATGTCGCCAATTCTTCGTCAAGAATATAGTCATGCTCATAAAAATCTTTTATGAGATTGTTAATCGCTTTGTTCAAATAATTTTATTTAAATGTTTTGCAAATCTGATTTTTACGTATCTTTTTTACCTCCACTAAAAATCCCTTGTACCACCGATTTTAGTACCCCACCAGCCTTAACATTTTGGTCAGCTTCGGTAATTTCAACACCTTCCAGTTTTTTGGTGAAGTTATCTACAAACTGTTTAAATAATTGATTGGAAACATCATGCACAAGTCTTGATCCAAATTGGGCAATCTTGCCATTAATAGTTACATCCATGACGGCATCTACATGAGAACCACCATCATCTTTTAGTGATAAATCCAGGTTAAGTTGCATCTCAGCATTACCCATACCCTTGGTATCTACACCCTTACCGATCAATTTAATGGTCTGGTTGGATTCATCAATATCGTCATAAATAATATCGGCATTATAATTTGCACTGATTGGGCCAAATTTCATGCCTACTTTCCCTTTGTAAACACCCTCAGAAACTTTTTCATCTATAGACACTCCTGGTACACATTCTACAACTTCTTCAGGATTAATAAGATACTTCCATACTATATCAGGACCCTGTTTTACTTCAAATTCTTTTGTTAAACTCGTTTTCATTTTATTTTTTTTTAGGTTAGGGGCATTTTAGAATGCCCCTGATAGAATTAATTATGAATTCACCCACTTTTAGGAATGAGCCTGTATTGCATCCCAAACCTTGTCCGGAGTAATCGGAATATCCAAATGCCGTATTCCCAGGGGATACAATGCGTCAATAATTGCGTTGGCTATAGCCGGTGGAGCCCCTACTGTAGGAGATTCTGCCACTCCTTTTGCTCCTAAAGGATGATGCGGAGACGGCGTAATAGTATGGCCTGTTTCCCAATGTGGAGATTCTACGGCGGTTGGCACAAGATAATCCATTAATGTTCCATTTAGTACATTCCCTTCGTCGTCATATACTATACCTTCATACATTGCCGGAGCAATTCCCTGTGTAAGACCTCCGTGAATCTGGCCTTCAACTATCATTGGATTTATGATATTCCCACAATCATCTATTGCCACGAATCGTTTTACATCTATTTGTCCAGTCTCTTTTTCAACCTCCACTACGCAGATATAAGCTCCGTTTGGGAAAGTTAAATTTGGCGGATCATAGTAATGAGTTGCTTCAAATCCGGGTTCCATGCCAGGAGGAAAATTCGTGTAGGCAGCAAAAGCAACATCCTGAATGGTTTTGGATTTATCAGGGGCCCCTTTTACAAAATATTTTCCTACTTCCCACTCAATGTCTTCTTCACTCACTTCCAGAAGATAGGCCGCAATTTTCTTGCCTTTATCCCGGAGTTTACGAGCCGCGACAGCTGCCGCTGCTCCTGCCGTTGGTGTACTACGGCTAGCGTAGGTTCCCAGACCATAGGGAGCCGTATCGGTATCCCCTTCTTCAATTTCAATGTCGGTGTAGGGTATACCCAGTTCTTCAGCTAGAATTTGAGCATAAGTGGTCTCATGCCCTTGTCCCTGGGATTTAGTTCCAAAACGTGCCATCGCTTTTCCTGTAGGGTGTACCCGAATCTCAGCACTGTCAAACATAGCAATACCTAAGATATCGAAGTCTTTAGACGGCCCGGCACCAACTACTTCCGTAAAGGTTGATATACCAATACCCATCAATTTCCCTTGCTTACGTTTTTCTGCCTGTTCTTTTTTGAGATCATCATAGCCTATCATATCCAGAGCTTTTTGAAGGGTTTGTTCATAATCCCCGCTATCATAGCTCCATCCAAGGGGTGACGCATATGGAAATTGATCTTTTTTAATAAAGTTTTCCATTCTAAGCAAAGCGGGATCTTTACCTATTTTCGCCGCCAGCATATCCACCATGCGCTCTATGGCATGTACGGCTTCAGTTACTCTAAAGGAGCATCTGTAAGCAACCCCTCCAGGGGCCTTGTTAGTATACACTGCATCTAATTCGGCAAAGGCGTCAGCATAATCATAGGACCCTGTGCATATAGAAAACATCCCGGTAGGATATTTGGAAGGGTTGGCTGAAGAATCTGTATAACCATGATCTGCCAAAGTCTTAACTTTAAACGCCTGAATTTTTCCTTCTTTGGTGGCAGCCAGTTCACAATCCATATGATAGTCCCTGGCAAAACCATTAACCAGATTTTCTGATCTGTCTTCTATCCATTTCACCGGCTTTCCAATTAAAAATGTTGCCGCAATCGCTACCACATAAGAGGGATATACAGGTACTTTTCCTCCGAATCCACCTCCAATATCAGGTGAAATTATTCTTATCTTTTCCTCTGATAGCCCAACATGCCCTGCAACCAAAGCAACTACCGTACGTATGGCATGAGGAGCCTGTGTGGTTAAATAAACCGTTAGTTTTTCGGTATCCTTGTCATAACTGGCCAGGCAACCACAGGTTTCTATAGAAGCCACGTGAATTCTGGGAAGGTATATTCTTTGTTTTACAACAACGTCCGCATTTTTTATAACCTCATCGGTTTTTGCCCTGTCTCCTCGTTCCCAATGATAAATTTGATTGTCTTTCTGTCCTTCCTTATCGGGCCTTAAAAGGGGGGCATCTTTATCCAAAGCTTTCCATGGATCAACGATAGCCTGCATTGGCTCATAGTCCACTTCAACTGCTTCAGCTCCATCTACTGCTATATATCTGTCAGTTGCAATTACGGCGCAAACTTCCTGGGATTGGTGCATTACCGTATCTGTGGGCAAAACCATTTGGGTATCTGAAAGAAGTGTTGGCATCCAATGTAAGTTATATTGAGCTAGGTCATAACCGGTAATTACCGCAAGCACACCGGGAATCGCCAATGCTTTTTCTTTATTTATACTTTTGATTTTGGCATAGGCATATGGACTTCGCACCATTACCATTTGCAACATACCAGGTAATTTGAAATCATCCACATAGTGCCCTTTCCCGTGCAGAAACCGCGCATCTTCTTTCCTTTTTACTGAGTGGCCCATGCCGCCTACTTCCGCTGATGTTTTACATTTAAACATAATTATAATTTTTTAATATTGAAGTTAGACTGATTCTTTTTGAAGTTCATCTGCAGCCTGTTGAATAGCCTTGACGATATTGTTGTAACCGGTGCAGCGACAAAGATTTCCTGAAATACCCCAACGTATTTCATCCTCGGTTGGATTGGGATTGTGCTTTAAAAAGTCTATGGATCGCAAAATCATACCCGGAGTACAAAAGCCACAGTGAAGACCATGCTGATCATGAAAGGCTTTTTGTAACGGATGATTTGTGCCATCAGCAGCAACACCTTCTATGGTAGTTATCTCCGAACCATCGGCTCTTACGGCTAAATAGGTGCAGGATTTTATCGATTTGCCATCAAGAAGAATAGTACAGGCCCCACAATTAGAAGTATCACAACCTATGTGTGTGCCTGTTAAATTTAAATGTTCTCTTATAAAGTGGACCAGTAAAAGGCGGGAGTCTACTTCACGCGTTACTTTTTCGCCATTTATTGTTAAAGTGATTTCGTGTTTCATTTTATTTGCCTTTTAATTTAATGCTCTTTTAAGTGCACTTTGAATCATTCGTTTGGTAATAGTATTTGTAATGGATCTTTTATAAGCTTCTGAACCTCTCAGATCAGATGTGGGCTCACAATCTTCACTTGCAATTATACCTGCCTGTTCTATAAGATCTTCGGTAATCACTTTACCACGCAGCAAATTTTCTGCTCGTGATAAACGCAGCGGTACAGTACTTAGGTTAGTCAGCCCTATACCTATTTGCTGACAAGTACCCTTATTGTCCAATTCCACATAAACAGCTGCACCGGATGCCGCATAATCCCCTACTTTGCGTTCAACCTTATAGTATGCACTACCGCATCCTTTTTTAAATTTAGGCACTTGTATTTCCACTACTATTTCCGAAGGTTCCAAAGCCGTCATATAAAAACCATGAAAGAAATCATCAATTGGAATGCTTCTTCTACCGTTTGGTCCTTCTGCAATGACTGATGCCCTAAGGGCAATCATTAAAGAGGGTTGGTCGTTGGCAGCATCTCCATGGGCAATATTGCCCCCTATAGTTCCGCAGTTGCGTACTGACGGATCGGCAATTAATTTTGCCGCATCTTTGAAGAGCGGATATTTTTCCTGAATCAAAGAAGATCTTTCAACTTCTGTTTGTGTTGTTAATGCGCCTATTTTGAGCACATTGTCATCTTCTTTAATGTAAGAAAGCCCGGCTATTTTACTTATATCAATAATGTGGGCCGGCGTTGCAAAACGAAGCTTCATCATGGGTAACAAGCTATGGCCTCCGGACATGTATTTTGCTTCATCTCCCAGTGATTCTGACAAAGCAAATGCCTCGCTTAGAGTAGTCGCCTTGTGATAGTTAAAATTAGAAGGAATCATAATTATTTATAAGTTAAATTATCAAGTAGCTAATATATTAAGTAATTTATCTTTAATATAACAATTTAAGTGCACTTTAACGAATAAGTTCACATATTTAATAAGGAATATTTATTCTAATATATTCATCCCTTATAGTTAGCAGATAATTGATAATATATTTTCATATTTTTATAAAGATTTATATCCTATTTGATAGAAATGAATTACCCATTATATTTTGATTATAATGCAACAACACCATGTGATAAGATGGTGTTAGAAAGTATGCTCCCATTTTTTTCAGTGGATTTTGGCAATGCATCGAGTGAACTTCATCCATATGGCTGGCTGGCAAAAGAGGCAATTGATAGCGCAACCGAGAAGATTGCTTCTTTTTTGAAAATAGACGAAAAGGAAATTATTTATACTTCCGGTTCTACCGAGAGTATTAATGCAATTTTAAAAGGGGTATACCGAAAATTAAAACATAAAGGGAATCATATTTTGACGGTAAAAACCGAACATAAAGCCACCTTGGATGTATGTGAATATCTTCAGGAAGAGGGTGCTGATATTACTTATTTAGATGTGGATGGAAATGGGCTTATTGATCTCAATGCACTCGAACTCGCAATTTCAGATAATACTCTTATAGTTGCGGTGATGTATGCAAATAATGAAACCGGAGTTATTCAGCCTTTGGAAGCTATTTCAAAGATATGTAAACAAAAAAACACCCTTCTTTTCTCAGATTCGACACAGGCTATGGGTAAAATACCGTTGGACCATTTCTTTTCCTGGGTAGATTTTGCTTGCTTTTCAGCTCATAAAATTTATGGCCCAAAGGGGATTGGGTTTACTTTTTCAAAATTGGAAAGCCAGGCAAACATGCAAAGTTTTATTCAGGGGGGTGGACAACAACGCAAATTACGGGGCGGAACTTATAATACTCCTGCTATCGTAGGCATGGCAAAAGCCATTGAACTTGGAATCCAAAACCTGCATGCTGAAAGGGGTAGATTGTCTAACCTTAGAAATCAATTGGCAGAAGGACTTTCTTTAATACAAGAGGTAACTATAAATGGCAAAAAATCGGATCGACTGCCAAATACCCTGAATATATCTTTTGATTACGTTGATGGTCAACAATTGCTTACTGCGCTCAGTCGTAATCTAGCCGTTTCCAATGGCTCTGCCTGCAACTCTGCCGCGATAAATCCATCCCATGTACTAACTGCTATGGGTATTGGCAGCAGCCTGGCCTTTTCAACCCTGCGGTTCAGTTTGGGTAAATATACAACCGAAGAAGATGTCCAAAAGGCAATCTCTGTCATTAGAAATGAAGTAGCTAAGCAACGCGAGAACAATTTGCTTTGGGACAGGCGTTAATTCAGATATTCCTCTCGTGTATGGGGCCTGACTTATCACGCAGCATCCCTCCTTTTTTGCCTGTAAAAACGGCCAGTATTTCCGCAAAAATACTTATTGCGATTTCTTCCGGGGTATTAGCTCCTAATTCCAGGCCACAAGGGGCGTATATTCTGTTCAGAGACGCCTTTGAGAATGGTTTGTCACGTTCCTGGAATTCGTTTTCCATTTTAATAAATCGTTTTTTAGGGCCTAATGATGCAATATAAACGGCATCACTTTCCAATGCCAACTCCAAATTTCGGGTATCTGTTTTAAAATCGTGGGCCATCAAAATAATGGCAGTCCGGTCATCTATTAGTGGTGATGTTTGATCCTCTTTTTTATAAATATGTTTTACAGAAGTCAGTTTCTCCTTTTTTAACTTCTGTATATTTCCTACCAGGCTGACTTCCCAATCCATAACTTTGGCTAATTCCAGCATGGGATAAACATCATAATTATCTCCATAGATAACAAGGTGAAACTGGGGTGGAATTAATTCTATAAATACACTAATCGATCTGTCCGATAACTTATAATTGTAAATCCCGGATTTTTTATTATCTAAGACGGCAGTAATATCTCTTAAAAGGATTTCCTTTAATTCAGGATCTAAGTTACCCTCCAAAATATTAGAATTGGTATCGAAATAATAGGTAGTTCCCAGCAACTCTGGATTATCCGGACATGAAGTCAGGGTTATCAGAACATGAGACTGTCGGGAAGAAATACATTTTTCCAGTACCGGTATGGTGGATAAAGTATCGGTTATGGGAGAAATTAACACATCAATTACTCCATTGCAGCCAAGTCCGACTCCTATTTGGTTCTCATCATCCTTTGAAGTATCATAGGTAACAATGGATGGTTTCTCCTTAAAAATGGCCATCTGGGATCTTTTTAGGGCATCCCCCTCGAGGCAACCTCCACTAATACCACCTTCAAAAATCCCCGATTCAAAAACAAGCATCCTTGCACCTTCCCTCCGGTAAGATGATTCTTCTACCCTTACGACCTGTGCAATAGCAGCTTTTTCATTTGAAGATTTTAATTTATTATATAGAGATAAAATGGATTTAATTTCCTTCATCTTTTGTTATTTTATTAATTTCATTACTTATTGTAGCGGCATCCTTTTTATTAACAGATAATTCACATGCCTGTAATTATTTTTTGTTGTATTTTTAACACTTAACCTTGAACAATATTAATTTTTTTTTAGGTTTTCATCTCCAAAATTTAGGTTAAATATTCAGGACCGTTTAATTTTTTAATAATTCATTTTATACATGCAGATTAAAGACAGTTTTGACAGAACAATAGACTATGTAAGAATTGCCGTTACAGATCGCTGCAACCTAAGATGCTTTTATTGTATGCCCATGGAAGGCATTACATATGAACCCAAGGCCCATTTACTTACCTACGAAGAAATAACCCGGCTCCTTTCTGTACTGGGCAATATCGGGTTTAGTAAAGTCCGGTTTACCGGTGGGGAACCTTTTTTGAGAAAAGACTTTGTCAAGTTACTTGAAAGCACACATGGATTAAATATGTACGACTCAATTCATATTACTTCCAATGGTACTTTATTAACAAAGCACATACCTAAACTAAAAGAACTGGGGATAAAAAACATCAATTTAAGTATAGACTCTCTGGATGAAGCACGTTTTAAAAAAATTACACGTAGAAATGATTTTGCCAAAGTAATTCATGCCTTAAACAGCTTAATGGACGAGGGGTTTCACATTAAAATAAATGCTGTGGTGATGTACGGCATAAATACCCAGGATATACTCCCTCTGGTAGAATTTGCCCAAACTCATCCGGTGAATATCCGGTTTATAGAAGAGATGCCCTTTAATGGTGGTTATAAGGAAAATGGGCAAATATTTAAAGCAAGTGATATCTACCGTATTATAAAAAATGAATATCCCAGTTTGTCTGCACGTCCCGGTTTGCATGGCGAAACTGCAACCAATTACAAGATAAATGACTTTAAGGGAGATATTGGTATTATCCCTGCCTTCTCACGTACTTTTTGCAATACCTGCAACAGATTGCGCATTACTGCGAAAGGTGAAATAAAAACCTGTCTCTATGACGGAGGCGTATTTAGTATAAGGGATTTTATGCGAAGTGGTGTTTCAGATGAACAATTGACAGCCAAGTTTGTGGAACTGATTAAATTAAAACCTAAGAACGGCTTTGAAGCAGAAAAATACAGGGAAAATTCTTTGGGCAGGGAGGAAAGTATGAGTTCAATTGGAGGATAAATGGCGTGGAGAAAACATTCATTACATACGAAGAAGCATTAAGCATTCTGGAACAGAATAAAAATAGTTTTGAGACTATTAAAGTTCCTATAAAGGATTGCGGAGGATATGTTCTGGCAGAGGATCTAAAGGCAGATCGTGATCTGCCGCCTTATGATCGCGTAACAATGGATGGTATTGCCATTGATTATGAGGCATTTAAAAATGGACAACGTGAGTTTTCTATTATGGGAGTGGCTCCGGCAGGATCCGCACAGCAAACACTTGATGATAAACGTTCCTGTATAGAGGTAATGACCGGTGCTATTTTACCTAATAAAACAGATACCGTAATCAGATATGAAGACCTAGCCATTACTGATGGAAAAGCCTGTATTGAAATAGCGGAAATTGAGCATCACCAGAACATCCATTTTAAAGGTTCTGACATTGTCAAAGGTTCTGTAATTACTAAAGCAGGGAATCTTATATCGAGTGCAGAAATCAATGTCGCCGCCGCAACTGGAAAATCTAATGTGGCGATAAAGAAAATGCCCAAAGCAGTCATAATTTCTACCGGCGATGAACTTGTTGATGTGCATGAAACACCCCTTACCCATCAGATCCGGAGATCTAATGTATATGGTATTCAGAATACTTTAAAAGAATGGGGAGTTCAAGTGGAGCTCAGGCATTTGCCGGATGATAAGGAAGAAATGAAAACTATTATTGCCCGGTTACTGCAGGAATTTGATGTACTCGTAATTACGGGAGGGGTCTCTAAAGGGAAGTTCGACTATTTACCTGATGTATTGACCTCGCTTGAGGTAGTAAAACATTTCCATAAAATACAGCAACGTCCGGGGAAGCCATTTTGGTTTGGGACAAGTAAAAATAATAAACGGGTTTTTGCTCTTCCGGGAAATCCGGTATCTTCATTTGTATGCGTATATATCTATCTAAGGTTTTGGTTAATTAAATCACTGGGGATAGAGGAAACAATGTTTTATGCGACGTTGAACGAAGATGTCCATTTTAAGCCTGACCTAATTTATTTTTTAGAAGCAAAATTAGAATATAAAACCGATGGATACTTGAATGCCACTCCATTTAAAGGCAATGGTTCAGGAGATTTTGCTAATTTGGTAAAAGCAGATGGTTTTTTGATTCTGCCACAAAATAAAACAGTGTTTAAAAAAGGTGAAGTATATCCTTTCGTCCCTTATAGACATCATATTTAAAAAGATGGAAACCGTAAAATCTTCCTGTTGTAAAAAAATCCATAACCCGGGTAAAACTGGAAGTGGCTCAAAAGGATATATTTCATTTCTATCTACGTTATTTTTGATACTACTACCCAAATGCCCTTTTTGTGTGATCGCATATACAGGAGCAATCCTTATGTTCTTTGACATAGACAATGCGCAATTGACCCCTTTTCTATTGCATGCAAAACCAGTACTGGGAGTTATTATTGTCTTGATGATTCTATTAAATAATAGAGGTCGGAAAACACTTATTGCCGCTATAATTTCTGTGATTACCCTGTCGCTATTAATTTTGAGCGCTTACATGCATATCGAAATAATTCCTGAATGGGCGTTATATACCAGTTTTGTATTTGCAATTTGGTATAATGGCAACTTTGAATATTTCTTTCGCTATTTAAAAATTAAGAAGCAGTAATGGAAAAATTCTTCTCCTGAAGTATGGTTGATTTCTTTAATGGTTTTTAACCTTGTTTTATATTTAAATTATATTTTTTGTAGGGATAAAAGGTACACACTCTCCTATCTGATATAATTTTTTGGAAGGGGAAAGGAGAATAAAACCATCTATTTCTGACAAGGCAATCAAGTCTCCAGGTCCATTAATAGTTACAGTCGAGGCAAATACACAGCCATTTTCCCATTTAAGTTGAACCCCTAGAAATTGAGTTAACTCGCCTATAATCTCAATAGAATGAGCCAAGAGTACATTTTTTTTATAAAATGACAGCCCAAGGGATTTATTCAACCAATCTCTGAAGTACACATGAAAGTTAGCAAATGTGGAAACCGGGTTACCCGGGAAAGAAAAAACTACAGTATTCGCATTCTTATGAGTGCCAAACCAAAATCGTTTGCCCGGTTGTTGAGCAACATGGTTGAACAATTTTTCCACACCTAAATCCCGCAAGACTTCAGGAATAAAATCAAATTTTCCAACTGATATACCACCGCTTATAAGCAACACGTCCATAGCTTCAATAGCATAGCTCAGCTTCTGGCGCATCAAATCCTTATCATCTTCTAAATGCAACAGCAGTGGACTAATGCCCATTCCTTTGAGCGCTCCAGATATTGCATAATTATTTGCTCCCCTTATTTGATGCAGTAACGGTTGATCATCTATTTTCACCAACTCGTTTCCTGTGGCTATGACGGCTACCCTGGGCAACTTTTTCACCAATACATTATTTTGCCCAATACTGGACAATATCCCCAATTCAGAAGCAGAGAGGATCGTGTTTTTTCTTAATATCCTTGCCCCTTTCAGTTTATCGCTTCCGCGGAGGTTAATATTTGACCCTTTTACCGGCACATTATGGACTGTAGCAATATCTTTTTCGATGCTCAGATCTTCATACATAATTATTGTATCCGCTTCGAAAGGCACCACAGCACCAGACATAATTTCTATACAATCTCCGGTTTCAAGAAAAGTGAAAGTTGGTTTCCCGGCAGCTAAGATTCCTTTGATTTCAAAAGATCTTCGCCCATGTTCAATAGCATCAAAGTTTATGGCAATACCATTTTTCGCTGCCCGATTATAAGGAGGAAAATCCCTGTCCGCAAAAAGATCTTCCGCTAAAACCCTGCCCATAATATTTGTTAAGGGAACAGACTCTGAACCGTAATCCTGAAATTGATTGAGAACAATAATACAGGCTTCCTCAAATGAAATCATAAACTGCAAATTAGCTTCAAACCCTATTATAAATCTGACTTTCTTAATTACCCTTCAGCACCACCCTTTATTGCTAACGTATATCTTTTCATTCGGAGGAATTAAGTCAGGATTAAGTAGATTTTATTAAAGTCTTCCAAAGGTTTACACCTCCTTTTATTGAAAGAGATTCACAATCAGGGTATTTCGTTCTAACAATGTTTACTGCCTGAAGACTTCGAATGCCAGATTGACAAATAAAATAGAGTGACCGCTCTGGCTTAAGTTTGTGAAACTGCTGCTCCAAATCCAATAAAGGAATATTGATAGCGCCCTCTATCGGCTCAAAGTCAAATTCATCCTTTGTTCGTACATCTATTAATTGCCATGAATTGTTCTCATTCTTTATCTTTTTAAATTCCTCAACAGATACTTCGCCATCAATAATGCAATTAGAAATTTCATAAGAACTCTCGAGGTGAGAGCGCAAGCTGTTTTTAGGGTCCAACGAAAAACCAGTTTTATAAAATGATTGATTTAACCCATTGTATATTAATAGCTTACCAGACAATACTTCGCCTAAATTGGTAAGACATTTGACTACTTCCAAAGCCTGTAGGGTACCAACTATTCCGGGAATAACCCCCAACACTCCATTGTCATTGCAATTAGGTATCAATGAATCCTCCGGTGGTAAAGGAAACAAACACCTATATGTAGGTCCTCCTTTATAGTTAAACACACTGATGTGCCCTTCAAAACCGTGTAAGGCACCATATACAAAAGGTTTTTTTAAAATGACACAGGCATCATTAACAAGGTAACGCGAAGGAAAATTGTCTGTTGCATCTACAACCAAATCATAATCTTTAACAATGTCTAAAGCGTTATTTCGAGTTAAAAAAGTATCATAAGGTATTAATTTAGTATTTGAGTTTTGCTCTTTTAATCTATGAATGATAACTTCAAGTTTTGACCTGCCAATATTCATTTCAGAATAGATTACCTGTCTTTGCAGATTAGTAATTTCTACCTTATCACCTTCTACAACCCCAATGGTTCCTACCCCCATTGCATTTAAATATTGAAGGACAGGAATACCAAGACCACCTGCCCCTACCACTAATACGCGCGATTTTAGCAATAACTCCTGGGATTCAGGGCCAAATTCTTTAAGGGTAGTCTGGCGTATATAGCGATTTGAATTCAAATGGATTCTAATTTGGATAGTACTTGTTGATAATCTTCATCTGAGTTGGCATTTAATAAAACCTTATCATCTTCTGGAAAGACCAATTTAACCTCAGAATTAATTAAATATTTCCTCGGACAACTACTGGTCGCATTCTTCAAATAGTCTATTGTTTGGGATAAACCTTCAGGTTCCCAGATAGCTGCTAATGGTTCTGGCAGACCACTTTTGCTGGTTGCAAATGCTGTTGCCTTTTTGTCATAATCTCTTGCAGCTATTAATGAATTAATGGCTTTCATATCAATTAAAGGAAGGTCACATGCCAATACGAGCCAGGCCACCTGAGGATAGTAGTAATGTGCGCTTAGTAAGCCATTAAAGGGGCCTTTATATTGATCCCTGTCAATTATTGTGGCAAGGCCTGTTGGAATATCAGTCGCCTGTTCTTCCCGAATACTTAAAAATGTTTTTTCGCAAACCTGTGACAGCAAATTATAAATATGTTCTCGCTGCGGGAGATCATGATATTTTATGACACCCTTATCCTTACCCATTCTTGTGCTTTTCCCCCCTGAAAGTACCAGGCCATATAGTTTTGTAGGTAAATCATGATCTTTTATTTCCATCCTTCGTCAGTATTAACCGTGTTTTTTGTAAGCTTTAATATGGTCCGCAATTTATCATTTTTCGCAAAAAATATACTTTAGTTGCAGCAGAAAATTCATCCGCTTCAGATTCGCAAAAGATTGCATGATTCATTAACCGATTTTCTCAATGCTTCTTTGGAAACCGTTAATCATTGTTTAAATACTATTTTATTTTTTTGCTTTTAACCTCCGCTTACTGGTGGAATCAATGCAATTTCATCTGAACCATTTATGGCAACATCATCTGCTGCATAGCCATTATTTACAGCTACTGCCAAAGTGCTGAGTTTATTTAACTCAGGATAAGTACTTCCGAGATAGGATTTCAATTCTCCGACAGTCTTTAGTTTTTGAGATTTCGCAATGGGCATAGACAAAGCGGAACAACCGACAATATCCTTCGTTATACCAAATAATAAAATAGTCATATTAACCAATAATTTCCTTTTCCGGCCCTTGAAGAAGATCGGGATATTTGCTAAAGGGCTGTTTATATAATCTTTTCCCGGTTGCCGCCTTAAAAGCATTTGCAATTGCTGCGCCTGCCGGTGGTAATGTTGGCTCCCCAAGTCCGGTAGGAGAATACTCATTCTTCATAAGATGGGTCTCCACTATTGGAGCTTCATTCATCCGTATCAGTCGGTATTTGTCAAAATTAGTGACCTGCGGTACTCCATTCAAAAATGAAAAATCTCCATACATGGCATGCCCAATGCCATCAATTATTCCTCCTTCTATCTGATTGAGAGCCCCCAATGGATTTATTACAATTCCACAATCTACAACACATGTTATTTTTTTCACCACAGGACTACCATTTTCCAATACGACATCTGCCACCTCTGCAACATGACTGTTATGACAGTAATAATTTACAAATCCCTGATAGATACCTTCCGGTTTCGTACCCCAGCCTGATTTCTCAACGGCTGTCTTGATCACTTTCTCCATGCGCTCAGGTGAATACTGGATACGCTCATCGGCAGTGCCCTTTACTTTCTGCAGCAAATCTAATCTGAGTTGTATCTTATCTACTTCCATCAATTCGGCTAATTCATCAAAAAAACTTTGTTCTGCAAATGCAAGGAAGTTAGTATAAGGGGCTCTCCAGGCTCCGGTTGTAATATTACTATTATATTTAGCTACGTCTACCTGGTAATTTTCAATTGCACCTGCCGGGAAAAAATTAGGAATCAGTCCATACATATTGGAATTAATAGCTGCTTCTTTGAGATGATATCCAGTAACTTTTCCATCTTTTACTGCTGCTTTAATTCTATATTTTATGGATGGTCTGTAAATACCATCAGCCATATCATCTTCTCTCGAAAATACAACCTTTACCGGTTTTTTGGCAAGATTTGATATCATTGCGGCTTCTACTGCAAAATCGCCGTATAACCTTCGACCAAAACCTCCCCCGATACGGGTCATTTCTAAATGCACATCTTTAAAGTCGCGTTCCAGCATTTCTGCAATATTTTTGGCAGTTCCTTCCGGCGTTTGAATTGGACCTACCAAATGTATCCTATCCGCAGTTACGTTGGCAAAAAAGTTCATAGGTTCTAAACAATTATGGGGCAGGAATGGAGACTCATAAGTTCTTTCCAATACTTTGTCAGCCTGCGCAAAAGCTTTTTTAATATCACCATCAGCGCGGAGTGTTTCAAATTTATTGCCATTTAATAATCCCAGCAATAATTTATCATGATCTTCTGTGCTTTCTAATTTTGTGTCCGCTTTCCATTCTGCCTTAAGTGCCTTTTTACCCTTCATTGCAGACCAGTTATCTTTAGCTAAAACAGCAATCTTATCTTCAAACCTGATGACATCCAGGACACCGTCAACGGCCTTAGCCGCTGTATCATCATAAGATTCCAGTTTTTGACCAAATGCCGGTGGACGCATTACAGAGGCTATAACCATGCCCTCAGACTTATAATCCAGGCCATATAGAGGTTCGCCTTTAACTATATTTTCTATATCTACGTTGGTAACATCAGTACCAATTATCTTATAGTCTTTTACTTCTTTTAGTTTGACATTTTCTGGTATCTCAAGGGCTGCAGCTTCGTTTACAACTTCGCCATAACCCAATTTTTCTCCGGCAGCATTGCTAATTACACCTTCATTAGTGGTACATTCAGAAGGATCAACCCCCCATCTGGATGCCGCGGCATTAACCAGCATCTGTCTGGCCGTAGCCCCGGTTTCCCGTAAGGCATCCCAACCAAATCTTATGGACTGGCTTCCTCCGGCTACTTGCCGTGTATAATTATTTGTATCCAGTATTCCCTGTTTTACATAAACGTCCTTCCAGGCTACGTCTAATTCTTCGGCAATAATCATGGGCATCGAGGTTTTAACACCCTGTCCAACTTCAGGGTTGGGTGAAAAAATTGTAACCGCCCCATTGTCTGCTATCTTAATAAATGCATTAAAATCATTGTAGTTCAATTCTGCCAAATTTATAGGCGGTTTGGCGCTGGGTTTACAAGCATTAAACAGGTTAAAACCAATTATCAACCCTCCACCTGCCAG
This sequence comes from uncultured Flavobacteriaceae bacterium, assembly GCA_963793325.1. GTDB lineage: Bacteria > Bacteroidota > Bacteroidia > Flavobacteriales > Flavobacteriaceae > Eudoraea. The sequence goes on from CAWBZU010000002.1 coordinate 909,572, forward strand.
AGAGCCGGTTTTCATAAAAGATCTTCTGCTGAACGTTATTGAAGTTTTTTGTGTAGCCATTTTGATGTTTTTTGCTGTTTTATTTTGCCATTTTTTTGGCAGCTATTTCAACTGCTTTGTAAATTCTTGTATATGATGCGCATCTGCAAATATTACCTTGCATAGCATCCTTAATCTCTGTTTCACTGGGATCAGGATTGTTCTTTAATAATGCGGAGGCTGTCATAATCTGGCCTGCCTGGCAATATCCACATTGGGGGACGTCAACTTCCTTCCAGGCTTCCTGAACAGGATGGGTGCCATCCTTGGAAAGTCCTTCAATTGTGGTTATAGACTTCCCTTCTACCTGAGCCATAGTCATAGCGCAGCTTCTTACTGCTACTCCGTCCAGATGTATGGTACAAGCACCGCAAAGTGCAATTCCACAACCATATTTCGTTCCAACGAGGTCTAAATGGTCGCGTAAAACCCATAGCAATGGGATATCTTCACTAACTTCTATAGACCTCGATTCACCATTAATATTAAATTGATACGTTGGCATGTTTAAAGAGTTTTAATGATTTTCTAGAATACCTCTTAAAGTTATCAAAATTATAGGTAACAGAGGCCCATTTAACAAATTGTTAAATGTTAAAAATGACAAATTTGGTTGGCCCTTGTTATCTTATTTCCCAATTCTCTCCAGTTTACCCTATCCTAAATCAGAATGGAAATATCCAATTGAATTAACAAGACTAATCACTTTCTTATTGGCCGAAACAAGGACTAATTAAAGTCATATTAATATGATCAAACTGCAATACCTTTCAAGCTACAAAAATTCTAATTTTCACATTAACAATATTTAACATTTTTTTTATTTCTACCCATAATTTTAAATCAAATTAGTCGTTCTGATGGTTGAACAACAAAACTTATGAACATGAAATATCTACTGAAGTTTCTTAGCCTACAATGTGCCTTTATCCTTTTTATTTCTTGCGGCAATGCCGAAGATGATGTTAATTTTGACATTAATCAGTCTGGTTCTCTCGGCCAGGGTAATCCTGTAGATGAATGCCTGAATCTGGGGGAAAGCGATCTTGTACTATCTATCCAGGATCAATTCACCACTTTACCCGGGAAAGTGTCTATCTTTTTTAAAGTCTCTGACACAAATGGCAAACCAGTGCCAGGACTGACCGCGGAACAATTTACTATATATGAACAAGGGAGAAACGACGATTGTTTTAATACTATATCTGCCTCTGAGTCATTTGCCCGCATTTCGCCTAATTCTCAAATATTTAATAACAACACTTTACTGATTCTTGACCTTAGTAATAGTGTCCTAAGCAGTAGTTTGGATGAATTAAAATCGGCTTCAACCAGTTTTATAAATAATGTTATGCCATCAGTGGAAGAAATCTCATTCAAAATGGCTATTTATTGGTTTGACGGGGAAGATGTATTACATTTATTAAATCCTTTAACTGCTTCCAAGGACGAATTACTAACAGCTATAGAAAGTATTTCACCTACTATAAGTAATGACCCTTCGACAGATTTGTATGGAGCAGTAATTAAGTCAAGTAGTATTGCTACCGAGCTATTAAATGAAAGTACCAATGAAAACATTATTGGTGCTACTTCAGTGGTCATTTTCACTGATGGCACAGACCAGGCTTCCAGATATTCAGAACAGGAAGCGCTTAAAAAGGTAAATGAAGCAAATAGCAATATTTCGTTTTTCACTATTGGCTTGGGCTCTGAAATAGACACACAAATCTTAATGGAAATAGGCAAAACTTATAGTGTTTTTGCAGGGAACAAAGAAGAACTTGAAACAACTTTCAATGATATTTCTTTGAGGGTAACTGAACAGGCTAATAGTTTTTATTTATTTGAATATTGCACCCCAAAAAGAGATGGGAGTGGCGAGAACAATCTGGCAATACAAGTAATCAACGGCAGTTTACAGGGAGCTGTGCAAAGTAAATTCGATGCAACGGGGTTTACGGGAGGCTGTGAATAAAAAACTTATAAAATACAGATTTCAAGAGGTGCCAATGAGCACCTCTTTTTAGTATAATTTTAATAAAACTAACTTATGGAAGTAGGGTTTATAGAACTCAACTTGTTTTATCAATAACAACCCCAAACAACTTTTACAACTTAAAATCATCCTAAAAACTGTGAAAAAAAGTTTAATGCTAAAAAAAGAGAAATTATGGATGTAATAAACCAAATTATCCGTCAGAGTGCAATAGGAACATTATCCAACTGGTACAAAAGTGTCATACTTCTGGTATTTTCATCAATTGTAGTAACATTGTTTACTATGCTAGTGATCCTGCTTGCCAATGCTTCCCATCTTACCACTAATTATAGTTACCTATTCAACGGAAACATATAAAATAACAGTTAAACGGAAGAACAGCTTTTTTGTGCCCTGACCTGTTTATCTATAGATCATGGCATTTACAAAATCCCCATTACCCGTATCTAAATCTATTAGAAACCCATTGATCACTGCTTTTTCAATCTTCTGACCTTTGATAAGCAGAAAGGTTGGATTTTTACCCACAGAGAGGTTAAATTTTGGCACCGAGTATTTAGATGAAATAAGATGTAATGGTATTGGGGAACTTGACAACTTTTCGTCGAGCTGTTCCAGCCGTATGTAGGTGTATCCGGATTTGAGCAATTCCATTGGATTTAACTTATTCAGCTCTCCAACCGATTTTACTGTTTTTGGATATACTTTGCCCGGTATAAGCGTATAACCAGTGGCTTTAAAAGTATCGTAACCATAGTATGTAGAAAGGTCACCCTGGTCTATTATTCGGCTGCTGTACCAAAAATCGTTATGACCTTTCAAATCAACTTCAGGCCTTTGAATTCCCAGGTCAAGAATATATTCTGAACCCATCAATTCATAGCCCACAGATTCTATTTTTAAATCAAAAAGCTTACGGTCATTTTGCGGTATTTTTTCATAATCCTCCAGGGTTATATCCTTATAATTGCCGTTTGCTATTGTATAAATAGCTGATAGAATGGACACGTAATTCAACTTTCGTATTTCCTGCTTTTCAACATCATCAGGATAGCCACCTGATTCAATTAAGATTGTACTTGTGCCCCACTTTTGAATATTATCTCCAAATGCCCTTGGCTCAAAATCATCGTTATATCTACCCACCTGGCCCGGGGCATATTTTTGAATAATATTATTCATAAAAACAATTACTTTCATCGCATTACCACGAATTTCATTTATATCCTTTTCATAATTGTAAGCAGGCGCCAGATATGATATGGTGGCCGGTTTATCAGTGCGTTCAGCATTGTAATATGTACTTTGGTCATGAAGATTAAACCCAAAGTCAGCACTCAAACTGTCCCGCACTCTTTTAAGGGTTTTACCTTCAGGGGATTGAAGTCTCAGGGCATCACGGTTTATATCAATTCCTAAGGTGTTTCTTCTTTGAAAAACTTCAGCACCGTCTGGATTAAGCATCGGTAAAAAATGAAGTCGCAGGTTTTTTAAAATGTCTTCTTTTTCAACTTTGAAATCATCACTGTCCAGGAAGTTTAAAATATCAAATATAGCCTGGGTTGCCGTTGGTTCATCACCGTGCATTTGAGACCATAAAAAAACATCAGTTTCCCCGCTGCCAATACTTATGAGCGACAAGGTTCTGCCTTCAATTGAATTTCCTACGGTTGTAACATCAAATTTGGAATTGTTCCTATAATTATTTATAAGGGATACAAGATCCTGATGTTTAATTCGCCTTTTATTCAGAGCAGCTTCTTTAAAGGTGGCATAAGTCTCATATAAAGAATTAGTGATGTCTTCCTGTTGAGCAGAAACCTGAGCAGTTAAAAAGATCAAAAGAAGTACATTTATATATTTAATCGTCATTGTTTTCTGGTTTTTCGGGTATGGGTTTAAAATTAAGATTTTTGGTTGCTTTACGCACTTTTTCCATAAAATCTTTACCAGGATCTGTTTTTATAGTCCTGTATGTATCATCTTTCTCCAACCATAAAGGATGGTCGACAAAATTTGTATACTCATAGTGTCCTATTAAATATTCAATCGGATATTTATCAAACAGGTATTCCACCAGCCAAATATTTGCTTTTAATTGAGCTTTGGTCAATGGCAACTCTTCTGTGCCCCCAATGTTTTCAATCCCAATAGCGCAATGATTAAGTCCAATCACATGTCTTGCCATATTTGTTTCCGGCATTAAACTATAGATGGTGCCATCCCGGTCTACCATAAACTGTGACGATACATTTAGTCCGCTTATATCTTTAATATCAGGTCGCCAATTGGGCAAAGTGGGTGCGTTGAAGGCATCAAAGGCCTCTTCCAGTGAAGGGATTACAGTCCAGTGCAAGACAATCATTTTAGGTAAAATGGCCGGAGATTCCTGATCCAGTCCATAACGTTCCAATAAGTATGTGCGTGTTAATTCAGCTCTTTCCGCGTCAAAGACAATTGGTTTGTCCACAATTTCTTTAGAAGCCGAACAGGAGAGAAAAATTAACACAAAAAGTGTTAGAAAAAGCTGCTTCATTTTGGGGTGGGAATCTCTTTGGTTATGGTTAGGATAATATTTATTAAAACCTTGCATTATTTCGGGTTAATTGCATATTGAATAGTAACTTTTTTAGACCCCCATTCCTTGGCCTCCTTAATGTTCTCACCCATGTAAATATCAATTTTATTTGTCCATCTTTCATTCATTTTATCCTTTACCAGGTAGATTCCTTTTAAGCCCTTAATTTTAACTTTTGTGTTTTGGCCCATTCCCATAGCTAACAGATCACGGGATACTGCTATACATTTCATGCCAGGTTTAAGGGTGTCACCCCAGGCTCCTATATTAGGTTGATCTGAGGTTTGATATTCCACCGAATTATAAGCCGAGGCCGAAACTTCAATCGATTTCCATAGCTGTTCATCACTTTTACAGGATACTAAAAGTAATACCAATAGCAATATTAAAATGACTTTGGGCATAACTTATGGGCTGAGCTTATTTAAATTGTTTTTCAGTACCATTATATCCACGTTTTCCTCTTTCCATCTATCCGCAAAAGATCGGGGTACGGGAGTAAATGCGTAAGTGAACGAACTTAAAATAATATCTACATCTCCATCATAATCAACATCCCCCGTATCTATTAAGAACCATCTTCCAATTGTAGAATCTTTAAAGGTATTCTCCGAAAATTTAAAATTAAGTTCGTTTTTATTTTCTAAATATACAAATGAAAAATCGGGCTTGTTTTGATAATCGGGGAACGACGCTACCAGTGCGATATCAATATCTCCATCGCCATCAAAATCGAATGCTTCTAAACCTGTAGCCCCGTTTAAGGGATAAAAATAAGCCTCTGAAAACCTGTTTTCCCCGTCATTTATGTGAATCCGCATTCCATGATAGGGTTTGGATACAAAGGATTTGTCTGCATTATCACCATGTACTGTAATTAAGTCATCATCCCCGTCATGGTCATAATCGATTATTTGAAATCCACTCGTGCCATAAACCGGACTAAAACGGATTGCCTTTTCCGGCCTGAATTTTAAATCCTTTTCATTGTAGAGTATAGTGATTCCTTCGTCCCCCTGAGCGGTTAATACTACCAGGTCCTCATTTCCATCCCTATTCATATCTTTCACTTCAACTTTTATTATGCCTGGTTGATATAAAATTTCGTGCTTCATATAGGAACCATTTTCCGTGCTTTTTTTAAGAAGTGAAAGCTGACCTTTTATATCGCCAAACTCGCTGACAATTAATTCATTTATTCCATCCTTGTCAAAATCATGGGCCAGCACATGTACCGGCCTGTGCAATGCTTCGGGAATAACCTTAATTGTATCCGGATTCACCTGAAACATCCTGCCGGTGTTCAATTCGCTCGGCCTTATGCTTCCTATTGCGGTTACTATCATATTCTCACCATCTTTCCCTACAGAAACTACCGGACTCCCAAATCTGCCGATACGCCTGTTTTGTTTATCAGAAAAATCATATTGAGATAAGTTGCCATAGATATCGCCTAAAAGGAGTCTCTCCTGATCTTGCTCAAACTCCATATATGTAAACATTGTTCCTTTTGTACTGTCCAGGGAAATCCTATGTGGTGTGAACTGGGATAATTCTAGAGGACTACTACTCCCCGTGCCTGCCTCCAGAGAATCAGGGGCATTGGCAATAATGTACGCTTTGAGAAGTTCCCAATCCTCTTTATCGAGCATGGGCTTATCTGGAAATATTCCGGTCTTAATCACTGCTTCCATTTCCACAAAGGGGAGTCCTTTATACGGATTATAGCCGGAGTCTCTTATCCCCAATCTGGCACCCATTTCAGGAAGAATTTTTTCTGACCAGATATCTTTGGGTAAACTATTTATATCCGGAGTAATGTGACAACTGGCACAATAGGATTCAAAAAGGACAATTTCACTTTCCTTTTTTGGAGAGTTACAACTGAAAAGCAATGTGGAAACAGACAGTACTCCGCATATGTATTTGCCGATTCTCAAGAATTTAAACGGATAGATCATAGAATGAAGATAGCCTATACAAAATAAGTATGCAAAATTAAAGAATTAACATAGTAAATGGCTTAGCCGCGTTGTCCACCCGCATCATACAAAAAGTATTTTTTTATTATACCTTTCCGGAATTAATGCCTTGTTTTTAACAAGGAACAAAATTCTGAACAAAATGTCGTTCCTTACCTAATGGTTCTCCTCAAATCACAAGTCACGTGGAATAGGCTCTATTAATAATTCTATAGACCTCTGAAACCATATATAAGCAGGGGCAGATTGTCTTTATTATTCCTTCCGAATATCAGGTTATATCGCGCACGGGTTTTGCCAAAGAACTACATATATTTAAAAGAATGCAAAAGTTGGAATAGAGAAATTTCAACTTCATTTTTTTCACAGATAACATGAATAGGCAGGTTTACCACAAATCTGTAACTGCTCACAACAATAATTATTTATTCAGAACAGTTGATTGTATGTTTACAGTGTAAATAACAAGAAGTTAATTTTTTCATTTTCATATAGTGTTCTCGTAAAAGAGTCCTGATCGTAAAGACAGGACTCTTTTTAGTTTATACTGTGCTATCTTAACCGGTATCACGAATATTTAGGCAAGAATTGAATTTATGGAATCCAATTATTGCTGCCAAAATCCGGTTTTCTCTTTTCTAAAAATGCGTTCCTGCCCTCTTTAGCTTCTTCTGTCATATAAGCCAACCTGGTGGCTTCACCTGCAAACACCTGTTGACCCACCATTCCATCATCTGTAAGATTCATGGCGAACTTCAACATTTTTATAGATGTAGGCGATTTTGCTAAAATCTCCTGAGCCCATTCAAAAGCTGTGTCCTCTAATTCTTCATGTGGAATTACTGCATTTACCATACCCATTTCAAACGCTGCCTGAGCCGTATAACTTCTGCCTAAAAAGAAAATTTCACGGGCCTTTTTCTGCCCAACCATTTTCGCAAGATAAGCTGAGCCATAACCCCCGTCAAAGCTTGTTACATCTGCATCGGTTTGCTTAAAAACAGCATGTTCTTTACTTGCCAGGGTAAGATCGCACACCACATGGAGGCTATGCCCCCCACCAACTGCCCATCCGGGTACCACAGCAATAACCACTTTTGGCATAAAACGAATAAGGCGTTGTACTTCCAGGATATTGAGCCTGTGCATCCCGTCTTCACCCACATAACCCTTTTGCCCCCTGGATTTTTGATCACCACCACTGCAAAAAGCATACACCCCGTCTTTAGAAGAAGGTCCTTCGGCAGAAAGCAATACTACTCCTATAGAAGTGTCTTCCTGGGCATCATAAAATGCTTCGTAGAGTTCACCGGTGGTTTTAGGCCTGAACGCGTTCCTCACATCGGGTCGGTTGAAGGCAATACGAGCAACCCCATTGCTTTTTTTATAGGTTATATCCTCAAAGTTTTTGACGGTCTTCCAAATAATATCCATTTCAAAAGTATTTCTTACTATACCATAAAGATAAGGCTTGTGTTGTAAATTTACCCTCTCTTTTGTGAAGTGTTTATTCTAAAAGCGGTATATTTTGTTTACAATTGCGCTTTATTTTTAGCTTCAATCCACCTGGACAAATATTTAGTGCTTTGCATAGATTGATATGCCAAAATTGATCCAACGATATTTAATGCTCTGTGATGTTTTAGATGATGATCCAACTCTGTAATTTTTATATGAAGCTTTTCCCCGAAATTTGCTTTGTTAAAATGCTTGTTTATCAAATCTATCCCCAATTTCCGGATTTCATTCCATTTATGCTCATTACAGTAGACGTCAACAGCCAGTTTTGAAAAACTATCGGGTTCGTCCCTGGCAAGAATTGATAACTGCTGGGAGTTAACGATCCCCTCCACTCCTATAGAAGTTGTAATAGAAGGTGTTCCATTTCTAAAACCATCTAAAAGTTTACCTTTAATTCCGGCGCCAAAGCGTAAAGGTGCCAGATTAAGTCTTGCTTTGGACATTACAGGCGCTACATCCTCTACCCATCCTTTAATGCGAAAACCCGTTTCAATATTATCCATTTTACGTATACTTTCTGGCATATAGGGACCATAAATATGTAATTCTGATTCAGGAAGGGATGCTCTGATTCTTGGCCATATACTGGAATTGAGCCAGGAAATTGCATCTATATTTGGAGCATGCTTACCGTTTCCAAAGAATACAAAATGTTCACGTTCCTTAAAAGGCAGCCACTTTTGACATATGCTTTCAGTTAATTCCTCATACAAAAATGGAAGATATAAAAGTAGGCTGTCATCTACCATAACCTTTTCTTTTAACAGTTTTAGCTCAAATTCAGAAATTATCAAAGATAAATCGGAGCGATAAATGCTTGCCAGTTCTCTTTTTGTAATATCCAGATTTAGCCAATCGGTAATACTAAATTCTTTTTTCGCGGATAATGCAATTTCCCTGGCTGACCGCAGTGAATGAAGGTCTTCAGTATCCAATATGCGCAATGCTTCGGGAAGATGTTCCGCAACCCTCCACCCAAATTGTTCTTCCATAATAAATCGGTCGAAAACAACCACTGACGGATTTAAATTAAAGACAAATTCATCAAAACTGGGATGGTTTAGCTTTACGGGTTGCTGCACAATTCCATATGCTGAAAGATTTTCGGAATAATCTGTAAAGGCTGCAGTACTGGCAAAAGTAATTTGAAACTGATGATCTAAAAACCAATGAATTAATTGCATCATCCTGGTCCCAGCCGCCGTTGCCCTGGGCTCCGGCCAGTTTAGGCCCATAATCAACACCCTATTTGTATGCATAACATTTTATATGGTTAACTAGCAAACAAAACAGAGCATATCGAATAACATTGGAATACAAAATATTACTAAGTTTATTACTAGGGTCTTTGGTTAAATAAATCTGACAGTATTACATCCTTGACGCAAATTTTTGGGATATACTTAAACGCAGTTTACGTTCATAATCTTCTTCCAGCCATTCCTTATAATTCTTGGTATTGTTCATAATACAATAGGAATACTGCCTTACGCGATAAGAGATTTCTTCTTTCAGTTTTTTAGCCAAAATTCTTGCATCGAACACATCGATACTATTTTCAAAACAAATTTGGGCATGTTGTTCTACACTGCGCTCAAGCACAGTTTTAGATTTCAGGCCTTGGGCAAATACTTTTTTATATTCAGCTTTAACATCAAAATCTATTTGTGCCGAATTACTAAATTCAGCCCTAAGTTCCGGGGGCATGACATAGACGAATTCACGTTCTATATCTTCGTCATTCTTAATGTTTTCGAGGAAAAAGTCAGGAAAGTAGAAAATTTCCTGCCAGTCAATAGGTGCATCCCACATACCAAAACGGGAAGCATTATTTCCAAGGTCTACAACCGTAAATTTTGATTTTTTTGGCAGAATACGGGATCCTCTCCCGATCATCTGAAAATAAAGCGTAAGAGACCGTGTAGCACGATTAAGCATAATGGTCTCTACCGTGGGTTCATCAAAACCAGTGGTAAGAATACTTACTGAAGTTAAAATAGCATCTTTGGTTTCTGAAAACCATTTTAAAATTTCCTTGCGTTCTGAAGCGCTGTTCTTGTTATCCAGATGCCGGATGTTATACCCGGCTTTCCTGAAAGTTTCGTATACGTATCGCGAGGTATTAATACCATTATTAAAAATCAGTGTTTTTGTGCCTTTTGCAATCTCTTCATAAGCCGCCAGCAATTTTGCAAGCATATTTTGATTCCCGTACAATTCATCAGAAGATTTTACCGTGTAGTCTCCATTTATTCCCAACTTCAGAGAACGAAGGCTTACATCATAGCTGTACATATCTGCCTGCGCCAGGTACTTCTTTTTTATAAGCGACTCAATAGATTCCCCAACAATTAACTTACTGTAATTATCCTTCATAGGAAGTTTAATATTGGAGCTTAAAGGAGTAGCCGTGACCCCTAAAATTATGGATTTATCAAAGTACTTAAAAAGTTTTCTGAATGAATTATAGTGTGCTTCATCAATAATAACCAAACCTACATTATTCAATTCAATCATTTCCTCTTGCAGGCGGTTATTCAGAGTTTCAACCATCGCCACAAAGCACATGAAATTATTTTGATCACGCAGCTCTTTAATTTCACTATTGATGATCATATTCTTAACGCCAAATCCGCTAAGCATTCTGGAAGTTTGCATACTTAATTCAATCCTATGGGTAAGTACTACTACTTTCTTTTGGGTCTTGGTAATAAATCTCCTGGCTATCTCCGAAAAAACTACCGTCTTACCCCCACCTGTTGGTAGCTGATAAAGCAGGTTTACATCCTCCGAAGCCTCTTCCAAGTAGGAAAAAATGTTATTCAGATCCTGTAATTGGTAATCGTAAAGTTTTTTTTCTATTTGATCTGTCTCTATCTGCAAAGGTTTTATTTCAATGAAAATTTGAAGCAATTATTAATCCTGGAGTTGTCGTGACCCCAATTTTGCAAAATTATAAGATTTTTGTACTTAAACGAAATTATAAAGCTGAAAACTATAAGTTAATATCCCTTTTCCCGATTAACGGTATTGTGCAATGGTAATCCTTCGGTTAGTCTTTGATAGTTCTCCAATAATTGTGGTATTACAGATTCCATATCAGAAACACTTGCCACATGAGGTGTAATGTGTATTTTGGGGTTTTTCCAAAAGGGATGTTCCGCTGGCAATGGTTCTTCATGGAAAACGTCTAATCCTGCTCCAGACAGATGGCCGTTGTCAAGATATTCCAACAAGTCTGCATCTACCAGATGTCCGCCCCTTGCCACGTTAATGACATAGGCGTATTTTGGTAGCTTTGCAAATAAGCTGCTATCTAATATGCCCGAAGTCTCCCGTGTTAAGGGCAACAGACAGACAAGGATATTACTCATGGACAGAAATGTATTTTTTTCTTCCTCGCCTGTAAAAACCTTGACCTTCGGCATTGATTTGGCTGAGGTGGCCCATCCAATTACTTTAAACCTGTTCTTGACCAGGTCTTCTGCCAGCAATCTGCCCAAAGCGCCCATACCCATTATTCCAACGGTAACATCCGAAATCCTTTTGTACTCCCGCGGTTGCCACACTCCTTTTAATTGATCTGCTTTATAACTGTTGAGATTTTTAAAATAACCAAGTATTAAGGCCAAAACAAATTCGGACATATCACTTCCCAGAACGGGATCTACCACCCGGGTTATAGGAATATTTTCAGGTACAGAATGGTCCTTGAATATGAAGTCGACACCGGCGCCAAAGGAAGCAATACATTTAAGGTTTGGGTACTGGCTCAGGATTCCTTTGGGCTGTTTCCAAACGTATGCCAGGGTAATTTCTTCTTTTGGGTGTTCTTCCAAATAACTGTATATAGCTATATCGGGAGCTTTGGCTAATAAAGCCTCCTTCCATGCCTCCAACTTATTATCTTGTCTAATAATTACTATAGCCATTTGCTCAAAATTCTGGAATTAGTCAATAATATCAAGGGCTCTTGTGAAACCTTCCGCATACTCCCAATTTTGGTCCAATGTTTCCTGATAGACCTTTATAATTCGATCTTTATATTCCGGGAGTATTTCAAATATGGAAACATGCTGTATAAGCTGTGTAAACGAATTGAGCATGCTTTTATAAAACGTGTCTGGCACATTGCGTTCTTGAGAAAACGACTGCGCGACTTCAAGGTTAAACAGCATGACATCGGCGATTAAATTCGGAGCCATGCCTAATTTCAAAAACTGTTTAATATACTTTTGAGCGACCGACCTTCTGGCCCTTGGCTTTTTTCTTTTTATTGGGAAGTACTCGTTCGAAATTTTTGCTTTGGCTTCCTGTACCCATTTATCTTCCCTGGGATTAAAAACAAAATCATAGTACTGTTTCACAGCCGGAAAACGATCATATAAATCAACCAATTGATCTTCCAATTGTAGTTTTTTAAGACCTTTCAAATACTTTTTAAGCGCTCGTTTACTCATATTTAAGCCACAAAGATAATACTGTTAATTATATAAGGCACAAAAAGTACAGCCAAATAGTTAACTAATTCCCTAAAAATAAGGCATTGAACAGATATTGTAGGGTGTCATAATTTATGTAAAACAATAGTGAGATCAGTTTGGAAAAGACAGAATAAAACATTATACTGAAGACTTATAAACTAATAATCCACAAAGCATATATGAGGCAACTTAAGATTATCAAGCAGGTAACTAACAGAGAATCAAAATCATTAGATAAATACCTGCAAGATATCAGTAAAATAGACCTAATTACTGCCAATGAAGAAGTAGAATTAGCTCAGAAAATAAGAGCCGGGGATCAGGCCGCTCTTGAAAAATTAACAAATGCCAATTTGAGATTTGTAGTCTCCGTGGCCAAACAATATCAAAACCAGGGATTAAAACTTCCCGATTTAATTAATGAGGGTAATGTGGGCCTGGTCAAGGCTGCTAAAAGATTTGATGAAACCAGAGGATTTAAATTCATCTCCTATGCAGTCTGGTGGATACGCCAGTCTATTTTACAAGCTCTGGCAGAACAATCCAGAGTGGTTAGGTTACCGTTGAACAAAATAGGTTCTATAAATAAGATAAAGAAGGCTTTTTCGTATTTGGAACAATCACATGAGAGACCCCCTTCTGCAGAGGAAATTGCTGTGGAGTTGGAAATGAGTGTTAGTGAAGTGAAGCAGTCGATAAAAAATTCAGGCAGACATGTTTCTATGGACGCACCTCTTAAAGAAGGTGAGGATTCCAATTTATATGATGTAATGCGATCCGGAGAATCGCCCAGACCGGATAAAGAACTTATGCAGCAATCGCTGAATACGGAAATAAACAGAGCTTTAGAAACCTTGTCCCCAAGAGAGGCAGATGTGGTCAAACTTTATTATGGTATTGGTGACCAGCAATCCATGACACTTGCAGAAATTGGTCAAACATTTGATCTTACGAGAGAGCGGGTTAGACAAATACGGGAAAAAGCAATACGAAAATTGCGTCATAATTCAAGAAGTAAACTTCTCAAAACTTATTTGGGATAGGCAAAAACATAAAGCCCGGGAAAACCCGGGCTTTAATGACAATATATAAGCTAAACACTTAAGAACAGCTTAGTTTGTGGATATTAAAGTCCAATAGAATTTCATTGAGATCTTCAATAAAATTCAAATACGCGGTGTTGTCCTGATTCTGGTTTGCCATAATAATAATTTTTAATGAAAAAAAGCCGAGTGGTCTATAGATAGTCCAATTCGGCTAATTCGTTTAAACTTAAAATTTCATTCAAATCTTGGAGGAAATTTAAATACTCCTCCCCGTAGGTGTCGTATAACATGATAAGGTTTGGTTTTACATTATTGAGATTTGGGGATCAATAATCATATAGTAAACATATATAATCTACTTTGCTCAGCCAATTAAATGTGGTGAAGCCGATATTTTTTGTTGTAAACTGATGTTTTATATAGGTCAAGCAAGGAATTAGAATTTTGTATGGTATCGGAATCCGGCAGTAAGTGCCCAAAAGAAAGTTCCCGGGTCAAAAACCAATTCCTGTCTTGTAACACCAAGACTCGCCCGGTAACTGTTAGTTAAGCTTTTGCCGGTAAACTGGTATTCAAATAATAGTTGTTGCGATTCCACGAATAACAAAGTCTGTGCAAGGATTATATCACTATCAGAAATGAGTTGCTTAATTTCCGGTGAATATCCCAAAATCAGATTTGTCCCGAAATAATTTTCCCGGTCCTTAAAATATTTCCGGGCTAAAATACTGCCTGAAATACCTATAGGCCCATCAGTTCTTGGTGTAATATAAGGCCTTAAAGAGAAATAATAATTTCCTTTATATAAACCAAAAGAACCTGTATAAATAATAGCGCGACTGGTCACGAAGTCCAAATAGCGTAAACCGGCAGATACTTCCATGGCGTTTTTAAGGTTTCCATACAATTCCGCCCCTGCCCTGTGATTTGGATAAATTTCCGAATTGGAATATCCGTAATTGGCATAGGCATATAGTGTTTTGGAAATTTTGGGGTACAAATCCATTTCATACTGCAGTCCGTTGATGTTAAAACGATGGCTGTAGTTTACCCTTGGGATAATTTTCCCAAGTTTGGTTTCGCGGATATATTCTGCACTGGAATAGATCATGGGGTCATATACAATATCAAATGCATCTACCGAATTTATAACCCCTATGCTGTTTTTATAAGATTTTGATTCTGATTCTCTGGATTCTTCGGAATTTTTCCAGGAAGCATTTTGAATTTTATAAATCTCCTTAATTATTTCGTCCTGCAATTCCCGTAAATCAGAATCAGCTTCGATAAAGGATAATGCTTTATTTGCCAACCCCAAAGCTATGGTATAATTCTCTGCATAGATTTCATTTTTAACGGCAGCTATCCAGACTTCTTTGTTCTGTCTTTCCACCGAAGTAATTTTATTGAAATGTCGTCGGGCTTCATTGTGATTACCATCCCAGCTATAGGTTTTGGCCAGAAGGCTTCTCACATCTGCATAATCCGGGTATTTGGAAAGTATTCGTTGCAAAGTATCTCTTGCAGTACTATGGTGCCCTTCAAAGGCAAGATCCCTGGCCGTAAAGAAAGAGGTATCCGGATTTCCGTGATATGCTAATTCCTGTGCTTTTCCCTGTTGAAAGAAGAACATTAAGAATAGCCCTAAATATATATTCCTGTACATCATAAGTTCCTTTCCAGGTTTGGGGGATTCATAAAATCTTATTTTCAAATTCTTTTAGCGTATTCCAGCTCTTTACTTTCCTTAATTTTCTGCTTAGCCCTTTTCATTTTGTTTTGTATTTCTCTATCGTGGATATTATTCCTATCTATCATTCGCTCGAGTGTTAAAGCCCTTTCGTCATTACCCGACCAGAATAGAACATCTAATAATGCGGCATAGCCGTCCACATATATAGGGTACTTTTGAATGGCCCCTTCCAGAATTTCAATGGCAACATCATATCGACCCTCCCAGGCATGGATTCTTCCCATTAATATTTCCGTATCTGCATGTCCGGGCACCTGAGATAAAATATAACCACTCAAAAGAAGTGCACGCTGCCTATCCCCATAAAATGCTAATTCTTTTGCCGTATTGTATGCATTATCATAATCTCGACCATTAAAGACGCTATTTATCCATACCATCTGTTCCTTTGTTGGATCGCTTTTCAACTGTGTAAATAAGTTCAAGGAGGGTGGTATAATCTTATTGTTGGTCATGACATATTTATTCACCGCCTTGAAATACTTATAATGTTCTTTAACCTCCTGTTTTATAACGTTTTGATCTGAATCTAGTAATTTTAAATCCCTATCAAGGGTAAATAGCTTCCCGTCTGTATAAAAGTGATTGCCATAAACGAAATCCTGAATATTGTTGGAATGCTTAAAAAGGTGAATCTTCTTACTGGGCTCAAACACTCCTTCATGTTTCAGTCCTTTTCCAAGCCAGGATACCTCAGCCGGGATTTTGATATCATACTTTGAATCCAGCAATCCCAAAATAGAGGGTACTACATCTTCATGCGAAACAAGTGAAGTGATCTCCGCTTGCTTTTTTAACAAAGGACTGTATATTATGAGAGGCACCCTGTATCTGCTAAGGTTATCTTCCATAGGTAAATCTGTAAGATTGTGACTCCCTGTAATTATAAAGATGGTATTCTCATATTCCGGATGAGAGGCATAAGAAGTTAAAAATGATTTCAATGCATTATCTGAGTATATAATACTCGCAAAAATGTCTCTATTTTTCTTTATCAGTTTTAAAGATCTGGATGACATATTGCCTTTATTCAGTATTTTGTTCACCTTATTCAAATAGAATTCTTTTTCGGGAATGAGAAAGGGCTTTTTAGTGCTTAAAGTAAAAAAGACATCTAATCTTGGTTTGTTAGAAGCCGGGAGGTCATTTTGCCATTTCAAAAAAAGTTCTTTGTCGGGATATCCCAGTGATATTCCTGCGGCATCTTCATTTTGTTTCTGATAGTTGGTCCCAAATCCTTTACTGTCCAATATATTATCTACCCTTTCTTCATAAAGAAATTTATCTAATTGGTTTAATGCACTATTCCCGCCATAGTTAAAAGAAGTAGTGTAATTATTTTTTTTAAGAATCCCATAAATTGTATGTCTTACGGGCGAATCGGCTGAATTGGTAAAACCATTATCACCAAAAGGAAGCGAACCCAAAAAACTTGGTAAGGCAGCAGAACTCTCTCCGGCATTGCTCAAGTAGTTGTTCCAATACAGGGATTTAGCCCTAAGAGAATCTAAAAATGGTGTGAATCCCACATATTTAGAATTATCCCCTACTAAATCTGAACCCAGGCCTTCTACCATTATAAAAACCAGGTTGGGTTTTTCGTCCTTTAAAGTAAAGTATGGTAAAAGGCTTTGATCCGGAACATAGTTGTGCAGTAATGGATATTCCTTTTCTCCTTCGTACTTGTTAAAATCAAATATTTCATCGGCTATACTATAAGCCAGGTGCTGTAATTTGTTTTCATTAACCGGATTTTTATCCGAAGTCAAGGTAGCCAGGAATAAACTGAACAAGATAATTGTCAATGGAAACATTCGGCTAATGGTACCATACAATGCTTCGGTTAATTTGTAAAACAGCCAAAACAGTACTGCTGTTACCGGGGTTAAAGACATCAAGGAAAGCAAGAAAACAAATGGAGATGTCCTGTTTTTATAGACTTCCAAAAACCCGGCTCCCAGTATTTCGTAGTTGCGGGCATAAAATTCTATTAATAGCCCCTCTATAATTAAAATTAACAGGAAAAATATACCAGTCACTTTAAACCCCAGCGCAGGTTTCATACCCTCCAAATAATTAAAAATAAAAGCGGTGAAAAGACCAATTAACGCAGTAAATCCTGTATGATGTAAAATTAAAAGCATTAGACTTTTGGTAAACACACTGTCAAGAACGCCAGCCATATACAGTCGGATGTTTTGATAAAGCGATAAAACCACCAGGCACAGGAAAAAAGCCATAATAAGACGTATAAGGTCTCTTAGGCTCTTTCGCATTGCATTTCCCGAAGTATTGATTACTATCTGCATTTTATTAAATTTTGACAAAGCCTTTTCGCACCTGAGATCCCCAGCTCGTTTTTACGTTAAATAATTTTTTATAATTGCCGCGAATAGAGGACCATACCACTAATGGGTGAAATGTAAAAGGTTCTATTATTGCGCAAAACATTAGAATTAGAATATCTTTTGTTTTGGTATATTGATTATAAGAATACACATCCCACAGGATCGCATAGAATGAGAACATAATGGCAAATGTGTAGACTGTAAGTGTTATTGAAAGAAAAAAATCGAGATTTAAAATCCCCAGGTAATAAAATATAATAACGGAGAAAAATCCAGTAAACTCTAAAATTGGAGCCAGCCATTCATAAATAAACCAATAGGGATAACTAAGCATGCCAAGTCGGCCAAACTTGGGATTTAAAAACATGTCTCTATGTGTAAAAAGGGTTTCCAGGTTTCCACGTGCCCAACGATCCCGCTGGTTTAACAGAATCTTTGTGCTTTCAGGAACTTCTGTCCAGCAAAGCGGATCCGGGATGTATTCAATGGTATGTGGAAGTTTATGTTCATGCATATAGCGCCTCATTCTAAAAACGATCTCTATATCTTCGCCCACGGTAGTGGTGTCATAACCTCCTACTTCCAGGGCTATTTCACGGTCGAAGAACCCAAAAGCCCCGGATATAATGAGAAGGCCATCTATGCGCCCCCAGGCCATCCTTCCTAATAGAAAAGAGCGGGTATATTCCAATAATTGAAATCGGGCCAGCCAATTTTTTGGCAGTCGTATCTCCTCCAGTGTCCCTCCTGAAATTTTGCAGGAATTGGCAACACGAATTACGCCTCCAACAGCAATTACCCTTTTTTCAGTTCTTTGGTAAAATGATTTTACAACATGTAATAAAGCATCCGGTATCAAAAGGCAATCCACATCAATACATCCTACATATTTATTCTCTGATAGTTGCATACCTGTGTTTAAAGCATCAGATTTACCTCCATTTTCTTTATCTATTACTGTTAATTTGTAGAAGGAACGCTGTCTTGATTTATATATGCCTCGAATGGGTTTAGAGCGCCACTCCGGATCTATTTGGCATTCTACTTTCTCCAGGTCATAGGCATCTATTATTTTCTGTAATGTATCATCACTACTTCCGTCGTTAACCACCATTACCTCATAATTAACATATTGAAGGGAAAGCAGAGATCGTATATTTTCAACGATGTTCAATCCTTCATTGTAGGCAGGTGCAATAATCGTAATACCCGGAGCCAATGGTGAGGACATTACCCGGGACAAATCAACGAAGCTATTTTTATTTTTATAATGGATAGAATTTCGTGTCGACAGATACCCCATAATACTAAACAAAATAAATAGCACCATTGTAAACAAAAGAAAGACAATGTTTAAATATTCTATTAATATGTTAAATAAACCGCTATCCATTTAACTTTTCTATAATTTTTTCAGGAAACAATATGATGTTTCGAAGAAGCGAACTAAATATTTTTTCCTCCCTTTTTTTTATTTTTATATTATCCGTTTCATTTAATTGGTGGTCTTTTTTCACTTCCTCCAAACCTGTGCCCATCAGTTCAAAATCTAACTCAAAAAGCTGTTCATGTTCCTCATTAAATTCACTTATTGAATTATTTAAAAAACATTCTTCTAAAGGAATTATATTGGTATTTTCAGTACCCGGGACACCCGGTGGTATATTATTCACAGGTCGTGTCATCTCTGTATCTTCATTATCAGAAAACAGATGCTCTGGATCCTGCATATTCAAAGGGTTATGATTTTCCTCATCGGTTTCCTCAGGTATTACAGTAGTGAGGAGCTCCTGCAGTTCATTTAATACTGTCTCGGCCTTTGCACGTACTTTTTTGTCGTCATCATCCAAAAGAGTTCTTAAAAAATAAACTTCTTTCTCATCACCTACGGCCAACACCTCATCTAATAAGATCAGTTTGGATTCTGTATCACAGGTCCTGAATAATTCCTGAAAAATGCTAAATCCAGAGAATTCCGGAATAGAGTTAAAATCTTCCTTATCAGCAGCCTCAAAATCTTTATTCAAAAGTGTTGCATTAAAAGGGGAATACTGTTTCATATCATCTGATGCTGCAGGTTCCCTCATAAATGCCTTCCAGTCTATTGATTTTTGCTCAATGAATTCAGAATTATCGGGTACTTCGCTGAACAGATTTGAAATTTCTTTTTCTATAAACACTTCTTCATCATAAACCTCCAGGGCTAAAATAGTTTCGCGAATATTCCCAAGCGAAAATTCTGAGCTCTCTTCAGAAGTACTTTTGACTACTAATGGCAAGAAGTCAGATTCGGAATCGTCATTAACCGCCTCATCATTACTGGAATCTTGAGCCTTAATTTTATTTAAAATTTCCTCCAATTCTATTTTAAAACTTTCTTCCTCATCTATTTCGCTGGCTTCAGGAAAGTCATCATCACCAACCTGATCATTCATTTGGGCGTCCAGTTCATTATTTTTCGATACTATAGGCAGAAAATCCAGTGGTAAAAAGTTTAGTTCCTGTTCCGATTCTTTAAACTCACTAAGAATGTCTTCCAGTTCCTCCATAAAACAGTGGTCAAAAATTATTTCGTCCTCAAATTCAGGAATCAAATAATGCTGCCATTCCATGGCATCTTCTTTTTGGCCTGAGCTTGTTAGGCTCTCCTCGTCCTTTAAATCATTATCATCCATTATTTCTGTTAATTGTGTAGAATTATTTTCTACGTTAATTTCAGTATTTTCCGAAGCATTATATTCACCAATCCCTTCTGTAGGGACAAAAGTTCCTGGTGCAATTGTGTTTATTGTGCTTATAGCTTTGCTTTTAACTATAAAGTTTAACTCTTTGTTAACTATTGTTTTAAGGAATTCTATATCTTCTTCGTTTCCCAATGAAGAGATGGTATCAAGGATCTGTAATTTAATTTCCACTTTGGATTTTTTAAATATGATTTTTAAAGTGTCAATTGCTTCCGTAACATTGAATTCTTTAATGCACTGTATGGCTTCGGATTTAATTTTATCATTTCTATGTTTCACCAATTCCACAAGCTCCAGATCAGCGTCATTTTGGTTATAATGTTTAATGAGACGAAGTGCAAATAATACTACATCCCTATTGGTTGAAGTAAGCCATGCCTTAAATCTTGGAGGTGAAAAATCTTCAATATTCTGCAACACTTCAAGTAGTTTTAGTTGCTGCCATTCTGAGATATGGTATTTAGCGGTATCCAAAAAATAAGAAATACCCTCTTGTTTTAAAGTAACTGTAGCTATCTGAGCTTGTTTGCGTACCAGTCCCCTCTTGTCATTGATGAAATTTTTTATAAATCCATAAGCATTTTTTACCTGCATTTGGGTTAATTCAAGTATGCCCTTAGAAACCACTTCCCATCGCCAGCTTTTCAATTTTTTAAAAGCATCTATATGTAAATCAAGGTTCTGGTATAATTTAAACAGACGATGACGGGCATCTCCGGAAACGTCCTTTTGAAGATCTAATAGAATTTCGGATAATACTACCCGGTTAAAGGGTTCTTTCAGCAGTTCACGGATTTCGACTTTTAGCGCTATATATTCATTTTTTTCATCTTTGGTGGCATCTACTTCATAGAACAGGAAATTACTGATCATAGGGGCCATAATCTTTTTTTTGCTGGCAACTTTGGATGCTTTAGCGGAAATTCGATTTCTGAAAATAAAAACACATATAAAGTATAAGAAGCCGAGTGAAGTAAACAATATTGTTAAATCCCATAAAAGATCCGTATGGATCTTTGGTGCACTTATCAGCCTAAAACTGTGATATGTATTTGCGAGTAATTTCAAAAATTATTGTTTGTTTAACTCCCTTCCTACCCTGACCAATAACTCCGAAGGACTCACCGGTTTGGATATAAAATCATTCGCACCCAGTTCAAATGCACTGAGCACATTTTCCTCATTTCCTGCCGATGAGATAATAATTATTGGGATTTTAGAGTTCAATTGATTTCTGACATAATCTATGAGTTCTATTCCTGAGAAATAAGGCATCATAATATCACTTACTATTATATCAGGAGTAGCTTTTTTAAGATACTCCCTGACTTCTCTGCCGTCATTTGCTACATGTACGCTGTATCCTCCCTTCTGAAGTCTATAATTTAATAAAGACGATAACAACTCATCATCCTCTGCCAATAATAAGTTCTTTTTTACCATGTTATTCATCCCTGTTTTTCTTAATTCGCAGTAATTCTTCATCAATCACACCTTCTGTCTTTGGGTACTCCTTAATAAATCTGTCCAGCAGAAACTGTATATGCCTATCATCTTTTGTAGTGTTGGCCGCTGTGTACATTTGTTCAACAATGGAAAAAAGCTCCATAGTCTGCATCATTTTTAAACCACATTTTACTTTATGTGCTGCAAATGCTACTCCATCAATATCTCCATCATTTAATTTCATCTTTACATGTCCAATAAATTCAAGGGCATTCCTTTTGTAAAGTGCTATCAATTCCTCCAACAATTCTAATTCACCCATACAATCTTCTAAAACTGTGTCCAGGTTTAAAGGCAAATGATTTAACAAATTAGAGTCCTTGTAAGTGACAGATGTAGAGCTTATTTTATAGTTTGTTTTAAGGTGGGCCTTGTTTTTAACTAATTTGGAAAGCAGTTCTTCCGGACTAAAAGGTTTTAGTATGAAATCGTTGATTTCGTTATCCTGACATTCGTTTTTATCATCAATGGTGAAGTCTGCGGTCAGGGCTATTATGGGAATCTCGGCAACTTCTTTTTTGTCGCTCTTACGAATCCTTTGAGTAACTTCAAACCCACTCATTATGGGCATTCTAAGATCCATGAGCACCATGTCAATTGCAGTATTTTCAAGTAGGTTCAAGCCATAGAAGGGGTTTTCTGTAACATAGGCTTTACACCCCCATGAATTTAACCGGCGTTCTATAAGCCTTTGATTTAATGGATTGTCTTCAAAGACCAGAATCCTCATTCCTTTGACATTTTCTTTTGAAATTTCACAGGGCTGAGAATTTGATGGTCTCTTTGATGGCCCCTTTGCATAAGGCAATGTGAATTGAAATGTAGTTCCAACACCAAGGGTACTTTCAACTTTTAAGTCCCCTTCCAGTTTTTCGACGATCTGCTTTACTATGTTCAATCCAAGCCCTGTACCACCATATTTAGAAAAAGTTTGATGATTTGCTTGTTTAAACGAACCGAAAATATGTTCCAAATCCTGCTCGGAGATACCTATTCCGGTGTCGGTAACCATGAATTCCAAAAAAACTTTGTCAGCACCTTGCCTGACAGGTCTAATTTTTAGCATTATTTCCCCTTTTTCCACAAACTTTATAGAATTACCCAGTAGGTTCAATAATATCTGTGATAGTTTAGATGGGTCTCCAATAAGGTTCTCAGGTATATGCTCATCTATGTCAACTTCCAGTTTAACATCTTTACCCAACATGAGGGTATTACAGAGATAAACAACATCCTGGACACTACTGAAAAAATTGAAGTCTAACATCTCAAAAGTTTCTAATCCTGCCGAAAGTTTGGAGTATTCCAAAAGTTCATTTATAATATCCATAAGGGAGTTTGAAGCAGATTGAATAGCGTTTACCTGATATCGTTGATCTTCAGAAAGCTCCCCTTCTTTCAAAAGGTCTGCAAAGCCAATAATTCCGCTCAAGGGAGTTCTTATCTCGTGGCTTACTGTTGCTATTAGCATTTCCTGGGTCTTTTGCAACTGTTCATTTACAGTTTTTGACTTGGACTCAGGCAGAGGTGGTATCTTTTCCCCCCAAATCCTTTTTTCAAGATCAGTTTTAAAGGCTTCAAAAGATTTTTTAAGGCGTGAGGCATCGTCTGCAGATAATTCTTCAAATGAAAAATCACTAATAGTTGCCTCCAGTTCAGACAATTGGGAAAGTAGGTTTTTTGGTTTCAAGCGATAATATTTTGTTAGTTGTGTGATTGGAAATTGAAAAACAGGGTTTCACCCATGGAGTTCTCGAACTCCGTTATTAAGTGCTTTAGCATGCCTAAAAATCCCCATTTTACAAGCCTTGCACAATTAAATGTTACCTAGGGCCCGTTTTATGTTGTCAAATTGCTTTATTTGTAGGTTAAATTCTTACATATGAGACGTATTACCGGCTTTATTTGTATTTTATCGTTAATTGGGTGCAAAGAATCCAAAACTCCATCAGAGGTTAACATTGAAACAATGGCCAGAGAAATTCATAAAAATGTAATTACAATTGATACCCATGTCGATATAGACGTGAAAAATTTTACGGACAGTATTAATTATACCCAGGATCTGGATACACAGGTTAATTTACCAAAAATGAAGGCCGGGGGATTGGATGTAGCATGGTTTGTAGTCTATACCGGGCAGGATTCTTTAAACCCAAAGGGTTATGCGAATGCGGAAACAAATGCCATGGCCAAATTTAATGCCATTCACCGTTTATGTGATACTTTGGCTCCGGTTGAAATTGAACTTGCCAAAACATCGGAGGAAGTAATTTCTATTCATCAATCTGGTAAAAAAGTCGCCATGATAGGTGTTGAAAATGCTTATCCGATTGGTGAGGACCTTTCCCAATTTGAGGAATATCAAAAATTAGGGGCAAGATATATCTCTTTTGCACATAACGGGCATAGTCAGTTTTGTGATTCGAACACAGGAGAAAAGGATAAGATATGGCTACATAATGGTTTAAGTGAGTTAGGTTTAAAAGCTGTATATGAGATGAATAGGTTAGGTATGATGATTGATATTTCACATATTTCAAAGGAAGCTATGCTTCAAATTATTGGTTATTCCAAAGCTCCTGTCATAGCCTCACATTCTTCGGCAAGAGCGTTGTGTGATCACAGCAGAAATTTGGATGATGAACAATTGAAATTGCTTAAAGAAAATGGGGGTGTAGTTCAAACCGTGGCGTTCAGTGCATATTTAAATACTGCCAAGCACGAGGAAAGATCAGATTTCATGAAGGGTATTTACAAAAAAGTAGCAGATTCCCTGGGGGTAGAATGGTTTGAAAGATCTGAAATTAAAGACCTGACAGAAAAACAACGGAATGACTATTTGGCAAATTATCCCAAAGTGACCAGAATTGCGAAAATTCAGGTTGCCAACAGAAAAGATGTGCCGCAGGAAGTTGATATATCCGATTTTGTTGATCATATAGACTATATGGTCAATCTGATAGGTATAAATCACGTTGGTATCAGCTCCGATTTCGATGGTGGCGGCGGAATTAAAGGTTGGTCTGATGCTTCTGAAACTTTCAATGTGACACTGGAGTTAGTAAAAAGAGGGTATTCGGAGGCTGAGATTCGACAATTATGGGGAGGCAATCTACTAAGAGTGCTGGACGAGGTTCAGAGGTTTTCCACTTCCTTAAATAAATAATTCTGTTAGAATTGCTGTAAAAATTTGAAATAGCGCACTCATTCTAATTATAATTGAAATTAAGGATTTGGGGTTTGATCCATATTGTTAAGATTGTTAACATATAATTTAGGAAGTATTATAAATTATGTTAATCTAACAATAAACTTTTCTTAATTGCCTTTTTGTGAGTCTGGAAATTGAATAGCTTTAAGAAACCTAAACAAATTCAGTCATGCAAACAATCAGCAGATACTTCGTTGCCTTACTTGTTTCTTTTTTCTCCAACTATGTGAATGAGTCTCCATCCGAGCCGGATAGGCAGGCCGGAATTTATGAGACCCCTATTAAACAAAGGAAACAGACTGACTGCAATTCGGCAAATACAAAGATTACCATACTCGAAAATTATATTTAAATCATTAAGTTGCTATTAAAATGGGGGCCAATAGAGTAAATTAAAAAATTTAATCCACGATTACCTTCTTTAAATTGCTGCAACCCCTGAGTTTGACAACAGCAACAGTCTAATAAAAATTATTAATACCAATTGACTAATTATTATTGGAAATTAACGTTTTAGGTGCTTTTAGATTGATTTTAAATTTATTGTTTATCTTTTTAATAAAAAATGCCGCCAGTAAAGGAGATTCCAATTCCATGTTCTGATGGATAAAAAAGTGGATGTTCTTAAGGCCTGATTTATGCCAACGCCATAAACGCTCTACCCATTCTTCCAGACGGTGATAATCACTTTTATGGTTGGCCCCAACAAAACGAACAAAAGCTTCATTATTTGTCAGACGCATATGTATAATATCCCTTCTTCCGGCAGTATCTACAAGGACGTTAGCCATATTATTTTCTTCCAGTAAATTACTGAGCTCATTGGCTATATAGTCGTCATTAAACCAATCTGTATGCCTGAATTCAAGGGCAATTGGAAATTCTTGCGGCCAGTATTCAATAAATCGCACTACCCTATCCCAGTTTTTTGGACCAAAATTGGGATGCATCTGTAAAAATATAGTCCCTAATTTATCTTTGAATCCTGATGTTGCCAAAAGAAAGTTGTCTAATGCCGGGTAAGCCATATCATTTAATCGTCTCAGATGACTTACATTCTGAACCACCTTGGGGAAAAACTTGAAATATTCCGGGACCATCTCATACCATGTGGTATATTGTTCGTTCGGAAATATCCTGTAAAAGGTTGCATTAAGTTCTATAGCGTTGAATTGACTGCCGTAATAACGTAATTCCTCTTTTGTTCCCCGGGGATAAAAATTTTTCAGCTCCTGCCTATTCCATTTTGCACAACCTATAAATATTTTCAGGGGTTGACTGTTATTGGACTGTACCAATACGTCTGCCAGCCGGGGATGATCCTCAGGAAGGCTCAAATCAATAAGATCGGGGCGATCAACCTTGCCAAACTTCATAGAGCCACATGTAAAATTTAAAAGTTTTTGAAATTACACATTAATCATAACAACTTCAATGATTCTGCCGGCATTCATTACCAAAGATAACATGGCATGGGTGATTAGTTCCTTTTTCTCGTGACTGACATGTTCATAAACCCGTTAACAACTAATTGCACACCATGGAGAGCGTAGATAGTGTATTTTCTAATTTTATAGAAACTCCTTCAGATGAACCAAAGATCTGCTGACCTCCTGAGCTTTAGACCGGAGATTCCAAATGCCAAAATAACCCCTGACATGAGTGAAGATGAGCAATTCCAGAATGGAACGCTAAGGCCTATCATCAAATTTCAGAATCCGTTATTAATTGAAGCATTCAAGAACTATATTCTCAAACATAAGAATTCGTTTTGTGAATTGAACATTGAAAAACGAATGGATTATATAGAAAATGCTATCCAAAAGGACATCAAATTTAGGAACTCCCTTAAGGGTATGGTTATAGGCCAGTTTACCATTGAAGAATATACGACCTATATTCAGAACTCTTCGGCACTTAATAAACGGATGATGAATATGGTAGTAGAACGGCTAAAGGATCAGGTACAAGCCTTCGAAACTGTTATATTAGTTTAGAAGGGATTCCCCATCAAGGTTTGTAGTAAGTATTTCGCTCATTAGATTAAAAAATGGCCGGATATTTTTAAAGGAATTGTTCACTTCCTCAATAAAATTCTTATCCAATACTTCTAAATCAGTAAAATTCCTTACAAATATAAAGGCTTTCTTTCTGATCAAATCAATATTAGTATCTTCCTTGTTAAATCCTTTTGGAGCTGTTTTTACTTCGTCACCTACCAATTCTCCCCATGTATTTTTAAAAGAAGGCGTATTGATTAACTTGCGAAAGGCCGAGGCATCATACTCCAGCTCCTTGCGAATACGAAGAAGATCCTCAGGATTGGGTTCCCAAAATCCTGCAGCGATAAATGACTCTCCTGGCCTGATCTGCATATAATAGCCTCCTCTAAGGTTTGCACCGGCTCTTGAAAAAGAGCCTGCAAAATGAGATTTATATGGCGTTTTGTCTTTTGAAAACCTTACATCCCTGTAAATTCGAAACATTTTTAATTTTTCAATTTCATCATGTTCCTTCATTTTATCCATCAGACGCGCGTAAAACCCCTTCACTTCAGTTTCCAAGGATTTGAATCTGGACTTATGCTGCTCGAACCATTCTCGATTATTGTTTTGTTTTAAATCTTTTAAAAAACTAAGCGTGTCTGCAGTAATTACTGTATTTTCCATACGACTAAGCTGTATAAATTTTATGCTAAAGTTAACCATTTCAAGGAAGATGTTTTTTAAATATTGGTTAATTTTGATTCTTATTTTTCATCAATGGACAAGTCTATAATTATTAAAAAAATCAACGAAAATAAAAAGCAACCTAATCTGAGGTATCGTCTTAAACGCAACGTAGAGCAATTTACAGACCTTCTTTTCCTTACCCTGTTCGATATTGAAACCCCGGTCGAAACAAATATTGAAACTCTTGAAATTCAATTTGACGAGTTGATAAACCTGGCCTGCTGGGATGTTGAAAAACCATGCGCCAAAATATGGGAAAATTATTTGGAAAGGCTTCCTATGGTCCTGGAAAAACTAAACATGGATGCCGAAGCCATAGCTTGCTGTGACCCTGCTTCTTTATCTATTGAAGAAGTTTATATGGCTTATCCCGGCTTTTATGCAATCGCTATCTATCGTTTAGCACATGAACTATACAACAAAGGGTTTCCGCTTGTTCCAAGATTGATGACTGAATATGCACACAGGCAGACCGGAGTAGATATAAATCCGGGTGCTCAAATTGGAGAATCCTTTTTTATTGATCATGCGACAGGTGTAGTCATTGGAGAAACAGCAATAATTAAGAATAATGTTAAAATATACCAGGGAGTTACTTTAGGAGCATTATATGTTGCAAAGAATTTACAAATGACAAAGCGTCATCCAACTATTGAAGATAATGTTACTATATATGCAAATGCCACTATTTTAGGTGGTGATACCATTATAGGCGAAAATTCAATAATTGGTGGAAACGCATGGGTAACCGCATCTGTACCTGCTAATTCTAAGGTATTTCATAACCCTGAAATAAAAATAAAGACCGAGCCCAATGTCTCATAGTATTTTAGATCTAATAGGGAATACCCCTCTGGTGACCTCAAGGTCTTTAAATACAAATCGTGGTGTAACGCTTCTTTTCAAAATGGAAGGTCATAATCCCGGGGGTAGCGTAAAAGACAGGGCGGCATATCATATGATCAAAAACGGGTTAGAGCGAGGAGAGATAAATAGCAATAGCCAGCTAATTGAAGCAACCAGTGGAAACACCGGTATTGCGCTCGCCATGATTGCTGGTATATTTAAACTAAACATGGAATTGGTAATGCCTGAAAATTCAACCAAAGAGCGGGTACAAACTATGCTGGCATATGGCGCAAAAGTTACCTTAACACCTGCAGATGTTGGTATTGAAGGTGCCCGGGATTATGCCGAATCTAAGGTAAAAAATGAGGGTTACCAAATGCTTAATCAGTTTGCGAACGATGATAACTGGAAAGCACATTACAATACTACCGGTCCAGAAATATGGAGGGATACGGCAGGCAAACTAACCCATTTCGTATCTTCCATGGGGACTACAGGAACTATAATGGGTACGTCCACATATTTGAAAGAGCAGAATAAAAATGTGACCATAGTTGGAGTACAGCCAACAGATGAATCCAAAATTCCTGGAATTAGAAAATGGCCCACAGAATACCTTCCAAAGATCTTCAACCCTTCCAAAGTTGATCAAATAATGGAAGTAAGTGAAGCAGAATCAAGAATTATGGCTAAAAGGCTTGCGAAAGAAGAAGGGATTTTTGCGGGCATGAGTAGTGGTGGCGCGACTGTTGCTGCTCTAAAACTGGCTTCGGAACTTGATAAAGGCCTGATAGTTTCCATTATATGCGACCGCGGGGACCGCTATTTGTCGTCTGATCTGTTTGACTAGTTGGAAGTCAGAATTTCTTGAATCCCATCACGATAAGCCTGGAATTCTTGTAAATTATTATGCTGTCCACCCTTTATGGAATAGAAGGAATTCCTGTCAACAGGCACGGACTTAAAAAGTTTTATTCCTGAATCGTATGGCACTACCTTATCTTCGGTCCCATGAAAAAAAGCTATCGGGCAATTTACTGCAGAAATGTACTCATAGGTTTTTAAAGGATATTTTAAAAACCATTGAACAGGTAAATAGGGAAAACGGTTTTGGCCTAAATCCAAAAGACTGTAATAAGGCGTTTCCAGTATCAGGCGAAATGGAGTGTTATTTGATGCTACCCAGGTAGCGATCCCTGTACCCAGTGAACGGCCATACAATGTAATTCCTGACTCGTCATAATGTTTAAGGGCATATTCATAAAATAATTGCGCATCTCTGAATAGCGCTTCCTCACTTAGCTTCCCGGTGCTTTTTCCGTAGGTACGGTAATCCATAATTATTACGTCATAGCGTTTTTCAACAAAAAAGAGCGCAATGTTTCCCCATCTGGTAAGATCTCCTGCATTTCCATGGAAATAAACTATAACTCCTTCAGGCTGTTCTTGCTTAAAATGAATACCATTTAACAAGGCACCATCCGGAGCGGTTAAATTTATCTCCTCAAAAGGCTGGGTGAATGAATACGTATAATCTAAAGGCAATTTAGATGGTAAAAAAATAAGTTTTTCCTGAAGTAAATAGAGCATAGTAGAAATAAGCAGATAAGCAGATAATAGAAATAATACAGCTTTTTTTAGTCTAACCATTTAAACCTTAAAATTATGTTTTACATGAATACTGGAGCCAATGAGATCCACTTTTGTTGGTCTGGTTGTAATGATTTCACTTAACATTTTATGGTAAGATTCAAATGTGTTCAAATCCTTATGCCCTCCTCCAATTACCGTATGTAAGGTAGTTGAGGCTGGTTTTATTTTGGATAGCCTGACGCTGGTTTTGTATGGAATCAACTTGTCATCGGTGCCATGAATAATATGGATTGGGCAATTTACATACTGCAACCACTTGTAGGTAGGCATTGGAAATTTCAGTAACAACGAAAGGGGCATAAAAGGGATGTATTTTTTGGCCACCTTACTTAAGCTGTAGTAAGGAGCATCCAGTATCAGCATTCTCGGATTGTTCATGGATGCCAGTTTAGTGGCGAAGCCTGAGCCTAAGGAGCGTCCGTAAAGAATGATATATTTTTCATCTACATTTTCCTTTATTCTGTTATAGATCACCTGCATATCACGTTTAATGGCATTCTGGGTCCGCCTGCCTGTGCTTTTACCAAAGCCCCTGTAGTCCACCATTAATACGTCATAGCCATGCCTTGTAAAATCAACCGCAAACTTCCCCCAGCCCTTAATACTTTTGGAATTGCCTTTGAGATAAAATACAATGCCTTTTGGTTGCTGTGCTTTAAATCTAAGTCCGTTTATTATGGCCCCATCCCTTGTTTCAATATTGTATTCCTCAAAGTCCTGATGGTCATATTGAAACATAAAATCCTTCGGGAGTTTTTCAGGTTTAAACATAATGTAATCCTGAAGAAAATATAGGAGTACGCTAATTATAACATAAACCAGCAGCAATAAAATTGCGATGTAAACCCAATTTGACATAGAATAACATTTCACTCAATTTACAAAAATTCTGGCAACGGTTTTTATTCAAATTCAAGGTGATTCAATATCAGCCCGGAGCCTGGCGCGATATAGGAAATCTTTACGTCTGTATCTTCCTGCAAGGATAATTCAATTTCCCGAATACTAAGCAGTCCCCTGCCCAATTGGATTAAGGCGCCCATAATCATCCTGACCTGATAGCGCATAAATCCTTTCCCGCATATTCTGAGCATGTAGCTTCGCTTTGGAAAAAAACTGCCGTTATATAATGTATTCTCAACTATTTCACAGGAAGTTAATGTGCGCACTACCTGGGTATTATCGCCAGGTTTAGCAGTATAAGCCTTAAAATTGTGTTTCCCTTTATACAATGCTGCAGCTTCTTTCATTATGTTTACATCCAGGTCGTCCAAAATATTTGCCATAAAAGGTGCACAAAAGGGATGGTTCTTTTCTCCAAAGGAAAATACATAGCAGTATTCTTTGGATTTACTATGTTTAATAATATTAAAGTTATTATCTATATTATCTACTTTAAGTATTTTAATATCAGAAGGTAAGTTGTTATTAAATAATTTTAAAAAATTTTCAATATCTAAAATTGGTGTCTCGTGGATGATTAGCTCAAATGCCGCATGGTTTGCAGAAACTTTTGCATCGGTCCTCCCGGCGCCTAATATTTTAAATCTTTGTTGAGGAAGAATATATTTAAGTGTTTTAACCAGTGTCCCTTCTATAGTTCTTTGCCCCGGCTGTTTCTGCCACCCACTATAGCGGAACCCTAAAAATTGAACTTTGATCAGGTAATAATAACGTTCTTTCATGTGGTTGAAGATAAATAAATGTCTGGTTATCAATAGCAATTTCTAAAACTTTCAATTTATCTCTTTGGTAGACTGGCATGATAGTCATAGTTTTTATGGCTTGAAATTATTCATTATTTGAGACAGGATTTACATTTTTTTGTAATTTGTGTAGTATAAATAATCTAAACCAAAACAAAATGAGTGTAAAATTAGCTGCAAAACCACCCGTATGGTTTTGGATTGCGAGTATTCTCGCACTGTTATGGAACTTAATGGGGGTTATGGCCTATCTGGGCCAGGCGTATATGACGGAGGATATGAAAGCCGAATATACCTCAGAACAATTGGCATTAATGGAGAGCACACCGGCATGGGTGACGGCTGTATTTGCTATAGCTGTATGGGGAGGCCTTCTTGGCTGTATTGCCCTTTTGATAAGAAAGAAATGGGCAAAGCCCTTGCTTATGCTGTCCCTGATCGCCGTACTGATACAAATGGCCTATTCATTTTTTATGACTAACGCTGCCGAAGTTTATGGGCAGGTGCAAGGTGTAATTACTCCTTTGATTGTCATAATTATAGCTGTTATCCTGGTACAATTTGCTCGCATAGCAGAGAAACGCACCTGGATTACATAGGCAGAAATTATTCCTTCAAATAAAGCGCATTAATAATTATGCGCTTTTTTCTTTTGCTTAGTCGAATACATTCAGAATAGGTTGGAAAGAGCAGACAATAAAAAGGATTCAACCTTATTTTCGCAACACCTTTTTGAGGTTACTCAACATTGTTTACGCTTCATCGATTTTTTTCAAATAAAGAATATGTGATAGCGTTAAAATGGCAATAAGGTTCCCCAAAGCCTTACAACCTACTTTTATGAAGGCAATTTTAAGATATTTTTCCTGGAATGTATGTATGGTTCTGTCTATTGCGGTAATTGCCATACTTATAGTATTTAACTTTTATGGTTTATATACCAATAAGTTCTATTTTTTCAAATTTGACAACTATATTTTTCCGCTGCTTACCGCTGTCCATTTTGTTTTTCTCTACGTTATGTGGTTTAAAATTAAAGGGCAGGAATATACAGATGTACAAATGCGTAATCTCGAGTATACCATGTACGGCATTCTTCTTATTTACCTATTTAAAATAATGGATACCGTATATATATTACTTAGTTATACAAAATATCAGGATCATATTATACCGGTCACATTTATTCCTATCGGTACAATTATTTTAATTTTACAATTCTTGTTGTTTTTCCTTACTATACTGACATTTATGCACAGAATAAACATGGTGGGCCCATATAATTTTGATAACATAAATGAGAATATTGATTCGTGGCAATAATAATTTTCTTTTATGCTATGGTAATGCCAAAGACTCTGGAATAATTTTTAGGTTCTTTTCAATTTAGGCAAAACCCTTAATCAGGTTAATTTTAAGCATGCAAATTTATAATTTGCTAATAAAGCTGCCATAAAGGTCCTTAAATTGGTATCCCTTTTGAAATCTGCGCTTACTTAATTTTTTATTGGCCACTAGTCCCCACAACAAAAATTCCTTAAGGAAATATGTATCCTGCACAGGAGTTTCGGGATGATACCTTTTAATAAGCGCATTTAGTTCTGGGATACTATTGAGTAATGCTTGGTATTCTTTGTCACTTAAGTTGTCCATTAGCTCAAATCCCTCACTTTCAAAGAACCAATGAATTAAATTGTCATAGGGGCTTTCGGCATCCTTGTGTTCCAATTTCTCAATTCTTGGAAAATAATTAGAAAACAATGTTTTAATGGCTTCTTCAAAAAGAATAAGTGCTACAGTATCTGCACCTTCCTGTTCGCCTTCATATACCAATTCTATTTTGCCAGTAATAGCAGGAATGACTCCCATAAAATCACTAAGCCTAACCTGGGTTTTGTTCTCACCTGAGATCAGAGATCGCCTTTCTGCAGTGCTTAACAAGTTTTCAAAGGCAGTAATACTGGTTCTGGCACTAACCCCGCTTTTAGAGTCAACATATTCGCTTTTTCGTGCCTCGAAACTGATTTGCTCAAGCAAATCCTTCGCAAGGTCCGGCACATATATTGATTTAGCCTGTCTCTCATCTAATTGGGCCTCCTGCTCCGTAATTTTTCTGGCTATCGCAATTTCCTCGGGGTAATGAGTAAGAATTTGAGATCCTATCCTGTCCTTTAAAGGAGTCACTATACTGCCCCTGTTGGTGTAATCTTCCGGGTTAGCTGTGAAAACAAATTGAATATCCAGTGGTAACCTCAATTTAAAACCTCGTATCTGAATATCTCCTTCCTGTAAAATATTGAATAAAGAAACCTGAATCCTGGACTGGAGATCCGGTAACTCATTAATAACAAATATGCAGCGGTTAGAGCGTGGAATCATGCCAAAATGAATAACCCGGTCATCTGCATAAGAAAGCTTCATGTTTGCCGCCTTAATGGGGTCAACATCACCAATTAAATCTGCCACAGTAACATCCGGTGTGGCAAGTTTTTCATAAAATCGATCTTTCCTGTGCAACCATGAAACAGGAGTTTTATCTCCGTGCTCATTAATTAGCTCCCTGCTGAAACGGGATAAGGGCATAAGAGGGTCATCATTGATCTCAGACCCCTCAACCACAGGTATCCACTCATCCAGAAGATTAACCATCAGCCTTGCCAATCTTGTTTTGGCCTGACCTCTTAAACCCAATAAATTAATGTTATGGCGTGACAAAATAGCTCGTTCCAATTCAGGAATTACAGATTCTTCGTACCCCCAAATGCCCTGGAAAGTCTCCTCTCCTTTGCTTATTTTATCACGCAGATTTGATCTTAACTCATCTTTTATACTCCTGCTTTGATAACCAGACCCCTTTAGCTCACCTAAAGTGGATATTTTTTTAAAATCTATTTTCATATTTATTTAATACATTATAAAACAATAGTATATGCCATTGTTTTAATGTTTTACTTTAATCTTTTTTTTCTGTTTTGTTCGTAATCTTCAAATATCATTTCCCCTAAACCTTCCAGTCCGGTAAAGAATGCTTTACCCTTGTTGGCCTCTGTAAAATGCCTTATAAACTGCCTCAAATAAGGATCCTGTGCTATCATAAAAGTTGTAATGGGGATATGTAATTTTCTTGCCAATCTAGCAGTATTGTAACATTTTTCAACAATAAAATCATCAAGGCCGACACTGTTTTTATAATAAGTGCCGTCCGGCATTCGCAAACAGCTGGGCTTACCATCCGTGATCATAAAGATTTGCTTATTCGTATTCCTTTTTCTCCTCAACATATCCATTGCAAGCTCTAATCCTGCAACAGTATTTGTGTGGAAAGGGCCTACTTTTAAATATGGCAGATCCTTAATGGGTATGGGCCAGGCATCATTGCCAAAAACCAATATATCGAGAGTATCTTTGGGATATCGCGTTGTAATAAGCTCAGCCAACGCCATTGCAACCTTTTTGGCTGGGGTAATACGATCTTCTCCATATAAAATCATAGAATGACTAATGTCTATCATCAGCACCGTACTCATTTGAGCCTTATAATGGGTGTCTTCAACTACAAGATCATCTTCGGTTAGTGAAAAGCTATCCATTCCATGATTGATTTGGGCGTTTTTTAAACTTTCCGTCATAGAAATATGTTCTAATGAATCTCCATAACGATACTCCCTAAAATCACCTGTATGCTCATCTCCCGGACCTGATTTTCCGGTCTTATGGTTCCCGGTTCCACTTCGCTTAATTTTCCCGAAAATCTGATCTAAAGCACGCTGGCGAATAATACGCTCCATTTTAGCTGTGATAGACAAACTGGCTTCACCCGGCGCTCCTGTGCCATCACCATCCCCTGCTTCGAATTCTTCACGTAAAAAACCCTTTGCCTTGAGGTCCTCTATAAAATCATCAATTGTATAATTCTCGTCCGTAAGTTCATATTCCTTATCCAATTCCCTCAACCAATCCAGCGCCTCATCCACATCACCTGAGGTATGCGTAATAAGTTCCTGAAAAATTTCAAATAGTTTTTCAAAAGGAGTTAGCGATGCTGCCTGGTAATTTAAAAATCGAAAGCCTTTCCCTGTTTTCATAGCCATTAGCTAAAATTAATACATTTCGTAAAATGCACTATTAAATTTAAGAAAACTTAAGGATTTGAGGCATTAACTTTTATGCCTGTTTCGGAGAATCTCAATAACATCATTGAGATGAAAACCTTTTGCCTCTAATAAAATAAGGTAATGAAAAAGTAAGTCGGCACTTTCCTGAAGGAAAAGGGTATCATTATCATCCATTGCCTCTATTACAGTTTCTACTGCTTCTTCTCCTACTTTTTGTGCAATTTTGTTTATCCCGCTTTTAAACAGGGAGCTTATGTAGCTATTTTCAGTACGAATGTTTACTTTTCTATCCAATATTATTGCCTCGAGCTGGGACAGAAAGCCAAAACTCTGATCATTCTTTTTATTCCAGCATGTATCACTTCCTTTATGACATATAGGGCCCATAGGGTCCACAGAAATTAATAAGGTATCTTTATCACAATCAATTTCAATATCTACCAGATTCAGATAATTACCACTTTCCTCTCCTTTAGTCCATATTCTATTTTTGCTTCTGCTAAAAAAAGTGACTTTTCCAATCTTCCTTGTTATGGCCAGTGATTCCTCATTCATATAACCAAGCATAAGTACATTCTTAGTAGTATGGTCCTGGATGATTGCCGGAACAAGTCCGTCCTTGTTTTTATCAAATGCTACCTCCATTGTATTTTTTTTAATTGCGCAGTAAAAATTAGTTATAATCTAACAGGAATGCCATGATCCTGTAATTTCTTTTTAAGTTCTTTTATTTCCATTTCTTTAAAATGAAATACACTTGCAGCCAATGCTGCATCCGCTTTCCCATCCTTAAAAGTGTCAATAAAATGCTGCATGTTTCCGGCGCCACCTGAAGCAATTATAGGGATATTTAGTTCTGAAGAAAGCCTTGCCAGTGTTTCATTGGCAAATCCGTTTTTGGTGCCGTCATGGTCCATTGATGTAAACAGTATTTCCCCTGCCCCTCTTTCCTCAACTTCCTTTGCCCATTGGAACAGCTCCAAATCTGTAGGTACTTTACCTCCCACAAGATGTACTTTCCATACACCATTTACCTGCTTTGCATCTATAGCCACAACAATGCACTGAGAACCGAATTTGGCAACCAGTTCATTAATTAAATCCGGGTTTTTAACAGCAGAGGAATTTATAGAGACCTTATCAGCGCCATTATGAAGTAGAATATCTACATCTTCGACAGAAGAAATACCTCCACCAACTGTAAAAGGGATATTCACTTTTTCCGCTACGCGTTTCACTAAATCGGCAAGGGTCTTGCGCCTTTCCTCAGTTGCGGAAATATCGAGGAATACCAATTCATCCGCACCTTCATTGGCATATATTTCTGCAAGCTCGACGGGATCACCAGCATCACGTAAATCAACAAAATTAATGCCTTTCACGGTTCGTCCATCCTTAATATCCAAACACGGAATAATTCTTTTAGTAAGCATCTTTTGAAGTTAATTATTAATATTCAGGTCTATTCCATCATAAAAGCCTAAATCATTATTGGTCATTAGTTTTGTCCAAAATGCGATTTGACCGGTGTGATAGGAATAATGTTCTACTGCATGAATTACAATTCCTATTCCAGAGAGGTTAAATCCCTGAACTTCCCTTTTTTTAAGTAATTGCTCAGCATCACATTGTTTAAGTACAGCCCTGGCATTTTCAATGGTATTTTCAAGCTTTTGTAAGAGCTGATTTTTAGTAAATCCTGTGGTCATTGAAAATTCCTCCTCCCTGTTTCTAATATCATCATGTGCTCCTAAAGAAGAGATAATGTATTGATTCATATTTCCACAAATATGAAGCATCTGATTACCTATGCTGTTAGAGGATTCATTTGGTTTTTCCCAGATTTTTGATTCTTCAACGCGTTCCAGGCAAATATTTACCATTCTGGTACTCGCATCCAGTCTGTATATGGCATTATCTAAAAATTCCAACATCCATTTATCCTGTAATTGATTCATGCAGATAGTATAAAATGTTCCAATTGTTTTAAACTAATCTTGTTTTCATAAATGGCCTTACCAATTATCGCTCCTTCGCAACCAACTTCCTTTAAGGCTGGTAAATCTTCAATACCGGCAATACCACCACTAGCTATAAGACAGATTCCCGGGATTTTAACATCTTCCACGCCGCTCATACTTACTACCGTTTTGTTGATTTTCGTTTCTTCAAGAAGTCGTTTATACAACTCTGTTGCCGGTCCTTTAAGCATCCCGTCTTTATTGATATCCGTGCAAATGATATATCGGATTCCTTTCTTTTGATAATCCTTAACAAAAGGAATCAATTTCTTATCCGATTCTTCCTGCCATCCTGCAATAGCGATGCGCTCATCTTTGACATCAGCTCCGAGGATGATCCGCTCCGCACCAAAGGTTTCAATCCACCCCAGGAAGGTGTATGGATCATTTACTGCAATGCTCCCTCCTGTTATCTGTCCGGCGCCACATTCAAAAGCAATTTTTAAATCCCCATCGGTCTTTAACCCCCCTCCAAAATCAATTTTAAGGTTGGTTTTAGTCGCAATAGTTTCTAAAACCTTATAATTTACAATATGTTTTGCCTTTGCCCCATCAAGATCTACCAGGTGTATGTACCTTATACCATGAGCCTCAAATTCGACCGCCACTTCCAAAGGGTTTTCATTATAAATTTTTTTGGTATTGTAGTCCCCCTGTGAAAGCCTGACACATTTTCCGTCTATAATATCTATTGCCGGGATTACTCTCATATTACTGTTATATTACATTCGTCTTTCCGGATCAGGAAATTATGCAAGCTTGTTTCTTTAACAAAATCACAAAGAAATCTAACTGCCAATTGACCCATATCTTTATTTTAACTTATTTCTTTTATACCTTATTATAACTCCAGAAAGTTTTTTAAAATCCGTGCTCCAACTTTGCTGCTCTTTTCAGGATGAAATTGTACGCCATAAAAATTATCCTTCTTTAAAGCACTGCTATATGGCATTTCATAGTCTGAGACTGCAATAGTTTCGGCACAAATTGGCGCATAATAACTATGTACCAGGTAAATATGATCTTTTTCAATCACATCTTTAAATAAATCAGATTTAAGATTTGTTATCTGATTCCATCCAATTTGCGGAACTTTAACACCGTTCGTAAATCTGACTACATCAGTATCAAAAATACCTAAGCCCATTGTATTACCTTCTTCAGAACTATGGCACATCAACTGCATCCCAAGACAAATACCTAAAACAGGTTGTTGTAATGCAGGAATTATCCGATCCAAACCGCTAGCCTTTAATTTGTGCATAGCACTACTTGCCTCCCCAACGCCGGGGAATATAACGCGGTCAGCGGACATTATTTCTTCGGCTTTATCACTCAATACCGCTTCATGCCCAAGGCGCTTGAATGCAAACTTTATACTTTGGATATTACCAGCACCATAATTTACTATAACCAATTTCATTTATTTTAATACTTTGGTGGTTTTATATGTGGAGTTTGTGAAAATATTTCTAGAGCATTCCCTTTGTTGTTGGTAATAACATTTTATCCACATCGCGTTTTACTGCCATTTTGATTGCTTTGGCAAATGCCTTAAAAATTGCTTCAATCTTATGATGCTCGTTGGTTCCTTCCGCTTTTATATTCAAATTGGCTTTCGCACCGTCTGAAAATGATTTAAAGAAATGGTAAAACATTTCCGTTGGCATTTTGCCAATCATTTCTCTTTTAAACTCGGCCTCCCAAACCAGCCAGCTACGCCCGCCAAAGTCAAGTGCTACCTGTGCAAGACAATCGTCCATCGGAAGACAAAACCCATAGCGTTCCATTCCTAACTTGTTCCCTAAAGCCTTATGGAATACCTCACCCAGAGCAATTCCCGTATCCTCAATTGTGTGGTGCTCATCTACTTCTAAATCTCCTTTCACAGTTATATCCAGGTCCATTTGACCATGACGGGCTAGTTGATCCAGCATATGATCAAAAAACAGGATACCCGTTGAAATTGTGCCATTCCCTATTCCATCCAAATTCACCCGAATACGAATATCGGTTTCTTTGGTTTTTCTCGAGATTTCAGCGGTTCTGTTTTCTAATTTTAAGAAATCATAAACCGCCTTCCAATCCGCTGTCTCAAGGGCAATTAATTGTTGCAATTCACCCTTTTTCACCGTGATCTCATCTGTGCCCAAATTGGTATTGGTATTTATAAAAATTCCCTGTGACCCTAAATTTTTTGCAAGTTCCATATCGGTCAACCGATCGCCAATCACATAAGAATTTTCAAGATCATACTCCTCACTAAAATACTTTTTCAGCAGCCCCGTGCCCGGTTTTCTGGTCTCGGCATTTTCATGCGGGAAAGTCCTGTCAATCAGAACTTCTGAAAATACAATACCTTCCGCTTCAAAACATTTAAGGATAAAATTATGTACCGGCCAAAATGTTATTTCCGGAAATTTCTCCGATCCAAGACCATCCTGATTGGTCACCATGACCAATTCAAACTCCAATTCTTCAGCTATTCTGCTTAGATAGTTAAAGACATGTGGATAAAATGCTATTTTATCAAAACTATCTATCTGTTCATCTGCAGGTTCTGCTATCAACGTACCGTCGCGGTCTATGAACAACACCTTTTTCTTTGTCGTTTTTGATTCCATTACAAAGTGTTTAACAATCTTAACAATGATTCATTTTCTTCCGGGGTACCTATAGTAAACCTGAGGGTATTTGCACACAGTGCCTGCGTGGACCTGTTACGGACCACTATTCCTGAATCCAATATTTCCCGATATCTTCTATCTGCGTCATCTACCTTTACCAATACAAAGTTGGCGTCTGTTGGGTATATTTCCTTTATGAAATTAATATGGGCCAGCTCCTGTACCAGGCATTTCCTTTCCACTAAGATTTCTTTAATCTGCCCTTCTATTTCATCAACATTCTGAAGCATTTTAAATGCTTTCCTTTGTGTTAGTTCATTTACATTATAAGGCGGTTTTATCCGGTTTAGAACGGCAATTATGACTTCAGAAGCATATGCAACTCCTAAGCGTAATCCGGCCATTCCATAAGCTTTAGAGAATGTCCTGGTTACTATTAGGTTCGGAAAATGTTGAAGTTTATTAAGCCAGCTCTTCCGGACCGCAAAATCAATATACGCTTCATCTATTACCAGCAATCCCTGAAAGTTGGTCAACAGATTTTCTATATGTGCTGCCGAAAAACTATTGCCGGTTGGATTATTAGGCGAGCAAAGTAAGATGAGCTTGGTATTGTCGTCTACAGTACTTAAAATCATGTCTACATCCAGCTCAAAATTTTCCGTCAGTAAAACCTCCCTGTTTTCAATCGCATTAATACCGGCCAGAACTTTATACATTCCATAGGTTGGCGGCATGGTAATAATATTGTCTTTCTGTGGTTCGCAAAAAGCCCGGAAAATGAGATCCAACACTTCGTCACTTCCATTTCCCAGAAGAATATTTTCTGTGGAAAGAGAATTCTTTTTAGCCAAAAGCAATTTTAACCGGCGTTGATGAGGATCCGGATAACGATTAACCCCATTAGAATAAGGGCTCTCGTTAGCATCCATAAATACCATTTTTGAACCATCTGAGACATATTCATCCCTGGCAGAAGAGTAAGGCTTTAATTCCCTCACATTTTCTCGTATCAATCCAAAAAGTTCAAATTTCATAAACCGTATTTATTTAGTATGTGTTATGGCCTGTTTTTAAATTCTGAAGTCGGAGAGAAACCGCATTTTTATGAGCGCTAAGCCCCTCGGCTTCTGCCATGACTTCAATTGTATTTCCAATATTTCGTATACCTGTTTCGGATATTCTTTGAAACGTAATACTCTTCATAAAACTATCCAGATTTACACCACTGTATTGTTTTGCATAACCGTTTGTAGGTAAAGTATGATTAGTTCCGGAAGCATAATCCCCTGCACTTTCCGGGGTGTAATTCCCCAGAAAAACAGAGCCCGCATTCGACCACATTTCTAATATAATATTCCTCATCCTTACAGCAAACAATAAAATGCTCCGGGGCGTATTCATTTATTAGTTCCATAGCGGTCTTATCATTTTCCACAAAGATTAACCTACTATTCTCAATTGCCTTTTTAGCGATGTCAGCACGGGGCAGGCTGACTATTTGTTTTAATAGTTCTTCCTCTGCTTTTTCCAGAAATAATCTGGATGTTGAAACCAGTATTACCTGACTATCTTTTCCGTGTTCTGCCTGACTTAAAAGATCGGAGGCCACAAAAGCTGCATTAGCAGAATCATCGGCAACCACTAAAAGTTCACTTGGTCCGGCCGGCATATCAATTGCTACCCCAAATTTGGTCGCTATTTGTTTAGCTACTGTAACGTATTGATTACCAGGTCCAAATATTTTAAAAACCCTCGATATACTCTCTGTTCCGAAAGTCATCGCCCCGATAGCCTGAATTCCTCCAACCTTAAAAACCCGGGTAATGCCACAAAGTTTGGCTGTGTAAAGGATTACCGGGTTTATTTTGCCATTTTTAGCCGGAGGAGAACATAGGACCACCTCGGAACAACCGGCAATATTTGCGGGTATGGCCAGCATTAAAATAGTAGAAAACAATGGTGCCGTACCTCCCGGGATATAAAGCCCCACTTTTTGAATTGCCTTCTTTTCCTGCCAGCATATCACACCGGGTGTAGTTTCAACTTCAACTTTGGGCGTAAGCTGTGCCCTGTGGAACTTTTCAATATTAGATTTCGCTATGTTAATGGCTTCTTTTAGCTCGACAGACACCAAAGCAGAAGCTTCAAGAAATTCATCGGGGCTTACAGATAAACCGGCTATTTCAACTCCATCAAATTGTTTCGTATATTTCTTTAAAACCTTATCGCCTTCTGCCTCTACTTCATTAAAAATCTGCATTACAGTACGTTCAATATCTGCGAAAGATTGAGTTGGACGCCTTAAAAGTTCTGGCCAATCTAGTTTATCTGGATTAAATACTTTTTTCATAACACCATTTTCTCTATCGGGCATACTAAAATCCCCTCAGCTCCTGCCTGCTTCAATTCATTAATTACCTGCCAAAATTTATCTTTATTGATTACCGTATGTACTGAACTCCAACCTTCTTCGGCCAGCGGCAATACGGTTGGACTCCGCATTCCGGGTAAAATCTTAATTATATCCCTCAATTTGTCATTAGGTACATTCATCAAAATATATTTGGATTGCCTTGCAACCAACACAGACTTTATTCTAAATCTAAGATCATCCAGAATTTTCCTTTGCATTTCTGCTATTAGCGGTGAAACAGCCAATACAGCTTCACTCCTAAGCATCACTTCAACCTCTTTAAGGTTATTTTTAAATAAAGTGCTGCCACTGGATACAATATCGCAAACGGCATCGGCCAATCCAATATTTGGAGCAATTTCAACAGACCCGTTAATAATGTGAAGCTCTGCCTTTACTCCTTTTTCCAGTAGGTAAGCACTTAATGTATTTGGATACGAAGTAGCAATACGTTTACCTTCTAAATCGCTGATTCTTTTATAAAAACTGGATTTTGGAACAGCGAGCGATACCCTACATTTTGAAAAACCCAGCTTTTCCGCTACAACAATGTTTCGTCCTTTTTCTTCAAGTACGTTCTCTCCAATAATTG
The DNA here is from genome assembly GCA_963793325.1 of uncultured Flavobacteriaceae bacterium. GTDB lineage: Bacteria > Bacteroidota > Bacteroidia > Flavobacteriales > Flavobacteriaceae > Eudoraea. The sequence goes on from CAWBZU010000002.1 coordinate 953,500, forward strand.
CTATATCCACTACACCATCTTTTAGGTACTGCGGAATATCTCCATTTCTGAGGTAAAACACTTCCATAGGAAAGTTACTGGCAGATGCTTTCAACTGATCCTTCCCATTATCAATGGATATACCACAATCTTTAAGCATTTTTATAGAATCTTCGTTCAGTCTTCCCGACTTTTGTATGGCTATTCTTAATTTTTCCATTTTTTAAATTTCTTTTGCGATCAATCTAAAAGGCTTAAAAGAAAAACCCGCTTGATTGCTCAAACGGGTTAGATATATTTTGGAATACAACAATACATTTCTACCTCGCCTGAGTGCAAGTATATAAATGATGATGTGTATTATCTTTTCTCATGAAGTTGTAAAAATAGAATTTATTTTTATTTCACAAAATTTATTGTAATTAATTATTTCCTAAAATAAGAGGTAAGCCGTCCCCACCTGAGCCAATGACTACGACTTTGGTATTTGGAGACTCTGCCATTTTTAAGGTGGCATCTATCCCTTTATCTTTAAGGATTTTATCAGTTAAGGATGCGCTAAGTATCTTGTTGGCATCGGCCTTTCCCTGGGCCTCAATACGTACTTTTTCGGCCTCCTTTGCTGCTGTTATCAAAAGAAATTCATACTCCAGTGATTCCTGCTCCTGTTTTAGCTTTCTTTCGATGGCCTCTTTAATTGTCGCGGGAAGAGTAACATCACGAATAAGAATTTCATTCAATTGTATATACTGGTCTTCTACGATTTCCTTGGTTTCCTCAAAAATCTCAACCTGAATGGCGTCTCGTTTACTGGAGTACAATTGTTCGGGTGTATATCTTCCGACTACGCTACGTGCCGCCGACCTTATAGCCGGAAGAAGAATACGTTCTTTATATTGTTCACTCTTTTCCTGATGTAACTTCCCCAGGTTTAAATAATCAGGTTGAAACCATGCAGAGGCATCGAGCAGGATGTCCAATCCATTGCTGGAAAGTACTTTCATCTTTTCAAAAACTTCCTGCTGTCTTACTTCATAAACAAAAACTTTATTCCAGGGAGCAACAATGTGAAAACCTTCATTAAGAGGTGGTTCATCTGTCACTACCCCGTTCCCAAAAGTTCTATACAAAACCCCTGCTTCACCAGAACCTATAGTAACTGCCGATTTGGAAATGAGTATAATTAATACAATAATAATAAACACTGCAGGCAGCGCAATTTTTGGTAATTTATCCATTAGATATAATATTAAATTAGTCCGTTAAATTTTCTGATAAACCACTCGGCAGTCAAAGCGCTTGCAATGATTCCCAAGAGAATTTTAAAATCTATCAAAGATACGACATTTTGATTGCTTTTCTGGACGGGTAGAAACCTATTGTCCTTTATTAAACCTTCCGTGAATTTAGAAACCTCCGAAGGAAAATATAGTGCGGCATTCGTGCTGTTTGCCAACCTTTCCAATTTTTTGTAATTACTGGATAACTGTTGCTGTTCCAAATCGTAGTCCAGTATGGTAAATCTTCCGGTTTTTTTAAGATTTTCATTTTCAACATTCACCGTAAAACTGTATTCACCGGAAGGAAGTGTGCGAATGTCAGCTTCGTAATAACCTTTCTTCAGCAACATTGGAATTTGCCTGGATATAGAATTTCCAATACCATTTATTGAGAGCCTTATGGTTGCATTTGTGTCAAAAACAAAAGTCTCATTAAAATATGTAGCCTTTATAGTAGCCTCATTTATTCCCTGATATATATTCTCATATGCCAATGTAAGTCGGGTTCTGGATTTGCTGTTGGCCAGGTAAAAAATAACTTTGGAAATAAAATCGTCAAATTTTTTAAATTCCTGATCTTCCCTGAAACTCTGTGCCCGCCATTTCCAAATATTTTCGCCAAAAAGAACTGCTTCACGGCGTAAATTGGTTTCAAGGGTTGCAAAAAGAGGTTCATTCATATCCATTCCCTTAATGCGCTGAGTTAGCATATTTTCATAAGAGGTAGTTATTAGTAATTCTCCCAAAGTGGTTTCAATTGGGGGGAATTCAGATATGTCAAGATCTGTGATATCAAAATGTGTATATCCCTTGTTTAAAATAGGGGTCACATCTTCTTTCTGATCAAAACTGTTCTTTTGAAAACTATTCTGTACTTTATTTAGAAATGTCCAATCGGTTTTGGGGCCCGTAATGGTAAAAATGTTTGTGCCTTTGCTATTCATATAGGTATATAACCCCTCAAAAGAAAGATCTGGCTGATATATAATAAAAAGATCAAATTGCTCCAGTTGACTGGGAGTTAGTGAAGGTTTTATAATGGATACTGACCGCTGTTCATTGCTTTCAATTGCTTTTTTTAAAGCACCCAGATCCGGGTGAAGTATTTGCGAGACTAAGGCAATATTAGTTTTTTCATCAATTACCTCCACGCCAACCTGCCTTGAATTATTAGTGATATTTCGCTCATTTTCCAAAGGACTAAGGGTAATCTTAATATTTTTGGCACCTACAGTAGCTGCATCCAGAAGAGTATTAATTATCCTGGAATTCCCGGTCTCACTTAGAACAATTTGTTCTTTGTATAGATTTTGGCCGGCTTCCGCAATAGATAAAGTGGTTGATACCGTATTTTTACCCTGATAGGAAACAAAAATTTCAATAGGGTATTTATTCTTTAAAAATGCATATTTGTTGGTATTTACCTGATCTATTCTGATATCCTGATAGCTAGTCGTATCTCCTACTACCATAGGGAAAATCGGGAATTTCTGTCGTCGTCCGTAGAACTCATAATCTTCCCCTAAAGTCTGGTTTCCATCGGTAAGAAGCAGTATTGCCGAAGTAGTTCCTGCATATATCTCATTTAGAGATGAAAGAGCTCTTCCAATATTAGTTGCCTTCTCCTCAAATGATAAACTGTCTGAGGTATTTAATTCTGCACCAAATGCATATTCCTCCAGTTTAAACCTTTCATTTATATCATAATTATCTTCAATCTGAGATTTGATACTAAGGAGCTGATTAATCCCATTAGCCTGATTAATTGAAGAAGTATTATCTGATAGAATAATAAGATTCGCTTTTTCTAAAGAATATTGTTCTTTTGTGACTTTAGGATTTATTAATAACAACAATACGCAGAATAATGCTATAAATCTCAATAAGGAGAGTCCAGTATTCAAGACACCTTTACTCCTGGATTTATAGTGGTATTGAAATATAACCAATCCTAAGGCTATGATAACCGTGAGTAATATCAGGAATACCGTTTGTAACTGCATGAAACTTTTTGGATAGCACCAAACTGCTGAAGCCTATTCCAGTCAGAAGTCTTACGCTGGGATTAATAAATAGTATATTTTGATGTTATGTTAACATTCCGCCATCAACATTTAAAACTTGGCCGGTTATATAATCCGACAGATCTGACGCAAAAAACAAACATGCATTTGCTACATCTTCGGGAGAACCCCCTCGTTTTAAGGGTACTGCCTGCCGCCATTCCTCGACCGTTTTTTCGTCCAATTTACCGGTCATTTCTGTTTCAATAAACCCCGGAGCAATAGCGTTGCAACGAATATTTCTGGATCCAAGCTCTAAGGCGACAGATTTAGTAAATCCGATTATCCCTGCCTTTGAAGCCGCATAATTTGTTTGACCTGCATTCCCTTTAACACCAACCACACTACTCATATTAATAATAGAGCCTTTGCGTTGTTTTAACATTGTCCGCTGTACCGCCTTGGTCATGTTAAAAACAGATTTTAAATTAATTTCAATAACGGTATCAAAATCTTCTTCTCTCATTCGAATTAGCAAGTTGTCTTTTGTGATGCCGGCATTGTTGATCAAAACGTCAATTCCTCCGAAATCTTCCAGTACCTGGGTAACCAGCCTCTCAGAATCTGCAAAACTTGCCGCATTGCTTTTATATGCTTTGGCCTTAACCCCTTTAGAAGTAAGTTCTTTTTCCAATTCAAGTGCAGGAGCTTCGCTGGAACTAAAGGTAAAAGCCACATTGGCACCATGTTCTGCAAAAACTCTGGCAATACCCATACCTATACCTCTACTTGCACCGGTAATAATAACATTCTTTCCGTCTAATAATTTCATATCATTGTTTTGTTTCATCACTTGTATTCCAAAGATAAGTTTTGTTTCACATAAAGGCTAAAAAAAATCCCGACTAATTCGGGATTTTCCGCTCAGATATACCGAGGATTCCTGCTGTTTTTTATTAGCTATCCGACAACTTCTTTAACTTTCTTTCCTATTTCCGCAGGAGAGTCTACGACGTTTATTCCACATTCACGCATAATTCGTTTTTTAGCCTGAGCAGTATCGTCTGTCCCCCCTACTATTGCACCAGCATGCCCCATAGTTCTTCCGGCTGGTGCGGTTTCCCCGGCGATAAAACCAACAATTGGTTTTTTGCTGCCACTGGCTTTATACCATTTGGCGGCATCAGCTTCTAATTGTCCTCCTATTTCACCTATCATAACGACGCATTCAGTTTCGGGATCATTAATAAGCAGTTCTACTGCCTCTTTGGTCGTGGTCCCTATTATAGGATCGCCACCAATACCAATGGCCGTTGTAATCCCCAATCCCTGCCGTACAACCTGATCTGCCGCTTCATAAGTTAAAGTACCTGATTTAGAAACAATACCAACAGTTCCTTTCTTAAAAACAAACCCGGGCATAATACCCACCTTAGCCTCACCAGGTGTAATTACTCCCGGACAATTTGGGCCTATTAAGGTGCAATCTCTATCTTTTATATAATTATTGGCCTTCACCATATCAGCTACAGGAATGCCCTCAGTTATAGTTATAATGACCTTAATTCCCGCGCTTGCAGCTTCCATTATTGCGTCTGCGGCGAATGCCGGTGGCACAAAAATGATGGTCGTATCTGCACCTACACTTTTAACAGCTTCCTCAACAGTATTAAAAACAGGTTTTCCAAGGTGCTCGTGACCTCCTTTTCCAGGAGTTACTCCTCCTACAACATTAGTTCCATAGTCTATCATTTGCTCTGAATGAAAAGTACCTTCACTACCGGTAAAGCCTTGAACAATTATCCTGGAATCTTTATTTACTAATACGCTCATTGTCAATTTGATTTTTAGATATTCAAAAATATATTTTTGAAAATTATTATTAGGTGGTAATCCCCCTATTCTTTGTTTAAATCTTTTAAAATTGTTGAAAGGTTACGCAGATGTGCTAATTCCCTGAATTTTTCCCGCGATTCACCAGCAGGACTTCCCAGATAACTCTTACCTCCTTCGAGAGATCTGCCAATTCCGGCCTGCGCCATTATAACTGCTTTCTTTCCAATCGTAATACCGCTAATTATACCTACCTGACCCCAAATAGTAACTTCATCCTCGATTATCACACAGCCTGCAATTCCGGTTTGTGAAGCGATCAAACACTTTTCACCTATTACCGTGTCATGACCTACCTGAATCTGGTTGTCCAGCTTACTACCTTTCTTAATTGTAGTGTCGCCGGTAACTCCTCTGTCTATTGAGCAGAGTGCTCCAATGTCTACATGGTCTTCTATTACCACCCGTCCTCCTGAGAGCAATTTATCGTATCCTTCAGGTCTGTTTTTATAATAGAAAGCATCAGCCCCAAGTACAGTTCCCGCATGAATGGTAACATAATCTCCTATTATACAATTGTCATAAATTGAGACATTGGAATGAATAGTACAATGATCACCTATGCTAACATTGTTACCAATAAAAACATTAGGCTGAATATGGGTGTTTTTCCCAATTTTGGCAGATTTGGAAATCAATAATTCAGCTTTTTCGAATGGTTTAAAATAAGTAGTAAGGGTATTAAAATCTTTAAACGGATCTTCGGATATCAATAATGCCTTGCCAATGGGGCAATCCACTTTTTTGTTTATTAATATCACCGTAGCTTTAGAATTCAGCGCTTTTTCATAATACTTTGGATGATCTACAAAAACAATGTCTCCTTCTTCCACAACATGGATTTCATTCATACCCAATACTGCAAAATCATCTTTTCCGATATATTCAGAATTGATGATAGCCGCAATTTGCTTTAAAGTATATGGCTTTGGAAATTTCACAAAAAGTTGATCAAGATTAGAATTTAATAAATATCAATTAACAATGAAGATAAAAAATCATAATATCCTGTATTTAAGAATATTATGTATATCTATTCTTTAGCTCTTTCCATATAAGTACCCTTTTCAGTGTCAATTTTAATTTTATCGCCTTCATTTATAAAAAGAGGTACATTCACTTTTGCTCCAGTCTCAACTACTGCCGGCTTTGAGGCATTTGTGGCAGTATTTCCCTTAAGTCCGGGTTCGGTATGTGTAACTTCTAATATGACACTGGCTGGCATATCAACATTTAAGGGCATATTATCTTCCGTATTAAACATTATGGTCACCACTTCACCTTCTTTCAAAAGTCCTGGTACATCAAGAACCTCTTCCTGAAGTGAGATTTGATTATAATCATCAGTATTCATAAAATGATAGGTTGTTCCTTCTGAATACAAAAACTGATAAGATCTTGTTTCTACCCTTACATCTTCAATTTTGTGACCGGATGAAAACGTGTTATCCAAAACTTTTCCGGTTGTCACACTTTTAAGTTTTGTCCGCACAAAGGCTGGTCCTTTACCGGGTTTTACATGCAAGAATTCAATAATCTTATAGATATCATTGTTGTACCTGATACACAATCCTTTTCTAATATCTGAGGTATTTGCCATAATAATTAATTGGTACTAAAATAGCCTTTCATGATACCCCTTTGGGAATCGCGAATAAACTGTAAAATTTCATCTCTCTCTGGCGTAGCTTCCATTTCTGCTTCAATGATTTGTACAGCCTGAGTATTATTATAATTTTTCTGATAAAGTATTCGATAAATATTCTGAATTTCCCTTATTTTATCAGAATTAAATCCTCTTCTCCGCAATCCTACGGAATTTATTCCAACATATGACATGGGTTCTCTGGCGCCTTTAACATAAGGAGGTACATCCTTACGGACTAATGATCCACCGGTAACAAAGGCATGATTTCCAATCGAAACAAATTGATGCACCGCCACAAGACCTGCAAGAATAACATTATCTCCTATAGTTACATGGCCCGCAAGAGTGGAATTATTGGAAAAAATACAATTATTACCCACTAAACAGTCATGGGCTATATGGCAATAAGCCATAATAAGACAATTTTTACCAATTACAGTTTTCATTCTGTCCGAGGTACCTTTGTGAATGGTAGCACATTCCCTTATTGTAGTGTTATTACCAATTTCGACAGTTGTTTCTTCCCCTTTATACTTCAGGTCCTGAGGAGGCGCTGATATTACTGCACCCGGAAAGATATTACAGTTCTTTCCAATGCGGGCACCTTCCATTATAGTTACATTGGAACCTATCCATGTACCATCTCCGATAATTACATTGTTATGAATTGTTGTGAATGGCTCTATGACCACATTTTTAGCAATCTTAGCGCCAGGATGTACATACGCAAGTGGTTGATTCATTCTATTCTTCTAATTTGGATTTTACGATTTGGGCCATTAATTCTGCCTCGGAGACTAATTTTCCATTGGCATAAGCGTAGGCCTGCATATGGCAAATTCCTCTGCGAATGGGTGATATAAGATCGCATTTAAAGATTAAAGTATCTCCGGGGACTACTTGTTGTTTGAACTTTACATTGTCTATTTTCATAAAGAAAGTAAGATAATTTTCTGGGTCGGGAACAGTATTTAACACCAAAATTCCTCCGGTTTGTGCCATAGCCTCTACCTGTAAAACACCAGGCATGACAGGTACACCGGGAAAATGACCTACAAAAAAAGGTTCATTCATAGTGACATTTTTCACCCCAACCACATGAGAATCAGACAGTTCCATTATTTTATCAACCAACAGAAAGGGGGGCCTGTGCGGCAACATTTTCATAATCTGGGTCACATCCATTAAAGGGGGTTGACTTAAATCGAATTTTGGAACCTTATTACGCTTTTCCAATTTAATGATTTTGGAAAGTTTCTTGGCAAATTGTGTATTCACGTAATGCCCGGGTTTATTGGCAATAACTTTCCCTTTTATCCTTGTTCCTGCCAAGGCCAAATCTCCAATTACATCCAGAAGTTTATGCCTGGCCGCTTCATTTGGCTGATGTAAGGTAAGATTATCTAAAATGCCATTAGGCTTTACAGAAAGCTTCTTTTTGTTAAAGGCCTTTTCCAGCTTCTTCATGGTAGACGCAGATATTTCCTTGTCTACATACACAATAGCATTGTTAAGGTCTCCACCTTTTATAAGCCCATTTTCCAATAACATTTCCAATTCATGCAGAAAGCTAAAGGTACGTGCATCGGCTATTTCATTTTTAAAATCTGAGATTCTTTCCAGCGTGGCATTCTGAGTTCCAAGAACCTTAGTGCCAAAATCAACCATAGTGGTTATTTTATAATCTTCGGCCGGAATAACCGTTATATCACTTCCTGTAGCTTCATCTTTATAGGTAATAACCTCTTTGACTTCATACTCCTCGCGTTCCGCATCCTGTTCTACTATTCCTGCCCTTTCCAATGCTTCCACAAAAAACTTGGAAGATCCATCCATGATAGGCGGTTCTGGTGCGTTTAATTCTATCAAAATATTATCTATCTCCATACCTACCAATGCCGCAAGAACATGCTCCGAGGTCTGGATTTTAACCCCTCTTTTCTCAAGATTTGTACCCCTTTGAGTATTCACCACATAATTCGCGTCTGCCTCTATAACCGGTTCCCCTTCCAGATCCACACGTTTAAAAGCAAAGCCGTGATTCTCATTTGCAGGAACAAATTTCATAGTAACGTTCTCACCGGTATGTAAGCCAACGCCGGTTAATGTTACTTCATTAGCTATTGTACGTTGTTTTGCCATTTTTTATTTATCATCAATTCTTTTTTCGATATTGGTAATCCTATTCACGAGTTTTGGAAGGTTTTTAAAATGAACATATGACTTGTTGAAATCTGCATAATTAAAAGCGGGTGATCCTTGAATAAACTCATCGTCCTTCACATTTCTGCCTATTCCCGATTGTGCCTGAATCCGAACTCTGTCCCCAATGGTTATGTGTCCGACAATTCCAACCTGGCCGCCAATCTTACAGTTCCTTCCTATTTTAGTAGAGCCTGCAATTCCTGTCTGCGCGGCAATAGCCGTATTTTCTCCAATCTCCACATTATGAGCAATTTGGATTTGGTTGTCTAGTTTAACGCCTTTACGAAGAATTGTGGATCCAAGGGTAGCACGGTCTATTGTAGTTCCCGCACCAACATCTACATTTTCCTCAAGAATTACATTCCCTGTTTGTGGAACTTTACTATACTCACCATTTGAATCGGGAGCAAAGCCAAAACCATCTGCCCCTATAATAACCCCACTATGAATTACACAACCCATTCCTATTATTGTTTCTGAATAAATTTTGGCACCGGCAAAAATTATCACATTATCACCAATGGTCACATTATCACCTATGTAGACATTCGGATATATTTTAACATTATTCCCTATTCTGACATCATTCCCTAAATATGAAAAAGCCCCCAGATAAAAATCTGTTCCATAAGTAACAGATTCTGATAAATATACCGGCTTCTCCAGTCCTATTTTGTTATTTTTAACCTGATTGTAATATTCTAATAATTTTGAAAAAGATTTATAGGCATCTTTAACTTTTATCAGTGTTGTAGAAAGAGCTTGTTCTGGCACAAAATCCCTATTTACTAAAGTAATAGATGCTTCAGTGCTGTATATGTAGGAAGTGTATTTAGGGTTTGCCAAGAAAGTTAATGATCCAATTTCACCCTCTTCAATCTTCGCTAATTTATGCACAGCAACCTCGGGGTTGCCTTCAACTTCACCCTCCAAAATACCTGCAATCTGACTAGCTGTAAATTTCAATTTTTAAATATTTAACCCTGTTCCAAGATTCAGACAAAAGTAAGAAAATTTGATTAATGGCATTGCACCACATACATGTACTTAAATCCTTGTATATTAAGGTGTTAAGTCTTTAAAGAGGCTTTTGAACTTTTGAAGGACATCAAAATTCAGAATTTTAATGCTAAAGATCAGCTTTTGGATAACAGATGTAATATTTGGTTACCGTCTCAGATAAAGCGGTCAAATTTAAATGATCCGATGCTTTTGCAACATCCATCAATTTACCATTGGCTCTCAAAATATTTATATTCTGACTATGCTGATTATAGGCCTTATTCTCTATAGTCCCCCGGAATACAAAATAGGAAGCCTCTATATCACTCAACTTATACTTGGTTCGGAATTTTTCAAAAAGATCCCTAAATTTAGCATCTTTTTCAGGCCTGTCCTTAAGCCTAATATTTAAAAGCCTGCGATTAAGAATCATGCCGCAAAGCTTTGACAAAACAAAGTCAGAACTATCTTGCCATTGTTTTATGGCAGCTAATATATCCACATCATCAAGACTGGCAAAACGATCTAATACCTTTATATTAGAACTGGCCAGGTTTATTTTGTTTTTCAAAAAGAACATCAAAGCGGGGCTACAGGACAATTCAATATCCATTTCCACCAATTCCTTGGCCCTTTGCAATGTTTTAATCAGTAACTGTTCCGCTACCAAACTTGTTTTATGAAGGTATACCTGCCAATACATAAATCTACGCGCCATTAGAAATTTTTCCACTGAATAGATCCCTTTTTCTTCAACTACCAGCATGTCATCCACTACATTTAACATAGTTATCAGGCGCTCCGCATTGATATTTCCTTCCGCAACTCCTGTATAAAAACTATCACGTTTCAAGTAATCCAAACGATCCATGTCCAATTGACTGCTGACGAGTTGATTTAAAAACTTTTTTCTGTAAGTGCCTTTAAATATTTCTATTCCCAAAGTTAAACTTCCGTTAAACTTCCGGTTAAGAATCTCCATAAACAGGTGTGAAATTGCTTCATGGTTTATTCCTTCTACTATACTATGTTCCATAGCATGTGAGAAAGGCCCATGGCCTATATCATGCAATAAAATAGCACACAATAATCCCTGTGCCTCTTCTTCTGTAACTTCAATACCCTTAAAGCGAAGTAGTTGAATGGCCTCCTGCATTAAATGCATACTTCCCAATGCATGATGAAAACGCGTGTGATGTGCCCCTGGATATACAAGATATGAAAGTCCCATTTGAGAAATTCGGCGCAACCTTTGAAAATAAGGGTCCGCTATCAGGTTAAAAATAAGTCCGTCTGGAATTCTAATAAATCCGTAAATTGGATCGTTGAATATTTTAAGCTTGTTTGATCTAGACAAAATAGCTGCTGTTTTCAACCGTAAATATAAGGACTAAATGAACAAGATAACAATCCTGTGGGTAGACGATGAAATAGATTTGTTAAAGCCCCATATTATTTTTCTGGAAAGCAAAAATTATACGGTAGTAACCTGTAAAAGCGGACAGGATGCGCTGGAAGAAATTTCAGCTCAGAATTTTGACATCGTTTTTCTAGATGAGAATATGCCGGGTATTTCGGGCTTGGAAACACTCAATGAAATAAAAATTATAGATGCAACCCTTCCTGTGGTAATGATTACCAAAAGTGAGGAGGAGTACATTATGGAAGAAGCAATTGGTTCAAAAATAGCCGACTATCTTATAAAACCGGTTAATCCAAATCAAATACTACTTTCTCTTAAGAAAAACCTGGATCACTCACGTCTGGTATCGGAAAAGACAACTTCAAACTATCAGCAGGAATTCAGGAAAATTTCTATGGATCTCTCAATGGTCAACTCATTCGAGGAATGGACAGATCTTTACAAAAAGCTTATTTATTGGGATTTACAATTAGAAAAAATTGAAGATTCCGGCATGTTTGAAATTTTGGAATCGCAAAAAGTTGAAGCCAATAATCAGTTTGGAAAATTTATTGAAAAGAATTATGCCGACTGGTTTCGCAATGGCGATGGGCCAGTAATGTCAAATACCCTTTTTAAGGAATTAGTATTCCCTGAACTTGAGGAAACACCTACACTCCTGGTAGTGATAGACAATTTGCGCTATGACCAGTGGTTTGCATTTGAAGATGTATTGACTCCTTATTACAAGAAGAGTAAGGAAACACCTTATTACAGTATCCTGCCAACAGCAACCCAATATGCCAGAAACGCAATTTTCTCAGGCCTTATGCCTCTTGAGATGGAAAAAAAATACCCTGAATGGTGGAAGAACGACACTGAAGAAGGGGGTAAGAATTTATTTGAAGACAAGTTCCTTGGTGAACAATTAAAACGTTTGGGACTGGATATAAAATGGGAGTACCATAAAATAAGTAGCCTGAAACAAGGCAAACATTTGTCACAAAATTTTAGATCCCAAAAGAAGAATGATCTCACTGTTCTTGTGTATAATTTTGTGGACATGCTTTCACATTCCAAAACCGAAATGGATGTTATAAAAGAATTGGCATCTAACGATAAGGCATATCGCTCCTTAACCCATAGCTGGTTTAAGAATTCTCCGCTTCTGGAGATAATTCAACAAGCCCAAAGCATGGGACTTAAACTAATAATTACGACTGATCATGGTACTATTAATGTAAAACAGCCTTCAAAAGTGATTGGAGACAAAGAGACCAGTCTGAACCTTCGTTATAAAACAGGCCGAAGCCTTACCTACAATGCCAATGATGTGATAGAGGCTAAAGACCCCGCGAAAATATTTTTGCCCAGTATTTCCATGAGCAGTTCTTTTATTTTCGCAAAGAATGATTTGTTTTTTGCCTATCCCAATAATTATAACCACTATGTGAGTTATTACAGAAATACGTATCAGCATGGAGGTGTATCCCTGGAAGAAATGATTATCCCGTTTGTGGTTCTGGAACCCAGATAAGCTTAAGGTATGGTTGTTTAGCCGGTATTCCCATTAACATGTCTTAGGAATCTAGTTCCCCATATTAAATAATTGCAACAGCAATGCACCAGATTAAACCATTATTTTGCGATTTCTTCGGTAACTAAAAAAGTGATTTCGGACACTTTTATGTGAGTTTCGTCCAAAGTGGTTCTCCATTTTTTAAAATATGCCCTTTATTTAAATTTAGTAAATTTAAAATTCGGAATATGGAGTGGTTATATCTTAGAAATACTCTTTGGTTATCATAGGTAAACCAAAAATTATAGAACCCTTCTGGTTTGAATTTCATAAAAATAACGAATACTAATTTTAAAACAACTGAACAATGAGAAATGGAATTACAGTCTTAGTAATGTGCCTGTTGAGTTTTCAATTTGCGATGGCGCAAAGAATTACAACTCACCAATACCGCAGAGTGGCTCCCGAAAATATGCAGGAGTATCTAAAAAGAGAAACTACCTACTGGGCCAAATGGGCCGAAAAGGAAGTTACGAAAGGGAATTTGACCTTTTGGGGCATTTTACAAAAGGTAGGCGGCGTAAATCAGGACACCAGCCCTAATATATTGATTATAAATACATTTAAAAATATTGATAAAGGAGCGGACTGGGCAAGTATAGCTGCAATGTTTCCGGATGTTAAAATGGAAGCCATAGGAACCGGGGACATAAGCACCGACATGCATAACATATTTCTCAATGACCTTCCTAACCATACTTACGCAGAAAATACGGGGCCTGATGATTACAAATTCGTACGTATAATTTATCACGATGTAAAAGATACGGGTAAACATCTTGCTTTTGAAGCTGAGAAATGGAAACCCGAAGTGGAAAGAGCCATGAAGGAAGGCAAGACCACCATGAAAGGCTGGGGTAATCAGGCCATAATTTCACCGGTTACTTCTACATTTACTTATAATAGCTATTCCTACGATATATTTTCTTCTATGCAGGAAGCACTGTCACCTGCATTCAGCACCGACTTTACCCTGCCGGATGGATTTTGGGATGGTTTCCAGGATAATTATAATAAACGTAATTCCAATTTATACAGAATAGTTGCTGCCGCATCAGCCCCTGCTGAATAAATAAAACCGAACCGAATGAAAGTAAATGGAAAGCCTTGAATTTATATTCAGGGCTTTTTCAGAGATGAAACTGATGCCAACCAGCTTCGGTGGATGCAATTTATAATTTAGCTTTGTCCGGGATTTTAAAAAAAGAATATCAAATATTAACTTAGATACTACTGCATAAACAATCATAAATAAATAATAATAACTTAACATTTTTAAAGATGGGAAACATTCAACTGACCGCAAGATTTTTAATACATGAAGGCAAAGAGGAGGAATTTAAAAGTATGGCAATCCAATGTATGAATATTGTAAGGGAAAAGGAGAAAGATACCACTTTGCAGTATGACTGGTACTTTAATGAGGGTAATAATGAGTGCGTAGTAAGGGAAACCTATGCAGATTCTAATGCACTTCTCACCCATATAGGTAATAATGCGGAATATCTCGGTAAGTTCCTGGAAATATCTGATTTTTACCCCGAAATTTACGGAAGTCCTACAGAAACACTTCTTAATACTGTTGCTGGTTTTAACCCTAAAATATATTCTTTTTACCAGGGTATTTAATTTCAAATATTAGGAGCTTTATCCACTCTAATTAATATATTTTAACATTTTATCTGATTATCTTTGAGAAAAGAATCGTGGCAGTATTTGTCGGATTCTATTAAATTTAAAGATAATTAGTAATATGATTAGAAACCTAGCCATTGCCGCCCTGCTTGTTTTAAGCGGAAACCTTCTTCAAAGTCAATCAGATAAACCAAAACTGGTTGTAGGTATCGTCGTCGATCAGATGAGATTTGACCATCTTTACAAATATCAGGACAGATTTTCTACAGGGGGTTTTAATCGATTATTGCGTGAGGGGTATAATTTTAAAAATACACAGTTTAACTATATACCAACTGTGACAGCAGCCGGGCATGCATCAATATATACCGGAACAACCCCCTCCGTTCATGGAATAATAGGAAATACCTGGTATCAGCGAAGTACAAAACAAGTCATTACCAATATCGGGGACGCGAACGAGCTTATGGTTGGAACGACAGAGGTAGACAGCTATGGTGCTTCTCCTAGAAATCTGCTGACGACTACCATAGCGGATCAGTTGAAAATGGATAGTAATTTTAGAGCTAAAGTAATAAGTGTTTCCCTAAAAGACCGTGGTGCCATTTTACCAGGAGGTCATTCTGCAAATGCCGCTTATTGGCACGATTGGAAATCGAGTCCGGGTTATTTTGTCAGCAGCACGTATTATATGGAAGAATTGCCAAAATGGGTCACCAATTTTAATAAGCAGGGTAAATCAAATTCATATTTGACAGATTCCTGGTCTACACTTTATCCCATAGAAACCTATACTGCCAGCGCAACTGATGACAATAATTATGAGCGGGCCATTGCAGGTAAAACGAGCGCAACATTTCCTTATGATTACAAGAGCATGAGAGAGCGCTATAAGGAAATAGGAGCTGAATATCAATTAATTTGGGTTACCCCGACGGGAAATTCCTTGTTGACGGATTTTGCCCTAGAAGCTATTAAAAATGAGGAATTGGGGGCAGACGATATTACAGATTTTATAAATATCAGCTATTCCGTTACCGATGTTATTGGGCACACATTTGGACCTCAGTCCGTAGAATTTGAAGATATCATATTAAGGTTGGACCGGGACATTGAAAATTTATTGAATTCACTGGATTCGACGGTTGGCAAGGGTAACTATTTACTTTTTTTAACCTCTGATCATGGATCAGTACCGGTAGCGTCCTATTTGCAGGATAATAAGTTACCTGCCGGAATTGCCAATATCAAACAATATGAGAGTGCTCTTCAGATCCATATGAACAGTAAATATGGTTCTGACCAATGGATTGAGAATTTTGATGGAGAGTCCGTCTATTTAAACCACGACCTTATTAAACAAAAAAAATTATCCCTGAGAACTGTTCAACAAGAAGTTGCCGATTTTCTGATTACTCTTGAAGATATTACAGGAGCGCTTACGGCTTCTGATCTGCTATCACAAAGTTATGATTATGGCATGAACCAAATGCTTCAGAATGGCTATCATCCCAAGCGATCAGGAGACGTGCTATTATTTTTTAAACCGGGATTTGTACAGAACCTGAACCCAACTGCGACCATGCAACAAATAAAAGGAACTTCACATGGTTCCGGTTATGAATATGACACCCATGTGCCCATGATCTGGTTCGGAACTTCTATTCCCAAAGGCGAATCTGTACGAAAAGTTTCGGTAACTGCTATCGCGCCCAGCATCGCAATGTTTTTGAATATTCAGGCACCAAGTGGAACAACCGGTGAACCTTTAACAGAATTATTTGAATGAAAATCCGGGTAGTAGCATTAGCATAACCTCCGGACAGTTCTTATTTTAAACGGGCCACATCAACAATATCCTTGTTGAATGAATTGTCATTAGCCAAAATGTAAAAAAAGTCGTTGATGAATTTCTTTGCAATGACAAATTCACGAGGATCCTCAAAACTTGATTCCAAATCATCAACAACAGCCATCATTTTGGCTTTATTATCGAGAAATTCCTTTCTTACTAATTGGTATGTAGCTTCGTCACGTTTAAATCCCCGGTATAATCTCTGAGTGACTTCGGTAATGCTTAATACTTCACCCTGGACCTGTGAGACTACTGCATAGCTCGCATCTACCAATCCGGACATATCAAAATCGTACGGGACAGGCATGATACTGCTATCAATAAACAATAACTTTTCATTGTGTTGGTATGCCGATGAATAATCGGTATTGCCAATCATAAACTGAAAAAAATCATTTCTGACAGAACAAAGATCATCCTGTTCAAGGGGATGTATGGACCGATTAATTTCCTTTCCCTGACTCCGCTCCGCTACCTCGTCAATATCTTCTATAAAAAACCCTTTAATGGTATACTCCTTTAATTTCTCACCTTTTACATCCGTAAAATCTATATGTAATAATCTTGTTTTAAAGTAATAAGGAGAGACAAGTTCATATAACTTATAAGCCATGTATTCTTTAATAACTTTATCATTGTAGTCTTTTTGCAGTACGCAGGGAAGAACGAGTTTTAGTTTTTTATTCCCTTCAAATATA
This sequence comes from uncultured Flavobacteriaceae bacterium, assembly GCA_963793325.1. Lineage (GTDB taxonomy): Bacteria > Bacteroidota > Bacteroidia > Flavobacteriales > Flavobacteriaceae > Eudoraea. The sequence continues at coordinate 970,679 of CAWBZU010000002.1, forward strand.
GTGCCTTCTGAACTGGATTTCGTGATTTTCAATTTTACCGGTGGGAAAAAACAATTTTCCCTCCTGTAATTTCCCCTTGCCCTTATTTTCATTTCCAGGGTATCCCAGGTACCATCTGCATTTCTAAAACTAATCTCGCTGTCAATATAAGTGCTGTCATTAGTTTCTTTTCTTAAAACCTTGTTGGAATAACTTAATTTTATGGGAAGTGGATCATTACTAAAAAAAAGTTCATTGCTTTGGTTGTCCCCTTCTAAATTTACTAATTCCTGTGAAAAGGAATAATTCATATATAGGAGGCAAGTGAAAATGAATAAATATATAGCTTGCTTTTTCATTAGAATGTAGTTAGATTTACTCCCATAAGGTAATATATTTTAAGCTATTATACGATATCTATCCATATTAAATTACAGAACGTTGATTGTGATGACTGCTTCCATAGTAATCACATATATCGCTTTTGAATTAAACTTAAATTTTTATGTGGATTTGACTATGTTAAGTATTGCCATCATTTTTCCGTTGGTCTTTACGATACGTGGTTCGTTCAGACGCCGGGAAAAAGCTTTGGAACACCTGAGTAAATTCAGGAGTGCTCTTAAAACCGTACACTACTTTGTAATGAGCAATCAGGAACTTACGGAAGAGAGTAAAAAAGAAATGACTGAGATTCTCGTTAACATTAGTGAAAAAACCATGACTCATCTTAAAAACAATGATGAAACCACAAAGGATCTGGATGAAATCATTAATAAGGTACTTACATTTATTGTTGCCAATGATCTAACCGTCTCAAAAAATTTTAAGGACAGGACTTTTCGTTTTATGAAAGATCTGCACGAATCTATAGAGAATTTACACGCCATTAACACGCACAGAACTCCAATAAGCTTAAAAGCCTATTGCCTTGTTTTTATCTATATCTTTCCATTGATTTATGCGCCCACCATTATTTTTGATGTTGGTTTGGAATCCAACCAGGGAATAACTTATTTCATCGTTCTGCTCACTGAATTTATACTAATATCGCTTTATAACATCCAGGATCAATTGGAATTTCCGTTTGATGATGTTGGCCTGGACGACATTAATCTTGATGCATTCAAACTTGACAGGTAAGTTTGGACATATATTGATTATTGAAAAAAGAAATTAAACAACTTTCTCCAAGTGCAGAATTCTGTCCTATTTACGGTTTCTGAAAAACTAAATGCTCCTCCTCAAATTTTACAATTGAGAATAAGACAAAGGCTTAAGAAATACCCGGTAAATATTTGAAACAGTATTGGCATATTCCGGAAGCTTGGAAATACGTTGCCATTCTGGGTGAGGACCAAATTTAGCCCAGTTGGCATCGCGTTCCTCCATATCCTTAAATGACAGTAAATATGCAAGGCATGGCATTTGAGGTCCGGAAATTTTCTCCCCAAAAAATACAGAATGTAACCCTACTTCATCAAAAATACCCAATTCACTTTCATTGAACATTTTCACCTTGCGGTGAAACGCATCTTCATTATAACTCTCATAAGTGCGCAATTCAAAAACCATAGACCCATCTGCAGGTTTTATGAGCTTTGGTATCCCGTCAAATGCAGTAAACAAAGAAGTTATGTAACGCACAACAGGAAAATTTTCCTGAGGGGTTGAGTTGTAAGCTTCAGATTCCTTTTTAAATACCTCATCATTCTTCAAATAATCTACAGCTTTATTATAGGCTTCCATATTCTCATATGGAATAAACAGGTAAAGTTTTTTTGGCAGTGCATCGCCAATTTCTTCAAATGCTCCTATATTTTTAATACCCTGCCTGTTTAAAGCAGGCATAAAAGCCTTTTCAATAAAGTCATGCAATACATTCGCTGGCCCAAATTTCAATTCATATTCACGCAATTCATAAATTTCTTTTTGGCTGAATACTGATGAGCTGAACAGCAAGGCTATTCCAAGTATGATTTTTTTGATCATGATTAATTTATTTTCGGTTTGTTATTTTTCAATATTATAAAGCTACAGCTAAAATGTGAATTACAAATTTTTATAAGCCCTCAGTACATTTTCAATTTTAATATTTTCTTCCTGGCTAATAATTTTTCTGTCGGGGTTTTCATCCAGCCACTGCAGGGTCCTTTTAATCCCTTTGGCAAATGGTATGGTAGCCTTAAATCCGGGAACAAAGGTTTTTATTTTTGTATTGTCAAAAATGACACTTTCCGCCTTATCAGCCAGCAAAGTGCCGGTATAGGATGGTTCTATAGCACAAATGAAATCTGAGGCGATATGCACTACTTTTGCTTCACAACCCAGACTATCGGCCAGTATTTTATATATCATATTCCAGCTTAGTATTTCATCTGAGGTAATATGAAATGCATGGCCAATGGCCTGTGACAAACCCAACAGTCCAACAAAACCTTTTGCAAAATCATCAGCATGAGTTACTGTCCACAATGAAGTTCCATCTCCATGGATAATTATTTCCTTGCCTTTCAAAATCCTATCGGCAGTGTTATACTCTTTAAATCCTCCAATAGCAATTGGAATTACAGTATCATATGTTAATGATGGACGTACGATCGTAATTGGAAATCCTTCTTCCCTGTATGCCTTCATCAACCTGTCTTCACATTTAATCTTATCATTGGAATAATCCCATAAATTATTACATAAGGGGGTAGATTCCGTTATAATCGGGTATCGCAATGGAGTTTGATAACAAGAGGCGGAACTGATAAAAATGTATTGCCTGGTTTTGCCTTGGAACAGAGCAATATCCCTTTCAATATCCTGAGGAGTAAAGGCAATCCAGTTTACAACAACGTCCCAGTTATGATCTTTTAGTTCAGACAAACCGGTTGGATTATTGATGTCTCCCAAAATGGTTTTTACCCCAGTTATTCTTACCTGGCTTGTACCCCTGTTCAGGTGGTAAAGTTCCATCCCCTTTGAAATAGCCAATCTGCTCGACGGACTACTAATGTTTCCTGTACCTCCTATAAATAATACTTTCATTTCTGTTTCTAAAGAATTACAAAGTACTGAATTATCTGTGACTGTCAATAAATCATTTAATAATTATCATAAAGAGGCTGGCACATCATTGTTTTCCTTTAAAGGCCAAGTTTATATACCATATTACTCCATTGGCCGATAATAATCTAAGTGATAAATACGTACCTTGGGGTTTATAAAATTCATCCACAAGTATTCCATGATAAAATACATTAGAAGCAAAGATCAGCCTACATCCCAATCCCAGAATTTAGCGAAGAACCTTTATATTTCAGAATGTAAAATTCCAATTAACATGCAAAGCGTAAATGGGTTTCTTACATTTTTTGTTTTAATCATGGGGATTACAGCCTGTTCAGGTACCTCTGATAAAGACACAACGAATGTTTCAGGCCCTAACATTTTACTTTTGGTGGCAGATGACCTGGGCTATGCCGATATAGGTTGTTTTGGAGGGGATATTTCAACCCCGAATATTGATGCACTGGCGGCGAGTGGTATCCGGTTCAGCAGGTTTCATACGGCCCCAATGTGTGCTCCTACAAGGGCAATGCTTTTAACCGGAAATGACAACCATATTGCGGGTATAGGAAGGCAGGCCTTAAGCGCTCAGGTTTTTGGTTATGAGGGGTATCTAACCAATAGAGTGGCCACTATTCCAGAATTACTTGAAGAACAAGGTTACCATACATATATGGCCGGTAAATGGCACCTTGGCAACGACCGGGAGGCCAATCCACACGAAAAAGGTTTTGAACGCTCGTTTGTAATGCTTGAAGGCGTTGGGAATCATTATAACAGCCAGGGGATGTTTAAAGGGATACCGGTTTCACATTACACAGAAGACGGAAAACCTGCTGAATGGCCTGAAGGGTCTTATTCTACAAATCTGTATACCGATAAACTCATTACATATATTGAGCAAAACAGAGAAGATAAACGGCCATTTTTTGCCTATGCTGCCTATACCTCGCCTCATTGGCCACTTCAGGTTGATAAAGAATACTGGGAAAAATATGAAGGCCGCTATGATGAGGGCTATGATCAATTAAAAGCGGACCGGTTACAAAGTCTTAAAAAAGCGGGGATGATTCCGGAGAATGCAGTCTTACCCCCTACTCATGCTTCTGTAAAACCCTGGGACTCACTTACAGAACCTGAAAGAAAAAGAGAATCACGTAAAATGGAACTCTATGCTGGTATGGTTGATAATCTGGATGAAAATATTGGAAGGATAATAACATATTTGAAAGAGATTGGAGCCTATGAGAATACCCTGATTATTTTTATGTCGGATAACGGGGCAGCCGGTGAAGATTATTATAATGATCCCCGGATTAGACCGTACATAAATCCCTATTTTAAAAATGACTTTGAAACCATGGGCGAACCAAATTCGTTGGTTTCCTATGGCCCCCAGTGGGCCGAAGCAGGTTCTTCCCCATTTAGATATTACAAAGAATACGCTACCAATGGGGGCATTATAGCACCAATGATTATAAGTGGTCCGTTTGTAGAAAAACACAATGAAATCAAAGACAACTTTCTGACGGTTATGGACATAGCACCAACTCTTTATGAGATTGCCAATGTAAACTATCCTTCGGCGTTTAACGGGAACAAACTATTTCCTTTAAAAGGCAGTTCATTGATCCCTTTCGTTTCCGGAAAAACAAACACCATACACTCCAGCGACTATGTTTTTGGTCTGGAGCACAGTGGACATACCATGCTAAGGAAAGGGCCATGGAAAATAACCAATTTCAGTGATCCTTTTAGTTTGTCGGAATTTGAACTCTATAACCTGGATGATGACCTGAGTGAAATTCACAACCTAAAAAAACTGAACCCAGAAAAATATCAGGAATTATTTCAGGAATGGACAAACTTCGCCAGTGAAATACAAGTCCAGTTGCCTGGTATCACCTATGATTAATTAATAAATTCTCCAATTATATTAAAACACCCATTTTTTATCCGTCGAACCTAAAATTATGAACCCTCCTTTTTAGGTTTGGGAGGAAGTTTAAATTCCTCAGGTTGCGGATCTAATGGCTCCAACTTCTTCCCTTGCAAGCCAGGATGGTCCGCTGGAATAAAATTCGATCTAAATTGCCAGTAAGCCATTGGCATTGCTGAAACAGGTTCTCCATCAGAATGATGAATATTCCCCCGATAGGGATTCAGATATTCCCAGACAATTTCTCCTTCAGGAGTTACTTCAAAAAACCGACCCCGGGCTCCTTCATTGATAAATGTATTTCCATTTGGCATCCGTTGCGCGCCTGATATAAAGCTTGAATAAAAAGAGAGCGTATCCGGTGCTATATATTTCCAAACGGGTTCCTCCGGTCCAAATGTACCATCTTCGCGCCTGTCATATTTACCTTCACTATTTAAAGGTGGCTTCAATTCATAAACAGCGGAATAATCAAGACTATCCGGGCCCATTGGAATATCATTGTTAAATACCGTAAGATTGCCTGCTCCTGGCAGTCCCTTTTCAATCCATCTCACATCATGTTGTCCAAATAATTTCTGATTCGTTGAATCCCCATGGTTATAATTTTTAGGATTTCCCCAGCGGTATAAAAAGTCCCCTCCGTGTCCTCTTTTCCCGCCAGCGTGGCCGGCAGCCTCTTCAGTTGTTGTGCTGTGATCAATGATAAAGATTTCATCTAAATTAGGGGAGCTAAATGCGATTTGATCCAGTTCAGGATTATAGTTGATGGCGTTTAAGTGATAGACATCAGCGCCCCTGTTCTCTACGGTTTGATTCTTCCAGGCTCTCTTTAGTTTGTGCAATACTTCCATACTGTCATGGGAAATCAGTGGTGGTATTTCTCCGTCTTTGTTAAAGTCAAGGAGTTCGGGATGTGCAGCAACATCACCATAGTTGTCCCTGGTTTCGTCATAATCCTGAATCAAATGGTCCCATATATGCCATTCCCAAACAATATCTCCACCGCTATCACCCCGGGGTTTTATTTCAACTATAGCATCAGGCCAAAGGCCTGCTTTTGGTGTAAATTCAGGCTTTCTCCCGGCCTGCAACACCTCTTCCTCAGTTTTGGCTTCCCAGGCAATCGTAAGTATATTGCCATTAGGCATAATGGCCATATCGTGGTGTGCATGATGTTCTTCATTTGCGTATTCAAAGTCCCAAAGCATTTTACTGTCCCAACTAATTTTTTGTAACCGGCCCGCATTACCACCGCCACCAAATACGGGAAAATCCGGATCCACTGATTGAACTGTTAGTGAGCCATCATCATTTAAATAAAAACTATTTACCTCATAATTCCCTTTCCACTCGTGGACTACTTTTCCTTCCCGGTTAACCAGATAAGTAGAAGCTGAGTTTGCCGGCCTGAAAAGCACATATCCCGGAGTTAGTCCTTCTGTTTTTACAGTTAAACCGCGAGGTATATATAACCCAAACATATTCCTGTCTTTATTATCCGGTTCTTCGACCGCGGGTTTTTTGTCGGTACAATGGACAAGTATGCCTGTTATAATAAAAGCAATAAGATAGTTTTGTATTTTTTTCATAATTGTCAGCTGTTGTTTTTAAAATTCATGTTGTGAATTTAACAACTCTTAATTAAATAGTTGTATGTCGCCTAATATAATTCCAAAAAATCAATACTTTTTTTATGATAATAGAATTCGTGATTTAAGACTATATTAAAAAACTAGTTGGAATATCAGGATAAATAGCTGTGTACTACCTAATAAGTTTGTAGATAATTGGCTATCTTAGGTTTTAAACTAAATAACTTAAGATCTATGAGCATCCTCTATAAACTTTCAGTTTTAATGGTACTCTTCTCATGTTCGCCAAAACAGGAACCTATGAAGCATATATTTTATTTACATGGAATGATCATAGAAATACAGGGTATTCATGCGGTAAGCCCCCAGTTTGGCCCTTATGAATACACGGCCATTGTGGATTCCCTAAAGGCGACAGGCGCAGAAGTTCATACAGAGGTTCGTACTGAAGCTACTGATTTTTTCGAATTTGGGAAAAAGATCTCAAAGGAAATAGATGGTCTTATATCCAAAGGAGTGGCACCGTCAGATATTACGGTAATAGGGGCTTCCAAGGGTGGTATGATAGCCATGTATATTTCCGATCTGAATACAAATAAGGTGAATTATGTACTTCTGGGTTCAAGCAGTGATTATACACAAAATACATTCGACTGGAACCTTCATGGGAATATTCTGGGGATTTATGAAAAATCTGACACAGTAGCCGGCAACAGTTATCAATATTGGATAGATAAATCTACCAATGCCGTCAAATTTGAACAGCTTCAGATAAATACAGGCCTTGGTCATGGCTTTTTATATACACCCAATAGTGCTTGGCTGGATCCTGCCAGGGAATGGATGAATCACAAGGATTAAAACCATGCTTATTTCTTTTCAGGAGCTGTTTCAATTAATTTTCTTGAAATATCCATAAGCAGGCTGGTAGATAGTTGTTCCATTTGAATTATACCGCTAAAATAATCCTCATTGTCTATTACCGGTAAAAAAGTAGTTTCTAATTTTTGCATATTCTCCAGGGCCTGATATTTTGAGGTTGATGGCCTAATGGCATCATTCAATGTAAGCATGCCGTTTATGGAATTAATTTCATTTTCATTTCTATCTTTTAGCCATTTTCTTAGATCTTCAACCTCAAATTTTGGGTTTTCAGAAAAGATTTGTGCCATAAAAGATTCTAATGAAATTATGCCCTTGAACTTTTTGGTTGTATAATCTTTTATAATGATGTACTTTAAAGTAGACTGTGATAACTTGTCAAGGTATTCCTTAATCTCTACCGGGCCGTAATTCCCATAACCAAGGAAGAAAATAAGGGCTTCCGGTTTGGCTTTTAGAATTTTATCGAGGTCTATAATATTGGATTTAGTAGCCTCTTGCAAAGGGTCTATCTCTCTGGAAATACTGAGGTCTTCAGAAAAAATGGGATTTATTAATGCAGAGGATTCAGAAATCTCCGTATTTTTCGCTTCCTGAATTGCCTCGGCGACCAGTGTAACTTCAAAATCGCCCACTTTAAGTCGCTCAACTTTACCCGTGAGTAAAAGCCATACGGCGAGAGGAACGATAGCGAGTATGATATCAGAAGTTTTAATCTCATAGTCTTTGCCTACTTTCTTTCTTAAAAACAAAACAAGTATAATGGTTACAACGAAAATAGAGATGGCAATTATAGTATTGCCATTAAGTAATTCTTCCGATTTCATAAAAATTTAATTTTTAGGTTTTGCCAATTTTATATGGGTGGGTTATACCCACGGCTAAAATAATTTTAATATGTATACTATGGATATTAAAATTTAATTTAGGTCTTTAAAGTGGGATGCAGTCAAGATCTTCTGCCAATAGTATTGTTCCCTTAAAATTATCTTTTACCAGTTTTAAATTTGAGTTTATGTCCCAGAGACTAAATTCTTTAGCACGTGGATGGGTAGAATCTAATATCATCAAATGACTTAACACCAGGCGCTGAGTACCGGACTGTTGAGCAACATCGCCTACTTTTAAAGGTTTGGCGTGAAGATTCGTATAGGGTACGGCTGCCTCCTCTGAAATAGGCATGTGCAGGACAAGGAGATCTGCTCCTTTGCTAAATTCAATAAACCCGGGGCTGTCCAGGGTTTGATCCGCTCCAAAAACCATGCTCTTGTTTTCAATAGTTACCTTATAGGCAAGTGTTGGTTTATTTGCATGGTTTACACCAATTGCATTAATTTCCATTAGTTCATCCTTAAAAACTGTAACTACAGAGTCCTTTTGAGGAACGACCTCTATCGCATTGATCCTTGTAAAGGCATTTATAGGCGCAGCCATATCATTGACCGATTCCAGGAATCCCATAAGTCCTTCTGATCCTTCTCCTACGGGACCGGAAACGTTTAGTGGAACCGATCTGTTAGTAAATATGTCTGACCAAAGTAAGGCTGGTAACTCTGAAGCATGATCGGGATGCAGATGGCTTATTCCTAAAAAAGCAATATCTCCCATATGAGCTCCAGCCTGTTGCAGCCGTAGGAAGGTTCCGCCACCGGCATCTATCATAACCAACGGCCGCCCATCTGCCCAAACAAGGTAACCTGTAGAAGCCCTGCCATTTCCGGCAGCAGGACCTCCTGAACCCAGGATCTGAAAAGTAATCCCTTCTTTGGCAAATGCCATATCAGTCTCAGTATTTTGCTTTATGGCTTCAGTTTTTATCTTTTTATCGCAGCCCAAGAAAATCACCGATAAGATCAGAATAAGAAAAACATTTTTCATAGGAATAGAATTTGAATTTTATTTAAGACATCATATGTTAGATTATTTCGGTAATTCAATGCCTTACAGGAGTTAGGCATTCTTCTACAAAAATCTGAATACCTTTATCTCCTATAAAGATAACAAAACATATCTCTCTCTCATTATCGACCTTTACAGGAGCTTTTGAAAAACCGGTCCAGTGGCCAATGTGAATATTATTTTGATATCTTTAGTCAATGAGCTTCATTGAAAACCCGGTTTATGTTCTAGGGGTATTATGCCTGATGGTCATTGCATCCGTTTACGGATCAAAAACAAAGTTGGGCAAAAATTTTGGCGCCGCTTTGCTAGTCATACTTTTTACGGCCATTGTGGCTAATTTGGAATTAATTCCTTCTGCATCAAATTCCATTCCTCTGTACGATGGCGTTTTTACCTATTTGGCTCCTATATCCATATTTTATCTTTTATTAGGAGTAAATCTGACTTCCATAAAGAAAGCCGGAGCTCCCATGATCATTTTATTTTTAATTGGTTCACTGGCTACCTCCCTGGGAGTGCTCTTAGCCTGGTACTTGATTTCTCCGCAGGATATACTTGGTGAAGATGCAAAAATTATTGCCGGCATGCTCACAGGTACTTATACAGGAGGTAGTGTCAACTTTAATGCAGTGGCACTTGAGTATGGTTTTCAGGATAGGGGAATTCTTTATGCCGGAACTATTGCCGTAGACAATGTAATTACAACCCTATGGATCATAGTTACTTTATCATTTCCGGCCATATTAAGAACATTCTGGAAGGATAAAAAGGTAAAAACATCTAAACCGGATATGGACGGTGAGGATACAGAACAACTTAATTTTAATTCGCTGATCTGGCTTTTGTTTCTTGGAGTTTTGGCATACTATATTTCCGAATTGGTTTCCAATATAGTTCCTCAAATTCCTTCAATACTTACACTTTCCACTATTGGTATTTTGTTGGCACAAACCGGTTTTGTACAAAGGTTAAAAGGTAGCCATTTTCTGGGGCTATACCTTGTTTATATATTTCTTGCGGTAATTGGTGCTTACTGTGATATAAGTTCGGTCATAGAGCTACAGGAAGTTGGTCTGACCCTCTTACTATTTGCATCTGCCATCGTATTTCTTCACGGGATCATCACAATATTATTAGGAAGTATGGTATACAGGGACTGGGAGATGATTTCTATTGTTAGTCAGGCAAATATTGGCGGAGGCACCACAGCAATAGCCATGGCTGAATCTTTTGATAGAAACGAACTTATCTTACCTGCCATCCTGGTGGGAACCTTAGGGAATGCACTTGGTACATATTTAGGCTTTCTGGTAGTGTATCTATTGTGATAAATGTAATTATCTAATATTTTTTTCCAAAATAACTGTCTATCCTTTTAAAGGAACATATGGTCTGGCAATTCATATTACAGAGATGTAATATTCCGGTCATTTTACAGCTATAATTCTGTTTTAATAGTATTTTGACTACAAAATCAAGCAGTTGACCACATATTTTTTTTTTATTCACCTAAGTTTAACTCTTTTACAGTCCCTAATCTTAAAATGAAATACCATGAATACCAAATTTCTATTGTCCTTTACTTTTATTCTGACCACTTTATGGGTGTCTGCAAAATGCGATAACACCTATACTTCGGCCTCCTATGCGTTAAACCATGCTAAGAAGTCCATTAGTTCCAAAAATTTAGATCATCAAAAATATTATGCCTATAAAGCCCTGGAAGCATTGGAAAAAGCCAGGAAACTGATTGAAATATGCGGCTGTGACAAAGCCGTTGATCCTATTTTAGATGGGATTGAAAATTTAGAAAAGGCCTCGGACCCAAAAGATTTTGAAATGGGCAGGTATTATACCAAAAAGGCTTTTGGTGATATTCAGAACCTGATCAACCAATTAGACATTTATACACAAGGTGGTCTAGCGACCATCGATACTTCGAATGTTTCAATGGATACAGAAAGTGCGGACAAAAAATTATTAATAAAGGAATTGTCTGAAATAAAAAATCAGCAATTAATACTCGCCAGGAAACAGGAAATTCTGGAAGAACGGAAAAAAGAAATAGAAGAGCAACTAATTAAAACCAGCTATTAGACAGGCTATTTGCACTTTATTTGATACAAGGTAAGCCTGTAAATACAGGCTTACTCATTGCTTCTAATTCGCATGAAAACTTTTAGAAATTTTGGCTAGCCTAAGATCCGGGCATTGACCTTCAATTCATGGTTTTTGACAGGAAGCTCCCGAATACGTGTCCCGGTTGCATCAAAAATAGCATTGGCTAAAGCCGGGGCTATACATGGGGTACTTGGTTCTCCCGCACCACCGGGAAAGTTATCACTCCTAATAATATAAGTTTCAATTTTTGGATTTTCATTCATGCGCAACATTTGATAATCATGAAAATTACTTTGCACAACAGCGCCATTTTCAATGGTGATTTCCCCGTAAAGGGCAGCTGTTAACCCATAAACAATACCGCTTTCCATCTGCGCTTCAAAGCCATCGGGATGAAAGTCAAACCCCGGATCGGCCGCACATACCACCCTATGCACCTTTAATTTGCCCTCTGAGACTTCAACTTCAACTACCTGCGCAACAATAGTTCCAAAGGATTCGTGTATTGAAATCCCACGTCCCCAGTTTTCAGGGAGGGTTGTACCCCAGCCTGCCTTTTCCGCGGCCAGATCCAAAACCTTTAAAAATCGCGGGGCATTAGAAAGTTGCCCTCGGCGGTATTGGTAAGGATCTTTTTTCGCGGTATGAGCAAGTTCGTCCATAAAAGATTCCGTAAAAAAAGCATGCATGGAAGAATCCACACTTCGCCAGTACCCCCAGGGTACATGGGTGAGGCTTTCGGTATAATGAATGAATTGATTTTCTACATCATAGGGAATATGTGGTGCTTCCTCAGGTTCATGCTTAAATAAAAATTGATTGTTCCAGGCAGATATATCACCATTACTGTCCAGAGCAGCTTTAAATCTGCTGATATTGGCTTCCCGATAAAAATCCTGCCTAATGTCTTCTTCCCGGGACCAGATCAACTTTACGGGATAATCCACTTCTCTGGCAATACGGGCGGCCTGCACGGCCACATCTTCGACAACTCTCCGGCCAAAACCGCCACCTAAATATTGATTATTTACAATGACATTTTCTGAATCTAAATCCAGCGCTTCAGCTACACTGACTGCAAATCCAAGCGGGTTTTGACTGCCTACCCATAGTTCACAACCTGTTTCACTTACCAGGGCAGTACAATTCATTGGTTCCATTGGTGCATGAGCCAAATAAGGTACTCTATATTCAGCTTCTACAATTTGGCTTGAGGATTTAAATATATTTTCAACATTCCCTGTTTTAACATCTTTCTTTTCATCTCCATTGGTGACAGCTGTCTCCATATCCTTTTTGTACCTCTCATAAATGTCATTCTGCGACACAGTTTCGTTGCCGTTTTCTTCAAACTCAATTTCTAACTTATCCAGCGCTGTTTTTGCCAGCCAGTAGCCATCTGCAATTACAGCCACGGCACTTTCCAGTTTTACCACTTTATGAACCCCGGGCATATTCTTAATCGAGCTCTCATTTACAGCTATCAATCTGGTCCCGAAAACCGGAGAGGCTTTTATGGCAGCATATTTCATGCCCGGTAGTTTTATATCCATACCAAAAATGGCTGATCCATCCACTTTTGAGGGAATATCCAATCTGGGTTGTGAAGTACCCATAAGCATAAATTCTTCCCGTTTTTTAAGCCGCGGTTTTGCCGGTTGTGACAATTCTGTCGCTTTTACGGCAAAATGCGCAAACGGTTGCGAACGATTACTTGACAGATGTGATATATAGCTGTTTTTTACAGTCAATTCTTCAAGGGGAACCTGCCATTCATCTGCTGCAGCCTGTACTAAAACTGCCCTTGCCGCAGCTCCTGCAACACGCATCGCAAACATTCCGGTAAAGCGTACTGAAGAACTTCCACCGGTCATCTCAAGGCTTATTTTTTTAGTGATTGTTAAAAACAGACCGTCAATGGTATCAATCAGAAATGATGGGAATTCCTTATCGCCCAAAATAAATCCCTTGCCCAAAGCGTAATTTGCATATTCTTTATTTCCGGGGGCCTCCATCATACGCACCTTCGACCAGTCCGCATCCATCTCATCGGCGAGCATCATGGGTAATGTGGTGTGTGTGCCCTGGCCCATTTCAGCATGCGGGACTACAACTGTTATCGTATTATCTGCAGCTATTTTTAACCAGATATTCATCACAGTTTCATCTTCGCCCGCTATTAAATCTTTAACTTTCTTTGCACGATTTCCCGGCCTAATGGCAATTCCAACTACCAAAGCACCTCCGGTAAGCACTCCGGTTGTAATGAATGCACGTCTGGTCCACTTACCCATTGTTGTCTGTTTTTATGGTTGATACCATTGCTAATTCTTCTGCCGCCCGTTTGATTCCCCTTTTTATACGGGAATAAGTGCCGCAACGGCAAATATTACCGCTCATTGCCTGATCGATTTCCTCATCGGTTGGTGAAGCAGTGTTTGCCAATAGCGCATGTGCAGACATGATTTGTCCGGACTGGCAATAGCCGCACTGTGGTACCTGTTCTTCAATCCACATGCGCTGCAAGGTATGTAGTCCGGTATCATTGGCGATACCTTCTATAGTCGTGATTTCTTTATCATTTGCGGCTTGTAAGGGCGTTAGACAAGATCGGATGGGTACGCCATCCAGTTGCACTGTACAGGAACCACATTGCCCTATGCCACATCCAAATTTCGTTCCTGTTAGCCCCGCCTGTTCGCGGATTACCCATAATAAAGGTGTAGACGGATCAACGTCTACTTCCATACTCTGGCCGTTTATTTTTAAAATCATAATGTAATGTTATCTGAGTATTCGCATCCAATAAAAAACTGAAATGATATTCCCTAAATTTACATTAATTTCAATGATAAACTCACTTATTTAAATATTTTAGCCTCATGCTGATGTGGGGGTTTTATGATTTTTTTTCCCAAGTATATTGCAGCAATTATAAGTTTAAAACGAGTAGGGATTCCATTCGACTGTCATCTTTGTTCAAATCTTCAATTATTTAAGACTCTCTTAATCTTTCTCTTCGGTTACACTAGTTCACTTTGAGATCTTTAATTTAGTATCTTTCCTATTATAAAAACATAAAACCAATCATAATGGAAAATCAATCGGAGCATTTATTGGATGGTACATCCATGACTTATAATTATGAGAATGGCAGCGGAGTTGAAGTTAAATTCGACAGGGGTAAGTTTCATTTTAAATGGCTCTCCGGCCCTTTTAAAGATCTTGAAGGCGCAGAGGATTACAAATCAAGGAAATTGGGGGACAAAATATATGTGGTAAACTTTCTTATGGCCAATAAAACATTTGTTACAATCGTCTTTAATTTTAATACAAAAACTATGTGTACCTCTGCTTTGTTTACACCTTGTACCGAAGAGGAAATGGTCCTGTTTGAGGGGGGAATAATAAAGCATCTGGAATTACTAGAAAACTAAAATTTCCAACATTACCAAGATTAGATTAAGCTATCTGCTAATGGAATGAAGTATTAATGTGATAAAGCGGGTAACTGGACTAAATACTTTGGCCTTAACTTCAAAATCTGCTCCCGGAAACATCAACCACTCTTAAAACAGACGCCATGCATTCATACATATTTAGTATTTTAAAACTTTTATTGCGTTACTCTTATGAAATACACTAAGTTCTCAAGTGCTCTTCTTTTTACAGCATTCATCTTTTATGGACTAAATACCAAATTTGGTTCCATTCCCCCCATTGGGAAATTTCTAAATCCGTATACCGGTATTTGGCAAAACGAAACCGATGAAGACATTACCGGCACAGTTACTATTGATGGACTTAAAGGCAAAGTTACGGTTCATTATGATGCGCAGCTAATTCCACACATCTTTGCAGAAAACGAAATGGACTTATACAGGGCGCAAGGTTATATCACCGCTAAGCACCGACTCTGGCAAATGGAATTTCAAACCTCTGCCTCTGCCGGCAGGTTATCGGAAATTATAGGCGAAGCAGCGTTAAATTACGACCGCGAACAGCGCAGAAAAGGAATGGGGTTTGGAGCAGACCAGGCCATGCAAAAGATCAGCGAAGATCCGGAAACCATTGCATTTGTTCAAGCTTATGCAGATGGTGTAAATAGTTTTATCTCCCAGTTGAGTCCTGAAGATTTTCCGGTAGAATATAAACTACTGGATTACCAGCCCGAAACATGGACCACAAAAAAAACAGCGCTGCTATTAATGTACATGACCAAAGATCTGGCAGGTTATGATTCCGATTTAGAATATACCAATGCTTTGCGAATGTTTGGCAAAGAACGTTTCGATTTGTTGTATCCTGACTTCTATGACGTTATTGACCCCATTATTCCAAAAGACACAGACTGGAGTTTTATTGATGTGCCTATTGAAGAAGCACCGGAAAGTGAGATGCCACTGGATTCCATTGCAAAGACTTTGGATAAGCCCAACAGGGATAACGGAAGTAATAACTGGGCTGTTTCCGGCAAAAAATCATATTCGGGAAACCCCATTTTAGCAAATGATCCACATTTGGGCCTGAACCTGCCGTCTATATGGTTTGTGATGCAATTGAGCACACCGGACCACAATTCTTTTGGCGCTACATTGCCCGGAGCACTTGGCGTGATTTCCGGGTTTAACAATTATATTTCATGGGGAGAAACCAACGCCACAAGGGATGTACTGGATTGGTACAAAATTACCTTTAAGGATGATACCAGAAAACAATACAAGTTTGGGAATCAATGGAAGGATGTCAGTTTTAGGGTTGAAGAAATTAAAATTAAGGGGAAAGCTACATATATAGATTCCGTCCTCTATACCCATCATGGCCCTGTGTCTTATGACAAAAATTTTATGGGAAATAATAAACGTGCCGGATATGCCATGAAATGGGCCGGCCATATTGGAGGCAACAACCAAAAAACTTTTTTGGAGCTTAACAAGAGCAGGGATTATGATGATTACCTCAATGCAATCAAATATTTTTCAGCACCCGCTCAGAACTTTGTCTTTGCCTCAACTCAAGGTGATATCGCCATTTGGGTCCAGGGTAAACTCCCAAACAAATGGAAAGGTCAGGGTAAATTTTTATTGGATGGCAGCAACCCTCAGAACGATTGGCAGAGTTTTATTCCGCAACAGTACAATGCACATACCAAAAACCCGGAACGCGGTTTTGTGAGTTCGGCCAACCAGCACCCTGTAGATGAATCTTATCCTTATTATGTTTTTAATGATGGTTATGAAACTTATAGAAACCGGGTAATCAATAATTTTTTTAATTCCAGGGAAACATTCAACATTCAGGATTTTAAGGATTTACAGAATAACAATTACAATCTAAAGGCTGCAGAACTCTTACCCTATATTTACGAAGTTATCGATACTTCCAGTCTCACTGAAGAAGAAATGGCAATTTTTAATACTTTAAAATCCTGGAACTTTATCAATGATTTAGATGAACTGGGTCCAAGTATATGGATCAATTGGTGGGAAAAACTCTATAATCTGGTCTGGGATGAATACAAAGTTGAGGATGTTGCCTTGAATACACCTTTTACCTACCAAACCATTCACTTGCTGAAAACCAAAGGCGATGATGCATTTATGGACATTGTAGGTACCCCTGAAATTGAAACCGCCAAAGACCTGTTTTTAATAAGTTTTAAAGAAGCCGCTAAATCATTGACGGATTGGAAAGATGAAAATGGAGATTACAACTGGAATACCTACAAGAGTACTTACATTGGTCATTTATTACAAGCTTTACCGGCATTCTCCAGGTTTAATGTCCCTATTGGTGGTGGCGGTAATATTGTAAACGCCACCTCTAAAAATCATGGCCCTTCCTGGCGTATGATTGTAGAGATGAGTTCCCCGCCAACTGCTTTTGGTATTTATCCTGGCGGACAATCAGGAAATCCCGGGAGTAAATATTACGATAATTTTATAGACGACTGGGCAGCGGGCAATTACCATAGTTTAAATTTTATGCAGTCCGACACTAAAACTAATACCGTCATTGGAACGCAAACTATAATTTCAAATTAATGAAAACCAAAATCCTAAACTTTATAGCGACACTTGTATTGGCCATGGTCTTTTCACTTATCCTTCCCTGGTGGTCAGTGATGCTTGCTGCATTTATTACAGCGATTTTAATCTCCTTAAAAGGAGCAGCTGTCTTCTTTATTCCATTCCTGGCCGTCTTTGTATTTTGGACAGGCTATGCATTTATTCTGACCAATGCAAATGATTTTACACTTGCAAAGAAAATAGCCGTTTTATTTCCGCTGGATGGCAATGTTTATTTATTGATCCTGATTACAGGTGTTGTTGGAGGTTTGGCCGCAGGTGTTGCCGGTATTTTTGGTAAGCAATCCCGGCTGTTGGTAAAAATATGACGCATTACTTATTTTGAAAAATAGATTAAATTAGAGAGTTTTAACTTTCAACTAATCAACGATTATTATGAAATGGCAGGGTAAAAGACGAAGTTCAAATGTTGAAGATCGCAGGGGGCAGCAAGGTCCGGGGATGGGGGGCAAAGGCTTTAATCCAATGCTAATTGGGCCATTGTTAAAAATTCTTTTTTCTAAAACCGGATTAATCATTGCAGGTTTGTTTATTTTCTTTTCGTTGATAACAGGTAGTAATCCGTTAAAGCTAATTAGTCAGTTTTTTACAGGAGGTGATAGCCAAACAGCAACTTCAGTTCCATATCAGGGCAGCGCAAGAGAAAATGAAATGGCTGTTTTTAGTGCAACAATTCTGGCAAATACCGAGGACGTCTGGAATGATCTTTTGAAAGATTACCGGGAGCCAACTCTTGTCCTTTTTAATGGATCTGTGTCATCTGCCTGCGGACTGGCGTCCAGTGCTACAGGGCCTTTTTATTGTCCGGGTGATGAAAAATTGTATCTCGACGTGAGTTTTTTCGATGAAATGGAACGACAACTAAATGCGCCGGGAGACTTTGCCCAGGCCTACGTAATTGCACATGAAGTTGGGCACCATGTTCAGAACCTTTTGGGAATCAGCGATAAAGTTCAAAGACTTCGGGGGCAAATGTCACAGACAGAATACAATAAATACTCTGTTCGATTGGAGTTGCAGGCAGATTTTTTTGCAGGTGTCTGGGCGCATCACTCCCAGCAAATGACACGGATGATGGAAACCGGTGACCTTGAGGAGGCCCTGAATGCAGCCTATGCTATAGGAGATGATCGTTTGCAAAAGCAGCAATCAGGGAGGGTTGTACCTGATTCCTTCACACATGGGACTTCTGAACAGCGGATGCGTTGGTTTAAAAAAGGGTTCGATACCGGGAATATTCAAAAAGGAGATACCTTTAACGCCAACCCACTTTAAAATATAGAATTTTAAAACGGAACCTCCCCCTGGTTGAAGCGAATAACAGGACAATTCCTAAATTTCCTGAATGAGACGCCCACATACTAACTAATTTTATTCACCTCTGATTTATACCTCAGTTGTAATTCCTTATCGGGTAAATTATTAATTTACCCAAATAAAATATGGGTCTTATTTTTAAATATGATCGGTCCTATTTATAGTCTATACTAATAAAATATTACCTTAGGAGTATCAACCAACCTTTACTTCCCTATGATTACATTCTTCCGAAAAATTCGGCAACAACTCGCTGAAGAAAATAAGATTTGGAAATATTTAAGTTATGCCATTGGCGAGATCTTCCTTGTGGTGATTGGGATATTAATTGCCCTTCAAATCAATAATTGGAATGAAACTAAAAAAACTGAAAGCAAGATTAACAACGCGCTGGCAGCATTAAGGAGTGACCTAATACAAGATACGCTATTGATAGTAGAAAGACTGCCTTTTATCATGGAACAATATCAACTAAATGAGTCTTTGAGGGCCAGAGTGGCAAAACCGGAGGCAACGTTTGATACATTACTGAAAATAATGCGATATGAATTTAATCCAAATTGGAGTGCCCAAATTATTTACAATACAAATACCTATAATAGCCTTAATCAAACAGGGTTGATGGAAAACCTGTCTGATTCCTTAAAAGCAACTATTAAGAATTTTTACAATAGGAAATTCTTTCTTAGGGACCGGGTAGAAAAAACTACCAATGATTATAGAGAAAAAATTACCTCCTATGTAGATACTTATACTTTTGGTTCAACTCCGATTCATGATCAAGGGCCATTAATAAATAAACTGGTTTGGGAGCACATCAATCCCGGCCATTTGGCAGCTACATTTCAGGGAATAAGCAATTTTAAGAGAATTCTCTTTACAGAAACCAAAGAAGAACTAAATTATTCTCTTACCAATTCCAGAAATCTAATAGGACAAATCAACATTTATTTAAAGCAGTAATTCTAAAACTCATTCGAAAATTCAGGCATTGACTTCTGATATAAACTAAAGTCATCAAACATTTACTTTATGCCTTTGGGGAAATTGTATTGTGTTTTGAATAAATAAAATACCTGATATAAATCATTGCCTTTTCAGCAAACTCCACCTAAATTGAATTGATTAAGAAAATCAATTTTATGGTCATGCAAATGATTAGTTAGAATAACTGGATCTACCCATGCAACAACATCGACTAGCAGCTATAATGTTTACTGACATTGCGGGTTATACAGCCTTGATGGGATCAGATGAGGAACGTGCATTTACAATGCTCCAGAATAACCGCAACATTCATACACTATTCCTCAAAAAATACCATGGAACCCTCATAAAGGAAATGGGTGATGGGATGCTAATAAGTTTTGATCTTAGCTCCGATGCCGTCCTTTGTGCTGTCGAAATTCAGATAGCCTGTCGCGAAATGAATATTCCATTGAGAATCGGCATCCATCAAGGAGAGGTAGTATTTGAAGCATCCGATGTATTTGGCGATGGTGTGAACATTGCATCAAGGTTGCAGGCATCTACCAATGTAGGATGCATAGCCATAACAGAATCTGTTTACAGGGATGTGAAAAATAAAGCTAATATAAGTACCCGCTTTATAGAAGAGAAGTCATTCAAGAATGTAAGTGAGCCGATAAGGGTATATAACGTTAATTGCGAAGATCTTCATATTAAGGAAAAATCTAAGAATAGGGTAAGTAAATACAATCTATGGAAGCCTGATATCACCCGCCTCGTTAGAACAATAACCCCCATAATTTTAACCATTTTAGTTGCTGGCATTATTTTTATAATTTATGGTAGCACCTCTATCCCTTTTAAAGAGCGGGATTGGATTGTAATAACTGATTTTGAAAATCTTACCGACGAAAATATTTTTGATAATTCTTTGAATACTGCCTTTATCCTTAGCATTAATCAATCCCGACATTTAAACGTTGTAAGTCGGCAAAGAATGAGAGAGACGTTAAAGCGAATGAAAAAGGAGAAAATTACAAATATTGATGAAGAAACTGGTAGAGAAATTGCAATTCGTGAGGGAGTAGAAATATTTATTGTACCAACTATAAGCAGAGTAGGAACTCAGTATATTCTTACAGCTAAAATCCTGGAAACCAAAACATCAAATATTCTAAAGTCAGACGTTCTTTATGCCAAAAGTGAAGATGAGATTATTGATAAACTTGATCATCTGAGTAAAAATATACGTCGTAGCCTTGGTGAGTCTGGAATTAATATCTCTAGCCAAAGTAAACCCCTAAAGGAAGTAACTACTCATTCCCTGGATGCGCTTAAACAGTATTCGCTTGGTATTGAAAGCCATCTCCGGTTAGACTTTGAAAAAGCAAAGATGCATTATGAAAATGCTATCCGTCTTGATAGTAATTTTACTGCAGCTAAAGCTTCATTGGGAAATTTACTTTTTGAAAAATTTGATAAGAAAGAGGGACGTAAATGGTTGGATGAGGCTATTATATCAATAGATAATCTTACCGACAGGGAAAAATTTGGCATACTGGCTTTTTACGCTATTAATGTTGAAAATGACTTGGAAAAAGGAATTACATATACTAAAAGACGAATTGGATTATATCCCGATGATCCCGCCGCGCACAATAACCTCGGCTGGTATTTCCAGAAACAGGGCCAGTATGATATGGCTTTGGATGAATATAAGACAACTCTTAAGATTAATCCATATATGATGCTTACCAATAGTGGAATAATCTGGATATATCTGGAATATCTTCCCCAAATTGATTCAGCCTTGTTCTGGTCCAATCGGATGATCCAATATGATCCTGATAATCCCTGGGGGTATTTTTACCTTGGTTCAACTTATGTTGGAATGAATGACTTAGAGAAAGCTGAGTCAGCTTATCTTAAAGCAGTGGATCTGTATCCTAACTTTTTGATGAATCAATACCGACTGGCACATGTCTATCGGCTTAGGGGAATGTATAAAAAAGCCATTATAGTATTGGAGGCAATACTCAGCAAAAATTCCCAGGAATCCTCCGCACACTATGACCTTGGCATAAATTATAATTTAATGGGAGAGAATGCCTTGGCCAGGACTCATTTTCTAGAATATAAAAAAATAGCAGAAAAATGGTTGGTTGAATATTCGGATGATCCAAAGTCATTTATTTATAATGGTATAACACTTACCCGGTTAGGAGAAAAAGATGCCGGTTGGGAAATGGGAAAACGGGCATTGGAACTGGATTCAACCAATTATTTTGAATTTGCACAACTACTGGCCGTTCAAGGCCGAAAAAGTGAAGCCCTAGACTATTTGGAAAAAGCATTTGAAAATGGGTATCGGGACGTGATTTGGATAAAACTTCAACCTGATTTACAATTATTACATAAGGAGGTCAGATTCAAGAATTTATTAAATAGCTATATCAAAAGCCCGTAAAAAATTCCATTCCTAAAAAAATAAATAAAGTCCTTAATAACTGTTTATTAGCTTAGAAAGAGCAACCGAATAGTTCTTATGCCTCTATACTACAGATAAACCCGAAATGTATGTTACAGGTTTAATAGAATAGATGGTCATTCAGAACATGGAGGGACTTTATTTATTAAGATAGTAAGTGATTCTATGGTTATTTTTTTAATTTTTGAGTTTAGTAACAGTGTACATTTATTGAGACTGCCTGGGATTTTGATTCCTTCCTGCATTTGCCCGCATCTAGGGTTTAATTTATTACCTTGTAATTAAATGAAACTAACTTCCTTCTTTTGTTTCCTGGGATTCATTTTCTTTTGGACTGGTAAGGCCCAGACAGATAACCCCATGCCAATTGCCAGGATTGAAGGAATTACATTTGACGGCCGGGTAGACGAGTCTGCCTGGAATGACATTCCTCCTCTGAGTATGGTCCAGTACGAACCCAATGCCGGGGCATCTCCCACGGAAAGAACCGAAATCAGGTTAGCCTATGACGACCAATACTTTTATGTATCTATGCGGGCTTTTGACAGGGACCCAAATGGGGTCAGGGCCACTTCTTTATACAGGGACAGAATTGCCGGTTCAGACCACCTGGAAATTTTGTTGGACACCTACAACGATAACCAGACCGGCTACGTATTTACCACCACCCCTACCGGCATAAGGAACGACCTGGAAATTTCAAATGACGGTGTTGGGGGTACCATGGCCTCCGGGAACTGGCTAAACCGGGATTTCAATACCTATTGGGACGCCGAAAGTACAGTAACCCAAGAGGGTTGGTTTACAGAGATGCGCATCCCTTTCAGCAGCCTCCGTTTTCAGGATAAAGAAGGTAAGGTAATTATGGGTTTAACGGTGCAACGCAAAATTGCCCGTAAACAGGAAAGACTGGTTTTTCCCGCCGTTACACCTGAATCCAACTTCGCATTTTTGAGGCCTTCCCTGGCTCAGAAAATTGTGCTGTATGGCATTAAACCCAATAAAACACTCTATGTTACCCCATATGTTCTTGTGGGTCATGACCGTTCCAATACCCTGAATGAGGCCGGTACAGCTTATGTAGCAGAAAGTGAATACCAGACTGAAGTTGGGGGCGATATCAAATTTTCCATCACTAACAACCTTACCGCAGATTTTACGATCAACACGGATTTTGCCCAGGCAGAGGCTGATGACCAGTTGGTGAACCTCACTCGTTTCTCTCTATTCTATCCTGAAAAGAGGCAATTTTTTCAGGAACGGGCCTCAGTTTTTGATTTTCGCACAGGTGGTCTGAGCCGCTTGTTTTTCAGTCGCAGGATCGGGCTTACTGATGATGGTGAGCAGGTACCCATCTATGGTGGAGTCCGACTCATAGGGCGTACAAAAGGTTGGGACCTGGGAGTTCTGGATATGCAGACTCAAAGCCTGGATACCATACCTTCTGAAAATTTTGGAGTCTTGCGGGCAAGGAAACGGGTTTTTAACCAAAATAGTTTTATAGGTGCCATGTTTACAAGCAGGTTGGACGTCAATGGCAACAGTAACCTGGCTTACGGTCTCGACGGCCTTTTTCAGGTAAGCGGAGACGATTACCTTACCGTGCAGTGGGCACAGACTTTTGATAGTCAGAGTGAGGATAAGGCTGCCAGCGATTTTAAAAGCGGCCGTCTGGCCCTGGAAGTGAACCGAAGGCGACGCAGGGGATTCGGATATACTATTGGCACGATTCTTTCGGGCCCTAACTATAATCCCGGAGTGGGTTTCGTGGACCGGAACGATTTTAAGTACGGGACCGCTGCGCTTTCCAATTCCTGGCTTAAGCAGAAAGGACCTTTTATATGGCACAAACTCGAATTATTGGGGAATGCTTATCTGGATAACGAAAACCATGAGGTGCAGTCATCCGCATATGGAACGGAATGGTCCTTTTCCAGGAGGAACCTGGACAATGGAAGCCTTTTGATTACAAAAGTATACGAAAATATCCTGGAAGATTTTGAACTTGCGGGAAATGTGGTCATACCCCCGGGAGCATATGACTTTTTCAGGCTCATCGGAAACTATAGTATGGCGGTTGATAGGACCATCCGGACGGGCCTGATCCTGGAAACAGGTTCTTTTTACGACGGATGGCTCAATAGTCTCACCCTTACCCCTTCATGGTACATTTCTAAATACTTTCAACTAAACCTGGAATACAATTACAATTATGGGGAGTTTAACAATAGGGGCGATTTGTTGAACTTTCACGTTGCCAGGCTGCGTATTGGCACAGCTGTAAACCGGAAGATTTCCACCAATGCCCTTGTACAATACAATGGTTCTCAGGATCTTTTTGCGATGAATGTGCGCTTTCGATGGAATTTCAGGGAAGGCCAGGACCTCTGGATAGTATTTAACTCTGGTCTGAATACCGATCGTTTTTCATATACCCCTACCCCTCCGTCAACCGCGAACCAATCCATCCTGCTGAAGTATATACATACCTTTATTTTCTGAAGATGATTTCAGAAAAATTGCATTCCTTCTGTTTGAATAAAAAATAACCAAATGATAAAAATATTAAAAGTCACAGCCATTTTGTTTTTGATAATTATAGCCTATGTGTGCTACATTTTTTATTCAACGGGGTTTTTCCGCAAAATAGAAAACTCTTTTGCCGGAACTATAGAAAAGGAAATAGAACTTCCGGGTGTGGAAGATATGCAGATAAGTTATGAGGATGACTTTATTTTGCTTTCATCGGATGATCGGGCAGGCAGAAGAGATGGTAACAAAGCACAGGGGCATTTATATTATATAAACCTTACCAATACAAAGTTTCAGCCTGTTCAACTAACTACTGATCTTGAAATACCCTTTTATCCGCATGGTATCTCCATGATTGGAATTGCAGAAAATCGATACAGGGTCTACGCTATTAATCATTTTGATGGTGAACATTCCATAGAAGTTTTTGAATTGTATAATGATAGTCTGACTCATATTCGAACCCTGCAGGACAATTCCATAATTAGCCCAAATGATATTGTTGCAATTGACAAGGAACGATTTTATTTCACCAATGATCATGGTTATACCAAGGGATTGGGCAAATTAGCAGAAGAATATTTGGGCTGGGCAGCTTCTAATGTGGTTTATTTTGACGGTAAGGATTATCGGGAAGTGGCAGATGGAATTGCATATGCCAATGGCATTAACCTAGACTTTAATCGAAACCTGCTGTTCATTGCCTCTCCCCGGGATTTTTTGGTAAAAGTATTCCATATCAAAGATACCGGTGATTTAGACTTTATTGAGAATGTGGAATGTGGAACAGGGGTTGATAATATCGAATTTACCCCTGAAGGAAAAATTTGGATTGGATGTCATCCGTCCTTATTGGCATTTACAGCCTATGCAAAAGGCAGCAAACCCATCTCCCCCTCCGAAATTATTACAATTGATTACCGAAATAAGGGGGATTACAGCAAGGAAATTGTTTTTTTGGATGATGGTGAGCTTATGTCAGCATCAACTGTAGCGGCGGTATATAATGATTATATTTTTGTAGGCAATGTCATGGATAGTCACTTTTTGATTTTGAAAAAAGATCGATAGAATCCAGACCAAATTAAGTCTGGGACACAAAATTAAATACGGCCAATTAATTTATTTAGGGTCATCCACGTTGCCGTGCGTACCTTCCTCATGCCCTATAATCCTTCATTTAATCTTCTGATATTATCCTTACTGAGATCCTTAGGGTGAAATATATTGTAAAAACCTTCGTTTTAGTTTTTATAACTTTTATAAAACAGAAATTATGTTTAAGAAATGTATTTTAGGTATGTCCATGTTAGCAACAATGACTTTTGGATTTACCAGTTGCTCCGATGACGATGATGATGAGAGAGCTTGTGATACCTGTACGGTCCAAAGCGAAACGATTGAGATTTGCGATAATGGAGATGACACCTATACCTTAACGGCCGGTGGCACATCTGAAACGGTTACCAAAGAGGAACTTGGCGGACTCCCTCCTGCAGACTTTATTGGATTGATCTGCAGTCTCGGAGATATTGCGCCTTAATTAAATAAGGTATTCATAAATATGAATTAGCCCAACCTATAGCAGGTTGGGTTTTTTTATTAAAGGTTAGCACCAGTTTGTGCATTCTGTAGGTAACTTATGGGCATACATCTTATAGGATAGACAAAGTTTTTCTTGCTATAAAAAGAGGTTTCGGCTAACAGGATACCCTCTGCAATAAGAAAGTTGGATCGGTTAATTATACTTATTACCTGCTGACTTGGAGTCTCTTATAATAATTCAGTACCTTAGGAAGGATAACCAACCATCTTTTAGCTCTTAACCATGATACCATTCTTCCGAAAAATACGCAGGACGTTTTCTGATGAAAATAGGCCTTTGAAATACCTTAAGTACGCTATTGGCGAGATAATTTTAGTAGTTCTGGGTATTTTGATAGCCCTTCAAATTAATAACTGGAATGAGGAGCGGAGAGCAATTATCAGAGAAAAAAATTATGTGCGATCCATATATCAGGATTTAAAAAGAGACCTCCGCAATATTGAAGGTAATATAGAAAATTTATCCAGTCAATACACCAAGTCAATTAAAGTCCTTAAAGCGCTTGAATTTAAAGAAACGGTAGCTTTAGATTCTGTAACCCTTGCAACGGAAATTGGCTGGAAATTAACCCAGATCATCCCCCTAGAGCGCAAAGAGAATACATGGGATGGTCTTAAAGTAAAGGGGACCGAAACTTTTATATTTGGCGATTCCCTTAAAGTCTTATTAAATAATTTCTATGGGGCCTTTGACCTCAATATTGAACGGTTTAACCAGTTACCAAAAAAAGTGCGGGAGGAATTACGTCTATTAACCGGTAATTGCCATGATTATAGGAGTGTAAAAGGAGTTTTTGAAAACGGAATTGATTTTTATGGAGGATCTTCTCCTCAACTTCGTTATTGTATTTTGTCTAATAGGAAAACATCAGAACTTGTTGGTGCGATAAGTCTTTCTTGTATAGTTAATATTGATCTTCAAAAAGAGCTAAAAAAAGAAATTGAAGCCGTAATCACTTATATGGAAAATCAATTTAATTTCCTGCTGAAGGAAACCTGAAACAGGTCTGAATTCTAATAGAAACCAATCGATTTGGAGGAACCATTTCTTTTTGATAGTTCTATACTTAGAGCAGAACAACCAAATGCTTCAACCTACTGAACAACTTTATCTGGTTTCGAAACGCTATTTTGCCAATTAAAGATCAAAGGTCTGTTGGTTCCAAAGGTCTTATTGACGGGTATCCCAATGATATCAAATGGGACCAGGATTAGTTTTTAGTGGCGAATCGGCCCGCTGGCTTAAATATCTGTAAACACTTTTTCAGTAAAAATTAATCACTGAAATTGACAATATTTTCCCGAATTGGGAGTTTATATTTCTTCTAAACAATGTTTTAAACTAAAAAACCACCAAAATGATTAAAAAAATTTTATTTGCAGCACTACTACTCGTTTCCATACTGGAAATGAAGGCCCAAACTTTTGAGTACAGAATTGTTACCAGTATTGAATCTGTTGTTCCAATGGGACTAGGAAGATCCAGGATCATTTCCGCCCAGGAAGACAAAGATTATAAGGAATATACTTCCTCCAGAACAGAAGAAGATAACAGTCAGAATAAATCAAAAAGAGGAGATGCCAAGGTAGATGATTTTGATGAAACTAAGATTCTTAATTTCTACAGTGCCACCGGTATTAATTTTCAAAATGTCGCTTCCAATGACGCCTTGCTTTCATCAAAAGTGAATACTATGTTAGAAGAAGGATGGGAATTGACATTTGTAACAAGCGGTGTTGAAAGTGACTCAGGCAAAGGTGATGGAACAGGTATTTTTATTACCCGATTTATATTTAAAAGATTAAAAGCTTAAAGTATATTTTTAAACTCTATCAAACAAAAGATGGAGTATAGATTAAACTTACATCAGGGAATAAAAAAAACCGCCACAGCAGATTGTGGCGGTTTTTTTATTTAGTGATCATTTTTCCGGACTATTACTATTCCCTATTCAATCATTATCTTGGCTCTTATAAAAGGTAGTTAATTTGTAACTATGTCCTTTATTTAAATGCTATGATTATAGAGAGAAGTATATCAAAAACGAAACAATTAAGAAAATTGATACATGCAAAATGCCTTTTCGTAGTTGAGCCTGTTGAAGGAAAAGGAATAGCCAGCACTAGTGAAATGGCTCCTTCACCAACCTTTACCATGAATATTAGAGAAAGATATGAATGACAAGAATTTGATAGTAGGAATAATTACGGCCAAAGATCCTGAGGACAAAAGAAGCTGGTCAGGAGCATATTTTCGAATGAGTGAGCAAATAAAAAATGAATTTGGAAATGTAGTTCTTCTTGGCCCCGTTAAATTAAGCAGATTTAATTATATCAAAATGCAATTAGAACTGCTTGGAAGCTCAATTTTTCACATCATATTTTACCAAAAAAAATTCAATAGATTGCATAATCATATAAGAAGCAGGTATCACGGTCGTTTTTTTGATCATATAATAAAAACAACCAATGTTGATGTTTTATTTGCTCCAACTGCTTCTATCGAAATCGCTCATTTAAAAACGGACATTCCCATTTGTTACTTATCAGACA
This sequence comes from uncultured Flavobacteriaceae bacterium, assembly GCA_963793325.1. Taxonomy (GTDB): domain Bacteria; phylum Bacteroidota; class Bacteroidia; order Flavobacteriales; family Flavobacteriaceae; genus Eudoraea. The sequence goes on from CAWBZU010000002.1 coordinate 999,707, forward strand.
CTACCTTTAAATTAATATATAATTATTACGATTCTTTTGGCCCTTTTTCATCAAAATCCGTAAAGATTAGCAATGAAATTGAGTTTCTTGCCATAAACAAATCAATTACCCAGGTATATCCTTCAAGCTGGGCTCTTAATTCAGCAAAAGAAGATTATTATGCAAAGAATCCTTTCTTAGTTAAGTTAGGCGCCAATATTGACGAAAACCCTGACAAAGAAGGCTTAATAAAGCAATATGATTCCGATATCAATATCCTCTTTGTTGGTGTAGACTGGAAACGAAAGGGAGGTGATATTGCCCTGGAAACCATTGATTATTTAGATAAAAAAGGATACAAAGTACATTTGACAGTTTGTGGTTGTATCCCACCCCTAACACATCCAAGAATGACAGTTATTCCATTTCTTGATAAAAATAAGCAGGAGGACATGCTTAAATTTAAAAGCTTGTTTTACGAAGCCCATTTATTTTTTATGCCTACCCGGGCTGAATGTTTTGGTATTGTTTTTTGTGAAGCAAATGCCTACGGTTTGCCCGTGATTACAACGGATACCGGGGGAACATCTTCGGTTATTGAAGATGGCGTGAATGGATTTATTCTGCCTGAAAGTGCAACGAGCACGGCATATGCAGATCTAATCATGAAATTAATTGATGACAAAGAACTGTTTCGTAAAATGTCAAATATGGCGCTAGAAAAATATGGAGAGGAACTTAACTGGACGCGCTGGGGAAAAGAAATGAAAAAAATACTTGTGTTAACAAAGAAACTAGCACATCAGGAGGATTAATCCGGGAAATATCGCGACAGCAACTGGTATATATAGATCTAAGTTAAATATTCTGTGTTTAATGTTAAAACCCGGCATTCCTTCATTAGGGTTAAGGAATTAATAGGTGCTACCTCCAAAAATGCTGGCCTATGTTTTGTGTACTTATGCAAACACCTAAACCGTAAAGTACTCATAACATTTTCATTGACCTAATACTCTTTTGGTGTCATTAATAATAGTGTATCTTAGTTTATACAAGCGGTAAGCCTTACTAAAGCAAAGATCATATGAAGTTTATAAAATTGGGATTGTTAATATTTGCAATCGCCCTGCTTACTAATTCTTGCGGGGTGAAAGACCAAAAGAAAAATGCACTCCATTCCAAAAATATGATAATTAGGATTGCTGAAATCGGGATTGATGCCGATTATCTTGATGAATACATTGCTATACTTCAAGAGGAATCGGAAGCATCGGTCAGATTAGAACCCGGAGTGATTGCCATTTATCCCATGTTTCAAAAAGAGGCCCCAACCGAAATCAGGATTTTAGAAATCTATGGGAATAAAGAGGCCTACGAAGCACATCTGCAAACACCACATTTCAAAAAGTATAAAACCAATACACTTCATATGGTCAAATCATTGAAACTAATTGAACTGGAAGCAATAGACCATGAATCAATGCCCCTGATTTTTAATAAATTAGAGCAACATTAAGAAACGGGGCTAAGTCAAAATTAGCCTAGGGCCATCTTTACTTTCAGGCCAACACTTCAGCATTAAAGAATTCCATTGCGAGAATTATTTTTAAAGACTTTCAAGGATTTTTTAATCCAAAATTTTGGTTATAACAGCGGGACAGTTTGTGGATTGCCGTTAGAGGCAATTTTGGCGGTGGCCTGGTCATATACCTGTTGAATAATCTTATATAAGTCAGGAACCACCGTCTTTGCCAGCCTGGAATTATTGTTTAAAAGAACGCAAATCCCCAGATCGGCTTCCGGATAGACGGCAATTTCATTTCTGAAATTATTTACACTTCCGCCGTGGTGCCAAATGGTTTTTTCCTGATTGGTATCATCCTCTGTAAACTTATGGATCCTCCACCCAAAACCGTAATACGATGATATATGCCCGGGCCAGCGTTGGTAATATTTGCTGTGGCCTTTAATTTCTATAAATGGATTAAAAGCCTCTTTTAAAGCTGCCTTGCTCATTATCTCCGGGTTATGCCCCAGTAAAAACCGCATCCACCTCGCCATATCAAGGGCACTGGCATTTATACCCCCGGCTGCTACCGCATTAAAATAATGGTCAGTAAGCTTTTTGGGCTTCCACCTGCTTCGCCCCCGGTAATGGGGCATAGCAACATTTTCTGTATGCAGCAATGTTTCATAATCCATTGTAGTGGAGCACATTTCCAATGGTTTAAAAAACCTGTCCTCCAATGATGTTGTAATTTCCTGCCCGGTGGCCTTGTACATCATCTCTCCGGAAAGTGCAAACAGGGCGTTCTGATAGCTATACATTAAACCGGGATTACTTATTGGTACTACTTCATTAAAGCGTGTGGCAATATCTGTCAATGACAATCCGGCCTCAATAAGATTGGTGTAACTATGGTATGGTGCTCCTGAAGTATGTGATAAAAGATTGGCCAGCGTAATTTTAGCCGTATTATTTCTATCTCCCAGCTGGAATCCCGGAATATAATCACTGACCTTATCATCCCAATCCAATTTGCCTTCATTTTTCAAATCGGCGGCCAATATGCCGGTAAATCCTTTGGACAGGGATCCAAGTCTGAAAACTGTTTGGCCGTCAACGCCGGCATTTGTGTTACTGTTTCTTTTACCGAAACCGCCTGAAATTAAAATCGAATCTCCTTTTACAATGCTCACCCCGGCACCCACTATTTGTCCGGTTGCAATGGCTTTGTCAAAATATGCTTTTACGGCAACTTTCAATTCCTCTTGCTGCCATTTATATAGCTGAGCCTCATTTTTATCGGCCAGGGTTTTCTTTGGTTTATTGGATGAAGTTGCCTCTTTGGGCTCAGAATTGGATACAGCACCATTGACACTTTTGGTAAGGGCAAAAAGTGCCAGGATAAAAATTGTAATGCATGCCAGGATTTTAAATCTCTGCATAGGTAAATTCAAGTTTCGGATAAGTTGCAACAAGATGAATATAGCTTTTTATATCCTAATAACCGATTTATGACGTGATTATTATGTATTTCAATACTTTTTAGCCCTATTTAAAATGAACCTTACAGCTCAATCACAGATACAACTGTTGCTCTATACAATGTAGCGGTATTATTTTTAAATAGATGAATTAAAAGTTATTTGAGCTTATACTATTTGAACTTCAATCATTATCTTGGCACGCAGAAAATATATTTAGATTATAACTATCGCTTATTTTTATGAGCAATATCATCTAACACATACCAGGCGTAAATTTTTAAATAACATACCATAACTATGAAAAACCATCTTTGTACCTTCTTGTTTATCCTCTTTGCATTAGTATCATTCGCTCAGGAAAAATCTGAAGAAAAGGAATTGCCCAAGGGTGAAATATTTACCTCAACACAGGCCGTAACAATTAATGGTAAAACAATAAGCCTGGATGCTGAAACCGGGACAGTACAATTGCGGGATGAGAATGATAAGCCCATCGCTCTGTTTGGTTTCACCCATTATAAGAAAGCAAATTCAAATGAAAACAGGCCTATTGTTTTTGCCTTTAATGGCGGGCCGTTATCCGCTTCATTCTGGTTGCATTTTGGGGTTTTAGGACCCAAACGGGTGGCTATTAATGACCCGGACTATACAAAGCCAGCTCCCTATAAGGTTGTTAACAATGAATTTTCAATTCTCGATAAAGCCGATTTGGTTATGATAGATCCAATTGGTGTTGGTTTTAGTAAACCTGTTGGAGAAGCAAAGTGGGAAGATTTTTGGGGAGTAGATCAGGATATAAGAAGTATTGGATTATTTATAGAACAATTTATTATACGGGCTGAAAAATTCAATGCGCCCAAATATTTATTGGGTGAAAGCTATGGTACCTTCAGGAATGCGGGATTAGTGAAGTACCTTCAGGATAAAGGCATTGCAATGAATGGTGTTATTATGGTATCTGCAGTTTTTGAGTTACAGCATTTGTTATTTGGCCCGGGGGATGACATTTCCTATTTGGTCCATTTTCCTACGTATGCCGCTACCGCCTGGTATCATAATAAAGTAAAAGATAAGGGGGAAAACCTGGAAGCATTCTTAAAGGACGTAAGAAACTTCACTGCAAATGAATATGCCCCAAGCCTACTCAAAGGCGACCAGTTAACATTATCTGAGAAAGAGGCTATGGCACAAAAATTGGCAGATTTTTCAGGTTTAACCAAATCCTATTGGCTCAAGGCGGATTTACGTGTTACCAATTCTGAGTATTTTCAGGAATTTCTAAGGGTAGATGGGCTAACCGTCGGCAGGCTTGATTCAAGGTTTACGGGCATAAATGAAGACTTGTTATCTCAGGATGCCTTGACAGACCCCCAGAGTGATGCAATTTCTTCGCCTTACATTTCTGCCTACAAAGATTATTTATACAATGACTTAAAGGTTCGAAAAGATTTGAGCTATACCACCACCGCAGGTTCAAGAAAGGGCTTCAAATGGGACTGGAACCATAGGGGTAATATTATTTGGAATGCACAGGTGGCTGTCAGCACTTTGCCCGATATGACCTCTGCAATGAAAAGAAATCCGAATCTGAAAATATTAATTCTCAATGGGTATTTCGATCTGGCTACTGTCTTTTTTGGGGTAGAATATTCAATCAATCATATGGGATTGGATTCTGAATTGAAAAAGAATATCATCATGAAATATTACGAAGCCGGACATATGATGTATACCCATATACCATCCATGGAAAAATTCAAAAAAGATGTGGATGAGTTTATTGATCAAACTTCCAATTAAGGTAATAAACATTAATTAAAGAGATATATCATATTTAAAAATCATTATATGAAAAAATTAGGCTACACCTCTCTGGCAGCAATTGTACTTATAGCCGGAATACTTCTGTTCAATACCCTGAAGCTCACTTCAAAGCAGGTAGCACCGGATAAGCTGGAAGCACTGCAAATTCCTGATCAGGTTTTCCGGAACTTATCCGGAGCAGTTACTTTTCCAACTATTTCGTACAGTGAAGACGCCACCCCGGATTCTACTGCATTTAATGGGTTTCACCGGTTCCTTAAGGCAACTTTCCCCCTGCTGCATGAAAAACTGAACCTGGAAAAGATCAATGAATACAGTTTGCTATATACCTGGAAAGGTTCCGATCCGTCAAAGAAGCCATTAATTTTGATGTCACACCAGGATGTTGTCCCGGTAGATCAGCCAACCATCGCAAAATGGGAAGCCGGCCCCTTTGAAGGAAAAATTACCGACGACCTTATTATTGGCAGGGGAACCATGGACGACAAGAGTTCATTGATGGCGGTAATGGAAAGCGTAGAAATATTACTGGCAGAAAATTTTACCCCATCACGAACTATTTACCTGGCCTTTGGGCACGATGAGGAAGTTGGCGGAAGCAATGGAGCTGGGGGGATTGCAGCCCACCTTAAGGATAAGGGAGTACATGCTGCCATGACCCTGGATGAAGGCGGGTTCTTAGCGGAAAACATGGTCCAGGGAATTGATAATACAGTTGCCATGGTTAACCTGGCAGAAAAGGGATTTGCATCCTTCCGGCTTATCGTGGAAACCAATGGAGGTCACAGTTCCCGACCTCCAAGGGAAAATACCATTGGGATGCTTGCCCAGGCCATTGTGGACCTGGAAGAGAACCAGCTTCCCTATAAGCTGGTCTCTCCTATCGATTATCAGTTTGAATATATGGGGGCCGAACTCCCATTTATGGACAAAATGAAATATGCCAACCCATGGATGTTCAAGAATTCCCTTTTACATTCCATAAATGCCCATACCACTACTGCCCCTACCATTATAGAAGGCGGCGTTAAAAACAATGTAATCCCCACTGTGGCAGAAGCTACCATCAATTTCAGAATACTTCCGGGAGAGACCATTGAATCTGTAAAAACCCATATACAAAATACCATCAGCAATAAAATAAGGGTGGAAACGGTTGGTTTCCTCACCAACCCCTCCCGTGTTTCCGGTATTGATTCGGAGGCCTTCAGGATACTTGAAAAAACGATTCGCTCTGTATTTCCGGAGGCCGTAGTGGTTCCCGGACTGGTTGGCGGTGGAACGGACGCCCGCTATTTTTACGATATTTCCGATGATGTATACCGCTTTTACCCACTCAGGATTGATGCTGAAAGTTTTACCCGCTTTCATGGGATAGACGAAAAGATTTCCAAGGAAAACTATAAAGAAATCATCACGTTTACATACCATCTGATCAAGCGCTATCCCTGAGCAGGTATAAATATTCCGGAAACACTTATGGGAAGCATTTGTAAAGAATGACTCTTTGTGCCGTGTCAAATTCTAAAAATTCCTTTAAGAAGTGGTCTTATTTGACTGTACCACTGGGATGACAAATAATATTAATGCGAATTCCTTACCTTAGAGTTCAGAACCAACCTCCTGCTGTCAATGATCAACTTCTTCCAGGACAGAGCGTTAAAAAAACATTCAGTGAATGTTTTTAGCGAATGGGCCAGCCTGCCGCGCTGGCGTTTAAAGCAAAAACTATGACTAATTTTTTTAGACGTATACGTAAAAAACTGGCAGATGATAACAAGCCTATACAATATATCAGGTATGCTATTGGTGAGATTGTCTTAGTGGTAGTGGGTATTCTAATTGCCTTGCAGATCAATAACTGGAATGAGTGGAGGAAGGAGAGAATTATCGAAAAAAGCATTTTACTTGAGTTAGAGAACAATTTAGAAAGAAACATTGCTCTTATTGATATCGCTGCCGCCGAGATGATTGAAATTAAAAAGAGCACTCGGACTTTGATAGAGATTATTGCAGAAAGAAAGTCGTACGCAGATACATTAAAGTATCATTTTAGCCAATTGAACAGGTCAGGTTCTTACTTATTAAAATTAAATACAAATGGGTACGAATCTCTGAAAAATATTGGTTTTGAAATTCTTACATCAAAAATGCTTAAAGATGAAATCTTATCGCTATTTGAAATAAGTTATCCAAGATATATCCAGGAGACAGAAGTGGTCAATGCCACCTGGGGTAGTAATCCATTGTGGATGCAGGATTATTTTTACATTGGACCCTTTGATACAGGTTTGATCCCCTTGGACTACGGTTCTCTGATAGAAGATAAAAAGTTTATGACAATTGTGCGGGAGATAGAGGGTGGAAGAAATAGAGTTCTTAAGGAGATGTTATTGTGCAAAACGGAAACCCAAAGAGTCCTCCAACTCGTCCAGGATGAAATGGTGAAATTGGGTGAATGATTCGTTTGGAGCTAACAATGTTTCGCAACCACCAAAACATCTGTTACTCTCTACAATGTGGTGGTCTGATTGGTCATAATATCTATACTGTGTTTAAGTATGAGAGTAGTTAAGGGTCGCGCTTCCCCCGTTTTTGGTTGCTGTATTGTTGCCATTTTCCTTTGAAATTGCTACCTTATTAAACCATGACTGAACAAAAACGTCAACTCCAGGCCATTATGTTTACCGACATAGCCGGCTTCACTAAAATGATGGGCAGCGATTCAAAAAAAGCCCTAAATCTTGTTAGTGACAATAGGGCCCTCCAAAAACCGCTCATAGAACAGCATGGTGGAAAATGGTTGAAAGAAATGGGAGATGGGGTACTAGCCAGTTTTACCAGTGCTTATGATGCCGTTAAATGTGCAATTGCTATTCAGAAAAACGCTAATAAAGATTTAAAAAGTAAAATTCGTATTGGCATTCACCTTGGGGATGTTACTACCGAGGGGGGTGATGTTTTTGGAGATGGTGTAAATATCGCTTCAAGGCTGGAATCTATAGCTGATCCGGGAGGCATATACATATCTGATTCCGTTCATACCTCGATTAGGGGTAATAGTGATATAAAATCAATATACCTGGGTGAAGCACAACTCAAAAATGTAAGTGAAGGGATTAGAACACATGCCATTTTAGGAGATGGAATACCTCTGCCCTCTACAACTAAAGTTAAAAGCCTTTTCAATTCTGTAACAAAACCCAGATCGATATTTAGATCTGTTTCCTTTTATAGCATAGTAACAAGTGTTCTGATTCTAGGAAGTTTGCTACTATGGAATAGGTTTTATAAGAACAACATTTACGATATCCAATCATTGGCAGTACTTCCTTTTTCAAATCACACCGGAGATTCAACTCAGGCATACCTGGCGTCAGGGATACAATTTGGACTTATTGGTGAGATAGGCCAATTAGGGTCAATACAGGTGATTTCAAGGACCTCCACTTTATCCTATGCCAAAACAGAAAAAACTATTAAAGAAATAGCATCCGAATTGAATGTTGATGCAATAGTTGAAGCTTCACTGCTTAGAGCTGATGATCAGATCAATATTCAATTTAATTTAGTAAATGCATATCCTGAAGAGCGTCAAATCTGGTCAAAAACTTATGAGATAGCAAAAGAAAATATTGTTAACCTGTATAGTGAGGTGGCCAAAACTATTGCGAATGAAATTAATATTAAACTTACCCCTCAGGCAAAAGATCTGCTTAAGAAATCATATACTGTAAATCCGGAAGCATATGAATTATATATTAAAGGGAGAATCAGCCTCGCTCTGCTAACACCTAAAGGATTCCAGGACGCTGAACAGTATTTTTTGAAGTCGGTGGAGATAGACCCATTATTTGGTGCAGCTTATGGGGGACTATCGGGAATTTGGATCGCCAGAAAACAATTGGGTCTTATATCACCAGAAGTGGCAGATCCAAAAATGGAAGAATACCTGGCTAAGGCCTTTGAACTGGATAGCACAGATGCTGAGGTTTGGCGCTGGCAGGCCGCCAAATTGGGAAATACGGATTATGAATGGGAAGCCAGTAATAATGCTTTGAATAAATGTCTTGAATTAAACCCTAATTTTTCTGAAGCCAGGGCATTTTATGCTCATATTCTCATGTTTCAAAACAGATGGGATGAAGCGTGGGAACAAATGGACAGAGCCACGGAGACAGATCCTCTTAGTCCTTTGATTCACGGGTTCCGAGGTGTTATGTTGGTACATCAGGGAAAATATGAAGAATATCTGCGCATATATGAGCCCTTGGATAACCCTGCCCTTGGCAATATTCTTCTTTTGAACACTTTCACACTAACAAAACAACATGATAAGGCAATTGCACATTTGAAACGGATTATCCGGTTAGGTGGTCAGGAAGAAGTTATTAAAATACTTGAGAAAGCCTATGAAAGTGGTGGTTTTAACACAGCTTTGAACGATACTGCCGATGCCTTGGCAGAGATAAGTGACAGCACGCACCTGTTGACTGGTATAGTCTTGCAGCTATATCTCTTAGCGGACAATAGGGAGAAATCACTTTATTGGATGGAAAAAATGTACATCAGAAGAGATCCGAATCTACCCTATTATGCTGTTATAGGACCGCTTACAAGGGCCTATCAGGAGGAACCAAGGTATATTGAAATTATGGAGAGAATTAATCTTAGGTAAAGGAATTTTATGCACTAGGAGAACCTTTACCCCTGCCAACCTTCCCTATACAGACTACGATACCCAATGGCCTCACTAATGTGGTTCCCATCAAAAATTTGGCTGTTTTCTAAATCGGCTATGGCCCTGGCTAATTTTAGAATATGGTCATAGGCCCTGGCATAAAGATTGAGCCGTTCCATGGCATTTTTTAATAACTGTTCCGACGGTTTGTCTAAAATAGAAAACGCTCTAATTTGACCTGTTGTGTTGCCTTACCATGTATGAATTAGTCTTATTCTAAAGACCCCTTTCGGCCCAATGCGGCCGTACGCCAAATAACACATTTTGAATGTGTTACTGAAGCATTTTTCGTAAATTGTATTCACTAATTCGTAATTCAATGTCTCAATCCCGTCAACTTGCGGCTATTATGTTTACCGATATTGTTGGGTACACTGCTTTGATGGGCAAAAGCTCTAAAAAAGCGCTGGAACTTGTTCGTATCAGCAAGGAGATCCAGAAACCATTAGTTAAAAAATATAATGGTAAATGGCTCAAAGAAATGGGTGATGGTGCATTGGCACAATTCAGTACTGCTTTGGATGCTTTGAACTGTGCAGTTGAGATTCAAGAACAAGCAAGAGCCAAATTTGATGGGAAGCTACGGATAGGCGTTCATTTAGGTGATATTACGATTGAAAATGATGATATCTATGGGGATGGGGTCAATGTAGCATCCCGATTAGAATCCATCGCCGATCCGGGGGGGATCTATATATCCGATGCCATCTTAAAAGCCGTTCAGGGGCAAAGTAATACTTCAACCAAATATTTGGGAGAAGTAAAACTCAAGAACGTAGCTTATGGAGTAAGAACCTATGCATTACAAGGCGTGGGGTTGCCTTTGCCAAAAGAGATTTCAAGTCAAGTTTTAAAAGGAAGCAGCATATCGAAATCTATGCTCATCACTATTTCTATAACAATTCTGTTCATCATTGCGATTAGCTTATTTTTATTTTTCAATTTCGCGGAAACGAGATTAGTTTCCGGATCAACGCAAGACATGATTAGTATCAATGAGACATCTATTGCTGTCCTCCCGTTTCAAAACATGAGTAGTGATCCAGATCAGGAAATGATGTGTGATGGACTTACAGAAGAGATCATCCATCACCTATCCGTAATCAATATATTTGATAAAGTAATTTCCCGCGGTTCAGTGATGACGTTTAAAGATTCTGAAAAAACAACACCAGAAATTGCAGGTATGCTTAATGTAAATCTTATTCTTGAGGGTAGTTACAGGCAATTCGGCAATCGTTTACGAATTACGGCACAACTTATTGAGGCTACCAGTGATAAGCATTTGTGGTCAGAGATCTACGAACGACCATCCGGGGATATTTTCGATATCCAGTCAGATATTGCAAAAAATATTGCTTTTAAACTGAAAGGCAAATTATCCCCAGCTGATAGTACCCGGTTCAAAATGGCCCGTACTAAAAATATTAAAGCTTTCGAGTTGTATCAACTGGGCCGCTTTTATTGGAATCAACGCACAGGAGAAGGATATCAAAGGAGTATCGAATACTTTCAACAGGCTATTGAGGAAGATCCCGAATATGGTCTGGCTTATGCGGGTTTGGCGGATACTTATAATTTAATGGCCCTACAAGGTCATATAGATGAGACCGAAGGCAGAGATAAAGCTGTTGATCTTTCGAAGAAAGCCTTGGGATTGGATGATCAATTAGCTGAAGCTCATAATGTTCTGGCTTCGATCTATACCTATATAGACAAGGATTGGGAAACTGCAGAACGGGAGTATCTCAGAGCCATTGAAATTAATCCAAACTACCCGACGGTTCATCATTATTATTCCGAATATCTAAGCTTCATTGGAAAGCATGAAGAAGCCCGAGAACACGTAAATAAAGCCATTGAACTGGATCCATTGTCATTTGTATTACGCTATGTAAGTGCGAAAACCTATTTTAATCAAGGTCAGTTCCAGGAGGCTCTGCCCGATTTACAACGTTGTAGGGAACTCAATCATGGGAAGGATCATCCCTGGATAGCTGCATGTGATTTTCGGATAAACAGGGAATTAGGAAATGAGCAAGCCGCTTTTGAGGGGTTAAAACGCTTGTACGGAAATTTTATGGACGTAATGGAGCCACAGGAGATGGACAGTATTTATAAAGTTTCAGGGATCGATGGGATTTTGAAAAGAAGAATTGAGTCGACCCATTATTTGTGGGAAAAACCAAGCCTTTATGGCATTCTCGGCGATGACGAAAAGGCACTTGACTGGCTTGAAATAGCAGTCGAGAAAGGAGAAGCACATGGTGAATTTCCATTTCTGTATGAATTTCGAAACCTTCACTCGGATCCCAGGTTTCAGGCACTGTTGCAAAAAATAGGTTTAGGTGATTAGTGATTGCCATATGTATAAGGTATAACACATGACTTGCCTTCATCCCGTCTCGACCCCTCCCGATAGGTATTGGTATCGGGGCCAACCACTACTACATCTATTGCTCTCCACAATGTGGTGGTCTGTTAAATCCTCCATATTTGTCTTATTATCAGGCGTGTTGGATAATTCTGTATCTTAGGAAGGACAACCAACGCATAACTTCCCATGATCAAATTCTTTAGGAAAATAAGACAGCAACTTCTAACTGAAAATAAGTTCAGTAAATACCTGCTCTATGCTATTGGGGAGATTGTGCTCGTCGTTATTGGTATTCTGTTTGCATTGCAGATCAATAACTGGAATGAATACCGCAAAGAAAGGATTGTTGAGAGAGAAATTTTGCAGAATATGGTTGAAAGCCTGGAGTCCACAATCCAGAAAATGCAGGCCCATATAGACGCGAATGAATATTGCGATAGGGCAAGTGATATCATCCTAAATACCGTTGAGAATAAATTGACTTATAACGATTCACTTAATAAATACTTTGGTTGGTCACTATCCTTGGAGGATCCCGGCAGCATGATCTCGTTTGTTGGGTATGAATCCTTAAAACATGTAGGGGTTGAGATTATCCTTAATAAGGACCTGAGGAAGGAAATTATCAATCTTTTTGAGGAGACAGTTCAAGTGCCCCTGACCAGAAAGGAGAGGATGATGAAATACAATATGGATTTGGTCAGGTTGCGCCAGAAATATTTTCTTCGGGAGGAAAATTTCAATTTTTCTCCTTTTGATTTTGAAAAATTAATGGAGGACAAGATTTTTTATAGTTGGTTGCGTACGATTAAGAATTCCAGGAATTGGTTCAACATTTCGATTGAGGAAAGTCTTGAAGAAACCCAAAGAGTTCTTCAAATTATAACTAACGAATTAGAAAAATCTGATTGATTGTGTGAAAGTGTTAAATATGGAATTAGAAAATGAACGAAAGGCCTACATGAAAACAATTCCATATCGTAGTCTAAATGTTTTGTGATTTAGTGTTAATCGTCATCCAAGAATAATTTTCAAGAACTAAAGAATGATTATACGAACTATGATACTTTATGTGAATTTCTGTCATTACAACATACCCATGCAAATCGATATGCGGATATTGTAAAAAGATTCCTTGCTTTGAATGTTCATATTAATGAAATCATACCATAATTGGTTAACCTGACTTATTTACAATTCCTTACCTTAGAATAGACTAACTAAACTATTTTTCTGATGCTTACTTTTTTTCGCAAAATCCGCAAACAACTCACAGACGACAACAAGCCCTTAAGGTATATAAGGTATGCCATTGGTGAGATTGTTCTTGTTGTAATTGGGATTCTGATTGCGTTGAGTATTAATAATTGGAACCAACAACAAATCAATGATGTTAAAATCACGAGCATTTTAAAAGAAATTCAACAAGATTTAGTGATTGATATTGAGCGTTCTAAACAAGTCCTCGATAGCTTTATCAGAGATTGTTCAATTGAAGACTCAATACTAAATAATAAATCCACACCAAAAGACTATAGTGGCAACAAACTGGGACATAGGCTAGGATATAACTATGTCGATTTCGTTATTAATACCAGTGGTTACGATAACTTAGCGAGGAACTTAGACAACGTTCCTGAAAAGTATCAACCTATACTTAAGGATTTAAAGAATCTTTATGTGACGATAAAAACTGATATAGACGCATCTAATTCACGGGCAAGGGAAACTGCATATAAAAATGTTGATGATGGATATAATCAACATAGTTTTTTTTTACAAAAGCAAAGGGGCATTGTGACCGAGGCAGCAATTAATTACTATCTCAATGATCCTCACTATAAGAATATGGTTCACAAATACATGAATGATAGAGGAAATACTGTTAAAATAAGTCAAAGATTTCGATTTAAAGCTCTTGAAGCGTATAGTAAAATTCAAGAACTTATCGAAAGTACAGATTCAATTCCCAAAACATTAGATTTAGAACCAAAGACCCAAACAATATTAAATACTATAGTGGGAACATATAAAATAATGGATAGTAGCTTAGCAGGTTGGAATAAAGAAATAAAAATAAGCAATGAAGGAAAGGAATTGCATTTCATTGTTAAAGAAGGTGATTTTAAATTAGAACATCATAAAGGATATATTTTTTATGTAATGGGCACTCATGGGTACATACGTTTTAACGCCCCAAGTGAGGATAATCTTTTGTTTAGAAGAGGTGGTTTAGGGCATACGACCTTTATCAAAGAAGAATAAGTTGATGATATTAGAAATGTATTATTGGATACTTTAAAGCTTGTCTAATTAGAATAAAATGGCAAAATGCAAACAACGCCTTTTATTCATAGTCACCAATCTCCTGCTCCATCTTTATTAAGAAAGACCAAGCACTACTGCATCGGTTATGGTATATAATGTGGTGGTCTGTTCATTCCACAAGACTTATCTTGTTACCAGGCATATTGCCTATTTCACCAGAATGGAAATAAACGTAAAAAAGTATGGGATTATCCCCTTATGTGATGGTATTGTCAAGGATATCGATGCTGAGTTATCATCTGATTGATCTGCAATTTTAGAATGCTGAATCTCCAATTGAACTAGGCCAGTCTATTTAGAGAATGCGCAATTTGCATTAGAGTGCAACAGCCAACGAATTCTTTGTTTGATATCAAGCTCGTTGTTTCAGGGCAAAAAATCATCCATTGAATATTTCAGTATCTTGGTAGGGAAACCTCTAACTCGCGGGCGACCATTTTTTGAAGGCCAATCAGAAAACATGGCGAAGGGCTTATCAGTACAAAGAAACCTACGTTGCACCAGCGACCGAATTTGATCGAATTCTGATTTAAAAAGCATATACATCAAAACAGATCAAAATATTTATTACCTTATGTCAAAATATGGATTTGGTCTTGTCAAGATAAGGCGTAAAAGGCCTGTCAGACTTTTTGCCACCGTATGGATGTCCGTTAAATAATAAGCTTCCCATGGAAAAATTCGACCTGAATATCAACAACGCAAAGGTAACGATTGAATGCGATCCCGATACGCCCTTATTGTGGGCGCTTCGTGACCAACTTGGCCTCACGGGAACCAAATACGGTTGCGGAAAGGCCCTGTGCGGTTCCTGCACCGTTCATGTGGATGGCATAGCGATGCGATCGTGCAGCCTGCCCATTTCCTCGATCGGTGATAAGGCCATTACCACCATTGAAGGGGTCGGAAAAGAAGAACTTCATCCCGTTCAAAAAGCTTGGATCGCCGAGAATGTGCCCCAATGTGGTTTTTGCCAGAGTGGCCAGATCATGTCTGCCATAGCCCTTTTGGAACAAAACAAAAATCCGACCGACGAAGACATCGAGAGCGCCATGGCAGGGAATATTTGCCGTTGCGGAACCTATGTTCGAATTAGGAGTGCCATTAAAAACGCCGCCCAAAATATTATCTAATATGAAACCGAACCCATCCCATAATAAATTGTTTAAAGTCACCAGAAGAGATTTTGTAAAAATAGGTGCCCTGGGCAGCGGTGGCCTGTTACTTGGCATTCCTTTGGGCTGCAACCAAGACAAGAATACTTTTTTGACCGGGAAGCCCGATGCTGCCTTATCCCCTAATGTTTATATGACCTTAATGGGTACGGGAGAAATTCAATTAATTGCCCACCGTTCGGAAATGGGCACAGGTATCAGAACCAGCTTACCCCTGATCATGGCCGATGAAATGGATGCGGATTGGACCAAAGTGAAAATCGTACAGGCTATTGGGGATAAAAAATATGGTGACCAAAATACCGACGGTTCTTACAGCGTGCGCATGTTCTATCATCCCTTAAGGGTTGCCGGTGCGACAGCGAAATTAATGTTGTTGCGGGCAGCGGCCCAAGAATGGCAAGTGGATATTTCGGAATGCAGCGCCTTAAACCATGAAATCGTACATAGTTCCGGGAAAAGATTGGGTTATGGTTACCTGGCCGAAAAAGCAAATGAACTGCCGATTCCTGAGGAAAGTGAAATCACTTTAAAATCTTCAAAAGACTTCAAATATATAACCAAAGAAACCGCAATCTATGATCTGGAAGATATTGTAACAGGAAAAGCGGTCTACGGTTTGGACGTTCAGATCCCGAATCTCAAGATTGCCGTAGTTAAAAGAAATCCAGAGGCGGGTGCCGGTCTAAAATCGTTCAACAGCGATGCGGCCATGAAAATGGAGGGCGTCACCAAGATATTTAAAATGGAAGCTTCCAGTTTCCCCATGGGCTATGCCAATCCTTTGGGAGGTATTGCAGTGGTTGCCGATAATACATGGACCGCCCTAAAGGCAAGGGATGCCGTGGAAGTGGTTTGGGAAAAGGGCGTGAATGCGGCCTATGACTCCAATAAATTTTTATTGCAGATGCAGCAGTCTGTCCAGAAGCAAGGGCAGGTAAAAAGAAAGCAAGGTTCGGTAAATGACGCCTTGAAAAAGGCCGAAAAAGTAATCGAAACCGATTTCCTGGTACCCCATTTGGCCCATTCCCCAATGGAAACCCCTTGTGCGGTAGCCCATTACAATCAGGATGGAAGTTGCGAAATATGGGCCCCTGTGCAGTCGCCCCAATGGGTACAGCAGGCCGTTTCGAGTGCATTGGGATTGGAGGAAACCAAGGTAACCGTCAACGTGACTTTGTTGGGAAGTGCCTTTGGCCGTAAATCGAAACCAGATTTTGTGGTGGAAGCCGCCTTGATTTCACGAGAAATGAACGCCCCCATTAAATTATTATGGACCAGGGAGGACGATATACAGCACGATTTTTACCATTCCAATTGTGCACAACATCTAAAAGTGGGGATCGACCGGAACAACAAGGTCAACGCTTGGGTACACCGTTCGGCCTTCCCACCTATTGCAGGTACGGCAAGTGCAGAAGCGAAAGGGCCTTCCATAGACGAATTGTGCATGGGCGTTTTGGATATGCCCTTCGAAATTGAAAATATATCCTGTGAATCGCAGGACGCAAAAGCGCAGATTAGGATCGGATGGTTAAGGTCGGTCGCCAACATCAACCACGCCTTTGCCATAGGATCCATGGTAGATCAGGTGGCTGCTGCCAGACAGATGGATCCCATTGAAAATATGCTCGATCTGCTGGGGACCGATCGGAAAATCGATTTTAATGCCATGGTGGAGGGATTCTTCAATTATGCAGAAAAATTGGAAGACTTCCCCTCTGATACCCAACGCTTGCGGAAAGTGGTGGAATTGGTGAAGGAAAAATCGGAATGGGGAAAAAGCATGCCGAAAGGCAAGGGCATGGGCTTTGCCGCCCATCGAAGTTTCCTGACCTATGTGGCCTGTGTGGTGGAAGTGGAGGTAGATGATAAGAACAACATCAAAATTCCAATGGTCCATTATGCAGTAGATTGCGGTGTGCCGGTAAATCCGGATCGGATCAGGGCCCAATTCGAGGGAGGCGCCGCCTTTGGGACCAGCTTGGCCTTAAAAAGTGAGATCACCGTTCAAAATGGTGCCGTTATGCAAGATAATTTCAACAACTACCTTGTTGCCAGCATCACCGATGCACCAGTAAAAACCGCGGTTCATTTTATTGATAACGAGGAAAAGCCTTCAGGGGTTGGAGAGCCACCGGTTCCCCCATTTATTCCGGCCCTTTGCAATGCTATTTTTATGGCTACCGGTAAAAGAATTACCAGATTACCGATAAAGCTGTGATTTAATTTGGTGCAATCGTACCTGGGCATGGCATTTGAAAGTCATGCAATATTTTGTCTATAAAACTTTTGCATCTAAGGGTACCTTGGTATAAAACGATTGGATCATCCTCCCGCACGAGCGTCACGCTCGTGCCAGCTTACTAAGCCGGAACATTGAATTTTGAACCTTTAATGCTACCTTATTTCCTAATGTCAGGTGTTCACCCCAACCATCCCTCTCGATCCAAACTCCGGTACTGAATGGCTTCAGTGATTCACCCGAATGTGTAACTCTGAAATTCACCAATAATAGTGACGTTAAAACCTTACAATATTTCCGTACCTTGTTAAGGTAACCACCAACCACTTCCTTAACATGATTAACTTCTTCCGCAAAATCCGTAAAAAACTTTTGCTGACGACAACAAGGCGCTGGAATATGCCCGTTATGCTTTTGGAATAATTGCTTAAATTAGAGAGTAAAATTGAGCGATCACTTAATTAATAGTTCTATATTTTGAAGTTTAATGACTGCTTGAAAGAATTACAGCGCCGGCATGTGGTCAAGGCCGGAATTGCCTATTTAGTTGTCGCTTGGCTGCTGGTTCAGGTGCTTTCCATTTTCATTCCCGCTTTTGAATTGGGGCAGGCTTGGATGAAAACAAGCATTATCGTACTGGCGGTAGGTTTTCCGATCTGGCTTATCATCGCCTGGGTGTATGATTTTGGCCCCGACGGTATCAAGAAGACTGAGGAGGTTGTCTTTGACCCCAAGGTTTCCGACAAAAAGAACCTGCAACTCAACCGGCTTATCATTGGCGGGCTTAGTATCGCTCTTGTTTTACTGATTGTTAATCAGGTGAGAATTACTAAGACCTTAGAGGAGCAAAAAGATATTGCCCCTTTATCGCCCGAATTTAGCTCCTCTATTGCTGTGTTAGCTTTTGACGATATGAGTCCTAATAAAGACCAGGAATACTTCTCGGATGGGATCAGCGAAGAGATATTAAACCGTCTGGCGAATTATAAAGAATTGAAGGTTATTAGTCGAACCTCTTCTTTTTCCTATAAGGGTAAGGATGTCACCATTGACATTATTGGCAAAGAATTGAATGTTGCCTATGTACTGGAAGGCAGTGTGCGCAAATCCGGAGATACCTTTCGTACCACAGTTCAACTGATAGATGCACACAACGGCTCTCATATCTGGTCCGACACCTATGATCGTAAAATGGAAGATGCCTTGATTGTACAAGATGAGATTGCTAAAATTGTAGCCAAACGCTTGCAACTGACTCTGCTAAATGAGGATGTCCTTTTGCGAAAAATAAAGCCAGAGGGTTATGACTTATATCTTCAGGCGTTAAAAGAATTTAATCAGACTTCAGACAGTACATCTATTTTGGCCGATTCCCTGATTCACTTATCATTGGAATCAGACCCCGCCTTTTCGCAATCCTGGAGTCTTTTTAGTGCCATTACGCTATGGTATGGCTTGTATTATAGAAACTTAGATAAGGAGGATGCCATCTCTATTGGCCTGGATGCAGCTAAAAAGGCTATTCAATTGGATTCTACCAATGTTTACGCGATAAACTGGCTTTCGAACTGGCAATGGCATGCCCGCCAAGGTGAAAATTCTATAAATACCTTAGAAAATCTATTAAAAACTTCTACTAATTTACAAGAACCTTGTATATACGCTGCTCATGCCTATACAAGAATCGGTAAGCCCGAGAAAGCTTTAAATTATGCCAATAAAGGAATGATCTTAAATCCAAAAGATCCTGATGCATACTTCAATATTGCATTTCTTGAAAATTATTTGGAAAACTACGAGGAGGCGATACCCGCTTTAGAAGAGCGTTTTAGACTAAAAAAAGCGCAAGTAAATGAATCAATTTTTTCTGATGTCATAGCATGGGAATATGGTCATTTAGGATTGATGTATTATAATAATAATGCCCGAGAAAAGGCGTTGAAGATCATCGAGAATATAACTGTTCCCTACTATCAAAACTTGTTTAGGGCAATACTGTACCAGAAAGAGGGTCACAATACTGCGGTTGACTCACTTTTGAACGTAATTAAGGCTACCCCTACAGATGAACTAACCAGGCTTGGAACAACTCTCAACTTTGATCTTGCCACAATTTGTGCGGTAAAAGGAGATTTGGATTGTGCCTTTGAATATTTGGACAAAGGCTATGATCATGTTCTCCTCTATACTGAAGATTTATGGTTTTTTCCCTGGTTTAAGAATCTCCACAACGACCCACGCTGGGATGAGTTACTTCAGCGATTGAGTAAGGAATTTAATTATGATTATAACTCAAAAGAATAAAAAATCAGATTGAACCAAAAGTGCTAATAAACTTTTTCAGTACCCTATTGGAAGACAACCACCCCCGTTAGCGCGAGCGTCACGCTCGTGACCTGAGGAAGGACGAAATAAGAAGTATGAGAGACGAAGGAAGAAATACAAGGGAGGAAGGAAGAAATACGAGGTACGAATTAAGAGAATATGATTATTGGTTTTGTTTGTTCTTGTTTTTCCGGGCAGTTTTAATTGATGCCACTACGATCGCCAAAAGTTCATTTGCCTCTTGCTTTAAATTTTTGATTTCTTTTCTACCCGGGTCCAGGACCTCTTGAAATAATTCTAACCAATAAATGGATTCGTCTGCTTCTTCTTCTACAATTTTAAGTTTATTTATAAAATCTGCTGTTGACTTCGCCCGCTGGGAAGCCCTATAATTGGCTCCTACCGAACTTGAACATCGTATTAGCTGTCTTGCCCACGCATCAAATTCTCGTGATTTTGGAATATTTTTGCACAAATTCCAAAGGCAATGACGTCTAAAACAATATGCAAATACTTCCATGCTTTTTCTGTTCGACAGTTTGATCCTCTTTGCCCTATTGAATTATTCCCATTTTAAATACATCTATCCAATATACCGTGGCAAAGCTTATGAAATAAACAGCAGTTGGATTCTTGAACTTATATTTTCTACTCATTTACTTTTAAACTGATTATATTTCAATAGCACGAGCATGATGCTGTGTAACCAAAAAATTTGAGCTTTCGTAGGCTTGCTTGTATCTTCAACTAACAACCTCGAACCTCGTCCCTCGTACTCATTAACCTAACCACCCTTCTCTATCCAAACTCCGGTACTGAATCGCTTCGGCAATATGATTTCCAAGGACCGCATCAGACAATTCCAGGTCCGCAATGGTCCTCGCCACTTTTAAAATCCGGTCATAAGCCCTTGCAGACAAGTTGAGGCGTTCCATGGCATTTTTTAAAAGACTCAGAGATGCGGAATCCAAGCTGCAGTGCTCCCTGATCTGTTTGGTGTTCATCTGGGCGTTGTAGTGAACGGTTTCCAAACCTTCAAAACGCTGTGTCTGAATCTCACGTGCTGCAGTCACCCTCTTTCGAATCGCCATACTCCCCTCCCCTTTGCGCTCGTCTGAGAGCTTTTCAAAAGGAACCGGGGTCACTTCAATATGTATATCAATACGATCCAGTAAAGGCCCGGAAATCTTCCCTAAATAGCGTTGCATTTCGATAGGTGAGGACGTTACCGGAGCATCGGGGTCATTAAAATAGCCAGACGGGCTGGGATTCATACTGGCCACCAACATAAAGCTGCTTGGGTAAGTCACCGTAAACCTTGCCCTTGAAATAGTTACCTCCCTGTCCTCAAGCGGTTGTCGCATCACTTCCAATACTCCTCGTTTAAACTCGGGTAATTCATCCAGAAACAAGACCCCGTTATGGGAAAGTGATATTTCACCCGGCTGAGGATAGGCCCCGCCTCCTACGAGGGCCACATCTGAAATGGTATGGTGCGGACTTCTGAATGGGCGCTGACAGATTAATCCCATGTTCCTAACCTTACCTACTACGCTATGGATTTTAGTGGTTTCCAGAGCCTCCTGTAAGGTCATAGGCGGTAAAATTGAAGGCAAACGCTTGGCTAACATCGTTTTTCCGGAACCAGGGGGTCCAATCAGTATAATATTATGCCCGCCAGCAGCAGCAATTTCCATACAGCGTTTGATGCTTTCCTGTCCTTTGACATCGGAGAAGTCATAATCCGGAAAATCCAGGTTTTGATAAAATTCACCATGCAAATCCACATGGGATTGTTCCAGGGGTTCCCCTTTGTCAAAATAGGCAATGACTTCCGTGATATTTTCTACCCCATATACTTCCAGGCCTTCTACTATAGCTGCTTCCCGGGAGTTTATCTTAGGGAGAATAAACCCTTTAAATCCTTCATCCCTGGCCTTAAGGGCAATGGGCAGGGCTCCTTTTATAGGCTGCAGACTTCCGTCCAGGGAGAGTTCCCCCATAATGATATATCGTTCCAGCTGCTCAGCCAAAATTTGGCCGGAAGCAGAAAGAATACCAAGGGTTAAGGTAAGGTCATATGCCGAGCCTTCTTTTCTCAAATCGGCCGGGGCCATGTTTATGGTGATTTTTTTTCCAGGGATTTTATATCCATTATTGAGCAGCGCCGCGGCAATTCTAAAGTTACTTTCCCGGATGGCGTTATCCGGCAAACCCACCAAATGATAACCAATTCCTCTGTCCACATTCACCTCAACAGCTATAGTAGTTGCTTCAACTCCAAAAACGGCACTACCATAAACTTTTGTAAGCATTCCTCTAGATCTGCGCTATAACTCAATTCTCAAATAAGCACATAGATAAAAGACTTCACTGCATAATTGTTGCGGGTAATTAAATAATGACTCCTATTATGTTCAATGATCGGAAAATTATTATTCTTTAGGTAAAAATTGAAGTAAAGACCTGGACGTATTTATAATTTCCTCCTTATTCATCATCATCTTCCTGAATTTCCCGTTAATAAATAGTTCTGCCTGATCTCTATAGTAAGGGCTAAATGGGTTTCCTGACTGTCCGGTGGGTAAAATACTCATACTGTTCTCAATATCTGAAAAATCCACAATTCGCCTTGTAGATGGTCCTGCAGTAACATTGTATTTTCCATCCTTATTATAGGAGAAGGCCATGTTGTTAATTACCTCCCTGGTGCCTGCTACAGGAAAAGGACCAACGTTAAAAAAAGAGCGCAACAGTTCTATCTGCCCAATTGGATGTCCATGCTCCAGGGTATGCACTTTGTCCCAGGTCCACTGTGAACTCCGCTCCCCGAATTCCGTTTTTAAAGATTCCAGAGCCATTATAAAGGATTTGTGTACAATATCAGTTTTGCTTTCTTTTATTTCTTCAGTTTGTGAGTTGTCCCACCAAACTGAAACGTCCTTTTGAGCCATTGGTGCTATCAATCGTTTATGAAAATGGGTCGCTAAAAATTGTTGAAAAAGGTCGGGGCCCAGCTCATCTTCAAAAGTGTTTTTAAGAAAGAAATAAATCCATCGGTGAAAAATAGTAGCTTCTATACTATTTATTGGAGAATTTCCGGCCCAGCTGCTCAGTTTATCGAGCAGGTTGCTGTCTGCCTCACTTAGCTCCTTTACCCTGACAAGCTTGGCAAGGTGGCTTACAATATCAGGATTCACCGGAGAAGTATCATCGGTGATCATCTCCATCACAGCGTTTTTGTCCCAGTCATCTTTTTTATCCAATAAATGAATAATGCGCTTCGCTCTGTTTTCAGGTAAATAGTACCCAGGGTATGGCATTCCGGCAATAGAATCTGGTTGGTTGTTGGCCGAGTATACATAGTTCCAGGGTGGATTTACCGCAGAGGGATTTTCTTTAAAATCCAGATAACGGATGGGTTCATAAGCACCTGAACTCCCATCCATAATTAATTTGGTTTGTGCACTATCCGGCATTTGATAAAGTTTAGCAGACGCCCACCAGGCTACATTACCTTCTTTATCACCATACATTATGTTCAGGCCGGGTGCATGTATTTTGGGTAAGGCATTTTTAAATTCATTCATATTGCGTGCGTGGCTTATTCCGTCAAGCGCATCCAGAACCCTGTTTTCTGATTTGGTATAGATCCAGGACATACTTATTAGCCTGTCACCTGCAATTTGATTTACTATTGTATCAAGTATAGGTCCATGATGTGTTTTTTTATAACTCCATGTTACAGCATCCTTATCTTTTATCTGAATCGTTTTTGAAACAACCTCATATTCCTGCCAACCCTCTTTTGTTTTGTATTTGTTCTTATCCCCTGGATTCGTTTCCTCATAATAAAAATCTACGTCATCATTTTCAAACATGGTAATTCCGTATGCCAGATTCCGGTCATGACCCAGTATTGGAAAAGGTATCCCCGCCATATGATAACCATATTTTTCATAGCCGGGGGAGCTCACATGAGCCTCATACCAAACGGACGGCTGGGCAAATCCAATGTGAGGGTCATTTGCCAGAATTACTTTCCCGTATTTGGTCTTTTCAGGTGCTATTACCCAACTGTTGCTGCCTTCAAGTTGTGGTATAGGTATATTTTTCAAAGATTTTGATATTGAAGCTATTACGCGTAATTCGAGTGAATCTGTAGCTATAGTTTTATAGTTCCTTATCCATTCTGTGTTTTTATCAACATCAATTTCTAAATCGCTAAGGTATTCCGGCCCTAATTTGCTTTTGATCTCCGTTAGTAAGGGATCTGTTTTATGTGCCATAGCAAAACTAAAAGCCATATAACCGATAGAATTGTATATATCCTTCATGCTAAATGGCTCCTTGTCAATACCAGTCAGATAAAACTCAATGGGAGTTGGACCCTCTGCAATAAATTGATTTACTCCATCCAGATAAGCCTGAGAAAGACGTATAGTGGTACTCGTATAATCTAATTTTTCCAAAGTTTTAGAAGTGGCCTCATCAATTCCCAGGGAAAGGAAAAATTTATCGGTGGACAGTAATTTGGATCCAAATACCTCAGATAACCCACCCCTGGCTACCCTTCTTAATAATTCCATCTGCCATAGCCTGTCCTGGGCATGTACATAGCCCAGCGCCCTAAATGCGTCTACTTCGGTTTCACCATAAATATGAGGTATCCCATAGGTATCATAGTAAACTTTGACCTCGCTGGAGAGGTTTGGTATCCATATTTTCCCGTCGTAGTCTGGTTTAAGGGTTTGTTTAAAAATAAGTGCGGCAACTATTGTTATTCCCAGTAATGCCAAAAGAATAAGGAGGATTTTTTTAATTTTCTTCACAACAAGGGTTTTGGGATTTAAAGATAGAAAAATAGGTTTCCAATTGAATTATTCCATCCGGATTTTTAAAACGAATATTCCGGACATAAAACCTGTACTGCCCTAATTCAAATTAATGATTGATAAACAAAAACAGAAGTTGTTGGTCTTACATTAAGGTATTGAACTTGTCAACTCCCCCTTGCTGAGCTCCTTAAAATTCTTAAGACCTTCTTTCAACCATTTTTCGTAAGTTTCCCCGTCCGTATTTTGTATCGAAGAGTTTAAGACTTCCAGATCTGGTGAAAGCAATACGTAGTAAGGCTGTGATGCCGCTCCAAAGTTGAGGATTTGAAAAGTACCCCATTTCTCTCCTATGGTTTCAATACTTTTTACCCTGCCAGAATTAAATTTATAATCAAATCTCTCATCGTCTGGAAGTAACTTCCGATCGTCAATATATAAGGAGATCAATACATACTCCTCATCTAATATCTCATAGATATAGGGTTCGCTCCAGACGTTTTCTTCCATTTTCCTGCAGTTTACACAGGCCCATCCGGTAAAGTCCAGCAGAATTGGTTTCTTTTCTTTTTGGGCAAAAGCCATTCCTTCTTCAAAATCCTTAAAACAGCTAAGTCCAAGTGGACAATTGCTTTCAGTCTCTGAAATTGAATAAAAATCGGGCGGTGGAAATCCGCTTAATAACTTAAGGCTTGTCATATTAAAAACACCTAATAACAGGTAGATTGTAATCATTGAAGCAACAAGTCCTGCTCCTATCCTTGTTTTGGACAGCTTTTGCCCCGGCCCTTCGTGGGGAAACCTGATAAATCCAAATAAATACAAGGCCAATAGAACAAATAGCAGAATCCAGATACCAAGGAATATTTCCCTTTTAAATATACCCCAATTACCAACAAGGTCTGCATTAGATAAAAATTTAAAAGCCAGGGCCAGTTCCAGAAACCCGAGAACTACTTTAACTGTATTCATCCACCCACCCGACTTAGGCAAAGAATTTAACCATGTCGGAAAAAGGGCAAATAATGTAAAGGGCAAGGCGAGGGCTATCCCAAATCCCAGCATCCCTGCAGAAAGGTTGGAAGCAACATCCCCCTCGGCTAAAGTCGTACTTCCGAGAAGGCCTCCCAATATGGGACCTGTACATGAAAAAGAAACAATTGCCAGTGTAACCGCCATAAAAAATATTCCAGGACCACCACCAACTTTGGATGAGATATTATCCATTTTACTGGACCATGAACTGGGTAATGTCAATTCATAATAGCCAAAAAAGGAGAATGCGAAAAACACAAAAATTACAAAAAAGGCGATGTTAAGCCATATATTGGTAGCTATTGTATTGAGAATTTGTGGGTCTACGGAATCAAATAAATGAAAGGGCAGACTCAATAAAAAATAAATCAAAACAATAAAAAACCCGTACAGTGAAGCCTCAAAAATCCCGGTAGATTTTTTTTTGGTATGTTTAGTAAAATAAGAAACCGTCAGAGGGATCATAGGGAATACACAAGGTGTCAGCAAGGCTATTAAGCCGCCAATAAACCCAAGTCCAAAGACCATCCACAACCCGGAACCCTTATCAAGGGAATTATCAACATTTACGTTCAGCCTCTCTTTATTTTTTAAATTGAGTTCTAAAGCTGCACCCAGAGCAAGGCTTCTGTCATCGACCACCTTTTCATTGACAACAATACTCCCACCGGTGAGGGATACTCTAAAAGTGTGTTCTTTAGGGATGCATACTTCTTTACATACTTGATAGAAAAGCTCCACATCTATCTGGGATGTTGCAGGATTGAGTAACCTGATTCTCTGTGTAAATATTGCGTCTTTTATAAAAAAAGTCTCGTCTACTTCAAAAATATCACTGTATTCAGATATGGTTTCGCTTTCTGTGGTCTTACCCACCAATTCATAATCTTCACCGCTCTTGAGAAAAGTGAACTCACTTGGCAATGATCCGTTCTCATCAGTAAACTGAGAAAAGATGTGCCACCCATCGGCTATTTTTCCTTTGAAGATTAATTCATACTCGCTATCCGTTAGTTGATTAACATCCTGTGACCAAATTACAGGGTCCTCCCCGTTCTGACCAAAGCTCTGGCTAAAACTGATTAATAAAACAAAAAATGCCTGTAATATTTTCATTCCGTAATGGTAAATCTTAAAATATGAGTTGTTTTGGGTGTTACTTTAAAACGATCATCTCCCCTTCGTCCCATAATCCAAATTATATTGTCGCCGGAACATAAAAGCCATTGTTTTTCTTTGGAAATAAGATCCAGCTTTTCATCTTTGTAAAACTTGGAGACCTTTTTTTTTCCTTCCATACCAAAAGGGTAAAAGTAATCCCCTTTTTCCCATTTTCTAATGCTCAATTTATGGTTTAACGTTTCTTTATCAACATATAGTATATTATTTGCGGTCTCACCTATTGCATTCACCTCGTCAATGACCATGTGTACCGGTTCCGTGATTACACCGGAACTTGCATTAACCTTAAACTTTTCAACTTTCGAAAGATAAAGGGGCTGTAAAAACAGATACTCCCTGTCTTTTACAAGTCTGTGCGTATGGGAATAAATTTCTTTTCCACTTCCTGCAGTCAAAAGGTCTACAACATCGTTCCATTCTTTAAATCCGTATTCGTGAAAAATCTCATACATATAAACCTTAATCGGATCTAATTTTAAAAGTGAATTTATCGGAATTTTAATTATCTCATCCTGTTCCTGAAAAAGTCTTTCTTTAATTTCCGTTATATAGTTTTTTAAAAGTGCGGCACTTCCTTCCAGGTTAGCACGTGTAGCTTCAAAATTTCCAAGAAATCCCGGCTGTAATTCTTTTAGCCTGGGAATAACCCCATTTCTGATTTTATTTCGGAGATACTTGTTTTCACTGTTACTTTGATCCTCCCGCCACCTTATGTTATGAACTTCGGCATACTCCAAGATACGGTCCCTGGAAAATATGAGCATAGGCCTGCTAACGGTTGCAGTTTTGGCGGGTATTCCGGTAAGCCCCTTAATTCCGGTTCCCCTTGATAAGTTGATTATAAATGTTTCCAGATTATCATCAGCCTGATGTGCCGTAACCAGGGTTTTTATTTTATTTAAATCCATTATTTCCTCAAACCAGTGATAACGCAATTCCCGCGCTGCCATTTGAACTGAAACTTTATTTATGTTTACATAACCTGCTGTATCAAAATCTTTTATATATATTTTTTTTCTTAATTTCCTGGCTAAATCCTCTACAAAAAAAGCATCCATATCACTTTCAGGACCACGTAACTGATAATTACAGTGCGCTATAGAAAAGTCCATTTTATTTAAAGCACAGAGATGGGTTAAGACTACACTGTCCACACCCCCGCTGCAGGCAATCAAAAACCTGCTTTTTAGTAGCTCTGGAAAATTTACCGCTATATGTTCTTTAAACTGGTTTAACATACAACAAAATTAGTCAAAGTTATTGCCGCTGACAATCTTTTAAAGATAACTGTGAACTTCATTTAGTACAATATATACCAACGAAATTAACTCCGAGGATATCTTAACTAAAAAAAGGGAGGGGCGATTTCAGATTTTGGATAAAAACTCTGCTAAGGCCTTTTGATGAATCTCTGACAGTTGGCTATTCGTGATTCCCTTCTCTGAATCAAAATTTTCGTGAAAAGAGGGCAAGGAAAATGTAGCACATACATTTGCTCCAAAACGCGGTAATAATTTTTCAATAATTTCCAGAGAACCAATGCCACCTCGCTTTCCCGGAGAGGTTGCCATGAGCAGTACTTGTGTGTCCTCCAAAAATTTTCTTTCGAGGCGGGAAAGCCAATCCAACACATTTTTAAAATAAGCGGAAGGATTGCTATTGTGCTCATTTACAGAAATGATGACACCTTTGGCATTCATAAGATCGTTTCGCAATTCTATAAGTGAATTTGAAAAACCCATTTCACGTTCATTATCCTCGCTATACATGGGGAAAGGATAATTCGCCATATTTATAAGTTGCAAATCCCGATCACCAATCAAACCTGCGGTATATTTAACTAATTTGTAGTTAATCGAAGTTGAGGAATTGCTTCCGGCAAATGCTAATATTGCTGACATAGATGAGAATTGTAAGTAAACAAAAATACCTCAAAAAGATAGAATTGTTAGTAAATTAGCTAATTTTGCATTTCTAAACATCCAAATGCCCTGTAAAACAAGTATATAGGTTAGTTAATTGGTATGGGAGATAAAACAGCAAGATTATTTTTTATAGATGCCATGAGAGCCTGGGCTATCCTTATGATGCTGCAGGGTCATTTTGTTGATGGGCTTCTGGATAACTTATACAGGGACCCGAACAGTTTTGTATTTACTATTTGGAGCTATTTCAGAGGTATTACCGCACCCGTGTTTTTTACCGTATCGGGTTTTATTTTTACCTATTTAATGATCCGCGTACCGGAAAATGGACTTAACAACCCCAGAATAAAAAAGGGGGTTAAACGAGGTATTCAACTTTTACTGATTGGTTACCTGCTTCGTTTGAATCTATTTGGTTTATTAAATGGAGAACTTTATGATTCATTTTTCCTTGTAGACGTATTGCATATTATTGGTTTATCTATCCTGGGTATTATTGGATTGTATTTGATAACCTCCAAAAAAGGCAAGTACCTCTTCCCTTCGTTGTTGCTTATTATCAGTTGTTTGCTTTTTAGCTTTGAACCGATATATGCGAAGTGGAGCTTTTCAATGCTTCCTGATGCAATTGCTAATTATTTTACCAGGACTAATGGGTCCGTATTTACCATAATTCCCTGGTTTGGGTATACTGCTTTCGGGGGCTTTTTGTCTTTTCTGTTTACTAAGTATAAAAATACTGGATCCCTTTATCCGGCTGCCATATCCCTTAGCACTGCGGCAGGTTTGTGGCTCATCTTTTTCTCATCAGATTTGTTTGTAACAGTTTCTTCAGTAACAGGGATACAGTTATTTACAGCTATTGCTTTAAATAATTACTTGTTTATCAGACTTGGGGATGTACTTCTTGCCTTTGCTGTTTTTATGCTTTTGCGTCAGTTTATAACAAGCCGTACCATATTAAAAATTGGACAGAACACATTGTCCATCTATGTGATTCATTTTGTCATACTCTATGGAAGTTTTACAGGATTGGGGCTCTATAAATTCTTTTACCAATCTCTTTCACCTGCTATATTGATTCCCGCTGCCCTGGCTTTTATGCTCGTTTGCTCCTATCTGTCGCTCCTGTACGCAAGGCATGAAGATTCCATAAAACAAAGCATTGGTGCTGCGCTTATGGAATTCAGCAACAAGCTTGAACCATGGGTGGTTTATACCCATAGGATCCTGAAAATAAGTTACTCCAGGATACTTAGAGCAATTGGCCTGGTAAAGAGTTAGAAGAGACTCCCAAAGTTTTTGTTCTGCGCCTTCAAGGAAGGCATAAAACCTGCCAATCAGAATGCCATAATCTGTCATATATGTAAAGCCCTGTTATCCGTAGCCGCCAGAGCAGCCTCTTTTACCGCTTCGGCATAAGTAGGATGTGCATGGCTCATACGCGAAATATCCTCTGCGGAAGCTCTGAATTCCATGGCCGTTACAGCCTCGGCAATCAGATCTGCACATCTGGCGCCTATCATGTGAACTCCAAGGACCTCATCGGTTTTCTTATCTGCCAGTATTTTTACAAAACCGTCTATATCCATACTCGCCCTGGATCGCCCTAAGGCCCGCATCGGAAACTGGCCTGCTTTATATTCGACACCTGCTTCTATTAATTCTTCTTCTGTTTTACCCACCGATGCTACTTCCGGCCAGGTATATACAACCCCTGGAATTAAATTATAATCTATATGCGGCTTTTGTCCGGCAATAATCTCAGCAACCATAGTGCCTTCCTCTTCGGCCTTATGGGCCAGCATGGGGCCTTTTATGACATCTCCTATGGCATATATATTGGGGACATTGGTCTGTAGGTTTTTGTTCACTTCTACTCTTCCCGCTTTGTCCAGAATAATACCGGCGGCACCTGTATTCAAACCATCGGTATAAGGCCTTCGCCCAACGGACACCAGACAATAATCTCCTTTCAATATAACTTCCTCTCCTTTTTTATCATCAGCTTTAACGGTTATCTCATTCCCTTTACGCTCAACAGATTTAACCTTATGTGCCAGCAGAAATTTAACTTTTTGCTTTTTCAGGACTTTTAAAAGCTCTTTGGACAGTGCAGCATCCATACCGGGTATAATCCTGTCCATAAATTCCACAACGGTAACCTCAGATCCCAACCGGCGGTATACCTGACCCAGTTCCAACCCAATTACTCCACCGCCAATAATGATCATGTGTGAAGGAATTTCCTTCAATTTCAGGGCTTCGGTAGACGTAATAACCCGTTCCTTATCCAGTTTAATAAACGGCAGTGTTGAAGGCTTGGATCCGGTGGCTATTATGATGTTTTTAGATTCTAAAATCTCTTGTTTCCCTTTGGCTAGTTCTACTATAATATGAGTAGCGTCCTTGAAGCTACCGGCACCCTCGTATACATCAATTTTATTTTTATCCATCAAAAACTGAATCCCTTTGGTAGTCTGGTCTACAACGGCCTGTTTGCGGCTGATCATTTTTTCAAGATTCACTTTGATATCACCCGGGATTTCTATCCCATGATCTTCAAAATGTTTTACGGCATCTTCGTAATGGTGGCTGGAGTCCAATAAAGCTTTTGAAGGTATGCAGCCCACATTTAGACAGGTCCCCCCCAAAGTGGAGTATTTTTCAATAATGGCAGTTTTCATACCCAATTGCGCGCATCTGATGGCAGCAACATATCCACCCGGTCCGGAGCCTATAATGGCCACATCGTATTGATTCATAGTCTTCTTATTTAAACTGAAGGATTCATTTTATAAAGGAATATTCCAAAAATCAGATCACAAAAGTACAAATGTTTTTGTTTAAGCCATAAGAGAATTGGCCCCTAAGAAAATACTGTGTCCTTAATAGATTAAAAGTGAACTGCGGTACTGTATTTAACCTCACTAATTACAAAGGAACTCTGGGTACTTCCGATATTTTTTATGGCGGTAAGCTTGGTTACCATAAACTCCCTGTAAGCCTCCATATCGCTTACATTAACTTTGAGGATATAATCATAATCCCCACTGATATGATGGCATTCCGAAACTTCTTCCAACTGAACAATTTCGCGTTCAAATTGAATGACATATTCTTTTTTGTGCCGGATTAGTTTCACATGACAAAGCACAGTAAAGGCTTTATTCACCTTTTTCTTATCTACAAGAGCAACATATTTGGTAATCACTCCTGCTTTTTCCAAACGTTTTATCCGTTCATATACAGCTGTGGTTGAAAGTCCCAGCCGGTTTGCATATTCCTTGGTAGTCCATTTGCTGTCCGCCTGCAGTAGTGCCACCAATTCCCGGTCTTTGGTATCTATTTTAATCATGATTTAATTACATCAAATCCAGGTTATTTATTATAAATATAATTATATAATCTATTTAACTGTTAATTACTAGTTTTATTTTCTATATAATAAAATAATGATTGTTTTTAAAACAGTGTATAACTAATTTTACAATAAAACTTATAGTATCATGAAATATAATGCGACAGACAAAATTCAGGAATTGCACAATTTTGGTGAATTCGGGGGTGTAAATCCGTCCATCTCAGATTCTTCTACCTACACGTTCCTTTCTGCAAAGACAATGTTCGATACATTTGAGGGAAATACAGAGGGTTGTTATTTGTACAGCAGACACTCCTCCCCTTCCAATCTGTATTTAGGTGAGGCAATGGCCGCACTGGAAGGAACAGAAACAGCGAATGTTACCGCCAGTGGCATGGGAGCCATTACGGCTGTTATCCTGCAATTATGTAATGCAGGGGACCATATAGTAAGCAGCAGGACTATCTATGGAGGCACTTATGCGTTTATGAAAAATTTTCTTAAAAAATTTAATATCCGTACTTCTTTTGTAGACATCACAAAAGTGGAGCTGGTGGAAAAAGCGATAAGTCCGGATACTAAAATGATATTCTGTGAATCTGTAAGTAACCCTTTGCTGGAGGTGGCCGATATAAAAGCATTATCTATACTGGCTAAAAAGTATAATATTCCACTGGTCGTAGATAATACGTTTTCACCTTTATCTATTGCCCCGGGCAAATTAGGCGCAGATATTGTTATACATAGCCTTACCAAATTTATTAATGGAACAAGCGATTGCGTAGCGGGTGCGGTTTGCGGTACAAAAGAGTTTTGCCTAAGTCTTAAGGATGTCAACGATGGGGCCGGGATGCTTTTGGGCAGCACACTTGATAGCCTAAGGGCTTCTTCTATTCTTAAAAATATGAGAACACTGCATATTCGAATAAAAAAGCATAGTGAAAATACACTGTATCTGGCACAGAATTTTGAAAAAGATGGTCTGAGAGTAGTCTATCCTGGCCTTAGATCACATCCTGGACATTATGCCATGAAAGACCAAATGGATCCGGAATATGGTTTTGGAGGGATTATGACCATAGATGTTGGTAGCCTGGAAAATGCCAATAAACTGATGGAGCTGATGCAGAAAAAAAACCTCGGATATTTAGCGGTAAGCCTGGGCTTCTACAAAACCTTGTTTAGCGCACCCGGAGCTTCCACTTCTTCCGAAATACCATTGGAAGAACAAAAAACAATGGGCTTATCGTCAGGCCTTGTGCGCTTTTCAGTTGGCCTGGATAACGATATTACGAGGACTTATGTGATAATGAAAGAATGTATGCAAAGCCTGGGTATTATCAATAATAAAGTGGGGTCTCTTTTAATGTAGCTGGTTTAGTAGTTTGCAGAACAGCGTCCAAAATCGTAATATTACGAACTAACTAAACCAAACTTATGGCCGCTAAAAAATCCAAGGCATACAGACAACAGGAACATATAGTTGAAAACAAGGAACTAAATATCTGGGAGGCATTAATACCTGTAATTGCCCTGGTAGGGATGCTGGCATATAACGTCTATGTTTTTGGAGATGATGCTACGAGTGGTTCTAATCAGTTTATCTTATTAATGGGCGGTGCCGTTGCCGCAATTGTTGGTTTTTTTAATAAAGCTACCTATAAGCAGATGCTGGCTGAAGTAGCTGAAAATATAAAATCAACTACGGGTGCCTTATTAATATTATTGATGGTTGGCGCCCTGGCGGGAACATGGATGATAAGTGGTATTATTCCTGCAATGATCTACTATGGCCTTCAAATTCTTAACCCAACCATATTTCTTGCTGCCAGTGTAATTATTTGTTCTATAATTTCTATTGCTACAGGTAGTAGCTGGACTACATCTGCAACTGTTGGGATTGCCCTGATAGGAATTGGCGATGCCCTTGGGATTCCTTTGGGAATGACTGCAGGTGCCGTACTTTCCGGTGCTTATTTTGGCGATAAGATGTCACCTCTTAGTGACACAACCAACCTTGCCCCTGTAATGGCCGGAGGTGATTTATTTGGACACATCAGATATATGACTTATACCACCATTCCTACGATTTCTATTACACTATTAGTATTTATCATACTTGGTTTAAATCTGGATACAACAGGTATAGCCGATACTGAAAGTATCCTTAACTCTATTGATTCTACCTTTACCATCAATGGCTGGTTGTTCCTTGTACCCCTGGCTGTAATTTTAATGATAATAAAAAAAGCCCCTCCGCTTATCGCACTTCTTATAGGTACTTTATTAGGTGGTATTTTTGCTTTGTGGTTTCAACCTGAAATAGTTGCAGGAATAACAGGTGCAAAAGAATTGAATTTTGAATCTGGCTACAAGGGAATATTGAATGCTATTACTGTTAAAACCTCTATTGCCACAGATAATCCTGCTCTCAACGATTTGTTTACGGCAAAAGGGATGGCCGGAATGTTAAGTACTATTTGGCTTATTATATGTGCCATGGTATTTGGTGGTATTATGGACGGAATTGGCGCATTATCAAGAATTACTAAATCTTTACTTGGCCTGGCCAGGACAACATTTGGCCTTTTTGCAAGCACTGTGGGAAGCTGCCTTGCACTCAATATCACTGCATCTGATCAGTATCTTGCCATTGTGGTTCCCGGTAAAATGTTTGCCAAGGCCTATGCAGACCGGGGGCTGGCACCTGAGAATTTGAGCAGGACACTGGAAGATTCCGGAACAGTGACCTCGGTACTTATTCCATGGAATACCTGTGGAGCATACCACAGCGGTGTTTTAGGTGTTAGCGTGGTAGAATATTTTTTCTTTGCCATCTTCAATTGGTTGAGTCCAATGACCACATTGGTCTTTGCTGCTTTTGGCATAAAAATAAAACATTTGTCAACCTCAAAAGCATCCTGAACAGGCAAACCAAAATTTTAATGATAGGAACTTCAACTTTTCATGCATAAGCCTGTTATTTCCGTCATTTATTTTTTAATTTCACACAGAATTTTAAAGATAAAATAATGGCTACTGTAAAACTTAAAGGAAACCCAATTCATACCTCCGGGAATCTTCCGGAAGTTGGGAAAATTGCACCGGATTTCAATTTAACAAAAAGTGACTTATCAAATGCTAACCTTTCTGATTATAAAGGTAAAAAGGTAGTAATGAATATATTCCACAGCATAGACACCGGTACTTGTGCAAATTCTGTTCGCCAATTCAATTTAGAGGCTGCAGAATTAGATAATACTGTGGTTTTATGTATATCCAGAGATTTGCCTTTTGCGCTTAACAGGTTTTGCGGGGCTGAAGGTATAGATAATGTTGAAACACTGTCTGACTATAAAGATTGGAATTTTGGAAAATCTTATGGTCTGGAATACATAGATGGCGTTTTGCAGGGCTTACTTTCAAGAGTAATTATCGTTTTAAATGAGGAAGGGAAGATAATACATACCGAGCAGGTCCAGGAAACTTCAGAAGAACCCAACTACAAAGCGGCTCTAGAAGCATTAATGGATGCCTGAAGAGAATCTGCTTACTAACCGGATTAAGGGTATTGGATATGCATTTCGGGGCGCCTGGTTATTAATCCGGACAGAAATCAGTATCCAAATACAGATGGTCATCGCCTGCCTGATGACAGGCATAGGTTTTTATTTTGAGATATCACAAACCGAATGGATTCTTCAAATATTTGCTATTGCCTTAGTGCTTGGTATTGAAGGCCTGAATACGGCAATTGAAAAGTTGTCAGATTATGTACAACCCGAATTTGATGAGAAAATAGGGTTTATCAAAGACATATCGGCAGGAGCTGTTATGCTGGTTTCACTGGCCGCAACCATTATAGGATTAATCATATACATACCAAAAATTATTTAAGGCTGTTGTAGATAGTCCTTCCTTTGTAAATTTGTATTTTTACCCCAAAGAATAGTTGATTCAATGGCAAAGAAGAAAACAAAGTCAAAGCCTGCTTCTTCAAAAAAAGGTTTTTCTTTTAAGTTGTCCAAACAAAATAAAATAATCCTGGGAAGCCTTTTGGTTCTTCTCAGCATAGCCCTTTTCTTCTCATTTACCTCTTTCTATTTTTCCTGGCAGGCAGACCAAAGTCTTCTTACTGAATTTACTGACAGGAATGAACACGCCAATAATTTGCTGAATAAATTTGGAGCGAGTGTAAGCCACTTTTTTATGTATAGAGGCTTTGGTGTGGCTTCCTTTATTTTTCCGGTTTTGTTGTGCCTGACAGGATTATACCTGTTTCTAAGTCTGGACAAAAAAGGATTGTTAAGTAAATGGATTTGGGGGCTGGTGTTTGTTATATGGACCTCTATAGCACTAGGGTTTTTCGCATATGAACGCCCCTTGTTAGGAGGTCTTGTAGGTTATGAAATGAATGATTTTTTGCAGGATTATACAGGTAAAATAGGCGTTTTATTGCTTTTGTTATTCGGGCTTACCGTTATTCTCGTTCGACTGTTTAAGTTCACTCCAGAAAGTATTGTTGCCTTTTTTAAGCAGAAGTCTAAATCCCTTTCCGCAGAATTTGTAAATGCTAGAGGGGAACATAAAGTAATGGATTCCAAAGATGATTTCCCAACAATTGTGGACACCTATACTCATAAAGAAGATATTCCTCCTTTGATTACTGAAGAAGAGAATCCCCTGGAAGATGAGAGTACTTCCGGGACACCAACTGAGGAAGATTCCATACAAATGGAAGTAGAGAAAATTACAGAGGAAATAGAAGAAAAGGATATTCTTTCTGAAAAACTGGTGGCAGATTTTGGAGAATTTGATCCCACTTTGGAGTTGGCTAATTATAAATTTCCACATCTGGAACTGCTTGATGCACATGGTGCTTCCGGAGGGATTACCATAAATCAGGAAGAGCTTGAGGAAAACAAAAACAAAATTGTTGAGACTTTAAAGAATTACAAGATTGGTATAGCACAAATTAAGGCTACAATTGGTCCAACGGTTACCTTATATGAAATTGTGCCGGTTGCGGGGGTCCGCATTTCCAAAATTAAAAATTTAGAAGACGATATTGCCTTATCCCTGGCAGCTTTGGGTATTCGAATTATAGCCCCTATCCCCGGTAAAGGAACTATTGGTATTGAAGTTCCAAACAAAAATCCATCGGTGGTGTCTATGCGGTCTGTCATAGCCTCCAGTAAATTTCAGAAAGCAGAAATGGAATTACCCATTGCCTTTGGCAAAACCATTAGCAATGAAACCTTTGTGGTAGATCTGGCAAAAATGCCACACTTGCTAATGGCTGGTGCAACCGGCCAGGGCAAGTCAGTTGGTTTAAATGCAGTGTTGACCTCATTACTTTATAAGAAGCATCCCGCAGAAGTCAAATTCATTCTTGTCGACCCAAAAAAGGTTGAGCTCACGCTGTACAATAAAATTGAAAGACACTACCTGGCCAAACTACCCGATTCTGAAGAGGCCATTATAACAGACAATACCAAGGTAATCCATACCTTAAATTCCTTGTGCACTGAAATGGAAAACCGTTATGAGCTACTTAAATTAGCGATGGTTCGAAATATCAAAGAATACAATGTAAAGTTCAGGGCCAGAAAACTCAATCCGAACGACGGCCATAAATTTTTGCCTTATATTGTATTGGTTATTGATGAATTTGCAGATTTAATCATGTCTGCAGGCAAAGAAGTTGAAACACCTATTGCAAGGCTGGCACAGCTGGCTAGGGCTATTGGCATTCATTTGGTAATTGCCACACAACGGCCATCTGTAAATGTTATTACAGGGTTAATAAAGGCCAATTTTCCGGCCAGGCTGGCATTTCGGGTTACTTCAAAAATAGATTCAAGGACTATTTTGGATACTCAGGGAGCAGATCAGTTAATTGGCAGGGGCGATATGCTTTTCACTCAGGGAAATGATATTACCAGGCTTCAGTGTGCATTTGTGGACACCCCCGAAGTAGCAAAGATTACAGAATTTATAGGTTCCCAACGCGCATATCCGGAAGCGCACCTGTTACCCGAATTTGTTGGAGATGATTCTGGCACAGGTATTGATTATGATATTTCAGATAGGGATGCGATGTTCAGGGAGGCCGCGGAGGTAATAGTAAACGCACAGCAGGGTTCTGCTTCGCTCATACAGCGCAAGTTAAAATTGGGTTACAACAGGGCGGGGAGAATAATAGACCAGTTAGAGGCAGCGGGAATTGTGGGGCCTTTCGAAGGGAGCAAAGCAAGACAGGTACTTGTTTCCGATATTTACGCATTGGATCAGTTATTAAGCAACGAAATAAATTGAAAATGAAATATTATA
The DNA here is from genome assembly GCA_963793325.1 of uncultured Flavobacteriaceae bacterium. GTDB lineage: Bacteria > Bacteroidota > Bacteroidia > Flavobacteriales > Flavobacteriaceae > Eudoraea. The sequence goes on from CAWBZU010000002.1 coordinate 1,038,366, forward strand.
TTACCATCATGGCATTAGTGTTCTCTGCCTTTTTTGCCGAGGCACAATCTTCAGATAAAGCGAAGGCTTTGCTGGATGAAGTCTATAACAAAGTAAAGGGTTATGATAATATTGAGGTAACCTTTAAATTTTCATTGCACAATTCTGAGGCAGACATTGACCAGGAGACCCGTGGCGATGTAACGCTGGAAGGAGAGAAATACCTTTTTAATTATTTAGGATCCCAGCAATTATACGACGGCGCGAAAGTGTACACCATAGTTCCCGAAAATGAAGAAGTGACAATTGAGGCTAAATCTGAAGATGAAAATACCATAACACCTTCTAAAATGCTTACTTTTTATAAAAAGGGGCATACGTATGAATGGGATATTTTGCAAAATGTACAGGGCCGTAAAATTCAGTTTGTCAAGCTTGTTCCTATTGACACAAATTCGGAGATTACCTCTATATTGCTGGGCATTGATGTGGAAACCAAACACATATACAAACTAATAGAAACCGGTAAGAACGGTACTGTCACTACAATTACTGTTAATTCTTTTAAAACTGACCAACAATTATCAAAAACCTTATTTACTTTTGATGAAAATAAATACAAGGAAGAAGGGTACTACATCATAAGAAACTAGACCATTGCGCATTTTAGATAAGTACATTTTAAAACGATTTCTTTATAATTTTTTTAGTTCGTTCCTGATATTGATGTTTATCTTCATATTCCAGACGATCTGGCTATTTATTGACGATTTAGCTGGTAAAGGTCTGGATATCATCATCATTGGTAAATTTCTTTTTTATTTATTGCCCAACCTTACAGAAAAAGTTCTCCCGCTTACCGTACTGTTATCTTCCATCTTAACTTTCGGGGCTTTTGCAGAGAATTATGAATTTGCCGCTATGAAGGCATCCGGGATTTCTCTTCAAAGGGCGATGTTGCCTCTTATTATTTTAGTCACCATTCTTGGCGGAGTAGCCTTTTATTTTGCGAATAGCGTAATTCCGATATCTGAACAAAAAATCTATAACCTAAGGCGAAATATAGCAACAGTAAAACCTGCCGCTGCTATTGTAGAAGGTGTTTTTAGTGATTTTGTGGGTATTAATATTAAAGTAGATCAAAAGTATGGAGAGAATGATAAATACCTGAGGGAAGTAATTATTCATAAAAAGACAAATCTTGAGAAGAATAATACGGTAATAAAAGCCAAAACTGGGGAGCTTAGAAGTAGTCAGGGATCTGATATCATACAATTGGTCCTGTCTGATGGTAATTATTATGAAGAAATAATCCCAAAAAGTGGGTCTGGCAAGGACAAATCACCATTTACCCGGTCTAATTTTGAGACCTATACCATAAATGTTGAAATCCCTAAGAATGATCAGGATCTGGAAGAAGAACGAAATGTTAGTACGGATAAAATGAAAAATATATCCAGGCTCAATAAGGATATCGATTCATTAAAGGAAAACAACCTAAAGGTAGTCGCTGCGTTTTCCAAAAACATTACCGGCAGAATGGGCGCGTTCCTACCCGTAATGAAACCAGACAGCACAACAGATAAAAGGCCTCTTAAACCTGTCCTGGATACCGCGATACTAAACACAAAAAAGAAGGTAAAACCCATTCGGGTAGCAGATACATTGCCTGTAACCAATGTGATGGATCTTTATAGAGAATACCAGCAGGTACAGATTATAAGAACAGCCAAGAATTCTGTATCTAATATTTTAAATTCAGTACAGGGAAAAAAAGAAGAACTGGGACGGCGTTATAAAATATACAATATGCATATATTGTCTTTACATAAAAAATTCGCCTTAGCCCTTTCCTGTATTATACTGTTTTTTGTAGGCGCCCCTCTGGGAGCTATTATCCGTAAAGGAGGACTTGGTCTGCCTATGGTAATTGCAATTATGCTCTTTTTGACTTATTATTTTATTGGAGTTTTTGCAGGTAATTATGCAAAAGAAGGAAATATTCATCCCATATTTGGGGCATGGCTTTCTACCTTAATAATGTTACCTTTGGGCGTTTATTTAACCAAAAGAGCCACAGCCGACAGAGGACTTATGGATTTTGGTTATATGATTGATAAAATCAAAGATTTATTTCGAAAGAAGTATAAAGCTACCGCATTATGATTGCAACCATGGAAGATAAAATTCAATTAAATACCATTGAAGAAGCCATTTCAGATATTCGAAATGGAAAAGTAATTATAGTCGTTGATGATGAAAATCGTGAGAATGAAGGAGATTTTATTGCTGCAGCTGAAGTGGTAACCCCCGAAATGATCAACTTTATGGCCCAGTACGGACGCGGACTTATTTGCGCTCCACTTACAGAAGAACGCTGTGAGGAGCTTGATCTGTCTATGATGGTGGAGAATAATACAGTTTTACATCATACGCAATTCACTATATCCGTGGATTTAATTGGGCATGGGTGTACTACAGGAATTTCCGTACAGGACAGGGCAAAGACCATTAAAGCCCTGGTAAATAAGGCCACTAAACCATATGATTTGGGAAGACCGGGACATATCTTTCCATTACGGGCCAAGAATGGAGGGGTTCTTAGAAGAACAGGCCATACTGAGGCTGCAGTAGATTTTGCGCGATTAGCGGGTTTTGAACCAGCGGGTATCCTTGTGGAGATTTTAAATGAAGATGGCACGATGGCCAGGTTACCGCATCTGGCAGAAGTTGCCCGAAAGTTCGACCTTAAACTTGTCTCCATTGAAGATCTGGTAGCCTATAGAATGCGCCACGATAGCTTAATTGTTAAAAAAGAGGAATTTGAGGTAGAAACACGTTTCGGGCAGTTTACTTTACACGCATACCAGCAAACTACCAATGAACAGGTTCATCTGGCACTGACTAAAGGGAACTGGGATCTGAACGACCCCGTGCTTACCAGAATAAACTCTACTTTGGTAAATAATGATATTTTGGGCACACTAACGCATAATGCGGATCAGAAGTTAGATGATATGTTTAAGGTACTTAATGAAGAAGGAAAAGGCGCAATTGTATTTATTAACCAGCAAAGCCAGTCATTTAATCTCCTTAAACGCTTAAAAAGCTTACAGGAGAATCAAAAAAATGGAATAATGAAGGCTCCGAAAATAGAAATGGATACCCGTGATTTTGGTATTGGCGCTCAAATCCTGCATGATTTGAATATTACAAAAATGAAGCTTATGACCAACAGCGATCAGACAAAAAGAGTCGGTATTGTCGGTTATGGCCTCGAGATTGTAGATTATTGTCCTTATTAAACACAGGGACTACAATTGCTTTTTAATTATAGCAGCCATCAACTCAGCCCTTTTGGACATTTCTTCTTCCCCCCATCCCAGCTTTATCAAACAGGATATAGTTCTGCCCATCCAATGATCAGATTGTTTAAAATGCCCCTCGGGATAATCCGGAAGACCTTCCGCGAGCTCTCTGGCCACGGGACCTAAAGATTTTATGTTTCTAAGGTGATCCCATTTCTTATAATAATGCCAGTTGTTATCGTACCAGTAAAAACAAGCATCTACGCCCTCAGCACCTAATGCAGTATGTGTGGCTTTGGTAATAGTTTCAGAGGGAAGGAAAAAACTTAGAAATGAATAGTTCTCCACACCGCCCTCAGGAACTTTCCTGAAACTGACTCCTTCAATGGGTTCCAAAGCATTCCTTAAAATAGAATAATTTCTTTTTTGAATGGCAATGAATTCATCCAGGCGTTCAATTTGCGCAAGTCCAACTGCAGCGTGTAATTCAGAAATACGGTAATTATAACCGAGAAACGGATGGCTTTCTGCCCCTCTGTCCTTTCCTAAATGGTCGTGACCATGATCTGAATAATGATCGGCATTTTTATAATAGGTTTCATTATTGGTAATCAGGGCCCCACCTTCACCACAGGTAATTGTTTTTACATAATCAAATGAAAAGCAACCCAAATCCCCAAAACTGCCCAAAGGTTTCCCATCATAACTTCCTCCGATAGCCTGGCAGGCATCTTCAATCATGATCAGCTTATTCCTGTCACAAATAGCCTGTAGGGCATTTAAATCAGCCATAGAACCACACATATGAACCGGCATTATTACACGGGTCCTGGCGGTAATTGCTTTCTCAACGGCCGAGGGATCTAAAGTAAGCGTGTCATCAATATCAACCATAACAGGTATGGCGCCTAAAGCCAGAATTGCTTCAAAACTGGCTACAAATGTAAAACTGGGGATAATAACTTCATCTCCGGCACCTATTCCCGCACTGGCAAGGGCCACTGTTAATGCCGCAGTACCACTACTCACCAGCTGGGCATGTTTTGATTGCATACGATTAGCTAATTTCTTTTCCAGCTCAATGGCCTTCCAATGGCCATTGCGCATACCATCAAACCCATATCGCATGAGTACCCCGGAATCCAGGACATCCTTTAATTGATTTCTTTCTTTCTCCCCAAATAGTTCAAAACCCGGCATAGTGCTGATTTATTTAATATAATATTGATTTATTTCTGTATTCATAGTTAATTCCAGGCCTAAGATATATAAATAATACTATTTTCCATATCACGTCTGACTTTCTTAAATCCTGAAAACATATCGTCCTCCGCACGGTATCCTATGGGAAGTACCAGAACGGAGCTCAAACCTTTTGCACCTAAATTTAATAATTCATCATAGCTTGCCGGCAGAAAACCTTCCATGGGACAGGCATCAATTTGCTCTACCGCACATATTGTAAGTAAATTACCCAAGGCCAGATAAGCCTGATTGGTAGCCCATTGCTGAATTTGCCCTGTATCCATATTGGCAAACTCATTTACCAGTGCGCTTTTAAATGGCTCCAAAACTGCATCACTTGTGCCCCTAATTTTCTTTACCTTATTAAAATAACCGGAGATATAGTCAGCATCTATTTTCTTTTCAATACACAAAATAAGCAGATGGGACGCCTGGGCAACCTGCTGCTGTCCATATGAAAATTCAACCAGTTGTTCCTGCAGGGACTTATTTTTTAAAACAACCATCTTTATAGGCTGCAAACCATAAGAAGTAGCGGTGAGATTAAATGCCTTTTCTATTCTTTCAAGTTTAGGAGCCTCAATCTCTTTAGAGGAATCAAACTTCTTTACTGCATAGCGCCATTCCAAATCTTTGATTATATCTGTCATTTACCTTTTAATTAAAAAACCATAATTTGATTGCCATGATTATGACCATGATTATCAAAAACATTTTAACATAGCCATCACCTTTACCAACCGATATACGGCTTGAAAACCAAGCTCCTAAGCCGTTACCTATGGCCAGTATCAGCCCAACCTGCCATATGACCTTATCGTTAAATATAAATACAGCGAGTGCTGAAAGTGTGTATATAAAAACAATTGCCACTTTCGTGGCATTAACCCTTACCAGGGACATATGATTAAAATAGTGTAAAAAAAGTATAATTACAAAGCCAATCCCCGCATTGATAAAGCCGCCATATATACCTATAAAGAAAAACGCAATAATCCCTATCCATAAATATTTGCCGGTGACCCTTTCTGTAAGATCCTGCATACTCATTTTGGGTTTAAAGACAATCGTTAATACTACCAAAAGCATGATAATTGCCAGAATTTTATTAAAAGTTTCCCCTTTAATATCCACGGCAATGCTGGCCCCTATAATAGATCCAAAAAAAGCAGAGATCCCTAAATATATATTGAATGGAAAAGTGGAAACGCCTTTGCTTTTAAATCCGGCTACTCCTATGGCATTCTGTATGACAATGGCTACCCTGTTTGTGCCGTTGGCTACGCTGGGTGGTAACCCCAAAAAGATTAAAAAAGGAAGCGAAATCAGGGATCCACCTCCTGCAACTGTATTTATAAAACCTACTACAAATCCCACTAATACAAGCAGCACATAATGATACCATTCTTCCATTGGACAAAAATAAGTTGTCATAAATAAATAATACCATAAACACCGGAAGAAAATCGTTGACAAACTTTTTTAGGTATCAAAAAGGTTAGTATATTTGCGCTCGCATTTAGGGAGGAATGGCAGAGTGGTCGAATGCGGCAGTCTTGAAAACTGTTGAGGGTCACACCTCCGGGGGTTCGAATCCCTCTTCCTCCGCAAAAGGAAACCCACAACGAGAGTTGTGGGTTTTTTGATTCCTAAAACGTTGAAAATTTAATTTCAAAAGGTTGAGGGATCAAAAAACAGACAAGCGTTAGCTTGTGTTGGTTTTTATGTTTGCCCGGGATTACTTTTCAGGGATGCACGAAGTGAATCCCTTTTAAATAAAGAGTTGAGGGATCAAAAAACGAACAAGCGTCAGCTTATGTTGGTTTTTATGCTTGCCCGGGATACTTTTCAGGGATGCACGAAGTGAATCCCTTTTAAATAAAGAGTTGAGGGATCAAAAAACGAACAAGCGTCAGCTTGTGTTGGTTTTTATGCTTGCCCGGGATTACTTTTCAGGGATGCACGAAGTGAATCCCTTTTAAATAAAGAGTTGAGGGATCAAAAAACAGACAAGCGTTAGCTTGTGTTGGTTTTTATGCTTGCCCGGGATTACTTTTCAGGGATGCACGAAGTGAATCCCTTTTAAATAAAGAGTTGAGGGATCAAAAAACAGACAAGCGTCAGCTTGTGTGGGTTTTTATGCTTGCCCGGGAATACTTTTCAGGGATGCACGAAGTGAATCCCTTTTAAATAAAGAGTTGAGGGATCAAAAAACAGACAAGCGTTAGCTTAATTTGGTTTTTATGATTGTCCATGATTACTTGCCTGGGATTTACAGGCATAACCCTTTTTCCGCCACAATCCAGCGTAACTTGAAAGACAGCTTGGAAAGATGAATCTCCTGACTATTAGGAATTTTAACAAATAAAAACGAGGGCTAATGCCCTCGCTCATATAAATTCAGGAGTAATTCACTAAAAACGGTATCCCACTCCTAATTGAAAACCTTTGGTTTTTAAGGAGAAATCTCCAGAAAAATCTGGATCTACTCCAATATCTGATATGTCAGACAATCCCAGATTGTAACGCGCATCCACGAAAAAACCACCGGCCAGTTCATAGGCCGCGCCAAAGTTAATGCCAAAATTACTGGATTTTAAACCATCAGTACCCCCTTCGGCATCAAGTAGAAATCCTATTTGAGGTCCTGCCTGAACGTTTAACCCGTCTAAAAGATAATATTTCATCATCACAGGGATATTCAGAAAACTGATATCGGCATCCTTAGCTCCTTCTATGGAATATAGAATTTCTGGCTGAACATGAAATTTTTCAGAAAACCCGAAATCTGCCAAACCACCTACATAAAAGCTGGTGGCCCCATCCGGAGTTATACCTCCTAAATCAGAAGAAAATTTCAGATTAGAGAAATTAGCACCGGCCTTAACACCAAAATGCAATTCCTGTCCCTGAACATTCCATGCGAATACGCCTGATAGCATCAAAATAATTAAAATATTTTTCATTATTAATGTGTTTAGTTTTAAGTTAGACAATCTAACGGGAAACCATTGCAATTATTACAATAAGGGTAACTATTTTTTTCCTGACAAAACATGCATATGTTTAATATATTCGTATTGTTCCCATTGTATTTCTGGCGTATTTCAGTGGATTGTTGTCGTCTGCAAGTTTCTTGAGAATGCACCTATAAAAATTAATCATAAAAAGGAAAAGGTTGGTTCTTCTTCCCATAGCAGGGAATTATTGAATAAGGCGGATGAGTTAAAGATCTTGCAAGGTGGTGAGTGAATAATGTATTTTTTAAATCCTGCTTAATTAATTGAACAACTTCTTCACTTTGGGATAAACAATCTAAAACATCCGCAATATATAATGCACGTTGATTTTCTTTAACCTTTACCAAAAAGGAATAATATTCTGCATTATTCAAAAATTGATCATAGTTCATTGGAATATCTGGTGTTAAGTCGAGCTAGAACAATCTTTATTTTCTATCTTATCAATCCTTAAATACAGAACAATTTGAATGCAGAACCCTCCAGGTTGATGTATTTTGAAGTTTGTTCACTACCAATTTATTGACTAAGATTAAGAGAACAATATGACCGAACTGCAGCGACCAGCCCATAATCGTCTCCTATCCCTTGATTTTTATAGAGGTTTAACCATGTTTTTGCTCATTGCGGAGTTCTCACATCTGTTTACTTATATGGTGGCTCCAGAACTTGAAGGAAGCATAATATATGTTATTGGAGAACAGTTTCATCATGTGAAATGGGAAGGCTTACATTTTTGGGATTTAATCCAGCCCTTTTTTATGTTTATTGTTGGTGTTGCCATGCCCCTGTCTTACCAAAAAAGAATGGCGCGGGGTGATTCGTATACTCAGATTTTTAAGCATGCCGTTAAAAGAGCATTTATTCTATTAATACTCGGCTGGGCATTGTATTGTATTGATCCGGGAAAAATTGTGTTCAGATTTCAAAACGTACTTGCACAGCTGTCCGTAACCTATATTTTGGCTTTTCTGATCATGAAAAAGCCTGTTGCCCTGCAGATTGGATTTTCGGTATTGCTGATTCTGATTACGGAATCTTTATACAGGTTTTTCCCTTTGGAAGGATTTAACCGGGCATTTGTTGCCGGAGAAAACTTTGGGGCCTGGTTTAATATACTTGTTGCAGGACAGGAAGATGGAGGGCACTGGGCTATGTTCAATGCAATTCCAACTGCAGCGCATACCATTTGGGGCGTATTGGCCGGTAGCCTGCTAATGAGTAATAAGCCTGCAAAGACGAAGTTGCAAACCCTGATTATTGCGGGTGTTATAGGATTGATAATTGGTTATGGGCTAAGTACATTCACACCAATTATTAAACGTATTGCCACGAGCACCTTTATATTTGCCAGTGGTGGATGGTCAATTCTGGCCCTCGCTATATGTTATTGGTTAATAGATATAAAAAAGTATCAAAAGGGGGTTCTGTTTTTCGCAATTGTAGGGATGAATCCGTTATTTATCTATCTTTTTTCCCATGTTGGCGGGGCAGATTTCTTAAGAAAAATTGTATTTCCTTTTTCCAATGTGTTATTTGACTGGACAGGAGAATTAATGGCAAATCTAATACTGAGCAGTATTGTACTTTTCTTCCTGTGGTATATTTGTTATTGGTTGTACAAAAAGAAAATATTTATAAAGATTTAATCAGGTCAAAAAGGAAAGTTGAAACGAAAACAGTAGACCCTTGTAAAGTGACAAAATATACTCCGGTTTATAAAGAAAATTTTTTTTATAAGATATCTTTGTTAGTAGCTAAGAATAAAAAGATAAACCCTGTCTTTTTAATAAAAATTAACCCATCGGGAAATTTGAAAAAGATGAAACATATATTTAATATTCAGAAAACTATGAGCAGGCAAGGATTACTTTTAGTCCTTTTCTTAGTGCTGCTAGGCAACAGTTATCAGGTAGTTGCACAGAGTGATGCTCAACCCGACGCGGATACTGATGCCAATGTACAGGCTAATAATCCATTGGCAAGTATCAAGACTTTTAATCTGCATAATTACTATGTACCCAATTTATCCGGGCTTCCTGATGCAACTTCCAATACCATGTGGCTTCGATATGCCCAGCCTTTCGGCAGGGTTTTAGTCAGAGGTTCTCTTCCAATATCAACGGTGCCCGCAGCAAATCAGACAAATAATACCGGACTTGGTGATTTTAATGCCTTTGCAGCATATCTTGCCATTAAGAATCCGAAAACCACATTGGGGGCAGGCCCGCTGATTGCTGCACCCACAGCTACTGATGATGCCCTTGGCAGCGGTAAGTGGCAGGGAGGAGTTGCAGTCATCATTTTTCAGGTAGTATCACCACAACTGCAGATTGGCGGGCTAATTACCTGGCAGGCTTCTTTTGCCGGGCAAAGTGATCGTGTAGATACCAATTTAATGGCTTTGCAGGCATTTGCCATATGGCAGCTTGGGGGTGGTACCTATTTAAGATCAACAGGTATTTCTGCATTTAACCTTGAAAACGGCAACTATAATGTGCCATTTGGAATGGGTATTGGCCAGGTGTTGAAAACAGAAAAACTGGTCTTCAATATTTTCGCTGAACCGCAGTTTACCGTTTTGCACTATGGTGTAGGACAGCCTAAACTTCAATTCTTCTTTGGTTTAAATACACAGTTTTAAATATTAGGATAGAAATATTCCAAAAGAATGCATGAGTATATCCTATCTGATCGAAGCAGTTTCCCTGTCATTAAGGTGTCCTGAGCAATCAAAGGGGAAACTCAGGAACCTTGTTGTAGTCTCTTAAATAGTTGCAAATAATTATTGTTATTAGGGCTAATTTGAAGTAAAAGACGACATGTATTCATTGCTTTGTTTTGTTGATTCAAATTAATTTCACTCAGAAGCTTCACATATAATAAGCGTTCATCATTTGGAAAGGTTTCCAATGCCTTCTCAATTACCACAATGGCTTCAGGATTTTTATTTTCCTGTTGGAGCAGTAGGGCGTAATTGTAGGATGCGTTTTGATTTGCCGGTTCTTTGGAACAGGCCAAAGCCAGGTATTCCAAAGCTTTGTCTTTTCTGTTAGTTTCATAGTATAATAAGCCTAACATATAGTAGGTATAACTGTATTCCGGTTCTTGCTCAATAATTTTAAGATAGGTTGCCTCACTTTTATCCACTAATCCTTGCTGGTAATAAATCAACGCCATATTTATGCGTGACATGTTAAAGTAGTTGTCTTCCTGAACTGCTTTACTGTAGAAGTCAAGTGCCTTTTCCAAATCTCCGATACTTTGGCTATATACCCCTAACTGATGCAAGCCTGCAGGAAAATCTGAATTTACCTGCAGCTCTGTCATATATTCCTTGTTAGCTGCTTTAAATTCTTCCAAATGTTCTACCTGGCTTTTGTCTACTACATTGTAATAGTGCGCAGCCGAAATGCGCACAGCACGAACGGAATCTTTTAATAGGGGGATTATTTGGGGTGCGAAATCCGGGCTGCCTATTGCTTCAAAAGCTCGTACAGTCTGATTTCTGACCAAAACCGACGTATCATTTAAATATCTGGTTAAATCCAGTGCTTCTTCATAGGAAATTTGAGAATTGGCGTAAAGGCCTATAGCTGTTGCCCTGGCTATTTCAGGGTATTCATTACTGGAAAAAACCTTCTTGAATTCCTGATTGTCACCCATATACCCATTTAATAAATGGTCTGAAAAATGGTCCGCTCTTTCGGGGCCATATTTTTCAACTATAAAATCGCTTGCCCATCCGGCAGACTTATCCATATGACATTTATTGCAGGCATTCGGCGTGTCGTATATTACCGACTGATCAGGCCTGGGTATTCTAAAACTATGGTCTCTCCTGTAATCATTTACCATATACAATTTGCCATCCATGTGGCAGTTGATGCACAAAGCGGCCTCCGTATTCATTTTATGGTAATGATGTTCCGGAGTATTATACTTTTCGGGAAGATGACACGTTAAACACAGGTCATTGCCCTGCTTCTTCAATTTAAGGGAATGTACGTCATGACAGTCCTTGCAGGAAACCCCAAGTCCGTACATTTTGCTCTCGATAAAGGAAGTATAAACATAAACCTCATCTCTTATCTGGCCATCGAGTTCATACAAAGGTTCCTCCAGCATCCTTGGAAAATAGTGATCCATAAAAGTACCGGTATAATCAAAATAGGGTGTTAAGTTGCCCCTCCTGGAATGGCACCTGGCACATTTATCTACCAGTTCTTTAGGTGGTATGGCACCTCCCATATACAATTCAGGGGGCAATACGCCATTAGCTTCGTTATCTTCCTGTTGTTTATAATAGGAAACATGCGTTCCTGAGGGGCCGTGACATGCCTCACAGGCTACATTTATTTCACTGAAGGTGGTATTGTATACCCCTGTTGCTAAATCATAATTTTTGCGAAGATCAGTGGAATGGCAATCGGCGCACATTGTATTCCAGCGCTGACTGCCACCGGACCAGTTGATCCACTCATCATGCTTTATATCCAGGTCTGGTTGCAGATGAAACCATTTTTCTTCCAGCGTATCCCAGGCGGTAAGCAGGCAATTGTACTCCCCGTTGGGAAATTGTACTATATATTGTTGCAACGGGGTATAGCCAAATGTATAGACAATCTTATAATCCTTATAATTCCCATCCTCTCCCTGTGTATTTACGTAGTAGTCCCCTGCTTTGATAAAGAAAAAACTTTTAACGCCCTTATGGGTAAATGTCGTATTATCAAAGTCAGCAAGCATTGTGGTGGAATCTGCTATCTTCATTGCCTGGTCGTGATGTGAATTCTGCCATAATTCATATTCCTGCCGGTGACATTCTATGCAGGCGGCAGTGCCCACAAAAGAAGCAGCGTGGGCATTGGCTTCAATCTTGACGTACCCCTCTTTTTCTATACCATTGCAGGCAACCAGGAACACAGTTAGCAATGCATAAGAAAGATGCTTAATAACTGATGAATTATTAGCATTAGAGATAAAATAGTTAATCATTTTTGATAACAGTAGTTGGTTTCCGGGTAGAAAATAAATTTAAAAAATGGTTCGGAAAATTACGTAATTATATCAAATAAACCCTGATTTTTTGGATCTCAATATAACTGGTCCGTACATATTTGTAATTTCTATTGATATTATTGATCAATTGTGTGGCCAGAGCACCCCGACAGGAAGTATTGCCGCCAGGATCTGTTATCTCAATGAAATAAGATACACCTATAATTCCATTAAAACTACACTCTCTGGCGAAATTAGAGAAGTTAAATAAATTGTATTTTTGTAAAAATATGTAACATGGTTTTTATGAGTTTTAACCTCCCATATTCCAAAATTATTTTTGAATATCTTCCTTTGCATAAAATCACTTTTATATTCTTTTTTACGGTAGCCCTGTTAGGCAATTTTGAAAATAGTTATGGTCAGGACATTAAAAATACAAGTAGTTCGAATGAACAGGCTGAAGCGCAGCTTGTGTCTGTGCCTGATCTTTCAGAAATTATACCCCTGGCTGCCGAAATTGAAGGGAAGTTATTTATAGTTCAAAATGCCTTATACGATACAATAGATAAAGGGGCCTTAGAAACTAAATATAAGGAGATTGAAGAAAACCTAAATTCACTGGAACTTACACTGGTGGCAAATGGATAGTTCTGAAAGTACAGGTTTCATGGCTTTATCTAGCATTAAAAAGAAACTTTTGCAGGTAGCACAAGACCTTGAAGATGTTAACAAACCATTATCAAGTACCATAAAAAAGATAGAGGCGGATAGAAGTGAATGGCTGGAAGATCGGAAAAACTGGTCAAAATGGGACACCCTCTTAGTTACCGACAGCACTCCAAAACAAATTTCAAATGCTTTTAACAATACCCAAAGTAATATAAATACGGCACTGGATATTCTATTTCCAAAATTGGAGGCTTTATTGCAAATTCAGGAAAGAGGATATAGCATTGAACCTAAAATTAATATGCTTACAGATAAAATTGGGAGTATAAATAGAGAACAGGTTCAAAAAGTCCTGATTGATGAATCTCCTCCATTGTTTTCTGGACAATACCTGAATCAATTTTCGCCATTGTTATGGACGAATATCAAAAATGGAATGAACGCTCTAGCCCTTCCCGATAATTTTAGGTGGATAGCATATTTCTGGCTGATCATTTTTGAATTCTTTTTATTCATGGGGATTTTTATGATTATCAAAAAAAATTACAACTCCCTTCAAAAAAGCGTTAATTATAAATTTCTTGCAAACCATGCTATGGCGGCTGCTTTGTTTTTTAGCGTAGCCACTATCTTCCTGATATTTATAGACGAGGATATTCCCTCAATAATCAAAATTAGCACAATGATGATCATTGGTGTTTCATTTTGTGCTTTAGTAAGTAATTTGATCCAAACATGGATGAAGAACTTAATTTATTTTTTTACCGCGATTGTAATTTGCACTCAATTCCTTTTAGAGATTAATTTTCCTTTTCCCCTTTTCAGGCTTTATGTAGCATTGATTTCTTTAATCATTGTTATCCTTTTAGTGTATCGGATCAAACAAGGTATTGATGAAAAAAGCCCAAAATACCTGACGTATATACTATCCGTTTTCGCTTTATATTTTGGGGTAGTTTTTATTGCTGAAGTAGCAGGAAAAGAGGTTTTAGCCCTGTTTTTATTTGGTTCATTAATAAGAAGTATAGTTCAGATAGCGCTATTTGGAATATACATTTTTATTATACGTGGAGCCCTGGAATGGTTGCTTTTAAAACTGACTTACAAGCAAGGACATGTTAATCCAGAGAATATAAGTACAAGTGCTAATCGATTGTCTGTATTTATTAATATCCTTGGGTTAGTTTTTTTAATAATCCCGGAAATATTAATTACCTGGGGTGTTTTTAGCAGTATGAAGGAAGCAAATGACAAGCTCATGTCTATTGGCTTCACCCTTGGCAGCGCTCATATTACGTTGCAAATAATTATAACTGCTTTCTGTGTTCTCTATGGATCTTATATTTTATCTACCATTATAAGTAGATTAATTATGGATGATGCCCTGGATAAGAAAAATTTTGACAAGGGTACCCGGCTTTCCATAGCTCAGCTTGTACATTACCTGATCATGTTTATTGGGTTTATATTAGCAATTTCCTTCTTGGGTTTTGATCTCACCAGTTTTACAATAATTCTTAGTGCACTTGGAGTGGGTATTGGTTTTGGGCTTCAAGGTTTGGTCAATAACTTTGTGAGTGGGCTTATTTTACTCTTTGAACAGCCTATCAGGGAAGGCGACAGTATAGAGGCCCCGGGAACACCATGGTCAACAGTTAAAAAAATTGGTTTACGCGCCACTAGGTTAACTACCTATGAACAAGGTGATCTTATTGTTCCAAATTATGAACTTACCTCTAAAAATGTAACTAACTGGACCTTGAATAACAAGCTTAGAAATTTAATATTACCCATAGGGGTCTCGTATGGCTCCGATATTCCTCTGGTTATGAAAACACTGATGGATGCAGGCAAAGCCAATGAATATTTGGTGAAAAATAGTGTACCAGTCGTTTTATTCAGAAGTTTTGGCGATAGTGTGCTTAATTTGGAACTTCGGGTTCTGGCCAAAGATGCCAACCGTGGTTTATCCATAACAAGTGCAATTTACCAGGATATCTATCAGAGATTCGATAAGGCAAACATCAAAATCGCTTACCCTCAATTAGATGTACATCTGTACAATGCGACTAGAAGTAAAGTGCAAAATTCTAACCCGGAAATAAAAGATAATTAGACGGAGTTTTTGTCACGATATATTGTTTTTTTCAATTATTGTCATCCCTTAATCCTGCCTGTAAAGTGTGCTGTTTTCTATAGCGATATCTATATAGCACAATAGAATTCTTTAATGCTAGTACTATTAATAATACCTTACTTAATAAAGGAAAACCATTATGTCATATGATTAATTACAGTTTTTAGATGTTATATATTATCTTTGAAGGACATCTCGAAATCTTGGGATCAGGAATTGGGATTATAGAGCTCATTCAAACAGATTTTAACTTATTACAAACACAATTGCGATGAAAACATTTATTAAACCTTTTGCCATTTTTTTAGTGACCCTATTGACTTCCACAACGTTTTACGCGCAGGTGACCAGTGATTATGATAACACCGTGGATTTTAATCAGTTCAAAACAATTCAATTCTTAGGTTGGCAGGATAATAGTGACCAGCTGATCAACGATTTAGATAAAAAACGCATCCTGGAGAGTTTTGCTAAAGAATTCCAAATGAGGAATCTCACCTTTGTAAAACAGGAAGGGGATTTAGCAGTAACCTTATATATTGTAATAGATCAAAAAACGAGTACTACGGCTTACACCAATTATACAGGTGGAATGGGATATGGCGGCAGATGGGGTTATGGTTATGGTATGGGATATGGTATGGGATATGGTATGGGGTCAGCGACTACTACCTATTCTGAAAATGACTACAATGTTGGTACTTTTGTCGTTAGTGTCTATGAAAATGAATCAAAGAAATTAATTTGGCAGGGTATCTCGACCAAGACTATCAATGAAAATCCTAAAAAAAGGGAGAAAACAATACCAAAAGGGGTAGCAAAATTAATGAAAAAGTATCCGGTGCAACCACCTAAATAGGCCCTTATGATTACTTCTGGCTATTTATTTTTGTAAGCTGGATAATTATAAAAATACCAAAAAAGATGCCCCATAATTATCTTTCAATACTATGGGGCATTTACTTTACATTATAAATATTTATTACTGCTAACTAACCGTCATTTTATTCAGCCAACTTCATATTCGGAGCATAAGAATACTGAGGCAGATACCAACCTTCTGTAATTTGGGCCTCTTTTACTAATTCCATCAATTTAGACCATAATAAGGCTCCGCTTTCACCCAATATTTCGGATGTTTTTTCAAGGTTCTGATGATAGTCCAGAGGAGATTCAGCCCAGGTTGTCAAAATATATGTAGGGCGATCTAATCCTATCTGACCGGCAAATACTCGGAATCCCATTTCCACATTCTTTGATTTATACAAATGTTTATATGCGGCAAGTATCTCTTCAACTTCTTCTTCTGATCCCGGGTAGAAGTGATAATAGTGCCATTTCCTGTAGGTATTACCTTCATCCCACTGCAGGGTATTGGGAACATATGATAATTCAGGTTTGTATTGCACGACATAATGCCTGTAGGATTCTAACGAGAGGTCAAAATAATCCATGATGAGGCTCAATTCAGGTTTGTTAACCCTATTTATTAAAGCCTCACGGGTTCCTGCACTCAAATCACCAAGGGTTTTTAAGGGTACTACATGAGTAAACATAAAGTTATCCTGTATGTGTGTAAAATAGTTGAATCCCTGTACCTGGTTCTCGGTCAGGTAGTTTTTAAGATCTGCAAGCGACATTTCATACTCCTCTGCCATTGCAGGAGCAACCTTATCCTCACGTATCAAAAGTAAGTTCATATTTCCCCCCATATCCTGACCAAAGGAATGCGCCATTAATACCAACATAAATAGAGCGTTGAAAGAGCTTTTTATTGAAGTAATCTTCATAATAATTAATTTAAAAATTATATGGTTGAGGTTATTAGTTTACAGTATACCCTTTGCCCTGCAGGCATGCGCTGTAAGCTTTTTTAAAGCTATTGATCATATCCGCTTCGGCCTGGCCAGCAGCCTGGTTATTTGCCTGTTGTTGCTGAGACCGCCCTACCCTGCTGGCTCTGTGCCCTACCATGGCTCCGGATGCAGCTCCGATAGCAGCACCTTTGCCCGCATCGCCGGCAATTGCACCAATTGCCACACCTGCTAATGCTCCCCTGGCTGCCCCACTAACAGCAGAACCGTCCGGACCAGATTGAACTTGTTGCGCTTGTACTTGTGGAGGATTTAAAGGATCTATGCCACTTTGCTGAACGCCCCATTTATAGCAATAAGACTCATCTTCTGCCTGTTGTGTTGCACTCTGGTCTTTTGCAGGAAAAACGTATAAGCCCACTTTATTCGATACCATGGCTCCCAGAGACTGTTCCTGTGCATTTGTTATGCTTATAACTCCTAAAAACAAGGAACTGAATGCAAAGAAATATTTAAACTTAGATAATTTCATAACCCTTTATTGTAATAATTTATTAATTAAAAAAAGAAAAATATAATCCGTAAATGTACTAATTATTATTATTTAAACATGATACACAAAAGTACGATAATGGCAGCTTTTTAGTAAACTTTAGGACCTCTTATTATGGGGCTCCATTTTTAAATTTTTAAAATTTTTCCGGCACTGAGATTCATGGAATTTGTTAGATTACTGCCAGAATAAATCCTTTTCTTTTCACTATTTTTGTGAAATTTTCCAAAACGCTTCAAAATTACTCTATGAAAAAAATAGCATTCATCATCTTTGGACTTTTGATTGCCTGTAACACTTCTCAAAAAACAGTTGCAGAAAATCAGGATACTACAATTAGCCCTGTAGAGGTAAACCCCAGGATCTATGCAGAAACTATTACCCAAAAAGAATTAAAAGAACATTTGTATATCTATGCTTCAGATGAGTTTGAGGGCAGAGAAACCGGACAACCCGGACAAAAAAAAGCGGTAGACTATTTGCAGGCCACTTACAAGGCAATGGGAGTACCTGCAGCTCAGGTGGACGGTGATTATTTTCAAAAAGTTCCGCTGGAGCTATCAAAATTACCTGTTGGCTCAATTAAAACTGGGAACGTTACCTATGAGCTGGGTACAGATTTCATTACATTTTCACCCCTTGAAAGTGATTTCAGTGAAATTATTTATGCAGGATATGGGATAGAAGATAATGGCTATTCAGATTATGAAGGACTGGATGTATCCGGAAAGCTGATATTAATAAAGTCAGGGGAGCCTGCGAAAGATGATGGCAACTACATAATTTCGGGAAGTAAGGAAAAATCTGTTTGGAGCAATATGTCTGATGCCCCTGCTGCCAGGTTAAATTTAGCCAGAAGTAAAGGAGCAAAAGGGGTGCTTTTTTATGACCCTGATAATTACGGGCGTTATAAGAGATATTATGAATATTTGAAAGGTAATAAGAAAGAAAACATGGTACTCAAAGTTGAAGAGAACAATGCGGAATTGATTCTTTTAAGCGAAACCATGATCAAAAATGTATTTCCTTCAATCGGGCAGGAAAAGACTTCTAAAATACTAAGACAGCCCATATCCCTTCAAATTAAAAATAACAATGTGGCTGTTCAGTCCGAAAATGTCATTGCGGTCATACATGGTTTTGAAAAACCTGATGAATACGTGGTCATATCTTCACATTTAGATCATATCGGAGTTAATGATAATGGGGAAATCAATAATGGTGCAGATGATGACGGTTCGGGAACAGTTGCCCTTCTGGAATTAGCCGAAGCCTTTAAACAGGCAGCGGATACCGGTAACGGACCTAAAAGATCCATAGTATTCCTTCATGTGACAGGAGAAGAAAAAGGGTTACTGGGATCGCAATATTATACAGATACGGATCCTATTTTTCCATTGTCCCAGACCGTTGCCAACCTCAATATTGATATGATCGGGAGAATTGACCCGAAACGCAAAGGAAATAGAAATTACATATACCTTATAGGTTCTGACAGGTTGAGTTCAGACCTCCATACATTGTCTGAGGAAGTCAACAGTGCGTATGCACAACTCGAATTGGATTATACCTATAACGATGTAAATGATCCCAATCGTTTTTACTACAGGAGTGACCATTACAATTTTGCAAAGAATAATATTCCAATCATTTTCTATTTCAGCGGTACTCATGAGGATTACCACAGGCCCGGAGACACCCCCAACAAAATAAACTATGACTTGCTGGAAAACCGGGCCCGATTAGTCTTCTATACGGCATGGGAAATTGCAAACAGAGAAGATCGTATTGAAACAGACGTCGTTCCTTCCAAATAAAGATTGTAATTGGGGCAGAATAATACAGTCTTCTGAAGTTTCAAGGCTGTTCCGGAATTACTTAAAAAATAAGCCCCGTCATTTACGACAGGGCTTTAAACAGTTACTTCGGGTGGAAGACCGGGTTCGAACCGGCGACCTCTGGAACCACAATCCAGCGCTCTAACCAGCTGAGCTACAACCACCATTTGTAAGCGCTGGCAAAGGTAATTTTTTTTAATCATTGTTTCAAAATAAACGCCTGATATTTTTAGATTGCGAACTTTGGCAAACCTTATTCAAACTATCCCTCCTATCCTTACAAATTCAAGAATAGTTCCAAAAACATCGATGAAATACTCTTTAAAGTCGATAAAACACACAAAAATGGACGTTTCACAACATATTTTAGACCATTAGGTATTTGGGGCGTAATTTTATTTTTAGAATTGGTTACTAAGCTATGCCCCTTATTTTGACTTGTATCCGGACATTTTGTACAGCCGTCACTAAATATGCCGCAGTTGTTATGCTTATCTTAAGTGGTATGCATGGTGTTGGAGCACAGCAGAAGGTTCAGGAACAAACAAAAGATAGTATAAGGGAGCTAAGGGCCCAAACTAATTTTTCACCGAAAGATACTCTTCATATAGACCTCTTAAATGATTTAGGAGCACAGCTAAGGTATTATAATACAGACAGCCTGCTCCTCCTTTCCAAAGAAGCACTTCAATTAAGCATAGACTCAGGGTACAAAGAAGGAGAATGCAACTCCAGACTGCGTCTTGGTGATTATTATTCAGATAAAGGTGATACAGAAAATGCCATTTGTAATTATTCTGCTGGTCTCGAAATCGCCAAAGAACTTGGAAACAAAAAGCTTAGCCTTCGTGTCATTAACAATCTGGCAGGTGAAAATGCTTACAAAGGAGATTATGCACATGCCCTGACAGGATACCTGGAAGCCATTGAGATTGCTGAAGAAATAGATGAAAAAAAGATGTTATCCATTATGAATGAAAACATCGCCAACCTGTATGCTACACAAAAAGACTATAAACAATCGCTCGATTTTTTCAAAAGAGTAACCAAAATTAATGAGGAACTGGGTGATGAGATTATCATTGCAGAGACTTTAAGCAACATGGCTTCAGTATATGCAGATATGGGTGAACTGGACTATGCCATGTTTAATATCAATAAAAGCATTGCAATTTTTGAAAAACACAAAATACTGGATTGGCTGGCCTTTTCATATGAAATTAAAGGCAAGGTATATTTAAAAGAAAATAAATACGAATGGGCTCTTTTTTGGTATAACCAAGGTGAAATGCTGCATAAAGAGTTGGATGACCCCCGAAGTAAGATAGACCTGTATAATGGGATGGCTGAGGCATATTTAGGCCAAAATAAAGATAGTATTTCCGAAATATTTGCAGAGCAGGCCTATGAAATATCTGATAGAATACAATTTCTGGAGGGCACTCAAAAATGTGCTTATACGCTATACAGGGTAAATAAAAATAAGAAGAATTACGTAAAGGCTTTGGGCTATCACGAACTCTATCAAAAACTTTCTGATACCTTATCCAGAAATGAAAATAAGAAGAGTTTAACCATGTTAAAAACCAAAATCGAATATGATAAGCAGAAGCAGATGCTCATTGAAGAAAATGAAAAAGCATTAGCCGAACAGCAAAAGTATATCATGGTTGCACTGCTTATACTGGTAGTATTTATGTTTATCACATTTTTGGTACACAGGGGGCAGAAGATCCAAAAACGTCTTAATAAAGAATTAGAAATTAAAAAAGAGATTCTGGAAAAACGCGAAACTGAATTACAGGACAGTAATGAAACGAAAACCAAATTATTCTCAATAATTGGACATGACCTTCGGGGTCCTGTTGGGGCACTGCAGGAGCTGCTAAGGCTCTATTCAGATGGTGATGTTGAAGGTGAGGAGTTTTTAGAGTTTGTTCCTAAATTAAGAGAAGATGTAGATCATATTTCATTTACTCTAAACAACCTTCTTTCCTGGGGTCATACACAGATGAATGGAGCTGTAACCAAACCTTCAATTATGGCTCTGGAAACCCTTGTTTCAGATAATATCAAATTGCTTTCTGAAATTGCCAAAAAGAAGTCTATAAAAATTGTAAGCGAGCTATCCGAAAATACACTAACCTGGTCCGATAGCAATCAAATTGATATTGTCATCAGGAATCTTATCAGCAATGCTCTGAAATTTACTCCTCAGAACGGGATGATCACCATCTCGGCCTGTGAACGTGATAATTTATGGGAGGTTTCCATAAAGGACACGGGTGTCGGGATGGATAAAATTACAGTAAGGAATTTATTTGAAAAGAATTCCAATATTACCACTTACGGCACAAATAACGAAAAAGGGACAGGCCTTGGACTTTCACTCTGTAAAGAAATGGTGGAGAAAAACGGTGGTACAATCTGGGTGGATAGTGCTCTTCGCAAAGGCAGTTGCTTCTCTTTTACGCTCCCTAAAGGTGAGAAAAGTTACAGCAAGGCCGTTTAGAAAATATCCCAGAGATTTTTAACGCCTATATATCGTTCAGCAGTAAATCCTTCTCCGTGCTCAACACCAACTAAACGCCCTAAATCTCTCGCTCTGTATTCAACGCTATCTGTGAAATTTTTACTGCTTATTGGTGTATTTGGCTCCTGGCTGTCGGGATCATAAAATTGAGAGGCATAAGCAGAAATAGCTTCCATTTTTTTGTCAATGAACCCTGAAACATCAATAACAAAATCAGGTTTCAGGTTTTTCCATTGAATATAGTGATACACTTGTTTTGGCCGCCACTGTATTTGCCATTCATCATCTCCGGGTAACTTGGTATCTATTTTTACCAGCCCGCTAAGAAAGCAGGCATCACTTACCAATTTACTTCCTTTAGCATGGTCTATGTGCCTGTCATCTATTGCATTACACAATACAATTTCGGGCTGATATTTTCGGACCAATTGAATTACGGCTAGTTGATGGTGCTTGTCGTTAGTGAAAAACCCGTCGGCAAATTCTAAGTTCTCCCGTACGGATATCCCCAAAATTTTCGCGGCATTTCCAGCTTCCAGGTCCCTGATTTCAGCAGACCCCCTGGTACCTAACTCTCCCCTGCTAAGGTCTATAATTCCTACCTTTTTACCACTGGCCGTGGCCTTGGCTATTGTTGCTCCTGCTCCTAACTCTGCATCATCAGGATGTGCTCCAAAAACTAATATGTCTAATTTCATTTGATATCTATCTGGTCGGTTATTGGCTATTAAATGTAAGCTGTTGCGATATTACGTATTTTATTGCCTGTTCAATATCAGCTATCAAATCTTCCGGCTCTTCTATTCCCAGAGAAAACCGAATTAATCCATCAGTAATTCCCTGTTTATATCTATCTTCTTCAGACAGCAGTGAATGGGAAGTCTGAGCAGGTGACAGAACAGTGCTTTCAATTCCGGCCAGGCTCATTGCCGATTTGATAAGTCCAAGAGCCTTCCTAAATTCGGCCGCATCAATTGATTCATTAAGTTCAAAAGAAAGCATTCCCCCAAAGCCGCGCATTTGTGATTTAGCCAGTTCATGATCGGGATGAGAAGTAAGGCCGGGATAATACACCCGCTTTATATTAGAGTTTTTATCCAAATACTCAGCAAGCCGCATTGCATTTTCATTTTGTGTTTTGACGCGAATACCCATCGTCTTTATGCTGCGCTCCAGTAACCATACGGTATAATCGCTAAGATTCCCGCCAAGGTTTATGGCCAGTTGAAATATACGCTCTATATGGTCCCTGTTTGAGGCTACCGCGCCTGCGCAGATATCTGAATGCCCTCCCATGTATTTTGTGGCACTGTGGATAACCACATCAATACCAAAATCAATTGGATTTTGATTCACCGGGCTGGCAAATGTATTGTCGATCATTGAAACTAATTTGTGCTTTTTGGCAATAGCTGCGATAGCTGCAAGATCTGTAATGGTCAATAAAGGATTTGATGGTGTTTCAATATATATAACCCTGGTGTTTTTTTCTATTTTTGCCTCAAAATCTGATGGTTTCAAACCTTCTGTAAATGAGTATGAAATCCCGAAGTTTTCAAATTGCTTTGTAACCAGATTAATTGTTCCGCCATATAACATATTTTGCAGTACCACATGATCTCCGGCCTTTAAAAAAGCAAGAAGCGCCGTACTTACAGCAGCCATACCGCTTCCAAAAATCATAGCGTCTTCAGCATGTTCAAGAGCCGCTATTTTTTGTGACAATGCTTTTTGGTTGGGTGTATTAAAATACCTTGGATAACGCTTCATATCCACATCTTCAAAGGCATATGCAGTACTCATATACAAAGGTGACACTGCCCCCTGGTACTCCTTGTCCTTCAATTCGCCAACATGGGTACAAACAGTATTAATCCCTTTATTTTTATATTCCATACTCATAAAATTAAGGCGTAAAGTTACAAAAATAGGCTATACCTTAACTTTTTTCCAATAGCCCTTTCTGAACCAGATGATGGCAATTACAGACAGCATGACTTCAGCGAGCGTTATTGCCAGAAATACCCCAAGGGCACCTAATTTAAAGGTGATTGCAGCCAGATATGCGAAGGGTAATTGAAATACCCAAAATGCAATGAGATTAATCTTTGTTGGAGTTTTTGTGTCTCCTGCCCCATTGAAAGCCTGTGAGACAACCATCCCATAGGCATAAAAGATATAACCTGCGGCTACTACCTGCAAGCACAGTGCCCCGTTTTCAACGACACTGGGTGTATTGGTGAAAAGACTGATTATTTCGGGAGCAAAGAACAGGTAGATCATGGAAACAGCAAGCATAAAATACGCGTTATATTTTCCGGTAATCCAGACCGACTTCTCCGCCCTATCCGGTTGTTCTGCCCCTAAATTCTGACCTACCAACGTGGCTGCGGCGTTGCTCATACCCCAGGCAGGCATGAAAGTAAACATCATGACCCGAATGGCGATCGTATAACCTGCCAATACTTCACTGCCAAATTCGGACATCAAGCGCATTAAAAAAACCCAACTTGAAGTGCCAATCAAAAATTGAGCGATCCCTCCCAAAGAAACTTTTATCAAATTGAGCATTACGCCGGTTCTTAATATGATATCACTGACAGCCAGTTTAATTCTGCTCCACCCAAAAAAGAGGATTGCCAACTGAAATAAGACTGCAGTGCCTCTGCCTATATTAGTGGCTATAGCAGCTCCCATAACCCCATATTCAGGAATTGGACCCCAGCCAAAAATAAATACCGGATCAAGGATAATATTAAGTCCGTTTGAAAGAACCAATGTCCACATGGCTACAGAGGCATCTCCGGCTCCCCGGAAAATGGCATTGATTAAGAAAAGTAAAACAATAGTAATATTTCCTCCTATTAGCAATTTGGTATAGCCATAGCCCTCAGCTATCAGGTCGGGTTCTCCACCCATAAGAGCTAAAATTTCTTTTGAATAAAGAAACCCAGCGGCCCCAATGGAAATGGCAACAGCAATGCCTAACAAGATTGCCTGCATTGCAGCTTCCCTTGCCCCTTTGATGTCCTTCTCTCCCACCCTTCTGGCCACCACGGCCGTAGCTGCCATACTGAGGCCTATGGCTATTGCATAAACCAGCGTTATTACCGATTCCGTAAGTCCAATGGTGGCTACTGCATTTACACTTACCCGGGAAACATAAGCTATATCTACAATGGCAAATATAGATTCCATCATCATTTCCAGGATCATAGGTATAGAAAGCATAAAAATTGCCTTCCGGATACTGCCTGTTGTGAATTCAGTTTCTTTACCTGTTATGGCTATTATAAAATACCTGAAAAGCTTCCTGAATGTAACTTTATTCTGATGTGTCATTTTATAGAAATTATATGAATTGAAGAAAACGATGTCCTATAATCGCCCTTGGAAGGAGATTATTTTTGGGTGATTACCCAGAAGACATCTATTGCTGACATAATTTCTATTACTTCATGATGAAACAAAGATGCAAATATTTTTTGAGGTAAAAAAATGAATTCAACTGCATATAAAATCTTAATTATCAGCCATCTGAGAACCGAAAGGCTGTAAAAAAGACTATTTAATCTATCTTTTCAGGTCCCTCAGAATCGCTATGAATTATCCAGCGCTCATTCTGAATAGACTTGTAAGTTATTTCATAACGCAGTCCCCTCTTTAAGAAGATCCCAAGACTGGAGGTAATCAATTCATAATCTTTTTTAGAATCCAGTACTTTAAACACATTATAATTGGAATTCGCCGGAATGGCTATTCCCCTATCCAGGGAAGAAGATGAAAAGAATTGAACGCTGTCTAAAACCGGCATTTCATATTTAAGGAAATTATAAAGGTAACTATCATATTCCCTTAGATCATGCTTCTCATTATTATAATAAATTATAACAGATTCAATGATGGCTGGACCAACGCCATGATTTTTTATATCCAGGGAAAAGGTATTCTCCGCTTTGTTATCAGATGTTGATATTTGCAAATAAGGCAAAATAGACAGATAATTTTGCTTACTCATCAGGTTGGTCTGATATATAAAAATTATGAGGGTTAGAAAACTAATACTCATCGCGGATAGCCCTAAAATCTTCTCGGAATTCCATTTAATCTTAAACCTGGACATTTTTTAAAATTTTAATACGTAATTAAATAAAAGTATTAAAAAAATAAAAAACAGAGTACTGCTTCATCCAAGATAATCCTATCGCCATTGGTGTCCTTTGGGGTTCGGTCAATCCATGGTATCGTAGCCATTGCGTTATTGAAATGATTATTTATCGTAGTTCAACTTATATCTCCAATAACTGATACCTCCTAAAACCAATACCCCAAACAAAGTATACCAAACAAATATCGGTGTAATTACCTGTGATCCACTTGCATAACTGTGAAGGCCTACCAGGTAGAAGTTAACCCCAAAATAAGTCATCATAATACTACCAAAAGCGATGATGCTCAGAAAATTAAATGCCCATCTTCCTCGTAGTCCCGGTACCAGTCTGGTATGAATGACAAAAGCGTAAACCATAATTGAAATAAGGGCCCAGGTTTCCTTAGGATCCCAACCCCAATAGCGCCCCCAGCTTTCATTGGCCCATTGACCTCCTAGAAAATTTCCTATGGTAAGCATAATGAGACCGACTGTAATGGAAAGTTCGTTGATTATGGTGAGCTCTTTCAGATTTAGCTCCATTCGTTTCTTATTCTTTGAATTGGTGAGAATAATTAACAGAAGAGATACGATCCCAAGAATCATCCCAACGGTAAGCGGTCCGTAGCTGCCAACAATAACAGCAACATGTATCATGAGCCAGTAGCTGTCCAGAACAGGGACGAGATTTGCTATAGACGGATCAACCCAGCTTTGATGTGCAATCCATAATAACATGGAAGTTACAAAGGCCGAGGCGGCTATGGTCATATGGCTCTTCCTCCCCAGCAACAAGCCCATTCCCATAGTAGCCCATGAAACATAGAGGATACTTTCGTAAGCGTCACTCCAGGGGGCATGGCCGGAAATAAACCACCGCAAAATTAACCCGGAAGTATGCCAGATAAAAAATATATAAATTATTCCTTTAAATAAGTAGGTAGCTATATTCCATATCCGTCTTTCCTTGAAAATTGTAAAGACAAGCACAAAGAACATAAGGATCCCAACAAGGGCGTAGTATTTATAGAGACGATTAAAAATATCGAGTTTATTGTATATAATTTCTGCCTTTACCCTGTTTTCAGTTGGAAGCACTTCACTACCATGGTTTTTTTGATTTTGGTGAAATGCAGTCAATAGTTTATCGGCTTCCGTATAGTCGCCGCTGGGCACCGCTTTTTGAAGTGACATCAGATAGTAAGGAAGCGCATTCCTGATGAAATTTGAATAGAGTGAATCCGATACCGGGAATTGCCCTGATCTGTATTCTGTTACTGATACCCATTTGTTATTTTCATCGTTCAGTAAAGGGAAGATTTTGATAATTTCTCCACTTAGTGCCCGGTTTAAAAGTCCCAGCCTCAGATCAATATCTTTATAATCCTGCTGAAATTTATCAGGCGTATTGGTAGCATATGCCTGTTGTAAGTAAGGCGCTAATTTATACGCCCCCTTAGTATCAAAAAAATCGGTAGCCTTCACATATCTCTTAGAACTCTCCACCCCTATTATACTTCGGAGACTATCATTTTGCCCCTTTTTGTCCAGCGCTATAAATTCTGTGTTATACCATAGGGCGGGATTTAACATCATGGACAAAAATACCTGATCCGCATTCAGATCTTTATAGCTATCCTTAAAACTAAGCTTACGAAGTAACTCAGAAGAAAACGAATTTAGCGGCTTCATTCTTCCACCATCGTCCTGAATAACCAATTCTCCGAATTTTGCTGCATGCTCTTTGGAAACAGTAGCGGCGATTAGAAGTGAATCTAATTGTTGCTGACTTGGCTTATTTTGATGGTTGTGACCACCGGCCTGAGTCTTGCCCTGTGCATTCAGGCTTAAAACGGCAAAAACCATAATAATTGAGGCTGCAGCCTTTTGTTTCTTTAACTTATCAAGCGTTTGTGTCAATTCTTTAAAACGGGTTTTCCCAAAGAACATGATGCCCATTAGACCTGTATAAAGCAAAAAATAACCTAAATAGGTAATCCAGGTGCCCCAAAAATCGTGATTCACCGAAAGAACGGTTCCGCGTTCATCGGGATCAAAACTTGCCTGGAAAAATCGATATCCCTTATGGTCAAGAATATGATTCATAAAAATATCATAGTCAAATGGCCGTTCATCTTCTACGGTAACTTTACTCATAAAAGAAGCATAGCTTTTTTCAGTTCCGGGGTACTTCTCGGCAATAAAATCGTTGAGTTTAATCCGAAATGGCAATTCATAAACTTTGGATCCGTAGCGAAGGCTGAATTCCAATCCACCTACCTCAAATTTTTCTGAATAATTGCTTGAGCCCTTGCCTCCTAAAAGTTTTTTCTCCACCTTTTCGCCATTACTGCTAATTGAAAGAACCAGGGCGCTCTGCGTGGCCGGCGTTATTTCATTCTCCGGTACACTAACAACCCCATAGGAACCCTGAACAAGTGGCTCTGGTATTACAAATCGCATCCCGCCCATATTGTATAGCGATCGCAACTGAAGCTCCTGCAAACTGTCTTTTAGAACCACGCCCTGATATTGATCTGCCATTCGCATAAAATTCCCTTCAAAAGGAGCCTTAATTTGATATATACTATCTGCAGTGGTTATGTTTACCGCACCTTCCGTTGTCCTGTTCAATGAAAACAGTATATTATGGATATTTGCTATTTTCCCGCTTTCGAGATAATGTTCGTGTCTGGTGCCATCTCCGGCCTCCACTATTTTTAAAAAATAATTTCCTGTTGTATCCGGAATTAATCCATTTTTGGCCTGTGGAAGAAATCCTTCATACGCTATGGTGACCTCCTGGCCGTTAAAATCTGATTTCCAAGGTAAATTTGATTTAATGGCCTCGGGAGTTACAATAAGGTCGTCTTCAAGAATCTTCCTTTTGGGCTCCCCTTCTATATCTCCATCAATAAAAACGGTAAGAAAGGTTTTTTCAGAATAGAAAACATTTTCTGTGCTGCCTTCCCGGATAGGCATCATACCTTCAAAACTTATATATCTTGTGACGAAGGCTCCCACAATAATTAAAATCCATGAGATATGGAGAATTAAAACCGGCCATTTTTCTTTGCGTAAAAGGCGGTACCTTTTAATATTGCCTATAAAATTGATCACAAAAAAAACCATGATCGCCTCAAACCAGGTGGTATTGTAAATCCAGATTCTTGCTGTTTCGGTACTATACCAGCTTTCTATGAACGTACCAAATGCCATTGAAGTTGCGAAAACAATGAAAAGGACAGCCATCAATCTGGTAGAAAAGAAAAACTTTTTAAAAAGTTCTTTCATCTTAGGGAGATAAATTTTAATTCAAGACGCAAAAGTAAGGCCTTTTTGTGATTTTCAGTAGTACTGGCGATCTTAAAAAGTTAAACAGTATTGTTAATTTTTAAGATCGGTAAACATTATAAATATTGTATTTTTGAACATGCTTTCAATAATACTTATAGGCACGGGAAATGTCGCACAACAGCTTTATCGTGCTCTGGAAAACAAAAGTGGTATTAAACTAATTCAGGTCATTGGACGTGATAAAAAGAAGCTAACTTATTTTACAAATGTTCCAAATATTGCAACGGATTTCGGACATATCATGGATGCAGATATCTATATTATCGCTGTAAATGATGATGCCATAACTACTGTATCTCAGTATTTTGTAAATAAAAAAGGGCTTGTTTTACATACTTCCGGCGCAATGCCCATGTCTATACTGCCCCCAACTGTAAGGAGAGGTGTTTTTTACCCCTTGCAGACTTTCAGCCAGGGCAGAAAAATTAACTTTAGTGAAGTCCCCATCTGTATTGAGGCAGAAAATAATGAAGACTTTAGTATACTTAAGGACTTTGCAGGTTCAATTTCAGATCAGATACACCTAATGACATCTAATCAGAGAAAGTTAGTACATCTGGCCGCAGTGTTTGTGAATAACTTTGCCAATCATTTGTACGTTATTGGTGATGAAATCTGCAAAGAGGCTGAGGTTCCTTTTACTATTTTGAATCCACTTATTCTGGAAACAGCAAAAAAAGCAACACAAATAAATCCGCTTAGTGCCCAGACCGGGCCTGCGATACGGAATGATAAAATAACCATAGAGCAACATCTGGGGCTGTTAAAAAATAGAAATCACAGGGATATTTATACTGTTTTAAGTAATTCAATCCAAAAATCTTATGGAAATAAGCTATAAAGAATATTTAAAAAATATTACAACTTTTGTTTTTGATGTAGATGGCGTATTTACAGATGGCAATGTCTTAATTACTTCTGAAGGGGAATTGCTTCGCAAAATGAGTGTAAAAGACGGTTATGCCCTAAAAACAGCTATTCAAAAGGGATATAATGTCTGTATCATTTCAGGAGGCACCAATGAGGGTGTTAGCTTAAGATTAAAAGGGCTTGGTGTCACAGATATTTACCTCGGAGCATCCATGAAGGAAGAGCCCTTAAAAGAGTATTTGTCTAATTACAATATTGATTCTAAAAATGTACTTTATATGGGTGACGATCTTCCGGATATTCCTGCCATGAAACTAGCCGCTATTGCTGCCTGCCCGCAAGATGCCGTACAGGAAGTCAAAGAGGTATGTGATTATATCTCGCACAGGCATAGTGGCGATGAATGTGTTAGAGATGTTATTGAGCAGGTCCTGAAGGTGCGAGGCGATTGGTATTCGAATTTCAGTGCCGCCAATGACTAGTAGCATGCTAATTGAAAAGTTAAAAAAAATCCATATCATCCTTGCATCTGCATCGCCCAGAAGACAGGAATTCTTTAAAAAACTTGGACTTGATTTTGAGGTTCGCCTTAAGCCCATTGATGAAATTTTTCCGAACCATTTAAAGGGAATTGATATTGCTGATTTCCTGGCCAGACTTAAGGCAGAGCCATTTCTAAATGAACTCAAATCAAGTGATATATTAATCACTTCAGATACGGTGGTCTGGTATAAGGACACCTTTTTAGGTAAGCCAGAAGATGAAGAGCAGGCCTATTTGATGCTAAAAACACTTTCAGGTGACTGGCATGAGGTTATCACTGCTGTTTGTTTCACTAGTGTTAATGATCAAAGATTGGTGAATTGCACTACCAAGGTGAAATTTAAAGTTTTGACGGACGAAGAGATAAGGTACTATATAAAAGAATATCAACCTTTTGACAAAGCCGGGGGTTATGGCATACAGGACTGGATAGGGTTAATTGGGATTGAAGAGATTAAAGGTTCCTATTCCAATGTTGTCGGCCTGCCAACTCATTTGGTTTACAAAACGTTAATGGATGTGGCCAGCCAGAAGTTTTTGAGTAGTTTTGACCAAAAATAAACTCTCATGAAAATGTTTGTCGGGAAGTTACTTCGTATTTTTTTCATCCTTTTCGTTCCATTTATTTTCCTTTCCTGTGAAATAAAGACTAGCGCAAAAGGCAATGAAACTTTAGCTGTTAAAGGGCTGAAAAAGGATTCAGAAATTATAGAAGAAAAAGAACTTCCGCTAGAATTTAAGGACTATTGGTATGCCGGTGAAGCCGAAATCACTTCTTACAGACTCGAGCAAGCCAGGTATGGCGAAATCAGGGACGGACATGCTGTTTTAATTTTTGTGACAGAACCATTTTTAGCAGATAAACAGGTAAAGGCGGAAAGAAGTAATCCTGATAATATTCCAGTGCTAAAATTAAACAGCACCAAAAAATACCTTACAGGCATTTACCCATATTCCGTTATGAGCAGCTCCTTTTATCCCGTTGAAGACAATCAGCATGCGTTAAAGGTTTCCTCTTCAGTTCAGGAATGGTGCGGACACGTTTATGCGCAGCTGAATAACAGGGAAGATTTTGAATATGTATCTCACTCCTACTTTGCAGGCGAAGCAGATCAACTGCTAAAAATGGAAAAAAATATTTTAGAAAACGAGTTGTGGAATAAGCTGCGTATCAATCCCGAAGGTCTGCCGCAGGGGGAACTGGAAATCATTCCTTCTCTGGAATATATCAGAATGGCGCATAAAGAAATAAAACCCTATAAAGCTATAGCACTGCTTACCAGCGATGAAGGTATTAGTTCCTATTCCATAACCTATCCGGAGTTAGAAAGGACTCTCTCTATCAATTTCAGTACGGATTTTCCATATAGTATAGAGAGTTGGTCAGATGAATTCAAAAGCGGCTTTGGGCCAAATGCCCAAATTCTAAAATCAAAAGCTACGAAAATTAAGCTTATTAAAAGCCCGTATTGGCGGCATAATACAAATAAAGATCTATTTTTAAGAGATAGTTTAGGCTTGTAAATCTATGGAAGAATTTATTGCAAATCACGCGAGCGAGCTTTTAGGGACCATCATCACCATAATAGCGCTTTTTATATTAAAATTTGTTGTCTCAAAGGCCATTCGCAAGGTAGGTAGCGTAAGTGACCTCAATGCGGCACGCACGCGATTGATAATAAAATATATCACCTTTGGCCTTACCTCTTTAGGCATTGTGGTACTCATATTTATATGGGGGGTTAATATAAGAGAACTTGGTCTTATTTTTTCCTCGGTCTTTGCAGTCATTGGTGTTGCTATTTTTGCCCAATGGTCTATTTTAAGTAATGTTACCGCAGGAATCATCCTTTACTTTTCCTTTCCTTTCAAAATTGGAGATCGGATACAAATAATGGACAAGGAAATTGAGTATCAGGGAAATTATGTTATTGAAGACATTAGGGCATTTCATATTCATTTGCGAAATGATAAATCCGAATTATTGACCTATCCCAATAATCTTATGCTTCAAAAGGCAGTTTTGATGATAAATGAATCAGCAAGTGAGAATTCGCATGAAAGTGAAACACTATTGTAGGTTGTTAAAGAAGTTCTAAATATTGCCCTTCCATTAGTTATCTTCCTATATTTGGGCAGCAACTTATAAAATAGATATGCGTTACTTACCGGTACTTTTTCTTGGGTTATTTTTGAGTTTACATACTGCTTTTGCCCAGGCGCCCAAAAAAAGCACTTCTTCTGACATATACAATTCTTTACAAAAATTAAATTTTTTAGGTACTGCACTTTATATTGCGGCACACCCGGATGATGAAAATACGAGGCTGATATCCTACTTTTCAAACGAAGTTAAAGCCAGAACCGGTTATTTATCAATAACCAGAGGTGATGGGGGTCAAAACCTCATAGGACCCGAACTTAGGGAACTGCTTGGGGTCTTAAGAACGGAAGAATTACTGGCAGCAAGGAGAGTTGATGGAGGGGAGCAATTTTTTACCAGGGCAAATGATTTTGGGTACTCCAAACATCCGGATGAGACTTTAAAAATTTGGGATAAACAGGCCGTGTTGGGAGATGTGGTTTGGATACTTCGAAAGTTCAAACCGGATGTTATTGTAAATCGATTTGACCACAGGACTCCTGGCTCAACACATGGTCACCATACCTCTTCCGCAATGCTAAGTGTTGAAGCATTTGACCTCGTAAATGACAAAAACGCTTATCCCGAACAATTGGACAAAGTAAGCCTTTGGCAACCCACTAGGTTGTTTTTTAATACTTCGTGGTGGTTCTATGGAAGTCCGGAAAACTTTGAAAACGCAGATAAATCCAAAATGATGAATTTGGATATTGGCGCTTTTTATCCCTTGAAAGGGCTTTCCAATAATGAGATTGCCGCTATGGCAAGCAGCCAGCATTTGAGCCAGGGTTTTGGCAGAATCTCTGAAAGGGGAAGTGAAAATGAATATATTGAACTAATTTCAGGGGACCTCCCAAAAAATAAAACCAATATATTTGAAGGAATAGACACTAGTTGGTCAAGGCTCAAAGGGGGTGAAGCCATTGGGAAAATATTGTACAACATCGAAAAGGAGTTTGACTTTGTGAATCCTTCAAAACACCTTCCGGCATTATTGGACGCGTATAAATTACTGACAAATATTGAGGACGAGCATTGGAAACATATTAAATTAAAAGAACTACAGGACATTATTTATTCTGTGTGCGGGCTTTATCTCGAAGCTTCTGCGGAAGTGTCAAATACTAATCCGGGCAGTACGGTAAAAATAAATATAGAGGCCCTTAACCGAAGTAATACGGATATATTATTGAATTCTGTTACTCTTGCTTCAGATTCCTACCCTCAGAATAAAATTCCTTTAGCTTATAATCAAAAGAAGAATCTTGAATTGGATCTTAAAATACCTGAATCAGAGGCCTATACCAGTCCATATTGGCTGGCAGAAAAAGGAAGCCTTGGTCTGTACAAAGTTAGCCAACCGGAACTGATCGGAAGCCCTGAAACCAAACGCCCGTTTTATGCTGTATTTGATTTAGACTTCAATGGGTATTCCATAAAAATAAAAAAACCGGTCATTTATAGATATTCTAAACCTGATAAAGGTGAACTCTACGAACCTTTTGAGATTATACCAGAAGCTACTGCCAGATTTAGCGACAAGGTATTAATCTTTGCTGACGGGACTCCAAGAAAAATACCCGTTACAATTACGGCCCACAAAAATGGGCTAAAAGGAAATGTGCAATTATGCCATAATAAAGGTTGGGAGGTAGATCACGAATTCATAGAATTTGAAATTGCCAATAAAGATGACGAAAAGACGGTTGTTTTTACATTAACACCACCATCCGGAGAAGATGAAAGTTATATTACCCCTATAATTCGGATTGATGGGAAGGAATTGAATAAAGAGCTAATCGAGATTGCCTATGACCATATTCCTACTCAAACAGTTTTAAATGATTCAGAAGCGAAAGCGGTAAGGCTGGACATCCAGAAAGTTGGTGAGCATATTGGTTATATAATGGGAGCCGGTGATGAGGTGCCAGAAAGCCTGGAACAGATTGGCTTTACCGTCCATCTTATTGATCCCACCGAAATAGAATCAGGTAGTCTGGACAAATACGATGCCGTAGTTACCGGAATCAGAGCATATAACGTAATTGAAGAGCTTAAATTTAAACAGCGTTTTTTACTGGAATATGTGGAGAAAGGTGGAAACCTCGTAGTACAATATAATACAGCAGGGCGCAGAGATGAAACTTTTAATGAACTTGCCCCCTACCCGCTTAAATTATCCAGAGACCGTATTACCAATGAGAATTCCATTGTAAAGATTCTTGCCAGTGATCATGCAGTAGTTAATTTTCCAAATACCATTACCAGTTTAGATTTTGAAGGTTGGGTTCAGGAAAGAGGGCTTTATTTTCCTGATGAATGGGATGCTAATTTCACTCCTATTCTTCAAATGAACGACGAGGGAGAATCCCCAACCAATGGGGCACTTCTTGTAGCGCCATATGGCAAGGGAAATTATATCTATACCGGAATTAGTTTTTTCAGAGAACTTCCTGCAGGAGTTCCTGGAGCTTATAAGCTATTTGCAAATATTTTATCATTAGGAAAAGAACCAATGGATAACAGTACTGACATTAAAGGTAAATAATGCTTGACAAACTTACATGGAAAAAAGAATATACCGTGGTATTGATTCTGAATACTCTTTACATTCTTATATTTTTCATTATTATGACCTCATACAGCTAATATGGGGAAACTTGACTGGATAATACTTGGTGGGACCCTATTGTTTATAGTGGTTTATGGGGTCTGGAAAACCAGAGGAAATAAAAATGTCAATGACTATGTCCTGGGCGGTAATAAATCCAAATGGTGGACGATAGGACTTTCCGTAATGGCTACACAGGCCAGTGCGATCACTTTCCTTTCCACACCCGGACAGGCTTTTCATGATGGAATGGGTTTTGTTCAATTCTACTTTGGGCTGCCTTTGGCCATGATAATTATTTGCATTGTATTTATTCCGTTGTACCACAAATTAAAAGTTTATACCGCCTACGAATTTCTTGAAAGAAGATTTGATCTTAAAACCCGTACACTTGCCGCCATTTTATTCTTAATACAGCGCGGCCTTGCTGCAGGTATTACCATCTTTGCACCCTCCATTATACTTTCTGCCGTCCTGGGCTGGGATTTAAAATCACTCAATATTGTTATTGGTTCATTGGTGATCATTTACACAGTGTCAGGAGGTACCAATGCCGTTAACGTTACCCAAAAGCAGCAGATGTTTGTGATCATGACCGGGATGTTTATAGCTTTCTTTTTTATTCTTGGTTATTTACCGGCCGATATCACATTTACAAAAGCCCTGAAAATTGCAGGGGCCAGTGATAAACTGAATATTCTGGATTTTAGTTTAAATACGCAGAGCAGATATACATTCTGGAGTGGCATTACCGGGGGAATGTTTCTGGCGCTGGCCTACTTTGGGACGGATCAGAGCCAGGTACAACGTTATCTTTCCGGAAAATCCATCAGAGAAAGTCAGTTAGGCCTTATTTTTAATGGGATTCTCAAAATACCCATGCAATTTTTTATTCTCCTCGTGGGCGTCATGGTTTTTGTGTTCTATCAATACAATCCTTCTCCTTTAAATTTTAATCCGGCAGCTACTATTGCAGTTATGGAATCTTCCAATGCCGAAGATTACAAATTACTTGAGGAAGGCCATAAAAATTTGGAAATTGAAAAGAAAATGGCACAGAATAAGTTCTCAGAAGCACTTAATTTGAAGAATGAAAATGCCATTGCAGAAGCCAAAAACGAAATGCTCCTAATTATGGAAAAGGAGAAAAACAACAGGGAAGCTGCTAAGAATCTGATAAGGAAATCAGATGATATTGTTGAAACTAATGACAAAGACTATGTGTTTGTTCATTTTATCCTGAATAATCTTCCTAAGGGTTTAATAGGCCTGTTATTAGCCGTGATTCTGTCTGCAGCAATGTCGTCAACAGCCTCTGAATTAAATGCCCTCGGGACAATTACTGCTCTGGACCTTTATAAAAGGAATAGAAAAGATGAATATTCACCGGAACATTATGTAAAGGTATCCAAGCTATTTACCCTGGGATGGGGAATTGTAGCCATTATAATAGCCTGTGTTGCTAACCTTTTTGATAATTTGATACAGTTGGTAAACATTATAGGATCAATTTTCTATGGCAACGTTTTAGGAATATTTTTGCTGGCTTTCTTTTTTCGATTTGTGAAAGGGAACGCTGTTTTTATTGCGGCCATTATTACCCAGCTGGCTATAATACTTGTCTGGTATTTAGACTGGATGTCCTATCTGTGGTTAAATGCTTTTGGATGTGTGCTGGTGATTATGTTGGCAATAGTCCTTGAATCATTTGACAGGCTTCATAAGACCCCTCCTATAAAAACTTTCTAAAATCCGAAAGTCGATTTTTACCGACAACATAAAATACAAAAAAACCCTGATCTCTTAGGTCAGGGTTTTTTATGTGATTAGTATCTTAAATATTTACATGGCTCCCCACTCTTTCAGAGAATCCTGGTTCATTTTTACATAATCTGCATTTTTGGCTTTCTCCGCTGCTGCCATTGATTTCTTTGCAGCTTCTATAGCGCCTTTGGTATCCCCCATTTGAGCGTAAATTAGCGATTGCCTTCTCGACATCCAGAAAGCATCACCATTCATTGCTACAGCTTTGTCAATCCATTCCTTTGCTTTAGACAAATCTTTACCTTCTTCATGGTAATAAGAGGCTGCTGCAAAATAATCATTTGCTGATGGCCCATTCATTACATTTTCTATGCTTTTAACCGCCTTTTCAGATGTAGGTACCTCAAAAGCAACACCCACATAGACTTTTTCCCAAAGTATCCCAAGTGTGGCCCCATTATTATGTAAAGCATCAATACTCATCGTAAATGATTCCACTGCCATTGGCATATTATATACCTGAACATCAGTTTTGGCTGCAACTTTTGAATCATCCCATTCTTGAGGGGTTCCCCAGTTATTGGTATCCGAGTAAAATATTACTTCCCAGGAAGCCAGTCCCGGCTTGGTAAAAACGGCATATGTACCAGCTTTTACCTTTTGGCCAGCAATAGTTACGTCATCACCAAAAGTGACCATTGAATTTTGATTAGCCCCGGTTCTCCATAATTGATCATAAGGAACAAGATCTCCAAAAATAGTCCTCCCCCGCATTGAAGGTCTGGAATACTCCAGTGTTACATCGGTCAATCCAACTTTCTGCATAACCTTTGCAGACGGGCTGGGCGCTGGTGTTGTTATCTGTCCATTCATAGAAATAGATCCCATTATGATACAGATCAATAGTGTTAGTTTTTTCATTATTTATCAAATTTTATAGTTCGAACAAAACTAAAGATAATGCCTTATTTCCCTTGTTAACAAATCCTTAAATAATAATTAAAGCAAAGATCATTCCAGCATAAATGGCCTGGATATTGTTTCCCCTTGAAGATAAAATGTTAAATAGTAGACTGCGCTTGCCAATCCACTTAGATCTATGCTGTTGTTTTCAATTAAAGTACCACTGGTATATCTAACTCTTTTACCGGTCATGTCAAAGATAGCTCTTCCGTAAAGTGGTGCATTTGAATTAAGATCGTATTGCAATTCATTAGACCCGAATGCCCTGTAAATAATTAAATCGTTTTCTGCTTCATCAATCTCCTCTTGAGAAGGTGAATCATTAGTTTTAAATGTAAATAACCGGGATGCCAGGTTTATTGAGGGCGTTGTATTTTGAAAACGTTCAGAAGAAACATAGTAGGTATTTGAATCTGAATACGTTATTCCTTCTACCTGTGCAAACCCAATTCCCAATGCCTGCTTTTCCACAGATACATTAAATGAAAAATTTGAGTCTGGTTCATCCATCCGGACTATAAAGGGCTGTAATTGAGAAGAATACCCCAATAACATTAATACACTTGAAAATTTATTATAGGCGGCACCTGTTACCAGTCCAGAGACATTATAAAAACCCAGGTTCTTTGCCGAATAGGATCCGGGTATTTTAGGAATTGAATAGGCAACAGTGCCTTCAGTTTGCCATTGCTTTGTAAATAGCAGTAACTGATCATTAAAGCTCACCATGGCTTCCGCATCCCAGTCAGAATTCTGGCTCGATGAAAAATCTGTTTGATCTTCATAAGAAAAGTCTATTCTTTCCGCATTTACCGAATTATTTTGGTCGTACTCAGATTTGGAAATTCTGTAAATACTTAGATCCTGTCTGCTTCCTGTGTTATTGCCGAAATCTCCAATATAAATAAAGGTGTCATCCTGTGTTATATCTTCCCAATCCACATTAGCAGCATTGTT
The DNA here is from genome assembly GCA_963793325.1 of uncultured Flavobacteriaceae bacterium. Lineage (GTDB taxonomy): Bacteria > Bacteroidota > Bacteroidia > Flavobacteriales > Flavobacteriaceae > Eudoraea. Next base: position 1,077,824 of record CAWBZU010000002.1, read on the forward strand.
TATATTTATTACCCTTACGATCTTTAAACTTAAGGGGTCCACTTCATATAGCTGTGGAAGATTTCCGGAATCATTATGCGTTATCAGTTTGTCATTGTATAAAATAAGTCCGGAAGACTCCATAACAACGTCCGGTAAATTTCCCAAAACAGTAGTATTGACCTGGGCATTAAGGATAACGACAGGCACGAAAAAGTATAAAAGATCTGATTTGAAAATCATGGCATCAGCGTTAGGGAAATATACAAATTTCAACCTGTGCACCCTAAATTTTACGACGAACAGAATCTAAGTACGACGGTATGGATGTGAACCATTAAACGCGCATCATTCAAACAGCCCAAGAATTACTATTTGTTTAACATAATTAATTTTTTATTAAACAATATTGCGCCTAATTTTGTTAAAAATACGAACATGAAATTATTTCAACTGCATTCCAAACAGTCCTTACCTATTACCAAGGAAGAGGCCTGGGCTTTTTTATCTGACCCATCCAATCTAAAGGTCATCACTCCTGATCAGATGGGTTTTCATATTTTAAATGGAGCTGAAAGAGAGATGTTTCCAGGTCAGATTATACAATATAAAGTTTCTCCTTTTGCAGGAATAACCACAAAATGGGTAACCGAAATTACGCATGTAAAGGAAGGTGAATACTTTGTAGATGAACAAAGGTTCGGCCCTTATGCCTTATGGCATCACAAACATTTCATCAAACCAATATCGGGCGGGGTTGAAATGGAAGATCTTATTGACTATAAGCTGCCTTTTGGAATTTTAGGTCAGTTGGCACAGTACATGCTGGTTAAAAAACAGCTCGAATCTATTTTCAAATACAGGGAAAAAAAACTTGAGGAAATTTTCGGGCGAATGAAAAATACCTCAAATGAATTAAGTATAAAATCTATTTAATAATGAGGAAAAATATATTGTTAATCGGAGGTTCTTACGGTATTGGTCTGGTTATTGCCAAAGAATTAGAGGAGACATATACTGTCTATATTGCATCCAGAAGCCAGGAAGTGATTCAAAGCCCGAACGTCAAACATATTCCGTTTGATGCCCTGACAGACTCATTGGATACCAACCAATTACCAGAGGAACTGCACGCATTTGTTTATTGTCCGGGAAGCATTAACCTTAAACCTTTTAAGATGATGGGCATGTCGACTTTTGAAGAAGATATGGAACTCAATTTTTTTAGTATGGTTAGGGTGGTAAAAGATATCATCGGAAAAATGGCAGATAATTCCAGTATGGTTTTCTTTAGTACCGTAGCCGTAGGTACCGGTATGCCTTTTCACACCAGCGTGTCTGCTGCTAAAGGGGCCGTTGAAGGATTTGTGAAATCGCTGGCCGCTGAATATGCCCCACGAATTCGGGCAAATGTAATTGCACCATCGCTCGTGGATACTCCTTTGGCTGCCCGTTTGTTAAATAATGATCGAAAAAAAGAAATGATGGCCGAACGCCATCCACTTAAACGAGTCGGAAATCCGGAAGATATCGCAAACATGGCTGTTTTTCTTCTTAGCGAAAAAAGCAGTTGGATTACCGGGCAGGTAATAGGAATAGACGGTGGCTTGTCTACACTTAATTTAAACTAAATGCGTGAAAAATTAAGCATATTTTGGTTTCGAAGAGACTTAAGACTGGATGACAACGTGGGCCTTTTCAATGCTTTAATGGAAAGTGATCAGGTGCTTCCGATTTTTATTTTTGACCCTGAGATACTTCAGTCCCTCCCGGAAAATGATGCACGCGTTACTTTTATATTCGATCGCTTACAACGTATGCGGAAACAGCTCAAAGAGAATCACCAAAGTTCATTGGCCATATATTTTGGAAATCCTCAGGATATATTTGATTCACTTATAACTAAATATGACGTAAAAAGCGTCTACAGTAATAAGGATTACGAGCCTTATGCACAAAAAAGGGATAGCGCAGTTGAAGATCAGTTAAGGCGAAATGGAATTGAATTCAAGACCTTTAAAGATCAGGTAATTTTTGAGAAGAATGAAATTGTAAAGGATAACGGGGAACCATATGTGGTTTATACACCTTATATGCGCAGATGGAAACAAAAATTCAACTCGGATCAACCAGATATGGTTTATGACTCAATTTCCTTAATGGACAGGATGTTTAAGCTAAAAAACCTGCCGTGTCTTTCACTGGAGGATATCGGATTTAAAAGGTCAGGAATTGAGGTTCCTCCTTATGAAATTTCTCGGGGATTTATTGATTCATATGAGGAAACCAGAAATTTTCCTTCTATAGAAAAAGGCACCTCCAGACTGGGACCCCATTTAAGATTTGGAACCGTTTCCATTAGACAGATAGCCCTAAAAGCAATGAATGCCGGGAATGAAACTTTTTTAAATGAATTGATTTGGCGCGAATTCTTTATGCAAATTCTATGGCATTATCCACATACTGTCTATAAAGCCTTTAAGCCCAAATACGATAGAATCCAATGGAGAAATAATGAACAGGAATTTGAAAAATGGAAAAACGGTGAAACAGGGTACCCCCTTGTCGATGCCGGAATGAAAGAATTAAATGCTACTGGTTTCATGCATAATCGGGTAAGAATGCTGGTTGCAAGTTTCCTGTGTAAACATCTACTAATCGACTGGCGCTGGGGTGAAGCGTATTTTGCATCGAAACTACTGGATTTTGAGTTAAGCAGTAACGTGGGGAACTGGCAATGGGCAGCCGGGAGTGGTGTTGATGCAGCACCTTATTTCAGGATATTTAACCCTATAACTCATGTGGATAAATTTGATCAGCAAAAAGAATACATAAATATGTGGGTCCCGAACCTTCAGGAATTAAGTTATCCACCTATGATGGTAGATCATAAAACGGCCCGGGAACGCTGCCTTAAAGCTTATAAAGAAGCGTTAAGCTGAAATATTGTTTTTCAAATCCAGTAAATTAACATTCATATAATGAATCCGGTGTATTTAAAAATTAGATGTAAGATCTGGAATTACTTGAAAGTTAAAAAATATGACAACCGGAGAAATAGCGGATAAACGGATTAGAATGCTCTGTGAGTGAAAGCATCTTGAAGCTTTTGAAGAACTTTATACTGAGAATATATTAAAGAAATAAATGCATGGTTATCTTACTGAATTTACAGTAAATGACTTTTTATTGCATCATAAGACATTACAGTTTAAAAATCAGTATTTTTATGGGATTGATGACTAATTCACTAACAATCGAAAAATAATATGAGAAATTTTTACCTTGTACTATTGCTTATATGCTCTACTATAGCCTCTGCTCAAAAAATAAGCAACAACAAAAAAGCTGTTATCCAGTCTATTGAGAAGCACAATGAAGAACTAATAGCAATTAGTGATTCTGTATGGGCACTGGCCGAAACGGCATTTAATGAAAATGGATCCTCCGTCATTTTAGCAAATTATGCCGAAAAAAATGGTTTTACAGTTGAACGCGGGGTTTCTGGAATGCCCACTGCTTTTATAGCAACCTATGGCACTGGAAAACCAGTAATAAGTATTTTAGGAGAATTTGATGCCCTTCCCGGAATATCTCAGAAGGCACAACCTACAAAGGAGGCTTTAAATGAAGGTGCAGCAGGACATGGTTGTGGTCATAATCTGTTTGGAACTGCCAGTCTTGGTGCTGCAATTGCTGTAAAAGAGCTCATGGAGCAAGGTAAAATTGAAGGCACCATTAAGTTTTTTGGAACGCCGGCGGAAGAAAAATATTTTGGAAAAGTATGGATGGTGCGTGATGGTTTGTGGGATGATGTAGATGTTAACCTAAGCTGGCATCCCGGTGATAATACAGAGGCCGATGCACAAAGTACTTTGGCTCTTGTAGATTTTAAAGTTGAATTCTTTGGACAGGCTGCACATGCCTCTGCAGATCCCTGGAATGGCAGAAGTGCTTCTGATGCACTTGAATTGTATACCACGGGAATTAATTATTACAGAGAACATATTAAACCAACTGTGCGTATTCATTACCATATTCAGGACGGTGGTCAGGTGGTTAATGTTGTACCCGATTATTCGAAACTATGGGTCCGTGTGCGGGATACAAAGAGAAGTGGTGTTATGCCCGTTTATGAAAGGGTGAAGGAAATGGCAGAGGGAGCTGCTATAATGGCGAATGTGGATTATAAGATATCCCTGATTTCCGGAATTTATGAAGTATTGGTAAACCGGTCCGGGGAGGAGATCATGCAATCTAACCTGGAATTTTTGGGAGATATTGCGTATACCGAAGAAGAAGAGGTTTTTGGAAAAAAGATTCAGGAAGTCACTGAAAAACCTCAGATAGGCATGGATAGTAAAATTTTGCCCCTCAAAGACACAAAGGAAAATCCAGGCGGAGGTTCAACAGATGTTGGAGATGTAAGTTGGAATGTTCCGAATATTAATCTAAGTGTAACCACCGCTCCAAAGGATACGCCCTGGCATTCGTGGGCCGTGGTAGCTTGCGGTGGTATGAGCATTGGTCATAAAGGAATGACTTATGCGGCAAAAGCCTTGTCAATGACAGCCATTGACCTTTTCGAAAATCAAAAATTGATAGATAAAGTTAAAGGTGAATTTCTTGAACGTAAGGGTAGTGAGATCTATGAGGCAAATATCCCTCCGGGTCCTCCACCTGTAGGTGACAACTAACTTAATTTGCACATTAAATACCAATCATTATGGCAGAAAGAGAAATAATAAAAGAGTATACCAATGGAGACCTCACTGTAATTTGGAATCCTAAAAAATGTATACATTCAGCTATTTGTGTGGCTACTTTACCCAAAGTTTATGATCCCAATAAAAAGCCATGGATAGCGGCTAAAAATGCATCCATCAATGAGTTGAAATCTCAAATAACTAAATGTCCTTCAGGGGCACTCACATATAATATGAAAGGAGAAACGAATAATTCACAGGAAATGAATAGCAAAACTAAGGTTGAGATCAGGCCTAATGGACCTCTATTGGTACATGGTGATTTAGAAGTAACTGATAGTAGTGGTCATACCGAAACTAAAAATAGAATTACTGCTTTTTGCAGGTGTGGCGCCTCGGCCAATAAACCTTACTGTGACGGAGAGCACAATAAAATTGGTTTTAAGGGCTAATGAATGGCTCTGGGTATCTCATTCTTTTAAAAATATTTGATGCTATAAATTATGAATTAAATTTTTTAGTTCCATGACTCCTGTTTCCACTAAAACATTTATTATTCTCCTATTTATGGGTACTATGCAAAATTACGCACAATCAACTCAAATCAGGTCCATGCTGGAGGTGTATGCCCTTGAAACTGGTGAGCGAAAATTAATATATGAGGAAAAGGCCCACTTTGAGGCACCTAACTGGAGTCCTGACGGAGACTATTTAATCATAAATCAAAATGGTCTTTTGTTCAGGATAAAAGCCGATGGCAGTACAAAGGAGCAATTAGATACAGGTGCTGCTAATAAATGTAATAACGATCACGGAATATCTCCGGACGGCACTATGCTGGCTATTAGTAATAATGACCCAATAGAAGGGGCGCAGTCCGGTACTTCCAGAATCTATACATTACCTATTGAAGGAGGTGTCCCTAAACTGGTGACAAAAGATTATCCATCATACTGGCACGGGTGGTCACCGGAGAGCGATGCTGTGGTATATACTGCAAATCGCAATGATAATTATGACATCTATAGAATATCTATTGAAGGAGGGGAAGAAGAACGCTTAACTAATGACCCCGGACTGGATGACGGACCGGAATATTCCCCGGATGGTAAATATATTTATTACAATTCAATGCAGTCCGGTAAAATGGAGATTTGGAGGATGAAACCTGATGGCAGCGAAAAAGAACAATTGACCAATGATGCTTATTCCAACTGGTTTGCTCACCCTTCCCCGGACGGCAGATACTTCGTTTTTATTTCCTACCATGAAGATCAGGGAGACAGGCATCCTGCCTTAAAGGCAGTGTCTCTGCGTCTCTATAATTTAAAAACTAAAGAAATTAAACCCCTTTGCATGTTTATAGGTGGACAGGGTACAATTAACGTTCCTTCCTGGTCGCCGGATAGCAAGTATTTTGCCTTTGTTACCTATGACCATTTTTAAACTTAGTTTTTAACCATAGCACTAATATAAATTCCTAAAAAGTACTTTTTTATGAGAAAACTGATACCTGGCTTCTTTTTATGCCTGTTTTTAAATTCATATGCTCAAGATTTTGATTTTCAATATGACCATTATTCCTTTGTAGTAACTGATCTCAAGACTACCGGAGATTTCTACGCCAACATTTTGAAATTAAAAGAAATACCTCATCCTTCTGAATCACAAGGGTTTAGATGGTTTAGTATTCATGGCAATTCTCAACTTCACCTTATAGGCAAGGATTCCGTGATTCGTCAAAATAATAAAAGTGTCCATCTCTGCCTGGCTACTAAAAACCTGGACGGCCTGATTACATATCTGGAAGAGAAAAATATTCCCTATTGGGACTGGCCCGGAAAAGAAAATGCAGTTACAACCCGAGCAGATGGAGTACGCCAAATTTATGTCAAAGATCCTGAAGAGAACTGGGTTGAAATCAACACAGCAATTCACTAATTATAATCCATACATTACTTACAGGAGGTCTGTAAGAAAGAATTGCAAAACATCAAAACAATAACATGAGTAATCCTATTAAACGTATATTCCCATTAGGCTTTCCCTGGGAAACACAAGACCCATTTTTATTCTGTGTTTATCATTTAGATCATTACCCGAAGGGCAATAAGGCCATGGAACCGGATGTATCTCTTGAAGGCCGTAACCTAGGGAATGATTTCACAGTTAAAGATGGCTGGAGAATGTATCACGGACATACCATTCCCGGGTTTCCCTCATCATCCTCACAGAGGATTTGAGACGGTTACCATCGTAAATAAAGGGTTTTGTGATCATTCAGATTCATTAGGAGCTGCCGGCAGGTTCGGGCAGGGTGATGTGCAGTGGATGACCGCTGGCAGGGGCGTACAACACTCTGAAATGTTTCCCTTACTCAAAACAGACCAGGACAATCCGCTAGAATTATTTCAGATTTGGATCAATTTGCCAAAAGCAGATAAATTTGTTGACCCTCACTTTAAAATGCTGTGGCATGAGGAAATCCCTTTGGTAAAGGTGCATAATACCACCGTAAAAGTAATTGCAGGTAGCTATGCCGGAACCCCGGCACCGGATCCCGCACCAAATTCATGGGCTGCCAATTCCGATAATGAAGTGGCTATATGGAATATTCATATGGATGAAAATGAAACATTTAGTTTGCCCCCGGCATCTGCTCATTTAAACCGTACGCTTTATTATTATGAAGGTGGTGAAGTCAAAATTGGCGGTCAGGCAATAAAACCGGATCATGCTGTGGAGCTTAATTCAGCGGTAGAAGTTGACTTGCAGACTAGTAATAAGAAATCGCACTTTTTATTATTGCAGGGAAAGCCCATAAACGAACCGGTTGCTAAATACGGCCCTTTTGTGATGAATACTCAGCTGGAAATTCAACAAGCCATGGAGGAATACAGACTTACTCAATTTGGTGGCTGGCCATGGCCTCATGCAGATAATGTGCATCCCAGGGAGAAAGGTAGATTTGCAAAATACCCCAATGGAGATATTGTGGAACGCGAATGATTATTGGCTTATTTAATTGCCTTAATTTTATTTAAACTTATTTTTTAATTTAGTAAATATAACTTATTGTATTTCAGCTAACAGAATATCCGGGAGCTAATAAACCCTCGGCTTCTTCAGGGTGACGTTTAAGATATGCGGCAACAAAAGGACATAATGGGGCCATTTTAAACTCTTTTTCTTTAATAAAATTGAGGGTTTTGGACACAATAATTCCTCCAAGGCCCTTACCTTCCAGAGGTCCGGGCACTTCAGTATGGGTGAGGAATATAATATTGTTGTTGTTTTGGATATATTCAATAAAGACTATTTCATCTCCCTGATGTAATTCAAATCTTTTCTTTTGACCTGAAACATTGTTAATTAGGGGCAGTAGATCCCAAGGCTGATCTTTCATATTTTTATTCTAAAATAGATATGTTACCATAAAACCAAGAAAGGTTATCTTAGCTCTTAACTCCTTTCAATCCTGGCTCCAATTGCCCTTAGACGGTTGTCGATATCCTCATAACCCCTGTCTATTTGCTCAATGTTATGTATGATTGAAGTTCCTTTAGCACATAGCGCCGCGATTAAAAGTGATACTCCGGCTCTTATATCGGGAGAAACCATGGTAGTAGCTTTTAAAGTAGACTTAAAGTCGTGGCCAATAACGGTGGCTCTGTGTGGATCACAAAGAATAATTTTGGCCCCCATATCTATTAATTTATCTACAAAAAACAAACGGCTTTCAAACATTTTCTGATGGATTAGGACTTCGCCCTTAGCCTGAGTTGAAATAACAAGGATAATACTTAACAAATCAGGGGTAAGTCCGGGCCATGGTGCATCTGAGATAGTTAAAATTGAGCCGTCAATATAGTTATGGATTTTATAGCCATCTGTATGTTCAGGAATATAAATATCGTCTCCCCGTTTTTCCAGGGATATTCCCAGTTTTCTGAAAACCGATGGTATCTGGCCAAGGTCGTCCCAGCTTACATTCTTTATAGTTAGTTCACTTTTAGTCATTGCCGCCAGGCCTATCCAACTGCCTATTTCTATCATATCCGGCAACATGGTATGTTCTGTGCCTTTCAAATTGGCGACTCCATCTATAACCAACAAATTAGAACCTATGCCGGAAATATTTGCACCCATCCTGTTAAGCATCTTGCACAATTGTTGCAAATAGGGTTCACAGGCTGCATTGTAAATAGTTGTTTTTCCTTCAGCCAAGACTGCTGCCATAACAATATTGGCAGTACCTGTCACCGATGCCTCATCTAAAAGCATGTACGTGCCTTTTAGTTTTTTGGCTTCCACCCCATAAAAGTGTTCCTCTTTATTATATCGGAATTTTGCACCAAGCTTAATAAAACCTTCAAAATGTGTGTCCAGTCTTCGCCGGCCAATTTTATCACCTCCCGGTTTAGGAATATATCCCTTTCCGTATCGGGCTAATAATGGCCCAACAAGCATAATTGAACCCCTTAATCCCCTTCCATCCGATTTAAACTGTTCAGATTGGAGATAAGATAAATTAATGTCATCAGCTTTAAAGGAATAAGCACCTTTCCCCTTTTTCTGAATTTTTACGCCAAGGTCTTCCAGTAAGGAAATTAGTTTGTTAACATCAAGTATATCCGGAATGTTGCGAATAACTACTTCATCTGGCGTGAGCAACACCGCGCAAAGTATCTGTAAAGCCTCATTTTTAGCGCCTTGTGGAGTTATTTCCCCATGAAGTTTATGGCCGCCCTCAATTTTGAATGTTCCCATTTCAGGTAGAAAATTTAATACCGTTTTTTACCTCTGCCAGTATTTCGCTGATTCTTTTTTACAGGGCTGGTCCTATTTGTTTTTAAAGTCCGTGCCTTAAGAAACTGTCCACTGTCTGTTAGATTAACACCATCAGCAGCCAGATCAATTTTGCCTTCGCTAAGTTCAAAAAGGTGTTTAAAAATCGTTTTATCCTCTACAGTATCCTTATTCCAGTTAAGGTAACACTTCTTCATGTGATTGGCAATCGCATATTCCAGTCCTGCGCGCTTATCACTTTCATCCCAGCCAATAGCGACATCTATCATTCGCTTAATATTATTTCCATAAAATCGGTACTTGGGATGATTTTGCGGATATTCCAGAGGTTCAGGTCTTGCCTGTAGCATTTCCTTTGAGGTGATGGGAAAAGGTGATTCTACATCCAGTTTAAAATCGGACATAATAAATAATTGATCCCAAAGTTTATGTTGAAAATCGGGCACATCCCTCAAATGAGGTTGAAGGTTACCCATTACGCTAATAATAGCCTTGGCTACTTTATTTCGTTCCACATTATCTTTGATGGAAACGGCATGATCGACCATTTTCTGAAAATGGCGACCATACTCCGGAATAATGAGCTTTTCTCGCTCAGTATTGTATTCTAAGTTTTCTACTGTATTCAAATTACTATATAATTCTGATTAAATATTGTAAAGGAAGTATAATTATAACGCCTGCAAATTAAGAAAATTATACCAGTTATACCAGTTTATAAGGATATTACGCCTTCAATCAGGCCAACTTCTTTATATTTTTCAATAACCTTATCAGGATTTGCAAGGTTTACCATAATTGAAAGACTGGTGTATTTCCCTTTGCTGGATTGCTTTGATTCAATCACTGCACCTGTATTGTCAAAGATAAGCTGTATCTGAGTAATCTTCTCAATATCTGTGGGAACAATAAATTTATATAAGTAATCTGCGGGCCAACTGTTACTTTTAAGCAATTCTTCTTTAAGTCTTAGGTAAAATTCATCTGATTCCTCAGTATCCATTTTAAAATTTTTACAAATATAAAGCTTCGTAATCAATTTTTTAAGCTTGCCTGCAATCATTACTTTTGTGGATGTAAAATTTAGTTCTTGAAATCTAAGAAAGTAGTTATAACAGGAGGGCCGAGTACAGGAAAAACAGTCATTATACAACAACTTGAAGCATTTGGTTATCATTGCTTTCACGAGATTGTAAGAAGTATGACCCTTGAAGCGAAAAAAAAGGGTGACCCTGAATCATTTGTTTCCAATCCACTGACTTTTGTTAAAGACCCATTTGAATTTAACCAAAGGATTCTTAGCGGAAGGATGGAACAGTATAGTAAATCGGCGAATATCAAAGAACCCTATGTTTTTTTTGACCGGGGTATTCCTGATGTATTGGCTTATATGGATTATTTTAAACAAATCTATAACAGGGAGTTTGAAGAGGCCTGTGCCACAAAGCGATATGACAAGGTTATACTGCTGCCTCCATGGGAAAAGATTTACGTATCCGACAATGAACGACTGGAAAGCTTTGAGGAAGCCCTTGAAATACATGATCACTTAAAAAAGACTTATATTAAATATGCCTATAATCCGGTTCTAATCCCCACCGGAACGGTCGAAGAGCGTATTTCATTTATTTTAAATGCACTGAAGGAAGATTCACCATGAAGGATCCGAATTATATTTTAAAAAAATATTGGGATTATGATGACTTCAGAGGATCTCAAAAGGCTATAATAGATGCAGTTTTATTAGGAAAAGATGTACTTGCGCTGCTGCCTACAGGGGGTGGCAAATCTTTGTGCTATCAAATACCGGCTATGGCCAGTGAAGGATTATGTGTTGTAGTTTCACCTTTAATAGCCCTGATTCAAAACCAGGTCCAGCAACTTAAAGAAATAGGTATAAAATCCATTGCCTTAACAGGAGGAATTTCCAAATATGAAATAAATAATTTATTGGACAACTGCATTTATGGAAATTACAAATTCCTGTATTTGTCACCGGAACGCTTACAACAGGAAATTATAAAAGACCGGATTGCACAAATGAATATCAATCTTTTTGCCATAGATGAAGCACATTGTATTTCGCAATGGGGAAATGATTTTCGGCCGGCCTATTTAAATTGTTCCCTGCTACGGGATCTAAAACCAGAAGTGCCGGTTATTGCGCTTACTGCCACTGCTACTTTAAAAGTTGCCCGGGATATCACCGAGAATTTGCGGTTTAAAGAACATCAGGTTTTTAAAGATTCATTCACCAGGAAAAATATTTATTTTGGTGTTATATGGGAAGAGGATAAGCAAAGGAGGTTATATGAGTTGTGTAAGAATACGGATAATAGCGGTATTGTGTATGTGCGCACCAGAAGAATGGCAATGGAAACTGCTGCTTTTTTAAACAGGAAAAAAATCTCTGCTACCTTTTATCACGGAGGTATTTCAAAAGAGGAAAAGGAGAAGAAACTAAACCTATGGCTCGATAATAAGGTACAGATAATGGTGGCTACGAATGCTTTTGGGATGGGAATTGACAAGGCTGATGTTGCTTTGGTAGTTCATTATCAAATTCCGGAAAGCCTTGAGAATTATTATCAGGAAGCCGGCAGGGCTGGCAGAAATGGCCTTCCGGCAAAAGCAATAATGATTACCAACAAAGACGATGAACTACAGCTGAAAAAACATTTTTTAAGAATTCTGCCAGACGTTACATTTTTAAAATTACTTTATAAGAAGCTGAATAATTATTTTCAAATACCATATGGCACGCTTCCAGAAGAAATATTTCATTTTCGTTTTGAAGAATTCTGCGAGGTGTATAAGCTTAATTCTGCCATGGCATATAACGGGCTGCAAATACTGGATCAAAATTCAGTGATTTCCATATCACAAAACTTTACCCGCAAAACGACAGTACAATTTTTATTGTCAAAAAATGAACTTTTGGGTTATTTGGAAAGGCATCAGCGCATGGCTCCCTTTATCCAGACTATTCTAAGAACTTATGGCGGGATTTTCGATTTTGAAACCAAGATAGACACCCTGTTAATCTCCAAAAAAACTTCCCTTTCCGAAGAGATAATATTAAATGAACTTGCACAATTGGATAAAGATATGGTCATATGCCTAAAGGCGAGTAACCGGGATCTTGAGTTGGTTTTTTTGGTACCGAGGGAAGATGACCTGACCATAAATAATTTTTCTAAAAAAGTGGAGGTTCAACTGCAAACAAAAATAAGCAAGGTAGAAAGCATGCTTTTATACATAAAAAATGGGAAGTTGTGCAGAAATCGTCAGTTATTATCCTATTTTGGTGAAATAAACTATAAAAACTGCAATAATTGCGATGTTTGCAATAACCCTTATAAACTTGATAACCAAAACTTTTTTGAAATAAAAAGAGACATTATTGCCATACTTGAAAGGAAACAAAGCAGTTCAAGAGACATTATTCAGGAATTGTCACAAAATGAAATTCTGATATTAAAAGTGCTTCAAATGCTACTTGAGGATGGCAATATCAGTATTAATTCTAAAAACGAATACCGCCTGCAAAGATGAGAAACTTAAGAATAGTATTTATGGGCACTCCCGAATTTGCCGTCGCCACATTAGACGGACTTGTTCAAAAAGGATATAAGGTTGTAGGTGTAATTACGGCACCGGATAAACCGGCAGGCAGGGGAAGAAAAATACATGCATCCGCTGTTAAGCAATATGCCAGTGAAAAAGGGCTATATGTTATGCAACCTACTAATTTAAAGGATGAAAAGTTTCTCGGGGATTTAAAATCACTGGAGGCCAACCTTCAAATTGTTGTTGCATTTAGAATGCTGCCCAAACAGGTATGGTCCATGCCGGAATATGGCACATTTAATCTTCATGCCTCATTATTACCAGACTATAGGGGTGCAGCCCCGATAAACTGGGCAATCATTAACGGCGAAAAGGAAACGGGCGTGACCACTTTTTTTATCAATGAGCAAATAGATACCGGAGAGCTTATTCTGCAGAACAAAACTGAGATTGGGCCCGAAGAAACGGCGGGAGACCTGCACGACAGACTAATGAAACTGGGAGCGGAATTAGTTTTGAAAACAGTTTCCCTAATAGAGAAGGATCGGGTTATAACCAAAAAACAGCCACTAGATAATCATTTTAAAACAGCAGATAAACTTCATAAGGAAACCTGCAAAATTAATTGGGAAGAACCACCAGCTAATATCTGTAATCATATAAGAGGGCTTAGCCCATTTCCGACTTCCTGGACAATTTTAAACAATGGTGACGATTTGATTCCCATTAAAATCTATCGTGCTAAATGCCATGAGGAAGTACATAATTTCAGGCCAGGAACTATTCAGTGCACCAAAAAAAAATTGAAAATAGCCTCCCCCGGAGGTTTTGTTGAACTAACAGAATTACAGCTCCCAGGCAAAAGAAAGATGTCCATTAGCGACGTTTTAAATGGCCTTAAAATCAAGGAATCTGCCCATATGACCTAAAGGCCCATTTCTATTGGGCTGGGAGAATCAACCAAAAACCACCAACTTTATCAACAAACGTTTTAAGTTATCAACAAAAACGCTGATTTACCCCAGTTTTACTTGTCTTAACCGCAAATCCGTATAAATTTGTCCAAGCTTAAAATTATTTAACAACAATTAATTTAATTAAACTATGAACAAAACAGAATTAATTGATGCCATGGCAGCTAGTGCTGGCATCACTAAAGCAGCAGCAAAAAAAGCGTTAGAGTCTTTCTTAGGCAATGTAGAAAAGTCTCTTAAAAAAGGGAACAGAGTTTCTCTTGTAGGTTTTGGATCTTGGTCTGTATCTAGAAGAAATGCAAGAGAAGGAAGAAATCCTTCTACTGGAAAGACTATTCAAATTCCAGCTAAAAATGTAGTTAAGTTTAAAGCGGGTTCAGACTTAAGTAACTCTGTTAACTAATCAGACTTCTTAAAATATATGAAAGCACCTCCTAAACCGGGGTGCTTTTTTAGTTTACATGGGTGTTTGCTATTTATTATTTTTATCTTATTTTTAAAAGTATTAATAGAACTATGACAAGTTTAAAACCCAAAAAAGGCAAATTGCTAATTGCAGAACCTACACTCACGGGAGATGTTTCATTCAACCGATCTATAGTTCTTTTAGCAGAGCATAACGATGAAGGGTCCGTAGGATTCATCCTAAATAAGCCCCTTGAGTACGATATTAGAGATCTCATTGAAGATATAAATGTCCCTTTTCAGGTATTCAACGGCGGACCGGTAGAACAGGACAATCTTTATTTTATCCATAGAGTACCACACTTAATAGATAATAGTATTGAAATATCGGATGGAATATTTTGGGGAGGTGATTTTGACAAAACCGTAGAACTTATAAACCAAAAGGTAATCTCCAACACAGACATACGTTTTTTTCTGGGGTATTCCGGATGGGCATCTTTACAACTCGATCAGGAGTTGGATTCAAAATCCTGGATTGTAGTAAAAAACGAATACGAGAGCAGTATCATTGAAAAATCTGCGATAGCTTTCTGGAAGGAAAAAATGCTTGAGTTGGGCGGTGATTATCTATTATGGTCCAATGCTCCTGAGAATCCCAACCTTAATTAATCCTGGCTGCGGCATTTAGTTTGCCTAAAATATCTTTGGCAACTATTCTATTTAAATCCTTCTTACGGTATTTTGATATGGGTTGTATGCCTATTATACTATTTGTAATAAATAATTCATCAGCCTGTTGAAGTTCAAATGGGGAAATTGATTTTTCCTGGAATTCATAGGTTTTAATACTTTTGGCGATCTCCAGTATTTTTTTCCGTACAATCCCCTTAATACATCCATCTTCTAATGGCGGGGTCTTTAAAATATTACCCTTTACCAGGAAAATATTTCCGTCAAGTGCCTCAGTTACCAATTTGGAATCATTTAAAAGCAGGCAGTTATCATAGCCATTTTCACCGGCGTAAATACTGCCAACAACATTGAGGATCCTGTTGGTTGTTTTAAGATTGGATAACATGTTTTTGCTTAAGGTAAAATCCTTAAACAATTCCACCTCGTAACTACCCTCATTTAGAATATAGTAGGAATCAGCTAAAAATTCGGCTTCAATAACATAGGATATTTCATTTCTTTCGGGTTTGTAATAGCCCCCTTTATTCCTGAAGATAGTTATCCTTACCCTGGCTGTGTTTTTATCGCTGTCATTGGAGGTGAGCCTTAATATTTCTTCCTCCAAAAACTCCATTGTAAATGACATGGGTATCTCCATTCGCAATATCCGCATAGAAGACATAAGCCTTAAATAATGGTCTTCCCAAAAAACAACCTTTCTGTTGACTACCCGAAGGTTTTCAAAAAGAGCATCCCCGTAAAGGAATCCCCTGTTATTGCCATTGAGATAGAATGAATCCTTCTCTAAAAGTTGCCCATTGTAATTAACCATAAAAAAAGCCCTGAAAAATCAAGGCCAAATATACTGCTAATATTAATTTTATATTACTTGGAACCCAATACTTGTTTAAGATCTGATACCTGGTTGGCCCATAACATTTTTGCCTCATCAATCTCATCCTCTTCTGCAAAATCGGTAATAAAGAGTGATACATCCTTGGTGATTTCATCTACAATGATCCGCATCTCAAAAAAACTGTCATCATCATTTTCCGCCCATGTAAACTTTATGAACTCGTCACTTTTCTTTTTTAATAGTTTTGCCTGCTCCTCAGAGTCGTCCCACATAAAGTTGAAAATTTCGCCACGAGAATTCACATTGTCTGCAAACCATTCCGAAAGCCCGGATGGTGTGGACAGATACTGGTATAACAGCTGGGGCGAAGACTGTATCACAAACTCAATCTCGTATTTAATTTTATCACTCATTCAACAACATATTTATTTTGGACAATATATATATTTAAATATGATAAAAAAATAAAACTGTGATAATATTTTTGACGAATGAATTTTGACGAACAGGAAATTAACCTTTATATTTGCAGCCATTTTAAAACCTTTGGCGAGGTAGCTCAGGTGGTTAGAGCGCAGGATTCATAACCCTGAGGTCGGGAGTTCAAGTCTCCCTCTCGCTACTATAAAATACGGCAGTTACACCAAAATGTGACTGCCATTTTTTTTCAGGTACAACATAGGTACAGCATTTTCTTTTTTAAATGTTCATCAATAATGTTAAGGATAAAGAGTTGCATGCGCTTAACAAAAGTTATAAATGAGTCTTTCTTTAAAAACTCGTCCATAGGCGCGTAACCAATTCTCGTTTCAGTCAGGCTGTATTGGAGGAATAAAAAACGTTTACCCACATTTGTTACGCCATAGTTTTGGGTTCCTTCTATTGGAAAACGTAACAGACCATAGCCATATCAAATTCTTTTGGGTTATAGTTCCACCATAAGGACCGAAATTCAGGCCAAACTGGTTAACAGATCATTCATGAACACCAATGTTTTGTTATCTTAGTTACATAGAAGATATATCGTTACTAACTATATCCATTTGTGGTCGGTCATTGATAAGAACAAACTGGTAACCAATATTTTATGAAAACCGATATTAAGTCTGTTGAACAGTATATAAATAATTTTCCAAAAGATATTCAAACACTTCTTGAAAAAGTGCGAACAACAATAGTAGAAATAGCCCCTGAAGCTGTTGAAGGAATAGCCTATGGGATGCCTGCTTATAAAACCAATGGAAAACCATTAGTTTATTTTGCTGGGTTTAAAAAACATATTGGATTTTACGCGACACCATCGGGACATAAAGAGTTTGCAAATGAGCTTTCAAAATATAAACAGGGAAAGGGTTCAGTACAATTTCCACATGAGAAGCAAATACCAATTGACCTGGTTAAGCGAATTGTTGAATTCCGGGTAAAAGAAAATAATTTGAAAAATGAAAGAGAAGACAATTTATAAGAACAAATAGATAAATAATATGACTCTAAATGACGAACAAAGTGAGTTGGTAACTACAGCAAGAACCGCAGGAATTTGGTACTTAATTATGGCAATTTCAGGCATTTTGGGATTTCTGATATTTCACCCTCAGGTATTTGACTCAGAGAATTCTCAGAAAACACTAACAAATCTGATTGACCTTGAATCCCTTGCCAGAACCCGACTCCTGTTAGAATTTGCAATTATTGTTTCACAAGCCCTTACCGCAGTATGGTTTTATAAATTGTTTAGAAATATCAACGAGTGGGCAGCATGGACAGTTGGCATTTGGGGAATGATAAATTCCGTAGCAATTATGATTAGCGCAATTTCAATGGCTTCCGCTATTGAAATTGCAAGTTCTTCGCAAACCGTTGAAGACAAAGTAATATTAATTGAACTTTTAAGTAGTTTAGTTGCAAATGCCTGGGGTGTCGGGAGTCTTTTCTTTGGACTTTGGCTTATTCCTTTGGGGTACATTGTAACCAGTTCAAAAAGGATGCCTGTTTGGCTGGGACGAACCTTAATCATCGGTGGTATTGGCTACCTGCTTAGTACGGTCATCAATTACATGGGAATTAAAAGCACAATGTCAGGTTTTTTGACCATTCCCGCGACAATAGGGGAATTCTGGATGATAGGATATTTATTAATTTTTGGAATACGACCAGTGAAAGAATAATTAATAATCCCAAAGGTAAAAGGGCGATAACAGCAAATATAACTTATGGTGGTAATGGTAGTAAATTCAAGCCTTGTACTTTTATGTAAGTGTGTTGTAAGCCGACAAGAATTATACAAACTAAGAACTGTTGATCTGTAACATTACAATGGGTTGGGCGTCAAACAGCAAGTATGACCATATTAACAGATTCAATAAAAAAATAAATATGATAGATTATGTGCTAAACATTAAAATAAAGGATGAATTGCCAAAACCAATGTATAAACATATAATAAAAGTCAGTGGTAAACCGAAAAGTTAGTGCATAAAAACTGGTTGAAACAAGGTGTTTAATTTATGAATAATAACGGAAAATCACTGACGTAATTTTTCGAAACTAATTATACACCTTAGTGTTGTGTGCAACCTGAAAAAGCGAAATGGAAACGATTTCAATGACAGAAAACAAGAAACTTTACAAAATTGCTTTTGGACTTGCAGTGTTTACGATAATCTACAACATTGCAGAAGGACTAATTTCAACATATCTTGGATTTGAAGATGAAAGTCTGGCTCTATTTGGCTTTGGTTTGGATAGTTTTATAGAAGTAATTTCTGGACTTGGAATTGCCCACATGATTTTAAGGATTCAGAATAATCCAAATAGCAAACGAGATGGATTTGAAAGAACAGCACTAAGAATTACCGGAATAGCATTTTATATTTTAGTGTTCGGACTTGTAATAACAAGTATTTATAACATTTCGACAGGGCACAAACCATTGACAACTTTTTGGGGAGTTGTGATTTCAATAATTTCAATCCTAATAATGTGGATTTTGGTCGCCTGGAAAAGAAAAGTTGGAAACCAACTTAATTCTGCACCGATTTTAGCAGATGCTAATTGTACAATGGTTTGCGTATATATGTCGGTCATACTACTTGTAAGTAGTGCAATTTATGAACTGTTCGGAATTTCGTACATAGACAGTATCGGAACACTTGGACTTTCATACTTTGCTTTTAAAGAAGGAAAAGAATGTTTTGAAAAAGCAAAAAGCGATAAAAATTGCTGTTGCGATTGAATAAAAAAAGGCAGCACACAACAATGGCTATAAGTAATTGCTTGCCTGCCTGTCGGAAGAAAGGTTCTCGCCTACTTCTGAAAATCCTCCCACGCCCAAAGCGTGGCAGGTCGGATTTTTAGTTTGGTGTTTACTTGCAAAGTTAAGTACTATCCGGATAGCTATCGGGACACGCAACTACTATTAGCCTGTGCCGTTAGGCACAAGATGACATAAACTAATCCTAATAATAATGGAAAATCAGACTATGAATAAATACAAGCCAATTGGTATATTTCTTTCCATTACGTTGGCTCTAAGCGCAATTTTTTATTCTCTTATAATTTATTCTGGTACTCTTGGTAGTGGATGGGGACAATTTACAATGGGACTGATGTGGTGTCCCGGGATTTCAGCTCTGATCTCTATGAGGATATTAAAGAGAGATATTTCTGATCTTGGGTGGAAGTGGGGCAAAACTAAGTATCAATTGTGGAGTTATCTAATCCCTTTGCTATACGCGCTTTTTGCTTATTTGGTTATATGGGTGTTTGGCTGGGGAGGTTTCTATGACAAGGAGTTTGTTATTAGACTTACCAGCTCTTTTGGTTTTGGTGAAATAGGGAAGGGATTTATAATAGCATTTTACTTCATTTTATTCGGGATTTTTGGTACCATCCGAAGTGCTTCAAGCGCTCTGGGAGAAGAAATTGGCTGGCGCGGATTTTTGGTTCCGGAACTTTACAAAACCCAGGGGTTTACAAAGACTTCTTTAATATCCGGCTTTATTTGGGGGATTTGGCATTTACCAATTTTACTCTTTGCCGATTATAATAGTGGCACACCATCTTGGTATGCAATGTCTTGTTTTATGGTATTAATTGTTAGTATGAGTTTCATTTATACCTGGTTTAGAATCAAATCAGGAAGCTTATGGACTGCGGTACTACTTCATGCCAGTCATAATTTATTTATTCAGAGGATTTTCACACCTTTAACTGAAGATACAGGTAGCACAGCTTATTATATTGATGAATTTGGAATTGTACTACCAATCGTCGGTATTGGATTTGCGGTATATTATTGGAGTAAACGAAAAGAATTAATACCAGTGCTTAAAAATGTCTAAAATAATTGTTCAATTTTGGGCTTAATCAAAGGTAATTGAATGTTTACTGCCAAATTCCACGGTGCGAATAATTAGATTAAACGAATCTCAAGATGCTTAAACTAACCTTAATTCTTTGCTTTGTTTCGTTTTTAAATGAACCGCCTACTGAGCAACCAAACTACCTGGACTATCACAGGGACGTTATAAAGACCGAACAACTTATTATTGAACATAGATATAAAGAAGCTCTTTCTGAATTAAATAACGTTTTCAATTCATACGATTTCATCTTCCTGAGAGATTATAAAGTAGCTGCTCAATTAGCTGTATTCATCGGAGATGAAAAGACGGCTTTGAACTATCTTCAGCTGGCAATTTCAAAAGGATGGGAACTTAAGGATATTAAGAAGAATAGTATTATGAAGCCAATCTTCAATAATCCGGATTGGGAAATTATTGAAGCTAATTATGATTCAACCAGAAATAATTATTTGCAGAGTATTGACGAAGGACTCAGGCTTCAAGTCCATGAAATGTTCAAACGTGATCAGAAGAAAGCTATTGGTGCTTTGCTTAGAATTGGCAATAAAGCTCAGGAAAAATATGGTGAAAATAAATTTGCCCCTCATAGTGAATCACAATTAGCTGAACTTGATACGATCTTAATTAGATATGGGTATCCGGGCGAACAATTGATCGGAAATGATTCCTGGATGTCTACCATATTTAGCCATCATAATTCCGTTTCTAAAGAATACGTATTGAAAGACACCCTGTTCCAATATTTTAGACCAAAATTCATAAATGCCATTAAGAGAGGAGAAATGTCTCCTTTCGAGTTTACTATAATTGAGGATTGGAAAATAGCCGTGGAGAATGATCATAAAAAATCAGCCTATGGATTTCTTGGTGCAATTCAATCAGAATCAATGCTAAATGAAATTGACCAAAACAGAATAAATGTTGGTTTACGCAGTATATCAATCAGAAATGCCCTGGTTGACATCGAAACGGAAACAGGGATCAACTTTTACTTGCCCGGAGACCCCTGGCAAGGCGGGAAAATAACAGTTGCCAACAAACCCTAAAAATCCATCGGCTATTGAACTGTTGCATATAGCATTTGAATTGGATACATTTAAAGAAATAAAAAATACCAGGCCTATATATTTTAGTATGTATATTATTGATAATAAAATAAATAGGTTAATATACTTAAATTATATATTGATATTTTAGATTATCAAAAAAAGATTCCTATATTGAATTCCATAGCACAACCGATCCCAAACTGTACAATTGGAATTTGTCAGAAATCATAAACAATAGAATTGTCAAAATACTGAAAAAGCAAAAAGCTCATAACAGTATATAAATAATACTAAAACACCCTTTATACCAACTGCTAGTGCACAATAAAGCCTATATTTTGATCTTTAATAATAATTATTTGATATTTAGATGAAAGTTAAAACCGTAATAATATATTCTTCTGTAGATGGACAAACTTTAAAAATTTGCAATAAACTTAGAGATGTATTTCATCAATACAACCAAAACGTTGAACTTGTCTCCATTGATGATTTTAATGAGGATGTAACCTGTTATGACAGGCTTATCATAGGGGCCAGTATTAGATACGGCGTTCACAATAAAAAAATAATTGATTTTATAAACACCAATAAAAAACAACTTGATTCCATAAAAACGGCTTTCTTTTCTGTAAATCTGGTTGCAAGAAAATCCGAGAAAAGCACACCGGACACAAACCCATATGTGATAAAGTTTTTTAAAACAATTGATTGGAAACCTGCAATTGTCGAAGTATTTGCAGGAAAACTAGACTATAAAAAATACCCGTTTTTTGATAGAATCATGATTCAATTTATTATGTGGATGACTAAGGGGCCAACTAACACCAGTGCAGAAATTGAATATACCAATTGGGACAAAGTAACAGAGTTTGGGATACAACTAAAGAATATGTGAATTAATTATGATGAAGGTACAAGACACAATAGTATATAAAAAAGAACATCAAATGGCCAGGAATGACAATATTGAAGAAGGCCGCCCTGTAATGTTTATAGAACATGAACAGCAATCTTTTCTGAGAGACTTGGATTGAGAAGAATTCGAAGGAATTAAAAATAAGAAAAAACTACTTGAAAGTTATTTGGCAGGATGGGCATAGTTTCAACAGAATAAAACAGGATTTACTGAGTCCCAAAATGATCACAATTTTAAAACCTATATGTAAGCTCGTTTTAACAGGCATAGTGGGATTCTCGCAGGTGAGGTAATTCCAATTGTCGTGTATAACTGCAGCTAAAAGAAATCAAGGGTTATTTTCCCTTTTCCAGGTAATTCAGGATGTTATCCTCAATTCTCTGCTGTATATCAGAAAGGTCGGCCTTCACAAATCGTTCTCCTGTAATATTCTCAAACAACTCAATATAGCGGTCTGAAACAGTTTTTATGTAGTCATCAGACATTTCAGGAACTATTTGTCCTTCGAGGCCCTGAAAGCCCTTGCTGATTAGCCATTGACGTACAAATTCCTTAGAAAGCTGTTTTTGACCTTCTCCCCTGCTCTGTCTTTCCTCGTAACCCTCTGCATAAAAGTAACGCGAAGAATCCGGGGTGTGTATTTCATCAATAAGAAGAATTTCACCATGTTTGTTTTTACCGAATTCGTATTTGGTATCAACAAGGATTAAACCTCTTTCTTTTGCAATCTCCGTACCTCTTTCAAATAACTTCCTGGTATAATTTTCCAGAGTTCTATAATCCTTTTCCGATACTATTCCACGTTTTATGATATCTTCTCCGGAAATGTCTTCATCGTGGTTTCCTTCCTCGGCCTTGGTAGCCGGGGTTATGATTGGTTCGTCAAATTTGTCATTTTCAATCATGCCATCTGGCATCGCAACACCGCAGAGTGTTCTTTTACCGGCTTTGTATTCCCTTGCAGCATGGCCGGAAAGATAGCCTCGGATGACCATTTCTACTTTAAATGGCTCGCAGGCCTGGCCAACAGCCACATTGGGATCCGGTATGGCCACCAACCAATTTGGAACTATATCTGAAGTGCCCCTCATCATTTTGGTGGCAATCTGGTTTAATATCTGACCCTTATAGGGAATACCCCTGGGCATTACCACATCAAAAGCAGATAAACGATCTGTTGCAATCATAATGAGTATATCGTTCTCCAAATGATATACTTCCCTGACTTTCCCCTTATAATAACCTATTTGGCCGGGAAAATTAAATTCAGTGGTCATGATTGTCTCAGCCATACTTTTCTTTTAGTTTTGATGCTCTATATCCTTATACGCATCTATCACCTTCTTTACAAGACTATGGCGAATTACATCCTTGTCATCCAGATATATCATTTCTATACCCGGAACACTTTTAAGGATCAATAAGGCTTCTTTAAGGCCGGAGATTACCCTTCGGGGTAAATCTATTTGTCCAGGGTCGCCGGTTATCAAAAATTTGGCATTCTTTCCCATACGGGTAAGAAACATTTTCATTTGTGCATGCGTCGTATTCTGGGCTTCATCCAGAATAACAAATGCATGATCAAGGGTACGTCCGCGCATAAAAGCCAATGGTGCAATCTGAATGGTTCCATTTTCAATATAATGAATAAGCTTTTCGCCTGGTATCATGTCACGCAACGCATCATAGAGCGGTTGCATATATGGGTCCAGTTTTTCTTTAAGGTCCCCCGGGAGGAAACCCAGGTTTTCACCGGCTTCCACTGCAGGCCTGGTAAGGATGATCCTTTTCACTTCCTTGTTCTTCAAAGCCCGGACGGCTAATGCCACCCCTGTGTAGGTCTTGCCGGTACCCGCTGGTCCAATGGCAAATACCAAATCATTTTTTTCTGTAGAATCAACCAATTTTCTTTGGTTTGCTGTAATTGCTTTAATATAACGCCCGCTAACGCCATGCACAATAATTTCCCCGCTGCTCTCTGAAGATTGATATTCTCCGTTTCCATTGCTGGTCAACACCCTTTCAATTACATTTTCGTTCAGCGTATTGTATTTGGTAAAATGAGCCGTTAGCATTTGAAATCGTTTGTCAAACTCATCCAAAAGGGGCTTATCCCCAAAAACAGTAATTTTACTACCCCTGGCTACTATTTTTAATTTGGGAAAATATTTTTTTAGAAGATTAATGTTTTCGTTTTGATGTCCAAAGAATTCCCTTGGACTAATTGCGGTAAGTTCTAAGTTAAGTTCGTTCAAAGAATAGTTTTATTTAATTGTTGAGTACAGTGAGATAAATTTCTGTAGGCTGTTTTTTTCATGTAATTTTGTCAAACAAACTTAAGTAAAAAATCGGTTTGAAAAATTAAAAAAATATCAACAGTGCTGCATGGCAATCATCACTTTAACTACAGATTTTGGACATAAAGACCATTTTGTAGGGGCCCTTAAGGGGACTATTTATAAGGAGCTTTCGGATGCTAAAATTGTTGATATCACACACACCATAAGCCCTTTCAACATTCAGGAATGTGCTTATATCCTTAAAAACTCCTATAAGGCTTTTCCGGAAGGTACCATTCATATTGTTGGGGTAGATTCTGAACCTACTGTTGAAAACAAGCATATTGCCGTAATGGTTGATAACCACTATTTCATAAGTGCCAATAACGGGGTAATTAGTCTGATAACTTCGGAGATAAAACCCGAAAAAGTTGTTGAAATAAATATTCCGAATCCGGTTATTGGGTCTTTTCCGGTGCTTGATATATTTGTTAAAGTTGCATGCCATATTGCCCGGGGCGGTAAGCTCGAGGTTGTTGGTAAGTCATTTGAAGACTTAAAGGAACTTAAAGAATTTGCGCCAAGGATTACGAACGAAGGGAAAACTATAGTCGGGAGTGTTATATATATAGACAATTATGGAAATGTGATAACCAATATTCAAAAAAGCCTCTTTGAAGCCTATAGAAATGGAAGGAAATTTGAAATAAACGCAAGGAATAGAAAAATAAATCAAATCCATAACAGGTATAGTGACATCATCAATTTTGACCTAGACAAAAACCAACGTAGAGGTCCGGGGGATTTATTGGCGCTCTATAATTCGTCTGACTATTTAGAATTGGCCATCTATAAAAGTGATCTCAATACAGTTGGTGGTGCCTCTACCCTATTGGGTTTGGATTACAGAGATACCATTATAATAAACTTTTTATAAATGCTGATACGCATCGTTAAATTGACTTTAAAAAAAGAAAATATCGCTAGTTTTGAGCTGATTTTTGAAGAAACCAAGGAATTTATCCGAAATTTTGAAGGCTGTCGCTCCCTCGAGCTATACCAGGACAGGGAGCATTCAAATATCTTTTTTACCTACAGTACATGGGAAAAAGAAGAAAACCTGGATGATTACAGAAAATCTGAATTCTTCAGAAATGTTTGGGCAAAAACGAAGCTTTTATTTGAAGATAAGCCGGAAGCCTGGAGTGTGAACAGAATTAAATCCGTAGAATAAACATATGCTTGCCATTTTTAAAAAAGAAGTACTTTCATTCTTTATGACACCTGTTGGTGCTCTGGTTATAGGTTTTTTCCTTATCCTCAACGGTCTGTTTCTATGGGTGTTCAAAGGTCCCTTCAACATATTCGAGTATGGCTTTGCAGATCTGAGCAATTTTTTTCTTTTAACTCCCTGGATATTTTTGTTCCTGATTCCTGCAATAACCATGAAGAGCTTTTCGGAAGAAAGGAAAGCCGGCACCCTGGAATTGCTATTTATAAGACCCTTAAGTATGGGGCAAATCGTATATGGTAAGTTTTTTGGAGCATTGTTTCTTGTTGTGATTGCACTAATTCCTACAATTCTTTATTCCCTGTGCATTTCACAATTGGGAATTACTCCGGGTAATTTGGATTGGGGCCTTATATATGGATCTTATTTTGGATTATTATTCCTGGCTACGAGCTATACTGCCATTGGTATATTCTCATCTACTTTGACCGAAAATCAAATTGTTTCTTTTATCCTTGCTCTGGTTATATGTTTTATATGCTATTATGGATTTGAAGCTCTGGCAACACTTATCGCTGATGGCGATATGGCTCAATTTATAATCGCGCTGGGTATGAAATCACATTTTGAAGGAATTTCAAGAGGCGTTTTAGACAGCAGGGATTTACTGTATTTCTTTAGTATGACTGTCCTTTTCCTGTATTTTTCAATTGTTCAATTAAAAAATCATTCCAGGTAATGAAACGCAACAAGTTATTTACTTATGGATTGGCATTACTTCTATTCATCCTGGTTAATTTGGGTGCGAGTTTATTTTATACAAGGTTGGATATCACAGAGGATAAACGATACACACTTTCCGAACAGGCAATAGAAGCCGTTTCGGTTTTTAATTCCCCCGTTGTAATTGATGTACTGCTGGATGGGGAGTTGCCATCCGAATTCGCTAAGCTGAAGGCGGAAACCAAACAGATTCTAGAACAATTTGCCGCAAAGAACGCTAATGTAAAATATAATTTTATAGATCCCCTTTCAGAAAACACCCAACCCGAAGCCATTATTTCTGAACTGCAAAGCCTGGGACTTAAGCCTGCGAATGTAACGGTTGAAGAAAATGGAAGAGTATCACAGGAAATTATTTTTCCCTGGGCCATGGTCAATTACAATAATAAAACCATAAAGGTGGCCCTTTTGAAAAATAAATTAGGCGCATCTTCAGAAGAACGGGTGAATAATTCTGTGCAAAACTTGGAATATGCCTTTGCAGATGCCTTTACTAAACTATCAATTAAAACAAAAAAAAGAGTAGCTGTAATAAAGGGGAATGGGGAATTAGAGGATATTTATTTGGCAGACTACCTCACTGCAATAAAAGATTATTACAACATAGGGGCTATCACCCTGGATTCAGTTGAAAAAAACCCGCAAAGAGTATTGGACCAGCTGAAACAATATGATCTGGCACTCATTGCAAAGCCCACAGAGGCCTTTACCGATAAGGAAAAATATGTATTGGATCAGTTTTTTATAAATGGCGGGAAATCTATTTGGTTAATAGATCAGGTAGCTATAGAATTAGATAGTCTTTTTAATGATAAAGGCAGTTCAATGGCTTTCCCAAGGGACTTAAACCTAAATGATTTTTTCTTCAGATATGGTTTTAGGATAAATCCGGTGCTTATTAATGATCTGTATTTTACGCAGATAGTCTTGGCTTCAGGTGAAGGGAATAATTCTCAGTATAACCCGGTACCCTGGTATTACAATCCTATGGTTTTCTCAACCAACAACCACCCTATCAATAATAACCTCGAGGCCATCCGCTTTCAATTTGCAAATAGTATAGACACTATTTCCAATTCATATCGCAAAACTGTACTCTATTCGAGTTCGCCTCTTTCTAGGCCTGAAGGTACACCTAAATTAATAAGCCTGGACATCATTAACTCCCCACCGGATAAAGAGAGTTACGAAGATGGAAATAAGCCGTTAGCCGTTCTTATTGAAGGCAAATTTAATTCGGCATTTACCAACAGAATTGTTCCTGTAAAACTTGAGGGCACAAAACTCCGGGGAAATGAGAATAAGATGCTCATTGTGGCGGATGGAGATGTAATAAAAAATCAAATAAGGAATAACATTCCGCTTGAGCTGGGGTATGATAAATGGACAAATAATTTTTACGGCAACAAGGAATTTTTAATCAATAGTATCAATTATCTTCTGGATGATACCGGACTTATAAACATTAGAAATAAGAAAGTGAAAATAGCCTTATTGGATACGGAAAAAATAGCCGAACATAAATTTAAGTGGCAGTTGATTAACGTTGGCATTCCTGTAATTCTTGTACTATTTTTCGGATTTGCATTTAACTATATCAGAAAAAGAAAATACGGTGCCTAGGTGTTAATAAGTTTGTTTTATTCAATAAGACATTTAGGATATATTTGTTTTATTGGATTCCGGGCATATTTTATGCGAAATACCCAATATAAGAGTCAAACAAAAAAGTAAAAACAAAGAATGAAATTTATTGTTTCAAGTACATATCTATTAAAACAACTTCAGGTTTTGGGTGGGGTTATTAACAACAGTAATACATTACCCATTCTTGATAATTTCCTGTTTGTCTTAAGCAAAAACAAACTAATTGTTTCTGCCTCCGATCTGGAGACAACAATGAGTTCGGTCCTGGAGGTGGATTCTGATTCAGAAGGTACAATAGCAGTACCTGCCAGGCTTTTACTGGATACTTTAAAGACCTTTCCTGAACAGCCCCTGACATTTGTTGTCGAAGATAATAATACCGTGGAGATCAGTTCTAATCATGGAAAATATGCCCTTGCCTATGCTGATGGGGCAGAATTCCCAAAGGCCGTTGAACTCGCAAATCCCAGTTCAACCAATATTATGGGCGATATTCTGGCCAACGCCATTACTAAAACTATTTTTGCGGCCGGTAATGATGATTTGAGGCCTGTAATGAGTGGCGTGTTCTTTCAGTTTTCATCGGAGCATCTAATATTTGTGGCTACAGACGCCCATAAATTGGTAAAATACCAGCGTAACGACGTGAATGCTTCTGAAGTAGCGGAATTTATAATGCCTAAAAAACCATTAAACCTTTTAAAGGGTATTCTTGCGGGCAGTGAGGAAATGGTGAAAATCGAATACAACGATAGTAATGCCAAATTTAGCTTTGACAATACTGAGTTAATTTGCCGTCTTATAGATGGAAAATACCCTAATTATGAAGCTGTTATACCGAAAGAGAATCCAAATAAATTAACAATTTCCAGAAATCAAATATTGAGTTCAGTTAGGAGGGTTTCTATTTTCTCTAATAAAACTACGCATCAAATCCGCCTCAAAATTGCCGGGGCCGAACTGAATATTTCCGCTGAAGATATAGATTACAGCAATAAAGCGGAGGAAAGGCTTACCTGCTCCTATCAGGGAGACGATATGCAAATTGGGTTTAATTCCCGTTTTTTAATAGAGATGTTAGGAAACTTAACTTCTGATGAAGTCTGCCTGGAAATGAGCCTTCCCAACAGGGCGGGAATACTTACGCCCATTGATGGCCTGGACGAGGGTGAAATGGTAACCATGCTGGTAATGCCGGTGATGCTAAATAACTAAAGCCAATAACATAAAAAAATCCTGCCGGTTGGCGGGATTTTTTGTGCTAAATTTTAGGATATAAAAGGTATGGTCATAAAGTAACTAGGTGATTCTCCTCTTGATGCCCTGACTGCGTTTACAATAGGTAGCGCAAAACCAAGAATCCCGGCCCCAATTAATGTAAGTATCCCAAGTCCAAATAACAGAATCGCCGGAATGCTCAGGGCAATGTATAGCAATATGCTCAGTTGCAGATTAAGAATAGCCTTTCCATGTTCATCCAAATCCTCAACAGAATTCTTTGAGGACAACCATATAATTAAGGGAGTAATAAAACCTCCAAATCCAATTATGTAATTTAATAATTGGGTCAGGTGCGTAATAACAAGCAATTGCCTATCGGCACGCATTGTTCTTTGATTGATAACTTCCATTTTTTGATTGATTTTAATGATGATACTTATAAGACATAATTTTTTACAAAATGTTACATGAAATTTAAGGCTTGAATCAAAATTTTTGAAAAATTAACATTTGATGACCCGGTGTTTTTTAATGAGAAATCCCTTAGGATTTGTCTCATAGTGCTTTTGTATAGAGGATAAACGGCTTTTACCTATTTTTGCAATAAATAGGTTTATGATTCCTAAGGATACCATAATTGCATTAGCCACACCATCCGGTGCAGGTGCCATTGCCGTGATTCGCTTATCCGGGAACGATGCCATTCCTCTAGCTTCGCTGGTATTCAGATCTGTCAGTAGTAAAGATTTAAATAAAGTAAAAACACACACCATTCATTTAGGATATATTTTGGATGGAAATACTACAATTGACAAGGTTTTGGTTTCTGTTTTCAAAGGGCCAAACAGTTATACAGGGGAAGATGTGGTAGAAATTTCATGCCATGGATCTGTTTATATCCAACAACAAATAATACAGTTATTCATAAGACATGGTTGTCGCATGGCCAATGCGGGTGAATTTACTTTACGCGCATTTTTGAATGGCAAATTAGATTTAAGCCAGGCCGAAGCCGTTGCAGATCTTATAGCCAGTGATAACGAAGCTACCCATAAAATTGCCATGCAGCAGATGCGGGGAGGATTTAGCAATGAGATTAAGATACTTAGGGAAGAACTTTTAAATTTCGCTTCCTTAATTGAACTGGAGTTGGATTTTGCAGAGGAAGATGTTGAATTTGCGGACAGAAAGGAATTTCAGGATTTATTAAACAGGATTGAAAGTGTTCTTAAGGGATTGGTAGATTCTTTTGCTCTGGGAAATGTTATAAAAAACGGGATCCCTATAGCCATTGTTGGAGAACCCAATGTAGGTAAATCCACGCTCTTAAATGCATTGTTAAAGGAAGAGCGTGCCATAGTATCGGAAATAGCCGGCACAACCAGGGATAGCATTGAGGATGAAATCACTATAGGAGGCATTGGATTTCGATTTATTGATACCGCAGGAATACGGGAAACTGCGGATGAAATAGAGCGCATAGGAATAGAGAGAACCTATGCTAAAATGGAAAAAGCCGAAGTGGTGCTTTTCCTGATATCAGCTATAGATATATTGGATCATGAGTCGGGCTTTTTTAATGAGCTAAAAAGCATAAGGACTAAATACCCTTTAAAACCATTGATTGCCCTCATTAATAAAACAGACCTTCTTACTGCGGATCAAATAAAAAACTTAAAGAACAAATTGAATGGGTTGTTTAACAGTGATGATAAAATGGAATACCAATTGCTTTCTGCTAAAACAGGTATGGGCGTAGAAGAGCTTAAGACTAAATTGCTGGAAGATGTGAACGCAGGGGTTTTAAGAAATAATGAGACTATTGTAACCAACAGCAGGCATTACGATGCGCTGTTAAAAGCACTGGAGGAGATTAAAAAAGTACAACTTGGTATGCAGGAAGGTTTATCCGGTGATCTTTTGGCCATTGATATCCGGCAGGCACTCTATCATTTTGGGGAGATCACAGGAGAGATCACGAATGATGACCTTTTAGGGAATATTTTTGCCAATTTTTGTATCGGAAAATAGACAATACCCTAAACCATAATTTCTCAATTATAATGTCAGATTTCCCGCAAGTTGCTTGAGGATGATTTCCGAAAGCTTTGCCTGAAATTTGGCATTGATATATCGCACTTCTGCGTTGATGTAATTCAGCTGTGCCGTTCTGAACTCTATAGCGGGTATGATACCTATTTTATATTTTTCTACTGTAATATCCAGATTTTCCCTTGCAATGGCCTCATTGTTTCCTTCCAATTCAATAAGACTGATATTTGTTAAATAGGTCTGATACCACGTATTTAAAAGGGACATAAGTCCTTGTTTTTGTTCTTCAATGGCAACCTCAGCATTTTCAAGGGCTATCTTGCCAATTTTCTCGTTTCTATTTTGATTAAAACCATCAAATATATTAAGGGATGCACCAAAACCGTAGTTCCACCCCCTGAAATTAGAACTGGTCGTAAAACCCAGGCTAGATTCAGTTCGTCCAAAGTTGTACCCTGTTGTCGCAAATATGGTGGGATAGCGTGCGGCCTTGATTTGTTGTAGTTCCAGTTCACTTATTTTTTTGTTGATCATTTCCGCCTGAAGTTGCGGATTTTCGTTAGTGACCAGTATTTCCAGTTCGGGCAGTGACAACCCCTGATCCACAAATATTTCAGAGGCTACCTCAAAATCTATTTTAAGATCCCGTGCCATTTGTTCATTCAATAGGACCTTGTTGTTGGCGAAACGTTCCTGTTGCCTTTGCATTAAGGTTTGGTCGGTATTTAAATCTACCTGGGCATTCAAAACTTCCAGTTTTGAGGCCTTCCCAATGGTAAATCTATTTTGTGCCAGCTCTACGCGCTGCTGCGAAATTATGATGGTGCTATCCAGGGCAGAAAGCTGCTGCTGCTGCAGGACCAGATCGTAGTATGTTATCATGACCTCCCCTACCTTGGTCAAAATGACTTGTTTTAGTTCTGCCTCTCCTAATTTTTGTGTTTCCTTTAATTGCTCATAATTAGCGAACATGCGGAGGCCATCGAAAAGCGTCCAATCCAGGGCTACTCCATAATTCAAATTGTTGTTTTTTGCATCGTCGCGTTCAACATTTGTGCCATCCGAACGCGTTTGTGATAAATATTGTCTGCTGTTATTGTCATTAATACTTGCCCCTATCGTCGGAAGTATTCCTGCATTTCCGGGACTTACAGAAATTTCATCGATTATTAGCTCGTTGGTGGCCATCCTTATTTGGTAATTGTTTTCCAAAGCTGTTTGAACTGCCCTCTCTACGGTAAGAACTTCCTGAGCCAAACCCAGGTTAAATGTCAGGAAACAACATCCAAAAACATAAATGAATAATCGATCGATCATGTTAATATGTTTCTAGTACTTTAAATTCAGGTCGCTGAATTTTTTCCCTCGACCACAGAATATAAAGGGCGGGAATAATAAACAAGGTAAGTATCAAGGAAAACATAGTTCCCCCGATAATAACTACACCCATACCAATACGACTTGTTGAAGCGGCACCCAGGGAAAGTGCTATGGGCAATGCTCCCAGAGCAATAGTGAGGCTAGTCATTAAAATAGGCCGTAAGCGGGATTCTGATGCCTTTAAAATGGCTTCCATTTTTGAAAATCCCTGTTCCCGTAATTGATTGGCAAATTCAACAATCAAAATACCATTTTTAGTGACCAGACCTATGAGCATAATTGTTCCTATCTGACTAAAAATATTCCAAGTCTGTCCTAATAGCCATAAAGAAAACATTGCTCCTGCAACGGCCATTGGAACAGTCAAAATAATGATAAACGGATCTATGAAACTTTCAAACTGAGCGGCTAATATCAGAAATATCAAGAGCAGGGCAAGTCCAAAGGCAAATAGTGTATTGGAACTACTTTCTACAAAATCCCTTGATTCACCACCTAAATCGGTAGTAAACGAATCGTCCAGAACCTTTTCTTTTATAGACTCCATTGCATTGATACCATCACCTATACTTTTACCGGGAGCAAGACTGGCAGATACCGTAGCTGACATATATCGATTGTTGTGGAATAATTGTGGAGGACTGCTATGTTCTGTAACAATGACCAGATTATCCAGCTGGATCAGAAGTCCATCTTTGTTTTTCACGAAGATAGACGTGAGGTCCATTGGCTCATTTCTGTCTTCCTTCTTAAACTGGCCAATAACCTGGTACTGTTTTCCGTTCATCAGGAAATAGCCAAATCGCTGACCACTTAAGGACAATTGCAGGGTTTGTGCCACATCCAGTACCGAAACACCCAAACTTTCCGCTTTTTCCCTGTCGATGGTAACATAGATTTCGGGCTTATCAAATTTTAAATTTACATCTGCAAATGAAAATGTTTCGTTTTTTTCGACCTCCTGCATAAATTCCGGTATCTTTTCCTCCAGCTTTTTAAAATTCTGGGCTTGAATAATAAATTGAATTGGAGGACCTCCGCGACGGTTTACCGAAATCGTCGGTTTTTCCGAAACGTTGGATTTACCCCCGACATAGCCTTTCGTCCATCGGCTCAGATCAGTGGCAATTTCATTTTGTGAACGTTCGCGTTCATTTGGTTCTACAAGAGCAATATAGGCTCGTCCACTATTCACAGATGATGAACCATAACTTGGGGAGGTTAATATCAGGCTTACCTTTTTCTCAGGAATTGAATCATTAATTAGTCCCGTTATGTCCGTCATTAAGCGATCCATATACTCATAGGAAGAACCTTCGGGGGCAGATACGTTCAAACTGAGATAACTGCGATCTTCATAAGGAGCTGTTTCTTTTTGAAGCAGTCCATAGAATAAGGCAATCAAACCAAGACATGCCAGCAAAATAGGGAAGCTAAGCCATTTTCTTTTCATAAAAACCCGCAAAGATTCCGCATAGGCTTTATTCATTTTCAAGAAGTATTTTTCCGTAAAATAATAGAACTTTGATTGCTTCTGTTTACCGGGTTTTATCAAATAGGCATTAAGCATAGGAGTCAACGTTAAAGACACAAACGCGGATACCAGTACTGCTGCCCCCAGGACAACACCAAACTCCCTGAACAACCTACCCACAAATCCTTCAAGGAATATTACTGGTAAAAACACAGCAGCAAGGGTGACAGAAATGGAAATAACAGCAAAGAAAATCTCGTTAGAACCTTTTATGGCGGCTTCAATTGGATTCATCCCTTCCTCCACTTTCTTATAAATATTTTCCGTCACCACGATCCCATCATCAACGACAAGACCGGTTGCCAGGACGATGGCTAATAGTGTTAGCACGTTAATGGAAAAACCGAACATCCACATAATGAAAAAAGTGGCAATTAGGGAAACCGGAATATCGATCAACGGACGCAGGGCCAGGGACCAGTTTCTAAAAAACAGGTATATGACCAAAATAACCAGGATAACGGATATCATTAGCGTTTCTACGACTTCTGTAACTGCCTTTCTTACAAACACCGTATCATCGATAACCACATTCAATTTAAAGCCCTCGGGCAGATCCTTTTTTAACTTTTCATATTCTATATAAAAGGCATCTGCAATTTCCAAATAATTGGAACCCGGCTGTGGAACTACCGCAATGGCGACCATAGGTTGGCCGGAATCGCTCATCTTTGTTTCCATGTTCTCTCCTTCCAAAGATGCTTTCCCAATATCACTCAGACGTACCAACTTTTCGCCATCGGCCATGATGATGATATTATTGAATCCTTCTTCTGTATTGAGATTGCCAATGGTCTTTACGGTTAATTCTGTATTGTCGCCCGTGAGTTTACCGGATGGAAGTTCCACATTTTGGGCCAGTAAGGCTCTGCGGACATCTGCAACAGTTAGTCCGTAGGAAGCCAGTTTTAATGGGTCAATCCAAAGGCGCATGGAGTATCTTCTCAGACCCCATATCTGTACACTACTTACCCCTTGTATGGTTTCTACCCTCTGGGCAATGACATTTTCCGCATAATCCGAAAGCTCCAGAATGTTTTTACCATCACTTTGAACGGTCATAGAAAGAATTCGTTGTGCATCCGCATCGGATTTTGAGACCACAGGGGGTGCGTCCAAATCTTCGGGCAGACTTCGGACTGCCTGCGACACCTTGTCACGGACATCATTCGCTGCTTCCTCAAGATTTTTGTCCAGATTGAACTCGATACTTATAGAACTGGACCCCTGAACGCTGGAAGAGGTTATGTTGCGTATTCCATCTATAGAATTAATAGCTTTTTCTAAAGGTTCGGTAATCTGGGACTCGATAATATCCGCATTGGCTCCCGTATAATTCGTTCGGACTGATACCTGTGCCGGATCAATTGATGGAAATTCTCTAATCCCGAGATATGTATATCCGATAATTCCAAAAAGAATTATGGTTAAGTTCATAACAATGGTCAATACCGGACGTTTAATGCTTAATGTTGGTAAATTCATTACTCAGTTCTCATTGAATCAGATTCGTCAAACTTCACATGTACAGGAGTGCCATTTTTCAATGCCATTACACCGTAGGT
Source organism: uncultured Flavobacteriaceae bacterium (assembly GCA_963793325.1). Taxonomy (GTDB): domain Bacteria; phylum Bacteroidota; class Bacteroidia; order Flavobacteriales; family Flavobacteriaceae; genus Eudoraea. The sequence continues at coordinate 1,113,825 of CAWBZU010000002.1, forward strand.
AAGGATGGTGTCGCCGGCATGTAACCCGGAAATTACCCGAACAGAACTGCCGGTACGCGCACCAACTTCTACATCCACCTGCTTAGCCTTCCCTTTTTCAGAAATAAAGATTTTCTTTCCGTTTTGCACCGGGATCAATGCTTCAGAGGGAACCAGCAATGCATCATTAATAGTGGACAGTGGTAAAATAACATTGGCAAAAGTCCCGGGATATAATTTTCCATCTTTATTTTCGGCGATAGCCCTCATTTTCAGAGTTCTTGTTGCAATTTCCACCTCAGGTTCAATTGCGTATATAGTAGCAATATGTTCCTCTTCGGAATCCGAGGTTGTAAAAGTTAGCTGGGTACCCACATCGACCTGTGAAGTGTATTTTTCAGGAATGGAAAATGTAATTTTCAGCTTTTTCGTGTTTACCAGTTTTGCAATAGTAGTAGCCGGTGTTACGTAAGTTCCTTTGGAAATGTACCGCAACCCTATGGTCCCTGAAAAAGGGGCCCGAACAGTGGCTTTATAAATTTGGGCGGCAATTAAATCCGATTCCGCTTTTGCTGATTGAAAATCTGCACTGGAAATATCGTATTCCTCCTCGCTAATAGCCTGCTTTTCCAAAAGTAATTTGGCCCTTCTTTCATTTTCAGCAGCCAATTTTTGGGCGGAACGAACTTTGGACAGTTGCGCCTGCAATTCAATATCATTGACTTTGAACAATACCTGGCCCTGTTCCACTTTACTTCCTTCTTCGAAATTTATACTTTCAACAACCCCGGATACCTCACTCCTTAAATCTATTTGCTCATTAGCCTCAAGAGTTCCGGAAAGCGATATATTGTCATTAAAGACCTGTGGGTGAAGTACCATTCCGGTAACTGTAATTGCTTTGGGCTGACCTGAAGCAAGACCTGGCTTACCAACTTCCCTGTTGGCAATTATTCGATAGGCAATCAGGCCACCTATTCCAATTACCAATATGGTATATACAATATATTTTATCTTCATAGTTGCTTTAGATAAGACCCAAACGAAAAGAATATGAACCAGATCCTAGCAAATTTAATCTATATGCCTTATCCTAAGTAAAAAGTTAAACTTTATTTAACTGTGAATAAGGTTAAAACCTGCTTTTTGGGTCTGATGTACGGTTCAGGGTCTCTACAATTCTTACACCTTTCGAATAATAAGTGTTTAAGAACCACCATCCGGCAAAAAGTTGGATCAAAATCCAAAAGATAAACCGGGAAATATCTACAATCAAATATAGAATATTAATGGCAGCCAACTTAAGAAGTAAACAGAAAAATAGGTATTGCAGTTATCGTGGGAACAAATTAAATAAAAGGTGAATTTTCAACCGTCTCATAACCTCAAAATATAAACTTAGTATTGATAATATTTAATAATTGAATGCTATTGGTAGTTGTGGATTAATATAGAAATAATGTATGGAAGATGTGTGCAAGATGTGTGGAAAATATTGACAACAATTAACAAATTCATTAAATTTGTAATGTTATAGGTTATTCACATAGCAAACGCTCATTTCCGACTTAAAGGAATGACTGAAAATGAATCTATTAATCCCCAACTTACGATTGATAGAACAAATAGTTTTGTAAAAAGAACTGGTTTAAGTATCAGCCGCAAGTATTGGAGTAAAGAAACAAGGTTACCGAAGCAGAACCAGGCAAAAAAACAAAAAATGAATTGCATAGGTAAATCTAACTTAACTGATGGCTTAATTGCCTATTATTCATTTAATGGCCATGCAAATGATATTTCTTCAAATAATTGCCATGGACAAGTCCATGGTGCTACCTTAACCACTAACAGATTTGGGAATAGTAATTCAGCCTATTTTTTTGATGGAATCTATGATTTTATACACTGTGGTTCTATTTTAGACGTTTCCTCACATGACACCATTTCAATTTCCGCCTGGATTTATCCACAACAAATATCCAAAAACAACAATTATTCCGGGCTGGGCTTTGGCAAAAAAACAACCGGAACTTTACAACTAAGAGTGCGAACTGATACAGACACCCGTTTTCAAGCTCATCATGCGAGTGCTCTTGAAAAAGATAGCATAAGTAAAAAAAGTGACAGTAAGTTTGAATACGACAAATGGTATCATTTAGTTGCTATTTATTCACACGATAATGTAGAAATGTATATTGACGGAATTGCTCAATCATTTAAAGGCGGACATGACAGACCACACCTTAGCAAGATACCCCAAAACAGTATTTTTAGGATTGGTCTAAGTTTTGCTGACAAAGATGTACCAAGATTCTTTCACGGCAAAATAGATGAAGTAAGAGTTTATAACAGAGGTCTGACTGAACAAGAAATTGACAGTCTGTATAAGTGCCAAATCCAACACTAAGCATTTCTCCAAACTCTTTAATACCACATATCTTTGAAATATTTCAAATCCTGCTCTGACAAAGGAGAATATACCATCTGACAATTTACCTATTTCAACCAATCAAGACGATTCATAAGGAAAATAAGTATTGAGTTTTGGAAAAGAAAAAAGTTTTTATATCTAACAATTACAAAGCGGCATCTATTACTTGATATTAAAGAAAAATAACGTACTTATTGAAAGTCAAAAGTTGGCTGTAAATAAATAAACGTTTTACAATAAAACCTAAACTGCATTGAAATACTGTTTTGCCAAGTGTTAGCCCGCAATCATACTTCCCATCAAGTTGATAGCCCGGGATACTTTTTGAGAAGGATTTGTACCCAAATCGCACCTCAATATCATAACTACCTGCTTATGAACAGTAGTTATATATGTATTTTAAAGCAGATCAAATTTCGATAGATTAATCTTTATTTAGAAATTTTTTGTGGTTAAAACCCTTCTAAAAATTTAGGATTAGACTCCCATTATTAATTTGATTGAACCGTTTTGATATCATTTTCTTTCTGACCTTCAAAATTCTTTCTGTTTCTTTCTGGACTTCCAACTTCTTTTTTCTGGCAGTAAAAACATAAACAAACTCATACAGCTGATGTACCTCCATATCTTCAAGTTCCTCCGGAAGCAAATCAACAGGGCTGCCTGCAAGAGTATTGTAACAGGCAAACACCTTTTCATAATACAAATGTTCTAACCATGTGGCCTCTGGATACTCCTGTTCATCAAAAATAAGGATTTTTCCACCATTTTTAGTCACTCTAATCATTTCCTTCAGAGCACTTTTTGTGTCAGCAAATCCATTAAATGCCCCATAATTTGTGCAAATATCAAATGTCCCGGATTTAAAAGGAAGATTGGTGGCATCAGCCAGAATGAAATCTACAGGAGCCTTCTGTTTACTCATTAAATCCCTTCCCTGTACAATCATACCCTCAGAAAGGTCCACTGCCGTGTAATCTGCATTCAGATTCAAATAACCACGTAAAAATGCATGGCCAGTACCACTGGCAATATCAAGCATTTTTATTTTTTTATCTGACCCCAGATATTCCTTTAGAAACTCTTCATGAACAGAAGAGGCGCTTTTTTCAGGCACAAATTTCCGAATCGCAAGAATAATTTTTATGGGAATAGCAAGCAAAAGCAAATACGCGTATCGCTTTTGTTTTGAAAACACAAAAATAAAAATTACCAAAGCCGCAAATAATAAAAAATCATAGCTCTTTGCATCCTCAATGCCACGATATGCAATCAAATCTATCAAATTATAGACCATGAAAACAAAGGAAAACACTAATAGAAAATATACAATCCAGTATTTAAGGGATATTTTTACTGGTCTGACCGGAAGCATAAAGAAAGGGTTCCAAAAATTATAAAACCATGCCATATACTTATAAACTTCATCTCTAAGTCCCTTATCTGACTTACCCAGAGAATTTTCTACATAAAGCTTTGGAATGCCGTTTACACAAGAATATTTCTCACCACATGCACTACACATCCAGAAAGTTTGGTAGCGATCATTAATACTGCTTTTTTTGCAGGAAGGGCATATCACTTTTGATTCTATCATAATAAACAATCATAAAATTAAAAATCAGTTTTTTTAAAACTCAAAATAAAGGTATTCCAATTATTTAAAGTACAGCTGACATGTCGATATATTGCAAAAAAAAAACGTTTAACAATGTTTTTCGCACTACTAGATTAATTTCGAGTATTGAAACTTAGAAGTTTAAAAAATGAATATTGTACCTTAAATGTTTAAGAAAACTGAGATTAAATAACTAATAAAAAACAAAGCTGGAAGGGAAGGATTCGATAATTATATATTCCACAAATTGTTTGGCTTTATTACTTTACAAGGACTTCCATAGGCTATACTGTTTGCCGGAATATCTTTGGTTACAACACTACCCATGCCAATAAATGTATTTTCGCCTATGGTAACATTATTCTTTAAAATAGCTCCGGAGCCTATTTCACAGCCTCGTCCAATATGGACATTCCCGGAGGTTACAACCCCTGGATTAATGTCAGTGAAGTCTCCAATCGTATTATGGTGCCCAATGGTAGAACTTCTCTTTATATGCACTCCAAAACCAATAGAGGTTTGTGAGCTTAATACACAAAGGTGATCTATAAAGACTGCCTTGCTCAAAATATTACTTGCGCTAACAATTGAGGATTTGGCTATTAAGTTGGAATATTCCTCATTCTTTACATAGGGTAAAAAATCTTTGTGTATTCTATATTTATTACGTGCGCCGGCCACTCCAAAAAATATTGGTGAAGTTGAATTAATATCCTGCATCCTTTTAACCTCGAATGAAATGGGTTGCAATCTGTCGGCTGCTTTAGTTTCCATATCCAGATTGGGGAAGACTTCTATTTTTAATGGTTTTTTATAATTATACCTAATAATGTCGTTTAGGATACATACCCAGTCTTGTTCGAATCCCAGCAATTGAAATACTTTAATATTCGTGCTCATTTATGCTACATTGTAAATTTTACCTTTTTTATTTTTATTATTTACTATCTAATATAGCAATAAGACCTTAGAATACAGCTAGTAAACGATCTAATTACGCCCAACGTGTCTGATGTCCTCTGTTATTAATGACAAACAGCCCAGTCCTTTCAAAATCTTAAGCCAAAATTATGAAACGGAAAACGTCATAGTTAATAAGCAAAAGTGATAAATATTATTGTAATCAAATAAAAATATCCGGACAGCTTTAATTTAATGCTATAACTACAGAATCTTTTCCGATTCTGTGTATAAAAACAGCTCTACTTTAGAGCACCTCCAAGATGAGCTTCTTTGTAACGCATACTGTAATAGTGGTTTGTGTTACATGCATAATATTTCCATACATTTTTTAGAAAGCCTTACAGGATTAAAAGAATTGCATTTGGGTTATAACGATGTAAAGAAAGTTGACTTAATCATTAGTAAATTTGTGGCTGCTACACCTTAGTTTTAATATACCTTCATAGTTCAGAACCTAAGTGTTTTGTAACATAAATTACATTTTGTTCCCTATTTTCATATTTATGATATATGTCATAAAATCGGAGCCATAATGGGCCTAAATTCGATGTTGAATTATAAATAAAAGCGTAATCCCATGGAAACGATATCCGAAGTAAAAACAAGAGTTTACAGGTTTGGAAATAAAGAAGCAGATGGCAACAGTAAAATGAAGAACCTGTTAGGTGGCAAGGGTGCCAATCTTGCAGAAATGAGCGCAATTGGCATTCCCGTACCGCCCGGATTTACTATCACTACTGAGGTTTGTACCGAATACAATGAACTGGGCAAAAATAAGGTTGTTCAAATCATTAAGGAAGAAGTCAAGCAGTCTGTTAAATATCTCGAAGGGATTATGGGAACTAAATTTGGAGATGCTCAAAATCCTCTATTGATTTCAGTTCGGTCCGGTGCCCGGGTTTCTATGCCCGGTATGATGGATACCGTATTAAACCTGGGGCTTAATGATGAGGTGGTAACCGGTTTGGCACAAAAAACAAAGAATGAACGCTTCGCCTGGGATTCCTATCGGCGTTTTATTCAAATGTACGGTGGGGTTGTTCTTGGGATGAAACCTGAAACCAAGGAAGACATTGATCCTTTTGAGGAAATCATGGAACATCTTAAAGACAAGCGAAATATAGAGTTAGACACCCAGTTTACCGTCCAGGATTTAAAGGATTTGGTTTATGACTTCAAGGATGCGGTAAAAAAACAAACGGGTCACGATTTTCCTTTGGATCCCTGGGATCAGTTATGGGGTGCCATTATGGCTGTATTTGATAGCTGGAATGGCGACAGGGCCATTTATTACAGGAAAATGCATGGCTACCCTGCAGACTGGGGTACAGCTGTTAATGTTCAGGCCATGGTATATGGGAACATGGGAATTAATTCGGGAACCGGGGTTTGCTTCACCAGGGATGCAGGAACAGGCGAGAATGTTTTTAATGGGGAATATCTCATAAACGCACAGGGTGAAGATGTTGTCGCAGGTGTACGGACACCACAGCAAATAACCAGATTAGGTTCTGAACGATGGGCCTTACTGGCACAGGTAAAAGAAGCTGAAAGAGCCGCTAATTATCCTTCTTTAGAAGAGCTAATGCCCTCTATCTTCTCGGAATTGAATGGCTACCAGGAAAAACTGGAAAAACATTACCGCGATATGCAGGATATGGAGTTTACCATTCAGGAAGGGAAACTATGGATCCTGCAAACCAGAAATGGCAAAAGAACCGGGGCTGCCATGGTTAAAATAGCAGTTGATCTTCTTAAAGAAGGCCTGCTTGATGAAAAAGAGGCGTTGATGCGCATAGAACCCAATAAACTGGATGAATTACTACACCCTGTATTTGATCCCAGCGGTTTAAACAAAGATGATATTATTGCTCAGGGTTTACCCGCTTCACCTGGTGCCGCAACAGGCCAGATTGTATTTTTTGCAGATGAAGCAGATAAATATAAGTATACCATACTTACGCGAATAGAGACTTCCCCTGAGGACCTGGAAGGTATGAACATTGCCAAAGGTATCCTTACCGCCAGGGGTGGAATGACTTCCCACGCTGCCGTGGTAGCACGTGGCATGGGCAAATGTTGTATTTCCGGTGCAGGTGCACTAAAAATCGATTATAAAAACAGAGTCTTAAGAGTTGGTGATAAAGAATACCACGAAGGAGATTGGATTTCCTTAAATGGTTCTACAGGTAATATTATTGAAGGTAAAGTACCGACTATGGAGCCGGAATTGAGTGGGGAATTTGCGGAAATTATGAAGTTGTCCGACAAGTATCGTACGATGAAAGTACGCACAAATGCGGACACCCCTAAAGATGCTAAAGTGGCCCGCAATTTTGGAGCTGAAGGTATAGGACTTACCAGGACGGAGCATATGTTTTTTGAAGTAGACAGGATCAGGGCAATGAGGGAGATGATTTTGGCGGATACTGTAAAGGGCAGAAAAGTCGCTCTTAAGGCACTTTTGCCCATGCAGCGGTCAGATTTTGAAGGAATTTTTGAGGCTATGCAGGGATTCCCGGTGACTATTCGTTTGCTCGATCCACCATTACATGAATTCGTTCCTCACCAATTGGCTACTCAAAAAGAACTGGCGGAGGATCTTCATATTTCCCTGGCTTCAGTAAAAAATAAAGTAGCGGATCTTCAGGAATTCAACCCAATGCTTGGCCACAGAGGATGCCGTTTGGGAATTACCTATCCGGAAATAACCGAAATGCAGACCCGGGCAATCATTGAAGCCGCTTTAAATTTAAAAGAAAAGGGCATTGAAGTAATCCCGGAAATAATGGTTCCTCTTGTTGGTACGGTTAATGAATTTGTCGCCCAGGAAAATGTCATCAGATCTACAGCGCAAAGGGTATTTAAAGAACGAAAAGATACCGTAGAATATCTGGTAGGGACAATGATTGAAATTCCGCGTGCAGCACTTATGGCAGACAAAATTGCCGAACACGCCGATTTCTTTTCATTTGGTACAAACGACCTTACCCAAATGACTTACGGCTATTCCAGAGATGATGCCGGTTCATTCCTTGGGATCTATATGAAAGAAGGAATACTAACCTCTGATCCTTTTGAAGTGCTGGATCAGGAAGGAGTGGGACAATTAGTGCAGTTGGGAACAGAAAGGGGTAGAAAAACAAAACCTGATTTAAAAGTAGGTATTTGCGGAGAGCATGGTGGTGAACCCAGTTCTGTAGAATTCTGCTACCGGACAGGCCTGAATTATGTAAGTTGTTCCCCGTTTAGGGTACCAATAGCAAGGTTAGCTGCGGCCCAGGCGGCAATTTCTTAGGAAACCTAAATTAGCTTGACATACATATCAGTCAGACTAATTAGTATGGCTGTAAGTGATTGTTTTAATGCATTAAACACTATTTTTGCGATGATAAAAACATCGTATGTTTCATATTTTTGGTAAGAAAAAATTTCTGGTAGATTATTTGCAGGATTTTGTGGATATCCATAACCATATTCTTCCCGGGATAGATGATGGAGCTAAAACAGTAAAGGAATCTGTAGAACTGATTCGCGGTTTTGGAGATTTGGGCATAACCAACCTGGTTGCCACGCCTCATATCATGAGCAATTTATATCCTAATACCAAAGAATCAATAACTGCTTCCCTGGACCTGCTAACCAATGAATTGATTGCAAACGATCTTAAAAATATTTCTATTGAGGCCGCTGCCGAACATATGATTGACGATAATTTTGAGGAGCTATTGGAAAGAGACGGAGTAATGCAAATGAGAAAAAGTTATCTATTGGTAGAAATGTCTTACTTACAGGCTTCTATTAACTTTGGTGATGCTACACAAAGGGTAATGAAAAAGGGTTATTTTCCGATACTGGCGCATCCCGAACGCTATGGATACTGGCATAAGGCTAAAGCCAACTATTCAGCCTACAAAAAAAAAGGAATCCAGTATCAACTAAACCTCTTATCCCTGAGCGATTATTATGGGCCTGAGGTACACAAGATGGCCTTAAACTTAATAGATCACGGCCTGATTGACTATGTAGCCTCAGACATTCACCGTAAAGATCAGATAGACTATTTAAAGGAAATAAAGATTAAACGAGATTTATTAGAGAAAGTATTACCACTGATTAACAATACCATAAATATATTTTATTAGAGACTCTATATAAATCATCATTTCATAACTGAGTTACGTACATAATGACATGGCTATATCTACCAACGTAGCCCGGGTTTGATGAGTCAACATCAAAGACTATTAAAGAAAGTCAATTAAATTAAGAATATAATACTTCTTCATTCATGTTATCTTCCTCTCAGGATGAAATTAATTAGTTGAAGTTTTACATGAACGTTTATCATTTACCCCTTTGAAATATTAGAAGTAATGTTTTTGGATGAGATACGTGGAACCAAAATTTGTATATATTCAGAAATTCAGCAATACGAATTATATGGATACTGCGAAAACAATCGTAAATATAATGCTCAACTTAATAATACTCACAAAATAGTCTAAAAACTTGACAGCCATACACTTCATCATTATTTTGGAACATTAAATACCTCTTAAACTTTTGAACTAAACCTATCTTTGTTTGTGTAAAATAAAAGAAAACCTTTAATTACAAAAAGTGTTTTTTTAATTCAAATGTGTCGATAAAATAGTTTTTAAGTGTTTAATCGAGAATTAAAGCGTTAATTATTTAAGGTGCCATATCTTCGATTTAAATTTACCCCAAATGGCAATTATTACATTTGCTATTTTTGCATGAAGTTAATAGTATAGCCTGAAATAACTAAAACTATCTTATGACCTACTTGTTTGATTTATTTTTCAACCTTTTTTATCGCAGGTATTTCGATGTTAATAGCCAATATTTCGGGCATTTGGCTATACCCGGTGATTATGAATACAATAGATAGTAAAATCAAAAGTAATGTATTATGGAGCCAAACTACCAAAGATATACTAATGTAAAATTTTTTTTACAGATCAGAGTTATATTTAAAAATAAGGCGCTGAAATGAAATTGCCACTAGCCGAAAGTACAGGTTTAGTCCTATTTATTGGTAGCGTATTGAACAATAAGGTGTCCCAGTTGAAATTCCCAATAAACCTGATCCTTTTTAGTATTAAATTGGAAGATATCGTGCCATTTATTATTAACTCGGATCGCTTAGAAAAAATTTCAAAAAATTATGCTGTATCCAATAACAAGATAAAACAAGGATTACAAATTGAAATATCACCGATTAATAATATTGTGGGATTAGAGAATACAATTAAATCTTTTACTGAATGATCTATATTTCCATCATAATCCTTCTTACTAGCTTTTTTATATATATGCACTTGGCCAAAAGTTTCAATGTTGTTGACATACCCAACTCACGCAGCTCCCATATGGAACCAGTAATAAGAGGCGGAGGGATAATTTTTTATCTGGCTTCTTTTCTCTTTTTTATATTATTTGAACAACAGTATCCTTATTTCTTGCTTGGCCTGACTATTATAGCAATTATAAGTTTCCTGGACGATCTGTACTCGCTTGGCACCAAAGTCAGATTTCTAATACAGTTAATCGCCATAGCGCTGACCATGTGGGAAATTCATCTATATGACAATCCTTTTTACCTGGTAATACCAGTAATCATATTATCCGTTGGTTATCTGAATATATATAATTTTATGGATGGGATAAATGGAATTACAGGAATTTACAGTTTATCGATTTTGATTCCGATTCTCTGTGTAAACAAATATTATGTTCCAAACTTTATTGACAATAATCTGATTTATTTAATAATAATTTCAATAATGATTTTTGCTTTTTTCAATTTTAGGAAAAAAGCCAAGGTTTTTGCTGGTGATGTAGGAAGTATTACTATCGGTCTTACTGTAATATTTGTATTGGCAAAAGTTATTTACGAAACTCAAAATGGTTTCTATGCACTTTTTGGAATTGTATATGCAATTGATGGTGGTTTAACGCTTATTGAAAGGTTGGTAATAAGAAACGAAAATATATTAAAACCTCATCGAAGACATTTATACCAGATTATGGTGGATAGTAAAAAATTTGGCCATATTGCTACATCAATGATTTATGGAATTCTGCAAATGGCCATATGTGCTTTAGTAATTGTAGGGATACAATTACTTTCTCACAAAATGCAGCTGATATTTTTCGGCCTTTTATTGCTTTCTCTTACATTAATTTATATAGCCGTCAAAAGAAGTTTAATTTCTAAGAATATAAGTTCTATTCAAGTTTGAAGATTATCTCAAAGGTGATTTTCGAACTTTTAAATAGACTTAATAAATTACCAAAATAGTAAACGAAATAAAATGAAAATATTAGTAACAGGAGGTGCAGGTTTTATTGGTTCACATGTTGTCAGAAGATTGGTCAATACCTATCCTGAGTATCATATTTATAATTTGGATGCACTGACTTATGCCGGAAATTTAGAAAATCTAATAGATATTGAAGGAAAAGAAAATTATACTTTTCTAAGGGGTAGCATCACCGATGAAGATTATATCAATGCTATTTTCAAAGAATATCGTTTTGAAGGAGTAATCCATTTGGCAGCTGAGTCGCATGTGGACAGATCCATTACGGATCCTCTGGCTTTCGCCAAAACCAATATTTTGGGAACCATGATACTGTTAAATGCTTTTAAGGCATTATGGAAAGATAACTGGCCGGGAAAGCGTTTTTATCATATAAGTACAGATGAGGTTTATGGAACCCTTGGAGAAACCGGTTTGTTTGAGGAAACAACTCCTTATGATCCTAATTCTCCATACTCTGCCTCTAAAGCAAGTTCAGATCATTTTGTAAGGGCTTATGGGGAAACTTATGGCATGCCTTATGTTATTTCCAATTGCTCCAATAATTACGGAGCAAATCAATTTCCGGAAAAGCTAATACCTTTGTTTATAAATAATATTATACATAACAGGCCGTTGCCTGTTTATGGAGATGGAAATTATACGCGCGACTGGCTGTACGTTATAGATCATGCCATAGCAATCGACCTTGTTTATCACAAAGGTTTAGACAGGGAAACCTATAATATTGGGGGGTTTAATGAGTGGAAAAATATTGATCTGGTAAAGTTGCTTTGCAAGCACATGGATAAAAAACTAGGTCGTGAAAAAGGGGGCAGCGAGCAACTGATTACCTATGTTAAAGACAGGCCCGGACACGATCTGCGCTACGCCATTGACGCCTCCAAAATTAACAGGGAATTGGGTTGGAGGCCAACCGTGACCTTTGAAGAGGGCCTCTCAAAGACGATAGATTGGTACCTGGCGAATGAAGACTGGTTAAACAACGTGACAAGTGGTGCCTACCAACAATACTATGAAATTCAATACCAATAAAACATGAAAGGAATAATATTAGCAGGAGGTTCAGGGACACGATTGCACCCATTAACATTAAGTGTCAGTAAGCAATTGCTACCCATTTACGACAAGCCAATGATCTATTATCCTTTATCGGTCCTGATGCTTGCCGGGATCAGAGAAATATTGATAATTTCAACACCTCAGGATTTACCAAATTTTAAAAAATTGTTAGGGTCAGGCGAACAGTTTGGTTTACAATTATCATATGCTGAGCAGCCGTCTCCGGATGGTTTGGCACAGGCTTTTATAATTGGAGAGGACTTTATTGGTGTTGATGATGTTTCTTTGGTCCTTGGAGACAATGTATTTTATGGGGCCGGACTGCAAAAATTATTGATGAACGCCATTAAGATAGTAGAGCAGGAAAACAAAGCTGTCATTTACGGTAATTATGTAACGGACCCGGTGCGTTATGGTGTGGTGGAGTTTGATCAGAATAAAGACGTTTTAAGTATTGAGGAAAAGCCAAAAATTCCTAAGTCGAAGTACGCTGTGGTTGGATTGTATTTTTATCCCAACAATGTGGTTGAAATTGCAAAGCGTGTAAAACCCAGTAAAAGAGGTGAGTTAGAAATTACTTCTGTAAATCAGGAATATTTAGATCGTAAACAATTAAAATTAGAAATTTTAAGCCGTGGTTTTGCCTGGTTGGATACGGGCACCCATGAAGCTTTAACGGAAGCAACGGAGTTTGTGAAAGCTGTTGAAAAAAGAACAGGGCTGAAAATTGCCTGTTTAGAAGAAATTGCTTTAAATTATAAATGGATTGAAAAAAAACAGCTAAAACAACGGATCTCTGAATTAAAAGGTGAATACTACACTTATCTTCAAAATTTACTGGATTAATGTCTTTAAAGAAAAAAACAATATCCGGAGTCGTATGGAGTTTTGCTGAGGTTGCTATTGTTAAAAGGTCTTTCTTTTGTAGCCATGATCTTTTTAGCTCGTTGGTTAGGGCCAATTGATTTTGGTCTTATGGGAATGATTGCGGTATTTATTGGAATTGGCACCTCTCTGGTTGATAGTGGAATGTCTTCTTCAATTATTAGGACAAAAAATGCAGATGATGCTGATTTTTCTACAGTATTTTACATGAATATGGCCATCAGTCTGCTGGTTTACGCCCTCATGTTTTATACCGCACCATATATTTCCTCTTTTTATGGACAACCGGTACTTATAGATATTATTAGAATTTATTGTTTAATCTTTATTATATCAGCATTTTCCGCGGTACAATTGGCAATTTTAAATAAGGAAATGCGTTTTAAAAGGATAATGCTCTTAAATGCCCCGAGTATTATCATCGGCGTAAGTGTAGGCCTTTTTCTGGGCTATAATAATTATGGTGTCTGGAGTATAGTATACTATGTATATGACCACGCAAATTTTATTATCCTTATTACTTTGGATAACGGGATCATGGAAACCTGGCTTAAACTTTTCGAAAGAAAGGCTAAAATACCATTATAATTTTGGTTATAAAATTATGTTATCGGGATTACTGGAT
>CAWBZU010000003.1:0-169595 GCA_963793325.1 uncultured Flavobacteriaceae bacterium
ATTTGCAGTTCAACCGGCATTTGCCCAGAAAAACATGGACACGCGGTTTGAGGAAATTAAGAGCGAAGCTCAGCGACTTATGGACGAGATCAAAGTCCCGGGTATAGCCATTGGGATCATGCACGATGGCAAGGTCCAAATGGCCGGCCTCGGCATTACCAATGTTGACGATCCTCAGGCTGTCACTGAAGCCACCGTGTTTTATATCGGCTCCATATCGAAGACTTTTACGACCACCGTAGCTCTTAAAATGTCAGAACGCGGAGAGCTCGACCTCGAAGCCCCGGTTCGGAAGTATCTCCCGGAATTTTCGGTCCTGGATAGAGAGGCTTCAGAAAAGGCGAAGGTCATCGACCTTTTCCAGCACCGGACCGGCTGGCAAGGCGACTACTTTGAGGATCCCAGTTCGGGGGAAGATGCCTTGGAGAAGGCCGTGCGGGCTTTTCGATTCCTACCGCAACGCACACCTTATGGCGAGGTCTGGGCCTACAACAATAACAACTTCATCATTGCAGGACGCCTCATTCAAGTCGTAAGCCGTGCAAAATCCTATGAACAAAAAGTTAAGGACGAGTTGTTTCTGCCCCTGGGCATGACGCACAGCTCCTTCTTCATGGCGGAACTAATGGCAGACCGCTTTGCTGTTGGCCATGCCGGAGTATATGACGGGACGTCCGAACCTAAGGTCAGCTTTGCGCCTTTTCCGCGCAGCGTCTATCCGGCCGGAGGCATACTCAGTAATGTCAGTGATATGATGAAGTATATGAAATTTCAGTTTGACGGTAAGGACAAGGACGGCAGTCAACTGTTGTCTCCAAAGTTGCTGGACATGGCGCACAGTCCCTTGGTCGAAGGCGAGCTGAGTGAAAACACCGGTGTTACGTGGTTCGTTGAGGATATCGGCGGTGTGCGAACCGTTTTTCATGCCGGTCGGTCGGCAGGGGCTACCGCCAAGATGTTGTTTGCACCGGACAAGAAATTTGGGATCGTTGTTCTTACGAACAGCGACCGTGGTATTGAGGTGTACGATGCGGTAATCGCACTGGCTCTCAAAAAGTATTTGGATATTGAGAGAACACCCTTGGTTGCAATCACTGCAGATCGTAGTTCCCTTGAACCTTTCGTAGGTCTTTGGTTAGGGGATAATGAAGACTACAAAATCTATTTTGACAACGACCAGCTCATGGCTGAGCGCTTGTACAAACCACTAGGAGACCTCCAAATTTATAAGAACCCTCCACCGATTTCGATGAGTAGCGCGGGTAAAGACATGGTTATCATGACAGATGGTGCCTTTCAAGGAACGGTTGGTGAGTTGCTGCGTGACAAGTCTGGAAAGCCGGCGTTCCTTAGCATGCAGCACCGGATCTTCCGTCGCTCCACCGAGGAAAACGATTAATTAATATTTAAAAACAAAAATCATGAAAAAAAACATTGTACTATTATTTACTGTAATAATCTCGTCATTATTTGCAGTTCAATCGGCATTTGCTCAGGAACAAAACATTAAAGATGTTTCTCAGAAGATTGAAAAACTTACGGAGGGGCTGGTTGGCCGCATTGGTGTGGCTGCACAGGAAATCGGCGGCGACGAAGTTATCGCGATCAATGGTGATGAGACCTTCGCCATGGCCAGCACCTACAAGGTGGCTATCGCCACGAAAGTGATGGATCTCGTGGACAAGGGGGAACTCAGTCTCGACCAACTGGTCGACGTCCCACAAGACATGTATGTCACTGGCGAAATTGCTATTGCAGAGACCTTCCCACATCCTGGTATCCAATTCTCGTTAGCGAACTTGATAGAGGTAATGATTACGGAAAGCGACAACACGGCGACCGACGTCTGTATGGGGTTGGCAGGTGGACCAGCGGCGGTGACAAAGAACTTACGCAGGCTGGGTATTACCGATTTCAGGGTCGACCGGCTAACTACTGAAATTCTTCGGGATTTCTATGGCTTGCCGGGAAAGGCCACGCCGGAAACTGTCGCTGAGGCCGTCAGCAACAATCCGGCACTGTGGACGGAGCAGGCTGATCCCAATCCGGACTTCGAGGCGGATCCCCGCGACCACACAACGCCCAATGCGTACCTACAACTCCTGCTTGCCATCGACGGTGGCACGGCGATGAGCCCGAAAAGCCGCGAGTTTCTGCTGGGCGTCATGTCGCGCACGCGCACCGGTGCTGGCCGACTCAAGGGATTGCTGCCGAAGGGAACGCCCGTAGCACACAAGACCGGAACCGTAGGCGGAGTTGCCAACGACGTTGGCTATATCACACTCCCTGACGGTCGACGATTTGCTATCGCCGTGTTCACCAACAGTAGTAAGACGCCCTCTGCGGACAGAGAACGGGCTATTGCGGAAGTTGCCAGAGCTTTATATGACTTTTATTATTTAAAGAAATAAAGCAAACTCAATTATTAATAGTTAAAAAACAAAAATCATTAATAAGATGAATAAAAAACAAGATAGAATTAACGACATGCTTTACATGGAAAGGTGCATGTGAAAACTAATAAATGATTACAAAATTGGACGACCTGAGAAAGGCCTTTAAATGTAAGTTTAAAATGAGCCGGAGCCAAAATACTGCATTGGAAAAATTAATAGTAATAATGATGAATAATTAAATAGATGAACACACAAATGAAAATAAAATTTTTTAAAAAAACAGTATTGATTTGCCTTGGCCTTGTTGCTTTTATGGCTAATGCACAAGAAGACGACGACCAAACTAAGGGCGATGCACCACAATCAGCAGACGACATAGCAAAAGCATTAGCGAATCCCAACACTACCTTAGGTACCATGAACTTCAATTTCGATTATATAAATTATCGGGGAGATTTGCCAGATGCGGGAGGCCAAAATAGCTTTTCCATGGGTTTTCAACCTGTCCTTCCAGTACCATTAAGTCAGTCGGTGAATCTTTTCGTAAGACCTCTAATCCCTATTTATTTTACGCAACCAACATATGGGGCGAATGGGTTTGAAAGTCAGGGATTCGGTCTAGGAAATATAGGCGCCGATGTTGCGATAGGAAAAACATTTCCATCAAAAACAATTGGATTAATTGGTGCATTTGCTAGTTTTCGTACTGCAAGCGATAAGGCCTTAAGATCTCCCTATACCTTATTAGGTCCAGAGTTGATGGCTGCACAAATCACTAAATGGGGTGTATTTGGACTAATGATAAATCATGCATGGAGTGTTAATAATCTTGATGCAGATCCGGATAGTTTTACAATTCTTGCTGACGATATGTGGGCTACAGCTGCCGGAGGCGAATCTGCAAGTATTACTGCTGGGCAATATTTTTATATTGTTAATTTAACAAATGGCTGGCAGATTCAAGGGAATCCAACTTATTCCTATAATCACAAAGCATCAAAAGGAAATAAATTAACACTACCTATTGGTACCGGTGCGAGTAAAGTGATGATTTTTGGTAAAACACCTGTAAAGTTTAATATGCAATATTGGTATTATGTGGCATCACCAGAGGCATTTGGTCCACAACATCAAATACGTTTAACTGTTTCGCCTGTTGTTCCATTACCCTGGTAATTTTAATTGTAATAAATATTTGATTTGCATCCGGTGTGGATTCAAACTAAAATCACTTTGAACCGAATCACTAACATTTTAACATAGCTCATGAATTTGAAAAATAAGCTTTGTCATGCCTAAGGCCTTGGTTACCGTGCAGGGCGGCCAGGAAAATGGTGGCGCCCAACCAAGGTTCAAGGCACTCATTTATCAAGGAAGCACCAGTTAATTGCTGATGGTATCGATGAGGTACGCCGTGCAGTTCGTGAGCAGTTGTTTCGCGGAGCATCACAGATCAAAATTCATACAGGAGGTGGGGTAACCAGTTTTACTGATCCACTTCAGGCAGCACAATATACACCTGAAGAAATTAAGGCTGCCGTTGAAGAAGCAACTCGTTACGGAACTTATGTAATGACCCATTCACAGATGAATAATAGTGTTGTTGCCTCATTAGATGCTGGCGTCAAGTCTATTGAGCACGGTCTAGTGCTAGAGGAAAGCACCGTAAAAAGAATGGCAGAACTAGACGTTTTTTATTCACCACAGTTGTTTTTACCATTACAGCCTACAGCAGAAAATCCAATGTTTCAAGACCCTATTCAACAGGCAAAATTAAAAGTTGTTGCAGAGGGTACACGAAATGCAATTGCTCTGGCAAAGAAGTATAAGCTAACTATCCTATGGGGTACTGATTGTTTTTTTGGATTTATTAAAAAAAGAAATGAAAGAAGTGAAAAAATTAAGAGTCTCCTATGTTGGTTTTTTCCATGAAACCAATACCTACCTCACCGAAGGCATGGGAGAAACCACGCTCGACAGAATGCGCACTTTCCGGGGCGATCAGATCAAGCAGTTGAAAGGAACTGCCATTGGCGGGCCAGTGGATGTGTGCGAGGAAAAGGGCTGGGAGCTGCTCCCGGGTGTCCTGTTCTATATAGACTGGTGCTTTAGCACGGTGAGCGATCAGTGTTGGAAAGATGCGAAAAAGGAGATGATGGACACGCTGAAAACACAGTTACCGATGGACATCGTCTACCTTTCTGTTCACGGTGCAGGTATGGTAAATAGCACAAACGATCTTGAAGGAGACTTAGCGGAATCGGTCAGAGCCCTGGTCGGAAAGGACACGATGATCGTCTGGTCGGGCGACCTGCATGGCAAGATCACAGATAAAATGAAGGACAATATGAATTTCTTCAGTACCTGCAAAGAATATCCTCATATGGATATGAATGTATGCGCGCGTGATGCCATGTATCGTGCCGCTGCGATCCTGGCAGGAGAGTCTCATCCCACCCCGGCCTATTGCAGAGTGCCACTGATGATGCCGGTGAGTAATACCGAAGAGGAGGGCACCTTTGCAAATCGACTTAAAGAAAAGTGTATTGAAATCGAAAAGCGGCCCGGTGTGTTGAACTGCTCTGTGATGCATGGTTTTCCATACCAGGACAGCGATTTTTGCGGCATGTACCCGATGGCCACTACCGAAAATAACCCCAAGCTGGCACAAGAACTGGTGGACGAACTGGCGCAGTGGATCTGGGATCACCGTAAAGAATCTATCATCTCATTAGAACCTTTGGATAAAACGATGAGCACTGTACTGGCTATGCTCGAGAAGGACGGCCACTATGTTCGCAAATTGCCAACGAAAGGCGATGTCATCGACCATACCCCGATCGTGATTGGGGACGCTGCGGATAACCCGGGTGGCGGAGCCGGAGGTGGCGGCACCCACCTGCTGAAGGCCCTTATGGAGACCAAAGGCTTGGGGAAAGTCGCTTTCATGTCCATACACGATCCGGAAACCGCGAAGGCCGCAGTCGCTGCCGGTGTAGGAGCGACAATCGATGTGAGCCTCGGGGGCAAATTTGAGCCATTGTCCGGCCCACCGATCAAGACCAAAGCCTATGTCAAGTCGATTTCGGATGGGAATGAGACCGTTCGCGGAGGGACCGCTTTCAACGGCCCATACCAACTTGGCCCTACTGTTAGGTTGGTCATCGAAGCGGTGAATACGGTGGATGTTATCGTCATTTCCGGCCTATGCCAGACCTATGATGATACACAAGGGAGGCCACATGGCATCATCATTCAGGAATATGACGTTATAGGTGTTAAAAGCGGGATGCACTTCCGGGCATTCTATGAAAACTTCACCGACAAATTGCTAATCGCTGATGTTCCCGGAACCACTAGTCGCGACATAACTATTTTCAAACATACCAAGCTAAAGAGTCCTATCTATCCGCTGGACGCCAATACTACTTTTAATTTAAAGTCATAAGACAAATATTCATTTAACCATTAAAAATTAAATCATTATGAGCAAACAAGACAGAATAAACGAGATGCTAAACTTAGTAACTCCTATGAGCAAATGGAAAAAGCCTCAATCAGCTGATTTTGTTGATGCTGCTACAAAACGATATAGCTTTCCAAACTGGCAATCAGGAAGCGAAGATTCGATTTATTACAATTTACATATCCCGGAATTTTTTAAAAGTTGTGTGGTACCAGCACCATCCAGAAAGACTACTATAGAACGAGATCTATCATCCTGAGTTATTGGATTTAACTTATACCGCATTTGATGGCTACTACTACACCTACTTTAAAAGAGTATTTAGGTGGAAAACGTCAGGTGCAAGCCATGATGATGGCGCACAAAGGAAAAGTAGTCTTTGAAACCTATCCGGGAATGAATCCAAATGATATACACATATGGATGTCGGCAGCTAAACCAACGGTGGGTTTGTTGATTATGCTACTGGCTGAAGATGGTAAAATAGACCTTGAAAAACCAATAGCTACCTATGTACCGAGATTAAAAGGTACTGCATGGGAAAAGGTAAGTGTGAAAAATGCCATGAACATGTCATCCGGACTTGATATTGAAGAAACGATAGAGAATCTATTGAATCCAAAATACCTGGATTGCGAATTGGTTTACCGCTGCTTTTGAAGAAGGAAAAGGGGATTGGATAGCAATGGCTCAAGATGCACAACCTTTACCCAATGAATCTGCAGGTGAGCGTTTCAGATATTCTGGTGCTAACACCATGATGCTGGTTCTTGTCACTGAACATGTAACAGGTATGAGATGGCAAGAATACTTTAATGAACGGGTATGGTCTAAGATTGGAGCGCAAGGTCAGTTTATTTGTGGACTTGCAGAGGGCATTCCTTTAGGTGCAGGGCTTCACAATTGTACACCGGAAGATTTTCTTCGTTTTGCATTAATACATACACCAAGTTGGAATGCAGTAGCAAGCGAACAGATCGTTTCAGATAATGTACTTAAAGCCATCCAAGATCTAGGAAACCATAAAGCTTACAAAGGATCTACAGAAGAACAGTATGGTTCAGATTGGTTTGGAGAAGTTCCGGAAAAAAATACAGCACAATGGGATCATTATTTTCCTGATGGAGGCATGTTCAAACACGGAAATATGGGTCAAGGGATCTATGTAGATCCGAAGCGTGACTTTTGTGGAATATACTTTGGTTTAGCCCCAAATCCAGATTAAATTTCAGGAATTGATCATTCTCCCGGGTTTTTAAGAGCTGCAGCAAAAAAGTTAGCAGGGAAATAATAAATTAGTAAATAAAAGGGCTCTGCCCGTAAAGCAGAGCTCTATTAAATAACTTTAAAATGAAAAATTTATCAAAATTAGTTTTAGCAGCATTTTCTTTACTGATGATGCTCAGTATCAATGTGTCGGCTCAAGACGCACCGGCAGAAAAACAAATCCTCATTAAAAATGTCAGCATTTTTGATGGGAATTCCGAGAAACTCATCACTGGAAAAGATGTGGTTGTAGAAGGAAACACAATAAAAAGCATTGTAGCCTCAGGCGGAAATGAAAGCAAATTTGACGAAGTGATTGACGGTAAAGGTGGCTACTTGTCTCCAGGTCTTATCGACTGTCATACTCATGCTGTTCAGGGAGGAGATGAAAACACCTTTATCAACGGCGATCAAAATTATGTTCAACTTTACGCGACGATGGAATTGGAAGAAATGTTGCTACGTGGCGTAACGACTACCCGTGATCCTGGAGGTAATGTCTTCGCCTTGAAGAAAGCAATTGATGATGGGATTTTTGATGGACCAAGAATCTACCCTTCTGGTGCTATGATTTCACAATATTCAGGTCATGCTGATTTTAGGAGTCCGGTACATACAAATTTACCTAAAGAATGGGGCGGTCAAATTTCAAACGGAGAAGTGAATGGACATGCTTTGCTTGCAAACGGTCCAGATCAGGTAAGGGCAGCTGTTCGTCAACAATTGTTTTTGGGTGCTACACAAATAAAACTTGCTGTTGGTGGAGGGGTGTCATCATTTGAAGATCCACTTTATGTAAACGAATATACAGCAGCAGAAATAGAAGCAGCTGTTGAAGCAGCTGCTGATTATGGCACCTATGTGATGACACATGTATTCAACGAGGTTGGTGTTAAAAGGGCAATTGAGGCAGGTGTAAAATCTATTGAACATGGACATCTGTTGAATGAAGAAGATGCAAAACTGATGGCCGAAAAGGGAGTTTTTCTCTCTACCCAGTGTCAGGTCTTCGAACAACTGAAACCACTTTATACAGATCCTATTCGAAAAGGAAAGCTGGAAGAAGCGTTGACCGGTATGGACAACATGTTTAAATACGCTAAAAAATACAATGTAAAAGTTGTTTTTGGAACTGACCTTATATTTTCCCGCGAAGGGCGTAAACAGCAATTAGCAGACTTGACCCTTAGAAAGCAATGGTACACCTCTCCTGAGATTATGATTCAGGCAACGGGTAATGGTGGAGAACTTATTGGTCTTACTGGACAGCGCAACCCCTACGGAAAAGTGGGTGTGATTGAAGAAGGTGCCATGGCAGATATTTTAATCTACAGCAAGAATCCTTTGGAAGATGTAAGTATTGTTGAGGATTATGAAAATAATCTAAAACTGATTATCAAAGATGGAAAAACATATAAAAACACCTTGTAGTAATTGATAAATTAATAGAGAATTATGAAAATCTTAAAAATGAAACTTCTAGCTACAGCAATCGCCATCTTTGGATGGTTTTCGGTAGCGATTGCACAGGACAATCCTGCGCAAACCTTGATTAACAATGTCAACATCTTTGACGGAGAGAATGAAAAACTGATTGAAAACGCCAACGTCCTGATCGAGGGCAATTTGATCAAAACGATCTCTACAAGCCCGATCAAGGCCAAGGGTGCGACGGTGATCGACGGAGGTGGGCGCACGCTGATGCCTGGCCTTACAGATGCTCATTGGCACAGCATGGCGGCCTATATGACTTTGGACCCGTTTGCGGCTGGTGCGGGCAAACTGAATCTCGTAGCGGCCGCTGGGATGGAAAAGACGCTTATGCGGGGCTTCACCACAGTGAGAGACCCGGGCGGACCTGTATTTGATTTAAAGGCGGTAATCGATCAGGGTATGTTCGTTGGCCCCCGTATCTACGCTGCGGGTTCGATGATCTCCCAAACGGGTGGACATGCCGATTTCCGTAGCACGGTTGATATCCCTCGAAGCTATTCACGGGATCTTACTCCGTCAGAAAGGATGGGTACAGTCGCGATCGCAGACGGCAGGGCGCAAGTCATGCAGCGCGTGCGCGAGAACCTGATGCAAGGTGCAGCCTTTATTAAGCTCATGGGCGGTGGAGGGGTCGCCTCCCCTTCGGATCCACTAGACGTATCGCAATACACCATCGATGAAATTGCTGCAGCGGTTGAAGTCGCGGAGAACTGGGGCACTTATGTGACCGTTCACTCCTATTCCGCGAAGGCGATCCAGAACGCAATCCGTGGTGGTGTACGGAATGTAGAGCACGGCCAGTTGATTGACGAAGAAACAGCAAAACTTATGAAGGAGACGAATACTTCAGTTGTCATGCAGCCCTTCTATAACGATGAGGATGCCATCCCACTGCCTCCAGGATCATTTGCGGAAGAAAAATACCAGGTTCTGATATCAGGAACCGATAATGCCTATGAGTTAGCAAAGAAATATGACTTGCTCTTCGGATTTGGGACAGATACACAGGGTAATCCGGCACTCGCAGAGCGTCAGGGGGCTCAGTTAGCGAAGCTAGCCCGCTATTTCGAGCCGTGGGAAGTGCTAAAGGTTGCGACCAGCCAGAACTATAAGATCATGAAGCGTTCCGGGCCTCGCGATCCATATCCAGGCGAGAACGGTGTGGTTAAAGAAGGCGCTTTAGCCGACCTGCTTTTGGTCGATGGAAATCCCCTGAAGGACATTAACCTCATTGCCGATCCGCATAAAAACTTCGTGATCATCATGAAAGACGGCGTGATCTACAAAAATTCAGATCATTAAATAAATAGAAGAGGGCTCTGCTCTTGGTAGAGCCCTTTAAAAAAATAATTTCAATGAAAGAATCAAAATTGTCTGAAGGTTCAGAGGTTTCCTTTGACGATGCATGGCGTTTCATCTTAAAGGTAGGTGTGGCAGCACATAAATACGGCTCTACGGCAAACAGGTTAGAATCTTTTTTAACCAGCCTGGCCAAGGGCTTTGGCTATCAGGGTGAATTTAAATCTACTCCGGTAGAAATTAGGTTTGGCTTGCGGGAAACGCCAGATTCACAAGAGCGCGTTGAAGTAATGCCAACCGCACCCCCCGATATGGATTTCGACAAGCTCGCTCGACTTGGCGATGTGTTAAACAATATTAAAGCCGGGACTTTATCTATTAATGATGCTGACCCACGCATTGATGCCATAGACCATATACCCCCGCCCTGGGGCAAATTTGCCAGTATGCTCGGGTATTTATTTGTCGGATTTGGGCTAGCCCCGCTTTTGGGTGCGGGTTGGATGGATACGCTATTCGCATCGCTATTTAGCATCCTTGTTTATGGATTGGTATTATTATCCGCCCGTATTGGTGGTTGGGCTATGAATTGGATGCCACTTACAACCGCATTAATCACAGGCTTTCTTGCAATGATGGTTAAGCATTGGGTTCCCAGTTTAAATCTGGTTGTGGTAATCCTTTCTGCCATTGCTATTATTCTTCCGGGTTTCTCCATCAGTCTGGGCGCTGGCGAGCTAGTGTCGAAACGCGTAAAATCAGGCATATACAACTTGAAGAGTGGCTTAATTACGCTGATTAAACAAATTGCAGGTGCTATTATTGGAGTGGGTATTGCCAGTGTATTTGTAACCGCAACCATAACTACAGCACAACCACAAGCCCCCGTAGACCAAAAGTGGATGCTGTTGTATTTTCCGTTGCTCCTAATAGGATTGGCCTTTGCATTTCAAGTTTCGCGCAGAGATTTACCATGGGCGGTGCTTATATCGGCACTTGCATTTTTAGGTGTTGAAGCAGGAAGTTCGATAATGAATGCTAACCTGGGTAATTTACTCGGGACAATTATTGCGGTAGTCGTTTCCAACATATGGGCACGTAAAACGGGCCGACCAACCTCTATTGTGCTTATTCCCGCCATTGTTATGCTGGTGAGTGGTACTATTGGTTTTCGCGGTTTAGCAACAATGGCAAGTGGCGATATGGTGCTCGGGGCACACCAGTTTTCACAGATGTTCATTGTTGCACTAACTATTATGGCAGGAATATTTATTGGTTTCTTCATTATTCGACCTCAACCAAGTTTGTAATGACAAGATTTAAATCAAACCTAAAAAACCTAGATTAGATGAAAAGAATACGGTGTAAATCAGTATTAATCGGTTTCCTAGGACTGCTTACTTTCTCTGTGAAAGCACAAGAGGAAGAGCCACCAAAAAAATCGAACCAGGATATTTCTAAAGAACTGGCCAACCTTTACCTTGGTAGCTAACTATAACCTAATGGGCACAAAACGTAAATTCATAACACATTTGGCAGACAATCGAATAAAACGGTCTAACCTAATTATTCGTATAACTATGCTGGTTATGATTGTAATTGTGCTTTATGACTCGTACGTTTTTAGAACCCCCTTATATTATGTAATCTTTGCTTGGGTTGGTGCTATTGTAGGCAAATTGTTCTTTTTTTCACACAAAGTTCAGGTCAACGAAGAAAATCTGGAACTTACGTTAACAACAAATCGCGGCAGTATTGTTTTGTTGTTGTTGCTGATCGTTGTGCGTTTTATCATCGGCAGGCGCGTGTTAGAATCGTTCCATGTCATAGAAATATCAGATGCGTTGTACCTCTTTTTTATCGGAATTTATTATACCAAGTGGAAAGTAATTATTAAACAAATAGATGAATTGTATTATCAAATTTTAACTAATCTCAAGAAAAACAAAGAACAATGAAAAAACTTACCTTCTTTTTAGCAGTACTAGGCACTTGCGCATTTTTGCCCACTTTTGGGCAACAATGGCATGCAGGAGATTCGATTAAGACCGTTCAAAAAGATACAGCACGTATTGATGAGTTTAGAGGCAATACCTTGAATTATACAGGGCAGGATTTAGTAGATGATTCCTTTCCTAAATCGTGGCCAATTTTTGGTACTAAAACTAGAATGGCTATTGGAGGTTATGCCAGGTTAGATTATATCCAGGATTTTGACGGAGGCTATGATCGTTTTCAATATGAAATTCAGAATGTTCCTGTGGAAGGAGATGGCAGACCGGCACAAAGTGGTTATGTAAATATACATGCTAGAGAGTCTCGTATAAACTTTGATATAAGAACTATTACTGAAAAAGGCATGCCAATGCAAGTTTTTTTAGAATTAGACTTTTACAATCTCGATCGTGGTCCTTTTAACCAGGCGCCAAGGTTAAGACATTTTTATGGTGTTATAGGGCGTTTATTAATTGGACGTACTTGGGGAACTGGGTCTGATTTATATGCAGTACCTGCTACTGTTGATTTTGCTGCAGGCGATGCTTTAACAGGAACTAGAAGAGCTCAAATAAGATTTGAAGATGCTATAAATGATAAATTTAAATATGCCGTTGGTTTGGAAATGTTGGAATTCCCAGGGGTTGACGGTCGAGATTTTGAAGGTCAAGCCAGCCAGAGTTTACCTCTTTTAGCGGGTAGAATTACGAAATCAACAAAAGCAGGAGGTCGCTTATTTTTAGGAGCATCTTTATTTCAATTGAGATGGGACGGCGAAGAGGCAATCCCGAATTCTACAGCCGTTGGTTGGGGATTTAGTTTTAGTGGTCGTGAATATTTTGGAGATAAAAAACATTGGTTTAGATGGATGGCTTCTTATGGACAGGGATGGGGGAGTCAAATTGTAGCAACTGTTGGCACTCAAAGTTCTGCAGTTTTGAATGACGATGGTAAACTTGAAACAATGCCTGCCTGGAATCTAGGTACCGGATTGTGTATAAATCTTTCTAAAACATTGGCAGCTAATCTAAATTTAAACTACTATTCAATAGACCCATCTGAATTCAGAGATGGACAAAAAATGAAAGGTGGTAGTTCAGGACATTTAAACCTCATTTGGTCACCTATAAAAAATATAAATACAGGGGTTGAATTTATGGTTTTGGAACGTGTAAATACTGATGATAACTCTGGTGTTGGAAGAAGACTTCAATTTATGGTTAAATACCTGTTTTGATTACCTTAGGGCTTGAAGATGAAATTGCGGATATTCTAACTCTTGTTTGTAAATGATTTACGGCGAAGCATAAATAAATTATCGATTAGTAGAAGGCATATGAAGAATCGGCTTTTAGAGCTAACCTTACTATATCAATTAATCGTATAATAAAAAACTCCTTCATATGATGTTGTTAAATAGCTCATTACCGGCCTTTATGGATTATATACTAGCTACTGCGTACGGATTGTTGCTGGCTTATACCATTATCAGGATATTGCTCGATACGCACTCTACAGCTAAGGCTCTTGGCTACATACTACTTGTCTTAATACTTCCATTAATTGGGATGCTTATCTATTTTTCGTTCGGTATCAATTACAGGCATAAAAAGAGTAACAAAAAAAGAACGATAGCACTTGATGAGTTTACAAAATCTTTCAAAGGAAGTGTGCCGGATGATACAAAAGAACTCTTAAAAAAATATGCCGGTTCGCTGGATAAATACTACGATTTAATTCGCTTCATTTATTCCCTTGGCAGTGAAAAGCTCAGTGTTAATGAATTTAAACTCTTGACCAACGGGGAGGAGAAATTTCCGGAAGTGCTTAAAACACTTGAGACGGCTAAGCACTTTATTCATATGGAATACTACGCCTGGGAAAACGACACCCGTGGAAATCAGATCAAGGATGTTCTTTTAAGAAAAATAAAAGAAGGTGTAAAGGTCAGAATCATGTACGATGATTATGCAAGCCGTAAAATGAAGCACAACATTGTTAGGCAACTAAAGGCAGGTGGTGCTGAAATTTACCCGGTTATTAAAATTAAACTGGTGGCTATTGCCAACAGGGCAAACCACCGTGATCACCGCAAGGTGATCATCATGGACGGCCATACCGGATTTGTGGGCGGCATTAATGTTTCGGATCGTTATGATAATTCAATTGACACCGGCTTGTATTGGCGCGATACCCATGTAAAGATCATGGGAGGTACCGTTCATAACTTGCAACGTCATTTTATTGTGAACTGGAATGTGTGTCAGCCAAACAAACTATCGGTAAGTAATGAGCTTTTTCCTGAGGTAAAAGAAATAGCGGACAAGGGTGAGGTGCAACTTGCCCAGATAGTGGCGGGAGGGCCGTTGTACCCATTATCGCCCATTATGTTGTCGTATTTCAAAATATTCACGGTAGCGAAAGAAAAACTTTATGTGACCAATCCTTATTTTATCCCAAATGATAGCATTTTGGATGCACTTAAACAAGCAGCGCTCAGTGGTGTTGATGTACGGATATTGATGCCCGAAAAATCCGATTCGGCTGTTGTGGGCGCTGCTTCAAAGTTTTACTACGAAGAATTACTCCAGGCCGGGGTAAAAATATTCCTTTATAAAAAAGGATTTGTACATGCCAAGACCGTGGTTGCCGATGGTGATTTAAGTGTGGTGGGTTCTGCCAATATGGATATCCGCAGCTTCGACCTCAACTTTGAGATCATGTCAGTGATCTATGGGGCACCATTTGCTAAACAACTTGAAGGGGCATTTCTGAACGATATGAAGGAATGTACTGAATTATGCTATGAAAGCTGGATAAAACAGAGCACCTTCAGGAAGTTGACATATGCTGCTGCTCGTTTAGTGTCATCTTTTCTATAGAAATAAACTGTCTGAAAAGATATTTTACTCTTGTCATATCGCTGGCCATATGAAGGAGAGGCAGACAATCTTACATGATCATTTTTCGGATGGTCATTTATTTTTTTATTCTTTAAGGCCAGCAGCATTGGCCGCAGCATTCATTTCCTCTTCCGACAACCAACCTCCACCTAAAGCTTTATAAAGATTAACATAGGAATTGAAAAGTTTTTGAGTTGTTTCAGACAGACTTAATTCTGCTTCGAAGGCTTGTCGTTGACTTTCTATTAATTCCAAAAAACTGGTAACGCCTTTGTCGTACCTCTCTCCTGATAAATATTGCGCATTTTGTGCCGCAGCAACATGATCAATCCGGGCTTGCCTTTCTTCTTTTAAGGTGCTTATTGCCACAAGGGCATCTTCTACTTCCTGGAAGGCTGTTATGACAGTGAGTTCGTATTCATAAAGGACCTGCTCTGTTATCTTTCGTTCAACCTCTACCCGTCTTTTGTTTTTTCCGAATTCAAATAGAGGACCTAAAACACTACCTCCAATAGCAAATGCCGCCGGATTGGAAGTTAAAGTAGAGATATCACCACTGGCTACCCCCAAAAGTCCGGTAAGACTGATGGAAGGAAATCTTTGGGCAACGGCTACACCAATACGAGCTGTCTGGGCATGCAATAAGGCTTCCACTTGTAAGATATCAGGACGTCTTTCCATCAACATAGAAGGAAGACCAACCGGAATATCAGGAGGTAATTGTTGCTCACTTAACTCTACTCCTGTTGTAATGGGGCCTGGGCTTCTGCCCAATAAAATACCTAAAGCATTCTCTGTCTGAGCTACCGCTCGTTGGAAAAGAGGAACAGCGGAGGCAGCAATGGCTCTTTGAATTTGCGCCTGGTTCAAATCAATTTCCGCGACAATACCGCTATTATATCTTGCCTGGATGATGTTTAATGAAGCTTGTCTTAATTCTAAGGTTTTTCTGGAAATATACTCACGCCACTGAAAATCCAGTAACTGATAATAGGTAGTGGCGATAGCTGAGATGAGCCCTATTTGCACCGTTCGCTGCCCGTATTCTGTGGCGACCAATTCTGCCCTGGCAGCTTCATTGGCCCTTCTAAACTTACCCCAAAAATCGAGCTCCCAACTTAGGGTGCCAAATCCGGTGAAAATGTTACTAGCCTCAAAACCTTGTGTGGGGGCCCCGGCAATCACGTTACCTCGTTGAGCGCTTATATTATAACCAATCTTTGGCCCCATATCGGCTTTGGTAAAACCTAATTGTGCCATTGCCTGATCAATTCTGGAAGAAGCTATAAGGGCGTCTTTGTTTTCCTCTAAACCAATTTCAATTAAATCGGCCAAAACAGGATCATCAAATAATTCCCACCAACTAATATTAAGCACAGAATCGGTCATCGCCAATTGAATACTGTCATAGCGGTAAACTGCTGTGGAGTCTATTTCTGTTCTTTGCGTTTTAAAAGCCGGGCCTACCTTACAGGCATCAAATAAAATGAGGCTGCCAAAGACACATAGTATAATGGAAATCTTACTTTTCATTCCGTTCATCTTTTTCATTTTATTCGGTCGTTTCTTTTGCAATAGCCAGTTGTTTATCCCTTTTTTTCTCATAGCCGGCAAGCTTGCCAATAAGAATGTAGAGCATAGGGTAGAAAAATACACCTAAGAGCGTGGCCAAAGACATACCCCCTAAAAGTGCCATTCCCATAACTTTTCTGGCTTCCGCTCCCGAACCAGAAGCAATAACCAGGGGGAAAACCCCTAAAATAAAGGAGAAGGCTGTCATTAAAATAGGTCTGAATCTGGATCTTGCTGCTTTTATGGCAGCATCATAAAGACTCGCTCCGCTTTTAAATTCATCATGTGCAAATTCCACAATTAAGATGGCATTTTTCGCAGCCATCCCAATGAGCATTACAAAGGAAACCTGAGCAAAAATATTATTTTCAAATGTGGGACTAAATAATCTTGCCACCCATAAGAAAATGAGGGCACCAAAAATAGCGAAAGGGGTACCTAGTAATATGGAAAATGGCAAGGACCAGCTTTCGTATTGTGCGGCCAGGATCAGAAATACAAATACTAAGGAAAAAGTAAGGATGATCATGAGAGATCCTGAGGATTTTTTCTCCTGATAGGACATGGCATTCCAACTATAGTTCATGTCCGGAGGGAGCACTTCATCGCCTACTTCTTCTAACGCGGCCATTGCCTGGGCTGAAGTGTAGCCAGGAGCCGGACTACCGGTGACCTCAACAGACCTGTATAAGTTAAATCTGTTCGTATAATCCGGGCCAGAAACGGGCCTTACGCTGGCAATTGTAGCCAGGGGAACCATATTGCCTTCATTATTTTTAATGAAAAAATTATTGATCTGCTCTTCATTTACCCGATACTCAGGTTCTGCCTGGATATAGGTTTTATAGAGTCTTCCAAATCTTGTAAAATTATTGACATAGGCTCCTCCCATAAAAGCTCCAATAGTGGTATAGAGATCATTTAGGGATACGCCAAGTTTTAAAGCTTTCTCTTTATTAATATCCAAAAACCTCTGTGGTACATTAGCCTGGAAAGTAGTAAAGGCAGCACCTATTTCTGGTCTTTCATTAGCGGCTTTTATGAATTTCATGGCGTTTTGTCCCAGGTATTCAGGGGTGTTACCCGCTCTATCCTGGATCATTAGGCTAAAACCAGAACCATTACCAAGGCCGGGCAGAGCTGGTGGGCCAAAGGCAAATACCTGGGCCCCTTTTATTTTTTGGGCAAACTCAATATTCAGATTATTAATTACCTCCTTGGCTGTTAAGTCCCTATCACCCCATTCTGTAAGCGTTACAAACATAAATCCATTGTTTGGAACTGCGGAACCCGCCAATATGCTATATCCTCCAAGGGTAGTTAAATACTCTATATCAGGATTATTTAGAATGATTTCTTCCGCTTGTTTGGCAATGACATCTGTTCTCTGAATAGATGCCGCATTGGGGAGTTGTATGTTAACATAGAAGAACCCCATATCCTCTTCGGGAATAAATCCGCCAGGTACCAGACTTCCAAACAAACCGGCACCCAGGGTCATCACCAGAATAAAAATGACGCCTCTTTTAAGTTTTCTGGAAACCACATTGGTAAAACTCATATAGGCATCCGTAGACTTGTCCATGCCCTGATTAAACTTACCAAAGAACTTGCCCAACAATCCTTTGTACGGTTTTGGTTCTTTTAACAGCAAAGAACATAAGGCTGGACTTAGGGTCAGGGCATTTACAGAAGATACCAGTACCGAAACTACTATGGTGATAGCAAATTGCTGGTAAAGTAATCCGGTAATTCCCGCCATCCCGGCAACAGGGATAAAAACAGCCACCAATACCAGGGTAGTCGCTATAATTGGCGCCGTTACCTTGCTCATGGCATCCAAAGTGGCTTGTTTGGCATTCATCCCCTTAGCAATATTTACTTGCACCGCCTCAACCACAACAATGGCATCATCTACGACAATTCCAATAGCCAGAACAAGCCCCAAAAGGGATAAGACATTTATAGTAAAACCTAGTATGGGAAAAAAGATAAAGGCCCCTATTAAGGAAACGGGAATGGCTAAAGTTGGAATTAAGGTAGCACGCCAGTCTTGTATGAAGATAAATACTACCAATACTACCAGTAAAAGAGCAATAAACAGCGTTACTACAATATCTTTAATACCCGCTGTAATGGGTAAGGTAGAGTCAAGGGCTACATCATATTTAATGCCTTCCGGAAAATTCTTGGAAAGATCTTCCATCTCTACTAATAAATTCTCCGCCAATTCAACTGCATTAGATCCCGGAGCCTGGTAAACCGCTATGATGGCGCAGGTTTCTTTATTCATTCTTGGGATCATGGCATAGGTTTCAACCCCAAGATTTACGGAGGCAATGTCTTTTATTTTAACCTGAGATCCATCTTCGTTAGTTCTTATCACGATATCTTCAAAGGCTTCAACGGAATTAAATCTTTCAGGCAAACGCACGGTATACGTAAACTCGGTACCAGGGGGTGCCGGTTCTGCTCCAAATTTGCCTCCCGGAACAATTACATTCTGTGCGTTTATGGCATTTAGAATTTCTGGAACCGTAATACCCATTTTAGAAAGTAAATCCGGTTTCACCCAAATTCTCATAGAATATTCAGAAGTTCCTAAAATATCAACCCGACCAATTCCTTTAATTCTGGATAACTGATCTTTTATATTGATCAAAGCATAATTACCCAGGAAATCCTGATCATAGCCGCCGTCAGAAGTAAGTGTCATCGCCATCATAATATTAGGCAAGGACTTTTGGGTTGACACCCCAAATTTCGTTACCTCCTGCGGAAGCTTTGCGGAAGCAGCGGAGACCCTGTTCTGCGCTAAAACGGTATTCATATCAGGGTCAGTACCTACATCAAATGAGATGTCAATGACCATAGAACCATCATTGGCGTTGGTAGATTTCATGTAGATCATGTTATCTACCCCATTGATTTGCTGTTCTAAAGGAGTAGCAACAGATTCTTCAACACTAATTGCATTGGCTCCTGTATAGGTGGCTCTTACCTGAACAATTGGAGGTGTAAGGTTTGGATATTGTTCTATGGGTAACCCAATCATGGACACACTACCCACGATAACAATAACAATGGCAATAACAATAGCCACAATGGGTCTCCGAACAAAGAAGTTACCTGAGTTTTCAGCCATAGTTTTCTTAATTTTCTAGAGTTTGACTTTTAAACTCTGTAACAACAGGCGAGATTACCATCCCCGTGGCCACTTTTTGTAAACCATCAATTACAATCATTTCATTTTCCTCAAGTCCTTCTGTAATCAACTGCAGATCCCCCAGGGCTCCACCAATTTTTACTTGTCTGGATTTTACAATATTATCTTCTTCGACAACGTATACGGAATATTGCCCCTGTAGTTCTGTAACACATTTTTGAGGCACTAGAATAGCATCTTTGGCTACCTCAAATTCAACACGTACTTTAGCATACATTCCAGGTCTGAGCAGTCCTTTCTGATTATTAAATGATGCCTGAACCAAAATGGATCCTGTATTGACATCAATGGCTCTGCCAAGGAATTCTACACTTCCTTTTTCTTCATAGGTCGTCCCATCGGCGAGGATCAATTCAAGATTATTACTATTTTGAGCATGGTTACGATTTATGGTTCCATCATCTGCGACGGTTTGATTAAATTCCCGGGCTATGGTTAAATACTCCGCTTCTGTGAGAAAAAATTCGACTCTTGTTTTTTTGATGTCAGAAACGACATTTAGTATAACCGGGTTGGGCTCGCGTCCAACAAATTCTCCGGTCCGAGCCTCTGTTTTACCTATAAGGCCATTTATCGGGGAAAGTATTTTAGTATAACTCAGATTAATTTCGGCCATTCTTAAGTTGGCATTGGCGGCCTCTAAAGAAGCTACAGCTGCGTCCCTGCTGGCTTGGGCAGCATCCAAATCACTTTTACTGACTGCATTGATCTCCGCCAAAGGTTTGTATCTGGCCAGTTCATTTTCTGCATTCACTAAATATGTTTGGGCTTCGGCAACCATACTTGCTTTGGAAGCAACGGCTTCAATATAAGGTTGAGCATCAATAGTATAGAGTAGTTGGCCCTTTTTTACAGGAAACCCTTCCTCGAAGTGCACCCCTTCTAAGTAGCCTTCTGCTCTTGCTCTAATAGGAATATCCTGAAACCCGTAAATCTGTCCAACAAAATCTCTTTTAAGGGGAACATCTTTTTTAATGGCTTTAATAACTTGTATTTCAGGTGCAGGTCCGGTAACCGGGCCTTTTTCTTTACAGGATGTTAAAAAGAGAAAACCTCCCAGCAGTACTATTGAAATTTGAGAGTAATAGTTGATTTTCATGGAATAGATGTATAATTATACTTCAGGTAAGAAGTGAGCTAAAATACATTATAAATTCCGTTAATAAAAAATATTTTATTGAGTCAAGGGCTGGAATTAGGCCTTTTATTGCAGAAAGAAAAAACCATAAATTAATTATTATGATTTTTTAATTATTTAACTTGCATTACCTAAATACCAAAATATTTAGAAGTATCAATTGAATCTGTAGTAAAATGAAAAATATACTATCCATTGTCACTTTTTTGGTCATTTTTAATTCCTTGTATTCCCAAACAGATGGGGATAAAAATCCCATGCTTACGGACAGATTTTTGGCAAGAGCAGCTTTGTTTGTACCCTCAAGAAGCTTTCAGTTTAAGTGTAGAAGGCAACATTGATACAGAAAACGCAGGGGATATTGATTTTGATGAAAACTTTGACATAGGAAGAACTCAAAATACTTTTAATTTCGATTTTATCTGGAGATTTTCCAGGAATAAATTTTGGTCTGTACGCGGACAATATTTTAGAGTTGCGGCAGAAGATGAAGCCGTAATAGAAAGGGATATTGTTTGGGAGGATTATACTTTCCGGGCAGGAGCTTCTGCCAAAGCAGGTTATGGGCTGTCTTTGTACAGGATCTTTTTTGGGAGGGTTATAAGCACCGGACAAAAGCATGAATTGGGTGGAGGATTAGGAATTCACGGACTTGATACAAATGCTTTTATTGAAGGAGAGGCTTTTATAAATGATATTTCAACAGGCTTCAGAAGAGAAAGAGTAAACGGGTTTCTGCCCCTGCCGAATATTGGTGTATGGTACATTTGGGCTCCTACCCCGAAATGGGCATTTACAGCCACGGTTGACTGGTTTGGAGTCAAAGTTGGCGACTATTCCGGTGGTTTATGGAATCTTAATCCTGGAGTTACTTTCCAGGCCTTTAAAAATATAGGATTTAGCGTTAATTATCACTATATAAATTATTACGCAAATGTTACGCAAAATTCATGGAATGGGAGTTTTGATATGAAATTTAGCGGCCCTTCCTTTGGTGTGACAGCTAATTTCTAAGGCATTGAAATATGGCTTAAATTAGCCTTGAAAGTGCAGAAAATAAAACTTTGAAAGGACTCCCCCGGTAGTACAAATTATTGAGATACTTGCAGGCAGGAATTACAAAAAATAAAAGAATTTATATGGTGCTCATTTTTTGTATTTTCGTAGCTGAATATGAACATAATTAAATAAAAATGAAAACAAAAACTATTTTACTGGTCATCGGGATGATTATGATGATGAGCCCGGCATTTTCTCAATCTTTTGACGATTATATGGAGGTTGTACGGGATATATTGAATACGGAAAAGAAGGCTGTAGTGGCAGAAACCATGACACTGAGCGAGACTGAAAGCGGACCGTTTTGGGAGCTATACAATGAATACAATGCAGAATTGTACAAGGTACACACAGAACGCGTTAATATTATTAAGGATTTTGCGGCCAGTTATGAGTCAATGACAGATGAAAAAGCCGATGCACTTGTGAATCGATCACTTGCATATAAAACCAATATTCTCAAGCTGAATAAAACCTATTACAAGAAATTTAAAAAGATTCTTCCTGCAGCCAAAGCGGCGCTTTATTTTCAGATCGAAAGTAAAATTGACGACCTGGTGAATGCCGAACTTGCCACGGAGATCCCTCTGGTAATTACCAATTAGACTAAATTACATAAGTTGTACCTTTTCGTTAATCGCATTGGAAATTTTCAGATCGTATCGGCTGGTGATGGCAGGTCCAGGTGGAGTATACTAATATATTAGCCATGCATTTGACGCCCTGGTGCCTATACACCCAATTGAACTGGCCCTACCTAAAGTTATAGGATTGGCTGTGGGATGAAACATCTGGCCATTTCTCACCCCGTTTATCTTAGTTTCTATCCATGGTATTTGCGGCTTAAGGGTAGGTTAAGTATTATAATTCCTATACTTTTTTGCCTGTTTACCTATCTTAAAGAATTACCTGAGGCAGCATATAATTAGTACTCATAGAATCAAACAGAGCGTGGGTGAGATCAGTAAGCATGTATGACTTATATCATTTATAACTTCTGGTATTAAGGGTATATTTGAAGTATCAGGGCCACAAGATAAATAACACCTATGAGTACGGTAAAACGAAGTTTGGGTGGAATAAAACAATTCTTTACAGAGATAGGAGAACTGGCATATTTTGCCGGCCGCTTTTTTAAAGAAATGTTCAGGCCTCCTTTTGAGTTTAAGGAGTTGCTCAGACAGTGTTATAATATGGGTAACCGTTCCCTGGTCCTGGTGATGGTAACAGGGTTTATAATTGGGCTGGTACTTACCCTGCAATCCAGGCCAACGCTCATTGAATTTGGAGCAGTATCCTGGATGCCCAATATGGTCGGGATTTCTATTGTTCGGGAACTGGGCCCTGTGATCACTGCGCTGGTTTGTGCAGGGCGGATAGCTTCTGGCATTGGAGCAGAATTAGGTTCCATGAGGGTTACCGAGCAAATAGATGCCATGGAAGTATCCGGGACAAATCCGTTTAAATATTTGGTGGTAACCCGTATCCTGGCTACTACCCTTATGCTGCCTTTATTGGTAATAATGGGTGACACCATCGCTTTGTACGGATCAGCACTCGTGGAAAATTTTAAAGGGAACGTCTCCTTTCAGCTCTATTTTAATCGCGTTTTTGATGCATTGGATTATCGGGACCTCATACCTGCCACCATGAAATCTTTCTTTTTTGGCTTTGCAATTGGCCTTGTAGGATGTTTTAAGGGCTATTACAGCAAAAAAGGAACCGCCGGGGTAGGTTTGGCCGCTAATACTGCGGTTGTCTTTACATCCATGCTATTGTTCGTGATAGATTTTATAGCAGTTTTAATATCTGATATTTTTTACGACCTGTGATGATACGAGAAAAAGAGATATCCAATACTACTGAGGCCAACAAAGGTGAGGTGATCATACTTATCAAAGATTTGTACAAACGTTTTGGGGATAATATTGTACTCAACGGTTTCAACATGAAATTGTATAAAGGGGAAAATTTGGTGGTCATGGGTAAATCTGGTTCAGGAAAATCGGTAATGATCAAATGCCTGGTAGGATTAATGCAGCCGGATAGTGGTTATATATCGGTAATGGGGAAAGAAATTAAATTACTGGACAGGCCAACCCTCGATATCCTGCGATCGGACATAGGGTTTTTATTTCAGGGAAGCGCCTTATATGATTCTATGACCGTGCGGGAGAATTTGGAATTTCCAATGCGGCGCCATAAAAAGAAGCTGGGTGATATCACAGACACGACCCCTTTGGTGCTGGAAGCATTGGAAAGTGTAGGACTGGCGGACGCCATTGATTTAATGCCGGAAGAACTTTCCGGCGGGATGAAACGACGTGTGGCTCTCGCGCGTACCCTCATCCTCAGGCCTAAAATTATCTTATACGATGAACCTACCAGTGGTTTGGATCCTATAACAGCTAAGGAGATTATTGAATTGATGAGGAGCATTCAAAAAAAATATGGCACTTCTTCACTAATTATCACGCATGATGTGGATTGTGCAAGGGTGATTTCCGAACGAATGATCCTGCTGGTAGATGGTATTAACTATGCCGAAGGCACCTATGAAGAACTGGTTTCATCAACTGATCCTAAGGTGGAGGCATTTTTTAAAAAATAACGACATGGAAAGAACAAGCTTGGAAAAATTGAGATTGGGCGTTTTTGTTATCCTTGGGACTAGCTTTCTGATTATTGCGGCCTATCTTATAGGAAACAGACAAAATATGTTTGGCAATACCTTTACGATTCACGCTGTTTTTAAAAATGTAAATGGGTTACAACCAGGGAATAATGTGCGTTACGCCGGGATAAGTGTTGGTACAGTGAAAGGTATAGAAATGGAAAATGATTCTACAATAGATGTCCTCATGATTATTGAGGAGAATATGCTGAAACACATTAAAAAAGACGCCATAGCTACTATTGGTTCTGATGGACTGGTAGGCAGTATGATTGTAAACATAGTTCCGGGAAATGGATTGGGAGCAATGATAAAATCTGGGGATCAAATTGAATCCTACAGTCGTATTGGAGCTGAAGATATGATGAGTACCTTAAATGTAACTTCTGAAAATGCCGCGCTTCTTACGGCTGATTTACTTAAGGTTACGGCAGCTCTTAACAATGGCGAGGGAACTTTAGGGCGTCTCCTGAATGATACCATTATGGCCAATAATCTTAAACAGACCATCCTGAATCTGAAACTTGCCAGTGCCAGTGCAAATAACACCCTCGAGGAAGTGAACAAACTGTTTAACGCTGCCGACACCGAAAATTCTGTAGTGGATGTCTTATTGCACGATTCCATAACCGGACTTGAAATAAAACGAATTATACACAATCTTGAAATGGCCAGCGATAAGATGCAGGCATTAACGGGGAATCTGGATAGTCTGGTTACCGGCATAGCTGAGGGAGAAGGAGCTTTAAATTACATAACCAAAGACACCATTTTTGTACAACGCCTGGAAGCAACCATGAAAAGTATAGAGGAAGGAACGGAAAGGTTTAATGAGAATATGGAAGCATTTAAGCACAATTTTCTAACCCGGGGTTATTTTAAAAAAATGGCCAAAGAGGAAGAAAAAAGATCTAAAGAGGCGCAAAAAATGAATGAATAGAAGTTATGTGTTTTGCTCAATATTAAGCCGCCTCTTATCCCTCAAAGCCCAGTATATGCCTTTTACACCGGCGACCCATTTGTCATACATAAAAATAAGTGCTATTTCTTCAATAGTTTCAAATACCCCTAAAATGATCATGGTATAAAACAGCCAGTAAACAGGGCCAAAGAATAATAGCCAAAGTATGAAAACACCTTGAATAACGGCAGATAGTTTGGCCAGATACGTATGAAAGGCAGTGGCTTTGCCATATTTTTTAAACGCAAGAATCATTTGCAAAATATACGGGACAAAGGCAACTAAAATCAGAGGATAGTTCTCCTTCATAAAATGTGGTTCAAATTGTATCAGTCCTATTAAACCAACTACCAAAGTCATTTGATCTCCATATGAGTCTAGTTGAGAACCTCGTGAACTGGTTATTTTTAATTTCCTTGCTAAAAAGCCATCAATAGCATCGGTAGAATAACTAACCAATAAAAGCCATGTAAATAGCTCACGCTCATTCCACCATATTAGCGTAAGAAGAAAAGGAACGGCGGCTATACGATAAAATGAAAACCAGTCTGCGATATTAAATTCTCTAAATTTCGGCATAACCTAATATTTAAATTCTCTTACAGAATATTATATCCGAAGGATATCCGTCGGTGTCTCTACTAATATGGTGATATTTCCCCGGAGTGCAATAGGTTGTTTCATAATTTCGGGATTGTGTCTTATCAATTTAATCCAATCTTCCGAAGAAAGTTCAAGTGGTTCAAATTTAGACGTAAATGCCGGATGATTTTGATTGACCAAATCTTTTATCCCTACTCCTAACCGATCAGCCAATTCCGCTAATTGGGTTCCGTTTGGAGGATTTTTTATAATATCTATCTCCTGTATGGGCCACCCTTCTGTTTTGGCATAAGCCAAGGTTTGCTTCGCCCTTTTGGACTTAGAACTATAAAACAGGGTAATCTGCCTGTCTGATGTGGCTATTTCGCCCATAATCAGCGTTTTTGCAACGTTAATTATAAAATTAACCTATTTCATCATTTGCGAAAATGACAAATATCATATAGTGGTTTTCTTACAGGATATGACTTTGGTCATTTTTATTGGTCATTCTTTTTAATAGCTTCATCTCGCTATTTCAATTTATTCAAAAACGCATGTCCTATGAAAACTATACTCTATACCACGGACTATTCAGATAATTCTATTGCTGCGTTAAAGTTGGCCGATGTGTTTCGAAAAAAACTAAATGCCGATTTACATGTTGTTCATGTATTTGATATTTCAGCAACTTTTATAAGCACTGTGAGTTTGGCATACGCACGTTTGGAAGAAGCTGCGTTCAAGGATCACCGGGAAAAGCTCGAGGCATTTTGCAAAGCGCATTTGAGCTTGCCGGCCAGGGATAAAGAACCTGTTCTACACGTTGTAGAAAATAGTATTGAGTCAAATGGTATTTTGGAAAAAGCTGCAGAAATACAAGCGGACCTCATCATAGTAGGCATGACAGGAAGTAATATGGTAAAAAACCTTTTTATGGGAAGTACGGCAACCGCTCTTATTGAAAAATCTCCCGTACCGGTATTGTCTGTACCTAAAAACTCGAATCTCACAGCACTTAATACCATTGTATATGCAACAGCCTTTGAAGAAGCAGATGTCCGGGCTATTGAAAAGATTTCCTCACTTGCCTCTGCTTTTGATGCGGATATTAAAATAATCCACGTTTCAACCAAGAAAGAGTACGCCGGTGAAGACCAAATGATCTGGTTTAAGGAGATGCTTAAGGACAAAGTGACTTATAAAAATATCGGTTTTGAATTTAGATTATCAGATGATATTTTCAATACCTTAAAAGTATTTTTGGAGGAAGTAAATGCAGATGTTCTGGTCATGTTGGAAAGAGAAGGTCATACTTTAATCCCGAATCTTTGGCATTTTGATTTGGTTAAACGCATGAAACTGGAGCGCTTTGTTCCTCTATTAAGCTGCCAGAAAATGGCATTGGAAGTACCTGAATATTAAATGCGATTTAGTTCTTTATTCATCTAAATCAAGAAAGTTATAAACAGTACGATTCAAAAATTTTACCGGAAAAATCATTTCTTAAAACTGGTTAGTTCAAAAACTGAATAAGGCATGCATATGGATGTTTTTAACCGGCATTTCTTCCTTGTCCAGAAAATACACATTTCCGCCCTGTAGAAAAGTATATGTGGCAGCCATATTTAGTAAAGAGAGATTTCGCATTTCTTTCCGGGAATCAAGAATCAGGCAGCCTTTTTTACTATTAAAGGTGCCGAAGAGATCTGTTTCTTTTTGCACAAAAAGGGTATCAATTCTTCCATTAACCGCGGCCTGAATAATTTCCGAGATATGATAGGATGTTTTTGCAGAATGATATTTTAATATTAACTCTGCGAGCTTTTTGCGTTTTGTTCTTTCAAAATAATTTTGAAGCAAACACCAGGATTCCCTGTGCAGTTGAATTTTATCCTTAAATTCATGAGCTCCGCTTAGGTTCGTATCCCATATATTGCGGTGCGAATTAATTTTTTTGTAAAACGGGAACATTTCATCACTACAGGCCAATATCAAGGGAGCTTTTTTATTTGGGAGCACCTTGTTTACGCCCTGATATATTTTTCTAAAGCGGCTAATGAGTTCTTTTTTTTCGCCTTCTTTGGCTTCTCCCTGGCCGTGAAAGGATCCTGCCGGATACATCATTTGACCAGTTCCATACTCCAGGACCTTTTGCTTAACAAGGTGACCTCTAGATTCTAATTGTGCTCCGGTTACATTTTTTAGCGGAATTTCCTGGAAGTAATTTCTGGAACCTTCGTATAGTTTTACCTGGTTATTACCTAGAGCAAGGAGATAGTAAATACCATTGTCGCTAAATAAAGTCAGTAATGGAATTAGATAAAAATGATCGGCTACGTAGGTTTTTATTTCAAAGGTAATTGGGGATTTAAAATACCAAATTTCATTATTTCTTTTTAAGAAAATTGCCAGGCCTTTCGATGTATTTCTCCAAAAGTGCACGTCATCAACAAGATTTCGGATAGGTTCGAGATAGGAGTTGACTGTTGATTCCTTATATCCATAATCAACTAAAATGGCATAAATCTCTTTCAGGCAGTTTTTTAAATAGATTTTTCCTGTAATTTTAGTATGCTCCATGCCTCTTTTCTGCAATGGGAGATAAATAGAGATGCAATAAGAATCTCTTATTGCTGCCAGCTCCTCAAAAGTGTTTTTTGTAAAGGGGGGTCGTATTAAATTCTCCATGACCCGGTTTTTAAGCAAATTATCACATCATGAAGAATTCCGAAATGATATGGATCA
Source organism: uncultured Flavobacteriaceae bacterium (assembly GCA_963793325.1). Classification (GTDB taxonomy): domain Bacteria; phylum Bacteroidota; class Bacteroidia; order Flavobacteriales; family Flavobacteriaceae; genus Eudoraea. The sequence goes on from CAWBZU010000003.1 coordinate 28,780, forward strand.
GCAGTGGCCGATAATCTAGGATTTTGAAATTAAATTAGTCTGAAGTATCAGAAATTCACTTACATTATTTAGATCAATTGCTCCTATAAGTTTGTGGGAATTGTCCGTTACGGGAAAGAAGCGTTGCTTATTGGTGTTGATCAATTCAAAAAATAATGTAAGCTCATCCCTGGCCTTCAATGTTTTGAATTTTGTATCCATTATTGCCCTCACTTTGATTGAACCATTTTGAGCATTCTTAAGAATGTCCTTATGATACAATATCCCCTTTATTACTCCATTTTCGACAACCACAAAATCCTTTTCAGTACCGGCCAATATGATGGCAAAAACATCTTCCATACTATTTTCAGGATGCAAAAACGTAATATTGGTCAACATGGCTTCCTGCACCCTATGGCCTTCAACCATGGATTTCTGTTGTACCATTTTGTTTTCACTATAGGCGCCTAGAAAAATAAAGAGTGCAATTAGAATTAAAAAGGGGTTGTAAAATAAGCCGAACATGAAAAAAATAACAGCTAAATATTGCCCCAATCCGGCAGCTATTCGTGTAGCACGGGCCCTGTCCATTGTAAATGCAAGGAGCGCGCGAAATACACGTCCGCCGTCCATTGGAAAAGCAGGAATCAGGTTAAATACTACCAGCATCAGATTAGCGATAAAAAGATAAAACAAAATGGTCTCTAAACTCGGTGCAGATAATAACTGTATTAAACTATCGGCATCCAGGCCCAAATAATTCTTTATAGGCACTGTCAGAAATAACAGGAACGCAATTAGCACATTTACGGCAGGGCCGGCCAGGGCTACCAACAATTCCTGTCCTGGCTTTTCCGGCATTTTCTCTAAAGAAGCAACACCACCAATTGGTAATAACGTAATTTTTTTGGTAACTATTCCAAAGTGCCTCGCTGTAAGGGCATGTCCTAACTCATGGAGTATTACGCAAAGGAAAAGCAACAAGATCAGGATAATATTCATCAAGGATGTATACGTAGTTCCTCCGCGCTGTATATCCAGAAAAATCACCCAAATCAAGAGCAGGCTAAAGGTCCAATGTACCTCTATTCTGATTCCGGCAATTTTCCCGAGCTTCAAAACACCTTTCATACTTTGGTTTTTATGAAAGTATTTAGATATGGGAATATTAACAATGACCGTGGTCATTACTTCTTTGTTCTTTGCTTAGTAATTTTAGGTATAGTACCCTTCAAATCCTTTTAGTATGAACACTTTAAATCAAGATAATTATATACTCCTGGATAATATGACTTCAATCTGGGATCAGGTTTTTACCGTAGCACCTTTGGTTGTAATTGGCACAAAGGAAAGGCAGGGTTATGATCTTGCCCCAAAGCATATGGCCATGCCTTTAGGGTTTGGTAATTATTTTGGGTTTGTATGTACCCCAAGGCATAATACTTTTGACAATATCCTGGCCACCGGTGAATTTACCGTTAGCTTTCCATTGCCGGATCAACTGATTACCACTTCTTTGAGCGCCAGTCCGCGAATGGAATGCATTTCAAAATCTGAAGGGATAATTAATGCCTTACCCATCTTAAGAGCACCCTCAATGGATGCACCTATACTAGCGAACGCCTATTTTTATCTGGAGTGCAAATTATATAAAATCATTGATGGCTTTGATGATTATAGCATAATAACAGGTAGAATTAAGGCTGCCTATGCACATAGAGATTATTTGAAAGTTTCCGAAATAGATGAACAGGAACAACTGGCAAAAAACCCTTTACTGGCTTATATAGCTCCTGGCAGGTTTGCAAAGATTGTAGCGACTCATGGTTTCCCATTCCCAAAAAATTTTAAGCGATGAAAAATCCGGAGAAAACAGTTTCCTCAGCCCGGGAATATCTCATGACGCATAAAGAAGAAATGATTCTCCTTCTAAAGGAATTGGTATGTCATGAATCACCTTCGGATAAAATTAATTCACAACACCAAATATTGAAATATTTAAAAGACAGATTTTTGGCTATGGGTTATTTTGTTATTCATGTTACCGGTAAAAATACGGGGGGATATTTGTATGCAAGACCCAAAAACAGGAATAAACATATACCATTTCAGCTTTTGATTGGTCATTGCGATACAGTTTGGCCATTAGGTACTTTAGAAGAAATGCCTTTAACTTATAAAGGTGGTAAAATTAGGGGGCCTGGTATTTATGACATGAAGGCCGGAATTACCCAGATAGTTTTTTCTCTAATGGCACTCAGGGAGCTGAACATATCGCCAAAGGTAGAACCAGTGGTATTCATAAATTCAGATGAAGAAACAGGAAGCAGGGAGACCACCAATGCGCTCAAAAGACTGGCCAAACTTGCAGACAGGGCTTATGTTTTGGAACCACCATTAGGCCTGAATGGTAAATTGAAAACCGCAAGAAAGGGTTTGGGTCGTTTTACCATAACCGTTCGAGGGAAGGCAGCGCATGCCGGATTAGATCCAACAAAAGGGGTCAATGCCATAGTAGAATTATCACAACAGGTCCAAAGACTTTATGCTATGAATGATCTTGAAAACGGGATTACTGTAAACGTAGGTATGATTGAAGGAGGTATCTCACCCAATATGGTAGCACCTTCGAGTAAGGCCGTAATTGATGTCAGAGTGCTACGGGAATCCGATGGAGATGCGATAACAAAAAAAATAAAAGAATTAAAGCCTATACATAAAGATGTTGAAATGGAAATTGTAGGGGGGATTGGCAGACCACCCATGGAAAGAACTTCCCGAAATCAGCATTTATGGAAATTGGCTAAAAAACAGGGACAAGAATTAGGACTGGACCTTGAAGAAGCAACTGCCGGGGGAGGTTCAGATGGCAATACAACCAGCTTGTATACCGCGACTCTTGATGGCCTGGGGACTCCCGGTGATGGTGCGCATGCAACACACGAGTATATTTTACAAAATAAGCTCGTTGAAAGAACAGCACTTTTGACGCTCTTATTATTATTAGAACCATTAAATAAAAAAGCATGAATCATCAATATATTTATACCTCGCTAACCAGAATTTCTGATTTATCTGATATTGAATTTAATGTTGAAAAACTTCATAGGGAACATTGGGAAACCGGCGATTATATTATAAGTAAGATTCTGGATCCGGGAAGTAACACCTTGGATTTGGAGCTTACAACCGGCAGAATGCGGGGAGTAATTGGAGGGGAGTCTGTCGTTGGAGCTCTGGGGGAACGTTTTGCAACTCTGGAAGCCACAGGCACATGGCGAAAAGTTAAAGCTGATCTTAGGATGAATGTGTTAACGGGAGGTGGCCTGATGGGTAAACTAACCTCAAAATCTGTTTTTGTACCAAATATGATGGAAGTAGATTATACAGGTCACGTATTCAGAAATGGTAAAAAAGTTACTATGAACGATTTTGTGGAAACGGTTGAACCAATCCCTTTTAACACTCCGGTAATCCTCTTTGTAGGAACATCTATGTCTGCAGGAAAAACTACTTCTGCCAGAATTGTTACCAATCTTTTTAAGGTTGCCGGATATAAAGTGGCAGGTGCCAAGTTGGCCGGTGCCGGACGTTATAAAGATATTCTGGCAATTAAAGATGTCGGGGCAAATGCTGTCATGGATTTTGTGGATGTTGGACTTCCATCTTCGATTTGTCCGGCAGACATTTACAAGAAAAAATTAGATCAGCTATTGAGCAGAGTCCAGCATGTTAATGCGGATGTTGCCATTATTGAAGTAGGTGCATCGCCGTTGGAGCCCTATAATGGCGATCTGGCGATTAACAAATTACGGGAACATATTAAATGCACAATACTGGCTGCTTCGGATCCATATGCGGTATTCGGATTGATGAAAGCCTTTGAAATTGTTCCGGACATTGTAACCGGCATTACATCCAATACGCTGGCAGGCATCAAGATGGTTGAAAAACTTTGTAATGTAAAGGCACTGAATTTAATTGATGCTTCAACTACTGAGGAATTAATGAAGGTGCTGTCTGCAAAGACTGGTTTTTCATTCTCAGGAAGTAAAATTGCTTTTAAAGAATAAGCCCTGACTGATAAATATCATACTGTATAATTCTCTTAGGTTTTATCTTACAAATAAAATTTAAAATGATGCTATACTATGGGAACTTTAGAAAAAAACATTTGCCAGAGTTGTGGAATGCCCATGATACATATGACAGATTTTGGAACCGATAGAGATGGAAACATAAATACAGATTATTGCCACTATTGCTATCAGGAAGGAGAGTTTACAGATAAAGGGGTCAGCCTTGAAGAAAAAATGGCCCGGAATATTAAACTTGCCGTAAAACTGGGAATGACTAAAGCTACCGCAGCCAAATTAGCCAGGAATACATTACCCAAACTAAGGCGTTGGCGAAAATCAAAGAAAGCCAAACAAGTACCTGAAAAATAACAAACAGAAATAAATGGGAACAATTTCACTTACAAAACATGGCAGAACACATTTTACATTCCTCCAAATCCTGGAGGGCATAGAGGGCATTGTTATTATTATTGCATCCTATTTAACTTTGATGTTTAAATCTTCAAGGGATAGATGGGGCATGAGTTACAAAGAGCTAAGCAAATCATTTCCGGGAGATTTTCTAGTGCCACAACCAAGATCCCAATTTACACATGCCATTGAAATAAATGCACCCGCAAAATTTGTATGGCCATGGATTGCCCAAATAGGGCAGGGAAGGGGTGGATTTTACAGCTATGAAGCATTGGAAAACCTGGTGGGCCTGGGAATTTATAATGCAGATCAAATTCTGCCGGAATATCAGCACCCCAAAATTGGAGATTTAATACATTTTGGCCCTAATGATGCTTATCCGCTTGTTATCTGTGAAGATGGCAAGGCTATGGCTATTGAAAATTGGTACGATGTAGACAATAACTCGGTGTACAACCAGGCATTGGAGTCACCCATGAATTATTTACATCTTAGTTGGTTGTGGATGGTGGAACCAATTGATGAGAATAGATCGAGATTTGTCTCAAGAAACAGGGTAGATTATAGTCCTTCTTTTAAAAACAGACTACTATTGGGTTTATTGGCAGAACCGGTTGTATTTGCCATGGATCGAAAAATGTGCTATGGTATTAAAAGAAGAGCAGAAAATTTATTCAGGATTACACAAGAATAATCAATTTCTACCCTTGGTTTTTTCAAACACGTAGAATGATATTCTTATGAAAAAAGTATCTCTTCCTGCAGCTCCAAAACCCTTCGTAGTTCTTCTGCCTCTTGTGGGAATGGTATTATTTGTTGTATTGTATGTTTTGGCAGCTATTGATTATCCGGGGGGTTCCTGGATCGTTAGAGAACAGGAAGGATTTAGCTTTTGGAATAATTATTTATGTGATTTATTGGATTTTAAAGCTATAAACGGGGAGTTAAACACGGCACGTTTTTTAGCCAGATCTTCGCTGGGGATACTTTGTACAAGCCTAATTCTATTGTGGTATTACTTGCCGGCATTGTTTTTGAAAAAAAACACTAATCTCGTAGTTATGTGGCTGGCGGGGATTCTGGCTTTGCTAACCACCATGTTCCTTGCCGCAGGGACTCATGATATCATTGTACGTATTGCAGGGTTTTTTGCAGTAGTTGCCTTTATAAGTTGTTTTATTGAACTGTACAAAGCCAATTATTTGTCACTTTTATTTTGGGGAATTGTATGTCTGCTGATTTTTTTGGTCAACTATTATATTTATGAAACAGGGATATTTATTAGGAGCCTTCCTGTTGTACAAAAGGTCACATTTATTTGCTTTATTGTGTGGTTTTCTTTTTTAGATATTTCATTTTATAAATATTTGAAGCTCAAACAGAACAATATTCAGGTTAGTCATTAAAAAGGATGCTCAGATAGTGCCTTGCGAAATAGAATAAATGGAAGTTTAATGAATATGTTTTACTGCTCTTTTTTTGTTTCAGGGTTTATAATTCGTAACTTTAAAAGAGCGGCATTTAAATTTCAGACAGGGTATGCTATCCCTTTTGACTTTGAAAAAACTTAAGTAAGTCCAGCACAAAAATTAATTCGAATAGGCTGCTTGATGAATTGTATAAACAGTATAATCACTTAATTCATAGGATATGAGCTCATTATTTATTTTCACCATAGTACTGCTGATTTTTTTATTGGCAGGGGTAAGAATTGTCTTTGAATACAAGAGGGCATTAAAATTTCGATTCGGCAAGTACATTAAAACATTACAGCCAGGCTTCAGGTGGATAATACCCGTTGTTGACACTATTCAGATTGTGGATATAAGGGTAATTACCATCAACATTGTATCACAGGAAGTGATGACAGAAGATAATGTACCCTGCAGTATAGACGGAGTGGTGTTTTTTAAAATTTACAATCCGGAAAAGGCTGTTCTGGAAGTCGAGGAATTTTCCTTCGCCATAACTCAACTATCTCAGGCAGCATTAAGGGATGTTTGCGGTAAAGTAGAACTGGATACGATATTATCCAAACGTGAGGAGATGGGTAAAAATATAAAGGCCATTGTGGAACAGGAGACGCAGCAATGGGGCATAGAGATTATAGATGTAAAAATCAAGGATATTCAGCTGCCGGAAAACATGAGGCGAATGATGGCGAACCAGGCAGAAGCCGAAAGATCCAGAAGGGCAAGAATAATACTTGCTGAGGCTGAAGAACAGGCAGCCGGAAAATTGCTTGAAGCGGGCTTGCAGATAGACAAATCCCCTTCGGCCATTAAGCTTAGGTTATATCAGACATTATCCAATATTGCAGCTGAGAAAAATTCAACTATACTCTTTCCTTTTCCTGAGGAGGTTTTACCCAGAATACCCAAAAAAGAGGGCTCGTAGGTAATTGATTCTAATGATGGAATAAGGTCCTGAATTAAGAATTCGGATTAACTTAATCAGGAGGATTATGTGTTTGCCAAAGCCAATATAATGAGGCTGGTTTTGCGGTAAAATACTTTAATTTCTCTGGGATTTGTTTTTGCAGATCAAAGTAGCCCATTTACTTTATGCTATTCGTGTTTGTAAGCGCTTCCAAATGTGGCATCTGCTGCTCCAGATATTTCCGATATTTTTGCACTCCCTGATTCATCATTTCTACCGTGGCTTTACTCGTTATGGTAGCTCCGGAGATGCCATCAATCATATGAACGCCCTCAATTAAGACCTTTCCCTTCTGATTTAAACCAAAGCTATTTGAATCCGTGTCTAATACTGTTCCGACAAATTGATTTTCAAAAGGTCCCATTGTGATTCCGGCACCATAACCCTCAGATTCAGCCATATGATCAAATGAGATGTCCAGTGTTTCCTTACTTTTTTTGTCCAACAGGATTTTGGCCCAGATGTTACCAATATTTCCCCTGTTTTGAACGACAAATATGACCTGGTCTGATCCAATTATTTCAAATATGGGCAGCACAGAAGTTGCTTTTCCTTTTATGAGGTTTCTGTAGGCCTTTGTATTTTCTTCCGAATCTGATAGCCTGATTTCACCATTTTCGTCAATTAACTTAAATTGAAGTAAGTGGGAAACAGTTGTTGTATCTGTATAAGTAATTTTAGCAAATTTTAGTAGCTCTTTTATTTCCGGGGTAATTTGGCTGGTAACTTTAACCTCATTGAGGGGCTTATTTATAGAAGGCTTCTCCTTGCAGCTCCAAATTAGGGTACACAATAGTGCTATTACTAAACTGATCCCTTTAATTGATAAATTGGAACTCATAAACATATTTTTAACCAGCCATCAATCCGCCGTCTATAACGTAAGTACTTCCGTTAACGTAGCTGCTTTCATCTGAAGCAAGATATAATACCATATTGGCAATTTCTGAAGCTTCTGCATACCTTCCGAAGGGAACAATTGCTTCAAATCCTTTTTGAACCTCAGCCGAATTTTCAGGAGAAATATCTGTTTCTATTCTTCGCATCATATGTGTATTAACGGGTCCCGGATGTATGGTATTTACACGTATTTTTCTATCTGCAAATTCTAAGGCAGCCACCCTCATTATTCCAATAATACCATGTTTACTGGTCACATAAGCTCCTAAACCCTTAAACCCTTTTAGTCCGGCTACCGAGGAAGTAATGATGACAGAACCACCTTCGGCCATCCTGGGGATTACGTATTTGCAGCCATACCAGACCCCCTTAAGATTGACCGCTATTACCTTGTCAAATATGTCATTTGGATAGTCTTCAATAGAACTGGATTTTCCTTCTATCCCTGCATTGTTGAAAAAGATGTTTATTTTGCCAAATCTGGAAATGGTTGCATCGGTATAGTGCTTTACATCAGCCGGATTGGAAACATCTGCCACGAAATAAGCTAATTTGGATGAATTCAATTCTTTTAAAGTAGTTTCAAGCCTTTCTTTATTGAGGTCAACAAGCATAACGCTTGCTCCTTCATCAAGGAACAATGCTGCCGTTTTCTTCCCTATTCCGGCTGCCCCTCCGGTGATGATGGCCACTTTGTCTTTTAATCGTGACATGTTCGTGTAATTATAATTCCAGTTTTCGGATTTCCCATTTATTTGTCGGTGATTTTACGGCCAAAGTGTTAACCGATAGAAATTTTGCACGGAGTTCAGGTAATTCGAAACGCCTTTTGGACATGGAAATCCCATCTCTGTTATTTATGAGTAACATAATATCTCCGGCAGTATCCAAAAGAACCTCACTAAATTTATAATCATAGATGTTCAGCTGGAAATTATTTTTTCCTCTAAAGCTTTTAGTTACCAGGATGCCGACAGCGTATCCTTCGTTGAATTCAGTTAAATTCAAATATTCAGGCTCTATGATTACCTTGCCTTCTGAATCAATAAAACCATATGTAAGAATCTCCTCTTCTTCCAATAATTTTTTGATCATACATCTGCCATTTTTAAATTGAGGATAACGTATGCTACTAACATCATTTACAGATGTATTGGGGGTATTGTTCCAGACGAAATCATCTCTAAAATCTATTACCAATTGACCCTCTTTATTAATAAAGCCCCATTGGTTCCCTTTTCGTACTGAAGCTAATCCTTCACTAAATGGTGCTATTTCATCAAGTCCGGTCAGATCCTGAGAAAAGAGTATAATGGGTAGAAAGATAAAGGCGAAAAGCGTGATCATTTTTTTCATGAGACTATAAATTAAAAGTGTTTATATAAGTGCTAAATTACGCTGAGGCTTATAACTTTAAAATGACCTTCGTCATCCCAAAATAAGCCTGTAGCCTTTTGGCATCGGGTTTGTTGCACCCTTAACGCAATACCTGTCTCTTTTTAAGAATTAAAACATGATATTCGAATATATCATACTCTTAAGGTCTTTTGGCAAGCCATCCCTGATATCTTCCATTTCACCAAGGGAAATGTATTTTCTCAGATAAATAAAGGTGGTATCAATATATTGCTCTGCCACTTCATCACTGTATTCAAAATCATTAATAGCTGAAGGACCATCGTGTTTTCGCACGAGGTCTATAAATTCTGCCATGTGTTTAACTTTCAACTTCTTTTTGTTTTTAAGAGTCCATCCGTTTACGTAAACCGCTTTTAAGAACATGGGAAGTTGTGCAATGAATTGCAAAGATTCCTCTGTAGAAATTAAATCGCGCAATGCATGCAGAATGGAAGATAATACTCTGCCCGCTTTATCTGTATTTTTACCAAGATTCATTTCCTTGGCATAATCTTTTAGAAATGTGTTACCCTCTGTAGCATACTGATTAAAATTTAGTGCCATGATTATAGTTTTAAAGTGAACTTTAAAGATGAGAAGTAGTACTGTCTTTAGAAATGATTTTGGTCATCCCAACTGTATTTATTTTCTTTTAAATTAAGAGCAGGGATTTACATTTTTTCAGATTATCTGTACTGATTAAAATCATAGTTAACATAACTGTTTGTTTATATTTTTGGATAAAATACCATTACGATGAACATACTTCTTCCAACCGATTTTTCTAAAAATTCCTGGAACGCTATTTCTTATGCTATGGAGTTATTTAAGAATATAAAATGTAATTTTTTTATACTTCACACGTATACACCTTCCTTTTACCGGATGGATTATATGCTTGGAGGTCCTTTGTTTAGTGCTATTCCTGATTCAAATGTTGATATTTCACTGGCTGGTTTAGAGAAAACCCTGGAGGACGTTAAAAAAGCCTATAAAAACCCTAAGCATTCCTATGGCATAATTTCAGCCTTTAATACACTTACAGATGAGATCAATGAAGTGACAATACAAAAGGAGATCGACATGGTAGTGATGGGAACACAAGGGGCAACAGGGGCTAAGGAAATATTTCTTGGCACAAATACAGTTTATGTTCTCCGAAAAGCCCTTACACCCGTTTTGGTAATTCCGGAAAATTATACATATAAAAAAGTTGAGAAAATATTGCTCCCATCAGACTATTGGACAAAATACAAGGAGAACGAGTTAAGCACTGCCATACTAATGGTTAAAATGAATCAGGCAAAACTTATTGTTTTACATGTAAAGGAGGAGTATGATCTGACTGTGAGCCAACTGGAAAATAAGAAATCTCTTGATCGTATTTTGGATGGTTTGCCAATAACATATACCGAATTAAAAGGCGGTTTAATGCCTGGAACAATTTTAGATTATGTACAAAATAATGATATTGATCTGCTTATGATGATGAACAGAAAACACTCCTTTGTGGAAAGACTCCTATGGCGACAAAATGTAGATCAAATAGGTTTTCATGTAAAAATACCATTCCTGGTCATGAGAGATACAGCAGCGGTCACGAAATAATGGACGAAGATGAAAAATGTACTACTACTTACAGATTTTTCAAATAATGCCTGGAATGCCATTTTTGCAGCGCTGAAAATGCATAAGCATATACCTTGTCATTTTTGTATTTTAAACACCTATGAGCCCAGTTTTGCAAATATTATTGGAGATAAGAGCAAGGAGAGATTAGGAATTATTTACGATTCTCTTGGCAAAAATTCTGCTATTGAGCTTGACAAAATAGTTCAGTATTTAAAAGTTAACCACAGCAATAAAAACCACACTTTTGAAACGCGTTCAGTATCAAACGATTTAATCAATTCGGTGAAGGAAATATGTATTGAAAAAGATTTCGACCTGATTGTTATGGGGACACAAGGAGCAACAGGGGCCAAAGAAATTTTTATGGGAAGTAATACGGTAAAGTTGATTAAAATGATAAACAGCTGTCCCATATTAGCCGTTCCAGGTAAACATGATTTTAAGGGTTTAAGTAAAATATTGTTCCCAACAGAGTTTATCAGGCCTTACCCAAAACATGAATTAAAATCGCTAACAGACCTTGCAAAGGAATGGAAATCTGAAATTTTAATATGCCATATAGCTCAGGAATTTTCATTAAATAAGGAACAAATTTCCAATAAAAAGATTTTGATAGAACGATTGGAAAAAGTCGCACATTCTTTTCATGATGTGGAAATCCAGGTCAGTGTGGCTGATTCAATCAGCAGGTTTGCAGAAGAGGTCTTGGCAGATATCATTGTTCTAATTAATTATAAACATAATTTTATAGAGAAACTGACCCGTGAAGCTGTTGTGAAAAAAATGGGCTTTCATTCAAAAACACCATTGCTTATACTTCCGCAATGAGCAGCGGAATTTAATGCAGGTTACAAGTTGATTATCAAATAATTCATTATAATGATGCGAGTAGTTTTACCAACTGATTTTTCTAAAAATGCATGGCATGCTATAAAATATGCTATATTTCTTTTTGAACATAAACCCTGTACTTTCATTATAATTCATGCACATCAGATAAGCCCATCTGGTGTAATAAGTGGAATAAACAAAGAGCGTGAAACCCGGCTTCATGAAATTATATATAAAGAATCTGAACGAAAAGTATCGAAAATTGTCAAACATTTAAATACGATAAATAAGGTTCCGGGACACCAATTTGAAGGGTTTATAGTTGCCGATTCATTGTTAAATACCATAGGTCGGGAAGTAATTGATAAGGATGTGGATTACATTATAATGGGAACCCAGGGAGCCTCTGGTTTAAAGGAAATATTTTTGGGAAGTAATACGGTAAGCGTCATTAAGAATATTAACTTTTGTCCGGTAATTGTAATTCCAAATTCTTATGACTTTGAATCTTTCAGTGAAATTTTGTTTGCTACAAATTTTAAACATTTATATCAACGCGTTGAATTAAAACCATTGCTTGATCTTGCCAAACTACGCAAATCACTGATAAGAGTTATTCACATTACCGAGGAACGGGAATTAAATGAAGAACAAAAAAACTTAAAGAAATTACTGCGTAATTTGTTAAAAGGGGTGCGTAGTGTTTTTGAAGAATCTGACTATCATCCTAACATTGCTTTAAAGCTCAATGAACTAACAGAAAGGAAAAATGCAGGGTTGCTGGCAATGATTAATTCTCAACATGGCTTTTTTAAGGGATTGACACATGAACCTGTTATTAAAAAAGTTGCCTTTAAAACAAAAATCCCCTTTTTAGTCCTTCCGGAAGTAGTATAATGTCTGCATATACTCCAATGGTTAAAAAGATGACCTGGAGTTTTAATAGTTGTAAAACTGACCGAAACCCGGATATATTTATAGTCAAAGAATATCGTTTTAGTAAATGGAATACTATAAATTTGCACTTTGAAAAACCGGGAATCAATGAGCAAAGCCATTTATGTTGCTACTATCGAACCTAACAGCGGCAAATCCTTAATTTCATTAGGACTCATGCATTTATTATTGGGGAAGGCGGCAAAAGTTGGTTACTTCAGGCCAATAATTGATGACTACGAACCCGGTGAGAAGGATAATCATATTAATACGGTAATTTCCTATTTCGATATACAAATGGAGTATAGCGAAGCATATGCCTGTACCAGAAGTGAGGTTATTCAAAAATACAATCAGAATAAGAGCGATGAAGTATTAGACAAGATCATAGAAAAGTATAAAGATATTGAATCCCGATTTGATTTTGTACTGGTGGAAGGAACCGATTTCTCCGGAGAAGGATCAATTATTGAGTGGGACATAAATGTATTTATAGCCAAAAATCTCGGCATCCCAACTATTATTCTGGCAAGTGGGGTGGGCAAAACACTGGAAGAACTGGTTGACAACCTTTACCTGGCTTATGATTCCTTTACCCATAAAGGAGTTGAAGTTTTAATGGTAATTGCCAATAAGGTACAGCCCGAAAATGTAAACCTGGTTACCAATGGCCTTTTAAAATCGCTCCCTAAGGAGGTGTTAATAGGTACCATTCCATTAAATCCGATCCTTGGCAATCCTACAATGAAAGAGATTGTTAAGGAGCTGGAAGGAGAAGTTCTTTTTGGGCGGGAATTTTTGAACAATCAGGTAAGTAATTTTAGTGTTGGGGCCATGCAACTGAGAAATTACCTCACCCATTTTAAGGAAAATGGTTTGGTCATTACCCCTGGTGACAGATCTGATATAATACTGGGGGCCTTACAGGCAAACCTCTCTTCAAATTATCCGACCGCATCGGGGATTGTGCTTACAGGTGGACTTATACCTGAAGATCCGGTCATTAAATTGATTGAAGGACTTTCGGAAGTAGTGCCCATAGTTTCTGTTAAGGGAGGTACCTTTGCGATTGCTAACAAAATTGGATCTATTCGACCTAAGATCTACGCAGAGAATAAGCAAAAGATAGAGGTATCAATTCTTGACTTCACAAGATTGGTACCAATAAATGCCTTAGCAGAACGTCTTATAACTTTTAAAGCAAACGGGATAACTCCCCGAATGTTTCAATACAATCTTCTTAAAAGGGCGCAAAGTATCAAAAAGCATATTGTCTTGCCGGAAGGAACAGACGAGCGTGTTCTTAAAGCGGCCAAGGAACTAATTAATTCAGATGCAGTTAAATTGACTCTTTTGGGGAATCCAGTGCAGATAAAGGATAAGGCAAGACAACTGGATTTGCTGATCGATTTTGAAAAAATAAGCATTATAGATCCCGTAAATTCGGAATATTTTGAGGATTACGCCAATACCCTGTATGAACTTCGAAAACATAAAAATGTAGATATAGCTATGGCACAGGATCTCATGGCGGATATCTCCTATTTTGGAACGATGATGGTCTACAAGGGCGATGCAGACGGCATGGTTTCAGGGGCTGTTAATACTACTCAACACACAATTCGACCCGCCTTGCAGTTAATTAAAACAAAACCCAATGTGTCTATCGTATCCTCTGTGTTTTTTATGTGTCTGGAAGATCGGGTTTCAGTTTATGGTGATTGTGCGATAAATCCAAATCCAAATGCAGAACAGTTAGCTGAAATAGCCATTACTTCTGCGGCTACGAGCCTGGCATTCGGAATAGATCCTAAAATTGCAATGCTTTCTTATTCGTCCGGGACTTCAGGTTCGGGGGAGGATGTGGAAAGAGTGCGCGAGGCTACCGAGATTGTTCGAAAAAGAGCTCCATATCTTAAAGTGGAAGGTCCCATTCAATATGATGCGGCGGTAGATAAAAATGTAGGTAAAACCAAAATGCCTGAATCAGAAGTAGCCGGACAGGCAAGTGTTTTTATTTTTCCAGACCTTAATACAGGTAATAATACCTATAAGGCAGTGCAGCGAGAAACCGGTGCCCTGGCAATAGGACCTATAATCCAGGGACTAAATAAACCTGTAAATGACCTGAGCAGGGGTAGTACCGTAAATGATATATTTAATACCGTAATTATAACGGCCATCCAGGCACAAACGGTATAATTCAACCCTTTAGAATGAATATTTTAATTATTAATACGGGGAGTTCATCTATTAAGTTTCAGTTAATGCATATGCCTGCAGAGGATGTTTTGTGTTCCGGAATGGTGGATCGGATTGGCCTGGAAAATGGAAATTTAAAGTATACCAAGGCCGATTATGAAACCCGAGAAATTCTTCAGTTTTCATCACATAAAAAAGGACTGGAACGGGTAATTGAATTACTGCTGGATCCGGTTAAAGGGGCCATTGCCGGTGTTAATGAAATAGATGCAGTAGGACACCGAGTTGTCCATGGTGGGACTGCTTTTTCCGAAACCACAATTATAAATCAGGATGTAAAGGATAAGATCAGAGATTTAAGTCAGTTGGCACCATTGCATAATCCACATAATCTGGAAGGGATATTGATAGCGGAAGAATTATTTCCGGATGCCTTACAGGTTGCAGTCTTTGATACTGCTTTTCATCAAACCATTCCTATAAAGGCCCGTAAGTATGCCATCCCAAATGAATTTTATGCTGATCACGGAATACAGCTTTATGGGTTTCACGGTACCAGCCATAAATATGTATCGGAAAAGGCCATAAATTTTTTAGCTAAAAAAACGGCAAAGATTATTAGCATTCATTTAGGTAATGGCTGCAGTGTTACTGCTGTCCAGAATGGAAAAAGTGTGGATCATAGTTTAGGCTTTGCGCCTTCAAATGGACTTATCATGGGCTCCAGAAGTGGGGATATTGATCATTCCATGATTTTTTACCTGGTAGAATCTCTGGGCTACAGCTTGAGTGAAGTGAATGAGTTACTCAATAAGAAAAGTGGGATGTTGGGCCTTACCGGATATAGTGATTTGCGTGAAATTCAGGCAAAAGCAGACGAAGGTAACGTTCAATGTCAGCTGGCTTTGGAAATGAATGCCTATCGGATAAAAAAATACATTGGTGCCTACAGTACAGTCATGAATGGATTGGATGCCCTGATATTTACGGCGGGTATTGGTGAAAACTCCGATTATCTCAGAAACCTGGTTTGTTCTGAAATGGATTTTTTTGGAATTGAGCTGGATGCTGAAAAAAATGCTCAAAAGTCTTCCGAAATTCGGGAAATACACAGTAACTCTTCAAGGGTGAAAATAATGGTCATCCCAACAAATGAGGAATTGGAAATTGCAAAGCAATCCTTTCAACTCCTGAATAACTCCTAGACACAAAAATTGTTATTATTTTTTAGTGAAATGATTAAGATCATTTCGTTTGGAAACTCTATACGCTAACTTCACCACATATTAACCCGTAAAAATTATTATCATGTCAGACAACAGTAGTAATGTTTTGTTAGCTCTTTTAACAGGTGCAGCAATAGGAGCCGGTATAGGAATTTTATACGCTCCGGACGAAGGTGTAAAAACCAGAAAAAGAATCAAGGATAAGGCAATTGATACCAAACACGATCTAACAGAGCGAATTTCGCACGCCAAAGAAGAACTTATGAAAGTAGCGGATGAACGAAAAGAAGTTTTCGAGCAAAAATTAGAGGATACCATCTCTACTATGAGTTATAAGGCAGATGAAATTATTGTTCAGTTAGAGCGTAAACTTGAAGAGATCAGGAAGAAAAATGCACAATTACAGAAGTAGACTCTTATGGCTTTTGAAGGATTAAGGGAAAATATTGCTGAATTAGATGAAAATGTTAGTTCTTATTTAGAGCATAGCATAGAATACGCCAGGCTCAAGAGTTTTAAGATATCCATGGTTTTGGTAACTCATTTGGCTAAGGTTTTACTGGTTGGTACACTAGCTATTTTGGCCTTATTATTTTTGAGTTTGGCGGTTTCTATTGCTCTGGGTTATGCACTGGATAATTCCATTTATGGATTCGCAATAGTTGGGTTGGTTTATCTCATACTCGGAATACTGGGTTATATTTTTCGGGACAGGTTAAATAAGCCATTGCTGGAAATGTTTTCCAAATACTTTTTTGAAGAACCATGAACAGAAAATACCATTCATTTAAGGAAATTGATAAGGAGTTAAAAATCCTTGCTCTGGAAAGAGAGATCAATAAGGAGTATGCGAAGCATAGTCTTCAGGATCTTAAGACTTATTTCTATCCCTTTAATTTAATAAGAAGTTTTGATGGTTTTGTTGCCAAAGTCATGATTCCCTTTATTTTCAAAAAAGTGTTTAGGAAAAAACGACTTTCAGAATAGATTTTCTTTTTTGATAACTAGGAATACTATAAATGGTATTATTGCAAATACCAAAGGGGTCAATTATTTCTTTTCTCACCCCTTATTTTATCTTTTTTAATTTTTAATAAAACATCTGTCACTATATTACTTATGCGTAATATGTTACCTTTATAGGTGTTAAACTTGTTTTATGAATACAGGCTTGGTATTGTCAGGTGGAGGGTTTAGGGGTATTGCTCATATTGGGGTTTTAAAGGCTATTGATGAATATGGTTTTCAGATAACTCATATAGCCGGAACCAGTGCCGGTGCAGTGATAGGAGGCTTATATGCAGGAGGATTGAATTGGAAACAAATCCTGGAGTTTATAAAAAAAGTGAATATATTCAGCCTTAATAATTATGCGCTTGGGAAACCTGGATTTGTTGATTCTCAAAAGTTATATGACCAATTCTCTGTATTTTTCCCTGAAGACAATTTTGAAAGCCTGAAAATTCCTTTATTCATAACTGCCACTAACATTTTGGAAGGTAATTTAAATGTATTTAAGAGTGGAGAGCTAATCAGACCAATACTTGCTTCCGCTGCATTCCCGGGAGTATTTACGCCTGTAAAAATAGCTGATTCGTATTATGTGGACGGAGGGGTGTTGAACAATTTCCCTGTAGATATTATTAAAGGCTATTGTGATCAGATTATTGGTGTTTATGTCAATCCATTTCTCAAAGTAGCAATAGATCAGCTAAAACATGCTTATAATGTCCTGGAACGCGCCTATCAGATAAGGGCTGCAAAAGATTCACTCCAAAAGTTTGATGATTGCACCCTGCTTATATCACCAAAAGATTTGGTCAATCACAGAACTTTTTCCACAAGTGATATGGATACTGTATTTAATTTGGGATACAAAGCTGCCTTAAAGGCTTTGGAGAATTCAGATAATCTTCAAATGCCTAAAAAAGTTGTATCCTGAATTATTTGATGAATTATCATTCAAAGCCCGGTTAAAAGGTAATGCCCCCTATCATAATGACCTTATACTACATGGACAATTTAAAGGCTTTAGACAGAGGGCATTGTAAACTTGAAATTAGTTATTAGCTAATCTCAATTACTTTTGGTTTAGCTTTTACAGCCATTTCTTTTTTGGTTAATTTAAAGCTTAGAATTCCGTCATTGTACTTGGCTTTAATTTCCTCATCTTTTACATTTTCAGGTAATAGTAAGGATCTTTCAAATGCATTATAACCAAATTCTCTTCTGGTGTAATTTTCTTCTTTTTCTTCTTCCTTGGTAGTCTTTTCAGCAGAAATATTAAGATAACCATCATCCAGGGTAATTTTAAAATCTTTTTTAGCAAATCCGGGTGCTGCCAATTCAATTTCAAAATGATCGTCTTTTTCCTTAATATTTAAGGCTGGTTCTCCTTTTCTTCCATTCCAGAAACGATCTTCCATTAAACCGCGGTTCCAGAATCTGTCGTCAAAGAAATTTTCCATGTCAAAAAAATCAGAAGTAATTAAGTTTGAAAAAGGACTTGTCCTTTTTTTAAATTTGACTAGTGACATAATATTATATTTTAGGTTAAACATTATTTGAACAACGAAGGTAAATCGACAATACTACTTCTGGAATGATTTTGATCAGTCACATTAGATTTTTATAAAATATTATAATAAAAGTTAACCAATTTTAAATTGGAATTTGAATATATTCGTATCCTATGGACTACTTTATTATTACCAGTATATTGGTGTTTATTTCCGCACTCTTTGGATATCTTAACATAAGATACATTAAGCTGCCAAACACCATTGGGCTTACGGTTATTACTATTTTCTTTACGCTGGGAATTTTTGCATTGAGTTATTTTGATGATACCCTATTAAATGCAGAGCGCTATATTATAACCCAAATAGATTTCAGGTCGGTTCTGCTGGATATTATGCTTAGTTTTTTACTTTTTGCCGGCGCTTTGCATACCGATTTAAAAAAATTGAAGGAACTTAGAGGTCCGGTTTTCCTGTTTGCAACTTTTGGGGTATTAGTTTCTACTTTTCTTGTAGGTATAGCAGTATATTATATGCTGCACGGGATAGGGTTAGATATTAAAATGATTCACTGTTTACTTTTTGGGGCTCTGATATCGCCAACAGATCCTATCGCAGTTTTAGGGATATTAAAAAAAGCTAATGTTCCTAAAAAATTGGAAATCAAGATTGTAGGTGAATCACTTTTTAATGATGGTGTAGGCGTAGTAATTTTCCTCACTATTTTTGGACTGGCTAGCGGTGGTGGGACAGACTTTTCATTTACAAATATTATATCTCTTTTTGTTCATGAAGTGGGCGGGGGAGTACTGCTCGGTATCTTGCTGGGCTGGATAACGTTTAGGCTGATGAAATCCATAGACGATTATAATATTGAAGTAATCATAACTTTGGCTGCGGTCATGACAGGTACTGTTATTGCACAATATTTGCATGTTTCTGCACCTTTGGCCATGGTAGTGGCAGGATTAATGGTAGGTGGGAAAAAGTCAAGGCAACAGGCAATGTCCGAGCTTACAGAGACTTATGTGGATAAGTTCTGGGAGCTTATTGATATACTGTTGAATACCGTACTATTCGTTCTAATAGGAATGGAATTATTGGTTCTGGATCTGGAACCTGAATTTTTACTCGCCGGACTACTAACCATTCCGATTGCTCTCATTTGCCGGTATGTTTCACTGGTTATCCCTGTAAGTATGTTTAAAAGGCGCCTTGACTTTGTTCCCAACACAAATCTTATAATGACCTGGGGAGGGTTGCGGGGGGCAATATCTATAGCCCTGGCATTAGGCCTTACCTCAGAAATGCATAGAGATCTGTTTCTGGTGATTACTTATGTCGTTGTAATATTCTCAATAATTGTTCAGGGTCTTACTGTTGGTAGATTAGTTGAAAAACTCAGGAGTAAAAATGTTGGTATTTAACGTTTTATAACTCTATTTCCAGTAAAATAGGGCAGTGGTCAGAACCAAAGAATTCCGGGAGTATCTTTGAAAATTTTACTTTCTGGAGCAGAGAATTGCTGATAAGAAAATAGTCTATTCGCCACCCGGTATTTCGTTCACGAGATTTAAAACGATAGCTCCAGTAGGTATAGGCCACTTTATCCCTATTCAAATGCCTGAATGAATCTACAAAGCCCGAATTAATAAAATTGTCCATTCCATCAATTTCTGTTTGAGTATACCCTGCCGTTTTATTATAGTTGGATTTATCATTTTTCAAATCGATAGCCTGATGGGCAACATTGAAGTCGCCACAAGCAATAACCGGTTTTACTTTTTCTTTCTCCTTTAGATATTTGAGGAAGTCCGCATCCCAGGAGCTTCGATAAGTTAATCTTTCCAGTTGCTGGCCGGAATTGGGGGCATAAACATTGATTAAATAAAAATCGGCATATTCAGCACAGATTACCCTTCCTTCTTCGTCATGTTCAGATATCCCCATACCATAACTGATAGAAACAGGAATGGATTTACTCAGAATAGCGGTACCGGAGTAGCCTTTTTTTTCTGCAGAATTACAATATAGATGATGATCTTTTAAAGGGAGTAGTGCTTTTTCAACTTCTGTATCCTGGGCTTTAGTTTCCTGAATACATAATACATCAGGATCCAAAACATTTATAGACTCAAAAAATTCTTTTTTAATGATTGCCCTGATTCCATTGACATTCCATGAAATGATCTTCATATTGAACCGATTTAAGTTTTCTAAAAGTAGTACACATAATTTAAATGAACACATTAAATTGTAAACTGTACAGGTAAGTTATCAAAATGAATATTAATTGTTTTAATGTGAATGATCTTATCTTAGAATTTAAGGATGATCCCGATAATTTTCCGATATTGCAGGCTGTTTTGGAATATAGTTCTGAGGACAAGATACATTGAAATAAAACTCGGAGTGTTAGCTCAGCTGGTTTAGAGCACCGCCTTGACAGGGCGGGGGTCGTTGGTTCGAATCCAATACACTCCACATCAAGCAGAAAATCCACACGAGTTCGCGTGGATTTTTTATACCTGCAGGGAACTTGTTCCTGAGTTTGGCAGGTATAAAATATCAATAACGGCAAAAACCGGTATTGGATTTTCTATTTGCAGCAGCGGACTTTATTTGGATCAGCGAGCTCATCGAGCTTATCCAATACACTCCACAATTGTTAACGTATTAAAGATAGTCCAAAATTCTTTCCAGGGCCATCCCCCTCGAACCTTTGATCAGGAGATTGCCCTTTTTAATCTTCTTATTTTTCAGGAAGGACACGAAGTCTTCAAAAGAAGGGAATTTTTCTAAATCGGAATTGGTTTTATAAAAATTCTCACCTATCAGATAAACCTCATCAAAGTTCATTCCCGAAGCAAGATCAGCTATTTTTTCATGTTCCGCCTCAGAATGTTCACCCAATTCAAACATATCACCAAGAAAAGCTATTTTATTAGCTCCAGGCATGTTCTTAAAATTTTCAAGGGCAGCTTCCATACTGTTCGGGTTGGCATTATAGGCATCCAGGACAATATGATAGTCCTTCTTATCCAAAATCTGCGAACGATTGTTTTCAGGCAAATAGGCCTCAATAGCAGTCTTAATTTCCATTAGCGCAACATTGAAATATTTGCCTATCAATACTGCAGCACAACAGTTGGTAAAGTTGTAACTGCCAATAAGATGAGTATTAATTTCAGTTTCCTCTGCTTCCAGGCGGACATATGGACCTGCGCCTAAATAATTTATCCGGTAATAATCAGGATTGGAGATGCTATATCCAAATTTTCGCATGTAACCTTTTAATTTTTTCTCCTGTATTACGTCATCCGCATTTAAAAAAATAAATTTTTGGTTCGCAATAAGAAAATCATAGAGTTCACTTTTACCTCTTATAACACCTTCTACACCTCCAAAACCTTCCAGATGGGCTTTTCCAAAATTAGTTATATAGCCATAATCGGGTTGGGCAATATCACATAAAAATTCGATCTCTCTAATATGATTTGCACCCATTTCTACAATGGCGATTTCTGTATTTTTTTTAATGGTAAGCAGTGTAAGGGGAACGCCAATATGATTGTTTAAATTCCCTTTAGTGGCAACAGTATTATATTTTTTGGATAAGACCGCGAATATCAATTCTTTGGTAGTGGTTTTTCCATTACTGCCTGTAAGCGCAATAATTTTTGCTTTACTGTATTGTCTGTGAAAACTGGCTAACTGCTGCAGGGATTTTAATACATCGTCTACCAGTAAAATATTTTCATCATTAGCGTATTCTGTTTCGTCTACTATGGCAAAAGCCGCACCATTTTGAATTGCTTCTGAAGCAAACTTATTGCCATTGAAATTCTGACCCTTAAGAGCAAAGTAAATGCAATTTAACTCAATGTTTCGGGAGTCTGTAGAGACCTTAGGGTACCTTAAAAAAAGTTGATGTAATTTGTCAATGGTCATAAAAACAAAGATATAAAAAAGCCCTGATGCTAACATCAGGGCTCAATTCATATTATTTATCTAAATCTATTTGGCTTTTTTACCTCTTACGGTTTTATTTTTAGTCTTTGACTTGGAACCTACCCTGGACATGGCACATCTGAATCCTATATAATCTGTTGCCATATATTGCGGTAAGAATCTACGCTGTGCCGGATCAAGCCAATATGCTCTGTCTCTCCATGAACCACCTTTATAAACACGGACTTCATCATTTATTAGAGTTGTCCTATTATTGTTTTCGTCATAATTACGAACAAATTGTCCGGCAGAATCTAGCTCTACCCTGTGTTTTGGTGAGTTATACATCTTACGTGATTCCGTATCGGGATCATCTTCAGCAAATTGGTCATAGAATCTGGAAGAACCCGGATCACCATCCCTGTATGCTCTGTTATCACTATCTGAGAAATTGGTTCTTAGATAGGTTTCCTGATCATCAACCGGAACCATTTTGATTTCTCCGGGAAGATTCACGGCTACAAGTTTTCCATTAGGCAGGGTGTCAAAAATTACACTATCTCGCAGGATAGTTACTTTTCCATCCTCGCCAATGGCTGTTTTCATGTAGATATTTCCTCTATAGTAGTTGAAATCACTTATTTCATCATCTACGATTGGACGGTAAACATCAGCCACCCATTCCGCAACATTACCTGCCATATCATATAGGCCGAGGTCATTTGGTTTGTATGATTTTACCTCTGCGGTGATATCAGCACCATCATCAGACCAACCTGCAATTCCGCCATAATCCCCTTTTCCTTGTTTAAAGTTGGCTAACTGATCACCTCTTCCCACACGCTGGCCATTTCTTGTATAATCACCTTCCCATGGATATTTTTTTCTACCCCTGTAGTTGTTATATTCTCTTGTTCCCTGCAACGCAGCTGCTGAATACTCCCATTCGGTTTCTGTAGGCAACCTGTAAGCAGGCATGATAATACCACTACTTCTCTTGGCAAAAGCCGATATGGAATCTTTTTTCATTTTACCCTGCAATGAATCTATTTGTCCGTTATAAACAGATTCCGGACGGTTGAGATAAGCTTCTGTACTAAATGTACCTTCCACCTCACCACCCAGGGCCTGGTATTTTGCATCCTGAGCCAAATAACCTTCCCTTTCAAGCATGGCTTCATTTACCCTGTCTGTTCTCCATTCGGAAAATTGAACCGCTTGTATCCAATTCACACCAACGACAGGATATTCTGCATATGCCGGGTGACGAAGATAATTATTGGTCATGGTCTCATTATATCCCAACCGGTTTCTCCAAACCAAAGTATCCGGAAGTGCTCCTTTATAGATATTCGCGTATTTCGGATTTTCAGGTGGGTATACTGCTTTTAGATAATCGAGGTATTCCAAATACATTACATTGGTTACTTCAGTTTCATCCATATAAAAGGATTGCACATGCTGGGAAGTAGGAGTGTTATTCCAGTCATGCATTACATCATCCTGCACTTTTCCTTTTGTGAAAGTACCTCCTTCTATAAAAACAAGTCCGGGACCCGTTGCTTGTTCTTTAAAGTCAGAATTGTACTGAAAACCACCTTCTTTGGCGTTTATTTTCCAGCCTGTAGCTCTTGAAACGTTTTTTGATGATGCTGAGGAAGATTTATTACAACTGTTAAATGTAAAGCTTCCCGTTATCACTGCACAAGATAGTACAACTTTGATCAACTGTTTTTTCATCTGTATTTAGGACTTAAGTTCAATATCAAACAACATTTATCGCAATTTGATAGAATATTTAAATAAAATTGTGTCGCTTTCGGCTAATAAAACGATGATTATTACATAATATTTTATAGCCTCGAAAATATTTTTGCCCATTTGCACAGACAAGATTTATTGGGACATTACCCATTTTGATAACGGGACAAAACACAATATAGTATGGATTGAAACAATTCTTTTGAATTATTAAGGACAACAGCTTCCAAATAAATCTAAGCTGAAGAACTTAGACATCATTGGAAATTCAAATAAAGCCCTTGTTTTTAGCGATATAACAGGTAATCGCAAAAATAATATAGCAAAAAATACAAGATATTTTTGAAATGGTCGTTACTTAACAAGTAATAAGACAAATTTAAGCAGATGATTAATTAGTAATTATTTGCCATTTTGGACTAATTCTACATTAAATGAGAAAAATGAGAAAATTGGTTATTCTTGCTTTGTTAGCACTTGTGTTTAAATTATCGGCACAGGAGCAGGATAGAGTAATAACTACGGCGGTTCCTTTTTTAACCATAGCAGCAGATGCAAGGTCTGGTGGCTTGGGAGATATGGGTGTTTCTACTTCAGTTGATGCATTTTCGCAGCAGTGGAACCCTGCTAAATTTGCTTTCGCTGAGCATAAAATGGGTATAGGCTTAGGTTATACCCCTTATCTGGAAAGTATAATTACAGACGTCTCCTTATTAAGCGGGAGTTATTACAATAAATTAAATGACAGGAGTGCATTTGCTTTTAGTTTACGCTATTTTACACTTGGTGAAATTGAATTAAGACAATTTGCCGGAGATCCGGGTACAATAGCCAAACCAAATGAATTGGCTATTGACGGTTCTTATGCATTGAAACTAAGCGATAAATTTTCGATGGCCATTGGAGGCAGATATATTAATTCAAACCTTAAATTACCTGAAAATGGCGATGTGGATTCACAGGCTGCAAGTACATTTGCCGTAGATGTCGCAGGATACTTCCGCTCCAGGGAAATTGCCTACAATAGTTTTGATGGAAGGTGGAAAGGTGGATTTAACATTTCCAATCTTGGTGGTAAAATGCAATATGATGAAGGTGGTCAAACCAACTTTTTGCCCAGCAACCTTGGTATTGGTGGTGGGTTTGATTTTATTTTTGATCAGGATAATGTACTGGGTTTAAATTTGGAATTCAACAAGCTATTAGTGCCTACTCCCCAGGATTTTAACGACGATGGAGTTATTGATTCTGCAGATAATGACATATATCAGCAAATAGGCTGGTTTGAAGGGGTGTTTAAGTCATTTGGAGATGCCCCAGGTGGCCTCAAAGAAGAACTTCAGGAGGTAACCTGGGCATTAAGTGCCGAATATGCCTATCAAAATGCTTTTATGCTCAGAACTGGTTATTTTCATGAAAGTGAATTTAAGGGATCAAGACAGTTTTTTACATTAGGCGCCGGATTTAAATTTAAATCGGTTCAGATAGATCTTTCATATCTTTTCTCTACTTCAAAAGTGAAAAACCCTCTGGAAAATACTTTGCGATTCTCGCTTACTTTTAATTTAGGTGAAGAATTCTATAACGATTAATCCAAATTGCATATTTAGTAAAAACCTGTCCCCGGACAGGTTTTTTTATTTCGGAATGAGGGCAGTTTTGCACAACTATTCAAAATAAAGTACATTTAATTAATTCAGGTTACCTGGGAATTCATCACATACTATGGAAAAACGTAGGATATCCTTTGATTTATTCGTTTATGATACTTTGGAAGATCTTTCTAAAAGTGAAAAAGCACTCATGCAAATTGCAGTGGATGCCAGAGAAAATGCATATGCTCCCTATTCACAATTCCTGGTTGGCGCAGCTGTGCTTTTAGCAAATAATGAAATTGTAATAGGTAATAACCAGGAGAATGCCTCATACCCATCAGGTTTATGTGCAGAGAGGGTAGCACTTTTCCAGGCAGGCGCAAAGTATCCCAATGTTGCAATAAATACAATTGCCATTAGTGCATCATCTAATATCCGTAAAGTTGACAAACCAGCAGCACCCTGCGGTAATTGCAGGCAAGCCATTGCCGAATATGAACAAAAACAAAATTCGCCTATAGCTATTTTAATGATGGGATTTTCAGGTAAAATATTTAAATGTGAGTCCTTGGAAGATATCCTGCCCTTGGCATTTGGAAGTTCCTACTTAAAATAAGTCTTTTCTTTCTGCTCCTAAAGAAATTCGATTTCCTGTCCAATCCTTTTTATCGCACTTGATTTATACCTTTTTTATCATTTTTTTTTCACTATTGATTTAATGTGTATTTTTGTTTTCCCTTGATATTACTTAACAATTCAGACCCGAATTTTTGAGAATAAAACAAGAACACTTAAAAGACAATTATTTGATGAAAAAAGTTACCAAAGAGGTATACCTAAAATGGTACGAGGAAATGCTGTTCTGGAGAAAGTTTGAAGATAAACTTGCCGCGGTATATATTCAACAAAAAGTTCGTGGATTTTTGCACTTATATAATGGTCAGGAAGCTGTTTTAGCGGGCGCATTACATGCTATGGACCTTACAAAAGACAGAATGATTACCGCTTACAGAAATCACGTTCAGCCGATAGGCATGGGTGTTGATCCCAGGAAGGTAATGGCAGAATTGTATGGCAAAGTTACCGGCACTTCTAAAGGAATGGGTGGCTCAATGCACATTTTTTCAAAAGAACACAGGTTTTATGGCGGCCACGGTATTGTAGGTGGACAAATACCTCTGGGTGCCGGTTTGGCATTTGCCGATAAGTATTTTAAAAGAGATTCAGTAACTCTTTGCTATATGGGTGATGGCGCTGTAAGACAAGGTTCTCTCCATGAGACATTTAATTTAGCCATGTTATGGCAATTACCGGTTGTATTCGTTTGCGAAAACAATGGTTATGCCATGGGGACTTCGGTAGCACGAACTGCTCATACCACAGATATTTGGAAGCTCGGTCTGGGATATGAAATGCCCTGCGGGCCTGTTGACGGAATGGATCCATTGAAAGTAGCTGAGGAAATGAGTAAGGCTATAGAGCGGGCAAGAAGTGGGGGAGGGCCCACTTTCCTGGAAATGAAAACATATCGTTACAGGGGACATTCCATGTCTGATGCACAACACTACAGGACAAAAGATGAAGTAGAAGAATATAAAAAGATAGATCCTATCACACAGGTGCTCGACGTAATTAAGGATAAAAAATACGCAACAGAGGAGGAATTGAAGGCTATTAATGACAGGGTGAAAAATCTTGTTAAGGAATGTGAGAAATTTGCTGAAGAGTCTGAATACCCTCCAGTAGAACAGCTTTACGATATGGTTTATGAGCAAAAAGACTATCCATTTGTACAACACAAATTATAAGTAAATGGCAGAAGTAATAAATATGCCCAGATTAAGCGATACCATGGAAGAAGGTACCGTTGCTAAATGGTTAAAGAATGTTGGTGATAAGATTGAAGAGGGAGATATCCTGGCCGAGATTGAAACAGATAAGGCTACGATGGAATTTGAATCTTTCCATGAAGGCACTTTACTGCATATTGGTATTGCTGAAGGCGAAGGTGCGCCGGTTGATACATTATTGGCTATAATTGGACAAAAAGGAGAAGATATTTCGTCTTTGTTGAATGGCAATAAGGAGACATCAAAAAGTAAAGTGGAACCTCAGGAAGAAACGATTAATAAACCGCAGGAATCTTCGGAAAAGACAGAAACTAACATTTCCAATGAAATCCCGGAAGGAGTTGAAATTGTCAAAATGCCTCGTCTAAGTGATACCATGGAAGAAGGCACTGTTGCCACCTGGTTGAAAAAAGTGGGAGATGAAGTGGAAGAGGGTGATATACTTGCAGAGATTGAAACTGATAAGGCAACGATGGAATTTGAATCCTTCTACTCCGGGCAACTTCTATATATTGGAATACAGGAGGGCGAATCAGCACCGGTTGATGAAGTATTGGCCGTTATTGGTCCGGCCGGAACTGATGTGGATGCGATCTTAAATGCTAAATCTGCTTCAAAGGCCAAAACAGGCAATTTAGCCGCAGCGCCAAATGCAACTTCCAAGGAAACGCAAAGTGATGTTAAAGAAGAAAAACCTTTAAACTCTGGTCAGCGGGTTTTTGTATCACCGTTAGCGAGAAAAATTGCCGAGGAAAAAGGAATAAATCTGATTGCCGTTAAGGGTAGTGGAGATCATGGCAGGATTGTTAAACGGGATGTAGAAAATTTTGTGCCGTCTGAAGAGAAAGTTACTCCTGCTCAGGTCACGGATGATAAAATAAGTGCGCAAAGTCCGGCCAGTACACCCCAAATACTGCCAACTGGCGAAGAACATTTTGAGGAAGTGAAAAATTCTCAAATGCGAAAGGTTATTGCCAAACGATTGAGTGAATCCAAATTTACGGCGCCACACTATTACCTTATGATTGAAGTGGACATGGATAATGCCATAACATCAAGGGAAAAGATCAACAGCCTTCCTGATACGAAAGTTTCTTTTAATGATATGGTGGTAAAGGCAAGTGCAATGGCGCTTAAAAAACATCCACAGGTTAATACTACTTGGAATGGTGACACTACCAGATATAATCAGCATATTCATGTGGGGGTTGCCGTTGCGGTAGACGATGGCCTGGTGGTGCCGGTCTTGAAATTTACGGACCAGATGAGCTTAACACAGATTGGTGCTTCAGTAAAAGATTTGGCAGGAAGGGCAAGAATAAAAAAATTAACCCCGGCCGAAATGGATGGAAGTACATTTACGGTTTCCAATCTGGGAATGTTTGGAATTCTCGAATTCACATCAATTATTAACCAACCTAACTCCGCTATTCTCTCTGTAGGTGCTATTATTGAAAAACCGGTTGTTAAAAACGGACAAATAGTAGTTGGGAATACTATGAAAATTAGTCTGGCCTGTGATCATAGAACAGTGGATGGTGCTACAGGGGCACAATTCTTGCAGACTCTGCGCGCCTATCTGGAGAATCCTGTGACCATGTTGGCCTGATAAAATAGTAACGAAGATAGATTCAACCATAAATTAGGGTATCCGGAATAGTTGGGTACCTTTTATTTTTCGATATACCGATGAAACATATTATTTTACTTTTATTATTGATTTTTTCTGGTTGTGGTTCGCTAAAACAAGCTCCGTCAACTACTTCTGATTCTCCTGCAGGGCCCGATGGACTCAAGGGAAATCTGAATATATCTGCCGAAGAGAAGAAAGTCACAGATGTAAAACCCATGGAGGTTAATATTCGTGACAAAAGTCAATTTTCGGACAGTATTAGGGTCATGGGAATAATGAACTATTTGGCATCGGATGATCTTAAAGGAAGGGATTCCGGAAGTGAAGGGATAGAGAAAGCAGCCGAATTTATAGAAGGTATCTTTTATCAAAATGGATTAAAGCCCTATTTCCAAAACTTTAAGGATACATTGGAGAATTATCCAAAACCGGCTTACAACATTGTCGGTGTCATAAAAGGAACGGACAAGAAACTCCAAAATGAATATATCATTATTGGAGCACATTACGATCATATTGGTGTTATAAATGATGAAAATGGGGATTCCATTGCCAATGGTGCAAATGATAATGCTTCCGGTACTACTACTGTCCTGGAGTTGGCCAGGTACTTTGGGACTTCCAAAAGTAATAAAAGAAGCCTCATATTTGCCCTCTTTAGTGCTGAAGAAAAAGGTCTGCTGGGATCAGATCACCTTGCCAACAAGTTAAAGGAAGAAGATCTTAATCTTTATTTAATGCTGAATTTTGAAATGACAGGCGTTCCTATGAACGGAAAGGACCATATGATGTATGTAACAGGTTACGATAAATCCAATTTGGCAGAAAAAAGTAATGAATACGCGAATAAAAATTTGGTAGGATATTTACCTACTGCCAAGGAGATAGGCCTTTTTCAAAGATCGGATAACTATCCTTTCCACAAGGTATTTAATGTTCCTTCGCAAACCTTTGCAACCTTTGATTTTACTAATTTTGATTATTATCATAAAGTTGGTGATGAGGTGGACCAAATGAATTTTGAACATATGACCCGGGTAATAAATAATTTAATTCCCGTATTGGAAGGAATTACAAATTCCCCGGAGCAGGAAATAAAGTATTATTAAATGTCTAATGTAATAATTACCGGATGTAGCAGAGGTATTGGATATGAGCTCGCCCGCCTGTTTGCTCAAAATGGACATAAGGTTTTGGCACTTTCCAGAAACGATAAGCCAATTAAGGAATTAGAAAACAAAAATATTTCTGCATTTCCTTTTGATATCCGCAGCGATAAAGATTTTGAAAAGCTTGAAGAATTCCTGAAAGATAACTGGGGAACCGTTGATATCCTAATTAACAATGCGGGGCAATTATTGAACAAACCTTTTCTTCAGACATCAAGGCTTGAATTTGAGGAAATATACAAGGTTAATGTATTTGGTGTCGCAGAACTAACAAGACTACTTATTCCAAAAATGTCATTACAAGGACATGTGGTAACCATTAGTTCAATGGGGGGTGTACAGGGGAGTATGAAATTCCCGGGTCTTTCAGCTTATAGTTCAAGTAAAGGGGCTGTAATTACATTAACTGAATTATGGGCTGAAGAATTTAAAGAAACTGGCCCCTCGTTTAATGTTCTTGCACTTGGAGCTGTCCAGACCGAAATGCTGGAAGAAGCCTTTCCAGGATATAAAGCACCTGTAAGTGCTGCAGATATGGCTGTTTATATAATGGATTTTGCCATTAAGGGTCAGGGATATTATAATGGGAAGCTCCTTCAGGTGAGCATTAGCACACCTTAGAGTCTGACGTTTTTTTAATTTTCCCATCCCGGCAGCATTTTTTTACAAAACCAAACTTGGTTACAGCATTAAATACAATAAAAGCTATTTTTGCGATAATGAATGATGTGTTACTAAAATATCTTCCAGAAAAGGCCGTATTTCCATGTATGGAGCTAATCAAAATCCATGGCGTAAACCTAAAGGTTGTAGATCAGAGGGTGACTCGTCATGGAGATTATCGGCGAATGCCTAATGGGTCACATCAAATTACCGTCAATGCTACTTCAAACAAATACCGTTTCTTAATAACCCTAATCCATGAAATTGGACATCTGGTAGCTTTTGAAAAATATGGCAAAAGAATAAAACCTCATGGCCTGGAATGGAAGCGGACTTTTCAATATCTGATGCTGCCATTTATTAGACCGGAAATTTTTCCTTCTTCTCTTTTGCCAATCCTCGCAAGACATTTTAGAAATCCAAAAGCCAGCAGTACAACCGATTTGAATTTGTCCATGGCTTTGAAATCCTATGATATTGCTACTGATAAAATCCATGTTTTTGAATTACCTTCTGGAAGTATCTTTAAATTATACAATGGAAAGCTATTTAAAAAGGGAGAAAGAAAAGTAAAAAGATATGAATGTATAGAGGTTGCGTCTGGAAAGGTATACCTGTTTCAACCACATGCTGAAGTGGAGATAGTTCGAAATTAATATATGATAAATGAAAAAAAATAAGAATTATTACGCCGTCTTAATGGCAGGGGGAGTGGGTTCCAGGTTTTGGCCTGTAAGCACATCTGAATTTCCAAAGCAATTCCATGACATGCTTGGTTCTGGCGAGACGCTTTTACAAAAAACCTTTAGCCGTCTAAATAAATTTGTACCAACAGAGAATATTCTAATTCTTACCAATGAAAAATATAATGACCTTGTTTTAAATCAGATTCCAGTGATAGCTGCAGATCAGGTGATTTTGGAACCTGTGATGCGAAATACCGCCCCCTGCATTTTATATGCGGCTTTAAAAATTAAAAAAACAAATCCGGAAGGATTGATGATTGTGGCTCCCAGTGATCACTGGATAGAAGATGAAAAAGCCTTTGAACTTAACGTCAGGAGCTGTTTTGACAAATGCGAAAAGGAGGATGTGATGTGTACTCTTGGAATTAGGCCTACTTTTCCCAACACAGGATTTGGGTATATTGAATTTCAACAACATGAAACACAAAAGGAAAACTCGGGCTTGTTTCCTGTTAAGCAATTCAGGGAGAAACCGGATTATGAGACTGCCAAGACATTTTTAAAACAAGGGAATTTTATTTGGAATGCAGGTATTTTTATTTGGAGTGTTAAAACCATATTGGCGGCTTTTAAGGAATTTCAATCAGATCAATATGAATTATTTAATTCCGGATTTGCCATATTCAATACGGAAGGGGAAAAGGACTTCATTCGTATAAATTACCCAAAGGCCGAGAATATTTCAATAGATTATGCTATCCTTGAAAAGGCGAAAGCAATTTTTGTGCTTCCCGCTACTTTTGACTGGAATGATCTTGGTACCTGGGGGTCATTATATGAGAAACTCGGGAAAGATGGGAATGGCAATGCGATTGTTAATGGTAAGGTTTTATGTGAAGATGCTACCGGAAATATGATTCGTTTGCCAAAAGGCAAAATCGCTGTTATTGATGGATTAAAAGATTATATCATTGTTGATAAAAAGGAAGTTTTGATGATTTACCCTAAATCCAAAGAACAATCTATTAAAAGTGTGTTAGCAGAAGTAAAAAAACAATTTGGAGATCAATACATATAATTATGAATGAAGATTTTAAAGATAAAGATCCAATGTCTGATACTGATGAGAATCTTAGCGGACAACAGGCGAAAAAGGATTTTAAGGGTTTTTTAGGTAGTTCACAAAAATTCATTTACGGGCTTTTAAATATCCGGCAGAATACAGATCAGGAGGCCACTAAAGAAGCTATTATTGCCGATATTCCATTTAAGGGGCATACTATCTGGATATTGATATGTTCCATATTTATTGCTTCGGTAGGTTTGAATGCAAATTCTACAGCAGTCGTAATTGGTGCAATGCTTATTTCGCCACTAATGGGCCCCATTTTAGGAGTGGGAATGTCAATTGCCATAAACGATATTGATACCCTCAGGCGTTCATTAAAGAATTTTGCCATAATGGTGAGCATAAGTATTCTTACCGCTTATTTATTCTTTGAATTTTTCCCTCTCAGAGATGAATCCTCTGAATTATTAGCGAGAACAGAGCCCGATATCAGGGATGTTCTGATAGCCTTTTTTGGTGGATTCGCACTGGTTATTGCTAGGGCAAAAAAAGGGACTGTCGCAACAGTAATTTTTGGGGTTGCGATTGCAACTGCCTTAATGCCGCCTCTTTGTACCGTTGGTTTTGGGCTGGCAATCAGTAACTGGGAATATGCCTCAGGCGCGATGTACCTGTTTATAATTAACACCATCTTCATAGCTCTTGCGACAGTGATTGTTCTTAAGTTACTGCGCTTTCCAATGGTTCGTTATATTAATTCAAAAAAGCGACGATTTTTTGCAAGGATAACTTCATTAGTTGCTATTTTGGTTATGATCCCGGCAATAATTACGTTTTATAATGTATTTCAGGAATCCCGATATATGAGTCAGGCGCAGGAATTAATTAACAAAACAATTGTGCTTTATAAATTTAAGGATAGAGGCAGGTATTTGGACAACCTTACAGAAATAAAATATAACAAGAATGGGGTATCTACAATTGAATTAGTCTGCATGGGTGACGAATTTATACCCGATAATGTTATAGCCAGCTGGCAAGAACAAAAAAACACCTTTTCAAGGCTAAAAAATACAGAATTAAAAATAGTACAGGGTGGAAGGGATGACTCTGAAATAAAGTTTAATTATATTAATGAATTATATGAGTCTAAAAAGGCGGAATTATTAAATAAAGATGAACGCATAAGTCTTCTGGAATCTGAACTCGCTCAAATGAGTAAGCTAACGACAAAACAGATTCCCTTTGAACAGATAAGTGCTGAAGCCAAAACCAATTATGATAATCTGGATAGTTTAGGGTTTGCTTATACCATAACAACCGATTTTACTAAAATTGATACCATTCCCATATTTGAAGTTGTATGGAAGAAGGACACAAAACAGAGTGATATTAACCAGGATACTCAGAAACTGAGCAAATGGCTAAAATTGCGAATAAATGATGATAAAGTGCGGATAAAATAGAGGGCAAACTAGTTTCGTTCCTCAATATACATTTGTCTGACTTTTTTGAATAACTCAGAGGAGTAAACAAAATTAGTGACGGCCTTGTTGTCTGTTTTAAAAATTTCTTTATTGGTTCCTTCCCATTCCTTAATGCCATGCTGGAGAAAGATTATTTTTTCACCAATTTCCATTACAGAATTCATGTCGTGGCTGTTAATTACTGTAATAATGTCAAATTCTTTGGTGATCTCCTGAATTAAGTTATCTATTAAAATTGCCGTTTTCGGGTCAAGACCGGAATTTGGTTCATCACAAAATAAATATTTTGGATTCATTACAATGGCCCTGGCAATAGCTACCCTTTTTTGCATCCCACCGGAAATTTCGGCAGGATATTTTTTATGGGCATCAATAAGGTTAACACGATTTAAAACAATATTTACTCTGTCTTCCATTTCAGATCTTGACTGCCTGGTAAACATATCCATAGGAAACATTACATTTTCTTCAACCGTCATGGAATCAAATAATGCGCTGCCCTGGAATACCATTCCCATATCTTGCCTTAAATCCCGTTTTTCACTGGGAGACAATTTAGCAAACATTCTGCCATCATAGCTAATCGTTCCCAGATCAGGTACAATTAACCCTAAAAGACACTTCATAAATACCGTTTTACCGGAGCCACTTTGACCTATGATTAAATTGGTCTTTCCTTTTTCAAAAGAAGTAGTTATACCTTTTAATACATGGGTATCTCCGAATGATTTATGTAAGTTTTTAACTTCTATCATTAGCCTAACAATAGGTGTGTAAGAACAAAATTAGAAATAATGATCACCACACTCGTCCAAACAAATGAAGTAGTACTTGCTTTGCCAACATCAAGGGCTCCTCCCTCCATGTAATAGCCATGGAACGATGGAACGGTGGCAATTATAAAGGCAAAAACCACCGATTTAATAAATGAATAGGTTACATGAAAAGGGATAAAATCTAATTGAATACCTTGAATAAATTCTGTGGATGTACTGTGCCCCCCCAGTGTATTTGCAATCAAGCCTCCAAAAATCCCCAGATACATGGCAATTGCCACTACAAAAGGATAAAGGAACATGGCTATAATCTTTGGAAATACTAAATAATTTAGAGAATTTACTCCCATCACTTCCAAAGCATCTATCTGTTCAGTCACTCGCATAGTGCCTATGCTGGATGTAATATAAGAACCCACTTTTCCTGCCATTATGATAGATGTAAAAGTTGGGGCAAACTCCAGAATAACGGATTGTCTGGTAGCAAAACCGATCAGGTCCTTTGGGATCAGGGGGTTTGTGAGATTTAAGGCAGTCTGGATTGCTACAACTCCTCCCATGAAAATAGAAATAAAGATAACGATCCCCATAGAACCGTATATTAATTCATCGATTTCCTTTAAAATTAACGACTTCATTATTGACCACTTTGTCGGTTTTTTAAAAACCTCGCGTACCATAATGTAATAGCGGCCTATTGATGAGATATAATTCATGAAACTATGCTCTACTTCTGCCCGTAAAAATAGTAATATTAGCCTTCATTTAACCTTCATTTAAAATTTTAAAGCTTAATTTAATTACTTTTGGGACCTCAATTTATATAACATGCTGCGCAAAAGTTATTTTTTTTCCATCTTATTAATTGGATTATTTTTTTATACTTCAAAAGTTATGGGCCAAAGAAGGGCCAAAGAATCTGATAAAATAGAAATTTCTGCTCCTCTAAAAACTACACCTAAATTGGTTGTAGGTATAGTTGTAGATCAGATGCGCTATGACTACCTCACACGTTTTTGGGATCATTATGGAGATGATGGTTTTAAGCGCTTTGTCAATAAAGGTTTTAATTGCAAAAATAATCACTTTAATTATGCGCCTACAAGTACAGGACCCGGGCATGCATCTGTATACACAGGCACTACTCCGGAAACACATGGAATTATTGGTAATGAGTGGTATGAAAAGGAGAATGACAAAATGGTCTATTGTGCATCCGATGAATCATATGCTGCAGTTGGGACGAATTCAGATGTGGGAAAAATGTCGCCTCACAGGCTTACTGTAACGACTATTACAGATCAATTGCGCTTACATACGCAGATGAGGGGTAAAGTTATAGCTATTGCGCTAAAGGACAGGGGAGCTGTTCTTCCGGGAGGTCATACGGCTAATGCTGCTTATTGGTTCCAGGGCGGAGGTGAAGGTAAATGGATAAGCAGTACTTATTATATGGAGAATTTACCTGATTGGGTGGTAAAGTTTAATTCCTCTAAAGTTATTGAGGACTATAAAAAGCCCTGGAATACTATTGAGAATATTGCTTCTTATATAGAAAGCGGTCCGGATAATAATGACTATGAGGGCCTGTTTTCCGGTGAAAATGCTCCGGTATTCCCCCATGACCTTCCGGGATTATGGGAAGGGAACAGTAAATATGAACTCCTAAAAGTAACACCTTTTGGAAATAGTATCACCGCAGATTTCGCCTTGGAAGCGATTGAAGGGGAGCAGCTGGGGACAGACTATACAACAGACTTTTTAGCTATAAGTTTTTCAAGCACAGATTATGTGGGTCATTGGTTTGGTGTTAATTCTAAGGAAATACAGGATACGTACATACGATTAGATCGTGATTTAGAAAGAATTTTCAAGTATCTGGACACGAAGGTTGGGGATGGGGAATACACCGTTTTTCTTACGTCAGATCATGGAGCTATTAATGTTCCGGCTTATTTAAGAGATCAAAAAATACCGGCAGGATATATCAATAACCCCGAAATACGGGCAGCACTGGGTGAATTTATTACTTATAAGTACGGTTCTACAGATTTAATTAAAAATTACTCCAACAACCAAATTTTCCTCGACCATAAGGTTATTCAAAATTTAGATTTAAGTTTAAAGGAAGTCCAGGAGACCCTGGCAAATGAGTTACTTTCGTATGGCGTCTTTGCAAAGGTATACACCGCCCATCAAATGCGCAATAATGAGTACACCAGTGGAATTCCATACATAGTGCAAAACGGGTATAACATGAATCGCTCCGGAGATATTTTGATGGTGTTAAAACCGGGAAGTATTGATTATAGTAAAACGGGGTCCACACACGGGTCTCCTCAGATTTATGATACCCACACCCCACTTCTTTTCTACGGCAAGGGCATCAAACCGGGTTCAACGGCCATAAGAACGGAAATTCCTGATATTGCACCCACCATTGCAACGTTATTAGGGATTGCATTCCCTAATGGAAATACCGGCAAGCCTATTACTCAGGTGTTAGAATAATTTATTCCAAATATTTTGCCATCTCAGTTTGCGGATAAACTCACCTTCCTTCTCAGAAACCATAAAAGGTAAATCCTGCTTTTTGGCCATGTTATAACCCCTTAAAGTATCTAAAAATAATCCTGAATTTTTCCTTTTCAACGCAATTTTAAGTGATGCAATAAAACTGATCCGATATCCATAGCGCATTCGATACATTGCTTCTCCCTGGAGGTAACGTGCCTGTTTGTTGTATGAAGCTCCCAGAGGGCGCAGATGCTTTATTATTAGTGAATCGTCAGTAACCACTTTAAAGTTATTGAACTGGGCCAGCAATTCATCAACAGTGTCCCAACCTATAGCATTCTTTAGTCCTCCAATAGATTTAAAACATTTTTTTGTATAACTTTTAAAAGCCCCCCGAACATGATCTTTGTTCATTGGGTGATTTAATTTCCAGGTTCCATTTGTATCCTGTTCATAGGCAAATCCACCTAATATACCGGCCCTGGGATCTGCACTTATTAATTCAGAAATTTTTTCAAAGTAGTTTTCAGGGAGAATAATATCGGCATCCAGCTTGACAATAAAATCATATTCTTCGTCCAGCATCTTATACCCGTCCTTAAATGCTTCCACAACTTTAGCGCCCGGCATATGAAGGGTAGATGAAGTTCTGTTGACTTTTGAGATATGTTTATGTCTCGGAGACAAATTTATCCAGGATAGCTTCTGTGGCGTCAGTAGAATTGTCGTTCACCACCACCACTTTCTTAGGAGGCATTGTTTGCACTAATACAGCATTAAGCGTGGCAGCCAGATAAGATTCTTCATTATGTGCACAGATTACAATATAATAATTCACGATAGTGGGATATAATTATTCCGGAACAATTGGTGAAGAACTTTCAGGCTTCATTTTACGCTCTGCATAAACAATATAATAACGAGGTGTAAAGGCTCGCAATAAAGGCCTGATTCCTAATTTTTTAACTGGATTAGTCCAGCTATATGTATCTTTTATCTCCCAACCGGCTTTTTCTAGTAACCAATTAAACTGCCATGCCTCAAATTCATGGTAGTGCCTGTCCCAGGGGTCTGTTTTGCTCTTATAGGCTGTGGCAAACCAAAGCCGCAATGGGACACTCGCAACAATCTTATCCGCTTTAATTGCTCTCAAAATGTTATAGGGGGCAAGCAAGTGTTCAAATATTTCGAAGGCTGTGACTACATTTGCATTTGAGCTTTTTACTAAATCAAAATTTAAATCCAGGTCCTCGCCGCCTGTATTTTCAACCGTATAGCCATGCTGCCGCATGATTTCAGAAAATGGATTAGGAACACCCAGATCCAGAATCGACTCCTTGGTTGTTATATGTTTTTGAAGAAAGGCAAGTGTGTTCTTATACCTTTTACCGGGAAAAGTTTTTTCATACATATTTTCAGCATCTATAGACTATTGCGTTGATATTCATACCTGCACCAACACTGGCAAAGATAACAACATCACCCTTTTCTATTTGCTGATTTTCTATTATTCCGGTTTTAACCATATGAAATAAGGTGGGGACGGTTGCAACAGAACTGTTTCCCATTTTATGAATGTTCATTGGCATAACACCTTCAGGCATTTTCAAATTATAGGACTTATAGAATCGTTTTACTATAGCTTCGTCCATTTTTTCATTCGCCTGATGAATAAATATCTTTTTTACGTCACCAATGGGAATACCGCTTTGGTCCAGGCATTTCCTCATGGCAATGGGAACGTGATTAAGTGCAAATTCATAAATTTTGTGCCCGTACATTTTGATATACTGTGTTTTACTGGTACACGATTTATTATGAGATTCACCGAAGAATAGATAATAGGCTTCTTCATCTGTATATGTGGCAGAAGTATGGGCCAAAATCTCACCGGAATTCTGAGAGTCTTCAATAATACATGCGCCTGCACCATCTGAATAAATCATCGAATCCCGGTCGTGTTGATCTATTACTCTGGAAAGCGTTTCAGCCCCGATTACGAGGCACTTTTTTGCTATTCCGCTTTTAATAAAAGCGTTTGCCTGTATCACTCCTTCAATCCAACCCGGACACCCAAATAGCATATCATATGCAACACAATTAGGGTTTTTAATTTTTAGATGATGCTTTACCCTTGTGGCTAAACTGGGCACCGTATCCCCCTGAGATTTCCCATAGGATACATCACCAAAATTATGAGCAAAAATGATATAATCAAGTTCTTCAGCATCAATACCGGCATCTTCAATAGCATCACGGGCTGCAAAGAATCCCAAATCTGAAGTGTTAAGCTTTTTTTGGGCATAACGCCTTTCATCAATCCCCGTTATTGCTTTAAATTTTTCAATAATAACCTGGTTGTTGTAGGTAAAAGGAATTCCCTCGCTGGTAAGAAAATTGTGTTGCTCAAAATCTTTGTTTTGAGTAGTGATCGACGGGATATAACACCCTGTGCCGCTAATTCCAATACTCATATAAAGGGGAGTTGTGTAAGTTTTATTAAAATTACTAAAAACACTATACCCTACTATGCAGCGCATAATAATTAATTACGATGTTCAGTTGAAACAAACAACAATAAAATTTATTTTACAGCTTCAAAATAAGCTGCAAAACCCTTTTTATTTTAGGTAAACTATGCCTCCATATATGCTTCCATGGGAGCACATGTACAAATTAAATTACGATCTCCATAGGCATCATCTACCCTTCTGACACTGGGCCAAAATTTATTTTCAACAACAAAGGGCAATGGGAAGGCAGCTTCTTGCCTTGAATAAGGAAAATCCCATGAATCACCAGTTAACATATTTAGAGTATGTGGTGCATTTTTCAAAAGGTTAATGGCATCTTCTGCGGATGACTTATCAATTTCACCACGTATTGATATCATAGCATCACAAAATCGATCTAATTCATCAAGATTTTCACTTTCCGTAGGTTCTATCATTAAAGTTCCTGCTACAGGAAAAGATACTGTAGGGGCATGAAAACCATAGTCCATGAGGCGTTTAGCAATATCGGTGACTTCTATTCCGTTTTGTTTAAATGGCCTGCAGTCAATGATCATTTCATGTGCCGCACGGCCTTTTTCACCAGTATAAAGAACATCAAATTTTCCACTTAACCTATTTTTAATATAGTTCGCATTAAGAATGGCGATTTTTGTAGACTGGGTTAAACCGGCTTCGCCCAGCATTTTAATATAACCGTAAGAAATTAAACAAACCAATGAACTTCCCCAGGGTGCTCCTGAAATTGCTGAAATTGCTTTGCTGCCACCGGTTTTTATTACAGGGTTTCCCGGGAGGAAGGGTGCTAATTGTTCAGCAACACAAATAGGTCCTACTCCCGGCCCGCCACCTCCGTGGGGTATTGCAAAAGTTTTGTGTAGATTCAGATGGCAAACATCTGCTCCAATTGTTGCCGGGTTTGTCAACCCAACCTGTGCATTCATATTGGCGCCATCCATATAAACCTGTCCGCCATGATCGTGAATTAACCGAGTTATGTTTTTGATTGAGGATTCAAAAACTCCGTGTGTTGAAGGATATGTGACCATTAATGCAGCTAAATTTTCTGAATGCATTTCCACTTTTTCCTGCAGGTCAGTAAGATCTATATTTCCTCTTTCATCTGTTTTGGTTACAACAACCTTCATTCCGGCCATCACTGCGGAAGCCGGATTTGTGCCATGTGCCGATGAAGGAATTATACAGATATTTCTATGAAATTCACCTCTGGATTCATGATACGCTCTAATGGTCATTAACCCGGCATACTCACCTTGTGCCCCGGAATTGGGCTGTAGCGAAGTACCGGCGAAACCTGTAATCTCTGTCAGATCCCTTTCAAGTTCCCGAAGTATTATTTGATAACCCTCCGCCTGTTCTACTGGAACGAAAGGATGAATGTTTCCCCATGCCGGCATACTCAAAGGCAGCATTTGGCTCGCAGCATTTAATTTCATGGTACAAGAGCCCAATGAAATCATGGAATGATTAAGTGCCAGGTCTTTCCGCTCTAATTTTTTAAGATAGCGCATTAATTCCGTCTCTGAATGATAGGTATTAAAGACCTCGTTTTCAAGAAAGGTAGATTTACGGACTAACGGAATTGGAATAACGTCCTTTATTTTCTCTTTAACGGAATTCAATCCATTAGATCCGGTCAATTGAAAAAAGCAATTTAGAATAAGTTTGATATCATCTTCATTTGTTGCTTCATTAAGAGATATAGAAACAGTACTGCTATCAATATAGTTGAAGTTTATGCTATTTTTTTCAGCGATTGATTTTAAGGATTGAGAATCCTGAACACGTACCTTAATAGTGTCGAAAAAAGAGGAGTTTAATTGTTCAAAGCCTTGTTTTTGGAGTAACTGACTTAATAGCCTGGTGTTATAATGAACTTTATCAGCTATATATTTTAATCCTTGGGGGCCATGATAAACTGCATAAGCGCCAGCCATTACAGCAAGCAGGACCTGAGCCGTACAGATGTTGGATGTAGCTTTATCCCTTTTTATATGCTGTTCTCTGGTTTGTAACGCCATTCGCAATGCCTGGTTCCCGTCTGTGTCTCTGGTAAGGCCTATAATCCTTCCCGGGATATTTCTTTTGTAAACTTCCCTGGTAGCAAAAAATGCAGCATGCGGGCCCCCATATCCCAAAGGTATTCCAAAACGCTGTGTAGTTCCAACCACCACATCCGCTCCAATTTCCCCGGGTGGGGTTAATAATACCAAACTGAGAATGTCTGCAGCAACTGCAACTTTTATTTCATTATCTCCCGCTTTTTGAACAAAACTTCTATAATCAAAGACCTCACCATATTTGCCGGGGTATTGTAACAGCGCACCGTAAAAATCCTTACCAAACTGAAATGTTTCATGATCCCCGGTTATCAACTCAATTCCCAGCGGTTTTGATCTGGTTTGCAGTAATGATATGGTCTGTGGCATTACCTCATTAGAGACAAAAAATTTAACTACCTCATTTTTCTTCTGGTCCCTGGTCCTGACATCAAAAAGCATAGTCATCGCTTCGGCAGCAGCTGTGCTTTCATCTAGTAGTGAAGCATTGGACAACTCCATCCCCGTAAGATCGCAAATCATGGTTTGAAAATTTAATAAGGCTTCCAGCCGGCCTTGCGCAATTTCAGCCTGATACGGTGTATATGCCGTATACCATCCCGGGTTTTCAAGGATGTTTCTTTTTATAACAGAAGGGGTTATACTTTCATTATATCCCAGGCCGATGTAAGTTTTGTATATCCTGTTTTTTATTGCAAGGGAATTTATATGTGACAGGAATTCATGTTCACTCATTGCCTCGCTGAGGTCCAAAGGTTTTTTAAGTCTTATTTCATCGGGAATAGTTTCATTAATAAGCTGATCTATACTTTGCACCCCAATGGTTTTAAGCATTTTTGGCAGATCTTCTTTTCGTATGCCTATATGTCGTGAGGCAAACAGGTCTGTCTTCATAATTCCGGATTTTTTAGCTAAAATAATAGGGAACAAAATTAGGGATTAATTCTTGTAAAATACTGCATTTCAAAGCACACTAACTTAAAGTTTTTAACGAAAAACAGACCTTATGAACAGTTTGGTTATTTTTGTTTAATGGGGTGGATGGGCCGTATTTTTAATTTTTATCTTGATGCCAGTATTCATGTGGCATTTGCTGTAGTAAGCCTGCTATTGATCTCCGATCTGTACTTAAACATTATACCGGAACAGCATTTAGTCCAATTTGTTTTTTTTGGCACCATACCCTCTTATAATTTTATTAAATATGGTGTCGAAGCAAAAAG
The DNA here is from genome assembly GCA_963793325.1 of uncultured Flavobacteriaceae bacterium. GTDB lineage: Bacteria > Bacteroidota > Bacteroidia > Flavobacteriales > Flavobacteriaceae > Eudoraea. Next base: position 72,312 of record CAWBZU010000003.1, read on the forward strand.
ATATGTCATTGTAAATAATAGCTATCACAGGCAAATTCAAATTTTAAGTCTTATAGCATTTGTATTTGCCGGATATCATTTCCTTTTTTTGAGTTATCAGGTGTGGCTGGTTTGTTTTGTACTTGCGCTGCTCATAGGATTATATGCATTGCCCATTTCTCCAGGGCATAAAAATTTAAGGAGTTCAGGGTTGCTAAAAGTATTGCTGGTGGCAATTGTATGGACGGGGACTACGGTTATAATTCCTGTAATTTCTTCTCATCTTTCAATCTCCTGGGACATTGGTCTTTATATCTTACAACAATTTATTCTGATACTCATATTGTTAATTCCATTTGAAATAAGGGATCTGGAATATGATGAATTGAATCTAAAGACCATACCACAGCGAATAGGAGTATCTAAAACCAAAATTCTTGGACTGCTGCTGGCTTTAATTTTCTTTATGATAACATTTCTTAAGGACTATTTGAGCCCTTTAGATATTATAGGAAGAGGCATGTTGTTTATTATTTTAATTGCCATGATTCTTATGACACGTAGAAATCAATCGAAATATTTTTCTTCTTTTTTTGTAGAAAGTATTCCAATTTGTTGGTTAGTGCTTCTGACAGTTTTGGAAAGTTGTATTTAGATATTTTGATCAATCTTTTCTTTGAGTATTTCTTTTTCCTTTTCAGAAAGGCTAAGCAGATTCGCCTTATCACAAAGCATGGTTAGCTTTGTATTTTTTTTGGAAAATGAAACACAGGTTTTACAATATAAAAGGTGAAAACCTAATTTAATTTGTTCCAGAAGTGTGGCTTCTTTGTATTGATTTTTATTGCAAATTATATTTGCTTTCTCACAGCTAATCATATTTTAAACCAATTTTCATTAAGGCATCCCATAAGATTTGTTCTCGCCCTATGCACCATTACCCATAGGTTAGACGGATTTATTCCGAGTTCATTACAGATATCATCCGTGCTTAATCCACGAATAGTTTTCATGACAAATACCTCAGATTGCTTTTTGGGTAGTTTGGAAATACATTCCTGAATTGCCAGTCCCAATTCGACATTTTCCAGGGCATCATTTTCAAGAGTGCTAAAAGGATCAGCTACCTGTTCTTCCAGCCAATCTCCGGAAGAATCATTTTGAGAACCATAATTAATTCGTACTTCGGCCTTGCCTTTTTTCGAATTAGTCTTTCTGTAATGGTCTATCACCTTTCGTTTTAAAATGGCAATAAGCCAGGTTCGTTCCGCAGCTGTACCTTTATAATTTTTCGCCGATTTTAATCCGGCGAGGAATGTTTCCTGCACCAAATCCTTCGCAATTTCGGCATCACTTACCCGTGAAACTGCAAAATTAAATAGATAGTCAGCATATTGATCTACCCATAAACCAGGATTTAATTGATTTTCCGTCATTTTGATTCTTGTGGTGACCAAAAATAAATTAATTTTAGTGAAATTTTTAATTTTAAGTAAAATACCCACAATTATGAAAAATATCAGTTTTCTCGTTCTACTATTATTTACTCAAATAAGCTGTACTCAAACTAAATCTATGCCAATCTCGGAACTGACACCTCAAGATTTAGAAAATGCTGTTCTTGTCGATGTACGTACTCCTGAGGAATATGCTGAAGGACATCTGGATAATGCAATAAACATAAATTGGTATGATGAGGATTTTATGAATGACTTCAAAAATATTGATAAAGAGAAGACCATTTATGTCTACTGCCAAAAAGGCAAACGCAGTGCAAGTGCCACCGAGATGCTCAACTCATCCGGATATAATAATGTTATTGACCTGTTGGGGGGATATGAAGCGTTAGAAACAAAAAATTAGCTTAAGTAGTCTTTTTTATTAATCCGGCACGCACTAAAAGCGCCTCAATTTTAGGCTCCCTGCCCCTAAAACGCTTGTAAAGCACCATTGGCTTTTCAGTTCCACCTTTTGAAAGAATCTGATTTTTAAATTTATTTGCTATTTCTCTGTCAAAAATTCCTTTTTCTTTAAAATAATCAAAGGCGTCTGCATCTAAAACTTCTGCCCATTTGTAACTGTAGTACCCTGCGGAATAACCGCCTTGAAAAATATGGGCAAAAGTGGTAGTCATGCACATCTGCGGGTTATCCGGATAAAGCAGGGTGTCTTTGAAAGCTTTTATTTCGTGTTCTTTAACATCTGAAATAGGAGTAGGATCAGAAGCGTGCCATGCCATATCCAGAAATCCCAAGCTCAGTTGTCGTAAGGTAGCCATCCCCTCCTGAAATGTGGCAGATTCCCTGATACCATTAATTAATGACATCGGAATTGGCTCTTCCGTCTCATAATGCCTGGCAAATATTTCGAGGGCTTCCTTCTCGTAACACCAGTTTTCCAGTATCTGACTGGGTAATTCTACAAAATCCCAATATACCGAAGTGCCCGATAAGCTGGGGTATGTGGTATTTGCTAAAATTCCGTGGAGCGCATGGCCAAACTCATGAAATAGCGTAGTAACTTCATTAAAGGTTAACAGTGACGGTTTATTCTCTGTAGGTTTGGTGAAATTGCAGACAATAGAAATCTGTGGTCTTTCATTTCTATTATTTAAAATGTACTGAGGTTTAAATGAAGTCATCCAGGCACCAGATCGTTTACCTTCCCTGGGATGAAAGTCGGCATAGAACAGGGATACAAATTTATGGTCTTTGTCATAAATTCTATAGGTCTTAACTTCAGGGTGATATTTGTCCACATCAAAGACCTCTTCAAGCCTTAACCCATATAACCTTTCAGTTATTATAAATACCCCTTCTATGACATTTTCCAGCTTAAAATACGGTTTAAGTTTCTCGTCGTCCATGTTAAAGCGCTTTTGCTTTAATTTTTCGGAGTAATAGGCCCCATCCCAGGATTGCAGTTGTTCAATTGCATCCAATCCTTTTGCAAACTCCAACAGCTCTTTAAATTCCATTTGGGCTGCAGGTTTTGCCTTTAACAGCAATTCCTTTAAAAAAGTATCTACTTTTTCCGGGGTTTCAGCCATTCTCTCTTCTAGTATGAAATGGGCATGTGATTTATAGCCCAGCAAGTTGGCTCTTTGGTGTCGCAAATTTGCAATTTGCAGTACATTGGCTTTATTGTCCAGGTCATCATCGTGAAACCCTTTGCTTCCAAATGCTATTGCCAGTTCTTTTCTGAGTTCCCTATTACGGGCATATTTCATAAAGGGAATATAACTTGGATAATCAAGGGTTATAAGCCAGCCATTTTTTCCTTTGGATTTTGCTGACTGCCCCGCTGCTTCTTTTGCCCCTTCAGGAAGTCCTTCAAGGTCCTCCTCTTTGGTAAGGTGCATTTCATATCTATTGGTCTCTTTTAAAAGGTTTTCACCGAAATTTAATTTTAATGTTGCAAGCCGGGTATCAATCTCCCTAAGGCGTTTTTTCTGCTCATCATTAAGGTTAGCACCATTTCTGCTGAAATGTTTATACTTTTCATCGAGCAAAGTTTGTTGTTCTGCAGTAAGTTGATATTTGCCTTTATCCTCAAAGACTTTTTTGACTCTTAGGAATAATTTTTCATTCAGCGTAATATCATTGCCAAATTCTGACAACAAAGGCGATATTTCCTGTGCAATCTTCTGGATGGTATCATTTGTTTCTGCAGAGTTGAGGTTAAAAAACAAACTGCTAATACGATCCAAATGTTGTCCTGAGAATTCCAGTGCCTCAATAGTATTCTTGAAAGAAGGTTCTTCTTCAGAATTACTTATATCATCAATTTCTTTTCGGGCATTTTCCATGGCTTGATTAAAGGCCGGCATAAAATGTTCATTTTTAATACTGGAAAAGGGTATGGTGTCAAATGGGGTTAATAATGGATTCATATAAAGACCAATGTTTTTATTTTGTTTGATAAGAGGATTTAATTTACCTGGGGCAAGACTGCTTAATTTCCCTGCTTATGTTTATTAATTTCCTGAGCCCCTTTAAGAACTTTGTCTTTTAGTCCTTCTTTGTATAAAATAATTTTGTCCATTACACACCGGTCATTACTTCCTATAATCTGTGCGGCAAGTATGCCCGCATTTTTAGCGCCGTTAAGGGCAACAGTTGCAACCGGAACACCACCGGGCATTTGTAATATAGACAAAACTGAATCCCACCCATCTATAGAGTTACTGCTTTTAACCGGTACCCCTATTATCGGGAGTGGAGAAAGTGAGGCAACCATTCCGGGTAAATGAGCAGCGCCACCGGCCCCTGCGATGATAACAGCATATCCATTTTTATGGGCCTGTTTGCTAAATTCATATAATTTATCCGGCGTTCTGTGCGCAGATACTATGTCAACATCTACTTCTATATCAAAACCCTTTAAAATATCAATGGCTTCCTGCATTACGGGAAGGTCACTTAAGCTTCCCATGATAACTGCTACTTTGCTCATTTTTTTATTATTTGCTGATTACTTTAATCGTTTTTTTTACTTTTTCGGCAATTATGCGAGCCTCGTTTATATCCTTATGAATGATAGTAACATGCCCCATTTTTCGAAATGGGCGTGTTTCCTTTTTCCCATAAATATGAGGTGTAACGCCGTTTAGTTTGAAAATTTCTTCAATATTTTGATAAACTACTTCTCCGGTATACCCTTCTTCACCCACCAAATTTACCATAACACCGGCTAATTTGCTATCCGCGCTGCCAAGGGGAAAGCCAAGGATCGCTCTAAGGTGCTGTTCAAACTGGTTTGTATAGCTGGCCTCAATACTGTAATGACCACTATTGTGGGGTCTGGGAGCTACTTCATTCACTAAAATCTCATCCTCTGCGGTCTGGAACATTTCAACGGCCAGGAGGCCTATGTGTTGTAATTTTTCAGATAATTTTAAGGCAATCTCCCTGGCCTTAAGGGCAACTTTAGTATCGATTCTGGCCGGACATAAGACATATTCAACCTGATTGGCCTCCGGATGAAATTCCATTTCCACAACCGGATAGGTGATTACTTCTCCCTGAACATTTCTCGATACAATAACAGCGAGCTCATTTTTAAACGGAATAAGGCTTTCAGCAATACATTCTACATTAGGGAGATTTTCAAGATCTTTCAGGGAACGCACAATTTTAACCCCTTGTCCGTCATACCCAAATTGGGCGCTTTTCCATACAAAAGGGAACGCAATGCCCCCATGTGCAACACTATCTTTAATTTCACTTGTATAAGCGAATCTGGAAAAAGGTGCCGTGGGAATTTGATGGTCAATATAGAATAACTTCTGTTTGGCCTTATTTTGTATGGTTCGAAGTACCCTCGTGGAAGGATAAACCTTTTTCCCTATATTTTCTAATTTTTCAAGAGCATCCAAGTTTACATTTTCAATTTCAATGGTAAGTAAATCCACTTCCTTTCCAAAATTGTAAACCGTATCAAAATCCATCAAGTGTCCCTGAACAAATTCGTTACAGGCTATCCTGCAAGGTGCCTCAGCCGAAGGGTCCAGAACTTTGGTATAAATATCAAATTTCCTTGTTTCGTACAAGAGCATTTTACCAAGCTGACCTCCTCCAAGAATACCAAGCTTAAAATCAGAAGAAAAAATATTCATTAACTTATACTATCCTGGGTGAATAAGATTGTTTTGACTGGCTACAAAAATACATCTAAATGTTAGATTCTGGGGCTCTAAGCCTAAAAAAGAGAAAGCAAAATACTATCTTTGCCATCCTATAAAACCGATACCATTGATAAAGTTGCATGACAAATTATTTGAACCATTTCTCAAAGAAGAAGAAATACAACATGCAATAAGGAGAATTGCTGCTGAAATTGCTGAGGATTATAAAGATGAGGTACCCATATTTGTTGGGGTGCTGAACGGGGCCTTTATGTTTATTTCTGATTTACTGAAATTTTATCCCTATCCCTGTGAGGTTTCATTTGTGAAGTTAGCTTCGTACCGTGGCCTTATTTCCACCGGAATTGTGGAAACACTCTTAGATCTGCCGGAAAATTTAGAGGGTAGAAGTGTGGTAATCGTGGAAGACATTATTGATACGGGGAGGACTTTACAGGAATTAGTTCATTTGTTTACAAAGACTAATGTCAAGGATTTTAAAATTGCCAGCCTTTTTTATAAACACGAAATATATAATGGGGAATATCCCATTGATTATATTGGTATAGAAATTCCAAATAAGTTTATTGTGGGTTACGGTTTGGATTATAAAGAGCAGGGCAGAAATTTAAGAGACGTACATCAACTATACCAAAACCATATGATTAATCTTGTACTTTTTGGAAAACCCGGCTCAGGCAAGGGAACACAAGCTGCTTTTTTAAAAGATCAATATAATCTGATGCATATTTCCACAGGAGATGTTTTTAGATATAATATTAAGAACAAAACCGCTCTCGGGAAATTAGCACAAACCTACATTGATAAAGGCGATCTCGTCCCTGACGAGGTGACCATTAAAATGTTGAGGGATGAGGTTGAAGAACATCCGGAAGCCAATGGATTTATTTTTGATGGTTTTCCCAGAACCGTTGCCCAGGCAAAAGCATTGGATAACTTAATGGAGTCAAAGGAAATGCGAATTGATGCCACTATTGCACTGGAGGCCAATGATGAAGTACTTATCCAACGCTTGTTGGAACGAGGTAAAATAAGTGGCAGGTCAGATGATCAGGACGAGGCTAAGATCCGAAATCGTTTTGACGAATACAACCAAAAAACAGCTCCACTTAAAGAGTATTATGAGGCTCAGGATAAATTCTATAGCGTAAATGGTATTGGGGCAATAGAGGAGATTACAGAGCGCCTGGGAGGTGTAATTGATGCCATACAGGTGGAGAGTTGATCAGACTCTACAAATAGGCCAAAAGGATACTACTTTTTTTAAAACGAACATTGAACGATGACCGAAGGGAATTTTGTGGACTATGTTAAGATGTATGTTAGTTCCGGTAATGGAGGTAAAGGGTCAATGCATTTACACAGGGAAAAATTTATAACTAAAGGTGGTCCCGATGGTGGGGACGGCGGAAGAGGTGGTCACATCATTATTCGCGGGAATGAAAACCTTTGGACACTGCTGGAGTATAAATTTAAACGGCATTTTAAAGCAGGGCACGGGGAGCATGGAAGCAAGAACAGAAGTACAGGTGCCGATGGGGTGGATGTGTATTTGGATGTACCTTTGGGAACCATTGTTCGCGAATCGGAGACCAACGAATTGCTTTTTGAAATTACAGCACATGGCGAAGAAAAAATTGTGGCTGAAGGGGGTAAAGGAGGTCGCGGGAACTGGCACTTTAGAACAGCTACAAACCAAACCCCGCGGTACGCACAACCTGGTATATCCGGGCAGGACCTGCAATTGACCCTGGAGCTGAAAGTTTTGGCAGATGTTGGGCTGGTAGGATTTCCGAATGCTGGTAAATCTACCTTACTGTCGGTATTGACATCTGCAAAACCAAAAATAGCAGATTACGAGTTTACCACCCTGAAACCAAACCTGGGAATTGTAAAATACCGGGATTTTAGGAGTTTTGTCATGGCAGATATCCCGGGTATCATAGAGGGAGCTGCAGAGGGCAAAGGTTTGGGGCATTATTTTTTAAGGCATATTGAACGCAATTCCATCCTGTTGTTTTTAATACCTGCAGACAGCAAAGATATCAGCAAAGAGTATGAAATTCTTTTAGATGAACTAAAAAGGTATAATCCTGAACTTCTGGATAAAAACCGATTGGTAGCCATCTCCAAATCCGATATGCTGGATGAGGAGCTGATGGACGAGATGAGGATAGAATTGGATAAAGATTTAAAGGATACTCCGTATATGTTCATTTCTTCCGTATCGCAATTAGGCCTTAATGAGCTTAAGGATAGATTGTGGTTGCTAATAAACGATTAAGTAATACATTTTTCAGCTTCCCTGTTTTTTTTCTTTATTTTTATATAAAATCGTTTATGAGAAATATAGTATACTTACTTGTATTGGTAAGCGTGTTTTCCTGTAGTACAGTGCGGGTAAATTATGATTTTGATAAATCTGTGGATTTTAGCAATTACAGCACTTATAATTATTATCCGGAAATACAAACCGGGCTAAGTGATTTGGATTCAAGGCGACTTTTTAATGCGATCGATTCAACACTGCAAATGAAGGGAATTTTGTTATCTGAGGAACCGGATTTCTATATAAATATTCAAAGCAAATCTTTTGTAACTCCAAGTAACAGTTCAGTGGGGGTTGGACTGGGAGGTACAAGTGGCAATGTTGGAGGAGGTGTCTCCATAGGAGTTCCTTTAGGAGGCTCTAATATGGAACGGGAAATAATTTTCGATCTGGTAGATAGCCAGAAGGACGCCTTATTCTGGCAGGCAACAAGCTTCAGTAATTTTAGTGATAATAGTTCGCCAAACACAAGAGAAAGGAAACTTAATGAAATAGTAGGCAAAGTATTTTCAAAGTATCCCCCGGTTATAAAGCATGGCAAAAAGAAATAAATGGGATTCTTTTTTTTCAATGCCTAAAGAATTTCTATGAACAAAGACTTTACAGGACTAGTTTTACTTCAAATAAAGAATCAGATCAGTTCTTAAAGTGATTTCAGCAAGCCACCGTCTATGGGAATATTTGTTCCAGTTATATAGGAAGCTTTATCTGAAGCCAGAAAACAAACCAAATATCCATATTCCTTAGGATCGCCAATGCGTTTCATGGGCACCTGATTTTCCATGGCCTTGCGCACTTCATTTACAGGTATGCCCATTTGTTCCGATTTCTTTTTATTCAAATCTGTTATCCGCTCCGTATCAAAATATCCCGTTAAAATACTGTTTACGGTAATTTTATCAGATGCTACCTCATTGGCTAATGATTTTGCCCACGTGACCACTGCAGCCCTGATGGTATTTGAAAGTGCCAAGTAGCTGAGTGGTTCCTTAACTGATATTGACGCTACATTAATTACACGCCCCCACTTATTTTCCAGCATATGTTTTAAAGCGAGTTGGGTCGTATAAACAACAGATTTAAAAAGCAGGTCAAAGGCCTCCTGAAAATCCGAAATATTTTTCTCCAGGGCACTGCCCGAAGATGGCCCCTGAGTATTATTCACCAGGATATCAACCTTATGGCTTTCAAAATACGCGGTAATTATTTTTTGGTAACTGTCAAAATCCGTAAAATCTACAACCAGATAATCGTGGATGGCTCCTCCATGTTTTGGAAGCCCTTTTATAATTAATTTTAATTGATCTTCACTTCTGGCCATGAGGGTCACGCTGGCCCCACTTTCAGCCAGCTGTCCTGCTATTGCTCTGCCAATACCACGGCTGCTGCCACCAACTAAGGCTCTTTTACCTTGTAAAGAAATTTCCATATATCTACTTTTTGAAAAGCTTTAATTTGGTTTTATTTCATTATTTGTATTCCTCCCTAACCGGACTAAATATGTCCATTAGCTTGCATGGGGTCAGGGCTTTCCCGCTATGTGGGGAAAAAGGTGGAATAACCACCAGTTCATTGGGTTCGTAGCGTTTGGTTTGTCCATTCACTGTAAACTCAAAAATACCCTCTAAAACCTGCATTATTTGTTCGTTTTTATGAGAATGTTCAGGTACTGAAGCACCTTTTTTAACATCCCAGTAGGCGAGTGTCATATGTTCTGTATGAATCATTTTGCCATTAAAACCCGGCATTATTTCCTGGGAAGCAACTTCAGAGAGTTTTATTGTCATAATTATCTAATATTAAAATTTTTAAAACTAGACCCGGCATTCCGTTTCCGGGCTATTGCGAAGATAAAAATAATAACAAGCCGGAAGAAGGTTTGAGATGCTCTTTTCAATTCCTATCTTAGCATCTAATTTTGTTCTAAATGCGCATACATTTTATTGCAGTTGGAGGAAGCGCCATGCATAATCTGGCCCTGGCTTTGCACCATAAGGGATATATTGTTACCGGTAGTGATGATGTCATATTTGAGCCCTCTAAAAGCAGACTTGCAAAACAGGGAATACTCCCTGCGGAATTTGGATGGTTTCCGGATAAAATTAATACTTCTCTAGATGCTGTTATACTTGGAATGCATGCGAAGCCTGATAATCCTGAATTATTAAAAGCCAGGGAGCTTGGTCTAAAAATTTATTCTTATCCCGAATTCTTATATGAACAATCTAAGCACAAAACCCGTGTGGTTATTGGAGGAAGTCATGGAAAGACTACTATTACTTCAATGATTCTTCATGTAATGAATTATCATGGGAGACAGGTAGACTATATGGTTGGTGCTCAATTAGAGGGATTTGACCGGATGGTACATCTTACAGATGAGAACGATTTTATAGTATTGGAAGGAGACGAGTATCTATCCTCTCCTATTGACAGGCGGCCAAAATTTCACCTTTACAAACCAAATATTGCCCTGTTGAGTGGCATAGCCTGGGATCATGTCAACGTTTTTCCGACGTTTGAGAATTATCTGGAGCAGTTTCGGATTTTTGTGGATAGTATAGTTAAAGGTGGAAGTATTACCTATAATGAGGAGGATATAAATGTAAGAAGTATCGTGGAGGCATCAACAAATTCAATAAGGAAACTTCCTTATACTACTCCCGATTTTTTTGTGGAAGACGGACAGACCTTTATAGAGACCAGGGAGGGTCCGATGCCTCTCCAAATTTTTGGCCGTCATAATTTAAATAACCTTGCAGGAGCAAAGTGGATTTGTCAAAATATGGGTATTGATGAAGATGATTTTTATGAAGCAATTTCTTCCTTTAAGGGAGCCGCTAAACGCCTGGAAAAAATAGGCGAATCGGACCAAACAATTATTTTCAAAGATTATGCCCATTCACCCAGCAAAGTGGCTGCTACCACGAAAGCCGTAAAAGAACAATTTCCGGACAGGAAATTGATAGCTTGCCTTGAATTACACACCTATAGCAGTCTCAACGCAGAATTTTTAAAGGAATATAAAGGGTCGTTGAAAGACGCTGATATATCTGCAGTATTTTATATTCCGGAATCGGTTAAAATTAAAGGATTAGCGGAGATAACCATAGAACAGATAGGGATGGCTTTTGAACAACAGCACATTAATATTTTCACCAATAGTAAGGCGTTTAAAGATTTTCTTTTTGAACTGGATGTAACTAACAGCGTAATATTGTTAATGAGTTCCGGGAACTATGGCGGTTTGGATTTGAAAGAGGTGGTTGAAAGGATCGAGAAGAACTAAACCTGCTTGACAAAATATCATCCTTCTTAAAGTTCTGGTTTAAACCCCGAATTGCCTGAGATGATGGTCTAAGTGCTTGTATTCCAGTTTGCCCCATTGTTCTGGCGTAAAATTACCAAAAATAGGGTGAGGGTTCCAGTCTTTTCTATCGCGATGGCTATATAGTTCATCTACTAATTCGAGTAATATTTTATATTCTACCTCAAATTCTTTTTCCTCATTGGCTTTAGCTCTGGGAAGGGTGGGAAGGTTCTTTCTCCAGGGCTTGTCATTATACATAGATTTTTTGAAAAACCAGCCAATGAGCAGATTTCCCCTTTTATCATACTTTTTGTTTTTAATGGCCACTTTAATTGGTATTTGGCAATGCCATACCATTTGTGCAACACTCATTTTACCCCATAATTTTTCAGAAGCCGGGCTCAGTTTATGAAGCCGGTCCACAACTTCTTTATATGTAGATTCATCAAAAATTGATTTCATAAATTCCTAATAAGGATTTTCTGAATGAAATTTACAATATTTTTTTTTGTTGATTATCTTTAAGGCATGCAACAAAAATCTTCTTCATTTTCCATTAAGAACTGGTCTGATGATGACAAACCAAGGGAAAAACTATTGCATAAGGGTCGGTCTGTACTTTCTAATGCCGAACTGCTGGCCATTTTAATCGGTTCGGGAACTAAAAATGAAACGGCAGTAGCTCTTTCCAAAAGGATTCTGGCTTCCACAAATAATAATCTGGGCGAATTAGGTAAGATATCTACAAAACAACTAATGAAGTTTAAAGGTATTGGTGAGGCCAAGGCTGTGACTATTGCTGCAGCATTGGAAATGGGAAGAAGGAGACAGAATGAGGCGGCAACAAGTACAGGGAAGATCTCAGATAGCCGGGCGGTTTTCGATCTTTTGCAACCCCTGGTCGGTGACCTCCCACACGAAGAATTCTGGATTGTTTATTTAAATAATTCAAATAAAGTCATACATAAGGCACAATTGAGTAAGGGAGGCATAACAGGCACACTGGTGGACGTTCGCCTGGTTATGAAACAGGCACTGGAATTAGGCGCTGTGGCCTTGATACTGGCCCATAATCATCCTTCTGGGGCACTTCAACCAAGCGAGGCAGACAAAAGTATTACGCATAAGCTGCAAAAAGCTGCGGAATCCATGGATATTAGGGTGCTGGATCACGTAATTCTTACCCAAAACAAATACTATAGCTTTGCCGATAATAATTTGATTTAAATATGCTGCTGATATATACCCATAAAATTACCACGCGTTTCAGTTATACCATGAAACAAGTCTTCACAAGGATACTTGGAATAGAGATCATTTTCACGACTAAGGTAGAGGATTTTATAAAACATAAGGGCCCTAAGATCACCTATAGCAAACAGCCTTTACAAAATGAATTTTTCATTAAAAGCAATGAGCTTTTATTTGTGCATGGGATAACTGATATGCAAATAACTATTGATGACTGGGAGGGAACACCCTGTTTTTTTAAGACAAGTGATCAAAGTGTTATTCCTTTCGATATTTTTTCAGCAAGCTTCTATCTACTATCCAGATATGAAGAATATTTACCTTACTTAAAAGACACTCATGGCAGATTTCCACCATCTGAAAGTATTGCTTTTAACAATAACTTTTTGCATTTACCACTGGTTGATATATGGGCATATAGATTTCTTGATAAGCTGGAAGAACGATTTCCTAACATAAATCGTAAAAAACGAAAGTATCAATACACCTCTATTATTGATGTTACCTCATCTCACTGTTTTGCGCACAGAGGGCCCTTGAGAAGCCTGGCCGGTTTAGCGCTGGACATAGGCACTTTTAAATTTAAGCGCATCGTACAGCGCACTTCTGTATGGCTGAAGATCAAAAAGGATCCTTATGACAACTACGAAGCATTAATAGCAATTCTGAAAAAATATCAAGTAAAGAATATATTCTTTTTTCAGTTCGCTAATTATTCAAACTATGACAAAAATGTCTCGCCGGAAAATAACAATTTTAGATATCTGATAAAATCTGTGGCGGATTATAGCCTTGTGGCTTTGGCAGCTTCGTATAGTTCATTTAGGGATATCGAATTGTTAAAAGAGGAAAAAAAGAAATTATCCAATGTTGTAAACAGGGGCATAAATTACTCAAGAATGAGATATAACAGGGTGGATGTACCTCATACCTACAGAAATCTGGTGGCAGCAGAATTTACAGATGATTACACCATGGGATATACACATGAAATGGGTTTTAGAGCGGGCACTTGTTCCCCATATTACTTCTATGATATTGCAATAGAAGAGCAGCAACCCATAAAGATACATCCATTCGCGGTACATGACTATGCGTTGCTCAATATCAATTCTGAGGATGAAGCACTACAGAAAATTGGGACTTATTATGAACAGGTAAAAAAAGTTAATGGCCACTTTATCACTATTTTTTCCAATGAATTATTGGGCGAAGAACATGCCATAAACTGGCTGGATTTATATAATAAAGTAGTTGAGAGGTATCATGTATAAGCAAACTGTTTCAGATATATTTTTTGACCTGGATCATACGCTATGGGATTTCGAAAAGAATTCTGCGCTGACATTTCAAAAATTATTTACCGCACTTGAAATTGATGTAAATCTCTCTAAATTCCTGGAGGTTTATGTACCTGTGAATCTGGCATTCTGGAAATTATATCGCGATGATAATATTAAGAAAGGAGAATTGCGGTACCAAAGGCTTAAAACAACTTTTGACGCCCTTCAATACCATATTGAAGATGAAGTAATACATATGCTATCAGCAGAATATATTGCGCACCTTTCTACATACAATAACCTGTTGCCTTATGCCAATGAAATACTGGATTATTTAAAACCAAAATACAGGTTGCATATCATAACAAATGGTTTTGAAGAAGTACAAACCAGAAAATTAGTAAACTCGAATATTATTGGATATTTTGACCAGATTATTAATTCTGAAATGGCAGGTGTAAAAAAACCAAATCCTGTAATTTTTGAACTGGCCCTGCAAAAAGCGAATGTTGCAGCGCATAAGTCGCTTATGGTGGGAGATAATATCGAGGCAGATATACTTGGGGCAAAGGCAGTTGGATTTCATGCACTGCATTTTAACGCTCATGATGACCCGAAACATGAACATTGTGAAATGATTCATGATTTGCGTGAAATAAAAAACTTTTTATAGAGTTATATAGGGGAGAATAATATAGAGGAGGCAATACCTATTTAGGTGATTTAGGGTAATAATACACCAATTTAAACTGGTATATAGCAATGAAAAATATCCCAAAATATCTTTATACTTTCTTTTTTTGCTCCGGAATTCTTTGTTCCTGCGCAGAAAGGCAGGATTTCGATCAGTTGGACAACCTTGATGTCATCCCAACTGTAGAAGCCAGTATTCTTTATGTTGAAACCCCTGAGAACGTCATTAATCAGGTAAACGGGTCCAACTTTTATTCCCAGATAATTAATTTTGATGCATTTAGCGAAGAGTTTATTTCTGAAAATATTGTGGATGGAGTAATGTCCTATGAAGTTGAAAACACAACAAGTAAGCCACTTAACATAACTTTTGAATTTATAGATGAGGCAGGGAATTTGCTGGATTCTGAAAACTTTACAGTTAGTGCCGCTCCAACTGCCATATTGCAAAGAAATACTGCATATGGCCCTGCCGGAAGGAGCCTCGATATTATTAGAAACACATCTGCAATTAGGGTAAGCGTGTCCAATTTAGGAGATAACACGAGCGTTTCTACTTTGCCTAACCCAACAATTTTCTTAAGAAGCAGTGCGAAATTCAGGATTCGGCTAGAATGAAAAATAGTCAGATTCTTTTCTGTATCCTTTTATGGGGGTATATGTCCTGCTATGCTCAAAATAAGGAAGTATTATATGATTTCCTGGAGATCCCACAAGCTTTACTAATTAATCCGGGTATGAATGCATCGTATAGCTGGTACGCAGGGGTTCCTTTTATTTCCGGGATATATGTACAGGGAGCAACAAGCGGACTTACCGTTAATGACATTTTTGCGGCAGACGGGCTGGATATTAATCAAAAAGTAAGAGATCGTGCATTGTATTCATTAAACGAGCGCGATGAAGTTAATGGAATCTTTCAGGTTGATATCCTTAACGGAGGGTTTCGGGGACAGGAAGACCCTGCTAATTTCTTTTCATTTGGAATGTACGTTGAGGGCTATGCGCTAAATTATTGGCCAAAAGACCTTGCAATTTTGGCTTATGAAGGTAATGCTGACAGATTGGGGCAAAGATTTGATCTCAACGATCTTAATACCAGGGGTCAATTGATAAATGTATTTCATTTTGGAATCAACAGGCAAATGAAAAATAACCTGACTTTGGGGGCAAGGATCAAGCTGTATTCAGGTATTTTGGATTTTAATTCCACAAATAATAGCGGTTATTTCGTTACCAATGCAGGAGAAAATAATTTGCTGCGCAATACTTTGGTTTCGGATATGCGCTTAAGAACTTCGGGCTTGAATGAGCTTTTAGATTCGGATGGCAGCGGCAGGAGTTTAACCGGGATATTCACAAAGAGGGGTCTTTTTGGCGGTGATCCTGGCCTGGGATTTGACATCGGAGGCACCTATTATTTCAATGAACAATTGGTAGTCACCGGGAGTCTTTTGGATATTGGATTACTATACCACACTTCGGATGTAACAAATTATACGCTTAAAGGCAGCGCATCTGTGGAGGGAGTGGAATTTATTTTGCCCGATGCACTTAGCGATCCAAATGCGGATTATTGGCAGAACCTGGTAGATGAAATTGAAGAGTTACTTCCTTTTGAAGAGGACGAAAAAAACTATGTAACCTTAAGGCCTTTAAAATTTTACTCCTCCATACGCTATAATTTTGGTAAGCAGGGAGAGCCAAATAAAGTTTGCAATTGTGATTATAGAGCCTATACCAGTTTTAGGAATTTATACTATTTAAATAGCGTTGGAGCTCAGTTGTATGCTATAAACAGACCAAGGGGACCCCAGCTGGCATTTACTGCATTTTATCAAAGAAGATTCGGCAAAGCCCTGACCTTAAAGGCAACCTATACTGCTGATAAGTTTACTTCCAGTAATGTAGGTCTGGGGATGAGTATTCAGGCCGGACCTGTAAATCTTTATGTTATGGCAGATAATTTATTGACCTACCGTAATATAGCGGATAGCAACATCGCTTCTTTTCAGTTAGGATTAAATATCATATCTTGGGAGAGAAATAGATAGTCATCATCCATGAAAAATAAATTATACGGCCTTTTATTGGTTTTTGCCTTTTCTTATGGGCTGCAAGCCCAGCTCAATAATTATAAATATATTATTGTGCCAAAAAACTTTGTTGGATTTAAATATGAGAATCAATACAAAACCAGTACACTAATAAAATATCTCTTTACCGAAAAAGGATATAATGTTGTATATGATGATAATTTGCCGCAGGATCTCAATTCAAACAGATGCCTGGGACTTTTGGTTCAATTAAATCACAAGTCTTCAATGTTTGCAACCACCGCTTCATTGACATTAAAAGACTGTAATAATAATGAGATCTATGTTACCGGAGAGGGCAGAAGTAAATCAAAGGATTATACAGAAAGTTACAAAGAAGCCATAACTGATGCATTCGCTTCTTTGAATACTATATCATACAATTATAAACCAGTTGAAAAAACCGCTCAGGCAGCTATACCCGTTGCAGCAGCGAAGGAGGTTAATGAAATAAAGGAATCAAAAATTGAGGAACAGGACAAAGACATCAATCCTGCAAATGCCGTGCAGGCAGATGAATCGATGGCTTCGGGCCCCGGTGAAACACAAGGAGCCGCAGTAATGGCCATACCAACAGCGGTCACTGCAGCAGCAGTTACAGCCGAAGTATGGTATGCCCAGCAAATACCAAATGGTTATCAACTGGTGGATAGCACGCCAAAAATAAGACTGAAGGTTTATAAGACTTCCATACCCAATGTCTTCATAGGTGTTGGTGATAAAAGCAAGGGCCTGGTATACAATAAAAATTCAAAATGGTATTTTGAATATTATGATGCCGATCAACTACAGATTGAAGAATTTACGATTAAATTCTAGTATTTACCCTTCCATCGTTTTTGCAGAAATTCTTTGAGCGCCATCTCCCTGTTATTATTTCCGGGAACGTAAAAGGATGTCCCCTTTATCTCGTCGGGCAGGAATTCCAGTTCTGTAAAATTATCCTCAAAGTCATGGGCATATTTATAATCTTCACCATAACCCAGGTCTTTCATTAATTTGGTGGGTGCATTCCGCAATGGCAGCGGCACAGATAAATCTCCGGTATCCTTAACGTACTCCTGTGCTTTTTTGATAGCCATGTAACTGGTATTGCTCTTTGGTGAAGTGGCCAGATAAATGGCACATTGACTTAGCAGAATGCGCGCTTCAGGATACCCTATAGTAGTAACCGACTGAAAAGTAGAATTTGCAAGAACCAATGCGGTTGGATTGGCCATTCCAATATCTTCAGATGCCGATATTAATAAGCGTCTTGCTATAAACTTCACATCCTCTCCACCTTCAATCATTCTGGCAAGCCAATAGACAGCAGCATTGGGATCACTACCCCGGATCGACTTTATAAAAGCAGAAACTATATCATAATGTTGTTCTCCTGTTTTATCATATAATACGGTGTTTTTCTGAACTTTTTGCATCACCAGCTTATCTGTGACAACAATTTCATCCGTATCTTCAGAAGTGACTACCAACTCAAATATATTCAACAGTTTTCTGCCATCACCTCCGGAAAGCCGCAATAGTGCTTCTGTTTCTTCAAGCTTTATTTTTTTTGACTTCAGCAGGAGATCTTCTTCCATGGCCCTTTTTAATAAAGCCTCTAAATCCGCTTTCCCGAACGAATTAAGTATATAAACCTGGCATCGCGATAAAAGAGCCGGAATTACTTCAAAACTGGGATTCTCTGTAGTTGCCCCAATTAGTGTTACCCAGCCTTTTTCTACGGCCCCCAGTAAAGAATCCTGCTGTGATTTACTAAATCGATGTATCTCATCAATGAAGAGAATAGGGTTTTTAGAAGTAAATAAACCACCACTTTGCTTTGCTTTGTCTATTACCTCCCGGATATCCTTTACCCCGCTGTTTATAGCACTTAATGTATAAAAGGGGCGCCCACTTTCGTTGGCAATAATGTGAGCCAAAGTGGTTTTGCCGGTCCCCGGGGGTCCCCAAAGTATGAGGGAGGGAATAGTGCCTTTTTTTATCTGGGTGGTTAAAGAACCGGCTGTGCCAACCAAATGATGCTGGCTAATATATTCCTCCAGAGTTTTTGGGCGTACGCGTTCTGCCAGGGGTTCATTCATATGATAAATGTAATAAATACGTTTTTACCTTGTACAATAACTTTGGAATAAGGACGATTAAACTATAAACCAGTAATTCTGAACGAAATTTACAAATCTGAAAGTATTTTAAATAAACTCTAAGCATGGTCAACTAAAAGAATGCCATGACAATTTATCATGTTTTGCATTTATGGCCAATGATTTGAAGAAATAAAATGTAACTTAATCTTATGTCTGAGGATACCTATTTTAGATTTTCGAATAAAGTACTTCTTGTTCCAATGATAGCCGTATTGTTAATATGGACCATTTTTTGGGTGGAGATCCGATATCAGGTAAATTTAAATCAGTACGGGATATATCCGCGGAGTCTAACGGGATTAAGAGGTGTGATATTTAGCCCGTTTTTACATGGTTCTGTTGAACATCTATACAATAATACGCTACCCATAGCCATTCTCTCGGCTTCTTTGGTCTATTTTTATAGAAGTGTCTCTTTCAAAGTATTGTTATGGGGAATACTCATTTCGGGTATGTTAACATGGGTTATTGGCAGGCCATCCTATCATATTGGGGCCAGTGGAGTAATTTATGTACTGGCAAGCTTTATTTTTTTCAAAGGTATTTTCACCAAGCACTACAGGCTTGTGGCACTTTCATTGATGGTTGTGTTTATTTATGGAGGTTTATTGTGGTTTTTATTTCCTCTGCAGGAGGATATTTCCTGGGAAGGTCATTTGTCCGGGTTTATAACAGGTTTGTTCCTGGCCCTTTTTGTAAAGGCCAAAATCCCGGCTGTTAAAAAATATGCATGGGAACTTGAAGATTATGATGAGGAAAAGGATGAGTTTTTACAACATTTTGATGAAGATGGAAATTTTATTGAAAGCAGGGAAGCACCTTTAGAATCCGAGGAAAGGCCTGTTAAAATCAGGTATCATTTTAAAGAAAATAAAACAAATGACCCAACGGAATGATTTACGTTCTTCGCTGCCGTACGGCTTCATATAAAAAAACACCACAGGCCACAGATACGTTTAGAGAGCCTATTTCCCCCAGAAGAGGCAGTCTGGCCTTATGATCTGCAGTTTTAAGGATGGAAGGGGAGATACCTGTATCTTCTGAGCCCATAATAATGGCACAGGGTACCTTAAAATTTATTTCGTAAATACTGTGTTCTGTTTTTTCGGTGGCGGCAATCACCTGTATTCCGGATGCCTGTAAATAAAAAACGGCATCTTTCAGGTGGTCTATTTTGGCTATAGGAACTTTAAAGGCGGCTCCTGCCGAAGTTTTTATAGTGTCTTCAGTCACAGGTGCAGCTCCTTTTTTTTGAATTACAATCCCATCAACACCAGTACATTCTGCTGTTCGTATTATTGCCCCAAAGTTTCTCACGTCGGACAGTTGGTCCAATAGCAGAAACAAGGGAAACTCCTTTTTTTGTATAACCTCTTCAACCAGGGCTTCAAAGTGGTAAAATTCAATGGGCGATATGTTGGCAATTACACCCTGGTGGTTATTTTTGGTAAGCCTGTTTAGTTTTTCAACCGGGACATAAGAAACACTAATGCCATTTTCCCTTATTAAAGATTCCAATTCTTTATAAAGATTACCGCCAAGCCCTTTTTGGATAAATATTTTATCTATAGGACTTTTAGAATTTATGGCCTCAATTATCGCTCTTATGCCATAGATACGAGAAGTGTTTTGCATGCTGTAAAGGTAAATAAAAAACCATCCTTAAATTAAAGGACGGCTTTAATATGCAGTTGTTGTCAATTACAAATCATTCATGTACCTGAATAATTTTAGTAACTCGTCTTCTTTTTTAAGATTAATTTTTTCCTTGTCCATAAACGCAATCATTTTATCACCGTCTTTTGGAAACTGTTTTTTAAGTTCTTTCTTTTTACTTCCCAATTTTATGACCTCTTCGTCATAAACAACGTAAAAGTCTTCATATTTTGTAAACATGGCCGGGGAGTCCCCGGATAAAGGGGTTTCTGCTTTTTTGGGCGCTGAAAATGTGGCTCTGACCAATTTGTTCAGTTGATAATTACCATCCAGTAGTTCAATCAGAAACTTGCGCTCATACGTATTATTGGCAATTGTTAAAGTTTGTACTAAAATCCTGGTACCGTCTTCAAGTTTAATGGTAATTCCCTCTATTTTCTTAACAGATTCAATGCTGGCATAGGTATCCTTTTTAAATTCTATCTCATCTCGGAAAATATTATAGCGAAACAGATAGTCGCCATAGTTTTTTTCATTTAAAAATAAAGTGCCCCTTACAAATTCCTCCGTTAGGTAGGGACTGCCTACCACATTGGTCATATCATAAATGATCTTCTTGTCTTCACGGAGTTTATTTTCTATCACATCCATGATCTGCGAAGTGCTCTCAAAATTGCTTGGCGTGCCGTAAGTTGCTTGTGCTGTAAGGGAGGTATTGGCCATTAATAAGCTCATCAAGGTGTAAAAAAGCAACTGTTTTTTATAATATTTCATAAGAACAATTTTATTTAAAATTATACTTTTAATACCAGCAATCCAAAAGTGAAGCGTTAAAACAGGGATTTGGAAAAGGGGTAGTTCCGGACAAAAGGACCTTAAATACGATGAATATAACAAATAATGCCAAAAGAAAAGCCGCTTAAAATAAGCGGCTTTCAAAAATATATTATAAAAAAATTATAGGTTATCTAAACAGTAATCTAGAAGTTCTATTCCTGCATCAGGCGATGGACCTAAATTTAAAATCTGGTTACCATTTGCTGAATATACCTGAAATGTTATTTCAGAATCCCAATCTCCTGATCTAAAAATGATAGAAATTACTTCCGATCCGGAAGGAACTGGAAAAATAACTGTTTCTTCTAATCCATCGTCAATAAATATTTGAGTTAATTCACCGTCAAGGGTTACGTCTAATGTAGCATTGTTCCAACCATCACCATAGGAATCCTGAAGGTCAAATGTCCAGTCACCCGCTGTAGGAACAGTGGGAGGACATACCACATTGGCGGTAATTGAATGGTCCGCAGACTGGTTGTCAAAATTGTTACTAACCTTAGAATATTCAATTCCACTTGTTGTTGCTAAACCAATTCTGAGAAAAAAGCTATCTCCTGCTGTAATATCCGCAACACTAAGACCCAATGCAGTTAACATATCACCTCCATTTGCGGTTACCTCAACTTCAGGATATCCACTTCCAGCTCCGGTAAAGTCAGCCGATGTCAATAAAAGTGCTTCAGCTTTACTGTTATCCCCATTTTCAGGCGTATTGTCCGTAAAGCTAACATACCAATTAAAGGCAGTAACATCTTCGCCACTTTGTGGTGAAACAAGCTGATATACATTAGTTGTTTCAGAACTTGATGGATTTGTAAAACTAACTGTAAAAGGTGATGTAGTTGCACTTAGAAGGCTGGCAAATGCGCCACCCGATGTATTTAATGCATCAAAGTCAACTGGTAGTTTTTCTGTCTCAGTCGAACAGGAATAGGTAAGCATTCCCACACCAACTAGACATATTATTGATTTTAAAAAGTTACTTTTCATTGCTGTATCTTTTTTTTTTGGTTAATAAATGAAGCCAGCAGGATTAGTATCCCAAAAGACCTGATCCGTTAATGATTTTTGGCTAATATTCAAGTTTCTATCCACAGATTCTGCCGGGTAAAGAAAAGTTCTTGGAAAAGGACTAATACCCAACTTTGTTGGCTGAAAATTCACTGGAGTTCCGGTTCGCTTATAAAGGTTATAACCTTCAACGCCATTTCCAAATAGGGCGATCCAATATTCTTTACCAACAACTGCCATTTTATCATCAGCCGTTCCGGCCGCATCATATAATCCCAGCACATAGTCCACATAAGCTTCTATGTCTGTATCATCAGGCACATTGTCAAAACCATCGGTAGGTAGGAAACCTGTAACCGTTTCTATGGAAGACCTTACACCTTGTTCAAGCATGGCCCTGGGATCATCAGCAGTGCCTAAATATAAAGCAGCTTCTGCCCTCATAAAATAGACATAGGAATCCATCATAATAGGCCAGATACCACCTCCATCTAAACCGTCTCCGTCATCAATACCTTCGGCATCATTATCATCATATCTTCCTCCTATAGGATAAGGTCCAAAAGTGGATCTTTTATTGTTGTCCGGTGGAATACCGTCTGCATTACCATGATCACGTCCCCAGTAACCATCAGCTCTGTCAAATAAGGAGCAGAAAGGTAAGGGAACCGGATTAACAGCATCAATAGGAGCATAGACTGGTGGCCTTGGATCATTCCAGCAGTCTATCTCATTATTAAGAGTAGCCGGATCTGTTGGGAATTCATTTACCTGTCTGTAGATGTAAAACCGTTGCCTTGGATCGTCAAAACCTTTTTCAACCCCAAGTGCCCACATCATATAATTAGTCATATACTCTCCCGGGCTTGCTGCCTGGTATTCCTCTGTATAATATGGGTGTTTACTTAGAGGCAATTGAGCAGTGCCGTAGGTGAATTTAAAATCACCTGCAGCATCTGTAATAAGGTCCCCTCCGATAAGTGAAGAAATATTTGCAGCTGCATCAGCCTGGTTTACCAATCTTAGATTCAGGTAATACTTAAGTTTAAGTGTGTTTGCCAGGGCTATCCAACTATCAATATCACCATCGTAAAATAAATCCAGAGCCGGCTCACCAGTTGAAGTTTTTCCAAAATCAGCCAGTGCATCGTTTAAATCGGTTAATGCCGCATCATAAACGTCTTCACCACTATCTACAGAAGGAAAGAAATTTGTAGGATCTAAGGCTTCAGAATAAGGCACATCACCAAAGTAATCTACCAAAGTCATCAGAACATAGGCCCTTAATGTCTTGGCTATACCCGCATGAACGTAAAGTTCTGATTCCTCAGCAACCGGTAATAAGACAGCAATATCAGCCAGAATATCAGCATAGGCTACTCTCCACATTACCGTTGTTCCTGTATAGGTACTATTAAAGTTTACATCATATTCATCGAACATGTATTCCAATCGGACAGCTTCACCGCCGCCTTCCGTTGCATTTTCAAAAAATGACCCGAAATTTATCTGAATGGCGTTCAAAGTAAAATCTGTATCCAAATTTTCCGGACTTGGATTATTTGGATCTGTCACTAAATCCAATTCAGTCGTTTCACAAGACCACAGAAGGCCAAATAAAAGAAAGAATGAAAATAATTTGTTACTATAATTCTTCATTACAATTTATTTTTTAAAAAGTTAGTTTGAGGTTTAGACCGTATCTTCTGGAATTCCAGGAAGTCAAGTAATCCAATCCTTGTGAGTTTCCAACACCTAGACTGTTTAATTCAGGGTCAAAATTAATACTCTTTGGAGTATTATAGGCATCCACCCATAAGTTTTGTCCTACCACAGTAATAATCAAGCTTCCAAATGGGGTCCTGTCCAAAAATTTTGTTGGCATGGTATAAGCCAAAGACAGTTCTCTAAGTCTGATGTGAGAAGCATCATAAACTGTCAACTCGTCGGTTCCAAATCCAATATTGTCA
This sequence comes from uncultured Flavobacteriaceae bacterium, assembly GCA_963793325.1. Lineage (GTDB taxonomy): Bacteria > Bacteroidota > Bacteroidia > Flavobacteriales > Flavobacteriaceae > Eudoraea. The sequence goes on from CAWBZU010000003.1 coordinate 96,527, forward strand.
AAATATGCTTCGGTGGCGGTTGTCTGAATATCATTTGGCTGCCCTGTAGATTGTCTGACACCCGGTAAGATAATACTTTGTGATCTGTCAAAGGCGCCTGATTCTCCGGATAAACCTCGTCCTGCAATGGCGGCAATAGTTGTTGATACAATATCACCCCCGTGCTGGTATTCCCATTGCATACTTAACATTAAAGATTTATACCTTATACTGGAACCGATAGTCATGAACCAGTCAGGATTTGGATCTGCAATGAATCTGTTTTCCGGATCCTGTATCCACGAACCATCTTCATTTACAAGGCGCTCTCCATCGGCATTTCTCAATACGGCACTACCAAGGATAATTCCCAGGGATTGTCCGTTTAAAGCTGTGTTGGAGGGAGTGGTAAAAAGCCCACCTACATAGATTTGTTCACCTTCTGCCAAACCGGAAACCGTACTCTCATTAATGGTATAGTTTCCATCTATTCGCCAGGTCCAGTTGTCTGTTTGTACGGGTGTACCGTCAAAAGCAAGTTCAATACCCTTGTTGGTAACATTACCTGCATTCACCGTTGTTTGAGTATATCCTGTTTCCGGTGCTATGGGCCTGTTAATGATTTGGTCATTTGTTTCCCTGTTATAATAGGTTAAATCAATACCAAGTCTGTTGTCAAAAGCTCTGGCTTCAACACCAACCTCAATTTCCTTGGATAATTCCGGTTGCAAATCTTTATTGGCCAAAAGATTATCCACACTGGTTGTAGTCACAGTCTGTCCGTTTGCAGTCTGGAACCCGGCCGGGTTTAAATTCAGGATATTTCTTGTCCTGTACAGACCGGGGAAACCTGGTGCTGTACCATAAGATCCTCTAAGCTTTAAATAATTTAAACCATTTTGAGATCTCATATCAGCAAAGGCCAGTGTTGGAATAAAGGAAAGTGAAGTACCCCAGGAGAATTGACCCCTGTTTTCTTTTTCCAGGCCTGAAAACCAATCTTCCCTGGCATTAGCTGTAAGGAAGAGGAAACCATCAAAATCCACAGTAGCCGTAGCATAAACAGCCGGGTTGTTCGATTCCTGTACTGACTGATAAGCAGTTGTGTTTGATGGGAATACGGTTCCTTCAATGATAGGGCTATGGTTTTGATAGTTACCATGATTTTGAAGCCCGAATACAATCTGATCCCTACTTTCATTGCCCTGTCTTTCAAAATCAATTCTTCTTGCCGTTAAACCTACGTTGGCATTAAGACCAAATCTTTCGGATAAAGGCTTGTTGATAGAAGCGAAAAAAGTATGATCCCAAATCGTAGTTCTTTGCGTAGTGGTCTGCAAATAACCATTAGGATGCAGACCATCATTCGATCCTTTATTGACAGATCTTTCTGAAATGTAACTCCATTATCCAGGGTGGTCCTCCAATTTAAATTGATCCAGTCATTAATTTCATAATTAATGTTAAATGCACCAAAAGCCCTTGTTGTATTATTGGTCTGTGATGTATTATCGAGTGCCCATAAAGGATTGGTTCTGTCATTACCACCCCTGTACCACAGGCTTTCCCCGGTAATCGGATGTTGGTAGGGTTGATTAATATCAACACTTCTTGGCACATACAAGATATTCCATATAGAAGAAATACCTCCGGTACCAGTAGTGGAACTTGTTACGTCACTACCTGTGGAAGCATCAGTAAATGGTGATGATATATCAGTTTGAACATAATTTAATTTTCCGGATACGGTTAGTTTGTTGTCAAACTTATAGGTACCACCTACAGAAAAGTTATTTCTGATTAAACTGTTATTGGGAATAAATCCTTGATCCTGTGTATTACCATAGGATACACTGTAGTTCCCTTTGTCAAAACTTCCTGCCGCCGTAACGGAAAGTGTGCTGATGGCACCGGTTCTGAAAAAATCTTTTTGTGCTTCATAAGGCTTGTATTCCAACTGAGGTGCATCTAAATCCGCACGATCCGGGAAAAGCACTGAAGGTTCAACGCCAAAGTTATTCAGCATCATTGTTCTGAAAGCATTTGGAATAGTACGCTGGCTGGTAAAGGCAGAACCCCAGTTACTAAAGAAGGGCCCATACACATTTTGGAAACCACCACCATAGTTATTTTGATAATCCGGAAGCACCACATCGTTAAAGAACATTGAAGTGTTTACAGAAACTTCAAATTTCTTGTTGCTGTTTTCTCCGGTTTTGGTTGTAATGAGGATAACCCCGTTACGACCTGCACTACCGTAGATGGCAGTTGCACTAAGTCCTTTTAAGATACTTACATTTTCAATATCGTTAGGATCCAGATCTGCGAACCTGCTGGCTACGTTACCAGATTGGAAATCCCCTGAAGATGCGTCCTGGTTTGCACTAGTTGAGGAAGCATCAAAAGGAATACCATCAACTATAAATAGTGGTTGGTTGTTTCCTGTAATAGAAGAGGCACCACGAATAATGATGTTGGTTCCACTACCTGTAACACCACCGGTACCGGTAATCCTAACACCTGCGGCTTTACCACGAAGTATTTTACCAATATCGGTATCTGCTCTGGATTCCAGTTCTTCTGAACCCACAGTTGTTACGGCATAACCTAATGCCTTTTTCTCCTGCTTGATACCCTGAGCTGTCACCACAACCTCCTCAAGAGCCTGTGTGTCTTCCTCCATTTGTACATTAATAGTATTACTCGCACCAACAACAATTCTCGCGTTTTTTTGACCAATGTAAGAGAAGAGCAGAGCCTGTCCTTCACTGGCATTAATTGCGTAATTACCGTCGAAATCAGTTTGAGTTCCAGTAGCAGTACCTTCAACCAAGATGTTCACGCCAGGCAACGGCAGACCATCAAAGTCCGTGACCGTACCTGAAATCGTTTTGTCTTGCGCAAATGATAAATGCACGACAAACGCCAATAACAGCGTCAAGATTCCATTTAAATTTGTTCTCATTTTTTAATTATTTGAATTAGCTAACTGCGAAAATCCTAATTTCATGTTAATAATCCAAACTTATTTTAATAAAACTTTAAGAAGGCTGAAAGAAAAAAAAACAAATTAACTGTCTATTGTTATATAAGAACGCAACAAATATGTTAAAAAAGTAAAGTATAAATTACTTTTCTCCCATTAATATGACAATCCTTAGATTTCTTATAATAGTTGTTAAGAAGTTGGTAATTCTGTCTTCCTTAAAAAAAGACAAAAAAACTTTAAATTAAAACTGTGGGGCAACTCTGGCTTATCTGCTGTTCACCTAGTTTTTAATTTACGTTTGATATTTGTGTATATATATATTAAGGTATAAAAAGCCCCATAGGAATGTATTTATCGGCTACCGTACAGGTGTGAAAAAAATTTAAGAGAAAATTACGGATTAGCGTTTGAATTATAATGAATAATTACTACATTTGCCAGCCCTTAAACGAGGGTAGTATTTATACATATATATTAGTATGCCAACAATTTCACAATTAGTACGAAAAGGAAGGGCCACAATTACCAAGAAGAGTAAATCGGCTGCTTTGGATTCGTGTCCCCAGCGAAGAGGGGTTTGTACGCGTGTTTATACCACTACACCTAAAAAACCAAATTCTGCAATGAGAAAAGTTGCAAGGGTGAGGTTAACCAATGGTAAAGAGGTGAACGCTTACATTCCTGGTGAGGGTCACAATCTCCAGGAGCACTCGATAGTATTGGTTAGAGGCGGAAGGGTAAAGGATTTGCCAGGAGTTAGATATCATATTGTCAGAGGGGCTTTGGATACAGCAGGTGTTGCTGGAAGGACCCAAAGAAGATCTAAGTACGGTGCAAAACGCCCTAAAAAGTAATAAACTTTTAAGAAGAAGAGATGAGAAAAAGACAGGCGAAAAAACGACCACTTTTACCGGATCCGAGGTTTGATGACCAGCTGGTAACACGTTTTGTGAATATGTTAATGTGGGATGGTAAGAAATCAGTTGCCTTTAAAGTATTCTATGATGCCATAGATATCGTGGAAGAAAAGAAAACAGATGATGAAAAAACTGCATTGGAATTGTGGAAAGATGCTCTTTCCAATGTAATGCCCCATGTAGAAGTTAGAAGCAGGAGAGTAGGAGGTGCCACATTTCAGATCCCGATGCAAATCAGACCGGATCGAAAAATTTCAACTTCCATGAAATGGCTGATTAGCTTTGCGCGAAAGCGTAATGAAAAATCTATGGCTCAAAAACTGGCCGGAGAAATATTAGCAGCTTCCAAAGAAGAAGGTGCCGCAGTTAAAAGAAGAGTGGATACTCATAAAATGGCGGAGGCTAACAAAGCATTTTCCCACTTTAGATTTTAAAAGATAAAATGGCAAGAGATTTAAAATATACAAGAAATATTGGTATTGCAGCGCATATTGATGCAGGTAAAACTACAACTACCGAACGTATTTTATTCTATACTGGCGTAAGTCATAAAATAGGTGAAGTACATGATGGTGCTGCTACTATGGACTGGATGGCTCAGGAACAGGAACGCGGAATCACAATTACATCTGCGGCTACTACCTGTACCTGGAATTTTCCCACTAAAAACGGACAATTGCTTCCTGATACCAAGCCGTACCATTTTAATATTATAGATACCCCCGGTCACGTGGATTTTACCGTTGAGGTGAATCGCTCTCTAAGGGTTTTAGATGGGCTGGTTTTTCTTTTTAGCGCAGTTGATGGTGTTGAACCTCAGTCTGAAACTAACTGGAGATTAGCAGATAATTACAAAGTACCGCGTATTGCTTTTGTAAACAAAATGGACAGACAGGGAGCCAACTTTATGATGGTTTGCAAGCAGGTAAAGGAAATGTTGAAATCCAATGCTGTTCCTATTGTATTACCTATAGGTGATGAAGCGGATTTTAGGGGTATAGTAGACCTCGTTAAGAATCGTGCCGTAATCTGGCATGATGAAGATTTTGGAGCAACTTTTGATGTCGTTGATATTCCTGAAGAAATGAAGGATGAAGTTCACGGACACCGTGCTGCTTTAATTGAAGCGGTAGCGGAATACGATGAAAGTCTGATGGAGAAATTCTTTGAAGATGAAGATTCTATTACGGAGGATGAGGTACATGCGGCTTTAAGAGCAGCAGTTATGGATATGAGTATTATTCCAATGGTCTGCGGTTCTTCCTTTAAGAACAAAGGAGTACAATTCTTGTTGGATGCAGTATGTCGTTATCTTCCTTCACCAATGGACAAAGAAGGAATTATAGGTACAAACCCGGATACCGGGAAAGAAGTCTTAAGAAAACCGGATACAAATGAACCTTTTGCAGCTTTGGCGTTTAAAATTGCAACGGATCCTTTTGTTGGGCGTTTAGCTTTCTTCCGGGCTTACTCGGGTAAATTAAATGCCGGATCTTATGTGCTTAACAATCGTTCTGGGAATAAGGAAAGGATATCAAGAATATATCAGATGCATTCCAATAAGCAGAATGCTGTAGAGTCTATTGCGGCCGGAGATATTGGTGCTGCTGTTGGTTTTAAAGATATTAAAACAGGGGATACACTTTCCGATGAAAAACATCCTATTATTCTGGAAAGCATGAATTTCCCGGATCCTGTAATCGGAATTGCGGTTGAGCCTAAGACTAAGGCAGATGTTGATAAATTGGGAATGTCGCTGGCCAAATTGGCTGAAGAAGACCCTACTTTCGTGGTTAAAACGGATGAAGCCTCTGGCCAGACTATTATTTCAGGTATGGGTGAGCTGCATCTGGATATTATCGTAGACCGTTTAAGAAGGGAATTCAAAGTTGATGTCAATCAGGGAAAACCCCAGGTTGAATACAAAGAAGCAATTACAAGAAGTGCTGATCACAGAGAAGTGTATAAAAAACAAACTGGTGGTCGTGGTAAATTTGCTGATATTGTATTTACCATGGAACCAAGGGACGATGGTAAACCCGGATTGGAATTTGTAAATATTATCAAAGGGGGGAATATTCCTAAGGAATACATTCCATCCATAGAAAAAGGATTTAGAGAGGCCATGAAGAATGGTCCATTAGCGGGGTTTGAAATGGATAGTATGAAAATCACACTTAAGGATGGATCATTTCACCCAGTGGATTCTGATTCTCTTTCTTTTGAGCTGGCAGCTAAAATTGGATACAAGGGAGCGGCCAGGGCTGCAAAAGCGGTTCTTATGGAGCCTATTATGAAGTTAGAGGCACTTACTCCGGAAGAGAATATGGGAGATATCGTTGGGGATCTTAACAGAAGGAGAGGTCATGTTACCAATATGGATGACAGAGCAGGTGCTAAAGTTATTAAAGCAGAAGTTCCTCTTTCAGAGATGTTTGGTTATGTAACCGCACTTAGGACATTGTCTTCTGGCAGGGCTACTTCAACAATGGAATTTTCACATTATGCAGAAACCCCTTCTGGTTTGGCTGAAGAGGTTATAAAAGCAGCAACGGGCGTTACCGTTTAAATTTTAGTATTATGAGTCAGAAAATTAGAATAAAACTAAAATCATATGATCATAACCTGGTAGATAAATCTGCCGAGAAGATCGTGAAAACAGTAAAATCAACAGGCGCTGTTGTAACGGGACCAATTCCATTGCCAACGCATAAAAAGATCTTTACGGTTTTGCGCTCACCCCACGTGAACAAGAAATCAAGGGAGCAGTTCCAGTTAAGTTCTTATAAAAGACTTCTGGACATTTACAGTTCCTCATCGAAAACCATTGATGCCCTTATGAAGCTGGAGCTTCCCAGTGGCGTTGAGGTGGAGATAAAGGTTTGATAGGCTAAACCGTTTCAGTATGAAACGGATAACATGTCCTGAGCGTTTCGCGAAGGAAAAACGGTAACAAAAATATATTCGGGATCGAATTATTTTTGATCCTGTTTTTTTTGAAGTAAATAAAAGTAGTTTAAGAATAATTAATAATTAATAGTAATTATATGTCTGGGTTAATAGGAAAAAAAGTAGGCATGACCAGCATTTTTGACGATAACGGGAAAAACATTCCCTGTACCGTCATTGAAGCAGGTCCATGCGTAGTTACCCAAGTCAGAACCGAAGAGGTGGACGGGTACAATGCCCTTCAGCTTGGTTTCGATGACAAGGCAGAAAAGCATGCTAATAAGGCTGAAATGGGCCATTTTAAAAAAGCAGGTTCTTCCACCAAAAAGAAAGTCGTTGAGTTCCGGGATTTTGAAGGAGATTTTAAATTAGGCGAGACCGTAGGTGTCGACGTATTTGTAGAAGGTGAATTTGTTGATGTATCGGCCACAACCAAAGGGAAGGGATTCCAGGGCGTGGTTAAGAGACATGGTTTTGCAGGTGTCGGACAGGCAACTCATGGTCAGCACAACAGACTAAGGGCTCCTGGTTCAATAGGTGCTGCCTCATATCCCGCCAGAGTTTTTAAGGGAATTAAAATGGCAGGAAGAATGGGTGGTACCAAAGTAACAGTTCAAAACCTTAGAGTTTTAAAAGTTGTACCGGAAAAGAATCTTTTAGTTTTGAAAGGTTGTGTTCCCGGTCATAAAAATGCTTACTTAACTATAAAGAAGTAATGAAGGTAGCAGTTTTAGATGTTAAAGGAAAAGAAACCGGTCGAAAGGTAGACCTTTCAGACGCGGTTTATAAAATAGAACCCAACAACCATGCTATTTATTTGGATGTTAAGCAGTACATGGCTCATCAAAGACAAGGTACGCACAGCGCCAAAGAACGGGCAGATATCGTTGGAAGCACCAGGAAAATTAAGAAACAAAAAGGGACTGGTACCGCGCGGGCGGGAAGTATTAAATCCCCGATATTTCGCGGTGGTGGTAGGATTTTTGGGCCAAGACCTAAAGATTACAGCCAAAAACTTAATAAGAATGTAAAGAGGCTGGCCAGAAAATCTGCTCTCAGCCTTAAGGGTAAGGATCAGGCGATTATGGTTGTAGAAGACTTCAATTTTGATTCCCCAAAGACCAAAGAATTTATTCAGGTTTTAAAATCCTTAGGATTGGAAAACAAAAAGTCTTTGTTTGTGTTGGGTGGTTCAAATAATAATGTATATTTGTCGTCGCGTAATTTGAAAGGGTACGAAGTTGTAACTAATTCAGAATTAAGCACTTACAAAATTCTTAATGCAAATCAAATTGTTCTTCTTGAAGGTTCTTTAGAAGGGATTGAAGCGAACTTAAATAAATAGGTTAGACATGAGTGTGTTGATAAAGCCAATTATAACGGAAAAAATGACAGCGGATAGCGAGTTGTATAATCGCTACGGTTTTGTTGTGCATCCTAAGGCCAATAAACTACAGATCAAGGATGCCGTTGAAGCAGCCTATGGCGTTTCAGTGAAGAAAGTTCGAACAATGAATTATGGGCCCTCACGCAAAACCCGGTTTACAAAAACAGGAGTTCAGCATGGGAAGTCCGGTGCATTCAAGAAAGCCATTGTTGATGTGGAAGAAGGGGAAGTAATCGATTTTTACAGTAATCTATAAAGACACGAAATGTCAGTTAGAAAATTAAAACCGATCACTCCAGGACAGCGTTTTAAAGTAGTAAACGGGTTTGACGCCATTACTACTGATAAGCCGGAGAAAAGCTTGCTTGCTCCGAAAAAAAGGTCTGGAGGTAGAAACAGTCAAGGAAAGATGACCATACGCCATAGAGGTGGTGGGCATAAAAGAAGGTATCGAATAATTGATTTCAAGAGGGATAAGCAGGACATTGCTGCAGAAGTGAAGTCTATCCAGTATGATCCTAATAGAACTTCTTTTATTGCCTTAGTGGAATACGCGGATGGTGAAAAGCGGTATATTATTGCTCAGAACGGTTTGCAGGTTGGACAAAAAATATCCTCAGGAGAAAATGCAGCTCCGGAGATAGGTAATGCCCTCCCTCTAAGTAAAATTCCTTTGGGAACTATTATTTCTTGTATTGAATTACGACCCGGTCAGGGAGCGATAATGGCAAGAAGTGCAGGGACTTTTGCCCAGTTAATGGCGAGAGAAGGAAAGTATGCCACTGTAAAATTGCCTTCAGGCGAGACAAGATTGGTACTTGCAAATTGCCTTGGTACCATTGGTGCTGTTTCGAATTCAGACCAGCAGTTGATTGTTTCCGGAAAAGCCGGAAGAAGCAGGTGGCTGGGCAGGAGACCAAGAACAAGACCAGTTGCTATGAACCCTGTTGATCACCCCATGGGTGGTGGAGAAGGACGGGCGTCTGGTGGACATCCGAGATCTAAAAACGGAATTCCTGCTAAAGGTTTCAGAACCAGGTCCAAAACCAAGGATACAAACAGGTATATAATAGAACGTAGAAAGAAATAAAAAGTAGAAAGAAATGGCACGTTCACTAAAAAAAGGACCATACGTTCATAACAGTTTGGATAAAAAAGTTCAACTGAATGTAGAATCTGGTAAGAAGACAGTAATAAAGACCTGGTCCAGAGCATCGACAATTACTCCGGACTTCGTAGGCCAGACCATTGCGGTTCATAACGGCAGACAATTTGTACCCGTATATGTTACTGAGAATATGGTAGGTCACAAATTAGGAGAATTCTCCCCAACAAGATCTTTCCGAGGTCATGCAGGGGCAAAAAATAAAGGTAAAAAGTAAGTAAGCTATGGGAGTTCGAAAAAAACAAATGGCCGAAAGACTAAAGGCGGAAAAACAAAAAATAGCTTTTGCTAAATTAAATAACTGTCCCACATCACCACGAAAAATGCGTTTAGTTGCGGATTTGGTACGTGGAGCGGAAGTTGAAAAGGCACTTGCTATTCTTAGATTCAGCACTAAAGAAGCCTCCCGTAGGTTAGAAAAGTTATTGCTATCTGCAATTGCTAACTGGCAAGCTAAGAATGAGGAGGTAAATATTGAAGAAGTTGAACTGTTTGTGAAGGAAATAACAGTGGACAGCGGACGTATGCTGAAGAGATTAAGGCCTGCTCCTCAGGGGAGAGCGCATAGAATAAGAAAACGTTCCAACCATGTTACTTTGGTATTGGGATCTAACAATAATACACAAAGCTAGAAATTTTAGTATGGGACAAAAAACAAATCCAATCGGAAATCGTCTAGGAATTATCAGGGGATGGGAATCTAACTGGTACGGAGGGAACGATTACGGCGATAAACTAGCGGAAGACGATAAGATAAGAAAATATGTTCATGCACGTTTGGCGAAGGCTAGTGTATCAAGAGTAATTATTGAGAGAACTTTAAAGCTGATTACTGTGACCATTACAACGGCCAGACCAGGTATCATTATTGGGAAAGGTGGCCAGGAAGTGGATAAATTAAAAGAAGAGCTCAAAAAAATTACGGATAAGGAAGTACAAATAAATATTTTCGAAATAAAAAGGCCGGAAGTTGATGCCAATCTTGTAGCGGCGAGTGTTGCCCGGCAGATTGAAAATAGAATTTCATACAGAAGAGCCATTAAAATGGCAATTGCAGCGGCAATGAGAATGAACGCTGAGGGGATTAAAATTCAGATTTCCGGAAGATTGAATGGAGCAGAAATGGCCCGATCAGAATCTTACAAAGACGGCAGAATTCCTCTCTCTACTTTTAGAGCTGATATTGACTATGCTATTCATGAGGCTCATACTACCTATGGAAGATTGGGTATTAAAGTATGGATTATGAAGGGTGAAGTATATGGAAAAAGAGAGCTTTCCCCACTGATTGGAATGTCAAAAGGACAGTCGCAGGGAAAACAGCAGGAAGGTGTTAAAAAACAACGTCGCAGAAAGTAATAATTAAAGAAGAAGTTAGAGATTATGTTACAGCCAAAAAGAACAAAGTTTCGTAAAGCGCAGAAAGGACGTATGAAAGGAAATTCCGGGAGGGGACATTTACTTTCTAATGGTATGTTCGGTATTAAATCTATGGATTCCTGCTTTATTACTTCCCGTCAGATTGAGGCGGCTAGGATTGCTGCGACAAGATATATGAAAAGACAGGGGCAATTGTGGATTAAAATATTCCCGGACAAGCCTATTACCAAGAAACCATTGGAGGTTCGTATGGGTAAAGGTAAAGGAGCGCCGGAATATTTTGTCGCTATTGTTAAGCCCGGCAGAATAATGTTTGAGGTTGCAGGGGTGCCGATGGACATAGCTAAGGAAGCTTTAAGGCTAGCCGCGCAAAAATTACCAGTGAAGACTAAATTTATAGTGGCCAGGGATTACGAAGCGGCATAATTTTTATAATTAGGATGATGAAACAATCAGAAATAAAAGAATTATCAGTAGAAGAATTGAAGGAAAAAATGGTGCAATTGAAGAAGCAGCATGCAGATCTTAAAATCGCACACTCCGTCACTCCGCTGGAAAACCCACTTCAAATTAGGAAGGCGAGAAGAACTGTGGCACAATTAGCTACTGAATTAACAAAAAGGGATAACCAATAACTGGTTCTGCTTTATGGAAAAAAGAAATTTAAGAAAGGAAAGAGTAGGCGTTGTAACTAGCAACAAAATGGAGAAATCTATTGTGGTTTCCGAAGTTAAGCGCGTCAAGCATCCTATGTATGGTAAGTTCGTACTGCGAACAAAAAAGTATGTTGCACATGATGAGACCAATGACTGCAATATTGGGGATACTGTTAAGATAATGGAGACACGTCCATTGAGTAAAACCAAATGTTGGAGACTGGTTGAAGTCCTAGAAAGAGCCAAATAATTATGTTACAGCAAGAGTCAAGATTAAAAGTAGCAGACAATACAGGTGCCAAAGAGGTATTAACCATACGGGTGCTTGGTGGTACCAAAAGGAGATATGCATCTGTTGGGGACAAAATTGTGGTTTCTGTTAAAGAAGCTACCCCAAACGGAGGTATAAAGAAAGGTACTGTTTCAACAGCTGTTGTGGTAAGAACCAAAAAAGAAGTAAGAAGACAGGATGGTAGTTATATTCGTTTTGATGACAATGCCTGTGTTTTGTTGAACCCTACAGGGGAAATGAGAGGAACCCGGGTCTTCGGACCTGTTGCCAGGGAGTTGCGTGATAAGCAATTCATGAAAATTGTTTCATTAGCTCCTGAGGTGCTATAAAATATTGAAAGATGAAATTAAGAATAAAAACGGGAGACACAGTAAGGATAGTTGCAGGTGACCATAAAGGAACCGAAGGCAAGGTTGTTACTGTAGACCGTGAAAAAAATAAGGCGATTGTGGAAGGCGCTAATTTAGTGTCCAAACATGAAAAGCCCAGTGCGCAAAACCCGCAGGGAGGAATTGTAAAAAAAGAAGCTCCTATACATTTGTCTAACCTATCACTTATTGATTCCAAATCTGGTGAAACAACAAGAGTAGGTTATGAGGTAAGAGACGGGAAGAAAGTACGATTTTCTAAAAAATCCAACGAAGTAATTTAGTTATGGCTTACGTTCCAAGATTAAAACAAGAATATAGAGAGCGGATTGTGATGGCTCTTAAAGAGGAATTTGGTTACAAAAATGTAATGCAGGTACCCAAGCTGGAAAAAATAGTTCTTAGCAGGGGTGTTGGTGCTGCGGTAGCCGATAAAAAATTGGTGGATCATGCATTGGATGAGTTGACTCTTATTACCGGTCAAAAAGCAATATCCACAATTTCAAAGAAGGATGTTGCAGCTTTTAAACTCAGGAAAGGGATGCCAATCGGTGCTAAAGTTACTCTTAGAGGCGAACGCATGTATGAATTTTTAGATAGATTGGTTACTACTGCCTTACCAAGGGTTAGGGATTTCCAGGGGATTAGAGCAACTGGCTTTGACGGAAGAGGAAATTATAACCTGGGTGTAACAGAGCAAATTATCTTCCCTGAGATTAATATTGACAAGATCAATAGGATTAATGGTATGGATATCACATTTGTGACCAGTGCCGATACAGACAAAGAAGCTAAATCATTGTTAACCGAATTGGGATTACCCTTTAAAAAGAACTAGTATGGCTAAAGAATCAATGAAAGCCCGGGAAAGAAAAAGGGCGAAAACGGTAGCAAAATATGCTGAAAAGAGAAAAGCTTTAAAAGAAGCTGGTGACTATGAAGCTCTGCAAAAACTGCCAAAAAATGCTTCCCCTATTCGAATGCACAATAGATGTAAATTAACAGGTAGACCTAAAGGATATATGAGAACATTTGGTGTTTCCCGTGTAATGTTTAGAGAAATGGCTAACAAAGGATTGATTCCCGGAGTTAAAAAGGCAAGTTGGTAATCCAATATAAAAGTTAAGAAGATGTTTACAGATCCACTAGCAGATTATTTAACAAGAATTAGAAACGCCAGTAGTGCGGGTCATAGGGTAGTAGAAATTCCCGCTTCTAATTTGAAAAAAGAAGTGACTAAAATATTATTCGATCAGGGATATATTTTGAGTTATAAATTCGAGGAGAATGAAGTACAGGGTATTATTAAAATTGCTCTCAAGTACGACAGGTTTACCAAAGAACCCGTAATTAAGAAGATTCAGCGTATAAGTACACCTGGTCTCAGAAAATATGCAGGTTCAGGAGATATGCCAAGAGTGCTCAACGGTCTGGGGATTGCTATTGTGTCTACATCGCACGGTGTTATGACCAGCAAACAGGCAAAACGTGACAATGTTGGTGGCGAGGTTTTATGCTATGTATATTAAGAAATAAAGAGATAGGAAAATGTCTAGAATAGGGAACAATCCAATAGAAATTCCGGAAGGAGCCACAGTTGAACTGCAGGATAATCTTATCACTGTAAAAGGGAAGCTTGGTGAATTAAGGCAGGAATATTCAGAGGTTTCCATTAAATCTGAAGACGGTCAGATTGTGGTAACAAGACCTTCTGAATCTAAAGAACATAAAGCCAAACATGGCCTTTACAGATCTTTGATTTCCAACATGATTTTGGGAGTAACAAAAGGTTGGACAAAAGAACTGGAATTGGTGGGTGTTGGATACCGTGCAGGTAATCAGGGTCAAAAATTAGATCTGGCCTTGGGTTTTTCACATAATATTATATTGGATCTGGCTCCTGAAGTTAAAGTAGAGACCATATCTGAGAAAGGGAGAAACCCAATTATAAAGCTTACCTCACACGACAAACAATTGGTAGGCCAGATTGCGGCCAAAATAAGATCATTCCGCAAACCGGAACCTTACAAAGGGAAAGGGATAAAATTTGTAGGTGAACAATTAAGAAGAAAAGCAGGTAAATCCGCTTAATAATAGAATTATGGGATTATCAAAAACTGAAAGAAGAGAGCGTATAAGAAAAAGGATAAGAAAAGTATCCTTTGGAACTACAGAGAGGCCTAGATTGTCTGTTTTTAGGAGCAACAAAGAAATATATGCTCAATTAATTGACGATAATAATGGTGTTACTTTAGCTGCAGCTTCTTCGAGAGATAAAGAACTGAGTAAGGTAAAAGGTACTAAGATTGAGATTGCCAACCTTGTTGGTAAGGCAATAGGGGAAAAAGCAAAGAAAGCCGGGATAGAAACGGCAGCTTTTGATCGCGGTGGCAATTTGTATCACGGAAGGGTAAAATCATTGGCCGAAGGTGCCAGGGAGGCCGGTCTAAAATTTTAATAGGAAATATGTTCGGGAAGTACAAAAATGTAGAAATTGTTAAACCGGGAGGTCTTGAGCTGAAAGACAGATTGGTTGGTGTTCAAAGAGTTACTAAAGTAACTAAAGGTGGTAGAGCTTTCGGCTTTTCTGCGATTGTGGTTGTTGGTGATGAGAATGGTGTGGTTGGTCATGGTCTTGGAAAGTCTAAAGAAGTAGCTACAGCGATAGCAAAGGCTATTGAGGACGCCAAAAAGAACCTGATAAGAATACCATTGAGCAAAGGTACTTTGCCACATGAGCAAAAGGGAAAATTTGGAGGTGCACGAGTGTATATCCAGCCCGCTTCTCATGGTACAGGGGTAATAGCCGGAGGTGCGGTAAGAGCCGTATTGGAATCAGTTGGTGTGCAGGACGTTTTGTCTAAATCTCAGGGGTCTTCTAATCCTCATAATGTTGTAAAGGCTACATTTGACGCCTTATTACAATTAAGGGATGCCAGGTCTGTAGCAAAACAAAGAGGTGTTTCGTTAGAAAAAGTCTTTAAAGGATAAGTAACAAGAGTATGTCAAAGATTAGAGTTAAGCAGGTAAAAAGTAGCATTAAAAGGCCACAAAATCAGAAAAGAACTCTGGAGGCTCTTGGATTGCATAGGATTGGTCATGTTGTGGAGCATGATAACACACCCAATATTATGGGTATGATCGATAAAGTTAAACACTTGGTTTCTACAGAAGAAGCATAAAAAATAGTTGTGTAATGAATTTAGGGAATTTAAAACCAGCCAAAGGATCTGTTCATAAAGCCGGGAAAACCATAGGACGAGGACAGGGTTCTGGTAAAGGTGGTACTGCAACCAGAGGGCATAAAGGTGCTAAATCAAGATCCGGGTATTCCAGGAAAATTGGTTTTGAAGGAGGTCAAATGCCTTTGCAAAGACGCGTGCCCAAGTTTGGTTTTACTAACATTAACAGAAAGGAATATCAGGGGATAAATCTGAATAGACTTCAGGAGCTTGCGGACAAAGGCGCAGTTAAAACAACTGTTACTGTTCAAGACCTTGTGGATAACGGATTGGCTCATAAAAATGATTTGGTTAAAATATTGGGTGGTGGCGAATTAAAAGCATCTCTCAAAATATCCGTACATAAATTTACTGCAACTGCCAAAGCAGCCATTGAAGCTGCCGGAGGTGAAGCAATAGATTTATAAGTAAAGAAGACTATGAAGAAATTTTTTGAGGTTATATCAAATATCTGGAAAATTGAAGAACTAAGGAGCAGGATTATCGTAACCTTAGGTTTACTCCTTGTGTATCGCTTTGGTGCCCAGGTTGTTCTTCCCGGTATTGATACTTCCCAATTAGCCGAATTATCTTCAAATACAGAACAAGGTATTTTGGGTATATTAAATGCTTTTACCGGAGGCGCATTTGCTAATGCTTCGGTATTTGCACTCGGTATTATGCCCTATATTTCTGCGTCTATTGTGGTTCAGTTAATGGGAATCGCAGTACCATATCTTCAGAAATTAGACAAGGAAGGTGAGAGTGGTAGAAAAACAAAAAACCAGATAACAAGATGGCTGACCATTGGGATATGTATTGTACAGGCTCCTGCTTACCTGTATAGCCTTGGTGCTCTGGGTGTGCCTGATAGTGCATTCCTTTTAGGGAAAGGCTTAAGTTTTATAGTCCCTTCAGTTATCATTTTGGTAACAGGTTGTGTTTTTGCCATGTGGTTGGGGGAAAAAATAACCGACAAGGGTATTGGAAATGGTATTTCCCTTTTGATTATGATAGGTATAATCGCGAATATGCCGCAATCTTTTGTTCAGGAATTTGTTTCGAGGACTGCGAATAATACCGGGGGACTTATGTTCATGTTAATTGAAGTTATTCTCTGGTTTATTGTTATTCTGGCGAGTGTGCTCCTGGTGATGGCAACCAGAAGAATACGGGTTCAATATGCAAGGCGATCTGCTTCAGGGGGTTATGAAAAGAACATTGCCGGATCCAGACAGTACATCCCCTTAAAGTTAAATGCTTCGGGGGTAATGCCAATTATTTTTGCACAAGCTATTATGTTTGCGCCTGGTTTATTGGGAAGGACTTTTAATAATACGGCTTTAGGCCAGTGGATGGAAGTACAGTTTCAGGATATTTTTGGCTTGGCCTATAATATATTGTTCGCGTTGCTAATCATAATATTTACCTATTTCTATACAGCGATTACGGTTCCCACAAATAAAATGGCTGATGATCTGAAGCGAAGTGGCGGTTTTATACCGGGCATCAGACCGGGTAAAGAAACAGGAGATTTTCTTGATAAAATCATGTCATTAATCACTTTGCCAGGATCTGTTTTCCTTGCATTATTGGCGGTATTACCGGCCTTAGTGGTTAAATTGATGGATATTCAGGCAGGATGGGCTTTGTTTTATGGAGGTACATCACTTCTGATCATGGTAGGTGTTGCTATTGATACTGTACAACAGGTTAATTCTTACTTGTTGAACAGGCATTATGACGGATTGATGAAATCAGGTAAAAACCGAAAAGTAGCATAGTTTATGGCCAAACAAGCATCCATAGAACAAGACGGGACCATTATAGAAGCTTTGTCCAATGCAATGTTTCGAGTAGAACTTGAAAATGGACATGTGGTCACAGCTCATATTTCCGGGAAGATGCGTATGCATTACATAAAATTGTTACCCGGGGATAAAGTGAAAATGGAAATGAGCCCATACGATTTAACAAAGGCAAGAATTACATATAGATACTAACAAAGACGGAATGAAAGTTAGAGCATCCATAAAGAAAAGAAGTGCAGACTGCAAAATAGTACGCAGAAAAGGCACGTTGTACGTAATCAATAAAAAGAATCCTAGATTCAAACAAAGACAAGGGTAATTATGGCAAGAATTGCAGGTGTAGATATACCAAAACAAAAAAGAGGTGTCATAGCACTTACCTATATTTTCGGTATCGGTAAAAGCAGGGCACAGGAGTTATTGGAAAAGGCCCAGGTAAATCCGGATAGCAAGGTATCAGACTGGAGCGATGATGAAATTGGTCGCATTCGTGATGCCGTTTCCTCATATAAAATTGAAGGCGAGCTACGTTCTGAAAATCAGTTGAATATTAAGCGTCTGATGGATATTGGCTGTTATAGAGGAATTCGTCACAGATCCGGACTTCCGCTTAGGGGACAAAGGACTAAAAATAATTCCAGAACCAGGAAAGGAAAAAGAAAAACGGTTGCAAATAAGAAAAAGGCAACTAAATAATTAGCATAATATGGCAAAGACAAGTACCAAAGGGGCTAAAAAGCGCAAGGTTATCGTTGAATCGGCTGGTGAGGCCCATGTAACGGCTTCCTTTAATAACATTATAATTTCTTTGACCAACAAAAAAGGCGATGTTATTTCATGGTCATCTGCTGGTAAGATGGGATTTAGAGGTTCTAAAAAGAATACTCCATATGCTGCTCAGGTAGCCGCAGAAGAATGTTGCAAAGTAGCTCATGAAGCAGGATTAAGAAAAGTGAAAGTTTATGTAAAAGGACCTGGTAACGGAAGAGAATCCGCTATTCGTTCAATTCACAATGCAGGTATTGAAGTTACAGAGATAATTGATGTAACACCACTACCGCATAACGGGTGCCGACCACCCAAAAGGAGAAGAGTTTAAATAACATACAATATTTAATAAGGTTAATTCACAGGAAGTGCAATTACGATTATCGAAGGATAAGCCTTAATTCATAATCACATTTCCAAATACAAAGAAGATGGCAAGATATACAGGACCTAAATCAAAGATCGCACGTAAATTCGGCGAGGCAATTTTCGGAGACGACAAGTCTTTCGAAAAAAAGAACTACCCCCCGGGACAACATGGTAACAATAGACGCCGTGGAAAAAAATCGGAGTATGCAATCCAGTTGATGGAAAAGCAGAAGGCAAAATACACCTATGGAATATTAGAGAGACAATTCAGAAATCTCTTTGCTACAGCCAACAGGAGTAAAGGTGTAACCGGTGAAGTGCTGCTCCAATTGTGCGAAGCACGTCTGGACAATGTGGTTTACAGGATGGGAATAGCAAATTCAAGAAGAGGAGCAAGACAACTGGTTTCACATAGACATATAACTGTTAATGGAGAATTGGTAAATATTCCTTCTTATTCCTTAAAAGCAGGTGATGTTATAGGTGTAAGGGAAAAATCAAAATCTCTTCAGGCCATACAGGATGCACTTAATGCAAATAGTAGTGTATATGAGTGGATTACATGGAATAATGATAAAATGGAAGGAAATTTTGTTTCCATACCAGAAAGAATTCAGATTCCGGAGAATATCAAAGAACAATTAATCGTGGAGTTATACTCTAAATAAAAACAACACAAATCCGACTATGGCATTATTAAATTTTCAGAAGCCCGATAAAGTTATAATGATAGATTCCTCAGATTTCGAAGGCAAATTTGAATTTCGCCCTTTGGAACCTGGTTATGGTTTGACTGTTGGGAACGCCTTGCGCAGGGTATTGCTTTCTTCTTTGGAGGGATTTGCAATTACATCCGTAAGAATTGACAAAGTAGAGCATGAATTTTCGGTTATTGAAGGTGTTGTTGAAGATGTCACCGAAATCATTCTAAATCTTAAACAAGTTCGATTTAAAAGACAAATTGAAGATGTGAATGAGGAAACTGTCTCTATATCTGTAAGTGGTAAACAGCAACTTACTGCCGGAGACTTTCAGAAATTTATTTCCGGTTACCAGGTGTTAAACCCGGATCTTGTTATTTGCAACATGGATTCAAAGGTGAGCATCAATATGGAGATAATTATCGAAAAAGGCCGTGGTTATGTTCCTGCAGAAGAAAATAAAAAATCTAATGCACCTTTGGGAAGCATAGCTGTAGATTCTATTTTTACTCCGGTAAAGAATGTAAAATACAGTATCGAAAACTTCAGGGTTGAGCAGAAAACAGATTATGAGAAATTGGTGTTTGAAATCGTTACCGATGGTTCCATTCATCCGAAAGAAGCATTGACCGAGGCTGCCAAAGTACTTATACACCATTTTATGTTGTTTTCAGATGAGCGAATAACTCTTGAAGCTGATGAAATTGCACAAACCGAGACATACGATGAAGAATCACTTCATATGCGTCAGCTTTTAAAGACTAAACTGGTGGATATGGATCTGTCTGTTAGAGCATTGAACTGTTTAAAAGCAGCTGAAGTAGATACATTAGGTGATTTGGTTTCATTCAATAAAAACGATTTGATGAAATTCAGGAACTTTGGTAAAAAATCATTAACAGAATTGGAAGAGCTGGTTATTAACAAAGGCCTCAATTTTGGAATGGATCTGTCAAAGTACAAATTAGATAAGGATTAATTTATCATTAAAGACAGGAATTATCCTGTTTTTAATAAGCATTTATATAAGTAAAGATGAGACACGGTAAAAAAGTCAATCATTTAGGAAGAAAGTCAGCTCATAGAAAAGCTATGTTGGCCAACATGGCTTGCTCTTTGATTGAACATAAAAGAATCAATACCACTGTAGCAAAGGCTAAAGCCTTAAAGCAGTTTGTAGAGCCATTAATAACCAAATCCAAAGCTGAAAATAATCAGACTACGGAAAAAGGAACACATAACAGACGGATCGCGTTTAGGAACCTAAGGAATAAATATGCGGTAACCGAATTATTTGGAAGTGTTTCTGACAAGGTAGGTCAGCGGGCCGGAGGTTATACCCGAATTATTAAGTTGGGGAACAGGCTTGGTGATAATGCAGACATGGCAATGATAGAGCTCGTAGATTTTAATGAGGTTTATAATGCCGGAAAAACAGCCAAAAAGAAAACAACGCGCAGAAGCCGCAGAGGTACTAAGGCCGATGAAGCGATTGTAGAAAAAGTCAAAGAAAAGGCTGAAGTTAAAGACACAAAGAAGGTCGTATCTGAGGAAATAAAGGAAACTGAAGCCGTAGTTGAGGCCGAGGTAAAAACTGAAGAGGCTGAAGAAGTTAAAAAAACGGAGACCGCTCAGAGCGAAGCAGGCGAGACTGAAGCCAAAGATTCGGAAGATACAACAGAAAGTAAAAATGATTCTGAAGCATAAATTGTTTATAAAATCTTTAATATTTAAAAAAGGATAGACCTAAAAGTCTATCCTTTTTTTTATGTTTATTTGTCTAATATAATCTTATTTAACAAAATGAAGTATCAATCCAAAAAGAAAGCACTATTATTATTGGAAGACGGGACTATTTTCTTTGGCAAGTCAGTAGGAAACAATGAAGGAACCGCATATGGAGAAGTTTGTTTTAATACCGGGATGACAGGATACCAGGAAATATTTACTGACCCTTCTTATTTCGGTCAACTCATGGTTACCACTAATGCCCACATTGGTAACTACGGGACAAATGTGGAGGAAGTTGAATCCGGTTCGGTAAAAATATCGGGATTGATATGTAAGAATTTCAGCTATGACTATTCAAGACCGGTTGCAGATCAGAGTTTAAAAGATTTTTTAGACGCCAGTAATTTATTTGCTATTTCGGATGTAGATACCAGAGCATTGGTAAGCCATATTCGGGATCAGGGGGCAATGAATGCGGTTATCTCAACAGATGTTGACAAAATAGACAATTTAAGGGAATCCCTGAAAAAGGTACCTGATATGAAAGGACTGGAACTTGCTTCAAAAGTATCTACCACAGAGCCTTATTTTTTTGGGAACGAGGATGCACAATTCAAAATAGCCGCACTGGATATTGGAATTAAAAATAACATTTTACGCAATCTGAGCAAAAGGGATGCCTATATAAAAGTTTTTCCTTATAATTCGACCTTTGCAGAAATGAATGAATGGCAACCCGATGGATTTTTCATTTCCAATGGACCGGGAGATCCAGAACCTTTGCACGAGGCAGTTCAGTTGGCACGTGAGATTATGGAAAGGGATAAACCCTTATTTGGAATTTGCCTCGGTCACCAGATTATCGCATTGGCAAACGGCATATCGACCTATAAAATGCACAATGGACACAGAGGGATAAATCATCCGGTTTTGAACCTCTTGACAGGAAAGGGGGAAATCACCTCTCAGAATCATGGCTTTGCCATAAACAGGGAAGAAACGGAATCTAATCCGGAAATTGAAATTACCCATGTACATCTAAATGATAAAACAGTAGCCGGTATACGGGTGAAAAATAAAAATGTTTTTTCTGTTCAATATCACCCGGAAGCAAGCCCGGGACCTCATGATGCTGATTATCTTTTTGATCAATTTTTCGAAATGATAGCTTCTGCTGTTAATAAAGATACACTGGTTTAAGGATTTGTTATATTCCGGTCTTTATGCCCTGTAATATAGCGTTACCTCCATCCTCCTTTTGTATCTTTGTCAAATAATCAATCTTTAAAATTAACAATATGAGTACCATAATTGATGTGCATGCAAGACAGATTCTAGATTCAAGGGGAAATCCCACTGTAGAAGTGGATGTTATAACCGAAAATGGCGTTTTAGGACGCGCAGCTGTTCCTTCCGGTGCTTCCACAGGCGAGCATGAAGCTGTTGAGTTACGTGATGGGGGAAGTGCCTTTATGGGCAAAGGTGTCACCAATGCAGTAGATAATGTAAATAATATTTTGGCAAAAAAAATAATAGGGATGTTGGTTTTTGATCAAAACCTAATAGACCAGACCATGATAGAACTGGATGGCACCCCAAATAAATCCAAATTGGGCGCCAATGCAATCCTGGGGGTATCTCTAGCTGTGGCCAAAGCCGCGGCAAACGAATTGGGAATGTCGCTTTACAGGTATGTGGGAGGAGTTAGTGCCAATACTTTGCCCGTGCCTATGATGAATATAATTAATGGTGGTTCGCACTCAGATGCGCCTATTGCGTTCCAGGAGTTTATGATTATGCCGGTTAAGGCAAAGAGTTTTTCGCATGCTATGCAAATGGGTACGGAAATATTTCACAATCTTAAAAAAGTGCTGCACGACAGGGGCCTGAGTACTGCTGTAGGTGACGAAGGAGGATTTGCACCGACATTGGACGGGACAGAAGATGCGCTTGATACTATAGGTTTAGCTGTTAAAAAGGCGGGGTATTCTTTAGGCGACGAGGTTATGATTGCACTGGATTGTGCTGCTGCAGAATTTTACGTTAATGGTAAATATGATTATACCAAATTTGAAGGAGAATCTGGTGCTGTTCGCACATCAGAAGAGCAAGCGGCATATTTGGCAGATCTCAGCAAAAAATATCCAATTATATCAATTGAAGACGGAATGGATGAAAATGACTGGGATGGCTGGAAGACATTAACAGATATGATTGGAGACAGTGTTCAGCTGGTAGGAGATGATTTATTTGTAACCAATGTAGAAAGATTATCCAGGGGAATTAAAAGTGGGATTGCAAATTCCATACTCATAAAAGTAAACCAGATTGGAACACTTTCTGAAACTATTGCCGCCGTGAACATGGCAAAAAATGCAGGATACACATCCGTAATGTCACACAGATCGGGCGAAACCGAAGATAATACCATTGCAGATTTAGCTGTTGCACTTAATACCGGTCAGATAAAAACAGGTTCTGCATCCAGAAGTGATCGTATGGCTAAATATAACCAGTTACTGCGCATTGAAGAAGAACTGGGCGATGTGGCCTATTATCCTCAGGAGAAGGCCTTTAAAATTAGATAGAAATTATCCTTAAAATTATAAAAGCCTTTCTTTATAAGAAGGGCTTTTTTGTTTGAAATTGAAGCAATAGATGAATTAAATACCATATGTCGAATTCGAAACTTATTTGATCAATGAATAATTTTCTTTTTGTGTCCGCCGAGAATGATGCTATCGCCCGTTGCAAAGCAGGAGGTATGGGTGATGTTGTCAGGGATGTTCCCAGAAATATTGCGGATAGGGGAGACAAAGTACATGTAGTTACACCGGCATATTCCAGATTACACAGAGCCGGGGGAACTTTGAAAACCAAGCTCAATTTTAAATTAAGGGGGATTACATATACTGCCGAACTTTATGAAGTTATCCCAAAGAAAGAGTTCCATAACATACACCACTATGTTATTCATCATCGGGAAATACAGCCTGGAGATATAGCACATATATATCACAATGATCCTAAAGAACCATTTTATAACGATGCCCTAAAATTTTTTATCTTTTGTACAGCAGTGGCAGAGGCCTTAAAAAGGGGATCTTTTGGGAGAATAGGTATTGTCCATTTGCACGACTGGCACACAAGTTTGCTTTTGTTTCTAAGAGAATATAATGAGCGCTATGTGGTGTTAAAAAGAATTCGATTTGTCTATACCATCCATAACCTTGCTATTCAGGGCATTCGACCATTTGAAAATAACTATTCCTCACTTCAAAATTTCTTTCCAGATATTCCTATTGACTATGCGAACCTTATGGATTACCGCTATAGGGATTGTATCAACCTGATGGCGGTAGGTATTCGTTTTGCAGATGCTGTACACACCGTCTCTCCTTCTTACAAGGAAGATATATTGCGGCCAAGTAACCCGCCGGAATTTATTGGGGGTGAGAGTTTAGAGAAGGATTTACAGCAGGCAGATAAGGAAGGCAGGCTGTTTGGGATATTAAACGGTGCTAACTATCATAACATCAGAACCGCGGAAAGGAATCAGATTTATATAAATACATTAAGAGCTATTTTTAAATGGTTACAACAGGAATCTAAAAAATACAAAGCAGATTTTTTAGCACATACAGGCGAAAAAGTAGTAGGTCTTCTTCAAAAAAGACCCGCGTTTATCTGTTCCAGTGTCGCCCGGTTAACCGAGCAAAAGTTCTATTTCATGAAAAGGTCTCCCGAAGCCTTTATAGCCATTCTTAAAAAACTGGAAGAGATAAATGGTATTTTTATGTTACTAGGTACCGGAGCGCCCGAATATGAAGAACTATTTAGGGCGTTTAGCAAAGAACATAAGAATTTTATTTTTACAAATGGTCAATCTGAAGATGTGATAGACTCTATATATCTGGAATCAGACCTGTATTTTATGCCAAGTCTTTTTGAGCCTTGCGGAATAAGCCAGATGCTGGCCATGAGGAATGGAAATCCATGCTTTGTTCACAATACAGGAGGTTTAAAAGATACGGTGACTCATATGAAGACGGGTTTTTGTTTTTCAGGAAATAGTTATGATGAAAAAATAAAGAACATGCTACTTGGTTTTGATGAGGTTTTAAAAATATTTGTTCAGAATAAATCCAAGTGGAATGAGATTCAGGTAAATGCCAAAAATCAACGCTTTACATGGCAAAAATCTGTAGATCAATACTATAAATACCTATATGGCCTTGGTAATTAGATTTTTGAAGTTGTAGCCGGTAAGATTCCCTCTATTTGTATAAAATATACACTTCTTATTCCCCTGAGTAATTGTTAACGTCCTTCCTTTTTCTTAAATTTACACTACCGTTCTATTAATCAAAATCAAGCACATGTCAGAAAAAGCTACATTGCACGTTCATGGGAAAAAGTATGAATTTCCTGTTGTTGAAGGCACTGAAAATGAATTTGCCGTTGATATAAAAACTCTAAGGGCTACGAGTGGAATTATTACACTTGATCCCGGTTATAAAAATACAGGTTCCTGTGAAAGTGCTGTTACTTTTTTAGATGGGGAAAAGGGTATTTTACGGTATCGTGGATATGCCATCGAAGAATTAGCGGAAAAAGCAGATTTCCTGGAAGTTGCATATCTATTGATATTTGGTGAATTGCCAAACGAAGAGCAGCTTACAAAATTTCATAAGGATATAAAGGCAGAGTCTCATGTGGATGAGGAAATGAAAAAAATCATAGATGGATTTCCTAAATCTGCGCACCCGATGGGTGTCTTATCTTCATTGACCAGTGCTCTAATTGCTTTCAATCCGAGTTCTGTAAACGTTTCTTCTGAAAAGGATATGTATCATGCTATAGTTCGAATTTTAGCTAAATTTCCTGTTTTGGTAGCCTGGACGCTTCGTAAGAAAAAAGGATTACCATTAGAATATGGCAGTAGTTCTTTGGGATATGTGGAGAATATTCATAAGATGATGTTTCGAAGGCCGGATCAGGATTATCATAAGAATGAAATTGTAATAGAGGCATTGGACAAACTGTTAATTCTTCACGCCGATCATGAACAGAATTGCTCAACTTCTACTGTTAGGATAGTAGGTTCATCTCATGCAGGGTTGTTTGCTTCCCTTTCTGCAGGCATTTCTGCACTTTGGGGACCTTTACACGGGGGCGCCAATCAAGCGGTGCTGGAAATGCTCGAGGCAATTGATAATGATGGGGGTGATACCAGGAAATATATGGCGAAGGCCAAAGACAAAAACGATCCATTTAGATTGATGGGATTCGGACACAGGGTCTATAAGAATTTTGACCCCAGGGCTAAAATACTTAAAAAAGCTGCAGATGAGGTTTTAGGCGACCTTGGTATTGATGATCCTATTTTGGACATTGCCAAGGGTCTTGAAAAAGAAGCTTTGGAGGATAAGTACTTTGTGGACAGGAAGTTGTATCCTAATGTGGATTTCTATTCTGGAATTATATATAGAGCGCTCGGCATACCAACAGATATGTTTACCGTGATGTTTGCTTTAGGACGTCTTCCCGGATGGATAGCCCAATGGAGGGAAATGCGTCTAAGAGGTGAACCCATTGGCAGGCCAAGACAAATATATATTGGAGAAAATCTAAGATCCTTTAAAGCACTTGACAAACGATAGGCCTACATCTGCCGGGCAGATGCTGCATTTAAATATCTATGATGAGGTCTCAAGGTTAAGGGCCGTTCTATTGGGAACTGCGCAAAGCAATGGCCCAATACCTAAGCCTGAAGAAGCTTATGATCCTAAATCCCTGGAACATATACTTGCGGGAACTTATCCTCATGAAGATGATATGATCAATGAGATGGAAGCATTTGCGGCTGTCTTTAAAAAATACAATATAAAAGTCTACAGGCCGGAAATACTAACCGATTGTAACCAGATTTTTTCAAGAGATATTGCATTTGTAATTGAGGACAAGCTTATCAAAGCCAATATTCTGCCGCACCGGGAGGAGGAATTTGAAGCTATTCTACACGTCCTCAAAGATATAGCGCCGGAGAACATACTTTATCCCCCTGAGCAAGTCCATATTGAAGGCGGTGACGTTATGCCCTGGAAAGATTATATTTTTATTGGCACTTATACCGGCCATGATTACCCTGACTATATTACTGCAAGAACCAATTGGGAGGGTGTGGAGTATATTAGGAAGATGTTTCCTCATAAAAAGATAAAATCTTTCGAGTTGCGCAAATCAGTCAGGAATCCAAAAGAAAATGCGCTTCATCTCGATTGTTGTTTTCAACCTATTGGTCAAAATAAGGCCATCATTCATAAGAATGGCTTCTTAATCGAAGAAGAATACGATTGGCTGGTTTCACATTTTGGCAGGGAAAACATCTTTGAGATAACAGGAGAGGAAATGTATCAAATGTTTAGCAATGTTTTTTCTATTAGTCCGGAGGTAATTGTTTCGGAGAGACATTTCACCCGATTGAATAATTGGTTGAGGGCTCAGGGTTTTACAGTAGAGGAAATACCTTATGCCGAGATTTCCAAACAAGGCGGATTATTAAGATGTAGTACCATGCCTTTGGTCAGGGATTAATATTTTTTTCAACCCAAACTTGGAAAATGAAGTTCAAAGGTTTGGAAAATGGTTACTTTTATCACCAATTTTTAAGGAACTAATGAAACAGATTACAAACACCATTTTGATGATTCGTCCGGTAAAATTTCGTATGAATGAACAGACCGCGGTTAATAACTATTTTATGGAAGATATGGAACTTCAGAATAGTGCGATTAACCTCAGGGCACAGCAGGAGTTTGATACATTTGTTGAAGTATTAAGAGCTAAAGGGATTGAGGTAATAGTAGTGGAAGACAATTTAAATTCCGATACGCCAGATTCAATTTTTCCAAATAACTGGATATCTTTTCATTCTGATGGTACTGTCGTTATGTATCCAATGTTCGCTGAAAACCGGAGAAAGGAGCGAAGAGGGGATATACTTGATATTCTTGAAACCCATGGTTTCCTGATTGAGAACATCGTGGATTATACATCGGCGGAAAAAGAAGGGTTTTTTCTCGAAGGAACCGGAAGTATTCTAATGGATCGTGTAAATCAAAAAGTATATTGTGCACTTTCTGACCGTGCGCATGAAGAGCTGATTATTGAGTTTTGCGAGGACTTTGAATGTACCCCGGTTATCTTTACTGCGTATCAGTCAGTTAATGAAGAGCGGTTACCTATATACCATACCAATGTAATGATGTGCTTAGGTGAAAATTATTCGGTAATTTGTTTGGATTCTATTGATGATAAAAAGGAAAGGAAAAATGTAGTGGATCATCTGAAACAGAACGGCAAGGAGATCATCAGGATTACCGAAGAACAAATGCATCATTTCGCCGGGAATATGCTTCAGGTAGCTGGAGAATCAGATCAAAGATATCTGATCATGAGTACGGCAGCTTATAATAGTCTTCGACCGGATCAGATCAATATTTTGGAAAAGTATAACCCTATCGTGCATAGCTCTCTGGATACTATCGAAACCTGCGGAGGCGGAAGTGCCCGTTGTATGATGGCAGAGGTGTTTTTGCCCCGGCAATAGTTTTAATATTCCCGGACCTGACTAATTCTTATATAGTACATCCTTGATAAAAAGGGCCATCATTGCTACCATAAAAAGAGCAAAGGGCAAAGATGTAATAATCAGCAATTTTTGAACTGCCACAAGAACATCAATATTGGGTTTTGAATGCCCTAATATAATCAGTGCTAATGTGGCTAAAAGAATAAACACAGACCATAATAGTTTGTGTTCTTGCCGTGGCTTCTTTTTTCCTTTGTCTGTAAACATGCTTAATACCAGAACGGCAGAATCCAGGGATGTTACCAGAAAACTTATTAATAATAATACGGTAGTTAAGCTCAGTACAGTAGATAAGGGGTAATTTTCAAGGAATACAAATATGGATGTAAATACGTTGCCAAATTCATTGGAATAACTACCCCATTCCTCTATAATTTGAAAAGCTGAGGTTCCAAAAACAGAAAACCAGAAGAAGGTGCCCAACGATGGGATAATCATGACCCCCAGAAGCAATTGCCTTATAGTCCGACCCTTGGAAATACGGGCTATAAAAATCCCTGTAAATGGGGCCCATGCCAACCAGAATGCCCAGTAGTAAAATGTCCAGTCCGTTAGAAAGATCAATCCGGGATCGAAATTGCCCAGTGCAAGGCTCATAGGAATGAGATCTGTCAGGTAATTAACAAGAGCCTTAGCGAATGAGTAGAGTATGCTATCCATATCACTTGCTGTGAAAATAAAAAGCAACAAGGCTAGTGTAATTAATATGTTGAATTTGGAAATTACCTTGATGCCTTTATTTACGCCTTTCCAGACTGAAATAAAAGCGAATATTGAAATCAAAAGTGCCAGGGATAGTGTGGTGCCTAAACCAAAAGAATATTCAAACAAATGATTAAGCCCACCGGTAATCTGGCTCGTACCGAGCCCAATAGCTGCTATCAAACCAAATACGGTTGTGATAATAGCAATGATGTCAATTCCATTTCTGGCCAATTTACTTTTTATAGTACCTTCAATGGCTGCACTAACACCTACTTTTTTATTCCGGACAAAAAGCGCATAACCAATAACCATTGCAAATAACCCATAGAAGGACCAGGCTGTAAAGCCCCATTGGTAGAAAGTAAATTCCAGCGCCAATATTTCGGGTTCCAACAGAGAGGGATAGGGAGGGTGTTGTTGCATAAAAACCGGTTCCTGAACGGCTCTTAGCAATATACCGGCCCCCATTCCGGCACTGTAAAGCATGGCGGTCCACCCCCATAAAGTATGTTCAGGTTTTCTATCCTTAGTACCTAATTTAATACGGCCAATAGGGGAAAAGGCGATCAGAAGTACAAGAAGAACACAACCCAGGCCTAAATACAGATAAAAGTAACCGAAGTGATTACGAACCCAGAGGGAACTTATTTCAATGATTTGGTAACTTTCCCGTGTAAATAAAAAGACAGCTATTGTAAAAACAAATAATATCCCCAAAGACAGGAACAGAAGACTATTATTTTTAATATGCGTTTTGATAGTTCCTTATTAGGTCCTAAAGATACTCCAATTCTTATATTTATCTGATTTTAAAGAGGTGGGTTAGTTTTCAGATACCGTAAATTCCCGAATTGCCTTATTGGGTTCCATAATATCATAACCCTTCCAAAATTCCGGATTGTAACTGGATAGGTATGTCGCCTTCACTGAGTGATTCTCTTGAGTATTCTCAAAAGTTTCCGGAAGAAGGGTTTCATTTCCAAAAACAACTATTTCGTATTTCTCGGTATTAAAATTTATTAAATCGATTTCCATGGTCAATTCATTTTGTTTTCTTTTACCTTTCACATATTTGTTTTTTTCAATTACGCTTAAAGGTCTTCTAACCCCCATTTTTCGGCCAAATTCATGGTCCAGAAATCGTAATTGGTATGAATTGCCCGGGCCTTTACTATATATAGTGGTGCCTTTAAAAGTTATTTCCTCGTAGGAGAACCCCAATAATTTTATATGCTTTAAGGATTTTACATTTTCGTAGTCGATCCGCATAATGGCAAAATCTTCAATATTAACATAGAAGATTCCACTAAAATCCGCGGATCTTTTGGGATAAAATTCAATGATATATACTCCCTGATCCTCAATGGCCGTATAGCCTTTTAAATGAAAATCATATTTACTTGATTTATCAATAAAATTCAATTTGGAATCTTCTTTGTAAAACAGGCCGGAGTAGAGATTATTTAATTGCCTTTTTCTCCTTTCCAGGAAAGGCCGGTCTCCACCTTCTTCTTCTTTCAACTTTGCAATGGAATCTTTTTTCGCTTCATTTAAAATGGAATCCACCTGTACCTTCTGTCCAAACCAGCCCGACTTAATTTTTAAATAGGAGTCTGGTTTTACGTTTGCTTTAAATATTCCCTCCAATTTGGATGATAGGGCTTCCATTGAACCCTCATTGTTTTTGTCATAGAGTTCGGCGGCCTTCTCAATGTAGAGCTTATCATCTTCATTATTCAGGTAATAGTCACAAAGGCTTTCTGTATAATAGGAGGCATTTCTGGGCAATATGGATACCACACTGTCTAAGAACTTCTTGTTGAGTTCTTCAATTGTAGATTCTTTAAATTCAATATCCAGTTTTGTAAGGGTATTATAGCTTGCTTCCCTGAAGAAAAGGCGCTCCTTTACTGGCTGTTTGGTATAATTTATAGGTATGTTTTCTTTTACTTTATCGATGATTTCATCAATGCTGAGCTCATTGTTAAAAAGAAATACTTCATTTAGTTCGATGGCCTTAGGATCT
Organism: uncultured Flavobacteriaceae bacterium; assembly: GCA_963793325.1. GTDB lineage: Bacteria > Bacteroidota > Bacteroidia > Flavobacteriales > Flavobacteriaceae > Eudoraea. Next base: position 127,595 of record CAWBZU010000003.1, read on the forward strand.
ATATATAAGACACTATCCAAATTAGTTTCAAATGGTATGGCAGTTTTTTTATAACCCATACTTGAAATGTAGATGGAATCTTGCTGTTCCTGCCCGGAATTTAAATTTATACTAAATCTCCCCTCCTCATTAGTAATAATACCGCGATGCTCAGAAAATTGAATTGTCGCATAAGGAATACCTTCGTTTGTTTTTGTATCTACCACCCTTGATGTAATGGTTTGAGAATGTAGAGTTATAGTGGTAAGTAGGCAGAAGAAAAATAAAAAATAGCAATAGGGTTTAAGCATATGTTCAAACATTGATTGATGTTTATGATTTAAAGACGAGGTAAGTATGTAAAACGTTACTTATGTTAATCAAATAATTTTATGTTTATTGGTTTTCATGTCATAGCTCCAAAAATAAAATAATAAAAAAGGAGCACTCCAACGTTAAATGTTCCTTAACTATGGTAAAAGCCTTTTCTTGAGCTACAAATCTTCAATTGACGTTGGTCTGTTGTCTGATTTATATTCCAGGATTTTCCTGAAGAATTTCTGTATGGCTTTGGTATCCGATTTTACTTTTATGAAATAATCATCTCGATAAATCGAATAAATAGCAAAATCTCCTTTATAGATGCTAAGCTTATAGTATGGTATAACAAGTGCATAGGTCTCTAAAAGGGAACGGAATCGTACAATTATTCCTTTTGGCCGCATTTCTACATTACAAGTGTTCAGATTATTGTCCAAAATCAGGAGATTACCAATCTGTACACTCATATCTGTTATGTATAATTTAGGTGAGCCAATTCCGTTCATTGCCCAACGTTCTTTTAAGGTAAAAGGCTTGCCTACTTCATTGTCTATTTTCTTTGTAAGCACTTTATTGTTGTAGGATACATTTACTAGCATGGATTTGATGTTATTCTAAATGTTTTTCAATACTGCTTTCTTTGCGTGGGGCAATTACAATTAAAGTTGACCAAAACCCCATAATTTTGTAAACACGAATAGTTACTAGTAATAAAAGTCTAAAAAATCATTAGTTTAGCAGCCTTAATTGGGTAAATTTTATGAATATTCAGCAGGTAATTGAGTCAAAGGTGATTGAAGCTGTAGCTTCCATATATGATATTGCATTACCGTCAGTTGAATTTCAACCTACCAGAAAAGATTTTGAGGGAGATATTACAGTTGTCGTTTTCCCCATTCTTCGTTATATAAAGGGAAATCCGGAACAAATTGGCAACCAAATAGGCGCTTATCTGGAAAGGGAACTAAGCGAGGTCCGCGGTTTTAATGTAATTAAGGGATTTTTGAATTTGGTAATTGGTGATGCTTATTATAAGAATTTTTTTGATTCAATAAAGGATGATGAAAAGTATGGCCATAAGCCAGCGCATAGTAATAAGGCAATTTTGGTAGAGTATTCTTCACCAAATACCAATAAACCATTACATCTTGGTCATATCCGGAATAATTTACTGGGGTATTCTGTGGCAGAAATCCTAAAAGCTGACGGCAATAAGGTTTATAAAACACAGATCATAAATGACCGCGGCATTCATATTTGCAAAAGTATGCTGGCCTGGCAAAAGTTTGGGAACGGAGCAACCCCGGAAAGTACCGGATTAAAGGGTGATAAATTGGCAGGCGTATATTACGTAAAATTTGACCAGGCCTATAAAGAGGAAATAGCCGGCCTTGTTGCAGCCGGGATGGATAAAATTCAGGCAGAGCGGGAAGCTCCTATTCTTATTGAAGCTCAGGAAATGCTTCGTAAATGGGAAGCCGGGGATTCTGAAGTTGTGAACCTTTGGAAGAAAATGAATGGTTGGGTTTATAAGGGATTTGATGAGACTTATGCAAGTTTGGGGGTAAACTTTGATAAACTTTATTATGAGAGTGAAACTTATCTGCTGGGAAAAGACGTGATTACCGAAGGAATAAAAAATGGGGTATTTTACAGGAAGGAAGACGGGAGTGTATGGATAGACCTGACAGACGAAGGTCTTGATGAAAAGATTGTGCTTAGGGCAGACGGCACATCAGTTTATATGACCCAGGATATTGGTACCGCCATTCAGCGAGTAAAAGATTTTCCGGATATCGGCGGAATGGTATATACGGTTGGCAATGAACAGGATTATCATTTTAAGGTATTATTTCTAATCCTAAAAAAACTTGGATATCCCTGGGCCGGCAATTTGTACCATTTGAGTTATGGGATGGTAGACTTGCCCGAAGGGAAGATGAAAAGCAGGGAAGGAACCGTTGTGGATGCTGATGATCTTATTGAGGAAATGACCAATACCGCTGCCCATATTTCTGAGGAATTGGGGAAACTGGATGATTACTCGGAAGACGAAAAACAAAAACTATATCGCATCATTGGCCTGGGAGCCCTAAAGTATTATATTTTAAAAGTGGATCCTAAAAAGCGGATTTTATTCAATCCTGAAGAATCTGTTGATTTTCAAGGAAATACAGGGCCTTTCATTCAATATACCTATGCCAGAATTCAATCTATACTTCGGAAAGCAGACTTGGATGCGGATGAATTGTTAATCCCGCTTGGAGAGCGAATTAAACTGCATCCCAAGGAAAAGGAAATCATTAAACAACTGGAAGTCTACCCCGAAACTATACAACTGGCTGCTGAAAATTACAGTCCGGCTTTAATTGCCAATTATACTTACGATCTTGTGAAGGAATTCAATTCGTTTTATCAGCAAGTTTCTATATTGGGTGAAACGGAGGAAGATATAAGAGTTTTTAGGGTACAACTTGCAAAGAAAGTTGGGGAAGTAATTAAATCTGCTTTTGAGCTGCTGGGAATAGAAGTGCCTGCAAGAATGTAAGCTGTTAAATTTACCGGACTAAATATTTGTACTTGCCAGTTATTGATTACCTCCAGGGTTAAAAAGCCACGCGAAAACTCAAATTGGGTGTGAACCCCAAAGAGACACTCTCAACAGTCACAATTTCGTTTTGATCGTTTAACCTGTAGTAGGTGTTCAATATATTTTCCTTATTCAGAATATTTAAAATAGAGGCGCCTACTGTTGCTTTTACCCTATTGGAAATATCAAAGTTATAAATGGCCGATGCATCGGCTCTCAGGTAATCCGGTAACCTGCTGCTGTTTGGTTCCTGATAATTAATTGATACAGGGAATGTTGTAAAATCAATAGCGTTTGCCCCTTCCTGTGGTTTAGTAAAAGGTTTTCCTGTCCTGTAATTAATGCCGATGCCAACTTTGAAATTTTCATAGGTATAAGTAGTCGCAAAGGTAAGCGTGTGACGTATATCCAGGTTATTTGGAAATACATTCGGAACAATATCTTCGAAGGTATAGTTGTTCAAGTTATAAGCGTAACTCAGCCAGGTACTGAAATGCCTGTTTTTATGATTTATTAAAAACTCCAGACCTTTCACATCGTATTTTCCAATTTCACCATTGAACTGGTTTTGGTTCTGAAAGCCCTGGGTTACTGTGCTGATTCCATTTACTTCTTTATAATAACCTTCCAATCCAATAAACCACTGCCCCTTGTCATAATTAATGCCCAGGGAGCCTTGTTTGCTTTTAACAATGGGTAAATTAGGGTTTCCCGGAACCGTGTCATTTTTATTATTTGATAACATCCAGCGCCTTTTTTCAATTCCCAGGAAATTCTGTTCCAGGTCGATTATTTGATTTGTTGTCTGGTTCTTAAATTCGCCTTTTGCCTCCAATTGAAGATTGGGGTAAAGTGTATAACTTACATTTAAACGGGGTTCAATTATAAATTCATCAAAATATTTCACATTTACAATATAGTTAAGTCGGCCTCCGGCCCTGGCCATTAATTTCTTGTTAGGTGAAGCGTAGGAAATTTCGCTGTAAATCGAATTTGTGCGTATGACCCCCTTGATGTTGCTCTCGTAAGGTGGTTGTGTGACGTCCGTAAAATTTGTGATGCCCACTTCGGAAAATTGATACCCGTTAATCCAGTTCAGTGAGGAAGTAAGTTCGTAATTGGTAGTAAACTTTATTGAGGTATCTATGACCTCATTTTTTTGATCAAGGATTTGCTGTGCATTATTGATGCGGTTCTCAGAATCAAGATTATAGTGAGAATAATACGCATTAAATTTTGTTGAGAACCGGTCTGTCCATTCACTTTCAAGGTTACCACCAAAAGAAAGATTGGTTTGATTCAGGTTACTTTGGTCTGTCCTTCCCGAATTTAATGCAGTTTCTGTATAATCCAGGTTGTTGTTGATATTTATAAAACTAAACCTTGCCTTATGTTGATCATTAATATCATAGAGCACTTTCGCCGTAAAATCATAGAAATAAAAATTTTCATCCTGCTCAATATCTGCATCGCTGTTTGGGTTTGAGCCTCCATCAATCTCTGTATCCTGGAATGCCCTTTTAAAAAACTGATTATAAGTTGGGGTATTCAGAAAATCTGTAATTGAACGTCGGGCGGAGATTTGCAGCGCTAATTTATTGGAGATTGGGATTTGTCCGAAGACATCCCCGCTAATCATGTTAAATCCAGCTCCACCAAAGAAGTTCCCTTCAATTCTGTTTTTTGATTGCATATTGATAATGCCACTGACCCCATCCCCATATTCAGCACTGGTACCATCTTTTATAATAGTCACATGTTCTGTCAAATAGGGGTTAAAGGCAGATATCAACCCGAAAAAATGTCCGGACTGATACATCTTTATATCATCCCAAAGTATCAGGTTTTGATCGTTTGTGCCACCTCTTATATTGATGTCGGATACAGTCTCATCTATACTTTTTATGCCGGGAAGGGCTTGTACCGTTTGCAGGACATCGGGTTCTATAAGTCCCGGAAGAATACCAAAGTCTTCCGTATTGACAGTAATACTGCCATCGGTTTGTTTGGTAAGCCCTGTGGTCAAAAATTTAAAAACCACAACTTCATCCAGTTGCTGGTAGCTCAAGCTCAATAATAATGTTGTACAGGGATTTTTACTGACCAATTCTTCAGCAGTAATGTATTTTGGTTTATAACCTATATGTCTTATCCGGATAGCTGCCTTTCTGGGGATATTGTCTAAAGAAAACTCTCCGTTACTATCCGTTACTGTTGATATGCTGCTGCCCAATACTTCAACTGAAGCCCCGGAAGTGCTGTTTTCACTGTAATTATCCAGGACCAGGGCACATATGTCCACAGTAACGCTTTTGGAAAGCGTATAGTAACGTTCACTTAACTTTTTAATTATTAATTGGGTCTGATTCTGGATATCCTTCAATATATTTCCGAGATCGCTTTCAGTAGGTCTATTTACTTTTAGTGGCCGAAGGTCTTCATCAACATAAGAAAATTGGACATCAAAATCCTTCTCCAATTGCCTTATATAGGAAACCAGACTTATGTTTTTTGGGATGGTATCTACCTGTGCCTGGCCTGAAAAAAGGGCAAACAATATTATCAGGTATAAAAGACGTATACTATTGTGGCGCTTTTTCGGCATAGAATAGCACATTGTTCCCCTCTAATTTAAACTTAATCTGAGAAGGAGTACTAATACTCTGTAACGCCAAATTTATATTTGTGTTGCTGAAAGATCCGGTAAATAGTTGTTCAAGATTAACATTTTGCGTCTTTACCTCAATATTGTATTGTCTTTCAAACTCATCAAGCACATAGTACAATGGAATACTTTTAAATGTACTTTCATTGTTCATCCAGGATGGAGTAGTATTTAAAGGGGACTCTGATTTTGATACAACGCCGTTAATTGCCACAAATGAATTTCCGGCAGGGAGTTTGGTGTTTTTGCCATTAAAAGTAACACTTACAAGGCCTTCATAACAGGTAACCTCAAAAAATCCTCTTCTATTTTCAACGTTAAATTGAGTACCTAATACGGTCACCATACCATCCTTGGTGGCAACTGTAAATTTTTGTCCTTTGGCGACCTTGAAGAAAGCTTCCCCTTCAAGAGAGATATTTCGTTCTTTACTCCAATTCTTTTCACTATATGTTATCCTGGAATCGGCGTTTAGAATAATTTCGGAATTATCTGGAAGGGTAATTTCACTGCGCTCTGCATATTGTGTGGAAACAGACTCATCCAGTGTGGATATATAAAAGTAGGATGCTATAAAAATAACCGCAATTGCAGCTGCAATGCGCCATAACTTACGCATTGGATTCATAGGAATTACTTTAATTTCTTTTTTCTGATGGTTTTTGAAATCATTAAAAGCTTTGTCGGTGTCGAATTCCGGTGCTCGCAAAGAACCGCCTGCATCGATTAACTTCTTATAGGAAGCATACTCATCAGATCTTTTAAATTCTGCGAGTTCTTCCTCCGAGAGGTCATTATTCAGCCATTTTGCTAAGTAGTTTTCTTGCATGATTTCCAGCTTTATAACTTTAAAACAACTAATTCTAAAAAAACCCTACCCACAGGATTAAAATAACTCTGTCGCAGCTTTGGATAAATCCCGGTCCGGACCATTATATTCCTTCAATCTGATCTCTAAGGGATTTTAATGCCAGGTGCATGCGCTTTTCAATTGCTTTTACACTCACGCCCTCCATTTCAGCAATTTCGGCATATTTCTTACCGTCAATTCGATTAAGTAAAAACGTGGTTCTCTGATTTTCAGGAAGATTATTCAAGGCGCGATCCAGTTTTTCTTTATATTCTTTTTCCTCCAACAGGAACTCAGGGGATTCATAGGAAGTGTCATTTGATTTATTGGCATATTTTAATCGAACCTTTTCTGCTTTGATCACGTTCAAATAAAGATTATTTGCCACAGTATAGACATAAGACTTCGCTTTCTCAGGGCTAACTTTGGCACAATTTTCCCATAGCTTTACAAAGGCTTCCTGAACAACATCATAGGCTTTCTCTTCGTTTCCGAATTTATAATATATATAGTTAAAAACCGTTTTGGAATTGGTTTTGAAGAGGCCACTGAACACTTCCTCTTCACATACGTTGTCCATAATTTCTTAAATTCTAATAGATTGGTTCTACTCAAAGATATTTTAAAAAAAATTAAAAAAAGGGTAGGGTATTTTAAAAAGTAATTGTTTTAGGATTATACGAACAACAAAAAATTCCAAATCGTTATGAAAAAGTTTTTTAAGTATTCACTGCAAATCCTACTGCTTCAAATGGCATTTACGTTCAATTCCTGTCAGGAAGCATTTGAAGAATTACCACAACCGGATGAGAAGCAAACAATAATTGCAAGTTCCTCTACCGCCAAACTAATTGAAAATACTACCGCCAATGACGGGTCTTTCGATAATATTGTGGATGGCGCCAGCTGCTTTGCAGTTGAATTTCCCTATACAGTAAAGGTAAATGGAATTGAGGTTACCATAGAATCTAAAGAAGGGCTTCATTTAATTGAAGAAATTTTTAATGAGCTGGAGGATGATGAAGATATTCTTGAGATTATTTTCCCGGTAGTTATTACACTGGCTGATTATTCAGTTATTGAAATAGGCGGGATAGATGATCTGCGCGCGCTAGCCAAAGAATGTCTTGAAGGAGGTAAAGATGACGACATAGAGTGTATAGATTTTGTATACCCTATTACCATATATACCTTTGACATAAATGAAGTTGAGACAGGTTCTGTTACTGTGGAATCTGATAAAGACCTTAGAACATTTTTTGCAGGCCTGGATGAAAACGACCTGATTGGTATTGATTTCCCGGTAACCCTGGAACTTTATGATGGTACCAAAATTGAAGTAAGGGATAATGCGGAATTGGCTAATGCCATTGAAATGGCTAAAGAGGCATGTGACGAAGATGATGACAATGACTACCATGATGATGATTTTACCAAGGAACGTTTAGATAATCTTCTTGTAGAATGTCCATGGTTGATTCATGAGGTTATCAGGGATGAGGTAAATCAGACAGATCAGTACTTTGAATATCTGATGAACTTTACAGAAGATGGTGGAGTAACGGTAAAAGACAGAATGGGTAACAGCATAATGGGTACCTGGAGCACACGCGTTGCAGATAATGGAGTACTTATTGACCTTAAATTTGATCAGTTGGTTGATTTTAACCTGGAATGGCTAGTATACGAGCTTGGAGAAGGTAAGATTAAACTCTATACTGAAGGAGGAAACAGAATAATAATGCACACAGTTTGTGATCTTTTTAATAATGATCCAAATACTTTGAGAGATATCCTGAAAGAATGTAGCTGGGTTATAAAAAAGGTAAAAAACCAGGGTGAGGAAATAGACAGATTACTGGGTTATGAGTTTAACTTTCTGCCAGAAGGATTACCAGTAGGTACTGTAACCCTTAGTAACGGTGAAAACACCTCAGAAGGAACCTGGGAAATTACTACTAATGAACAAGGCAGACTTGTGATGGCAATTACCATGGGATCCGAACCAGGTGTAAGCTTTGAATGGCCATTGTCAGATTTAAGAAACGACAGGTTGAAGTTTGAAGTTGAAGATATAGGTTACGAGCTTATTCTACAAAGAGTATGTGATGATAATAACAGTGATGGTGATGTGACTGAGATCAGGAATATTATGATGGGTGGTGACTGGGCGGTTGCTCTGTTTAAAGAAGGAGATATGGATGATACTCAGACATATGAGGGTTATACCTTCAATTTTATGGCCAACCATTTAATCTCCACGACGTACACTCCTACAAGTGTTGCTTACCCCGGCCTTTGGAGAGTGCTTCGGAATAGTGATGGGAAGCTCAAAGTATATCTGAACTTTGGCGATGTAGACCCTCTTTTTGATCTTACGGATGATTGGGAGATAGTGCCAACAATTTCGAATGACAGAATAGAATTGAAACATGTTAGTGGTAATGATGAAGGTACAGCAGAAATCGTGACTATACTGGTTTTTGAAAAGTTACCATAACTGTAAAAATATTTAAAATACCTTATTTGCCCCCCCTATTTTGCTGAAAAGGGTAACTTCTTTAAGAAGTTACCCTTTTCTCTTTTATATTTCTTTCAACAGCCTTCCATCATCCCATTGTTATTATTAAATTTGCACTTCTCTATAATTGACTAAAAGATGTTTGATAATTTAAGTGATAAGCTGGATAAAGCGTTACACGTCCTCAAAGGGCATGGTCAGATTACGGAAATTAATGTTGCTGAGACCACTAAAGAAGTAAGAAGGGCCCTGCTTGATGCGGATGTTAATTTTAAAATTGCCAAGGAGTTTACCAATAGAGTTAAGGAAAAAGCCTTAGGTCAGAATGTACTGACTACATTACAGCCAGGCCAGTTAATGGTCAAAATTGTTAAGGATGAGCTTACCCAATTAATGGGTGGAGATGCAGAAGGCATTAATCTTTCCGGGAACCCCTCGGTTATTCTCATGTCCGGTCTTCAGGGATCTGGAAAGACCACTTTTTCAGGGAAGCTTGCCAATTATCTTAAAAATAAAAAGGGCAAAAACCCTTTGTTGGTAGCTTGTGATGTTTACAGGCCTGCGGCCATTGATCAGCTGCATATTGTAGGAGACCAGATAGGAGTAGAGGTGTTTTCAGATAAGGAGAATTCGGATCCTGTAGCCCTGGCAAAGGCCGGGGTAGCTCATGCAAAAAATAATGGTTACAATGTGGTAATTATTGATACCGCAGGCCGATTGGCGGTAGATGAGCAGATGATGACCGAAATTGCCAATATCAGGGATGCAGTAAATCCTCAGGAAACTCTTTTTGTGGTAGATTCCATGACAGGGCAGGACGCAGTGAATACGGCAAAGGCTTTTAATGATGTACTTAATTTTGACGGGGTTATTCTCACGAAACTGGATGGAGATACACGGGGAGGTGCAGCTATTTCTATTAAATCTGTAGTTGATAAACCTATAAAATTTATTGGTACAGGCGAGAAAATGGATGCTCTGGATGTGTTTCATCCCGCGCGTATGGCCGATCGAATATTGGGTATGGGCGATGTTATTTCTTTGGTAGAAAGGGCTCAGGAGCAATTTGATGAGGAAGAAGCCCGTAAAATTCAGAAAAAAATTGCCAAGAATAAGTTTGGATTTGATGATTTTCTCAAGCAGATTCAGCAGATTAAGAAGATGGGTAGCATGAAGGACCTTATGGGAATGATCCCTGGCGCAGGCAAGGCACTAAAGGGAATGGATATTGATGATGATGCATTTAAACATGTTGAAGCCATTATTCATTCTATGACCCCCGATGAAAGATCCAATCCCTCCAAACTTGATGCAAACAGGAAAAAAAGAATTGCCAAAGGCAGCGGACGAACCATACAGGAGGTGAATCAATTGTTAAAGCAATTTGACCAAATGAGCAAAATGATGAAAATGATGCAAGGTGGAGGAGGTAAAAAAATGATGCAGATGATGCAGAATATGAAATAGTAGATTTTATAACCATAATAGTAAACCCAATGACGCTTCTCAACGGAAAAGAAATTGCCAATCAGATTAAAGATGAAATTGCCGCTGAGGTAGGCGAAATGAAAATACGAGGGGAGAAAGTGCCTCATTTGGCGGCAGTCCTTGTTGGAAATGATGGTGCCAGCCTCACTTATGTTGGAAGTAAGGTGCGCTCTTGTAAACGCATAGGATTTGAATCCACCCTTAAACATTTGCCAGAAGATACTACCGAAGAAGATCTTTTAAAACTGGTAAATGAACTCAATACCGACCCGGATATTGACGGTTATATTGTGCAATTGCCTTTGCCAAAGCATATAGATGAAGAAAAAGTTTTGCTGGCTGTGGATCCGGAAAAAGATGTAGATGGTTTCCATCCTACCAATTTTGGTAAAATGGCCTTGGATATGCAATCTTTTATCCCAGCAACTCCTTTTGGAATCATGGAATTATTAAAAAGGTATAATGTATCTGTTGAAGGGAAACATGCAGTAGTTATAGGGAGGAGTCATATCGTAGGAAGGCCCATTAGTATTTTGCTAAGCCAGAAAGGAAAATATTCTAATGCCACCGTGACTTTAACCCATAGCAGGACAAAGGATATCAAGGCTCTTACCCTTCAGGCAGATATCATAGTTTCCGCATTGGGAGTTCCTGGTTTTCTGACTGCAGATATGGTGCGTGAGGGAGCTGTAATTATTGATGTTGGGATCACAAGGGTGCCCGATGCCAGCAAAGAAAGGGGTTATTACATAACGGGTGATGTTGATTTTGAAACCGTTAGTAAAAAAGCATCATATATTACGCCCGTTCCAGGTGGTGTGGGCCCTATGACTATTGCAATGCTTTTGCAAAATACACTTCTGGCGCGTAAAAGGCGCACACGGAATAAATAGTGGATACATCATTGTGATCTGACCGGAATAATGAGCTTAGAAATTTGATGATTTAAGGGAAATGAGTACCTTTTGTCCCAAATCCAGCCATATGATGTTCAAGCCTTTATCGCTCATTTTTTTCCTGTTTATTTGTTTATTGGGATGTCAAACTTCAAAAGAAAAAACATCTGATATCTCATTTAAGGTTTCTTTTTCCGACAAAATTAGTTCTGAAAAGTTGGATGGTCGTTTATTATTAATGCTGTCTCTTAATGATGATACCGAACCTCGTTTTCAGATTAATAGCGGACTTAAGACACAAGTCGTATTTGGTATGAATGTGGATGGGTTGGCACCAAACGTTGAGCAGACTTTTGATTTTTCAAACTTTGGTTTTCCATATGCCAGTTTAGCAGATTTACCCCCGGGGGAGTATTGGGTGCAAGCCTTATTACATGTCTATGAAACCTTTAATTTGAGTACAGGACATACGGTTAAGTTACCCATGGATAATGGTGAGGGGCAACAATGGAACAAGTCACCGGGGAATTTATATAGCAAACCAGTTAAGGTCACTATTACAAAAGAAGGATTACAGGAAGTAAAAGTTGTAATGGATGAAATTATACCACCTATTGAAGAACCGGCAGATACTGAATGGATAAAGCACATAAAAATACGATCTGAAAAACTTTCCGAGTTTTGGGGAAGGGATATGTATTTAGGGGCTCATATACTTCTGCCAAAAGGATTTCAGGAGCATCCGGAAGCTAAGTACCCCCTAATGGTTTTCCAAGGTCATTTTCCAGGCGATTTTGGAGGATTTAGAACTGATCCGCCAGATCCTGATCTGAAACCGGATTATGCAGAGCGATTTAAAGTTGCCGGTTATAATATTATTCAACAACAGGAAGCCTATGACTTTTATAAAAGATGGAATGAACCTGACTTTCCAAGATTTCTGATTATTGAAATACAGCATCCTACTCCCTATTATGACGATTCATATGCAGTGAATTCTGCCAGTCAGGGGCCTTATGGCGACGCAATTACCCATGAGCTCATCCCATATATTGAAAAAGAGTTCAGAGGATTAGGTGAAGGGTGGTCTCGTTTTTTATATGGGGGATCAACAGGGGGCTGGGAGGCACTGGCGGTTCAGGTTAAATACCCGGATGAGTATAATGGTTGTTTTGCTGCCTGTCCGGATCCGATTGATTTTAGTTCTTACTGTCTTACTAACATTTATGAAGATGAAAATGCATATTACTATAAAAGTGACCATAAAGTGCTGGAAGTGCCTGCCCACAGAGACCATTTAGGCCAGATTCAGTCTACTGTGCGTGACGAGAATCACCTGGAATTGGTATTGGGAGATAAATCGCGGTCCGGTCAGCAGTGGGATATTTGGGAAGCCACCTATTCACCACAGGGAAAAGAGGGATATCCGGAACGCATATGGGATAAAAAGACCGGAAAAATTGACCATTCGGTAGCGGAATACTGGAAAGAGAATTATGACCTTCGCCATATTTTGGCGAGAGACTGGAATAAACTAGGCGAAAAGTTAAAGGGTAAAATTCATATTTATTGCGGGGATATGGATAATTATTATCTGAACAATGCTGTGTATAAAATGGAGGAATTTCTGGAAAGCACCTCAGACCCATATTATGATGGGGAGGTTTTATACGGAGACAGGGCGGAACACTGCTGGAATGGAGACCCAAAGGAACCCAACCATATTTCGAGGCTTAGATATAACAGTATGTATATTCCAAAGATTATGAAGCGAATCGCAGAAAGTGCCCCTCCGGGGGCCGATCTGAAGAGCTGGAGGTATAAATAATATAAAGTTTAATAACCGGGATAATTAATAAAAACAATATGAATACCAGAAAATTTGGAAAAACTGACTGGATGGTTAGTGAGATTGGATATGGCATGTGGGGAATGGGCGGTTGGACGGAATCTGATGACCTGCTGTCTGCCAGCTCTTTAGACCTTGCCGTAGCGCATGGGGTTAACTTTTTTGACACCGCCTGGGGATATGGAGAAGGACATAGTGAGCAACTTTTGGGTCAGCTTCTTAGGAGACATCCAAATACCAAATTGTATACTGCCAGTAAAATACCACCAAAAAATTTTAAATGGCCCGCCAGACCTGAATATACATTTGAGGAATCGTATCCGACGGAACATGTTATGGACTATACACATAAAACATTAAAAAATTTAGGATTAGAACAGATAGACCTTATGCAATTTCACACCTGGGATGACGGTTGGACGGCAAAGGAAGAATGGAAAAGAGCTGTCGAGGATTTAAAAAAAGAAGGTAAAGTAGCGGCCATGGGAATTAGCGTGAACAGATGGGAGCCGGAGAATGGCATAGAAGCATTAAAAACCGGATTGATTGATGCGGTACAGGTAATCTATAACATTTTTGACCAGGCGCCGGAGGATGTTTTGTTTCCTTTATGTGAAAAACTGGATATTGCAGTGATTGCCAGGGTTCCCTTTGATGAGGGTACCTTAACGGGTAATATAACCAGGGAAACTACTTTTCCTGAAGGTGACTGGAGGGGGACCTATTTTGTGCCTGAGAACCTATATGCCAGCGCAGAAAAGGCAGATTTACTGCGGCCACTCGTTCCTGAAGGAATGACCATGGCTGAAATGGCATTGCGTTTCATTTTAATGAATTCTTCAGTAAGTACTGTTATTCCCGGCATGCGGAAACAAAGAAATGTTTTGTCTAATGTTGGAACCAGCGATGGGAAGGAATTGCCAAAAAAGCTATACTCAGAACTGCGAAAACACAGATGGGATAGAAAACCTACATCCTGGTCTCAATAAAAAGAACTGTTATGGATAAAAAGAAATTCACATCCCAAATATTAGCGGCCATTTTCTTTTACACTTTATTTTCCGTGATACTTGGCAAAGATTATTCTTTGGATGCCATTTTTGGTGAATTAAGTGAAGGAGTAATTTTTGGTATAGTATACGCCGTAATTACATGGTTATGGTACAGATATAAAAAAAAGCTTTAGGGTATTATACTTATTTGGCAAACAACTGCCCCATGTCTTTAAATGCCTTAAATTCAAGAGCATTGCCCGCCGGGTCTAAAAAAAACATGGTAGCTTGCTCCCCCACTTGCCCTTCAAACCGGATATAGGGTTCAATAATGAAGGAAACCCCTTTATTTCTTAACTCCTGCGAAAAGGAGTTGAAGGTGTCCCAGGGAAGCACTACTCCATAGTGTGGTACAGGAACATCTTTTCCATCCACTGGATTGGAGTGAATTTTTTCACTAGATTTTGGCTTGTAATGAATTACCAGCTGGTGTCCAAAAAGGTTAAAGTCCACCCAATGGTCACTACTGCGTCCTTCCTCGCAGTTTAGGATTTCTCTGTAAAAAGTGCGGCATTCATCCAGGTTGTGTACAGGAATAGCTATATGAAATGGTGGAATAATGGCCATAGAAAGTGAATTAAGCTTTAAAATTAGCGCTTTTCTTTGATTTCAGAAAATCTATAATTTGATTGTTTACTTCCTGTTGGTGCATGGAATGGCCTAATCCCCTGGTTCTAATTAGCTTGCTGTTTTTCCAGTTGGCATGTACTTTTTCGGAGTTATGAAAGGGGGTTATCGGATCTACTTCGTCGTGAATTAATAATCCTTCAATTGCAATTTCTTTGACAAATTGTGAACTGGAAAAGTCGCGAAAACCAAAACCAAAATGAGCCTTGAAATAATCTTCCAAAGCCAAAAGGACCTTATTGTTAAAGCCAAGCAGGTTTTGATAGTGTTCCATAAGTTCATCAAATTCGGAAGGAGATCCTATAGTTACTATTTTTTGAATCGAATTATGGGGGTAGAGATACTGGTGATACAAGGCTGTCATCCCTCCGACAGAGTGGCCAATTACATAAGCGGGTTTATAATTTTTTACAACATATTGGGTACATTCAGCATATAAAGGTACGTTCCAGATTGTGCCGGAAGAATTTCCATGTGCAGGCGCATCAAAAGCAACGATATTATAATCGGCGCCAATCAAAAAACTTATCAGCTTGCGCCACCGAAATGAATTACTCTCCCAGCCGTGAAGTAATAAAACTGTTTCTTTTGTCCCGGCCCAGAAATAAGTTTGAATTTCTTTCCCGCCTACCTCGATCTTTAAATCTTCAGCGTTTTTCAGGAAGGAAGCTTGTAGGGGAAGTACTTTACCTTTTCGTGGGGTACAAAACAAGGTAAATGCTTTTTCTGCTACTGTTTTTTTAGAGAAAAGAGCAAGTATGTTAAAATAAGCGCCATAAGTTAAGGCAAGGATTTTGATTAGTAGTTTTTGCATTTTTATGATAAAGTAACTTTTGGTTACCAAATACACAGGTATGTTTTTAAGCCGATATCCAACCTTAAATAGACCTGTTTTTTAATCCCAGCCAATCATCATGTATTTGATTTTGGCCTCATCGGGGATTTGCACCTCTTCAATATTAATACTTGTATCATATCGCAGGCTTGCCGGTAATTCTTCTTTTGCTATGGTGTAATACACATCACTGTCCTCAATGAAAATGATTACATTATTTAAAGAAGTTACTATTTTCTTAATGACATATTTATCTTTTATATCCTTGAATGTACTTTGGAGTCCAATTCCCTTTTCTGTTTTATATCTGGGATCAAATACGCGAATTATTCCAATTTTGGGAATACTATCGCCATTAGGGGTTAAAGTAAGTAATTGCTGTCCGCCTTTTTCAAAAATTTTTATAGTATTAGCATTAGATACCAAAGTTGGCAATGAAGTATCCCTCACAATGGAATCCTGGCTGTAAATACTTTCCAGTTCACTAACAAGACTGGTTCGCATTAATTTTCCCACTTGCAAATCGTTAATTAAAAAGTTTGGATCACTTTCATTTTTACAATTTGCAAAAATCAAGACTATTCCAAAAACAGCTAAAAGATTATTTTTTTTCATATGGTACTATTGCATCACTTTTTTTAAAATTCCCATCACCCCGCGAATAAAGGTTGCGCTGGTCAGCACTTTTATTACGGGATTCTGACGTGTACTCCTGCGAGTTGTTGTTGACCTTGCAGAACTGCTCCGGGTTTGGGATTCTTTTTCCTTTTCTGCTTCTTTTTCTGCTCTTTCTATTTTTTCATTTAAGATTTCGTAGGCACTTTCCCTGTCAATAGTCTCGTTGTATTTGCCTACCAGCTTTGATTTTTTAATAACGGCAGCCAATTCGCTGTCAGATAAAATATCCATCCGGCTCATTGGGGCTCGTAACATGGTGGCAGCAAGAGGAGTGGGCCTTCCTTTTTCATCTAATGCCGTAATAAGTGCTTCCCCAATTCCTAAAGAAGTGAGTACTTCCTTGGTGTCGTAATATTCCGAGATAGGGTAGTTTTCAGCAGTTAGTTTAATGGCCTTGCGATCTGTTGCCGTAAAAGCCCTTAGGGCATGTTGAACTTTCAGTCCTAATTGCGCCAGTACTTCATTTGGAACATCTGTCGGATTCTGGGTAACAAAATAAAGACCAATACCTTTGGAACGGATAAGTTTCACAATACTTTCTATCTGGTCTAAAAGAGCATCAGAAGCTTCTTTAAAAATTAAGTGGGCCTCGTCTATAAAGAAAATCAGCTCCGGTCTGTCACTATCTCCCTGCTCAGGGAAAGTAGTATATATTTCCGCCAATAAACTAAGCATAAATGTGCTGAAGAGTTTTGGCCTGTCCTGTATATCTGTTAACCGAATAATATTTATATATCCCCTGCCATTCTCGTCAATACGCGTAAGGTCTTCCACATCAAAAGACTTCTCGCCAAAAAACAAATCGGCTCCCTGCTGTTCAAGTTCTATAATTTTCCTTAGAATAGTTCCTGTTGAGCTTGTTGAGATTCTTCCGTATTCTTTTGAAAACTCTTGTTTGCCTCCTTCGGTAGCGTATTGCAATACTTTTTTGAAGTCTTTCAGATCCAATAAAGGAAGTTTATGATCATCGCAATATTTAAAAACGACCGATACAATCCCTTCTTGTGTTTCGGATAAATCGAGGATACGGGAAAGCAAAATTGGTCCAAATTCTGAAACGGTAGCACGCAGTTTTACGCCATCCTGTTCAGAAAGTGAAAGTATTTCAACCGGAAAATTTTTAGGCTCAAAAGGCAATCCAATCTTCGCATGTCTTTCATCTATTTTAGGATGTCCGGGGCTGGGTTCAGCTATCCCGCTGAGGTCACCTTTTAAATCCATCAAAAGTACAGGTATTCCCTTGTCTGAGAGGTTTTCGGCAATTACCTGAAGTGTTTTGGTCTTGCCGGTCCCCGTAGCACCAGCTATAAGCCCATGCCTGTTCAAGGTCTTTAAGGGAATTTTTACATGGGCACCAGTAACGGTTTCTCCGTTCAGCATAGCCGCACCCATTACTATAAAATCGCCCTTGGTCGTATACCCCTGTTCTATATGTGCGAAGAATTCTTCTTTGCTACCCATATGGTCTATTTTTGATAAAAATAGGGTAATTTTAACCAACAATAAAACCTAAATTGAATGAAAAAATATTTACAATTATTTACTGTTCTCTCATTAGTTTGGTGTTCCTCGGTAAGCTGTCAGGAAAAACCAGGTATTACTTTTCATGAATCTCATGAAGAAAAGAAACGGAGTGCACCTTATAGTGATGCGGTGGAAGCCGGGAACCTTTTTTTTCTTGCCGGACAAATAGGAATGGACCATACCACCCGAACCATGGTGACACCGGGTATAGAATCTGAAACGGAACAGGCAATTAAGAATATTCGGGCAGTGCTGGAGTATCACGGACTGACATTAGACAATGTCGTCAAATGCACGGTAATATTGAGTACTATGGATGATTTCTCAGCTTTTAATGAAGTATACTCCAAATATTTTACAAAGAAGCCTGCCAGGACAACTTTTGCTGCCAGCGGCCTTGCCAGGAATGCAAAGATTGAAATAGATGTCATAGCTGTCAGGAATTGAGTCCGGTCAGGAACTAATTTTCCATGTTTCCTTCACTAAAGAACAGGAAACTTTTTGTCTTGGTTTATCAATTTGCCATTTATTTACGAAGATTCCACTCAAAATACCCTTTACTATATCTTATCTTTGCCTGATGATTGATAAAGAGGTTTTAGAATTGGTGAACAGAGGGGAAATGCTTCCCTTAATGGAAGAATTCTATACAATTCAGGGAGAAGGATTTCACAAAGGTACTGCTGCCTATTTTATAAGAATAGGTGGTTGTGATGTGGGCTGCCATTGGTGTGATGTAAAGGAAAGCTGGAATGCAGAAACCCATCCGCCAACTGCAATAGAAAGCATTGTTTCTAATGCCGCAAGTTTTTCGGATACCATAGTTGTAACAGGCGGGGAGCCCTTAATGTGGGACATGGGGCCACTAACAACAGCTCTGAAAAATAAAAATTTAAAGATTCACATTGAAACTTCAGGCGCTTATACCTTGTCGGGCATATGGGACTGGATATGCCTTTCCCCTAAAAAGAACAAATTACCAGTTCCTCCTGTTTATGAACAGGCACATGAATTAAAAGTAATTGTCTATAACAGAAATGATTTGGTTTTTGCGGAAGAGCAGGCAAAAAAGGTTGGCAAAAGCTGTATTTTGTATCTGCAACCAGAGTGGAGTGCGAGGGAGAAGGTAACACCAATGATAGTGGAATATGTCATGAAAAATCCAAAGTGGAAAGTATCTTTACAAACCCATAAATATCTGAATATTCCCTGAGAAATATGATTTGCTCTGTAGTCAAGTGGAATTAGAATATGTGGATAAATCGAAGGGAATATAACAATTACCTGCAATGGAGCTGAATTATCTTCCGCCGTTGGCCTGAAGATCCAGGATACATTCCGGATCCAAAACTGGAACTGCTGCACCTTTAGAAATTTTGCTTTTTTCCAAAACACTCATCATGCCTCCTCCAAATTCCAATTCTCCCCGCATAAGGCAGCCAGAGACAACACAATGATTCTCAGCATCCGGATCTTCATGAGGGGTAACCATATCAGTACCAAGGTTTACCAAACCAAGCAAATGTCCAAATTCGTGGTTTAGTGTTGATGTTTCCACATCTGTCACCGTGATAAGCGTACTCCCCCGGTTTGCCAGTTTGCGAACAGTATCTTCATGGATGACCATAGAAGTATTTCGGTATACGGCACCAAGAGTTACAATACCTTGTTCCTCATCATCATCGTCTGAAGGGGCATCCGCAAAATAAATATATATGGCAACAGTTTCTCCTTCATTGTAGGCAGTACGGTTTTCATTTTCCAGATCGGCGATCTCCTGTAAAGTCAATGTTTCTTCATTAGGGGAGGGTAATTGTTTATATATGACTTCAATATTGGTTTTAAAAGTTCGATCCCTGAGAAATGTTTCAAAATTGCTCATGGTCTGGGTTGTAGGCCTGAAACCCTCAACGTAGGCAACTTCTAATAATAATTTTGTGAAATTAGTATTGGAGAGGATGTCATTTGCAGAATCTCCGGTTGCCAATAGATTGGCAGACTTATTAATACCATTTGACGGTGAATCTTCACTGTCTTTTGAACAATTTAATAATAAGCCAATAGTCAGAAATAGTACTAATATTCGAAATTTTTTCATAGCATCTTTAATTTACCTTCAAAAGCCCCATATTGATTTTTAATACAACGTTAATTACATGTTTCTATTATGGTTGAGCACAAAGTCGCGCTAAATAGTCGTAATGTGCGCCTTCACAAACAAGCTCACAGCTTAAATTTTGTTGCCCGGCAACTCGTTCAAGTCTGTTGTAGTCAATATACAACCAATAAAACGGATCACTTTTTAACCCTTTATACGCTAAAGTAAATTCCAATTCACCATAATACGTTCCATTGTCCGGAATCCAGTATCCGCCATCTTCATCTTCATCAAACATATAAATAATATCACTTGAATCCAGCAAAATCTGACCTCCGGGATTTAATAGCTCTTTTAAATGACGAAGTAAACTATGAAGCCCATCTAACCGTCCTGCCAGTCCTATCCCATTCATTAAAAGTAAAATAGTGTCAAATTTCGTGCCAGAGTAGTCGTAAATATCTGAGTGAATTACATTATAAACACCCCTTGATTTAGAAGTAATTACAGCACCTTCAGATTCATCGATGGCTGTAACATTCAGACCTTTGCCTTGCAGATAAAGACTATGGCTCCCGGCTCCACACCCTGCATCCAGAACGGCTCCCCTGGAGAGATCCAGGGCTTTTTGCTCAATTATGGGCATGGCATTGTAATTTCTGAAAAGGTAGGGCAATGGAATCTTGTCTTTGTCTCCCAGTGAAGAGTGGGTGACGATATCTTCAGAATAATTTCCACTGTGAAAATCAATTAGTGCCCTGCCAATAATATCCCTGCTCATTAAATTTGTAATTTTACCTGCAAAAGTGGACTTTTTGATTGTAATGAAAAAGCAGTCAGCCATTAAATTCATGGAATCGGAATTACCGGATGGAAGAATTACTTCATAATTTACCTTTTAGGGCAAAAGAGAAGCATAACGAAAATAAAAGGTTCTTTTCAAAACTCAAAAAGAAGCCTCCACGCAATCTGGACTATATGATGCAGGAGCTGCATCAGGCAGAATTCAATAAAACAAAATGCCTGGATTGTGCTAATTGCTGCAAGACTACCGGGCCACTTTTTACCAATGCTGATATTGTTCGAATCTCCAGAAGCCTAAAGTTAAAGCCGCAACAATTTATAGACACCTATTTAAGAATTGACGAAGAAAATGATTTTGTGCTAAAGCGGGTACCCTGCTCCTTTTTGGGCGAGGATAACTATTGTTCCATTTATCCGGTCAGACCCAAGGCATGTCAGGAGTTTCCTCATACCGATCGCAAAAAATTTCAACAAATTTCAAACCTTACACTTAAGAATGTGGCCATATGTCCGGCGGCTTATAATATTGTTGAAGAAATGAAACGGAGGATTAAAACCTAAAACAGTATCAAAACAGAGCTTATGAGAAGATCAATTTGCTAAAAACAATTCATCTGAAAATAAGTAACTTTGTATTTATGGAGGCCCTATTACATTATTTTGAAAACATACCGTCTGCTCACAGGAGCCTAATCCTGGTTTTGGGAATAACTTTTTTTTGGCTTCTGGAGGGTGCTTTGCCGCTTTTTAATTTCAGGTACAAGAAATGGAGGCATGCCCTGCCCAACTTTTTCTTTACATTAACTACCATAGTGATCAATTTTACACTGGCTTTTGTGCTGTTGAAATCAAGTGATTGGGTACTCGTAAATAAGTTTGGAATTATTAATTGGTTGCCGGAAATCCCTTTGTGGCTCTATGTTATTATTGGTGTAGTGCTCCTGGATTTTATAGGAGCCTATTTGGCACATTATGTGGAACATAAGGTAAAACCGTTATGGATGATTCATTTGGTGCATCATACAGATCATGAGGTGGATACAACCACAGCCAACAGACATCATCCACTGGAGAGTCTTATCCGTTTTACATTTACATTAATTGGTGTATTTATAGTGGGCACGCCCATAGGAATTGTAATGCTCTATCAATCGTTGTCTATTGTGGCAACTCAATTCAGTCATGCCAATATACGTTTGCCAAAAAAAGTGGATGAGGTGATAAGCTGGGTGATTGTATCCCCCGATATGCACAAGGTGCATCACCATTACATGCTACCGTATACGGATTCTAATTATGGAAACATTTTCTCTGTCTGGGATCATCTCTTTGGAACTTTTATGAAACTGGACCGAGCTCAAATAGTTTATGGTGTGGATACTTTTCCGGACAAGACGGTAAATGGAAGTATAACCGGACTTTTAAAGCAACCGTTTCACAAGTACAGAAAACCTACTACTGTAAAGGCGGATAAATAGCCGTTAAGGGTAAAGCAGGTATTTACTTCGAATTCCCCGGAATTTATCCAGGTCCTTCTGCCAGCTTCTTTTTATTTCTTTTTCACTCCATCCGGCTTCAATTTGTTGCTGCAGTTTTTTCGTACCCGCGTGTTTGGTGAATCCGGTGGTGTTAAAGAATAATTTTTGGTCTGTACTGTGCTTATATGCATCAATTAGCCACTGCAATGATACTTCATTCATCATGGGCCATGAAGACAAATCCTTGCCATAACATAGTTTATCTAAATGTTTGGGATTTTTAGAACCAAAATTGGGTTTTGGAACATAGCTGAAATTGTAGGCGGTACTGTCCAGAAATGGTGCCCCGTATCTCTGAAATTGACTTTCAGTGCCACGGCCGGCATTAATATTCGTGCCTTCAAAAAGACCCAGGCTTGGATATAGGCTAATGGCAACCTGATTGGGAAGATTTGGTGAAGGTCTGACAGGAAGGATATAGGATGAATCATGGGTGTAATTTCTGAGGGGGATAACCGTTAAATCTGCCATGATACTATTTTCCAGCCATCTTTCATTGTTGATCATATGGGCATATTCTCCAATGGTCATGCCATAAACCAAAGGAATAGTTGTCAGGCCCAGAAACCCCATATGTTCATTTTCCATTGTTGGCCCATCAATATAATGGCTGTTTGGATTGGGACGATCAAGGACTAAAAGGGGAATTCCTTTTTCTGCACAGGCTTCCATTACCAGTTGCAAGGTGGCAATGTAGGTATAAAACCGTACTCCTACATCCTGAATATCAAACACTACAATTTCCAGGCTGTCTAATTGTGCTGAGCTGGGTTTTCTGTTTTTGCCGTAAAGCGAAATAATAGGAAGTCCGGTTTTTGTATCCGTACCATCTTTTACATGTTCTCCGGCATCCGCCATTCCGCGGAATCCATGCTCCGGGGCAAATACTTTTTTTATGTCAATATCCAGTGCCAGCAAAGAATCTACGAGATGTGTATAAGACACTGTATCTCTGCTTTCAGAATTATAATTCTTAAAAATGATGCTGGTTTGGTTGGCAACTACCCCAACCTTTTTATTAGTTAGGTAGGGAAGGTAACTTTCTGTATCATTGGCACCTACGATGATGTGGGATACTTGTAGTTTTTTCGTCTTTGGTAATTCTAAAGCAGCCGAATCCTTATCTTTTTTTACAGGGTTTCCACATGCCGTTAGTATCAAAAGCCATATTAAAAATGTATTTTTGAAACTGGATAAAAAAGCCATCTTTTGAATTTAGAATTTTTTATAGCAAAACGCCTTATTAAGGGTAAGGAGCATAAAATTAGTATATCCGCGCCAATAATAAAAATTGCCATTGCGGCAATTGCATTGGGGATTATTATGATGCTGGTCGCTATTGCAACTGGGGTAGGGTTAAAACATAAGATTCGGGAGAAGGTTGCCGCCTTCAATGGCCATATCCAAATCTACAATTACGACAATAATGTTTCTGATGTTTCTGTAGTTCCAGTGTCTGTTCACCAGGATTTTTATCCGGAATTTACCACTGTGGAAGGCATTTCTCATATCCAGGCTGTTGCCACTAAGGCTGGGATTATCAGGACAGAGGATACATTTGAAGGAATTATTGCCAAAGGAGTTGGGAAAGACTATAACTGGGATGCATTTGGAGAATATTTGCAGGCGGGGCGGTTGCCGGACTTTAAGGGAGAGTTGAATATTGAGGTGCTGATGTCTTCATTGATGGCGAGAAGACTTCAGTTGAAAGTGGGCGATGAATTCTTTACTTTCTTTTTAAAGGATGAAGACCCCTCGAAAACTCCAAATCAAAGAAAATTTAAAATTGTAGGAGTCTATGACAGCGGATTTGAAGAGTTTGATGCTATGTATATTTTTACGGATATCCGGCATATTCAAAGGGTTAACAGATGGAATGATGACCAGGTGGGTAACTTTGAAATATTTCTGGAGAATTTTGAAGATATTGATGTCAAAACAGGAGAAATACACGGGAAAACGCTCAGCCATTTAAATACCCAAAATATAAAGAATAAGTATTTCAAGATTTTTGAATGGATTGGCTTGTTTGATTTTAATATTGCGCTTATTATTGGCATCATGATTATTGTTGGCGGGATAAATATGATTACTGCACTTTTAGTTCTTATATTGGAAAGAACTCAGATGATAGGAATACTTAAGGCCCTGGGATCGCCAAATTGGAGTATTCGAAAAGTCTTTTTATATAATGCAGCTTACCTGATTACTATAGGTTTGCTTTGGGGCAACTTAATTGGTCTTGGGATTATTTGGTTTCAGGGAACCTATCGAACTTTTAAATTCCCAAACCCCAAAGAATACTATATAGATTATATTCCTGTACATATAGATATCCTTACAGTTTTTGTATTAAACCTTGGAGTACTAGTACTATGTCTTCTAATGCTATTGATTCCATCTTATATTATAACAAAAATTACCCCGGTAAAAGCTATTAAATTTGAATAGTAATAACTGATTTTCACTTTCTATTAGCGAGGAATTTTATTGTAGACCACTCTCAAAATTATCTCAACCCTTTTGAATTCATAGAAGTAATTGCTGTAATCTACTTCCTGAAAATACTATCTTTACGGTGCCTATGAAATATGCCAAAAATATTCTGGAAACCATTGGAAACACCCCTCTGGTTAAAATAAACAAATTGACTGCAGAATTACCCTGTCAGGTCCTGGCTAAGTATGAGACATTTAACCCGGGTAACTCTGTAAAGGACCGGATGGCTGTTCAAATGGTTGAGGATGCCGAAGCCGAAGGCAAATTAAAGCCGGGAGGGACAATAATTGAAGGAACTTCGGGTAATACTGGGATGGGTTTGGCACTTGTTGCAGTGGTAAAAGGCTATAAAATGATCTGTGTGATCAGTGATAAGCAATCCAAAGAAAAAGTAGATATTCTCAAGGCAATGGGAAGTGAAGTATATGTATGCCCCACAGATGTAGCTCCCGAAGATCCCCGAAGTTATTATTCTACTGCCAGACGGTTGTCGGAAGAGATTCCTGACTCCTGGTATGTAAACCAATATGATAATCCATCCAATACCAAAGCTCACTTTTTAACCACAGGGCCTGAAATCTGGGAGCAAACTGACGGTAAAGTAACCCATTTTGTAACCGGTGTTGGCACCGGAGGCACCATTTCAGGAGTGGGGACTTTTTTAAAATCAAAAAACCCAAAAATTAAAATCTGGGGGGTGGATACTTATGGCTCCGTTTTTAAGAAATATCATGAAACCGGAATATTTGACAAAAATGAGATATACCCTTATATCACTGAAGGAATAGGAGAAGATATTTTGCCGAAAAATGTGAATTTTGATATCATCGACGGATTTACCAAAGTGACGGATAAAGATGCTGCAGTATACACACAACGATTGGCAAAAGAAGAAGGTATGTTTCTGGGTAATTCTGCAGGTGCTGCGATTAAAGGCGTTCTACAGTTAAAGGAAGAATTTAATAAAGATGATGTAGTGGTGGTTCTGTTCCATGATCATGGCAGCCGATATGTTGGTAAAATTTATAATGATGAATGGATGAAAGAACAAGGATTTTTGGATAAATAATTTTAAATTAAATAAGCATATGAATTTTAGAAGATTAATGGGCGCAATACTATTTCTGCTTATATGTGCTCCGTTACCTGCCCAAAAACTTTCCAGAGTGGAAAAGAAGTTGGTGAAAACAATTGAAGCTAATAATTTGGAGGCTATCGATTTTTTAGAAAAGGTTGTCAATATTAACAGCGGTACTTTGAATACCGCAGGGGTAAGAGAAGTAGGGATGGTTTTCAAAAATGCCTTTGAAAACATAAATTTTAATACACAATGGATAGAGATGCCGGAAGAAATGAACAGGGGTGGCCACCTGTTCGCAGAGACTCAAGGGAAAAAAGGCAAAAAACTTTTGCTGATAGGTCATCTGGATACCGTATTTGAAGAAAACAGCCCTTTTCAGGAATTTACACAAGTCAATGACAGTACCGCTCATGCGCCCGGGGGTAATGATATGAAAGGTGGAGATGTAATTGTCCTATACGCCTTAAAAGCACTACACGCAAATGGGTTGCTCAATGATGCCCAGATTATTGTAGCATTTACCGGCGATGAGGAAAGTACCGGCAAACCTTTGGATATTAGCAGAAAGGATTTAATTGAAGCGGCTAAGCGAAGCGATATTGCCCTCGGATTTGAAACCTCCACAGGGTTCAACTACGCTACAGTGGCACGGAGAGGGGCTTCCGGTTGGGAAGTAAAGGTTGAAGGTAAGCGTGCCCATAGCTCAGGGATATTTAATGATCGGGTTGGGGCAGGGGCCGTTTTCGAAATTTCAAGAATATTGAATTCTTTTTATGAAGAAGTTCGGGGTGAGGAATACCTGACTTTTAATCCCGGGATACTTATGGGTGGCACTTTTGTTGAATTTGATGAAACTACCGGGAAAGGTGAAGTTTTTGGGAAGAGCAATGTAGTCTCTCAAACCGCAATGGTAAAAGGAGGATTGCGATTTATTTCTGAAGAACAAAAAGAAGACGCAAGGAATAAAATGAGGGAAATTGTAGAAAAAAATTTACCGCATACATCAGCGACAATAAGTTTTACAGATAGTTATCCGGCAATGGAACCCTCGGAAGGAAATAAAATGTTGTTGACTGAGTTAAATCAGGTGAGTCTGGATCTGGGCCAGGGTGAAGTAAAAGCATATGATCCCGGAAAGAGGGGGGCTGCAGACACATCCTTTGTGGCAAAATATGTAGACTGCCTGGATGGCTTGGGTACAATGGGAAGTGGCGCACATACACCTCAGGAGACGGTAAATTTAAATACCATAGAAGCCTTGACAAAGAGAACAGCAGTCCTTATTTACAGATTGATCAATCAGTAGCGCATGGTACACATTAGCTTGGGAAACGCAAAAGCAGGAATTGAAGCAGGTGAATTAATAAGTTACCAGATTAGCGGCTTCGAATATATGCATCAAAAGGGGAGTCCGGGCTGGCGAAACACGGATACGGAAATGTTTCCGGTAATCGGGCCTACTGCCGAAGCTGGATTCCGGGTTCATGTACCTAAAGGAAATGCTGTTCAGGACCAGCACGGATTATTGCGAGAATTGGAATACAGCCTGCTTTCAAGTACAGAAAATACAGCTCAATATTTAAAATCTTATAAAGCAGGGACTGTCATTAATAACTCCAAATATCCTGATAAATCCACTGCCCGGTTACTGATTTGGCCCTTTAGCTTTGAATTCTACAAGAGTTTTGTGCTGTCTGAAAATGGTCTGGAGATTAGCTTCAGGATTTCCGGGGAAAGGGATATGCCCTTTATGCTTGGGTATCATCCTGCATTTAAGTTATCAACCAACAGTCCGGCAGTAATTGCCGGAAATCATTCAATTTCCTTGGAAACCATTATGGAAGCGGGTAACAGGGCACTTGAAGTGGCTGATTGCCAGAGGATAATTTTAAAAGATCAAAAAGAGCTTTGTATAATAACAGAAGGTTTCAGGCATTTTATGTTGTGGACGGAAGTACCTAATATGATTTGTATTGAGCCGGTTACCTTCTACCCCTATTCCGTTGACCAAATCAGGCTACATGACGGTTTTGACTATTTAACTGACAAAGACAGCAATTTCAAAGTCACTTTAATTCCATAATTTAATGTAGTATTTATAAAAATATGAATCTGTTTTAATCAAAATAACCTAAAAAATGAGAGTACTTTTGGAACGTAATTACGGTTACCTTTTTGAGGAGGAATTGTTAAATGAGATAGAAGCTATAGGCAAATGTAAACTCATAAAACAAGGGGAACGTTTATTGGATATAGGCGAGGATATAAAGGTCATGCCGTTACTTTTCAGTGGTGCCATAAAAATCCTCAGGGAAGATGATCAGGGTGATGAATTGCTGCTCTATTTTATTGAAAAAGGGGATACCTGTGCCATGACTTTTTCTTGTTGTATGGGTACAGGTAAAAGTGAGATCAGGGCAATAGCTGAATCAGATACCGAGTTATTATTGATTCCTATTGAAAAAATGGATGAGTGGATGGCGAAATATCAAAGTTGGAGAGTATTTATATTAGACAGTTATCACTCCAGAATGTCAGAATTGTTGGAGACAATTGATACCCTGGCATTTATGAAAATGGATGAGCGCATAATGAAGTATTTGAAAGACAGGGCAATGGTTACCAATGATGATGTTATTTATTCCACACATCAGGATGTTGCCCAAGACTTGCATACCTCTCGTGTAGTGGTGTCCAGGCTGTTGAAAAGTTTGGAGAATGAAGGCAGAATAGAATTGAGCCGAAACCATATTAAGGTTATTGATTTATAGCCCCGGGGTTTTAATTAATCTGTAACAAGTGGCATGTAAGTGCATCTTTAGTAGTAGTATTAATCAATTACATAAAAGATGAAAGTGTCAATAATCATTTCTGCAATTCTGGTTTTAACCATCATAAATGGGAGCAGTGCACAAACTGCCGTGCTATTCAATGGAGTTGAACTGGAGGAATCTCTGCAAAGTGCAAAGTCTAAAATGGAGCCTTTTGCCGGGAAACTGGAATTATATGAAGTTGAAAATCCAACCTTCCCTTTATCAAAAAACGAAGAAGCACATTTGGTTTTCACCAATTACGAGTCGAAATACGGTACAATTGAGGAGTTGGTATTTACCTTTGCCGATAATAAACTTGTATACATTCAGGCCATGGGGAATGCCGTGGAAGCCTTGACGGCTAATAGAAAGGATACTGCCCAGGCTTATATGGATTACATGTTTTATCCAAGTGATTTTATTATTACCAAACCTGCTGAAGACAAAGTTTGGATAGTAACCGAAGAAGCACTTCATCCCAATTTATTTGCATGGGACAACCCCTATTTACATTCAAATAATAAACTTAAAAAAAGCTATAACCCGTCGGTAAGAATTCCCGATTTTATAACAATGGGAGATAGCCTGGATAAGCTGAGGCCCAATTTGGATAAGGAATCCGCATTTACCAATAGCATGGAATTGGATGGTAGTGATCCTAATGCCCAATTACAGATAGATTGTTTTGGTATTGAATATGGCGGTTTTCCCAGAAAGTTTGAAGCGCGTTTCGGAGATGGCAAACTCAATGTCTTATGGATATTAACCGGCAAAGGGGAGGAAGATCGTTTGAGGCAGAAACTTATTTCTGAATATGGCCAGGTTATTTTTAAAGATGATAACTGGGAAGTTTTTAATGACTGGCAGGTACTACTTCGCAAGGATAAACCGGAAGTTCTTATGCTTACAAAGGAGCTGGCGGTTTTTTACAGGAGGGATTACTTTAAACAATAGCACTTATAATTATTGAATTCATTTTATGGGGTAAAAGCAAGAGGGAAATTTTTCATTTATTGATTAAGTAGTACTTTTGAATAATGCACAAAATTTTCCCTGTACTGCAAATGCTGCAAAACTATAAAAGGAAGGATTTACCAAATGATATCCTTGGCGGCTTAACCGTGGGAATCGTACTTATACCCCAGGCAATGGCCTATGCCATGATCGCGGGATTACCTCCTGTATATGGCTTATATGCCTCAATAATGCCCCTGCTGGTCTATGTTTTACTGGGGACTTCCAGATCACTTGCAGTTGGCCCGGTAGCTATGGATTCTTTACTTGTAGCTCTTGGTTTGAGCACATTTGTAGTGGTCGGACTGGAAAATTATATTTCTCTGGCCATTTTGCTTGCTTTTATGGTTGGTTCCATTCAACTTATTTTGGGTGTTTTTCGTATGGGTTTCCTTGTTAATTTTTTATCTAAACCCTTAATTAGTGGATTTATTTCTGCTGTTGCGTTGATCATTATTTTCAGTCAGTTAAAGCATTTACTTGGTGTGGATATTGAAAGCAGTAATCAGTTTCATCATTTGTTTCTAAACGCTATTGAAAAAGTTACTAAAACCAATTTTTATGACCTGGCCATAGGTCTGGTGGGGATAGTATTATTAATTGGCTTTAAAAAGTGGAACAGGCATATTCCCGCTATTCTTATCATTGTTGCTATTGGAATACTTGCTGTATATTTATTGAAATTGGAATCTTTGGGTATCAAGATCGTTGGTGAAATTCCAAAGGGATTACCCGGTTTCGTATTGCCGGCAATTGACATGGAGAGTATGATACAACTATGGCCCATTGCATTAACGTTGGCCCTAATTGGATATCTTGAAGCTATTACTATTGGAAAAGGTTTTGAAGAGAAGAATGAAGAGGATAATATTGATGCCAATCGGGAATTAGTGGCTTTAGGCTCTGCAAATTTAGTTGGTTCCTTTTTTCAGTCTTTACCAGTTGCAGCAAGTTTTTCAAGATCTGCAATTAGCGATGAATCCGGTTCAAAAACTACACTTGCCGGGGCGTTTACCGTTATTTTGGTAGTAATAACTCTTCTATTTCTTACTCCGCTTTTTTATTATTTGCCTAATGCGATACTTGCCAGTATTATTATGGTGTCTGTGTATGGTTTGATAGATTTAAATTATGCCAGGGAGCTTTGGACCTATAGAAAAGATGAATTTGTTGTCTTGGTAATCACATTTTTAATTACTCTATTTATAGGGATCACACAAGGTATTTTAATAGGCGTTCTCATTTCTCTTCTGTTGATGGTATACAGGACTTCCAAGCCTCATTTTGCTGAGTTAGGCCAAATCAAAAATTCTGACTATTATAAAAACATTACCCGTTTCAGAGATGAAATTACCGTGCGGGATGATTTACTTATTGTCCGATTTGATTCCCAACTATACTTTGGAAATTCTGATTTTTTTAAAAATCAGCTTTATAAGTATGTTCAAAATAAGGGGTCAAATTTAAAAGGTGTTATATTAAATGCGGAGGCCATTAATTATATAGATTCCACAGGCACCCAAATGCTAATGAAGGTCATTAAAAAAATTCGGGAGGATGGAATTCAATTTTATATTGCAGGTGCGATTGGTCCTACCCGGGATATTATTTTCAGTAGTGGGATAAGTAAGGTACTGCCCAGAGAATTCCTTTTTGTTAAGATAAAAGAGGCTGTTGCTTATTTTGATGATCCGGCAAATATGTCTGATTCCCATGAAAAAGTAGCCTATCAGCGTAATTACCCCGGTAACTAATGTTACTCATTTTAAGGCAATATGAAGTATTTTTGCAAAAATTTAATGAATTAAGAAATGATCATAGAACAGATTTATACAGGATGTCTTGCTCAGGGAGCTTATTATATTGAAAGTAATGGTGAAGCTGCTATCATTGATCCATTGCGCGAAGTAATCCCCTATATGGATAGAGCTAAAAAGAATAAGGCTAAAATCAAATATATCTTTGAAACCCATTTCCATGCCGACTTTGTCAGTGGACATGTTACATTGGCCAGGGAAACCGGGGCCCCAATTGTTTTTGGTCCCAATGCGAATCCTGCCTTCGAAGCTATCATTGCTAAAGATGGCCAGGAATTTCCACTTGGGGATATTACGATAAAGGCATTGCACACCCCTGGGCATACAATGGAAAGTACCACATATCTGTTAAAAGATAATACAGGTAAAGACCATGCAATTTTTTCCGGGGACACCTTGTTTTTAGGTGATGTAGGGAGGCCTGATCTTGCCCAGAAAGCAGCTGATATGACCAAAGAGGACCTTGCCGGGCTATTGTTTGATAGTTTAAGAAGTAAAATTATGCCGCTGGCAGATGATGTTATTGTCTATCCGGCTCATGGTGCCGGTTCTGCCTGTGGTAAAAATATGATGAAGGAAACTGTTGATACTCTGGGGAACCAAAAGCAAATGAATTATGCGCTTAGGGCAAATATGACCCGGGAGGAATTTATAAAGGAAGTTACCGATGGGCTGCTACCACCTCCTAAGTATTTCCCTTTAAATGTAAAAATGAATAAGGAAGGATATGAAGATATTGGCGATGTATTAAAACGCGGCATGGCATCCCTATCGCCAAATGAATTTGAACTGGCTGCTAATGAAACAGGTGCTCTGGTGTTAGATGTAAGACACCAGGATGATTTTGTAAAAGGACATATCCCAAGATCTATCTTCATTGGTTTGAATGGGGATTTCGCTCCCTGGGTTGGAGCGTTGATCGCAGATGTTAAGCAACCCATATTATTGGTAACGCCCATAGGTAAAGAGAAGGAGGCTGTTACCCGCTTGTCCAGGGTCGGATTTGATAACACTTTAGGAATCTTAAAGGGTGGTTTTGAAGCCTGGGTAGAAGCCGGCAAAGATATAGATACAATAATTGCTTTATCTGCTGCAGAAGCCAAAGGTCTTTTGAAAGATAACAATAAACCCGTTTTTGATGTTCGCAAGGAAACCGAATATAAAGCAGAACACTTGGTAAACTCTGTTAACACTCCCCTGGATGTGTTAAACGATCATTTGGCTGAATTTCCTAAAAACGAAAACTTTTACCTCCATTGTGCCGGAGGTTACAGGTCTGTTATTGCGGCCTCTATACTTAAAGGCAGGGGTATACACAATCTGATAGACATAACAGGCGGTATTGATGAGCTGAAAAAGGCCGGAATGGAGGTAACCAATTATATCTGTCCAACTACGCTGTAATATGATTAATATCATGGTTTGTGTAAGACGGCCATCTTACTTTTAAAAGACAGAATTTACAAAAGGGAGAAACTTTTTTTGGTCTGTTGTCCTTCCGTGGGTATTATTTCAGGAATTTTCCTTTTGTTTGAATTATTGGATCTATAAAAAGAGAAATCATGAAAAGAAACATGGGAAAAATTGATAAGATTGTACGATTTGCTGTTGCAGTCATTATAGCTCTATTGGTTTATTACGAAGTTGTTCAGGGGGCGCTGTCTTATATTCTTTTGGCCTTTGCGGCCATATTTGTTTTGACCAGTTTAACAGGATTCTGCCCGTTATATGGTCTTTTTGGCTTAAATACATGTAAGGTAAAAAAAGTGGATAAGCCGTAATTAAAGTTCCAGCATGATAATCTATCTCACTGGTAATTGGAGATTTGACATGTTTAATTTACTTTAAATAACTCGTTTGTAGGATAAAAAAAAACCCTTCTTTGATATGAAATTAATTGGCATTTCCCTGGTGGATTGGAGTAACGGAATAATCATGATTGCTGTTTTTATACTTGTCGTAATTGCACTCATTGCTATTTTGGTTAGTCTTATGAATAGCGGCAAAAAAAGCGAGTAAGATCTGTTATACACGTATATATTTTTTATTATTATCTGTTGTTTATTATTGAAAATTTCATAGCCTGACGGGTTGAATTATATTTGCCAGTTTAGTACTATGATTTTATAGCTGTTTATTCACAATTTTATAAAAACGAAATCGAATTAATTTGACCATATATTAAATTTGAAATATTCACTATCTTACCGGTATTATTAACCACAAAGAATGTTAAAAAATTTTATAGGAAAAATCGGGGTAATGAATGTGATCTTACTTCTCGTGGTACTATCCATTATCGTGGTCTCCGAATATATGTTTCTATCCGGCAATAAATTGGAGGCCATCTTTGTCGCTTTCTGGGCCCCAACCATATTGGGATTTATGAACTATTTAAAGTATAGAAAATAATGGATTTTATATTACTTTACTCCATTATTGTCGGCATCATCTTTTTTATTTGGTTGGTTTTTGTAGTGCGGATGTACAATGAAATGAATAAATAGGTTCGTATTTTAGGTTGGCTTTTGCTCAAGTCACTCCAGATTATTTAAAACGGATTTGAAAATGCCAGAGGATAAATCAAGGATTGAATCCGGATATTTTAACCTGTGTGCTTGTATAAGTCGGGTTGTTTCCAGATTATCTTTTTGGGGTGTGATATAGGCCAATAGATCTTCAACAGAATTTATAGAAGCACTTTTAGGAACAAACCCGAATCCGGAATAAACCCCTTCCTGTACCATCACAATTCCATCTTCATCAATAGTTCTTCCCTTATCTTTTATGATATAGCTTTGCTTTTGAGACACCATATTTTCTATAGCAGCCTGCACTCTTTTATTATACGTTTCGGCAGTTTCTTTACCCCGGCAAATGCCACCGCAGTTGGCTACCCGAAAATGTGAACAGGATTCTACATTTTCCTGTAAATGGCAATATTTAGGACATAAATTGTAGGCTATACACATTTGTTCAATAAAAAGCCTGCAATCTGTTGTATTGTAGAAAGTAATTAAAGAGCGCGGTACCAGCCTTAATTTATTAAATGCCAGGTGTGTAATCCCCTGCCTGTCTTCATAGGCGAAAACTCCGTAAGGAACTACATTTCTTTTCTGCGCTCTGTTGAATAGTGGGTAATGATGTTTTATTGCGGTAGATTCCATCAAAAGTGCCAGCAGTTCATTCCCTGAAAGTTCAAAATCTATATGAGAAGTCTCCCTGCACATCTGTACTTCCTTGGTAGATTTATCGTAAAAGTGACTCAGAACCCTTTTCTTAATATTTTTAGCTTTTCCTACATAAATGATCTCCCCTTTCCCGTTTTTAAAGTAATAAACCCCTGGTTTAGAAGGTAGTTTTTCATAAACTTCCCGCTGCAGCAAAGGAGGTAATGTGGCTTCCTGAGAACGTGCATTTAAGAAGGAGTTAAAGACACTCTGGGAATTTTCTGTTTCCATTAGTTTCCTGAACAAAAGGACTGTAGCATGTGCATCGCCCCTGGCCCTGTGTCTGTCTGTTATAGGTATATTCAGAGAAGAACACAATTTGCCGAGGCTGTAGGAAGTAAATCCGGGAATCAACCTTCTGGACAAACGGACGGTACAGAGTTTTTTTCTGATAAAAGAAATGCCAATAGTCCTGAATTCTTCTTTAATTACATTATAATCGAAATTAACACTGTGTGCAACAAATATGGTGTCCTGCGTTATTTCTAAAATTTGAGGGACAATCTCTGAAAGTGTAGGGGCATCGCGCACCATATGATTATCAATGCCCGTTAATCCGGTAATAAAATAAGGGATTTCACATTCCGGATTTACCAGTGATGTAAATTCATCCACCACTTTTTCCCCATCAAACTTAAAAATGGATATTTCCGTAATTTTATTGCCCTTAATACCGTTTCCGGTAGTTTCTATATCTACTATGGAATACAATTTTTTTAACAGGGTTTGATTTTGAGGTAAGTTAATAAGAAAAATCAAGCTGCTCAAAATCCTTTTATCCAATTCATATACATCTAAATAAGATCCTGTTGAGGAAATGGAAAAATATGATTAGCTTTAATAGCTCTTCCGGCTGAATTATCAAATATGAAACCAGTATTAGTTTATAAGGCGCTGTATAGTAGTTTCGTTGGTCTTCTTGTTTTAATTTCTTTATCGTGTAAGGAAAGTCGTGATATAAAAACAACTCAAAGCGATGAGCTCTTAATGGAAATAAAATCTTCCCTGGATAATTTGGTCAGCGTGTGGTATCCCATTTCAATTGACAGCATCAATGGAGGTTTCTATTCAGATTTTAACTTTAAATGGGAGAAGGAAGGCGAACAAAAAAAGATGCTGGTAAGTCAGGCACGTCATATTTGGACCGCTTCCACCCTCGCCACCTTCTATGGGGATGATAACTATAAAAAAATTGCTACCCACGGTTATCGGTTTCTAAAGGACCATATGTGGGATAAAGAATACGGTGGGTTCCATACCTTGCTTGTGCAAGAGGGGGTTTACCTGAAACCTGAAGGTAACACCAAAAGTTCCTATGGTAATGCTTTTGCCATATATGGATTAGCCGTTTACTATGGAATATCCAAAGATTCTGCCGCCCTCAATTTGGCAAAAAAAACGTTTTATTGGTTAGAAGAGCATGCGCACGACCCGGTTTATAAGGGTTATTTTGATGTCTTGCAGCTTGATGGTTCCTGGATGGTTGATATTCCAAATAATGATATGGGTTATGATAATTTCATCCGTAAAGACTGGAAGGATCAGAATTCTTCCATTCACCTTATGGAGGCTTTTACAGCACTATACGAAGTATGGCCTGATCCTTTGCTAAAAGAGCGGCTGGAGGAATTATTAATATTGATCAGGGACACTATTACAACCCCAGAGGGATTTCTGACCTTACATTTGGAGCGGGATTGGACACCTGTTTCCTTTAAGGATTCCACCGACGTTTATCGGATTGAAAATTTTTGGCTGGATCATGTTTCTTTTGGCCATGATGTGGAAACCGGATTTCTATTACTGGAAGCCTCCCAGGCACTTTACCACAAAAAAGATATGACAACGATGGAAATTGCCAAAAAGATGACGGACCATGCCATTGACCGTGGTTGGGATCTGGAAAAAGGGGGTTTTTTTGATGGAGGATATTATTTGGACGGTTCGGATGTCTGTACTATCTTGAATCCGGCAAAAATCTGGTGGTCCCAGGCTGAAGGACTTAATGCATTGCTGTTGATGTCCCGGTTATATCCTGAAGAAAAGGAATATTATGAACTATTTGAAAAGCAATGGAATTATATCAATGAATATATGATAGATCATACATATGGGGGATGGTATGACGAAGGACTGGATTCAAACCCTGATGCCGTTCACCATGTTAAAGCCCAGATCTGGAAGGTTAATTATCATACCATAAGGTCGTTGATTAATGTGATAGAGATGCTTGAAGGAAGATTTAAACTTACCGATAATACGTATTAAAGAATTTTTAAATAGAACAATGTGAAATTTGATTTAACCGGAAAAAAAGCAATTGTCACAGGAGGTGGAAGTGGCATAGGGCGGGCCATCGCCATTGTCCTGGCCGAGCAGGGAGCAGAGGTCAATATCCTTGAAGTAAATGCAAAACCTGCAGAAGAGACGGCCGCCGAGATTAAGGCTAAGGGCGGTAAGGCCAATGCCTATGCCTGCGACGTCTCTAATCAAAAGGATGTTCTTAAGATTGTAGAGGCCATAACCAAAAACGGTGCAATTGATATCCTGATTAATAATGCGGGCATTGCCCTTATTGGAAATGTTGAGTTGACTGCTGAGGCAGATATCGACCGGGTATATCAGGTAAATATTAAAGGGGTATATAATTGTATTTATGCCTGTATAAAAAGCATGAAGGAAAAGGGAGGTGTGATCATAAATATGGCATCTGTCGCGGCAACTGTTGGCATATCAGACAGGTTTGCCTATTCTATGACCAAAGGTGCTGTACTTACCA
Source organism: uncultured Flavobacteriaceae bacterium (assembly GCA_963793325.1). Lineage (GTDB taxonomy): Bacteria > Bacteroidota > Bacteroidia > Flavobacteriales > Flavobacteriaceae > Eudoraea. The sequence goes on from CAWBZU010000003.1 coordinate 165,143, forward strand.
TGACCTATTCCGTGGCTAAAGATTACCTGTCTTATGGCATTCGCTGCAATAGTATATCCCCGGCACGGGTGCATACTCCTTTTGTTGATGGATACCTTAAACAAAACTATCCGGGCATGGAAAAGGAAATGTTTGAAAGGTTATCACAAACTCAACCTATTGGCAGGATGGGGAAACCGGTGGAAATAGCAAACCTGGCTTTGTATCTGTGCTCAGATGAGGCCTCCTTTATTACAGGCACGGATTTTCCTATTGATGGGGGCTTTATTAGGCTTAATGGTTGAATTTTATAAACAGGAGCAGGGTGTAATATGGCCAATTCTAATTAAGACCACGACCTATGGTAATTGACAGTCATCAGCATTTTTGGAAATATGACCCTGTCAGGTATGACTGGATTAATGATTCAATGAAAGTCCTGCAGAAAGATTTTCTTCCCTCCAACCTGGGTCCTATACTTCAAAAAAATAAGGTCGATGGCTGTGTGGCAGTGCAGGCAGATCAGTCTGAAGCTGAGACAGAATTCCTCCTTCATTTAGCCCGTGAAAATGATTTTATTAAAGGAGTGGTTGGATGGGTAGATCTGAGGGCCGATAATGTAGCTGAGAGATTAGGTGCATTTTTCTGAAGATAAAAACCTTAAGGGAGTAAGGCATATTGTACAGGCAGAACCTGATCCGGAATTTATGCTTAGAAAAGATTTTCAAAATGGGATTCAGAATTTGGCCCAATTTGGTTTAACTTATGATATTTTGGTATATCCTCATCAGTTAGCCGCAGCTGTGCTGCTAGCCAGGGCCTTTCCGGATCAGAAATTTGTTCTGGACCACATTGCCAAGCCAAAGATTACAGAAGGCCTGGATAGGGGATGGGTAGACCAAATAAAGGAATTGGCCTTAAACCCGAATGTAAGTTGCAAAGTTTCGGGGATGGTTACCGAAACCAAAAACTTCAAATGGCGGCAGGAAGATTTTTCGCCTTTTATAGAGGTCGTCCTGGAAGCCTTTGGATGGCAAAGGGTACTATATGGTTCTGATTGGCCGGTATGCCTGTTGGGTGGAAATTATAACGAAGTATTGACTATAGTAACTGACTATATCAGCAAATTATCAACTGTTGAAAGAGAGGGAATCATGGGATTAAACGCAATTAAATTTTATTCCCTTTAACTTTGGAAGTTCAATCAAATTAGATGAGAAATAAAAAAGCGATAAACTTCAATTCCGGATACCCTTCCATAGAGGACCTGAGAGAAAGGGCCAGACAACGAATTCCAAAATTTGCCTTTGAATACCTGGATGGTGGCTGCAATGAAGAAATAAATCTGAAAAAAAATACTTCCGAGATCCGGGAGGTAGAGTTAAAACCAGATTATTTAAGTGAATACAAGGGGTTTAACATGGAAACTGAACTTTTTGGACATACCTACAGCGCCCCATTCGGGATTGCTCCGGTAGGTCTTCAGGGTTTGATGTGGCCCAATGCTTCCGAAATCCTGGCAAAGGCATCACTGGACTATAATATTCCTTTTATCCTGAGTACGGTTACCACTATGAGTATAGAACGTGCCAGCGAACTTACGGAAGGACGGGCCTGGTTTCAGCTATATCACCCTACAGAGAATGAGGTGCGCGATAATATTCTGGCTCGGGCAGAAGCTGCTTCCTGTCCGGTGCTGGTATTGCTTTGCGATGTACCTACTTTTGGTTTTCGGCCAAAAGAGATCCGCAATGGCTTGTCTATGCCACCAAAAATGACTCTTAATAATGTAGTACAAATTTTGGGAAAACCAAACTGGGCACTGCAAACCTTAAAACACGGGCAACCCAATTTTGAAACTTTGAGGCCCTATATGCCCAAAAATCTCAACCTGAAGCATTTGGGTTTATTTATGGATAAGATGTTTTCCAAGCGGATGAATGAAGAGAAAATTGCACCCATAAGGGATATGTGGAAAGGTAAAATCGTGTTAAAAGGAGTAGCTACGGAGGCAGATGCAGAAAAGGCCATAAAACTGGGTCTGGACGGCATTATTGTATCTAACCATGGAGGCCGGCAATTAGATGCCGGGGAATCTACTATAAAACCTTTGACCCGAATTGCTCAAAAATACGGGGACCAGATTACGGTGATGATGGACAGTGGCCTGCGTTCCGGCCCGGATGTGGCACGGGTGCTGGCAAGTGGGGCAGCTTTTACTTTTATGGGCCGTTCCTTTATGTATGGGGTATCCGCACTGGGTAAGCAAGGAGGCAACCATACTATTTCCCTGCTCCAAACACAGTTGCAACAGGTGATGGAGCAGATAGGTTGCAACAGGGTGGTCGATTTCCCCAGGCATTTGGTTTGAGCTGTATGCTATCAGTGTTTATTTGGCGAAATATATGTATTGAACGTCTGAAGGTAATTCATCCAGAGTTTTCCATAGTGCCATGGAGGCATAGGTTTTGCCGTCCCGGTCCTCGAATAACTCCAGAACTTCATATTTGACAATATTCCAGCCGGGTTTGAAATTGAGTTCATAAATATTTTTTGCCATATAGGACTCTTCCTGATTTAAGGCATAAGATTCCATACTGCATTCTCCATTTACCGCGGCGGCATTTTCAAAATAGTACCAATCCAGGTAATACCCTTTTTTTGTTTCGTACTGACCAAAAGCATTAAATGCACTTGCGAATTCCTGATTGCTTGCGATCATAAAGGAGCCATACATTTTTCGTTCCGCTAAATTTCCCAGGCCGTAATTCCCAAAATTGGCAACATTAATGACAGGTTCTTCCCCGTTTACAATTTCCATAGTTATCAGAACTGCACGAGAATGCTTTTTCTACATTTGAAATACTCGCTTTCCAATCATCAGAATTCTCATTAAAACCATCAATTCCCTGCAACGTTTTTTCCACAAAATCTTTGGTAAGTTCAATGGTAAATGCCCCGTTCTCTGTAATGGTACCAATTTGTATGGGAGCATTCATTCCGGTAAGAATTTCGGCATTGGCCGGGTCCCATCCGCTGAGGTTGCCGCTCAGGGTATTTTGAGCCTGAAGTCCAACAGCGAATAATGCGATCATCAAGTAAGGTAATTGAGTTTTCATAAGTGCTTTCTTAAGGTTACTAATTAAGAATTTAAAATAATATAAGAAAATTCCATGCCAGGCTAAGAATTGTGCAAATGGGGCAAATAGTTGTATAAGTGGATTTTAGGGCAACCTTAAAGTCCTCGATTTTTCTTTATATCTACTTTTTTGGGCTTGTTAAATTCACATTCTCACTACTTATATTTTGCCATTTAATAGGAATTAATTTCGAAAAATAGTCTTTTGATAAATTGTGTATAAAAGATTGGGAATTTGTTTGATTTAAAAATTTTTTTTTCCATCAAATAAAGGGCAAAGATATTTAAAAGCGATGGAATCTACATATCAGTTGATTAACAATAAAATGAATTTCAGAAGGGTAAGTTTTGCGGGTACTTAATCGTAAATTTAGATGCTTTATCTTATAAAGTTTAGCGTATTAGGAAAGATTTCAAATCATGGATATCAATATTACGAAAATATTATAAGTTGAGAAAGATTGATTTCTCACACGTAATACCATTATGTAAGATTAATAAATAAATAGTTCAAACATCGATTATGTGCGAATTATACAGCGATTCTTAAATTATAAAGAAATTACCTTATACCCCACTATGACGTATTTCTACGATTTTATGTTGAACCCTTACATACTTGCCCTTTTGGGAGGGTTACTTGGCTTTTTTTCTGGCAAATAGAATTATCCCGGTAATTATTTATACGGTTCGTGCAAAGAATCTTATGGATGAACCCGGGGATCGCAGTGCACATTCTACCAAAACTCCAACCTTAGGAGGGGTTGGAATGTTTGCTGCATTTCTGGTATCCTTAATACTATTTGGAATAGTATTTGGTTTGGATCGACCGGACCTGGTTAAACTTTTATCACTTGTACTCGCTACAATGATCCTTATGTTTCTGGGGATCAAAGATGATCTTATTGCATTGGCGGCCCGAAAAAAGTTTCTTGGACAACTAATTTCCACGGGCATAGTTATTTTCCTGACCGATGTAAGGATAACAAGTTTTGAAGGGCTTTTAGGTATAGGGGAGCTACCTTATCTGGTATCTGTGCTATTTACTGTTTTTGTATTTATTTTAGTAATTAATGCCTTTAACCTTATTGATGGAATAGATGGTTTGGCAGGAGCTATTGGTATAATTGCGAGTTTTTCATTCGGTTTGTTCTTTCTCTTAAATAAGGATACTCTGATGCTGTTGGTCTCATTTAGTTTAATTGGGGCCATTAGTGCCTTTTTACGCTATAACCTGTCCGGCACCAGAAAGTTATTTATGGGAGATTCAGGCTCTATGGTCATTGGCTATTTACTGGCGTATCAGGGGATTCGTTTTCTGGAGTTAAATTTAAA
>CAWBZU010000004.1:0-16001 GCA_963793325.1 uncultured Flavobacteriaceae bacterium
GTTTTTATTCAGAGCTTTTGAAAAGTCTTGTTTAAAACATAAATTTCTTTGAAGTTCTTTTTTATTTTTTTCATACAATTTGTTTTTTTGTTCATATTTGGATTCCAGGCATTCTTTTCTTTTTTTTTCACATTTTGTCAAATCTGCATTTTCAATATTCCCAGATATGGTACCCTTCTTTTTATCGGGACATTCTTTACATTTCCCTTTTATTTTTTTCAGAAAATCTTCTTCAATAATTGCGTTATTATAATTCGCCAATAGGTCATTCTCTTTAATGTCTGTATAGATATAGGGACCATAAACCTGGGTGACTTTTGTCTTATCCGGCAAGACCAATTCAATGGTGTACTTCCTATCCTGAATCGTAATTATTAGGGTATATCTAATGGTAATTTCAACCTCTTTGTTATATTCACCCTTCAAAAACTCGTAAAGTAGGTAGTCAACTTTAAAATTCAAATTGCCCCTGGAAATCAGCTTTCCCCTGTCATTTAATAGAATCGCATCCTGATTTAATGCTGCCCATTCCATTAAATTGAAATATATTTCTTCATTATTATCTTCAACATGATAACTTATCCTATACCCATTTATAGAGGTATCCACCCATTTATCAGTAGCATTCTCCAGTTGCGAGATACCCTGATTACACGCTAAAATCAGCATAAGTTTAATAATGCCGGAATATCTTTTTTTCATGCTATGGACAGATTAATAAATGGCCTGGGGTTTCCCTCCCAATCGTGTCGTCACAATTAGTTTGCCTACAAAATACCCGATAAAAAATACGGCAATGGAAATGGCAACGATAAGGAGCATAGCACTCCATACTTCCTGAAGCGGAATAGTGTTGACAGGAATATTTTCCAGGACCTTCAAGCTACGGAAAAGCCTGAAGGGGAAACTAAAGTAATTAATTAAAGCTTCCCGCAATTCACCAAACTTAAGAAACATATAGACGTTGCTGGAAATGCCATAGGCTATAATACTCAACCCAAACCCGAACATTCTACTGTATGTCTTGCTATATTGAACTTTATAGGATTCTGTTATTTCTGTATGATCAGCAAGTCTGTTTTCGGTTCGCAATTGTTCTAAATCCTGGTTGTGCCTGAATTTTTTTACATATTCCCTGGAATAATAAATCCAGCAGCCTACTAACACCAATGGTGCTATTACCACAATCAATGTTATACTAAAAAGAAGCAGCAAAGACACTACTTCACTAAGTCCCTTATAGTTAAAATAGTTATCCTTCGGAACCTGATAACTTTGCAAACCATATATGGCTTTTACAAAAACGGTGACATATTTTAGAGCTAATTGGTCCATTCCCAAAGTAATATTGGACTAAAGTCAGTTATAGTTAGTTACCCATTCACATAAAATTCGCAAACACCTTCTGAAAATAGTGAATTATTCCTAAACAGAGGGAAAATATCAATAGGTTAGCTATAATAATTTTTATTTTATTCAATACCAAGCCTTAAATGACAGAACTGCTTATTCCATGTCCCAATGGGTGGATTTTTTTATCTAATCTTCGTTCCGTTCGAAATTTTTATAGTTAAAAGTCTGTTCTGCTTTCAAAACTATTTTGGATAACACCCTGACATTTAACCTTGCACTTATTTAAAATACTAAAGACACTTAAGATTATTTATCTTCGAAGGATGGTAATTAAAAATCTATAAAATGAATGATCTTTTAAAAACAGCCATTAAAAACAGAAAAAAGTTATTATTAAGTTTAGCTTTCGGATTAGTTCTCACAACGCATTCGCAGGAAATTCAATATGAAACCAAACAGAATGTTCAGTATTACAAAACCACAATAAACCAGGGGGATGAATACATTAATGAACGCTGTGTTTTGGACATCTATTACCCCAAAAATGCAAAAGATTTTGCCACAATAGTATGGTTCCACGGAGGAGGGTTAACGGGTGGTGAGAAAGAAATTCCTGAACAACTTATGGACAAAGGAGTTTGCATCATAGCCGTCAATTATCGTTTGTATCCAAAAGTCAAAGGGCCCTTATATATTGATGATGCGGCCGCTGCCGTTAGCTGGGTTTTTGATAATATAAATGGTCTGGGCGGTGACCCTTCATTGATTTTTGTCTCCGGACACTCGGCGGGAGGATATTTGGCGAGTATGATAGGTCTGGATAAATCCTGGTTAAATAAATATCAAATTGACGCCGATAGTATTGCGGGCCTTATACCTTTCAGCGGGCAAGCTATTACCCATTTTACCATTCGTGAGGAAAGGGGCATACCCGGATTCCAGCCAGTAATTGACAGTTTAGCACCTCTTTATCATGTTCGTCCCAATGCCCCGCCTTTATTGTTAATTACGGGAGACAGGGAATTGGAACTTTTAGGGAGGTTTGAGGAAAACGCATACCTGATGCGAATGATGAAAATTGCAGGCCATAAAGAGACCAAACTCTATGAATTAGATGGATATGGCCATGGGATGACCGAACCTGCTTTTCCACTGTTATTAAAAGAAGTTCAAAGAATTATTGAAAAGAAAAACAGCGATAAATGAAAACATTAAAAATTACTACCGCATTTGTGCTATTTGCCATAACAGGACCATCTCATGCCCAGGAAATAAATCCCGCTGAGGTAAAAAAAATCATGGAACAAGTCGCAGACTGGCAAATAGCACATTTTACTGATCTCTACAGCGGGCACCAGGAGCCCCATCACCCTTTGGACTGGACAAATGGAGCATTGTACGTAGGCATGGTAAAATGGGCTGCAATGGCTGATAACGAAACATATTACAATTGGCTTCAGGAAATAGGGGACAAAAGTGAATGGAAACTACACTCTCGAAAATACCATGCTGATGATCATACAGTAGGACAGATGTATCTGGAGCTTTATCGCAAGTACCTGGATGAAAAAATGATAAAGCCAACAAAAGAGCAATTCAATTATATCATGCTCCATCCGGCACGAACATCGTTAGAATGGAAAACTCCTTACCATCAGGATCGATGGAATTGGTGTGATGCCTTGTTTATGTCACCCCCGGTATGGGCCAAACTTTATAATATTACCGGAGAACAAAAATATCTCGACTTTATGATGGCAGAATACAAAGCCACCACTGATTTTTTGTTCGATAAAAAAGAGCATTTGTATTACCGGGACCAAAGCTATATTGACCAATTGGACCATGGAACCAAGATATTTTGGTCAAGAGGGAATGGTTGGGTATTTGCCGGACTTGCAAATATCATGAATGAATTAAGTCCCGGAAGTAAGGAGTACAACTATTTCCTGGGAATTTATAAAAAAATGGCCGGAAAATTGTTGCAAATACAAACTCCGGAAGGCCACTGGGCTATGAGTTTATTGGGGCAGAATTTTTATCCTACACCAGAAACAAGTGGAACATCTTTTTATGTCTTTGGTTTTGCATGGGGCATTAACAAAGGAATTTTAGATCGGGCAACCTATGGCCCTTCCGTAAAAAAGGGATGGGAAGCAATGGTAAGCCACGTAACAAAAGAAGGGATGCTGGGTTATGTCCAGCCCATTGGGGCGGCCCCGGGCAATGCCTGGGCAGATAAAACCGAAGTGTATGGAACAGGAGCGTTTTTAAGTGCAGGTTCCGAAGTGTACAAATTGTATGGAGGTAAATAAAACTTTGACAAACACTAAAACAAAAATAAACTTAGCCTCCGCATAACAATTATTGTTAACTTTATCTATAACAGAAAGTCTAATTATGTCAAAAGGTAAAGACGCAAAGAAAAACGTCAAAAAGGAACCGCTCTTAACGGCAAAAGAAAAAAAAGAAGCTAAAAGAAATAAAAAAGCTAAAAGGGGTTAACTCTTCTTTTATTTCTCCATATCACAAGATAAACTTATAGTGGAAATTCCTGAGAAGGGGTGCGGGCATGTGTCATTTTGCCCTTAAGTTCTTCAAATATAAGGGGGTTGTCATTTATTAAGTTAATTTTTTCTTCCTTATCCTTTCTGAGGTCATAAAGCTCGTACTGCTCGTTTTTTATAAAATAGACCAGTTTCCAGTTGTCTTTAAGAAGTGCCTGTTTTCCTCCCTGTTCTGTAAACTCCCAATAGAGATATTCATGTTTTCCCTGCTCGCTTTCACGGCCTAAAAGTGTAGGTACAAATGAAATTCCGTTAGTAGTTTCCGGACCCTGGATACCGGCAAGTTCTGAGCAACTTGGTAGAAAATCCCAAAAAGCCGAAAGATGGTCCGATGTTTTCCCGGCCATCACTTTGCCAGGCCACCAGGCAATCATCGGAACTCTTACGCCCCCATCATAAAGATCCCGTTTAATACCCCTAAAAGGCTGGTTGCTATCAAAAAATTCCGGATCCACTTTTCCTTCAGCATGCGGCCCGTTATCACTTGAGAAAATGACTAATGTATTTTTATCGATACCCTTTGACTTAAGCAATTCAAGAATTTTCCCAACATATGAATCCATTCGGGATATTGCGGCAGCTTTGGCCTTTTCCACCTTGGGCCAGTTCTCATTTTCATATTTTCCAAGAGAAGGCACTTCCATTCCATGTTCGTCCAATAGGTGGTATTCATTGTTTGCGTGCGGAATTGTATAGGCGAGGTAAAGGAAAAAAGGGGCGTTTATACTTTCATTAATAAAGCGAAAAGCCTCCTCCGTAAATAGGTCATTGGAATAGACTTCTTTATTGGATGAAACCGAACCCAGTCCACTGGCATAGCCAGTTTCCGCCATAATAACTTCATTTGGAAGCGCATATTTTTCATTATTCCTCCATAAATAATCCGGAAAGGAATTATGAGCCCTGACATGATTTAAATACCCGAAAAAATAATCAAAGCCCTGCTCATTGGGAATGCCCGATGAATTAGGCTCACCTAATCCCCACTTACCAATAATTCCTGTTTTATAACCCGCAGTTTTTAGTATTTCAGCAACTGTAATGTCCTCTTGCCTTAAGGAAACTCTACCATTACCGCGTATAAATGAATGTCCGGTATCCAGCCCGGTCATTAATGATGTACGGGAAGGAGCACAAACCGTAGAACCGGCATAATGATTTGTAAAGCGCATTCCCTCCTGCGCCATTTTATCAATATAAGGAGTGTAAATCCTGGTCTGGCCATAGCAACCGAGATCACCGTACCCCAGATCATCTGCAAGAATATAAATAATGTTTGGTTTGGTAGAGTGACTTGCCGAATTTGTAACTGTGGCCTCGGTATCGGTTTTACAATTGAGAAAGGATAGTACTACCAGTAGGAAGACAGAAGTTTTTTTGATCATCTTTCAATTTCTAAATTGGCGTTTTATAAAGCTAATTAGAAAATGTTTGTAATTCAAATTAGAATATCCCAAATCTTCCGGGTAAAACCGGATTCGTTTAGAGGCGAAAAAAAGATACCTACAAAATTTTTATCAAAGCCTCTCGATTTCTTTCATGACTTCTTCTGCCTCAAAAACCATGTCATCACATAATTTCCTGTTAGATTTGGACAACCGATGTGCTTCTTCCTTCAATTTGCGATATTTCTCCTGAAGTATTTTCTTTTGTGTTTGCTTTTTAAAGATTCCAAACAAAACTTGGATTAAACAGCATAAAATCTAATTCTATCTCAGCATTGAAGCCCTGAATATGAAAACTATTTTATGTTTAATTATTATATTATTTTATTTCACACAATATTTGTAGTATGCCTATATATATACCTAATAATCAACTATTTATTAAGAGTATTTCTTAAAACATTTATTATTTTGTTTATTCTTTAACATTTTTTATTAAACATTAATTTTATCTTTACTCCTCATTAAATGCTAAAACTGTAAATACCCAGTCCATCATTTAGAAAAGCCTGTTGGCTCATATAAGAGAAATCAACTAATTAATTTTACCTCCAAATGAAAGATCAGAATACGTTTTTAAATACCCTGATTGAATCTGACGAATTATTAAACGGGTTTACCCATGAAGAAATAGGCGATGATCACCTCTACACCGGATTAGAGACCCCAATGAAGCCAAATGCTTTTGCAATTAGCAATCAAGATAAAAAAGAACGCATTGCAGAATTATTTGCCCAAATTATGGATGTGATGGGTTTAGACCTGAATGATGATTCACTTAAAGGTACTCCGCAACGCGTGGCCAAAATGTATATAGATGAAATCTTTTCTGGCCTGGACCCTTTAAACAAGCCAAAAGTTGCTTTGTTTGACAATAAATATCAGTACAACCAGATGTTGGTAGAAAAAGATATTACTTTTTACTCCAATTGTGAACATCATTTTGTGCCTATTATAGGCAAGGCCCATGTGGCCTACATTTCTTCAGGGAAAGTGATAGGCCTCTCTAAGTTAAACCGAATCGTTCAATATTTTGCCAAAAGGCCTCAGGTACAGGAAAGGCTAACCAATCAAATTGCCAATGAATTACAAACAGCGCTCAATACCCGTGATGTTGCGGTAATTATCGATGCAAAGCATTTATGTGTTTCTTCCAGGGGAATTAAGGATAACACTTCTGCTACGGTAACCTCATTTTATGGAGGGGCCTTTAATTCTCCCGAAAAAATTGCAGAATTACAGAATTATATCAACCATTAAATCCCTTATTCTCCCATACAATTTACACATATGGAATTGCCTGTTTCCTCCAAAACATTTTGAGTGATTTAAGTAATTTTTTTGAGTTTGTTCAATGTCACTGCCTTCAAATAAAGTAGCCAAAATATTTAAGTGCTAATAAATCAAAAAATAATTTAAACTGCTTAAACATATATTCTTAAAATGTTAAAATTTTCCAGTTATTCCTTTAAATATTGCTCTTTTTGGATTAATTTTAACACTATTAAACTAGATTTTTAACTAAAATTATAAATCAATGAAAAAGCTAAAGAATTTATTCGCTTTGCTACTGTTGTGTTTAGCATTTAGTACAATGGCGTATAGTCAAACAAATATTGAAGCCGGTGTTCGATTTGGTGACAATACCGGTATAGATGCCACCATTCCATTAGGGATCTCACCAAGGCTCCATCCAACGGTATATTTGGATTATTTTGGTGTAGGCACTTATTTTGACTGGATGTTTGCGCTTACGGATGGGCCATCAGGACTAAAATTTTACCCCGGGCTCGGGCCGGAATTTTTCTTCGAAAATGATTTTGATTTTAATATCGCAGGTAATTTCGGAGTAGAATATTCCTTTAAATTTCCCTTGACTATCGGTTTTGACTGGAGACCTGGTTTTGCGGTTACCAACGATTTTGATTTTTATACCAGCAATTGGGGAATCATGGCAAGATATCGTTTTAAAGAAGGAGGATTTAAAAAAGTTGATTAAACAACTTTCGTTAAAATACTTGCCCCGTTAAAAAAAGCTTGTTAAATTCTAACAGGCTTTTTTAATCCTTATTCAGAAGTAACGAAGTAAACACAAAATTGACTCAATAATAAATTCTGATTTTCAGGAATAGTACATTTTTTTAGTACATTTTAGATCACTTTTAGTATATGACAAAAAAAAGAACACTTCGCATTGGTTTATTCATACTCTTTTTGGGAGTATTGTTGGTTGTTTTTACTAATGTAATCCTTGAATCTATTGCCGGCCGTTACCTCAATAGGGAAATTGCTAAAATTAATGAGGAAAAAAATTACATCCTTACTATAGAAGATTTTGACATAAATATTTTTCTGGGTCAGATTAGTATTGAAGGCTTAAATATCAATCCTAAGGAGGAATTTCTTGACAGCTTAGTAAATGGCGCTACAGAAGAACGCGCTTTAAAAGCCATATCGGTTTCGAAAGTTACTTTATCCGGTTGGACTTTCCTTAGTTATCTTACCAAAAAACAAATAGATGTTAAGAAAATAGTTGTTGATCATCTTAATTTCAATCTTTACAGACCAGAAAAAGAACATGATATAGCAGTTGTGGATAAAGAAAAAGAATCTACTTTTTCTATAGATTCCATTCATATATCGGGATTAAAAGAGCTTTCCCTGGCTGAAATAAAAATTGAAAATTATGGATTTCATATCATTGATGCTTCTAACAGGGATACTATATCTGCATACCAGGGTAAGGAGCTCATTATTGATGGCATAGATTTGGTGCCGGTTGAAAACAACACAGGTTATTTTCATTTTGACAATAGTGAGTTGGAAATTCGACTTCAAAAACAGGAATTCAACCTTCCCGGCGGACTGTATGTCCTGAATTTTGAAAATTTGCTCTATTCATTTGGAGATGAACACATTTCCATAGATGGTCTTAATTATAAGCCCCGTTTAAGTAATGCAGAGGTGATGAGCACCTTTACATATTCTGGTGAAGTATATGAAATTGCTATCAAAAACATTTCCATAAGTGGTTTTAATGTTGATCCCCTCATTCATTCCGGGGTATTATACATTGATCAGATAGCCATTGATAGCATGACCACCCTTATTGCCAAGGATAAAAGCAAGCCCTTTAATGAGAATAAACGTGCCTTGTTGCCTGTTCAGGGGCTTAAAAAAACCCACCAACCCCTTCAGATAAATTCAATCAGTATTACCAATTCTTATCTGAATTACTCTGAACAGGAGAAAATACCAAAAGACCTGTTAGATATTGATATGTCTGATATTAATGCATCCATCAATAATATATCCTCTCTAAAAGACTCTATTTCGATCGATAAAGATTTAACCATTGATTTTAAGGCTATATTAATATCCACTCCAATTGAAACATTTATTAAAATGCCTTATAATTCGGCTGATGGCCGGTTTTATTTTTCCGGCAATACACTTGGTACTACAAAGTTTACCTTTTTCAATTCAACTGTTTTACCGGCCATAGGCGTAAAACTTATAGGCGGCCGTTTAGATGGGATAAACTGGGATGCAGTGGGCAATTCCACAGCTATGGATGGCAATTTCACTATGTTATACACGGATTTGGAAGTTGAACTATTTAAAAAGGATAATTCAACGAATAAAGCCTTGTCATGGATTGCCAATTCATTGGTAAAAAGTTCCAATCCATCCAAAAATGGAAACACTATTGTTTCAACAATGCATTTTGAAAGGGTCCCATACAAAGGAATTGGCAATTACTTATGGAAATCTATCCAATCCGGAATTGTAAATGCCCTGGTCCCAACTGGGAAACACCAGTCTGTAAAAGCCGATAAAGACGGAAAAAAAACCTCGGATAAGAAAAAAAGAAATAAAAATTGAAACCTCTTTGTCCTCACCATATTTATCCGTTAATCTGTTTTTGTTCATATTAAATGGCCTTAAAATTACTTAAAATTAAGTTTTAACTATTTTTATCCCCCCAAAACAATTTAGTATGTTTAAAAGACTACAGATTAGCATAGTACTTATATTCATTGCATGTGCAACGGGTCATGCTCAAACAGATACACTGCTCTTAGATACGAATACTATAATTGTGGGGGAAGTTAAATCTATGAAGAGGGGAGTCCTTACGATAGAAACCAATTACAGTGACTCCGATTTTACCATAGAATGGCTGCAGATTAAAAAAATATATACCCAATCTGTTTTTTTAACAAGCTTAACAGACGGGAGCCGTGTTGTTGGGAGCCTGAGGTCCAATGAGAATAACTCCATTACAATTATTGACCGGGAAGGTGCTGTTGAAACAGAAGTGCAGATACCGGATATCGTATTTCTTGAGCCCCTTAATGAGGGGTTTTTTAGCAGGCTGGATGCCGCAGTTGATTTTGGTTTAAGTTTTACAAAAGCTAATAATTTAAAACAGTTCACCTTTGGCACAAACATTAAATACACAGAAGATAAATGGTCGGCATTGATCAATGCCAATATGCTTCGTTCCACTCAAGACAATGCTGCCGAAATCAGACGGGAGGATGCCTCATTTGTTTTCAATTATTTTCTTCCAAAAGACTGGTATTTGTCTCCGCAGGTATCCTTGCTTTCTAATACAGAACAGCTTTTAGATTTAAGAACTATTGTTTCCATGGGTGTTGGAAAATACTTTGTGAATACCAATAAAATGTATTGGGGGGTTTTAACAGGCTTGTCCTACAACAATGAACGATTTTCAAGTGACGCTCAGGACAGGTCAAGTGTTGAAGGCATATTAGGGACGGAACTCAATTTGTTTGACATTGAAGATCTAAGTATAATTACGCGCTTAATAACATATCCCAGTTTAAGTGAAAGCGGTCGCTGGCGTGTGGACTGGAATTTTGACCTGAAATATGACCTGCCACTTGACTTTTATGTAAAAACCGGAATTACCCTGAATTATGACAACCAGCCTACGGCCGGTGCAAGTGACTCGGATTATTACTGGAAACTGGCCTTTGGCTGGGAATGGTAATCTATTTTGTTGGGTAAATAAGGGGCAGTTTTTATAAATAGGGTTCAAAAATGTTAATCTTGCTGCTGTTCTGGCAATGTGATTACATGAGAATTTGACAAATTATCAGGCTATAAATTTTTGTTTAAACAACATCTGCCAATATTACAATAGTTTTTGACGCACTTCCTCCCAGGAATTTACCCTTTCAAACCCATTTGTATGGATGTTATGAGGAGAACTAAACAGTATGGACCTCCCTTGAAAACTTTCCAGGTTGTATTTCCTGTCATCAATAAGGATATCTCCCCTTAATATGTGTTTATCCCCGCATAATATACGCCGTTTCCAATCAATAAAAGGAAAGTGCTCATCCAGCCAATAATGTTTCTCAATTAATGAATTGGGAAATTGCATAGCAGCCGATGCAATAAAAACATCGTACGTTTTTGTCAAATCTTTTATCACTTCTATACTTCCTTCAATTGGAGGCAGAGAGCGGAAAAAACCTTCTCTATAACAATGCTGGTGAATATGGTTCCTTCGATGTTCAGGGACACTTTGCCATACTTCACCACCAAAGCAGTCATCTACGGTAAGGTTTTCCCTGAATTCTTTATTATACAAAGTTATATGTGCCCGGTAGGTATCGGCAATTACCTCGTCCATGTCTATAAATATGGTCATTCTTGAATTTATTTATGCGAATTACGTAAAAATCCCGGTATTTAGAAATTGATTACAATAATGTTAACCTATTTATAAAGCATTGCGTATTAAAAACAACCATGCGACCCTATAAAACCCATTCAATTGGTTAAAATTAATTTTCTTGTTTTTGAGATCCCCCTAAAAAGAAAGCAGCCGTTTCATTACCTTTAAAATTGAAATGAGAATAACTATTAAGAGGAAATATCGTTTTTTAGTGGCCATTGCCCTCCTTTTATCCATATTGGTAGTGGTGATTTCCAATTATACCATTGAATTTTCAGCCCAGGGCAAAACTTTTACCGACACCATGCTTATTCCTAAAAACAAAGTTGGCCTGGTACTTGGGACTTCAAGAATGCAGGTGGAAGGTGGTGTAAATCCATATTACGCCCATCGCATTAATGCAACCATAGAACTTTATAAAGCCGGAAAAATAGAGTTTGTTTTAGTTAGTGGAGACAATGGAAGCATTTATTATAATGAACCCAATACCATTAAAAAAGACCTGATAAAAGGAGGTATCCCGGATGAAAAAATATTTCTTGATTACGCAGGTTTTCGTACTTTGGATTCTATGGTTAGGGCAAAATATATATTTGGTCTTGATAGCGTTACCGTAATCTCTCAAAAATTTCACAATGAACGCGCTATATACCTGGCCGAGAAAAAAGGCCTTAAAGCCGTAGGATTTAATGCCGAGGGGATTTCGGGGAAACAAGGTGTTAAGGTTCAGTTTCGGGAATATTTTGCAAGAGTAAAAGTTTTTATCGATCTGCTTCTAAATACACAACCGCGGTTTTACGGTGAAAAAATAGAGATAAAATAGAGTTTCCGCTTTTTGTATAAAATAACCTATTTTAGTCTCTCGAAGTTAACCAAACCATACATGTCTAAATTAAAAACCCTGCTTAAAAACCTTGGACCCGGGCTTTTGTTTGCCAGTATGGCAATTGGCACTTCTCACCTGGTGTTATCAACCAAAGCAGGGGCACAATACGGCTGGGTTATGGTCATCCCTATTATTCTGGCAAATATTCTGAAATACCCGTTCTTTGAGTTTGGGATTCGATACACCAATGTTACCAATAAAACACTCATAGAAGGGTATCTAAACAGGGGTAAGGGTTATTTATGGCTTTATGCCTTTATAACTCTGGTAACCACCTTTACAATCCTTGCAGCGCTGTATGTGGTTACCGCAGGATTGTTCATTAACCTTTTTAATGTGCCGGAACTTTCTGTAGCCATGGTAGCACTTGGGTTGTTTGCATTTATTAGCACCTTGTTAATTATAGGTCGTTACCGATTTCTGGAAACCTCTTTGAAATTTGTCATCTCTATTTTATTTGTGGCCTTACTCGTAACCACCTTATTGGTGATTTATAAAGGACAGGTGGAAGGGGTACCCGGCTTTGTAAGACCTTCCATATTTAATGAGGTAGGTATCTTGTTTTTAATTGGGTTAATTGGATGGATGCCGACAGCTGTTGAAGCTTCGAGCTGGATCAGTCTCTGGAGTCTGGAAAAATATAAGTTAAATAAATACAAACCCTCCCTAAAAGAGGCACTACAGGAGTTCAACTATGGGTATATGATGACAGCTATACTCGCCATCTTCTTTTTAATAATCGGATGGATGACCCTTTATGGTACAAATACTGAATTGAGTGGCAATGCCACCACTTTTGCAGATCAGGTGGTGCAATTGTTTACCACCCATATTGGGGACTGGGCATATATCTTTATTGCCGTTTCTGCCTTTGCCACCATGTTTAGCACCTGTATGACTGCCCATGATGCCATATCAAGGGTAAGCGTAGACATCATTGGTTTGCTTACCCCAAAGCATAAAGATTTTTCAGGCAGAAAGTACTACGCTTCCGGGGTTGTACTTCTGGCGCTGGTCAATTTTATCGTAATTACGGCTTTTGGAGCAAATATGGGTACACTGGTAGCATTGGCTACTTTTGTCTCTTTTGTATTAGCTCCAATCGTCGGCTATATGAATCTGAAAAACGTAATGAGCCATGATCTTCCCAAAAGCTTTCACCCGGGAAAAGGGTTACAGGTCCTTACTTTTGCAGGAATAATATTCCTGTCACTTTTCGCGGTATATTATTGCTGGATGGTTCTTTTCTAAATTGGTGATCAAAACTTATAACGCATTATCCATAATATCCTTTACCACTTCAGGGTTTAATAATGTGCTAATATCTCCGAGGTTTTCAGTGTCTTTGGAAGCAATTTTGCGTAAAATACGCCTCATAATCTTACCACTTCGTGTTTTAGGTAAACCAGGAACAAACTGAATCTTGTCTAATTTGGCAATTGGGCCTATATGTTCGGTTATTTGCTGATTTATCTCCTTCTTTAGATTATCCCTGTCCCTTGTTTCTCCAATTTCTTTTAGGATCACAAAACCATATAAGGCGTTTCCTTTAATATCATGAGGGAAACCAACAATGGCTGATTCGGCCACTGCAGGATGTTCATTAATAGCATCTTCAATGGGTGCCGTTCCCAGATTATGACCGGAAACAATGATTACATCGTCAACCCGACCTGTAATTCTGTAATAGCCCACTCCGTCTCTAAGCGCACCATCTCCTGTAAAATATTTGTTTTTATAAGCTTTGAAATAAGTATCCCTATACCGGTCATGATCACCCCAGATAGTCCTGGCCATGGAAGGCCATGGAAACTTAATACACAGTCTGCCGTCTACCTGAATACCCATTATTTCGCGACCTTCTTCATCCATTAACGCCGGTTGTATTCCTATAAATGGCAAAGTAGCGTAAGTAGGAGTTGTTGGAGTTACATAAGGTATTGGTGAGATCATTATTCCCCCGGTCTCTGTCTGCCACCAGGTGTCTACAATAGGGCTCTTACCGTGTCCGATATTATTATTGTACCAATGCCAGGCTTCTTCATTAATTGGTTCGCCAACAGTTCCCAAAACTTTAAGAGAGGAGAGGTCATATTTTTCAACATAATCGAGGTTTTCCTTTGCCAAAGCCCTTATCGCTGTAGGTGCGGTATAAAACTGATTTACTTTATGCTTTTCCACTACCTCCCAAAATCGTCCATAATCGGGGTAAGAGGGCACACCTTCAAACATCACCGTAGTTGCCCCGTTCGCAAGTGGGCCGTAAATAATATAAGAATGACCTGTAATCCATCCAATATCAGCGGTACACCAATACACATCCCCGTCCCTGTACTGAAATATATTTTTAAAGGTATAGGCCGTGTAGATCATATAACCGGCGCAGGTGTGTACCATACCCTTCGGTTTGCCTGTTGACCCTGATGTATAAAGAATAAATAGCGGATCCTCAGATTTCATTCGTTCTGCGCTGCAGTCGGCATAGGCATTATCCAGCAAAGGTCTTAACCACAAATCCCTGTCTTTTTTCATTTTTATTTTTTCTCCAGTACGCTCTACTACCAATACCTTTTTTACCCCGGGGCAATCTTCAAGGGCTACATCTACAATCCCCTTCAGGTCTATAGTTTTATTACCCCTGTAAGAACCATCAGAGGTAATAACCATTTTACAATCGCAATCATTTATCCTTGTGGCCAGCGCATTTGAAGAAAAACCGGCAAAAACAACGGAGTGTATAGCTCCTACCCTGGCACAGGCCAAAACAGTATAAGCCAATTCGGGTATCATTGGTAAGTAAACACAAACACGGTCTCCTTTATTTATTCCGTTTTCCCTGAGTACATTAGCCATCCTGCACACCCTCTCATGCAATTGCCCGTATGTGATATGCTGCGCTTCTTCTTCAGGGTCATTAGGTTCAAATATGATGGCTGTATTGTTTCGTCTGGTAGGCAGATGCCTGTCCAGGCAGTTCTCGGTAATGTTAAGCTCTGCACCCTCAAACCATTTAATCTCCGGTTTTGTAAAATCCCAGCTTAACACCCTGTCCCATTTTGTACGCCAAACAAAATGTTCTTCAGCTATTTCTTCCCAAAAAGCTTCAGGATTCTGTACTGATTTGCGATATACCTGAAAATATTCCTCTAAATGTTTAATGTGATAATTACTCATGCCAATTATATTTTAATGAGATTCTGGTTCCGTAACACCGCTGGGTATTCGAATATTCTCCACAATATCCTGCACCTCCTTTGGAGGATCCGGGGTGAACAAAGAGATAATTATGGAAACCATAAAGTTAAGCAACATAGCTACAGTACCAAAGCCTTCGGGAGAAATTCCGAACCACCAATCCTCAGATGTGCCCCCGCCAAACATGTCGAATTTAAACTTCAGCATATAAAACAACATAGCGATTATACCTACCACCATCCCGGCCACAGCACCTTCTTTATTCATCTTTTTATAAAAAATCCCCATTAGCAAAGCCGGAAAAAAAGAAGCCGCCGCCAAACCAAATGCCAGGGCAACAGTGGCCGCTACAAAATCTGGTGGGTTAATTCCAAAATAGCCTGCAACACAGACCGCAAAAACAGCAGACATTCTTGCAATAATAAGTTCGTGCTTATCAGAAATATCAGGCTTAAACTGTTTTTTAATTAAGTCGTGTGAGATAGAAGTGGAAATAACCAGCAATAATCCCGCCGCGGTAGAAAGTGCCGCCGCCAAACCTCCGGCGGCGACCAGGGCAATTACCCAATTAGGTAAATTGGCTATTTCTGGGTTAGCAAGGACAATAATATCCCTGTCGACCTCCAATTCATTAATTTCGGGATCCGCTACATACTGAATAATCCCATCGGAATTTTTATCATCATATATTAGAAGGCCGGTGGACTCCCATTTAGAAAACCATGCGGGCATATCAGAGTAATTCTTATTACTCACAGTCTCAATTAAATTTGTTCTCGCAAATACTGCAATTGCAGGGGCAGTAGTATACAGGATGGCTATAAAAAACAGGGCATAACCGG